>NZ_LT629755.1:1230769-2461538 GCF_900104685.1 Agromyces flavus
GGCTCGACGTGCCGTCGATCGCCGCGATGGCGGTCGCGCTCGTCTACGAGCCGCGACGCGACGAACGCGGGATGCAGTTCCGGCTGCCGAAGGGGCCGTTCCGCGAGGCGTTCGAGCGCACGACCGACGCGTGGAGCGAGCTCGACGACGTCGAGCGCGATCACCGGCTGCCGGGCAGCGAGCAGCCATCGCCGGCCCTCGCGTCGGCGATGCACGCCTGGGCGCGCGGCGTCGGCCTGGGCGCGATCCTCGCCGACACCGAGCTCGCGGCCGGCGACTTCGTCCGGCTCGCCAAGCAGGTCATCGACCTGCTCGACCAGGTGTCGATCGTGGCGGAGGCCGAGCTCGGCGCCACCGCACGCGCCGCGATCGACGCCGTCCGCCGCGGCGTGGTGGCGTACGGGGCGGCGGCGTGAGCGCGGCTCCGCCACGGCCCGATGACGCGGCGTCCGTGCGCGCCCGCGTCCCCTCCCGCACCCTGCTGCCGCTTCCGCTCTGGGCGGCGTTGCTCGTCTCGGCGCTCGGCGGGTTCGTCTACGACCTCGGCTTCCCGGGCGCGAGCGTCTGGCCGCTCGCGTTCGTCGGAATCGCCATGGCGCTCGTGAGCCTGATCGGCCGATCCTCCTGGGCCGCCTTCCACGTCGGCCTGGTGTTCGGTCTCGCGTTCTACCTCACGCACGTGTCGTGGACGTCGTTGTACCTCGGTCCGATCCCGTGGCTCGCGCTGTCGATCCTCGAGTCGCTCTTCGTCGCTGGGGGCGCCGTGCTGATCGCGCTCGCATACCGCTGGATGCCGCGCGCGACCCGTTCCCGTTGGTCGCAGCTCGTGCTGCTGCCGCTCCTGGTGGCGGGGCTGTGGGTGCTGCGCGAGACCGCGTCGGGCACGCTGCCGTACACCGGCTTCCCGTGGGGCCGGGCCGCGCTGAGCCAGTCCGAGAGCCCGTTCGCCGATGTGGTGTCGTGGGTCGGCTTCTCGGGTCTGAGCTTCGTCATGGTGGCGATCGTCGCGGGCGTCATCGAGTGGGTGCGCATCCGCGGATGGCGCGACCTGCGCACCGGCATCCCGGTCGCGGCGCTCCTCGTCGTGGCGATCGTGGTTCCGTCCTGGCAGACGAGCCCGACCGGCAAGCTGCGCGTGGCGAGCGTGCAGGGGAACGGCCCATCCGGGTACTTCGATGAACGATCCCAGGGCGACGTGCTCGCGGCGCAGCTCGATGCGACCGAGCCGATCCTCGACGAACCGGGTGTCGATGTGCTGCTGTGGCCCGAGGGCGGATCCGACATCGACCCGACACGGAGCGCCGACGCCGCTCGCGTCTTCGACGACCTGAGCGAACGGCTCGACGCCCCCGTGATCCTCAACACCGTCACGATCGACGAGGAGGCCGACGAGGAGCGGTTCTACAACACCTCGCTGCTGTGGAAGGCGGGGGAGGGCGCGGTGGACCGGTACTCGAAGCGCTACCCGGTTCCGTTCGGCGAGTACATCCCAGACCGGTGGTTCTACGAGGCGATCGTCCCCGAGCTCACCGGCCTCGTCCAGCGCGGCTACTCGCCCGGGACCGAACCGCCGGTCTTCGATCTCGACGGCACCGTGGCCGGACTCGCCATCTGCTTCGACGTGATCTACGACGGCGTGATCTGGGAGGGTGCCCGCGACGGCGCAGAGGTCTACCTGCTGCAGACCAACAACGCGGACTTCCGCGGCACGGATGAGAACCAGCAGCAGCTCGCGATCGCGCGGCTCCGCGCGATCGAGACGGGGCGCTCGGTGGTCAACATCTCGACCGTCGGCACGAGCCAGGTCATCGACCCGTCCGGTCGCACCATCGATTCGCTTCCGGCGTACGAGGCTGGCGCCATGGTCACCGATGTCGAGCTGCGAACGGGCATCACGCCCTCGGTCGCGCTCGGCGGCGTCATCCCGACCCTCATCGGGTTCGGCGCCCTCGCCGGACTCGTCGCGGCCGGGGTTCGCGGAGGGATGCGGAACGCCCCGCGTCGGAGCGGGTCCGAGCGGGGCGTCGACGGGGGAACGGCGACCTAGGCGCCGATCTTCTGCTGGCCGCGACGGGCCCGCAGGTAGTTCAGTCGCTCCTGGAGGATCTCCTCGAGCTCGGCGCGGGTGCGGCGCTCGAGCAGCATGTCCCAGTGCGTGCGAGCGACCTTCTCGCCCGAGCGATCGATCTCGACGGGCTTGGAGTCGACGAGCAGCACGGCGGAGTTGCCGCAGTGGCGGCACTCCCACGTCTCGGGGATCTCGGCCTCGGTCGAGAACACCATGGTCGTGTCGCGACCGCACGTCTCGCACTGGTATGTGTACTCGGCACGGTCGGCGAAGACGACGCCGTCCTCGCTCTGCAGGCTCTGCGCGCCGATTCGCATGCCCCGAAGGCTCCGGTCCGCCATGGCGTACTCCTCTCGATCGTTCATCAGGTATAAACGATCAAGCTGGGCATCTTCTTTCCGCGGCCTGATGTTTTGCCGGGGAACTCTCAGTTTTCCGAGATGATCCGCAGGGCCACGTCGGCTCGGTCGGTGACGAGGCCGTCGACGCCGAGGGCGAGCAGGCGCCGCATGTCCGCCTCGTCGTTGACGGTCCACACGTGGACCTCGACGCCGGCCGCGTGCGCCGCGGCGAGCAGTGCGGGGGAGAGCACCGCGATCCGCCCCAGCCGCTCGGGGATCTGCAACGCGCCGAGCCCCGCCGTCGCGCGTCGCATGAGCGCCGCATTGCGGGTGACGGAGGCCGCGCGCGCCCGGAGCACGGTCGCCTGACCGGCCGACGTGGCGGCCCGGGGGAGTGCGGCGACGAGGCGTCGACGGCGGGCGTCCGAGAACGACGTGAGCAGGACGCGGTCGGCGGCGTCCGCACGGCGGATCGCCTCGATCACGGCGGGCACCGCGGCATCCGTCTTGACGTCGATGTTCAGGCGCGCCTCGGGAAACGCGTGGAGCAGTTCGTCGAGCGTGCCGAACGCGTGGCCGCCGCCGAGGTCGACGCGTCGGAGCTCATCGACCGTGAGCCTCGAGACCTGTTCGGGCCGCGAGGCCACGCGCTTCAGGGTCGGATCGTGTGCGAGCACGGCGGCCCCGTCGGCGCTGACGTGCACGTCGGTCTCGAGGTAGGTCGCGCCCGCGCGAACCGCCCGTTCGAACGCGGCGAGCGTGTTCTCGGGCACGTCGATCGCCAGCCCGCGGTGTGCGAGCACCCGCGGCCGGGGCGGCTCGAACCAGTGCGAGGTCACCGGCGGGTCGGGGTCAGGCGAGCCCGCCGGGTCGTGGGACGCCGCCCGATTCGGTTCCGCCGATGGCGTCGCCGTTCGGCGTGAAGGCGCGGCCGATGCCCTTGAGCGCCTCGGTGAGCTCGCTCGGGATGATCCAGAGCTTGTTCGACGCGCCCTCGGCGAGCTGCGGCAGCATCTGCAGGTACTGGTATCCGAGCAGCTTGGGATCGGCGTCGCCCTTGTGGATGGCGTCGAAGACCGTGAGGATCGCCTCGGCCTCGCCCTGCGCGCGCAGCACCGCGGCCTTCGCGTCGCCCTCGGCCTTCAGGATCGCCGCCTGCCGCTCGCCCTCGGCGGTGAGGATCGCGGACTGCTTCGTTCCCTCGGCGGTGAGGATCAGCGCACGGCGGTCGCGTTCTGCGCGCATCTGCTTCTCCATCGAGTCCTGGATGGAGAGGGGCGGGTCGATGGCCTTGAGCTCGACGCGCGACACGCGGATGCCCCACTTGCCGGTCGCCTCGTCGAGCACCACGCGCAACTGGCCGTTGATGTTGTCGCGAGAGGTCAGGGCCTCCTCGAGGTTGAGTCCGCCGACCACGTTGCGCAGGGTCGTGGTCGTCAGCTGCTCGACGGCGCCGAGGTAGTTCGCGATCTCGTACGTCGCGGCCCGGGCATCCGTGACCTGGAAGTAGACGACCGTGTCGATCGACACGACGAGATTGTCTTCGGTGATGACCGGCTGAGGCGGGAAGGACACGACCTGCTCGCGCATGTCGACGAGCGGCCGGAGGCGGTCGATGAACGGCACGAGGATGTTGAGACCGGGCGTGAGCGTCTTGTGGTAGCGGCCGAGGCGCTCGACCACGCCGGCGTAGGCCTGCGGGATGATCCGGATCGACCTCGCGATGACGACGATCACGAAGATCGTGATCGCCGCGACGGCGATCACGGTGATGATGGGTCCGACGTCGTTCACGCCTCTGAGCTCCTCTCCACCGGGACGACGACCGCCGTCGCCCCGTCGATGCCGGTTACGAGCACGCGCTCGCCCACCGCGACATCCGCCTGCTCGGTGATCGGGGACAGCCTCGCCGTCCACACGTCGCCGTTCTGCAGCTTGACCTGTCCACCCGAGGCGGTCACCGTCCGGAGCACCGCGCCGTCGGCGCCGATGAGCGCGTCGATGTTGCTCCGTGCCGGATCGCCCCCGCGACGGAGCCGGCGCAGCAGCGGCGGCCGCAGCACGAGGATGAGCGCGACGGCGACGACGGCCGCGATGAGGAACTGCGCCCACCACGGGATGCCCAGCAGGCCCGAGAGCAGCCCGGCCACGCTGCCCAGCGCGAGCATGAGGAACGTCATCTCGAGGGTGAACACCTCGATGGTCGCGAACACCAGGATCAGTACGACCCAGGCGATCCACGCGTACTGCGTCAGCACATCCAATTCGACTCCTTCGGGGCCTGTCACGAACCTATCAGCGGCAGGCCCGCCGGCGGGGGAGTTGGTAGTCTCGGTGCGGCGCGCGGGAGCGCGCCCCCGCGACATCCGCACCACATGAGGAGCCCATCGTGACCAACCCGCTCGCACCCGGATCGCTCGACGGTCGCGTCGCCCTCGTCACGGGGTCCTCCCGCGGCATCGGCGCCGACACCGCCCGCTACCTCGCCGAGGCCGGGGCGGCGGTCGTGATCAACTACCGCAGCAAGGCGCCGCGTGCCGAGAAGATCGCCGGCGAGATCACCGCCGCAGGCGGCCGCGCGATCGCCGTGGGCGCCGACCTGACCGACGCCGCTTCGGTGCAGGCCATGTTCGAGCGGGCCGTCGCCGAGCTCGGGCCGATCGACGTGCTCGTGCTCAACGCGTCCGGCGGCATGGAGACCGGCATGGGCGAGGACTACGCCATGCGCCTCAACCGCGACGCCCAGGTCAACGTCGTCGACAACGCGCTGCCGCACCTCGCGGATGGCGCCCGTATCGTCTTCGTGACCAGCCACCAGGCGCACTTCATCCGCACCACTCCCACCATGACCGAGTACGAGCCGGTCGCACTCTCCAAGCGCGCCGGCGAGGACGCCCTGCGCGCGAAACTGACGGAGTTCGACGCGAAGGGCGTCGAGTTCGTCGTCGTCTCGGGCGACATGATCGAGGGAACGATCACCGCCACGCTGCTCGAACGTGCGAACCCCGGCGCGATCGCCGCGCGCAAGGAGGACGCCGGTCGCCTGTACAACGTGGCGGAGTTCGCCGCCGAGGTGGCGTCGGCCGCCGTCGAGCCGATCCCCGCCGACCACACGCGCTACGTCGGCGACACGTCGGGATTCACGCCCGAGTAGTCGCAGCGAGGCGCATGCGAACGGGGCCGGTCGGAATCATCCGCCGGCCCCGTTCGCGTAGGAGGACGGCTCAGCTCGACAGCTGCATGCCGCGTCCGAACGTGAACGCGCGAACGATCTGGACGATGCCCAGGACGATGAGTGCGATGCCGAGGACCCAGAACAGGATCACGACACCCCACACCGGCGAGAACAGCAGCACGATGCCGGCGATGATGCTCAGGATGCCGAAGAAGATGCTCCAGCCCCTCGACGACGAGCTGCCGGACTGGGCGAGCGCGACGGCACCCTCGATGATCCAGAGGATGCCGATGAGCACGCCGAGGAAGATGCCGATCACCACGGCGCTGTCGCTCGGGCTGCTCAGCATCAGCACGCCGCCGATCACGAACAGCACGCCGAGGATGATGTCGAGCGCCCTGGCGCCGCCCGAGATGCCCCTCGAGAAGATGCCGAGGCCGACGTAGGCGAGCCCGGCGATCACGAAGTAGATGCCGAGCAGCACGGTGAGGAAGATGGCCGCGTTCTTCGGCCAGAACGTGATGAAGATGCCCGCGAGGAGGGCGAGCACGCCCGTCACGCCGAGCGCGACGCGGATCGTGTTGACCGCCGACTTGGTCAGCTCGGCGGAATCGAACGAGAACGCGGCGAAGGTACTGCTGGACTGCGGGGTGGACATCCGACGACTCCTTCCGGCGCGCGCTCCGCGCGCTCGCGATCAGGGTATTGCCCTCGGGGCGGAAGCGCGGGGAGCCTTTCGTCCCGCGGAGGGCGTGTCGCGTGACGTCGCCCCTCATCGCGCGCAGGCGGGGGGTCGCAGGACTCGCCGCGCGCTCCACGTCAAGCCCACGGGCGGCGACGGCCGGATCCTCCGATCGTGCGCCAGACTGGGACGTCCGATTCGAGCAGGGGAGTCGCGTGACCGGACTGAGGCAGAGGATGCAGGAGATCGCGCGCGAGCGCTTCGGATGGACCGCGCTCAAGCCCGGGCAGGCCGAGGCGATCCAGGCGGTCGTCGCGGGACGCGATGTGCTGGTCGTGATGCCGACGGGATACGGCAAGTCCGCCGTGTACCAGGTCGCCGCGCACCTGCTGGACGGTCCCACGCTCGTGATCTCGCCGCTCATCGCGCTGCAGGCCGACCAGGTGCGCCACCTCGAGCGCGCGTCCGGCGAGGGTTCGGCCGTCGCCGTGAACTCGTCGCACACCGATCGCGCCAACGAGCGCTCATGGGAGGCCGTCGCGTCGGGCGAGGCCGAGTTCGTCTTCCTCGCCCCTGAGCAGCTCGCGAAGCCCGAGGTGGTCGATGAGCTCGCAACGCTGGGCGTCTCGCTCGTGGTGGTCGACGAGGCGCACTGCGTCTCCTCGTGGGGTCACGACTTCCGTCCCGACTACCTGAGGCTCGGCGCAGCCATCGAGGCGCTCGGTCGCCCGCGCGTGGTGGCGCTCACCGCGACCGGGTCCGCGCCCGTGCGCGAGGAGATCATCGAGCGCCTCGGCCTGCGCGACCCGCGCGTGCTCGTCGGCGGTTTCGACCGGCCGAACATCCACCTCGCCGTGGTGCGTCACGAGGATCAGGCGGCGAAGGAGCGGGCGATCATCGAGACCGCGGTCGAGGCGGCACGACCCGCGCTCGTGTACGTCGCGACGCGCGCCGACACCGAGCGTTTCGCGGAGCGGTTCGGCGAGGAGGGGCTGCGCGCCGCCTTCTACCACGGCGGGATGCCCGCCCGAGCGCGCCGGCAGGTCCACGAGGCCTTCCTCGCCGACGAGATCGAGCTCGTGGTCGCGACGAGCGCCTTCGGGATGGGCGTCGACAAGCCGAACGTGCGCACGATCGTGCACGGCGACGTGACCGAGTCGATCGACGCGTACTACCAGGAGGTCGGGCGAGGCGGCCGGGACGGCGAGGCGACGGCGGCGACCCTGCACTACCGGCCCGAGGATCTCGGCCTTCGCGCGTTCTTCGCGTCGGGCCGGCCGCGCGAGGATCGCGTCCGGGCGGTCGCCGCGGCCCTCTCGGCCGGCGATGCGCCGCGCTCGGGCCGTGACGTCGCCGAGGCACTCGCCCTCCCGACGCGGGCGGTCACCGCCATCCTGAACATGCTGGTCGAGGCGGATGCCGCGACCGCGGTCGAGGGCGGCGTCCTCGTGCTGGGCGAGCTGCCCGGCGACACGGCGCTGGCCCTCGTCGACGAGGTCGTCGAGCGACGCCGCCGCATCGACGAGTCGCGGCTCGCGATGATCCGCGGCTATGCCGAGACCACCCGTTGCCGGCGTGCCTACCTTCTCGAGTACTTCGGCGACGCGGTCACTGCGCCGTGCGGCAACTGCGACACCTGCGACCGCGGCTCGGCGTACGAGTCCGACGAGGGTGGCGCCGAGGGGGAGTATCGGCTCGACCAGGCCGTCCGCCACCGCGAATGGGGCGACGGCCGGGTCATGAGCATCGAGCCCGACCGCATCACCGTGTTCTTCGACGAGGAGGGCTACCGGGTGCTGTCGCTCGCCGCCGTGCGCGAGGGCGGACTGCTGACTGCGTCCTGACCGTCGGGTCGGTGCCGCTCGATCCAGTCGTCGATGCGCTCCCATTCGCGCATGAGCCAGTCGGTGCGCGCCTCATGGTCCGCGGGGATCGACGCGCGCGGCACGTTCCAGAAGCGCATCACGATGACCTTGTCGGTGGGCAGCTCGCGCCACACGTCGACGACCGTGCGGATGCGATCCAGCCCGGTGTGAGCGACGAAGAACACGTCGGCGTCGATCGCGGCGTCGATCGCGGCGAAGAAGCCCGCGGGTCGCGGTGCCATGACGTTCTGCAGGCGCGCGGCACGGTCGGCGGCTGCGGACAGGCCGGCCGCACGGAGCCTGTCGATGGCGCGCCGGCGGCGCCGCTCGGTGAAGTTGCCGCCCTCGGGGAAGATCACGAGGGCGTCGCGCGGCCCCATGTCGCTCGCGAGGTCGCGGATGCGGTCGGGAAGATCGCGATCGCGCGGTCGCCGGCGCCCGGGGGCCGGCGGCGGCGCGATGAACCGGTTCGGCAGCCGATTGAGCACCACGTCGATCGCCGGATCCCACTGCAGCGTATCCTTGAGCACGATCCGCGGTGAGCGTTCGAACCAGTGGAACACCGCGTGGATGAGGACGAACGAGTCGCCCGGTCCGGCGTGGCGACTCGCGATGATCCGAGGTCGATCGTCGTCGTGGAAGCCTTCGGGGACGCGCACGTCGATGTCGAGCCGGAGCACCCAGTACGCGTTCCAGAAGAGGAACTCGAGCATCCTCGCCACCAGTCGGTAGTGCAGGTGGCGGAAGCGCGGCGTGTGGATGCGCCATCCGAATCCCGATGCGATCCACAGCGCGAACAACGCGACGAGGGCCGCAGCATCCCACAGCAGGTAGAGGTACCCCATCCAGAGCAGCCTCGGCGTCCTCAGCCGCGGTTCGATGAAGATCGACAGCGCGATTGCGATCACGAGCCATGCCGGCAGCAGCGCGGTCGCGGCGAGTGCCGCGGCGACGACGAGCGGCGCCAGGATGAGCCGACGCACCCACACCGGCGGGACGCGCATCAGCTCCGGATCCCGTGCGGCGCCGGTTTCGCCAGGCCTTCGTGTTCGAGGTAGGCGCAGGTCGCGTGATAGGCCCCGTCGATGCGTCGGCGGACGGCGTCCGGCGTGACGTTCCGAGCGATGCGGTTCTCGCGCTCGGTGGCCACTCCCGTCGGCAGCACGTGGAGGCGGACCCCCGCGGGCAGCGACGCGGAGTCGCGCGCGAAGCGGTGCCTCCGCGCGATCTCGAAGGCCACGCGGGCGTTGTCGAGCTGGTGTCGTGGCGCGGCGAGCGGGAACTCGATCCGACCAACCTGCAGCACGTGGATCTCGGTGGCTCCGGCTGCGGCCGCCTCGCTGATCGGGATGGAGTTCACGATCCCGCCGTCGAGGAAGTGCTCGCCGTCGATCTCGACCGCGGGGAACACGCCCGGCAGCGCAGCGGAGGCCAGCACGGCCGGGATCAGCGCGCCCTCGCTGAACCAGTGCTCGGCTGCTCGTTCGATGCTCGCGGCGCAGCAGCGGAACTCGACTTCGAGGTCGGCGAAGGTGCGTGCCGTCGGCAGGCCGGTCTTCAGCAGGCGCAGGAGGGGGCCGGTCGACATGACATGCGTCCGCCCGGGCCTGATCCCCGCCCCATTGGTCAGCGCCCTTGCCTCGCGCGACGTCCAGGCCCGCTCCAGCCGGGCGACGCTGAGATCCACGCCGGCGGCGATGATCGCGCCGTTGATCGCGCCGATCGATGTGCCGACGATCAGATCGGGGCGGACCGCGCGCTCGAGCAGCGAGCGCAGCATTCCGACCTGCACGGCGCCCAGCACGCCGCCCCCACCGAGCACGAACGCCACCTTCGCCGAGCCCATGGCGCCATTCTCCCACCGGGGTGTCCGCCCGGCGAGTGACGTTCGACCCGCCTCGCGGCGAACCGCATCGGAGGTGGACATCGCCGTGTGGAGGTGGCACGATCACCCACGTGAGCAGCAGTCCCGACTCGCGCGCGCCGCAGCTCGACGACCTCGTCCGCCTGCGGCGCGTCCGCGACCGGATCGACCGCGAGTACGCACAGCCGCTGGATGTCGCGGCGCTCGCCCGCGGCGCGAACATGTCGTCCGGGCACCTGAGCCGGCAGTTCCGACTCGCCTACGGCGAGTCGCCGTACTCCTACCTCATGACGCGTCGCATCGAACGGGCGATGGCGCTCCTGCAGCGGGGCGACCTGAGCGTGACGGACGTGTGCTTCGCGGTCGGCTGCTCGTCGCTGGGCACCTTCAGCACCCGGTTCACCGAACTCGTCGGCGTGCCGCCGAGCGTCTACCAGCGTCAGGCACGTCAGCCCACCGATGGTGTTCAGTCGGTCGTGGCCGGCGTGCCGTCCGTCCTCGCCAAGCGGGTCGCGCGTCCGGTCAGGAATCGAGAAGCGACCGCCGGGGGGCGCCGATAGCGTGACGGGCATGGACATCACGATTCAGTACACGTTCCTCCCGCACACCGACCCCGAGGCCTCGCTCTCCTTCTACCGCGACGTCCTCGGGTTCGAGGTGCGCAACGACGTCGGATACGAGGGCATGCGGTGGATCACCGTCGGACCGACCGGCCAGCCCGGGACATCCGTCGTGCTGTACCCGCCCACTGCCGACCCGGGCGTCACCGAGGACGAGGGGCGCACGATCGCCGAGATGATGGCGAAGGGCACGTTCGCGAGCATCGTCCTCGCCACGCCCGACGTCGACGGCACGTTCGAGCAGGTGCAGGCCAGCGGCGCCGAGGTCGCACAGGAGCCGATCGACCAGCCCTACGGCGTGCGCGACTGCGCATTCCGCGACCCGGCGGGCAACATGGTCAGGATCCAGGAGCCGCGCTGATCCCGCACGATCACGAGACGACCACGACGGAGGGTGCCGTTCCGGTGACGCACGAAGCAGACCGCCACGACCTCATCCGCGTGCAGGGCGCACGCGAGAACAACCTCAAGGACATCTCCCTCGAGATCCCGAAGCGCCGGCTCACGGTGTTCACCGGGGTCTCGGGTTCGGGCAAGAGCTCGCTCGTGTTCGAGACGATCGCGGCCGAGTCGCAGCGGATGATCAACGAGACGTACAGCGCGTTCGTGCAGGGGTTCATGCCGTCGCTGGCACGGCCCGACGTGGACCTGCTCGAGGGGCTCACGACGGCGATCATCGTCGACCAGGAACGGATGGGATCGAACGCGCGGTCGACGGTCGGCACCGCGACCGACGCCAACGCGATGCTGCGCATCCTCTTCAGCCGGCTCGGCGAGCCGCACATCGGCTCGCCGCAGGCGTTCTCGTTCAACATCCCGTCGGTCAGCGGGAGCGGTTCGATGACGATCGAACGCGGCTCCACGAGCACGGCCGTCGAGCGCACCTTCACGCAGCTCGGCGGCATGTGCCCCCGCTGCGAGGGCATGGGAACCGTTTCCGACCTGGATCTCTCCGAACTCTTCGACGAGACGAAGTCGCTCCGCGAGGGCGCGATCACGGTGCCCGGCTACACGGCCGACGGCTGGGGGACGAAGATCATCGGCGCCGTGGTTCCAGCGGACGTGCCGATCTCCGAGTTCTCCGACGCGCAGCGCCACGACTTCCTCTACGCGGAACCGCGCAAGGTCAAGGTCAACGGCATCAACCTCACGTACGAGGGTCTCGTCCCGAAGATCCAGAAGTCGATGCTCTCGAAGGACGTCGACGCCATGCAGCCGCACATCCGCGCGTTCGTGGAACGCGCGGTCACGTTCACGCCCTGCCCCGAGTGCGGCGGCACGCGCCTGAACGCACCGGCCCGGTCATCGAAGATCGCGGGGGTCAGCATCGCCGACGCCTGCGCCATGCAGATCAGCGACCTCGCCGAGTGGGTTCGAGCGCTCGACGAGCCATCCGTCACGCCGCTTCTCACCGGTCTCGGCCAGATCCTGGACTCGTTCGTCGAGGTCGGCCTCGGGTACCTCTCGCTCGACCGGCCGTCGGGAACGCTGTCGGGCGGTGAGGCGCAGCGCACGAAGATGATCCGGCACCTGGGCTCGTCGCTGACGGATGTCACGTACGTGTTCGACGAGCCCACGATCGGGCTGCACCCCCACGACATCCAGCGCATGAACGACCTGCTGCGGCGACTGCGCGACAAGGGGAACACCGTGCTCGTCGTCGAGCACAAGCCCGAGGCGATCGTCATCGCCGATCACGTGGTCGACCTCGGGCCCGGGGCCGGGACCGCCGGCGGCACGATCTGCTTCGAGGGGACCGTGGACGCGCTGCGGGCGAGCGGCACGCTCACGGGTCGCCATCTCGACGACCGCGCGAGGCTCAAGGAATCGGTCCGGACGCCGAAGGGCGCACTCGAGGTGCGCGGGGCGACGGCGAACAACCTGCGGAACGTCGACGTCGACCTGCCCCTCGGCGTGCTGACCGTGGTCACGGGCGTCGCGGGTTCGGGCAAGAGCTCGCTGATCCACGGCTCGGTGTCCGGGCGCGACGGCGTGGTCTCGATCGACCAGGGAGCGATCCGCGGTTCGCGCCGGAGCAACCCGGCGACGTACACCGGGCTGCTCGACCCCATCCGCAAGGCGTTCGCGAAGGCCAACGGCGTGAAGCCCGCGCTGTTCAGCGCCAACTCCGAGGGCGCGTGCCCGAACTGCAACGGCGCCGGCGTGGTCTTCACCGATCTCGGCCCCATGGCCACGGTCGCCTCGACCTGCGAGGTCTGCGAGGGCCGGCGGTTCGACGCGTCGGTGCTCGAGTACCGCCTGGGGGGTCGCGACATCAGCGAGGTCCTCGCGATGCCGGTGCTGCAAGCCGAGGAGTTCTTCGCGACAGGTGAGGCCCGGCTCCCGGCCGCGCATGCCATCCTGAGCCGCCTCGCCGACGTGGGCCTCGGCTACGTCTCCCTCGGACAGCCGTTGACCACGCTCTCGGGCGGCGAGCGGCAGCGCCTGAAGCTCGCGACGCACCTGGGGGAGCGGGGCGGCGTGATCGTCCTCGACGAACCCACGACGGGACTCCATCTCGCGGACGTCGAGCAGCTGCTGGCACTGCTCGACCGTCTCGTGGACTCGGGCAAGTCGGTCATCGTGATCGAGCATCACCAGGCGGTCATGGCCCACGCCGACTGGATCATCGACCTCGGACCCGGCGCCGGTCACGACGGTGGCCGCGTCGTCTTCGAAGGGACGCCGGCCGACCTGGTCGCCGCCCGCTCGACGTTGACGGGCGAGCACCTGGCCGAGTACGTCGGCGCGGTCGCTTCCGTGTGAGGACGCGGAGTCGACACCAGAACTGGGGAGGGTGAGGTTCCCTCAGGAACACTACGCTTCGGGTGGTCGCACGTCCGCGTCGACACGAAGGTGGTGCTGTCATGCGCAACTCGACTGAGCAGGAACCACGGCGTTCACGATGGATCGGCGGGGGTGCAGTGATCGTTGCGGCGCTGGCACTGGCTGCATTCTCGACCACACCCGCGGCCGCGGCGGCGGGCGGCCCCGAAACCGTCACCGATGACTACGAATCCGTGAACTGGTCCTGCGGGTACCCGATGCAGATCGAGGGGACCTCGACCTCGACGTTCCGCGAACGGTCGGACCCGCACGGGGGCGACCGAACCCTCTCGTACGAGCGCTTCGAGTATCACGAGACCTGGACGAACGAGGACGGCGAGAAGTTCAGCATCTCCGGGAGAGCGCTCCAGAAGGACCTGAAGGTCACGCCGCTCGGTGGTTCCCTCTACCAGGTCACCGCGCAGCTCTCGGGCCAGAGAGGGGTGGTGATGGCCGGGGATGAGGTTCTCGCCCGCGACCGTGGCCTCGTTCGGTTCACGTTCACGCACGACATCGAAACCGGCGCGAGGGAGTTCCTCGGCGTTCGGTTCAACGGCCCCCACCCCGGATTCGAAACCGATCTCTGCAAGATCGTCGCACCCGTCGTCGGCACGGCGTCGGCCGAGTTCCACACACCACGCCCGCTCGGCACGACCGAGGCGTCGATGGGCTATTACGAGTACCTTCCGCCCTCGTACGGCGAGGTCGGGGGAGGCAGCCCGCTGCTCGTCGTCGCGAACGGATACGGCGAGAACGGCGACGGGTCGGCCGAGGGGCTCGACCGCCTGTTGTTCACCGGCATTCCGCGATTCATCGACGTGGGCGGATGGCCGCTCGACCGTCCGCTCGTGGTGCTCTCGACCCAGCACATCGAGCAGCCGCCGGGGCTCGGTCCCGTCTGCGAGGACGTGCCGTGGTTCGGCTCGTGCGTCATGCAGCTCCAGCACGACCTCGGGCATCCGCCGGTGTCGCCCTGCACGACGCCGGACGAGCTCCGCGACTTCATCGAGTTCGCCACCGGCCGGTACGACGTCGATCCCGACCGCGTGTACCTCACCGGCCTGTCCTGCGGTGCGTTCGGGACCTGGGAGTACTTGGCCGAGTTCGGCGACGACCAGGTCGCAGCCGCCGTACCCATCGCGGGAGAGGGCCGCCCTGCCTGGGCGACGAGCGCATGCGCGCTGGGCGACGTCGCGATCTGGGCGATCCACGGCGAGCTCGACCCCGACGTGAATCCCGCCGGCAGCATCGAGCCCATCACGTCCCTCAGCGGATGTGCCGGGGTCGCGCCGGAGCGCGCGAAGCTGTCGATCTACCCCGGCCTCGGGCACGACGGCTGGGATCAGGCCTACAGCGGCAGCGAGGGCGACGACATCTACTCGTGGATGCTCGGGTTCACCCGGGACTGAGCCATAAGGGGAGCGGAGGAAGTTCTCCACATCTGCGCGCAAGTTGGAATCGGGGGAGTCCCATCCGACTAGGGTGCGGTCATGATGCGCACGAGTCGATCGGGCCGACGGATGGGTATCGCCGTCGTGCTGCTCACCAGCCTGGTGGGCTGCTCGGCGACCGGACCTCGCACGGCGCCCGTCGATGCTGTGGTCGGAACCAGCGAGGCCAGGCCCGAGATCGCGTCCGAGCCGACCGAGACGCGTCCACGCCTGTCGGATCTCGCGCCGGGCACCATCGTGGCCACCGGCGACTTCGATTCCCGGGGCGTCACCGGGCGCATCGAGATCAAGGCGAACGGCACCGACGAGGGGTTCGACGTTGCGTTGATCGGTATCTCGCCGCTTCCACCCGTCGGCACCTCACTCGAACTGAACGCCCTCCCGGCGACTGCGACCGATGCCGAGCTCCAGCAGGGCTTCAGCTTCTACACGTACGACGCGCTCCGGGGATCGGCCGATCAGACCTTCTCGATGCCGGGCGCTGGGTACGGGGGATTCGAGACGAACGACCCCAGCTACATGCGGACGGCGGTGATCTGGGCCGCGCCGCCCGGCGCACCGATCGGCCTCGGAAGCGTCGTCGCGACCGCGCAGCTGACCTGGGACCTTCCCGACATGAATCAGGGTCTCGAGCTGGTCGATCGCGGAACGGCGGATGGAGCACGCGGAGCGGTGACCGTCGGTTCGGACGGCACGCCGTCGACCTATCGGGTCGCCCGCGGTGATACGCCCGAGGGCATCACCGAGCGCTTCGGCATCACCATGGAGGACCTGGAGTGGCTGAACCCGGATCGGCTGACCACGCGACTCGTGCTCGCCGACCTCACGATCAACCTCTCGCGGGATGCTCGCGGGCTTCGGGGTTGAATAGGGCGGCGGTGCGCAACAGCACCGTCCAGCGTCAGGGTGAGCGTAGGCGAGTGTTCGACGAGCCGCGGCCGCTGAGCGAGTTCCCCGAGTCTTCCGCACCCGCGCTCCGATGACTGACCAAGTTGTCGCGGGGGACTCCGCGCGCGGCGATTCGGCGCCTAGCATTCCGATACCCGAACACTTGGAGGAACATCGTGCTCACACGAATCCCGGCCGCCGTCTCGGCCACGCTGCTCGCAACCGTCCTGATCGCCGCAGGAGCATCGACGGCGAACGCCGACAGCATGAGGCTCTGCGGCGAGGAGCTTCTTCAGCTGCAGAACGATGTCGGCTCGGTGCCGATCACCGGGGGCAAGGTCGAGAAGGAGCGCGCTGGGCTGGTGAAACTCGTCGAGGCCACGATCACCCTGGTCGACGACGGCAAGACGACCGATGCGGTCGTCAAACTGGGGAACCTGCAGACGAAGGTCGACGACCTGGAGGCGGCCGAGCGGATCAGCGCGGAGTCCGCCGCGTTGCTGACGGACGACACCACGTCTGCGACCCTGTGCCTTTCCAGCGCCGGGTGAGGTCGGCGCCCGCGCCGTAGTGCGGCGCTCGCGACCCGGTGGTGTGCGCCTCACAAGACATGACGTCCTGCGAGTTCCTGGAAGCGCCGATAATGCGCATTATGTCGGTTCGGCTCTGGAACTCCCTCCCCGGCTGGAACGCTCGCCGCCCGCGAGAGCCGTCAGCTCCACAGCTCGGCGAGCTGAACAGCAATGCGCTTGCCCTGCTCGTATCCGGCTCGCGCTGCGGGCGGTCGCGTCGACGGATCCATCATGTCGTCGCCGAACGCCGCTCGCGAGGCATCGTCCGGGAAGACGGTTTCCACGACGCTCCCCTCGGCGCGGAGTGCATCGACCTGGTCGGTGAGATGCGTGCCCCATTCCACCGGAGTCAGGGACCTGCCGCCCAATGGCGACAATACGAGCACTCGGGCACATCCGGCCGCGAGGTCCGCGTTGTCCGCGTTGGCCCGATACCCGCCGTCGATGTATCGCCGGTCGCCGACGCGGTAGGCGAACCCGCCGGCGCAGCTGGCGGCGACCGCGTCAACGAGATCCACCCCGCTGCGACGATCGAAGACCACCGGTTCACCGGAATCGGCATCCACCGCGGTGATGAGCAATCGTCGCATCGGCCAGTCCCGGGTCGGAAAGCGCGCTGCCACCGTGGCGCGCCAGCGCTCACTCGTCAGATCGTCGGATGCCGCGTCCGACGCGAGCGCCGCACCCATCCTGCGGCGCCAGTCCACGGCATCCTCCGACGCTGCGATGATCGCCCTCAGTCGCTCCAGGTGGTTTATGGTGAGCCGGGCCCGGCCCCGCGCAGGACCGGTTCCGCTCCCCCGTGCCGGTGGCGGTGCCGGAGGGGTCAGGACGGCATCGAGCAGATCCGACGCCGTTGCGCCCAGGATCTGCGCGGCGGCCGTCGATCCCGCCGAGGTTCCCACTACGACATCCGCTCGGGTCGGATCCGCCCCGCCCTCGGACAAGCCCGCCAGGACGCCGATCAACCAGGCATTGCCGGCGGACCCTCCGCCGCCGAGGACCAACGCGGTTCGAGCCGAGTCGTCCGGCGGCCTCCCACGAACCGCTGGACCCACCTCATCGTGAGGTCGCTTCATCATGCAGGTGACTCAGATGGACGCTGACACGCGCGGAGACGCCGCCCGACCCCCCAGGTCCGGACGGTGCGTGTGGTCACGCGGCCTTGGGCCGTGGCGTCATCAGCCGCCGTATCGCTCCTCGTGTCGCCGGATCTTCTCGAGGCGCTTCTCCCCCGCCGGCATGCCGAACTCGTTGAGTGGACCGGTCGCCGCCCGTTCTGGCAGGCGTTCATCGGTCGGGCATTCGAGCAGGACATTCGACGTGGATTCGTCGACGCGGTGCTCGAACATCGGGTGCCCGCAGACGGGGCACGGCTTCTCCCCCAGCTGACTGCGGTCATCTGGGTCTTCCGGGGCCATCTCCGGCGATGCGAATGCTGGACTGAGGGTCCGGTCCACGCGATCGAAGAACCGCGTGAACGCATTCCGGTCGTCAGGGCCCGCATCCTCGCGTGCCATGGCGCCGATGGTACTCCCGAGGTCGTGGGACGCGCGAGCACTCGAACGGATAGTTCCAGTATCGATTCCGATGGCCCCGGGTCCCCCGAGTCAGTGCTCGCCGAAACCCGACTCCGCCAAGTCGGCGATCGCGTCGACTGCCGGTGCTCCATCGGGATCCTCGCTCGCGATCTCGACCTCATCTCCCCTGACGAGGCCGAGCGCCATGATCGCGAGCAGGCTCTTCGCGTCGGTGCCGTTGACGGTCACACGCTGCGGGAACGTCCCGGCGAGCTTCACGAGCTCGGCCGCAGGGCGCGCGTGGAGACCGTCGGCATTGGCGAGCGTGACGCGTCGACGATGAACGGGCGTCGCGGCGGGCGCGACGCCGGCGCCGGCGTGGGCGTCCTCGACCGATCGAGGCCCGGCTCCCGCCGCCGTCTCCGCGGCACGCAGGACCGCGTCCAGCGGGTCGCCCGACTCTGCTGCGACGGATGCCGCGACGCCGCCCTCCACGAGCGGTGCGTCGGCGATCCGCACGCGTGCCCGCTGGTCGTCGTCGAGGAAGTCGAGCGCCGTGTCGGCGGTCAGGATCGCCGATCCGAGGTCGCAGAGCACCACGACGCCGACCCCGTCGTCGGCGGCCTGGATGGCCGACGAGACGAGATCGAAGCTCGTCCCGATCCGTCCGTCGTCGGTGCCTCCGGCCGCTTCGAGCCGCGCGGTCGGCGCCATCTGCCTGGCGAGCTCGACGAGCCCGTCCGCGAGTCGTCGGGAGTGCGAGACGAACACGATGCCCACCCGAGCGTCGCGCACGGGGTCAGGCACTGGTGCCGTTCGTGGCCGCGGCGGCGGCGGCCTCGAGCAGGTAGGCAGTGGACTGCGCTCCGGGATCCCGGTGGCCCGCGGACCGCTCCCCCAGGTAACTCGCTCGCCCCTTCCGCGCGACGAGCGGCTCCGTCGCGACCGCTCCCGCGGCCGCGGCGTCCGCTGCCGCCCGAAGCGCCTCGGCGGCGGTCGCTCCGCGCTCGGCGGCGTCGCGGGCCGCGTCCACCGCAGGCGTCCAGGCATCGACCATGGTCTTGTCGCCCAGCTCAGCCTTGCCGCGCGCCACGATGCCGTCGCGGCCCGCCTCGAGCAGCGCCGCGACGCCGCCGGCGTCGATCGAGGTCTCCCCCGCGGCGGCCCCCGACGCCTTCAGGTAGGCCGTCCCGTACAGCGGACCGGCCGCCCCGCCGACGGTCGAGATCAGGGTCGTCGCGACGAGCTTCAGGACGTCGGCCGGCGTGGAACCGGCTGGCAGGTCGTCGAGCTTCGGAAGCACCGCCTGGAAGCCGCGATCCATGTTCTCGCCGTGATCGCCGTCACCGATCTCGCGATCGAGCGTGATGAGCTCGATCCGATGCTCCGACATGGCCTCCGCGCTGCGCCGAATCCAATCGACCGCCCACGTGATGTCCAGTCCCACCGTCCGGCCCCCTACCGGCCCCACCGCAGCGCCGCGGTGTGCACCGGCGCGTCCCAGAGCTCGACCATCTCGTCGTCGAGCTTGAGCAGCGTCAGCGAGAAGCCCTGCATCTCGAGCGAGGTGATGTAGTTGCCGACGAGCGATCGCTCGATGCGGATGCCGCGCTCCTCGAGCACCTCGGCCGCGCGGCGATAGGCGATGTAGAGCTCGACCTGCGGCGTGCCGCCCATGCCGTTGACGAAGAGCAGCACCCGGTCGCCCGACGAGAACGGGAGATCCTCGAGGATCGGGGTGAGCAGACGGTCGACGAGCGAGTCGGCCGGCTCGAGCTTGATGCGCTCGCGACCAGGCTCGCCGTGGATGCCGATGCCGATCTCGACCTCGTCCTCGGCGAGCGTGAAGCTGGGCTCGCCGGCGTGCGGCACGATGCACGGCGTCAGCGCCATGCCCATCGAGCGCACGTTGGCGTTCACGCGCTCGGCGATCTCGGCGACCTGATCGAGCGAGTCGCCGCGCTCGGCGGCCGCGCCGGCGATCTTCTCGACGAGGACCGTTCCGCCGACGCCGCGACGGCCCGCCGTGTACAGCGAGTCCTTCACGGCGACGTCGTCGTTGGTGACGACCGCGCGCACCTCGATGCCGTCGGCGGCGGCGAGGTCGGCCGCCGTCTCGAAGTTGAGCACGTCGCCGGTGTAGTTCTTCACGATGTGCAGGACGCCCTTGCCGGCGTCGACGGCCTTGGTCGCATTGAGGATCGGGTCGGGCGTGGGCGAAGTGAACACCGCGCCCGGCACCGCTGCATCGAGCATGCCGTGTCCCACGAAGCCCGCGTGGAGCGGCTCATGGCCGCTGCCGCCGCCGGAGACGATGCCGACCTTGCCGGACACGGGCGCATCGGCGCGCACGACGTGGATCGGGTCGGTCGCGACCTTCACGAGGTCGGCGTGCGCGAGCGCGAACCCGGCGACGGACTCGTCGACCACGCGCTTCGGGTCGTTGATGATCTTCTTCACGGACGTCCCTTTCCCCTCGAACTGCCCGCGCCGGGCCCACGCGCATCGACGCCGTCGGCAGCACTCCCCGCAAAACTACCCCCGCCGCCGCAGCGCATGAAAGGGCTCTCCGCGAAAAGCGGAGCGGCCCTTCCGCGTGACTTCGCGACGCGAGTATGGTTGGCGCCATCCGCCCCAGGGGCGCGGCCCTCGGGCTCGGCGAAAGGATGGAAGGTCGACGTGGACAATCTCGGTGTACTGTTCCTGTCCGAACTCGTGGGCACAGCGATGCTGGTGCTCCTCGGCTGCGGCGTCGTGGCGAACGTCGCCCTCGCGAAGACGAAGGGCTTCGCCGGCGGCTTCCTCATGGTGACGTTCGGCTGGGGCTTCGCCGTCTTCGCGGGCGTCATCGTGGCGTACGCGTCCGGTGCCCACATCAACCCCGCGGTGACGCTCGGCCTGGTGGCCAACGGCGCGACGGAGTTCGGGAACGCCGGCCTCGGCCTCACGGTGCCGGTCACGGTGCTCAGCGTCATCGCCTACATCGGCGCTCAGCTGATCGGCGCGATCATCGGCGCCGTGATCGTGTGGCTCGCCTACAAGCAGCACTTCGACGAGGAGCCCGACCCGGCGCCCAAGCTCGGCACGTTCTCGACGGGCCCCGGCATCCGCAACTACGCGTGGAACCTCGTGACCGAGGTCATCGGCACCTTCGTCCTGGTGTTCGTCGTCATCGGATTCGGCCGCCAGGGCGACCCCTCGGGCCTGGCCTCTCTGGGTGCACTGCCGGTCGCCCTCCTCGTGGTCGGCATCGGCGTCTCCCTCGGTGGTCCGACCGGGTACGCGATCAACCCCGCACGCGACCTCGGCCCTCGCATCGCACACGCGTTCCTGCCGATCCGCGGCAAGGGCGCGTCCGACTGGGCCTACTCGTGGGTTCCGGTGGTCGGTCCCATCGTCGGCGGCCTGCTCGCCGGCTGGACCGCCATCTGGCTGCTCCCCATCATCACCTGACCATCCGGCGGGGCCGGTCCTCCGGGACCGGCCCCGCTTCCGTTCCGCACGCATGCAGTCGTGCGCCCGTTCGGCATCGACGCCGACGGGACATCCGCAACATTTGAGAGGACGTCATGGCGGACTACATCCTGGCGATCGACCAGGGAACCACCAGCACGCGGGCCATCATCTTCGACAAGAAGGGCTCGATCGTCTCGAGCGGGCAGCTCGAGCACGAGCAGATCTTCCCGAGGCCCGGATGGGTCGAGCACGACCCCATGGAGATCTGGCGCAACACGCGTGAGGTGATCGGCCAGGCCCTCGGCAAGGCCGATCTCACGCGCCACGACATCGCCGCGGTCGGCATCACCAACCAGCGCGAGACGGCGGTCGTGTGGGACAAGAACACGGGCGAGCCCGTCTACAACGCCATCGTCTGGCAGGACACCCGCACGCAGCCGATCGTCGACCGGCTCGCCGCCGACGGCGGCGTCGAGCGGTTCAAGCAGGACGTCGGGCTGCCGCTGGCGACGTACTTCTCGGGCACGAAGATCGTCTGGATCCTGGAGAACGTCGACGGCGCACGCCAGAGGGCCGAGGCCGGCGACCTCCTGTTCGGCACCACCGACTGCTGGGTGCTGTGGAACCTCACGGGCGGCACCGAGGGTGGCGTGCATGCCACGGATGTCACGAACGCGAGCCGCACGATGTTCATGGATCTCGAGTCGCTCTCCTGGCGGGATGACATCCTCGAGGCGTTCGGCGTGCCGCGCTCGATGATGCCCGAGATCCGGGCGTCGTCCGAGGTGTACGGCAACGTGGAGCCCTCGAGCCTCCTGCGCGAGGTCCCCGTCGCCGGCATCCTCGGCGACCAGCAGGCCGCCACGTTCGGCCAGGCGGCGTTCGACGCGGGCGAGTCGAAGAACACCTACGGCACGGGCAACTTCCTCATCTTCAACACCGACACCGAGATCGTGCACTCCAAGAACGGCCTGCTCACGACCCTCGGCTACAAGATCGGCGACGAGCCGGCGCACTACGCGCTCGAGGGCTCCATCGCCGTGACCGGTTCGCTCATCCAGTGGCTGCGCGACAACCTGGGGTTGATCTCCAGCGCACCCGAGGTGGAGGAGCTCGCCAAATCGGTGGAGGACAACGGCGGCGCGTACTTCGTGCCGGCCTTCTCGGGCCTCTTCGCGCCGTACTGGCGTCCGGACGCGCGCGGCGCGCTCGTGGGCCTGACCCGCTACGTGAACAAGGGCCACATCGCGCGAGCGGCGCTCGAGGCGACCGCGTTCCAGACCCGCGAGGTGCTGGACGCCGTGAACGCGGACTCGGGCGTGGAGTTGGAGGAGCTCAAGGTCGACGGCGGCATGATCGCGAACGACACGCTCATGCAGTTCCAGGCCGACATCCTCGGTGTGCCCGTCGTGCGCCCGGTCGTCGCCGAGACCACCGCGCTCGGCGCGGCGTATGCGGCCGGCCTCGCGGTCGGCTTCTGGTCGGGCCTCGACGACCTTCGCGCCAACTGGCAGGAGGATCGTCGCTGGGAGCCGAAGATGGATGCCGAGGAGCGCGAGCGCCAGCTCCGACTGTGGAAGAAGGCCGTCTCGAAGACGTTCGACTGGGTCGACGCCGACGTGTCGCACGAGTGACCTGATGCATGACGAGGGCCCCGCCGCGGCGGGGCTCTCGTCATGCGCCCGAGGGGCGGGACCGTGCGGCGTGCGCCGGAGCGGTCAGCGACGGGTCGCTGCGACCCAGTCCTCGAGCTTGCGTGCGGCGGCACCGCTGTCGATCGCGCCCTCGGCGACGGCCATCTTCTCGTGGAAGCGCTCGAGGATCGTCCGCTGCAGCTGGCTCGGGTCGTTGGCGAGCTCGAACGCGACCAGTCCCGCCGCGGCGTTCAGCACGACGATGTCGCGGACCGGCCCTCGGGCACCGGCGAAGACCTCGCGCACGATGTGCGCGTTGTGCTCGGCGTCGCCGCCCTGCAGCTGGTCGATCGTCGCTCGCGGCAGGCCGAGCTCGCGCGGGTCGAGGTCGTGCTCCTTGACCGTTCCGCGCGACACCTCCCAGATGTGGCTGTGCCCCGTCGTGGTGAGCTCGTCGAGCCCGTCGTCGCCGCGGAAGACGAGCGCCGTGGCCCCACGCGTCTGGAAGACGCCGACGATGAGCGGGACGCGATCGAGCTGGGCGACGCCGACGGCGGATGCCTCGGGTCGTGCGGGATTGCACAACGGGCCCAGGAAGTTGAACACGGTCGGCACGCCGATCTGCGACCGCACGGGACCGGCATGCTTGAAGCCGGGATGGAACGCCGCCGCGAATGCGAACGTGATGCCCGCCTCACCGAGGATCTCGGCGACCCGGTGCGCCGGAAGCGCGAGGTCGATCCCGAGCGCGCCGAGCACGTCGGACGATCCCGACGCGGAACTCGCGGCCTTGTTGCCGTGCTTGATCACGGGGACGCCCGCTGCCGCGCAGATCACCGAGGCCATCGTCGAGACGTTCACCGTGCCGAATCGGTCGCCGCCGGTGCCGACGATGTCGAGCGCCATCGGATCGACCGGGAGCTCGACGGCGTGCTCCAGGATGGCGTCGCGGAAACCGACGATCTCGTCGACGGTCTCGCCCTTGAGTCGCAGCGCGATGAGGAATGCCGCGAGCTGCGCGTCGGTCGCGACCCCCGTCATGACCTGCTCCATGCACCACGCAGCATCCGACACGCTGAGGTCTTCGCCCTCGATGAGGGTGTTCAGGACGGCGGGCCAGGACTGGGCTGGGGACATGCCTCGATCCTATCCGCGGGGATTCGAGGCGGATTCACGGCACCTCATCAGCCCCACCGCAGGCTCCGAACGAGCGAATCCGCCTGCGAACGAGCTTCGACGTCAAAAACTCGGGCGCCGGATCAGCCATAATGGGGAGCGTGACGAGCACCTCATTGACGTATCAGGCGACCGCGCCCGTGATCAAGCGTCCCAACACCGTTGCTGTGGGCACGATCGTGTGGCTCGGCAGCGAGGTGATGTTCTTCGCGGGACTCTTCGCGATCTACTTCACCCTGCGTTCGACGTCCCCCGAGCTGTGGGCGTTCGAGGCCGATCGCCTGAACTTCCCGTTCTCCCTGACGAACACGATCATCCTCGTGGCGTCGTCGTTCACGTGCCAGTTCGGCGTCTTCGCCGCCGAGCGCAGCCAGCCCTACCGCACGGGCTGGCGGCCGACGCAGTGGGGCATGGTCGAGTGGTTCTTCCTGACCTACGCCATGGGCGCGATCTTCGTCGCGGGCCAGGTCTGGGAGTACGCGCAGCTCGTGTCCGAGGGCATCGCCATCGACTCCAACGCCTACGGCTCGGCCTTCTACCTCACCACGGGGTTCCACGGCCTGCACGTCACCGGCGGCCTGCTCGCGTTCCTGTTCGTGATCGGGCGCACGTTCGCGGTCAAGAACTTCGGCCACCGCGAGGCGACCAGCGCGATCGTCGTGTCCTACTACTGGCACTTCGTCGACGTCGTCTGGATCGGCCTGTTCCTCGTCATCTACGTCCTCAGATAAGGCCGAGTCCAGGAGCGTCATCCCGCAATGCCCGTGAACAGGAAGAGATCAATGACCCGCTCGAAGCGACGCACCGGCCGCCGGCACCCGCTCGCCACCGCCGCGCTGCTCGCGCTCGGCCTCGTGTTCACGGGTGGCGCGTACGCCGCCTTCAGCACGACCACGGCGCAGGCCGAGGCCTCCCCCACGTCGCAGGAGACCATCGACGAGGGCCAGAAGCTGTTCCAGGCCAACTGCGCCACGTGCCACGGCCTCGAGGCGCAGGGCACCGAGGCGGGGCCGAGCCTGGTCGGCGTGGGCGCCGCCGCCGTCGACTTCCAGGTCGGCACCGGCCGCATGCCCATGCAGATGCAGGGCCCGCAGGCCGAGCAGAAGCCGGTCCAGTTCACCGACGAGCAGGTCAAGCAGCTGGCGTACTACGTCGCCTCCCTCGGACCGGGCCCCGACATCCCCGCCGACAGCCTCGTCAACGGAGGCGGCGACGCGGCCAACGGCGCAGAGCTCTTCCGCGTCAACTGCGCGATGTGCCACAACGTCGCCGGCGCGGGCGGCGCGCTCACCGAGGGCAAGTACGCTCCCCCGCTCACGGATGTCTCGGGCGTCCACATCTACGAGGCCATGGTCACCGGTCCGCAGAACATGCCGGTCTTCAACGACCTGAACATCACGCCCGAAGACAAGCGCGACATCATCACCTACCTGCAGTACGTGCAGGACAACCGTTCGCCCGGAGGCTTCGAGCTCGGCTCGCTCGGTCCGGTCGCGGAGGGCCTGTTCATCTGGATCTTCGGTCTCGGCGCCATCGTCGCGATCACCGTGTGGATCACGGCGAAGTCCAACTAGGGCCGACCGAAGAAGCGAAGAAGGAGAACCATGGCACAGGACGACCACAGCGGCTCTGAACTCGCCGCTGCCGACTCGTCGCACGCCGCGAACGTTCCCGCCGTCAAGGCGGGCACCGCACTCGTCCAGACCGACACGTTCGAGAACCCCGGCTTCGAGCCGCACCGCCCTCGCGTCACCGATGAGGATCCGGCGCGTGAGAAGCGGGCCCAGCGCACGGTCTACACCCTGTTCTACCTGTCGATCCTCGGCAGCGTCTGGGCGATCGCGGCGTACATGCTCTTCCCGATCGAGTCCAATGACGTCGGCGCGGTCCGGCTCAACAACATGTTCATCGGCCTCGGCTCGGCGCTCGCGCTCCTCGGCATCGGCTTCGGCGCGGTGCACTGGGGCAAGACCCTGATGACCTCGGCCGAGTCCATCGACATCCGCCACCCGATCGGCTCGACGGAGACGACCAAGCAGGGCGCGGTCGAGGTGTTCCGCCAGGCCGACGAGGAGTCGGGCTTCTCACGGCGCAGCGTGATCCGGAACAGCCTCATCGGAGCGCTGCTCGTCATGCCGCTTCCTGCCGTCGTGCTCTTCCGCGGGCTGGCGCCGCAGGACCAGCACCCGGTCGAACTGCTCAGCCACACCATGTGGAAGAAGGGCACCCGCCTCACGCTCGACCCCTCGGGCGTCCCCATCAAGGCCGCCGATGTGACCATCGGCAGCGCCTTCCATGTCATCCCCGAAGGCCTCAGCGAGCTCCACGAGGGCCGCCTCGAGGAGAAGGCCAAGGCGGCCGTCCTCCTCATGCGGCTCAATCCCGAGGAGCTCAACGAGACCGAAGAACGCAGTACCTGGTCGTACGACGGCATCGTCGCCTACTCCAAGATCTGCACGCACGTGGGCTGCCCCGTCGCCTTGTACGAGCAGCACACGCACCACCTGCTCTGCCCGTGCCACCAGTCGCAGTTCGACGTGGCCAACCACTGCGAGGTCATCTTCGGACCGGCCGCACGACCGCTTCCGCAGCTGCCCATCGAGGTCGACGACGAGGGCTACCTCGTCGCGCAGAGCGACTTCACCGAGCCCGTGGGCCCGAGCTTCTGGGAGCGTCATTGAGCACCGCAACCACCCGTCCGCCAGCGCCGACTCGGCGCTCGTTCACCGCTGCAGCGTCGGAGTACGTCAACGACCGCACCGGCATCGCCGTCGCCGTCAAGGGGCTCGGTCGCAAGGCCTTCCCCGACCACTGGTCGTTCCTCCTCGGTGAGGTCGCGCTCTTCAGCTTCATCGTCATCCTGGTCACCGGAACGTTCCTGACGTTCTTCTTCCAGGCCTCGATGGCCGAGGTCGAGTACGACGGTTCGTACGTGCCCCTCAAGGGCGTCGAGATGTCCGTGGCGATGGCGTCGACGCTCGACATCTCGTTCGACATCCGCGGCGGCCTCTTCGTCCGCCAGATGCACCACTGGGCGGCGCTGCTGTTCGTGGCCGCGATCGGCCTGCACATGCTGCGCATCTTCTTCACGGGTGCCTTCCGCAAGCCGCGCGAGATCAACTGGGTGTTCGGGTTCATCCTGTTCATCCTCGCGATGGGCGAGGGCTTCACGGGCTACTCGCTCCCCGACGACCTGCTGTCGGGCAACGGCCTCCGCATCATCGACGGCATGGTCAAGGGCATCCCGATCATCGGCACGTGGATCTCGTTCCTCCTCTTCGGCGGTGAGTTCCCCGGCACGGCGATCGTCGGGCGCCTGTACACGCTGCACATCCTGCTGCTGCCGGCGATCCTCGTCGCGCTCATCGCGGTCCACGTCGGCTACGTGTTCATCCACAAGCACACCCAGTTCGCCGGCCCCGGCCGCGACGTCACGAACTCGGTCGGTCCGCCCATCCTGCCGATCTACGCGGCCAAGGCCGGTGGCTTCATGTTCATCATCTTCGGTGTGGTGGCCGTCATCGCGTCGCTGTTCACGATCAACCCGATCTGGAACTACGGTCCGTACGACCCCTCGCCCGTGTCGGCGGGTACGCAGCCCGACTGGTACATCGGCTTCGCCGACGGCGCGCTGCGCCTGATCCCGCCGGGCTGGGAGTTCGTGCTGTTCGATCGCACCTGGTCGTTCAACATCCTCGTCCCGCTGATCGGGCTCGGCCTGTTCATCGTCACGGTCCTCATCTACCCCTTCATCGAGGCATGGGTGACCGGCGACAAGCGCGAGCACCACATCGCCGATCGCCCGCGGAACATGGCGACGCGCACCGCGATCGGTGCGGCGGGCGTGACGTTCTACGCGGTCCTGTGGGCCGCCGCGAGCTCCGACCTCATCGCCACGCACTTCAAGCTCACGATGGAGGGCGTGATCCACGCGCTGCAGGCCCTGGTCTTCATCGGGCCGATCGTCGCGTACTTCGTGACCAAGCGCGTCTGCATCGCCCTGCAGAAGAAGGACCGCGAGATCGTCCTCCACGGCTACGAGTCCGGACGCATCGTCAAGCTTCCGGGAGGCGAGTTCATCGAGGTCCACCAGCCGCTCGACGAGTACGAGCGCTGGCGCCTCGTGAGCTACGACTCCTATGAGCCGCTCATGCTGCGTCCGAACGCGCGCGGCAAGATCACGGCGGGCGAACGTCTTCGCGCGGGCATGTCGCGCTGGTTCTTCGAGGACCGCATCGCGCCCGTCACCAAGGGCGAGCTCGAGGCATCCCACTCGAACCACCACTGACCGTTCCGGGCACCTTCGGGCACCGGGCCATGTCGATCGACTCGACCTGGCTCCGGTGCCCGAACTGCTTCTCCGACCTGTCGCCCGTCGACGAGCGCGTGTTCGGATGTGACCGCGGACACCGGTTCGACCGTGCGAAGCAGGGCTACCTGACCCTGCTGCCGCCGAAGGCGCCGCGGACCGTCGGCGACGACCGGGCGATGCTCGATGCGCGGGCAGCGCTCCTGGGCAGCGGCGCCTACCGCCCCATCGCCGACGAGATCCTCCATGCCACGGCCATCGACTCCGCCGGTGGAACTCCGAGCATCGCCGACCTCGGCTGCGGCACGGGCTACTACTCGCAGCGCATCGCGGAGGCGCATCCGGGAGCCCGGTTCCTCCTCGCGGATCGGTCGGCAGATGCGGTTCGCGCCAGCCTGCGGTCACTGCCCGACGGCACCGGCATCGTCATGGACATCTGGCGACCCTTCCCGATCCGCTCGGCCGTCGCCGATGTCGTGTTGAATGTGTTCGCGCCGCGGAATCCCGCCGAGTTCGCGCGGATCCTGCACGCGTCCGGACGCGTGGTCGTCGTCGTGCCGCGCGTCGGCCACTTGGCCGAACTGCGTCGTGCCGGCCTACTGCTCGACGTGCCGCCCGAGAAGGCCTCGACCACGACCGAACGGCTCGACGACGCCGGGCTGATCCGCCGGAGCGCCGCCACGGTGGAGTATCGCATCGAGGCGGACGGGAATCTCCGCCGGATGCTCTCCGGGATGGGTCCGTCCGCGCATCACGCCGCCTCGACCGCCGACGTGTCCGATGACACCAGCATCGAGGTGACGGTCTCGGTCGACGTGCTCGGCTTCGGTCATCGCAGTGGCTCTGCCTCTGGCTGATCCGGGTGCATACTGGGCCCATGCCCGACTGCTGCGATCCCGGCTGGGCGCGCTACGAGGATGTCTTCGACGCGAGATTCGCCCGGGATCTCGCCCGACGCTACCGGCGCCGCGGGCCGACCAGATCGGAACGCCGCATGGTCGAGCATCTCGCCGGCCTGGGGGTCGACGATCGCGCGGTCCTCGAAATCGGTGGCGGCGTCGGCGCGATCCAGCTCGAACTGCTGACGCGCGGCGCCGCCCATACGACGAACGTGGAGCTCTCGGGCGCCTACGAGCGCGAAGCGGCCGCGCTCCTCGAGGAACGCGGACTCGAGCGCCGAGCAACCCGGATCGTCGGAGTCGACGTGGCGGTCGAGGGCGATCGGGTGCCCACGGCCGACTACGTCGTCCTCCACCGCGTGGTGTGCTGCTACCCCGACGTGGACAAGCTCCTGCTGGCCGCGGCAGGACACGCGCGGCGGGCGCTGGTGTTCAGCCATCCGCCCCGGACCTGGCTGACGCGAAGCTCAGTGGCGATGGGCAACGGCTGGATGCGATTCCGCGGCCACGAGTACCGCGGGTTCGTCCACTCCCCCAGCCGAATGTACGACGTGCTCGCCGACGCAGGATTCGCGGCGTCGCCGCTCAGCACCGGTCTTCAGTGGTGGGTGGTCGCGGCGACGCGGTCGGCAGCCGCGTGAGCGACGGAGACGACGAAGACCCCGGCACGGCGTCCCGGGGTCTTCGTCTGAAGGTGGACTCAGCGGGCGAAGTTGCCGCGGTAGTACTCGTACACCCAGCCGACCAGCGCGATCAGGGCGAGTGGGACCGCGATGAACGTGATCCACACACCGACCGCGAGGCCGAGGAACGCCAGTGCCGCACCGCCCGCGACGAGGATCGGCCACCAGCTCCACGGGCTGAAGAACCCGAGCTCGGCGTCGCCGTCGTCGATGTTCGCGTCGAGGCGGTCCTCGGGGAGCACGCCGCCCTGCTCCCGCCGCACGCGGCCGAGGTAGAAGGCGATGAACGCACTGAGGACGGTCGTCAGGCCGAGCGCGATGGTCCCCGCCCACTCCGGTCCGACGAGCTCGTGGGAGTTCGCGATGCGCGAGGCGCCGGCGTCGATCGCGGACCAGAAGCCGTACACGGCCGTCGCCAGGGCGAAGAAGCCGGCGAGGATCCAGAAGAGGATGACGTTGGCGCGCATCTACTTGACTTCCTTCGTCTCAGCGTCGTACACGGGAGCCTCGGGGGCGTCCTTGGCCGGACCGATGCCGACCGGGATTCCGGCCTCGGGGTGGTTGAGGTCGAAGGCGGGGCGCTCCGAGCGGATGCGCGGGATCGACGTGAAGTTGTGCCGCGGCGGCGGGCAGCTGGTCGCCCACTCGAGCGACCCGCCGTAGCCCCAAGGGTCGTTCACGGTCACCTTCGGAGCGCGACGCGCGGTGATGTACACGTTCAGGAAGAACGGCAGGAGCGAGATCGCGAGGATGAACGCGCCGATCGTGGACAACTGGTTCATCCAGGTGATGTTGTCTTCGGGCAGGTACGAGTAGTACCGGCGCGGCATGGCGACCACGCCCAGCCAGTGCTGGATGAGGAACGTCGTGTGGAAGCCGATGAACAGCAGCCAGAAGTGCCACTTGCCGAGCGTCTCGTTCAGCATCTTGCCGGTCCACTTGGGCCACCAGAAGTAGAAGCCCGAGAACATGGCGAACACGACGGTGCCGAACACCACGTAGTGGAAGTGCGCCACCACGAAGTAGGTGTCGGAGACGTGGAAGTCGAGCGGCGGCGAGGCGAGGATGACGCCGGTCAGGCCGCCGAACACGAAGGTGACGAGGAAGCCGAGCGCCCAGATGAGGGGGGTCTCGAAGGTGATCGAGCCCCGCCACATCGTGCCGACCCAGTTGAAGATCTTCACGCCCGTCGGCACCGCGATGAGCATCGTCATGAGTGCGAAGAAGGGCAGCAGCACGGAGCCGGTCACGTACATGTGGTGCGCCCACACCGAGACCGAGAGCGCGGCGATCGCGATCGTGGCGTAGATCAGCGTCTTGTAGCCGAAGATCGGCTTGCGGCTGAAGACCGGGAACACCTCGGAGACGATGCCGAAGAACGGCAGCGCGATGATGTAGACCTCGGGATGGCCGAAGAACCAGAACAGGTGCTGCCAGAGGATGACGCCGCCGTTCGCGGGGTCGTAGATGTGCGCGTTGAACACGCGGTCGGCAGCGGCGGCGAGCAGGGCGGCCGCCAGGACCGGGAACGCCATGAGCACGAGGATGGACGTCACGAGCGTGTTCCACGTGAAGATCGGCATGCGGAACATGGTCATGCCGGGTGCGCGCATCGTGATGATCGTCGTGATGAAGTTCACGGCGCCGAGGATCGTGCCGAAGCCCGACAGGCCGAGGCCGAGCATCCAGAGGTTGCCTCCGATGCCCGGTGAGAACGTCGTCGACGCGAGCGGCTGGTAGGCGAACCATCCGAACGACGCCGCGCCCTGCGGGGTGAAGAAGCCGGCGACCGCCATCAGCGAGCCGAAGTTGAACGCCCAGTAGGCGAACGCGTTCAGTCGGGGGAAGGCGACATCGGGTGCGCCGATCTGCAGCGGCATCAGCACGTTCGCGAATCCTGCGAACAGCGGCGTCGCGAACATGAGCAGCATGATCGTGCCGTGCATCGTGAACAGCTGGTTGTACTGCTCACGCGTCTGCAGGATCTCGAGACCCGGCTCGAACAGCTGCGCGCGGATGATGAGGGCCATCACGCCGCCGATGCAGAAGTAGACGAACGAGGTGATCAGGTACAGGTACCCGATGACCTTGTGGTCCGTCGAGGTGATCCACTTGACGAGGACGTTGCCCTTGCGCTCGACCTTCAGCGCGCCGAACTGCGGCGACGATGCGGTGGGACGAGCCGGTGCGGTCGTGGTGCTCATCGCGGCTTACTCTTCCTCTTTCAGTTCGGGCGCGCCCGTGCCGGGCAGGTTCTGGTTGCGGTCGTACTCGGTCGACAGCTGGCCCTCCTGGCCGGCGTCGCGCAGCGACTCGATGTAGTCGTCGTACTCGCCCTGCGAGACGACCTCGACGTTGAAGAGCATGAGCGAGTGGTACTCGCCGCACAGCTCGGCGCACTTGCCGGCGTAGGTGCCCTCGCGCTCGGGGACGAATGACATGTAGTTCGTCTTGCCGGGGAACATGTCCTTCTTGTAGAGGAAGTCCACGACCCAGAACGAGTGGATCACATCGCGCGCCTGGAGCGCGATCTCGACGTTGGCGCCGACCGGGAGCACGAGCGTGGGCAGCTCCTCCTGGTTGACGGAACCGTCGCCGTCGACCTCGAGCTGCGCCTGGATGCCGGCCGAGTAGACGTCTTCGTCGACGTAGTTGAAGTCCCACGCCCACTGCTTCGCGATGGCCTCGATCTTGACGTCGACCTGGTCCTCCGCGAAGCGCTCCTCGATGACCGCCTGGTCGCGCGCGGTGAACGCGAAGAAGCCGAGGACCAGGATCAGCGGGACGACCGTGTAGAAGACCTCGATCGGCATGTTGTACCGCAACTGAACCGGGAGGCCCGTCTGCCCCTTGCGTCGGCGGTATGCGATCACGGCCCAGATGGTCAGGCCCCACGTGATGATGCCGACGACGAGCAGCACGATCCAGGACGTCACCCAGAGGCCCGAGACGCGCTCCGTGTGGTTGGTCACGGGCGGCTCGCCCTCGACGAACCCGGGGAGGAATCCGTTCAGCTGTGCCTGCGTGCATCCGGCGAGGACGAGGCTGAGCGTCGCTGCGATCGGAACTGCAGCCCATCGGAGACGGCGATTGTGGCGCACCGGTGACCTTTCGGGAGATTCGAAGGCGCTTCACAGAAGCGCATTGATCATCCCTAGCCTACTCCGAGTCGACCACCGGCTCGTGCACCCCCGACGCGCGTTCAGGCGGACGTGCGAGGAATCCCGAGTTCGGCCGCCGAAAATGCGGAAAGGGAGACCGCGCGAGCGATCTCCCTTTCTGCTTGCGGACGACTCAGTGGAACGAGTCGCCGCACGCGCAACTGCCCTGCGCGTTGGGGTTGTCGATGGTGAAGCCCTGCTTCTGGATGGTGTCCTCGAAGTCGATGGTCGAGCCGTCGAGGTACGGCACGCTCATCTTGTCGACCACGACCTCGACGCCCGAGAAGTCCACGACGGCGTCGCCGTCGAGCAGCCGCTCGTCGAAGTAGAGCTGGTAGATCAGCCCCGAGCAGCCGCCGGGCTGCACCGCGACGCGCAGGCGGAGGTCGTCCCGACCCTCCTGCTCGAGGAGGCTGCGCACCTTGTCGGCAGCCGGATCGCTCAGCTTCACGCCGTGGATGGCGTCGGTGATGGTGTCGCTCATGTCACTCCTCGAAGAGTACGGATGCCTCGATTGTACCTGCGCCGGCTGGACGCTTCCCCAGTGCGACGCCGCGATCGCGCCTTCGGTGCACCGAGGCGGGTCGGCGGGCTCAGCCCTGCTCGCGCCGCTCCAGGCGCGCGAGGAACGCCGCCTCGGCGAGCACGGCGCGGCGGAAGACTCCGAGGTGCAGCGATTCGTTCGGGCTGTGCGCGCGCGAGTCGGGGTCCTCCACGCCCGTCACGAGGATCTGCGCGGAAGGGAACTCCTCGACGAGCTCGGCGATGAACGGGATGGAGCCGCCCACGCCGATGTCGACCGGTGCGCGCCCCCATGCCTCGGCCATGGCAGCCCTGGCCTCGGCGACCGCCCAACCGCTGGTGTCGACGAGGAACGGCTGACCGGTGTCGACGTCGTCGATCTCGATCCGAGCACCGAACGGCGCGTTCGCCAGCAGGTGCTCGCGGAGCACCTCGAGGGCCTGGCCGGCATCCTGTCCGGGCGCGATGCGGGCGCTGAGGCGCACTGCCACGCTGGGCAGGAGCGTGTTCGAGGCGTGTGCGACGGATGGCGCGTCGATGCCGGTGACCGTGATCGAGGGCTGCGCCCAGATCCGAGCGAGGATGCCTCCCCGGCCGATGGGCGCCACGCCGTCGAGCAGGCCGGTCTCGGCCCGCAGCTGGGCTTCGTCGTACTCGGGCGTCTCGAGATCGGCCGAGCGGAGGCCGGAGACGGCGACGGAGCCCTCCTCGTCCCAGAGCGAGTCGAGCAGCCGGATGGCGGCGAGCATCGCATCCGGCACCGCCCCGCCGAACATCCCCGAGTGCGACGCGTGGTCGAGGGTGGAGACGGTCAGCCGGAAGGTCACGTTACCGCGCAGCGCCACGGTGAGCGCCGGCGTGTCGACGTCCCAGTTGTTCGAGTCGGCGACCACGATGGCGTCGGCCTCGAGCAGGTCGCGCTGCTCGCGCAGGAAGTCGGCGAACGAAGGCGATCCGTCCTCCTCCTCGCCCTCGATGAAGAGCGCGAGGCCGAGGTCGAGGTCGTCGCCCACGACGTCGACGAGGGCCCGGATGGCGGCGACGTGGGCCATGACGCCGGCCTTGTCGTCGGCAGCCCCGCGCCCGTACAGTCGGTCGCCGCGGAGCGTGGGCTCGAACGGCGCCGACTCCCAGTGCTCGTCGCGACCGGGAGGCTGGACGTCGTGGTGCGCGTACAGCAGCACGGTGGGCCGGCCGTTGCGCGCGGCGCGCCGCGCGACGACGGCGGGCTGGCCGAGCTCGGCCCCGCCGGCGACCGCCGCCCGGCGGATGTCCACCTCGTCGAACACCTCAAGCCCGCGCACGAGCTCGGCCACGGCCTCGGCGCTGGCCGCGACGTGCTCGGGGTCGAACGCGCTCCACGAGACGGACGGGATGCGCACCAGGCGGGTGAGGTCGGCGATCGTGGAGGGGAACCCGGCCTCGACGGCCTCCCCCAGTCGATCGAGCGTGCCGCCCCACCCGTGGTCCGCTCGGGGTTCGCGGGCAGGCTGGACGTCGGTCGGGGTGTCGGTCATGCGGGTAATCTTAAGGCGAACCGAATCGACGAGGACTCCCGTGGCCAAGCACCCCCGTACCGACTCCCCCGCACCCGAGAACGGCGCCGACGCCGCGCCCGACGCTCCCAAGGCCGGCAAGGGCGCTCCGACGCCGAGCCGCGCCGCACAGGAGGCGGCCCGCAAGCGACCGCTCGTGCCGAACGACCGCAAGGAGGCGGCGCGCCAGGCGCGCGCCCGCTCGGCCGACGCACGTGAGCGCGCCCGGCTGGGTATGGCCGCGGGCGAGGAGAAGTACCTCCCCGTCCGCGATCGCGGTCCGCAGAAGAAGTACGTGCGCGACTACGTCGACGCCCGGTTCAGCATCGGCGAGGTGCTCATCCCCGTCATGTTCGCGGTGATCGTGCTGACCTTCATCCCGAGCTACGAGGTGCAGACCATCGGCATCTTCGCGCTCTGGGCGTTCTTCCTGATCTCGGTCGTCGACGTGATCATCCTCGGCACCGTGCTCAAGCGAAAGCTCGCCGCGAAGTTCGGCGCCGACCGGGTCGAGCGCGTCCGGTGGTACGCGGCGATGCGCGCGCTGCAGCTGCGCCCGCTGCGACTGCCCAAGCCGCAGGTCAAGCGGGGCCAGTACCCGTCCTGATCCCGCCGGCGCAGTGGGCGCGCACCGGGTGCACCGACGGGTCAGCCGCGCGCGAACACGCCCGAGCGGATGAGCGGGATCCTGGTCTCCTCGTCGGTGAGCGAGCCGTGCTGGCCGATCATGCCCTCGCCGCGGCGGTCGGGATCCCGTCGGTCGTAGTACGCGATGCCCGAACGCGCGGCCACCAGGATGTCGGCGATCCGATCGCGATTGCCCGCGTCGACGGCGCCGTACAGCCCCGCCGCGATCGCCTCGTCGCCCGAGAGCACCCACGCGCGATCGCCCTCTGCGGCCCGCCACCGCTCGAGCAGCACCTGCCGCTCCCCCGCGTCGAGTCCGGGCTCGAGCACGAGGCCGAGGCACCGCGGCTCGCCCGCGACGTGCCGCACGCCATCGAGCAGCACGGGCGACGCGTCGATGAACACGTGGCGGTGCGCGGGCACGTCGATCACGCCGTGGTCGGCGGTCACGATCAGGCCCGTGCCACGCGGCATCCGTCGTTCGAATGCCGCGACCTCGGCGTCGAGCGCCTCGAGGGCGGCGATCCATCGGTCGGATTCCCAGCCGTGGGCATGGGCGATCTGGTCGAGCTCGGAGACGTAGACGTAGACGAGGGCCGGGCCCTCCTCGACGATCCGCAGCGCCTCGGCGAACCGGTCGGTCACCTTCGCGCCCGACCGGTACTCGGAGCCCCGGAGCACGGCTCGGGTGAAGCCGGACGTCGCGTAGCGCGTGCCGCCCACGGCCACCGCGCGGAGACCCCGCTCGGTCGCGCGATCGAAGACGGTCGGATGGCGCTGCCACTGCTCGGGCACCATCCGGTCGTCCCATCCGCTGAGCTGGTTGACGACGCGGTCGTTCGCCCGATCGGGGACGCGATAGCCCACCAGCCCGTGCTCACCGGGCATGATTCCGGTCGCGAAGCTCGCGATCGCCGCGGCGGTGGTCGACGGGAAGACGGTGCGGATCACGTCCCGCTTCGCCATCCGCCCGGCGAGGAACCTCGCGTGCCCGGCGCGCCCGCGCAGGTTGGCCGCGCCGAGGCCGTCGACGAGCACCACCACCGCGGAGTCCGCTCTGGGAAGACCGAACGGATTCGACGACCCGGCGAGCGAGTCGAGCGCGGCGCCGAGCACCGCGGTGAGCCTCGGGGCACCGTCGGCGGGCACCGGTAGCATGGCAGGCATCGCGCCCAGTCTCGCATAGGGGCGGCGCGCTCCCCGCTTCCCCCGCGTGCCCGGCACGCCCTGCGCAGAGACGACGAATGACCCCAGGCAAGAACGAGCCCGCCCCCTCCCAGATCGCCGAACGGATCGACGACGTCGACGTCGCGGAGGAGATGCAGGGCTCGTTCCTCGAGTACGCCTACTCGGTCATCTACTCGCGCGCACTGCCCGACGCGCGCGACGGCCTCAAGCCCGTGCAGCGGCGCATCCTCTACATGATGAGCGACATGGGGCTGCGCCCCGACCGCGGCCACGTGAAGTCCGCGCGCGTGGTCGGCGAGGTCATGGGGAAGCTCCACCCGCACGGCGACGCGGCGATCTACGACGCGCTCGTGCGCCTCGCGCAGCCCTTCACGCTGCGCGTGCCGCTCGTCGACGGGCACGGCAACTTCGGCTCGCTCGACGACGGCCCGGCGGCGGCTCGGTACACCGAGGCGCGGATGGCTCCCCCGGCCATGTCGATGACCGAGAGCCTCGACGAGGATGTCGTCGACTTCATCCCGAACTACGACAACTCGCACCAGCAGCCCGAGGTCCTGCCGGCCGCCATCCCGAACCTGCTCGTGAACGGCGCGAGCGGCATCGCCGTGGGCATGGCCACGAACATGGCGCCGCACAACCTCGTCGAGGTCGTCGCTGCGGCGCGCCATCTGCTGAGCACGCCCGAGGCGACGCTCGACGAGCTGATGGAGTTCGTGCCCGGACCCGACTTCCCGTCGGGCGGCACGATCGTGGGGCTCGCCGGCGTGCGCGACGCGTACGCGACCGGCCGCGGCTCCTTCAAGACGCGCGCGAAGGTGTCGATCGAGCAGCTCACGCCACGCAAGACGGGGCTCGTCGTCACCGAACTGCCGTACCTCGTCGGCCCCGAGAAGGTCATCGAGAAGATCAAGGACGGCGTCAACGCCAAGAAGATCACGGGCATCGCCGACGTCACCGACCTCACCGACCGCACGCGCGGACTGCGACTCGTGATCGGCGTCAAGACGGGATTCAATCCGCAGGCGGTGCTCGAGCAGCTGTACCGGCTCACGCCGCTCGAGGACTCGTTCAACATCAACAACGTCGCCCTCGTCGACGGGCAGCCGCAGACCCTCGGACTTCGCGAGCTGCTCGAGGTGTACCTCGCGCACCGCATCCGCGTGGTCACGCGGCGATCCGAGTACCGCCTCGCCCGCCGACGCGAACGGCTCCACCTCGTCGAGGGCCTGCTCATCGCCATCCTCGACATCGACGAGGTCATCCAGGTCATCCGGTCCAGCGACGATGCGGATGCCGCGCGCCGCCGCCTCATCGAGGTGTTCGACCTCAGCGAGCTGCAGGCCGAGTACATCCTCGAGCTCAGGCTCCGCCGCCTGACCAGGTTCTCGCGCATCGAGCTCGAGGCCGAGCGCGACCAGCTCCTCGCCGAGATCGCCGCGCTCGAAGAGCTGCTCGGCAGCGACGTTCGGATCCGCGCGCAGGTGGCCGACGAGCTCGATCGGGCCGCCGATCTCTACGGCACCCCGCGCCGCACGATGCTGACCGAGGCGCGCGTGATGCCCAAGACGCGCAAGGCGGTCGACCCGGCGACGCTCGAGCACGCCGACGTGCCCTGCCGGGTGATCCTCGGCGCGACGGGCCGGATCGCCAGGGTCGACGCGCCCGAGGCCGAGGCGGCGGTCGCGATCACTCCCCCGTCGCGGCGGTCGAAGCACGATGCGGTGCGCTCCGAGCTCGAGACCACGAGCCGGACCGAGATCGGCGCAGTCACCTCGAAGGGCCGACTGATCCGTTTCTCGCCGCTCGACCTGCCGGTGCTTCCGCCCAACTCGGTGCAGCTCGCGGCGGGCGTCCGCGTGAGCGACTACCTGGCGCTGGCCGACCGCGACGAGCGCGTGCTCGCGGTGGTGTCGCTCGAGTCGAGCCGGCCCATCGTGCTCGGCACCGAGCAGGGCGTCGTCAAGCGCGTGGCGCCCGGGGGCTATCCGAACCGGCCCGACTTCGAGGTCATCGGCCTCAAGGCGGGCGACCGGGTCGTCGGCGCCGCCCAGGGCGGCGACGACGATGAACTCGTCTTCGTCACGAGCGATGCGCAGCTGCTGCACTTCCCGGCCTCGTCCGTGCGCCCGCAGGGGTGTCCGGCGGGCGGCATGGCCGGCATCAAGCTGGCGTCCGGGGCAAAGGTGGTCGAGTTCACCGCGCTCGTCCGCGCCGATGTCGAGCGAGCGGTGGTCGTGACGGTCGCCGCGTCGAGCGACACGCTGCTGGGCGCCGACCCAGGTGCCGCGAAGGTCGCGGCATTCGCCGAGTACCCGAGCAAGGGCCGTGCGACCGGCGGCGTCCGGGCGCACCGATTCCTCAAGGGCCAGGACGCACTCTCGCTCGCCTGGGTCGGGCCCGGACCTGCGCACGGGCTCGGCGCCGACGGCTCGGTGCGGCCGCTGCCCGAGGCGAACGGCAGGCGCGACGGCTCCGGCCAGCCGCTCGAGGCGGTCGTGCAGGTCGTGGGGCGCGCCATCCGCTGACCGCATCACCACCCGCGGCACGAGAAGTCGGCCCGTTCGCTTGACCTCACCGACGGTCGAGTGGCATCTTCGGCCCTGACCGGGCGACCCGAGGGGACACGGACGACATCGGGCGCCGCATCGAGGGACGGGGTGGTCGATGTCGACGTCAGGTCGGATGCTGCGGAGCAGGGTCGAGGGACCGGTGCTCGAGCCGGGCGATGCGGGGTACGACGAGTCGCGGTCGGTGTGGAACGCGATGATCGACCGCCGGCCGAGGTTCGTCGTCCGGTGCGCGAGCGCCGGCGACGTCGCATCCGCGGTGCGGTTCGCGGTCGAGCACGAGCTCGAGGTCGGTGTCCGCTGCGGCGGGCACGGCATCGTGGGCCATGCCGTGCCCGACGACGGCCTCATGCTCGACCTCCGCCCGATGGGCGAGGTGCAGGTGGACGCCACGGCTCGCCGTGCCCGCGTGCAGGGCGGCGCACTCCTCGGGGCGCTCGACCTCGCGACGCAGGCCTACGGGCTCGCGACGACCGCGGGCAATGTGTCGCACACCGGCGTCGGCGGCCTCACCCTCGGCGGAGGGATGGGCTGGCTCGCCCGGCAGCATGGCCTTTCGTGCGACAACGTGGTCTCGTTCGAGGTCGTCACCGCCGGAGGCGAGATCCTCCGGGCCGATGCCGAGTCGCATCCCGAGCTGTACTGGGCGCTCCGCGGTGGCGGCGGCAACTTCGGCGTCGTCACGGAATTCGAGTTCGCCCTGCATCCCGAGCCCGGAGACGCGCTGTCCGTCGAGTTCCTCTTCCCCGTGTCATCCGCTGCGGGTCCGATGCGCAGATGGCGCGATGCGAGCCGCACGGCCGATCGACGCGCCACCTGGAACGCGACGATCGTCGAGCAGACGGTGTCGCTCGGATTCGTCTGGGTCGGCGACGCCGCAGCGGGTGCGGACCGGGCCGACGAGCTCGGCGCACTGCTGGCGACTGCCGGCCCCATCGCCCGTCGGATCGTCGAGCCGCTCTCGTACCTGGAGCTGCAGGTACGAGAGGACGACGTCGAGGGACCCGCGCTGCGTCGCTACTGGAAGGGGCACTACTTCCGGGACCTCGGCGACGAGGTCATCGACGCCGTCCTCGCCCGCGACGGCGACGACGTGCCCGACGTGAGCCTGCAGGCGTACGGCGGAGCGATCGCCGACGTGGCCGACGGGGACACGGCGTTCTCGCGACGCGACACCGCGTTCGAGTTCGTGGCCGCGTGCCGCTGGCACGAGCCCGCCGACGACGAGAAGCGGATGGTGGCGGCGCGCCGATACGCGGGCCCGTTGGAACGGTTCGCGAGCGGCGCCTACGTCAACGCGCTGGGCGACGAGGGCGCCGCAGGGATCCGGCGTGCGTACTCGGAGGACAAGCTCGCCCGCCTGCGCACCGTGAAGGACGCGTACGACCCGGCCAACGTGTTCCACCACAACCAGAACATCGCGCCGTCCCCGGCCTGAGGGGCCGGCGCTGAGCTGCTCAGGCGTCGATGCGGTCGCGCGTGAGCGCCGCCGCGCTGTCGACGATGAACTCCTTGCGCGGCGCGACCTCGTTGCCCATGAGCAGCTCGAACACGCGCCCCGCGCTCTCGGCGTCGGCCACGCCGACGCGGCGGAGCGTGCGGTGCCGACGGTCCATGGTCGTCGTCGCGAGCTGGTCGGCATCCATCTCGCCGAGGCCCTTGTAGCGCTGGATCGGGTCCTGGTACCGCTTGCCCTGCTTGCGCAGCGTCGCGAGCACGCCCTGCAACTCGGCCTCGGAGTACGTGTACAGCACGTCGTTGGGTTTGGATCCGGGATTCAGCACCACGACCCGATGCAGCGGCGGGACGGCGGCGAACACGCGGCCGTCCTCGATCATCGGCCGCATGTACCGGAAGAACAGGGTGAGCAGCAGCGTCCGGATGTGCGCGCCGTCGACGTCGGCGTCGCTCATGATGATGACCTTGCCGTAGCGGGCCCCGGAGAGGTCGAACGTGCGGCCGGATCCGGCGCCGATCACCTGGATGATGGATGCGCACTCGGCGTTGCTCAGCATGTCGGCGATGCTCGCCTTCTGCACGTTGAGGATCTTGCCCCGGATCGGCAGGAGCGCCTGGTGCTCGCTGTCGCGCGCGAGCTTCGCCGTGCCGAGCGCCGAATCGCCCTCGACGATGAACAGCTCGCTCTGCGCCACGTCGCTCGAACGGCAGTCCACGAGTTTCGCCGGGAGCGACGAAGTCTCGAGGGCGTTCTTGCGACGCTGCGTCTCTTTGTGGGTGCGCGCCGAGATGCGCGCCTTCATCTCGGAGACGATCTTCTCGAGCACGAGAGAGGTCTGCGCCTTGTCGTCGCGCTTGGTCGAGGCGAATCGCTCGCCGAGGGCCTTCTGCACGACGGAGGCCACGATGGAGCGCACGGCAGGGGTGCCGAGCACCTCCTTCGTCTGGCCCTCGAACTGCGGTTCGGGCAGCCGGACCGTGAGGACGACCGTGAGGCCCGCGAGGACGTCGTCCTTCTCGAGCTTGTCGTTGCCGACCTTGAGGCGCCGCGCGTTCTGCTCGACCTGCTGGCGGAGGAACTTGAGGAGCCCCTGCTCGAAGCCCGCCTGGTGGGTGCCGCCCTTCGGCGTGGCGATGATGTTCACGAAGCTGCGCATGACGGTGTCGTAGCCGATGCCCCAGCGGAGGGCGATGTCGACGTGGCAATGCCGTTCGACGTCGGTCGGGATCATCGCGCCGTGGTCGTTGAGCACGGGGACCGTCTCGGTGAAGCGACCGTCGCCCGTGATGCGCCAGACGTCGGTGACCGGTCCGTCGACGGCCAGGTGCTCGGCGAATTCGGAGATTCCGCCGTCGAACTGGAAGCGGTGCGACTCGCGCTCCTCGCCCCGCTGGTCGACGACGGTGATCGCGAGGCCGGGCACCAGGAAGGCGGTCTGCCGTGCTCGGTTGAGCAGCTCGTCGACCTGGAACGACGCGCCCTTGGTGAAGATCTGCGGGTCGGCCCAGTACCGCACGCGGGTGCCCGTGACGCCCTTCGCGACACGCCCGACCTTGCGCAACTCGCTGGATTGCTCGAACGGACTGAACCGCGAGGCCGGCGACACGACCCCGTTGTCGGCGAACACGCCGGGCTCGCCGCGGTGGAACGACATCGCCCAGGTGGCACCGCCGCGATCCACCTCGACGTCGAGCCGCTCGGACAGGGCGTTCACGACCGACGCACCGACGCCGTGCAGGCCGCCCGATGCCGAGTACGAGCCCGATCCGAACTTGCCGCCCGCGTGCAGCTTGGTGAACACGACCTCGACGCCGGTGAGGCCGGTCTTCGGCTCGACGTCGACCGGAATGCCGCGGGCGCGGTCGCGCACCTCGACGCTGCCGTCGGCGTGGAGGACCACGTCGATCTCGGTTCCGAAGCCGCCGAGCGCCTCGTCGACGGAGTTGTCGATGATCTCCCACAGGCAGTGCATCAGGCCGCGCGAGTCCGTCGAGCCGATGTACATGCCCGGTCGCTTGCGGACGGCCTCGAGGCCCTCGAGCACGGAGAGATGGCGGGCGGAATAGTCGGAGCTCACGTCGCACAAGCCTACTGAGGGCCACCCCCGATGCCGGCCAGGCGCTTCGCGCAGAGCGAAATGCAGGGCAGCACGGAAGTTTCCCGGCCCCGGCCGTGTTTTCATTGATGACAACGGAACGGATTGTGAGCTACGGAGGAGGCGCCATGAACCAGACCACCGACACCGCCGGTGCGGTCGACGAACTCGACACCCCGCACGAGCTCACGGCCCTCGACCGCTGCGACGCCTGCGGCGCGCAGGCCTACATCCGCGTGGTCGTCTCGAGCGGCGAGCTGCTCTTCTGCGCCCACCACGGCCGCAAGCACCAGGAGAAGCTCTCGCAGATCGCGCACAGCTGGCACGACGAGTCGAGCCGGCTCCTCACCGACACGCGCGACTGAGCGCCCCCGACACGTCACGAACGCCCCGGTGCCACCTGGGGCGTTCGTCGTTCCTCGGGGGTATTCGAGCTGTGCTGCGGCGCAGCCTCAGGCGCCGACGGATGCCGCGACGCCGGCGGCACGCAGCTGCGCCGCTCGCGCGGAGTCGGCGTAGCGGTCGACGACCAGCGCCTGCGCTCCGGGCTCGTAGGTCGATCCGGCGCGCACGCATATGCGCTCGAGCATGGCGTCGGCCAGCTTCGGATTCTTCGCGAGCACGGGTCCGTGCAGGTGCGTGCCGATGACGTCGCCCATCCGCAGGCCCTCCTGCCCCGAACCGCGCCCGTTGCCCGACCCCGCCTGGACGCGGCCGAGCGGGGAGGCCTCGGCGCCCACGTAATCGCGCGCGTGGTTCTCGAATCCGACCAGGAGGCCCAGCCCGCCGCCGGCCTTCACCACGAGATCGCCCGCGATGCGGCCCTCGCGCGCCACCGCTCGGCCGGCGACGATGCCGAGCCCCTCGACGGTGCTGCCGTCGGGGCGCTCGATGCCCCAGCTGAGCAGTTCCCATCCGGTGCCCACGGCGAGGATCGGCACGCCCTCGGTCCCCCAACGGCGGAGCTCGTCGTGCACCTCGAGCAGCCGCGTGCGGCTCGTCTCGAGCGACGCGTCGCTGCCGGAGCCGAGGATCACCGCGTCGACCTGGGACGGCAGGTCCTCGGCGCGCTCGACGGGCACGACGCGCGCGTCGTGCCCGGCCCAGCCGGCGCGCGCCGCGAGCACGGCGGCGTTCTCGGCATCGCCGTTCGTGTTCTGCAGCGAGGGCAGCAGGGAGACGATCGTCAGGGTCATTCCGCTCCCGTGAGTCCGAGGTGGGCGCGCGTGCGCCGCATCGCGTCGGCCGAGAAGACGATGGTCTTCACGCCCGAGTGCGGCGAGGGCGCGGCGAGGAAGTCGTCGAGCGCGCGAGCGAGGTCGGGTTCGACCCGGTCGATCGCGACGCCGTCGTACGCGAGCATGAGCGCGGCCTCGTCGGCCTTGGACCCGCTCACGATCGCCACACGCCCGAGCGACGAGGCATCCGTCGGCCAGAAGTACGACGGGTCGCGCACGTCGGACCCGATCGCGAAGAGGATCTGCTCGGTGCCGGGCGCGATGCTGTCGACGTTGAGCTGGTAGCTCGCCGGGTTCTGGACCAGGACGAAGTCGACCTCGTGGCCGCGTACGGTGACGCGCTCGCCACGGCCGAACACCGCGGGGATGGCGCTGAGCGCGGCGGCCGCGGTCTCGGGCGCGAAGCGCTCGGCCAGCACCGCCTTCGCGGTGGCGTAGGCCGCGGCTGCGTCCACGGCGTAGTGCGTGCCCCGGGCGGGCAGGCCGATGGGGACGGATGCCGCGCCGTCGGCGAGTACTGCCGAGGCGCCGTCGACCGAATCGACCAGGGTTCCGTCACCCGGGTCGAGGCGCCGTGCGCTGGTCTCGGTGTGGCCGAGCCCGCGCGGTGCGGCGGCGAGCACCGCCTCGGACACGCCGAATCGCCGCACGCGCACCTCGGGTCGGAGTCCGCCCGCGAGTCGCTCGAGGTACGCGTCGTCGGCATTCACCACGACCGTCTCGTGTGCGCGCGCCGCAATGCGCGCGAGCATGCCGGCGACCATCTCGGAGTCGTGGAAGCGGTCGATCTGGTCGACCATGACGTTCGTGAGCGTCACGACGCGTGCGTCGACCCCCTGCATCACCAGCGCGCCGTGGCCTTCGTCCATCTCGAGGACGGCCATGTCGCCCGGCACGCGGCCGCGCCAGTCGGCGCGTTCCAAGAGCGCCGACGTGAGCCCTTGGCTGATGTTCGCGGTCGACGGGTTCGTGAAGACGTCGACGCCGTGAGCGCGCAGGATGGCCACGAGCATCTTGGTGGTCGTCGACTTGCCGCTGGACCCCGAGACGACCACGAGGCCCTGCGGGAAGCCGGACAGGGTCCGCTTGAGGTAGCCGGGCGCGAGCCGGTTGACGATGAGGCCGGGAACGGCCGATCCGCCGCCGGGCTTGCGCAGCCGGGCGGCGAATCGGGTGAGCCTGCCGACGAGGATCGCCGGCGCGTAGCGCACCGCCGGCCTACTCGAGGTAGTCGCGGAGCGACTGCGAGCGGGACGGGTGGCGCAGCTTCGCCATCGTCTTCGACTCGATCTGGCGGATGCGCTCGCGCGTGACGCCGAACGTGTCGCCGATCTGGTCGAGGGTCTTCGGCATGCCGTCGCCGAGCCCGAAGCGCATGCGGATGACGCCGGCCTCGCGCTCGCTCAGCGAGTCGAGCAGCGACTCGAGCTGCTTCTGCAGCATCGTGAAGCCCACCGCGTCAGCCGGCACGACCGCCTCGGTGTCCTCGATGAGGTCGCCGAACTCGCTGTCGCCGTCCTCGCCGAGCGGGGTGTGCAGCGAGATCGGCTCGCGGCCGTACTTCTGCACCTCGATGACCTTCTCGGGGGTCATGTCGAGTTCCTTCGACAGCTCCTCGGGCGTGGGCTCGCGGCCCAGGTCCTGCAGCATCTGGCGCTGCACGCGGGCGAGCTTGTTGATGACCTCGACCATGTGCACCGGGATGCGGATGGTGCGGGCCTGGTCGGCCATCGCGCGGGTGATCGCCTGGCGGATCCACCACGTCGCGTAGGTCGAGAACTTGAAGCCCTTGGTGTAGTCGAACTTCTCGACCGCGCGGATCAGGCCGAGGTTGCCCTCCTGGATCAGGTCGAGGAACTGCATGCCGCGGCCCGTGTAGCGCTTCGCAAGCGAGACCACGAGGCGCAGGTTCGCGCCGAGCAGGTGGCTCTTGGCCCGCTGGCCGTCGCGCGCGACCCACTGCAGTTCGCGTCCGAGCTGCGACTTCCGCTCGGCGTCGCTCATGTGCGAGAGCTTCTCTTCAGCGAAGAGGCCCGCCTCGATGCGCATCGCCAGCTCGACCTCTTCGGCCGCGTTCAGGAGCGCGACCTTGCCGATCTGCTTCAGGTAGTCCTTGACCGGGTCGGCGGTGGCGCCGGTGATGGTCGTGGAGTAGACCGGGATCTCGTCCTCGTCGTCGGACGCGCGCAGCACGAGCGCGCCGGTCGGGTGCGGCTCGACCGGGATCGGCTTCGCCTCCTCCTCGTCGTCGGCGGGAGCGGCGTCGGCCTCAGCCGGATCCGCCGCCTCGGCGCCCTCGGCGGCCTGCTCGTCGACCTCGGCGGCGTCACCCTCGGCGGCGTCGCCCTCGTCGACCTCGATCGCCTCGGGATCGAGCTCCTCGTCGTCCAGGGCCGCGTCATCGCCGTTCGGCGCGGTCTTGGCCTTCGCGCCCTTCGCGGTGGACGTGCGCGACGTCTTCGACGCGGTCAGCGCGGCCTTGCCCTTCGCCGGCGACTTTGCAGCGGTGCTCTTGGCGCCCGCCTTGGCGGACGTGGACTTCGACGCCGTGCTCGACTTGGCGGTGGCGCGCTTGGGTGCTGCGGTCGTGCGTGCGGCCTCAGCCGACTCGTCGGTCGCCGCCGGGGCCTTGGTGGCCTTGGTTGCCATGCGTTAGAACCTCTTCCTCACCGTCGCGACCGGAGTCCGAGCCCGGACCCGCGGAGATCTGCGTCACGATTCGGTGATTTCGGACACGATGAGGACCCATGTCAAGTCCGCGAGACGTGCGGCTCGAACCGCACAGCGGACCAGAACGGGTCCTTCCCCCTATTATACAGGGCCGCGCGCGCGAACCGATCCGCGACACCGCCGGATCCGGAGCGCCTCGCACCCGTCTCAAGATGGAACGCGACGGCACCGCGCCGCATTCCCGCAGGCGGGCGCCCGAGCTCGTCAGGCGCCGTCGTCCTCGCGGGTTCGCCGATGCGCCAGGAACTTCTCGAGTTCGGCGGCGATCTCGTCGGCGGACGGCAGCTCGCCGTCCTCGTCGGTCAACGGGGAGCGGAGGGTCGTGCCCTCCATGTAGGCGTCGTGGCGCTCCTCGAGCGCGTGCACGAGCTTGGCGAGCTCGCCGTTCTCGGCGACCTGCTCGTCGATCCGCGCGGAGAACTCGCGGCCCTGCTCGCGCAGGGCATCGGTCGGGAAGATGCGGCCGGTCGACGCGCTCACGGCCTCGAGCGCGGCGACGGCCGCCGACGGCCATTCGGCGTCGGAGAGGTAGTGCGGCACGAGCAGCACGAACCCGGTCGTGGGGTGGTCCCGCTCCTGCAGCCGGTACTCGACGAGGTGCAGGGCATTGGCCGGCACCTGGGTGGTGGGCTTCCAGACGGACATCGCGTCGATGAGGTCGGCCCGGTTCCCGCTCACGGTCACGCCGATCGGCCGGGTGTGCGGCACGGGCATGGGGATCGAGTTGATCCACGTCGTAGAGCCCACCTGCAGCTGCTCGATGAGGCCGAGCACGGCCGCGCCGAAGCGCTCCCACTGGAAGTCGGGCTCGAAGCCGGTGAGCAGCAGGAACGGCTGGCCGAGCTCGTCGCGCGCCAGGTCGAGCGACAGCCGCGGCGGTCGGTAGTCGGTGAGGTGGTCGCCCTCGAAGAGGATGATGGGACGTCGCGCGCGGTAGTCGAGCAGCTCGTCGGCGTCGAAGGTCGCCACCACGGTCGTGTCGAGCGTGCTCAACAGGTAGGACGAGGTCTGCGCGACCGCGCTCCCGGCGTCGGCGAAGCCCGTCAGCCCGGCGACGAGCGGCAGCCCGGCCGGCACCTCGACGTCGGCATTGAGCTCGTACAGGGAGCGTGGGTCGCGCATACCTCAAGGGTACTGACGGGTGCGACGCCCACCGCCGGCCCACGCCCCCGCACGTGATGCCCTGAGCGAACACCTAGCATCGAACGCATGCCCGTTCCCACGCTCGAACTCACCGATTCCCCCGCCGTCGACTCGGACGCCGGCGCCGTCCTGCTCGCCGCACGTCGCACCGGGGACGGACCCGAGCTGCTCGCACCCGACGGCTTCGAGTGGGTGGCTGCGGCGCTCACGGCCTTCGGCGCGAAAGGCGCCGCCGAGGAGATCACGCGCCTGGTCGAGCCGGGCGAGCGGGGCCGGGTGGTCATCGTGGCCGGCGTCGGCGACGAGGCGGATGCCGCGACGCTCCGCCTCGCCGCGGGCGCCGCGGTGCGCACCATCCCGTCGCTCGACGCGGTCGCGATCGCCGTCCCGACGTCCGAGCCCGAGCCGGCCGCCGCCCTCCTCGAGGGGGCAGCCCTCGGCGCCTACGCGTTCACCGAGTACCGCGACGGTCCCTCGGGTCCGGGCCGGATCGTCCTCCACACCGAACACGCCGCGGACGCGATCCGTCTCGACCGCATCCGCGCCGTCATCGCGGCGGTGGCACGCACGAAGGACCTCGTCAACACCGCGCCGAACGACCTGCCGCCCGCGGCGCTCGCCGAGCTCGCGGCCGAGGCGGCCTCGGCCGCCGGGATCGCCGTGCGCGTGCTCGACGAGCGCCTGCTCGCCGACGAGGGCTTCAACGGCATCCTCGCCGTCGGGTCCGGCTCGTCGCGTCCGCCGAGGCTCGTGCGCCTCGAGTACGCGCCGGCCGAGGCATCCGTGCACCTGGCCCTCGTCGGGAAGGGCATCACGTTCGATTCCGGCGGGCTCTCGCTGAAGCCGGGCGCCTCCATGGTCGGCATGAAGTCCGACATGGCCGGCGCGGCGGCCGTGCTGTCCGCGATCGTCGCACTCGCCGAGCTGCGCGTTCCCGTCCGCGTCACCGGCTGGCTCTGCCTCGCCGAGAACATGCCGTCCAGTCACGCCGTGCGCCCGAACGACGTGCTGCGCATGAAGGACGGCACGACCGTCGAGGTGCTCAACACCGATGCCGAGGGCCGGCTCGTCATGGCGGACGCGCTCGCCGCGGCCAGCGCGGAACAGCCCGACGCGATCGTCGACGTCGCGACGCTGACGGGAGCGCAGGTCGTGGCGCTCGGCAACCGCATCGCGGGACTCATGGGCGACGACGACCTCGTCGCGCAGGTGCGCAGCGCGGCGGACGCGGTCGGCGAGCCGATCTGGCCCATGCCGCTGCCCGACGACCTGAAGGCCCTGCTGAAGTCGGATGTCGCGGACCTCGCGAACACCAAGCTGGGCACCGTCGTGCCGGGCATGCTGCTCGCCGGCGTCTTCCTGCAGCACTTCGTCGGGCGTCGCGACGAGGCCGACGAGGCCCGCATCCCATGGGCGCACGTGGACATCGCCGGCCCGTCGTTCAACAGCGGATCGCCGTGGGGATTCACCGGTTCCGGCGCCACCGGAGCGGCGGTCCGGACGCTCGTCCGGCTGGGCGAGCAGCTCGCCGCCAAGTAGTAAGGTCATGTGGGGCGATCGTCGCCCCGAGGCCCGCCCCGGCCACGAGCCGCGGTGGATGGCGCCGCAGACCGATGCGCAAGGGAGATTCCGTTTGTCCGAGCAGAACTTTGACCTCGTCGTTCTCGGGGGCGGCAGCGGAGGGTACGCGGCGGCGCTGCGCGCCGTCCAGCTCGGCCTCACGGTGGCACTCGTCGAGAAGGACAAGCTCGGCGGCACGTGCCTGCACCGCGGCTGCATCCCCACCAAGGCGCTCCTGCATGCCGCCGAGGTGGCCGACAACTCCCGCGAGTCGGCGAAGTTCGGCGTGCGGTCGACCTTCGAGGGCATCGACGTGCCAGCGGTGACCAAGTACCGCGAGAGCATCGTCGCGAGCAAGTTCAAGGGCCTGCAGGGCCTCGTCAAGGCGCGCGGCATCACCGTGGTCGAGGGCGAGGGCCGCCTGGTCGCGGCGAACGCCGTCCAGGTCGGCGACCAGCGCCTCGTCGGCAAGAACGTCGTGCTCGCGACCGGTTCGTACTCGCGCTCGCTGCCGGGCCTCGAGATCGGCGGCCGCGTGATCACCAGCGAGCAGGCGCTCGAGCTCGACTTCGTGCCGCAGAAGGTCGCCGTCCTCGGCGGCGGCGTCATCGGCGTCGAGTTCGCGAGCGTCTGGAAGTCGTTCGGCGCCGAGGTCACGATCATCGAGGCCCTGCCGCACCTCGTCCCCAACGAGGAGGAGGTGATCTCGAAGCACCTCGAGCGCGCCTTCCGCAAGCGCGGCATCGACTACAAGCTCGGCGTCCGCTTCCAGGGCGTCACCCAGCACGACGACGGCGTCGTCGTCACGCTCGAGAACGGCGAGACCGTCGAAGCCGAGCTCCTGCTCGTGGCCGTCGGTCGCGGGCCCGTCACGCAGAACCTCGGATACGAAGAGGCCGGCGTGACCATCGACCGCGGCTTCGTCATCACGGACGAGCGCCTCCAGACGAGCGTTCCCGGCGTCTATGCAGTCGGCGACATCGTCCCGGGCCTGCAGCTCGCGCACCGCGGCTTCCAGCAGGGCATCTTCGTCGCCGAGGAGATCGCGGGCCTGAACCCGATCGTCGTCGAGGACGTCAACGTCCCCAAGGTCACGTACTGCGAGCCCGAGGTCGCGTCGGTCGGCTACACCGAGGCCCGCGCCGCCGAGAAGTTCGGTGCCGACAAGGTCTCCTCGTACGAGTACAACCTCGCCGGCAACGGCAAGAGCCACATCCTCGAGACGAGCGGCATCATCAAGGTCGTCCGCGTCGAGGACGGCCCGGTGGTCGGCGTCCACATGATCGGCGCGCGCGTCGGCGAGCTCATCGGCGAAGCCCAGCTCGCGGTCAACTGGGAGGCGTACCCCGAGGACATCGCCCCGCTCATCCACGCGCACCCGACCCAGAACGAAGCACTCGGCGAGGCGTTCCTCAAGCTCGCGGGCAAGCCGCTGCACGCGCTCTGAGCCCGGCCCGCTGAAACACGACTGCAATAAGCTAGAACGCGTCAACGCTGTGAAGGAGACAAGCGCATGAGCGAATCCGTCAGCCTCCCGGCACTCGGCGAGAGTGTCACGGAGGGCACGGTCACCCGCTGGCTGAAGAACGTGGGAGACCGTGTGGAGGTCGACGAGCCGCTGCTCGAGGTCTCGACCGACAAGGTCGACACCGAGATCCCATCCCCCGTCGCCGGAGTCATCGAGGCGATCCTGGTCCAGGAGGATGAGACCGTCGAGGTCGGCACCCCGCTCGTGACCATCGGCGACGGCTCCGGAGCGGGCGCCGCGCCCGCCGAGGCGCCCGCAGCCGAGCAGGCGCCGGCACCTGAGGCCGCCCCCGCCGAGCAGGCCCCGGCGCCGGCTCCCGAGGCGGCACCGGCCGCTCCCGAGGCGGCACCGGCGCAGGCGCCCGCGGCGGCTCCGGCCGCACCGGCCCCGGCTCCGGAGGCGGCTCCGGCCGCACCGGCGCAGGCGCCCGCGGCACAGCCGGCCGCTGAGGCGGCACCCGCGCCGCAGGGCGGATACGAAGCCCCGGCTCCGGCCGCCGAGGCGCCGGCAGCCCCGCAGGCCGCTCCGGCTCCGGCTCCGCCCGCGCAGCCGGCCGCCGAGCCCGCGGCGGCGCAGGCTCCGGCCCAGCCCTCCCCGGCACCCGAGCAGCCCGCCCAGGCGCCCGCCGCACAGGCTCCCGCCGCTCCGGCGCCGGCTCCCGAGCAGCCGGCCGCACCGGCCCCGGCCGCCGAGGCCGCTCCGGCTCCGCAGGCCGGCGCCCACGCCGGCGCCTCCGGCTACGTCACCCCCATCGTGCGCAAGCTCGCGAACGAGCAGGGCGTCGACCTCGCGTCGGTGCAGGGCACGGGCGTCGGCGGTCGAATCCGCAAGCAGGACGTCATGTCGGCGGGAACCCCCGCGGCGGCACCGGCTGCGGCGGGCGCCCAGGCCAAGCCCGCTCGTCAGCCGCTCGAGACGTCGCCGCTCCGTGGAACCACCCAGCCGATGACGCGACTGCGCAAGGTCGTCGCCGAGCGCGCCGTGGTCTCCATGCAGTCGACGGCGCAGCTCACCTCGGTCGTCGAGGTCGACGTCACGCGCGTCGCCCGCCTCCGCGATCGGGTCAAGGGCGCCTTCCACGAGCAGACGGGCACCAAGCTCTCGTTCCTTCCGTTCTTCGCCCTCGCGGCGGTCGAGGCGCTCCGCGCTTACCCGATCGTCAACTCGACGGTCGACGGCGAGTCGATCGTCTACCCCGAGCGGGAGAACCTGAGCATCGCGGTCGACACCGAGCGCGGCCTCCTCACCCCGGTCGTACGCGACGCGGGCGAACTCGACATCGCCGGCCTCGCCAAGCAGATCGCCGACCTGGCCGAGCGGACCCGCAACAACCAGCTCAAGCCCGACGAGCTCGCGGGCGGCACCTTCACGCTGACCAACACCGGTTCGCGCGGTGCGCTGTTCGACACGCCGGTCGTGTTCCTGCCGCAGACGGCGATCCTCGGCACGGGCGTCGTCGTGAAGCGGCCGGTCGTGATCTCGGAAGACGGCTCCGACGCGATCGCGATCCGTTCGATGGTCTACCTCGCGCTGTCGTACGACCACCGCATCATCGATGGTGCCGACGCCGCGCGGTTCCTGACCGCCGTCAAGGCCCGCCTCGAGGAGGGCGACTTCGAGGGCGACCTCGGCATCTAGTCGAACCACTCCCGCAACCGCCAACCGGCCTCGCTCCGCATGATGAGGAGCGAGGCCGGTTCGCGTTCGCCCGCGACATCCGGCACCGAGACGACCACCGCATCGCCCAGGTCGGCGACGACCCTGATCGCATCGAGGTCGGCCTGCGCCTCAGCGCTGGTGTCGCCCCGCTCGATGGCGGCGCGGTCCCTGGCCTCGATCGGCGAACCCGGCTGCACGACCGCGTCCAGGCAGGCGAGGTCGCGCGAGGCGAGACAGCTCGTACGGATCTCCAGCAGGGCCGCCGCCGCGGTGATCGCGTCGTCGGCGTCGGGCTCGGCGGCGCCGGGGTCGGTGGCCACGGCTGCCTGCTCGGCATCAGACCCGCCGCCATCGGGCTCGGGAGACGGCGGCGGGCTCTCCGGCTCGTGCGACGGCGCGATGGAGGCGGCGCTCTCGTCGCGGGGGCGCGAGGAAGGGTCGGCCGCGGACGGCGGAACTGCGGTGAGCAGGACGACCAGCGCACCGGCGCCCACGAAACCACCGGTGAGCAGCGCGCCACGGCGTCGCCGCACGACGTCACCGAGTCGCCCGGTCAGCGCCGCGCGCGGATCATGATCGAGCGCCTCCGCCATCTCGGCGGCGGCACCGGTGGGAAGTTGCGCGATCGCGGCGAGGCGTGCCCACCGGCCGGGGCGACCGGCTCGCGCGTCGGCGAGGTCATCGGCGTCGGTCTCGGCCGCGCGCGTCTGGGCCGGGCCCGGCGCGGTCGACGGCGCAGCGACACCCACGACGCGCGACGGCACCTCGCGTCGCAGCGTCGCCTCGGACGGGCGCCCGGGCAATGGCAGGGGTGCCGCGACGTCGAACAGGGCCTGCTCGAGCTCGAGCTCGCGTGGCACGAAGGGGCGCGCCTCGAGCGCGTCGCGAGCGATGCGGATGACGCCATCGAAGGCCCGTCGGTCGCGCGTGGCGGCGGCGACGTCCCCGATGAGCCGCAGCAGTGCGGCATGCCCCGTGCGGAGCAGGTCGGCGCGCACGCCTGCGGCGGCGGCGCGGTCGAGTCGCGCGAGGGCGCCCAGCCCGAGCAGTCGCGGCCGGCCGTCCGCGTCGATCGTCACATCGACGAGATCGAGGCGCGTATGGACGAGCCCGCGCCCGGCGAGCTCGCGGACCGCGACCACGATCGGGGCCAGAGCGGTGACCGCCTGTCCAGGAAGCAGCCCGCCATCGGCCAGCACCGCCGCGAGCGACATGCCCGCGATGCGCTCGACGACGAGGCAGCATCGGCCCTCGGCGAGCCCGGCGACATCGAGGAGGGCGGGAGTCGCACCGGATCCGTCGTGCTCCATGGCGAGCATCTCGTTCGCGATCGCCTCCTCGTCGGCGGCCGGGCCGTATACGCGAACGACCACGAGCGACCCGCTCGAGGTGGCCCCGATCGGGGGCGTCGCGGCCGGGTCGACGTGCGCCGTGGCGAGGTAGACGTCGGCTCGTTCACCCGTCGCGAGTCGGCGGATGAGCCGGTAGCCGGCGAGGACCGTCTCGATGCCGGCACCGCCCGACGCGGGGTCGCCGGCCGCCGTCGACGCCGAGGTCGCGGGTGACTGCGGGCGGCGGAAGCGTGGCATACCGGCAGGATCGGGCGAACGATCGTGGTTCCCGCCGACGCGACGGCCCACGGTGCACATCCTGCGCTTCCTGCGGACTGTGGAGGACGGGCCGCGACCTAGGATGGAGCCCATGCTCGACTACGTCGTCACGGGGCTAAGCGCCAACTCCGTGCCGTATCTCGAGGGTCTCTCCCTCCAGCGCGCCGTCCATCAGGCGGTGGTCTCCGGTGATCGGCCGGACACCGTCATCCTCCTCGAACACGAGCCGGTCTACACCGCCGGCAAGCGGACCGCTCCCGACGAGCGACCGACCGACGGGACACCGGTGGTCGACGTCGATCGCGGCGGCAAGATCACCTGGCACGGGCCCGGTCAGTTGGTCGGCTACCCCATCCTCCACCTCGAGGAGCCGATCGACGTGGTCGGCTACGTGCGCCGCCTCGAGGGCGTGCTCATCGACGTCCTTGCCGGCTTCGGCATCGAGGGCCGCCGGGTCGAGGGCCGCTCCGGCGTCTGGATCGTCCGCGATGCGGTCGAGGAGAAGATCGCCGCGATCGGGATCCGCGTGGCCGAGGGCGTGACCATGCACGGATTCGCCCTGAACTGCTCGAACTCGCTCGAGCCCTACGGCAAGATCGTGGCCTGCGGCATCCGCGACGCCGGCATCACCACGATGTCGAGAGAGCTCGACCGCCCCGTCACGCCGGCCGACGTCGTCGACGCGGTTCAGGCGCGGCTGTCCGCCGAGTTCGCCCCGGCCGAGGAGGCCGCCGCGTGAGCGCCGATCCCGCCGGCCGCCGGATGCTCCGGCTCGAGGTCCGCAACGCCGAGACGCCGATCGAACGCAAGCCCGAGTGGATCAAGACGCGGGCGAAGATGGGTCCCGAGTACCGCCAGCTGCAGCAGCTCGTGAAGTCCGAGGATCTGCACACGGTCTGCCAGGAGGCGGGCTGCCCGAACATCTACGAGTGCTGGGAGGACCGCGAGGCGACCTTCCTCATCGGGGGCTCGCAGTGCACGAGGCGCTGCGACTTCTGCCAGATCGACACGGGCAAGCCGGCCGACTACGACGTCGACGAGCCGCGGCGCGTCGCCGAGTCGGTCGTGCGGATGCAGCTGCGCTACTCCACCGTCACGGGCGTCGCGCGCGACGACCTGCCCGACGAGGGCGCCTGGCTGTACGCCGAGACCATCCGCGAGATCCACCGCCAGTCGCCCGGCACGGGCGTCGAGATCCTCGTGCCCGACTTCTCGGGCAAGCCCGAGCTGCTCGGCGAGGTCTTCTCGGCACGCCCCGAGGTGTTCGCCCACAACGTCGAGACGGTGCCGCGCATCTTCAAGCGCATCCGCCCGGCATTCCGGTACGTACGGTCGCTCGACGTGATCACGCAGGGTCGCGACGCGGGCCTGATCACCAAGTCGAACCTCATCCTCGGCATGGGCGAGGAGCGCGATGAGATCTCGCAGGCGCTCCGCGACCTGCACGATGCGGGCACCGACATCATCACGATCACGCAGTACCTCCGCCCGAGCCCACGGCACCTGCCCGTGGCGCGATGGGTGCGTCCCGAGGAGTTCGTCGAGCTCAAGGCCGAAGCCGAGGACATCGGGTTCCTCGGAGTGCTCGCAGGCCCGCTGGTCCGCTCGTCGTACCGTGCCGGCCGCCTCTGGGCGCAGTCGATGCACGCCAAGGGCCGTGCGCTGCCGGCCGAACTCGCACACCTCGCCGACGCCTCGCTCGGATTCGCTCAGGCCGTCGGCTGAGGCCGCACCTCTCACGGGACGTCCGGTCGTCATCCGACGGTCGGACGTCCCGTCAGCCGCCGGTATCCTTGTCGCATGGCACGAACCAAGGACGCCGGGGCTGCCTCCAAGCCCCCGAAGGAGCCCGGCCGCATGAAGCAGATGTGGCAGGTCTTCCAGATGACCCGCCGCTACGACCCCACCGCGCAGTGGCTCATGCTCCTCGGATTCCTCGGACCCGTGCTCGTCGGCCTCGGCCTCGCCCTCTGGCTCAGCGAGGGCAACGGATTCACCATCGCGCTGTGGATCGTCGCGGGAGTGCTCGCGGGCCTGCTCGTGGCGCTCGTCATCCTCGGCCGTCGTGCCGAACGTGCCGCGTACTCCCAGATCGACGGACAGCCCGGCGCGGTCGGCGCGGTCCTCCGCAGCGGTCTTCGCGGCGGATGGGTCGGCAATGAGATGCCCGTCGCCGTCAACGGCAAGACGCAGGACGCCGTGTACCGCGCGGTCGGCCGCGGCGGCGTCGTGCTCATCAGCGAGGGACCGCGTTCGCGCACCGAGCGCATGCTGACCGACGAGCAGCGCAAGGTGACCCGAGTGCTCCCGAACGTGCCCGTGAGCACACTCTCCGTCGGCCACGAGGAGGGCTCGGTCGAGTTGCACCGCCTCGCCGCCGCCTTGCGCAAGCGCAAGCGCGTGCTGACCAAGCCCGAGGTGCTCGCGGTCACGAATCGCCTGAACTCGCTCCAGGCGCCGTTGCCGATCCCGAAGGGCATCGACCCGATGAAGGTGCGCCCGCAGCGCGGCAAGATGCGCTGACCCGCACGACTCCCCCGCGGCATCCGTTCTCTTCGAGCGGATGCCGCGGCTGTCTCAGCTCCGGAGGAGGATGGTCCCGGCGAGCTTGTCGTGGAAGCCGCGCTGGTCGGCATCCCAGATGAGCGCCGGGATGACGAGCACGAGCAGCAGCGTGCGGACGACGGGCCGCCACAGGCCGACCCAGCCGCCGGCCATCGGCACGACCCGGAGTCCGAGGAACCGGTGGCCGACGCTGCCGCCGAGGGTCGGGATGAAGAGCACCTGCATGAGCGCGAAGATTCCGAGCGTCGCCCACGACTGCGCCGGCGATGCGTAGGGACCCGCGAGCAGGGCGATGACGTTCGCGATCGCCCAGTCGACGAGGAGGGCAGCGATGCGACGCCCGACCCGGGCGACGGATCCCGTGCCCTCCTCGGGAAGCCCGAGCCGCTCCCCCGGGTAGCGATTGGGCGTCAGGTCACCGGATGCGGGAGCGGGTTCGGGCACCGGACGATTCTACCGAGGGCCGACCGCGTAACACGGTGGAAACATTCGCGTCACGGTCGGGAAACGCCGTCCGCGTAGCCTCGCTACCGGTCGAACGACTGCGTCCGCGCCCTCTACCCGCCCTTGGAGCATCGTCACATGTTCAGTGATTCTTCCGAAGTCCTCAAGTTCATCAAGGAGACGGACGTCAAGTTCCTCGACATCCGTTTCACCGACCTCCCGGGCGTGCAGCAGCACTTCAACATCCCGGCCTCCACCGTCGACGAGGACTTCTTCACCGTCGGCCAGCTGTTCGACGGCTCCTCGATCCGCGGCTTCGCGTCGATCCACGAGTCCGACATGCAGCTGATCCCCGACGTCTCGACCGCGTACATCGACCCGTTCCGTGCCGAGCGCACGCTGATCATGGTCTTCGACATCTACAACCCGCGCAACGGCGAGATCTACGGCAAGGACCCGCGCCAGGTCGCGAAGAAGGCCGAGAAGTACCTCGCCTCGACCGGCATCGCCGACACCGCGTTCTTCGCGCCCGAGGCCGAGTTCTACATCTTCGACGACGTCCGCTACGAGGTGAAGCAGAACGCGAGCTTCTTCTCGGTCGACTCCAGCGAAGGTGCCTGGAACTCGGGCCGTGAGGAGGAAGGCGGCAACCTCGCCAACAAGACGGCGTACAAGGGCGGCTACTTCCCCGTCTCCCCCGTCGACCAGCACGCCGACCTGCGCGACGACATCGTGCTCAAGCTCATCGAGGCCGGCCTCGAGGTCGAGCGCTCGCACCACGAGGTCGGCACCGCCGGCCAGGGCGAGATCAACTACAAGTTCGACACGATGGTGCACGCCGCCGACGACATCCTGAAGTTCAAGTACATCGTCAAGAACACCGCCAACGAGTGGGGCAAGACGGCGACGTTCATGCCGAAGCCGCTCTTCGGCGACAACGGTTCGGGCATGCACACCCACCAGTCGCTCTGGAACGAGGGCAAGCCGCTCTTCTACGACGAGGCGGGCTATGGCGGTCTCTCCGACATCGCGCGCTGGTACATCGGCGGCATCCTGCGTCACGCCCCGGCGCTGCTCGCCTTCACCAACCCGACGGTGAACTCCTACCACCGCCTCGTGCCGGGCTTCGAGGCCCCCGTCAACCTGGTGTACTCGGCGGGCAACCGGTCGGCAGCCATCCGCATCCCCATCACGGGCACGAACCCCAAGGCCAAGCGCATCGAGTTCCGCGCGCCGGATGCCTCGGGCAACCCCTACCTCGCCTTCGCGGCGCAGCTCATGGCCGGCCTCGATGGAATCAAGAACCGCATCGAGCCGCACGAGCCGGTCGACAAGGACCTCTACGAGCTCCCGCCCGAGGAGGCCAAGTCGATCCCGCAGGTGCCGGGTTCGCTCGACGCCGTGCTCGACGCGCTCGAGGCCGACCACGACTTCCTCCTCGAGGGCGGCGTGTTCACCAAGGAGCTCATCGAGACCTGGATCGACTACAAGCGCGAGAAGGAGCTGAAGCCGCTGGCCCAGCGTCCCCACCCGTTCGAGTACGAGCTCTACTACGGCGTCTGATCTCTCCGCCCCGAGGGAGAGCCGAGGGCCCGTGTCGCGTGCGACACGGGCCCTCGTCCGTACCGGGTCGAGCCGAGGCCGAGCGGATGGCGCGATTCAGCCGGTCGTCGGTTCGCGTCGCGGCTCGACGCCGTAGAAGCCGCGCTCGAAGACCGCGCGCGCGCGACGCGTGACCTGCAGGTAGTCGTGCTCGAGGCGCGTCGCCGAGCCCGGCGGATAGCCCATGATGCGTGCGACGCCCTCGAGCTGCGTGCGCTCGACGGGAAGCACGTCGGTGGTCTTGTCGAGCCACAGTGTCAGCGCCGACCGCGCCCGGGATGCGAACACCCAGGCGGATCGGAGCGTCTCGGCGTCGACCTCGGCGACGAGCCCCGCGCCGACCGACGCCGAGAGGGCGTCGAGGGTCGACGGCGTCCGCAGCTCGGGAACGCTCGAGGCGTGCTCGAGCTGGACGAGCTGCACGAACCACTCGACGTCGCTCAACGAGCCGCGCCCGAGCTTCAGGTGGCGGGTCGGGTCAGCACCCTGCGGGAGCCGCTCGTTCTCGACTCGCGCCTTGATGCGCTTGACCTCACGCACTTCCTGCTCGGCGATCGCTGCCGGATACCGCACCGCGTCGGCGAGTTCGGTGAAGTCGGCGATGAGCGCGGGATCGCCCGCGACGCCGCGTGCGCGCAGCAGGGCCTGCGCCTCCCACGTGAGCGACCAGCGGGCGTAGTAGGCACGGTAGGCGTCGAGGGAACGGGCGACGACGCCGTTGCGGCCCTCGGGACGCAATCCGGTATCGAGTTCGAACGGCAGCCGCGCATCCTCGCTGACGCGTACGAGCTCGGACACGATCTTGAGCGCGCGCGAGTGGGCGGCATCGGGCTCGGCTCCTGCCGGGCGGTAGACGTACAGGATGTCGGCGTCCGACCCGATACCGAGTTCGCGCCCGCCGAACCGCCCCATGCCGATGACGGCGAACTCGATGCCGTCGTCGCCTCGCCGGATCGCCCGCACGAGCCCGTCGATGTGCGCCTCCACGACATCGCTCAGGCCGTGCCCGAGCTCCTCGATCGTGCAGACGTCGAGCATCGCCGCGAGCGCGAGCCGCAGTACCTCGCGCCGGCGCACGGCGCGCAGCACCTTCGCTGCCGGGTCGAGCTCGGAGTGGCGCGCGAGCACCGCCGACGTCTCCTCCCGAAGCGCCGACAGCGGCCGCGGGCGCAGTTCCTCGACGTCCTCGAGCCAGGCGACCGCCTCGGGGATGCGCTCGAGGAGCTCGCCGGCGAACCGCGAACCAGACAGGACGCGCGTGAGTCGCAACGCGGCATCCGACGAATCGCGGAGCAGTCGCAGGTACCAGTGCGTCGTGCCGAGGCCGTCGCTGATGCGCCGGAACGCGAGCAGCCCGTAGTCGGGGTCGGCGCCGTCGGCGAACCATGAGATCAGCACGGGCATGAGGTGGCGCTGGATGGTCGCGCGCCGCGACACGCCCGCGGTGAGCGCCCCGATGTGCGCCAGCGCCCCTCGCGGATCCCGGAATCCGATGGCCGCGAGTCGCGCCTCGGCCTGCGCGCTGGTCAGCTCCAGTCCATCGGCGGGCAGCGCTGCCACCGCCGAGAGCAGCGGACGGTAGAAGAGGCGCTCGTGCAGTCCGCGCACGCGCCGGCGCGTGGCCTGCCACACCGAGGTCAGCTCGTCGGCATCGCGGCCGAGGCCGGACGCCCGGGCGAGCGCACGCCGCGCCGCCGCGTCGCGTGGCATCAGGTGCGTGCGCCGCAGCCGCGCGAGCTGGAGCCGATGCTCGAGGACGCGCAGGATCCGGTAGTCGCGCGAGAACTCGGCGGCCTCCTCGCGTCCGACGTACCCGTGCTCGGCGAGTGCCGCGAGCGCGCCCAGTGTCCCGGGCTGGCGGATCGAAGGATCGGTCGCGCCGTGCACGAGCTGCAGCAGCTGCACCGTGAACTCGATGTCGCGGAGGCCTCCGGGCCCGAGCTTGAGCTGCACGTCGACCTCGTCGGCGGGAATGTGCTCGGTGACACGTTCGCGCATGCGCTGCACCGACTCGACGAAGCCCTCGCGGGACGAGCTCGCCCACACCTTCGGCGCGACGCCGGCGGCGTACCGATCGCCGAGGTCGCGGTCGCCGGCCAGCGGCCGGGCCTTCAGCAGCGCCTGGAACTCCCAGCTCTTGGCCCAGCGGTCGTAGTACTGCAGGTGCGACTCGAGCGTGCGCACGAGCGCACCGTCCTTGCCCTCGGGTCGCAGGTTGGGGTCGACCTCCCAGAGCGGCGGTTCGATCCCGGGCTCGCCGATCAGCCGCATCGCGGTCATCGCGAGCCGTGTCGCGACGTCGAGCGCGCGGGCGGATGACACGACATCGTCGTCGGCGGACTCGCCGACGAAGATCACGTCGACGTCGCTGACGTAGTTCAGCTCACGCGCGCCGGCCTTGCCCATGCCGATGATCGCGAGGTTCGTGGCAGCGACCTCGGCCGCCGGGAACCGGCCGGGACCCGCGGGCTCGTCGTCGCGCCGAGCGACCGTGCGGCGCGCGAGGTGCAGTGCCGCCTCCAAGGCGGCTCCGGCGAGATCGGCCAGGCCGGCGGCGACCGTGTCGACGGCCTCGACGGCGTCGGAGCGGGTCAGGTCCCACACCGCGATGCCGGCGAGCAGCCGCCGGTATCGAACCCGGAGGGCTCGGCCGCCCGCCTCGGCGAGCATCGCCGGCGCCGCGTCGACCGAGGCGACCGCGTCGATGAGCTCGGCTGCCGCCGCCTCCGGCGACGGCGGCGGCAGGGGCGCGTCGCGCAGCAGGGCGAGCTCGTCGACGTTCCGGAGGAAGAACTCGCCGAATCCCCGTGACGCACCGAGCAGCCGGGCGGCCCGATCGAGCGATCCGGGGTCGTGCAGGATGTCGCGGACCGCCGCGGGCGCCCGCTCGGACAGCCGCTGCAGCTCGGCGAGCGCCTGGTCGGGGTCGCCCGCGGCCGCGAACGCGTCGAGCAGCGACATCGGCGGCAGCCCGGCCGCCTCGGCGAGCTCGGCGAGCCCGCCCCCGGCCCGCTCCAGGTCGTCGAACCCAGCGCGAGCGAGTCCGCCGAGCGTGGGGACCTGTCGAGTCATCCGCTCGCGCTCGTCAGAGGATCTCGAGGTTGCGCTGCAGCTCGAACGGCGTCACCTGCGAACGGTAGTCGCGCCACTCGGCCCGCTTGTTCGCGAGCACGTAGTTGAAGACCTGCTCGCCGAGCGTATCGGCGACGAGCTCGGATTCCTCCATGTACTCGATCGCGTGATCGAGGCTCGCGGGCAGCGGGTGGTAGCCGAGCGCCCGACGCTCGCTGTCGGTCAGGGCCCACACGTCGTCCTCGGCCTCGGGCGGAAGGTCGTAGCCCTCCTCGATGCCCTTCATGCCGGCGGCGAGCAGGAGCGAGAACGCGAGGTACGGATTGGCGGCCGAGTCGATCGCGCGGTACTCGACGCGCGCGCTCTGCCCCTTGTTGGGCTTGTAGAGCGGCACGCGCACGAGCGCCGAGCGGTTGTTGTGGCCCCAGCAGATGAAGCTCGGCGCCTCGTCGCCGCCCCAGAGGCGCTTGTATGAGTTCACGAACTGGTTGGTGACGGCCGAGATCTCGTTGGCGTGCCGCAGCAGGCCCGCGATGAACTGGCGGCCGATCTTCGAGAGCTGGTACTGCGCGCCGGGCTCGTAGAACGCGTTCGCGTCGCCTTCGAACAGCGAGAGGTGGGTGTGCATGCCCGAACCCGGATAGTGCGAGAACGGCTTCGGCATGAAGGTCGCGTACACGCCCTGCTCGATCGCCACCTCTTTGACGACCGTGCGGAACGTCATGATGTTGTCGGCCGTGGTCAGCGCATCGGCGTAGCGGAGGTCGATCTCGTTCTGCCCCGGCCCCGCCTCGTGGTGGCTGAACTCGACCGAGATGCCCAGGTCTTCGAGCATGCGCACGGAGCGACGGCGGAAGTCGTGCGCCGTGCCTCCGGGCACGTTGTCGAAGTAGCCCGCCGAGTCGACCGGCTGCGGACCCTCGGGGCCGTACTTGCTCGACTTGAGGAGGTAGAACTCGATCTCGGGGTGCGTGTAGAAGGTGAAGCCCCGGTCGGCGGCGCTCGCGAGGGTGCGCTTGAGCACGTTGCGCGGATCGGCCACGGCGGGCTCGCCGTCGGGCGTCGTGATGTCGCAGAACATGCGCGCGGTCGGGTCGATGTCGCCGCGCCAGGGCAGGGTCTGGAACGTGGTCGGATCGGGGAACGCGAGCAGGTCGGACTCGAAGGTGCGGCTGAGACCCTCGATCGCCGAGCCGTCGAATCCGATGCCCTCGGTGAACGCGCCCTCGACCTCGGCCGGGGCGATCGCGACCGACTTCAGGGTGCCGACGACATCGGTGAACCACAGCCTGACGAACTTGACCCCTCGCTCCTCGATGGTCCGGAGAACGAAGTCGCGCTGCTTGTCCATGCACACCCTTCCTCGACGCTCTTCAGCGTACTGGGTCGCGCCCCCGCGCCCGGCCGGGTGACGGTCCGCTGTGCGAGGATGACGACATGTCCGACCACGCATCCAGCGACGCAGCGTCCGAAGCCGATTCCCCCGTGCCCGAGAACCCGTACGGCGGCGCCTCGGCGGCCGTCGGGGGCCCCAAGCGCGTGCGAACCCGGCACTTCCAGAACGCCAAGCGCGAGGGCATCAAGATCACGGGTCTCACGAGCTACGACCAACTCACCGCGCGCATCTTCGACGACGCCGGCATCGACTTCCTCCTGGTCGGCGACTCGGCCGGCAACAACGTGCTCGGCTACGAGACGACGCTGCCCGTCACGGTCGATGAGCTGATCCCGCTGACCCGCGCCGTCGCCGGTGCGGTCACCCGCGCGTTCGTGATCGGCGACCTGCCGTTCGGCTCGTACGAGAACGGCCCCGACGAGGCGTTGCACACCGCCATCCGCTTCATGAAGGAGACGGGGGCCCACGCGGTCAAGCTCGAGGGCGGCGAACGCAGCCACAAGCAGATCCGACGCATCGTCGGCGCGGGCATCCCGGTGATGGCCCACATCGGCTACACGCCGCAGAGCGAGCACCAGCTCGGCGGTCACATCATCCAGGGTCGCGGCGAGGGCCTCAACCAGCTGCTCGCCGACGCCAAGGCGGTGCAGGATGCCGGCGCGTTCGCCGTCGTGCTCGAGATGGTGCCCGCCGACGCCGCCCGCGAGGTCACCGAACTGCTCGAGATCCCGACGATCTCGGTGGGCGCGGGCCCGCACTGCGACGGGCAGCTGCTCGTGTGGACCGACTGGGCCGGCCTCACCACCGGACGCATCCCCAAGTTCGTCAAGCAGTACGCGAACCTGGCGGGCGTGCTGAGCGATGCCGCGACGGCCTGGCGAGCCGATGTCGCGTCGGGGGCCTACCCGACGGAGCAGCACTCGTACTGAGGCGCGTCACCGGCCGGCGCGCGCCGATCGCGCGTGCCGGCGGTGGTTCACTCCTCGGCGGCCTCCTCCTCGGCCCATTTCGCGCTGTTCGCACGGAGGATCTCGAGGGCGTTCTCGGCCTCGGCGCGCGTCTCGAACGGGCCCACGCGCTCGACCGCCGGAGAGACCATGCCCTCTTCGACCTGCCCCGTGGTGAGGTTGTACCAGAACTGATGCTCGGCGTCCCGCGACATAGGCTGATCCTATGCCCAAGGACCCCGCCGGCCGCCTGATCCCCGGCCGACTGTCGCCGACGCGCGCCGTGTCGTCGGCGATCCCCCGGCCCGAGTACGTGGGCCACGCCGCACCGACGCCGAACACCGGCGGCGACCGCTATTCCCCCCACGAGGTCGAGCGGATCCGGGCCGCCGGACGCGTTGCGGCTGGAGCCATCGAGGCCGCGGCGCGCGCCATCCGACCGGGTGTCACGACCGACGAGCTCGACCGGATCGCGCACGAGCACGTGCTCGCGCACGGCGCCTATCCCTCGACGCTCGGATACCGCGGCTACCCGAAGTCGTCGTGCACGTCGGTGAACGAGGTGATCTGCCACGGCATCCCCGACGACACCGTGCTCGAGGACGGCGACCTGGTCAACATCGACGTGACGGCGTACCTCGACGGCATGCACGGCGACCTCAACCACACCTTCCTCGTCGGCGAGTCGAGCGAGGAGGCGCGGCTGCTCGTCGAGCGCACGCGCGAGGCCCTGGCCCGCGGCATCCGCGCCGCCGCCCCCGGTCGGCAGGTCAACGTGATCGGGCGCGCGATCGAGTCGTACGCGAGGCGCTTCGGCTACGGGGTCGTGCGCGACTACACCGGACACGGCGTGGGCCGGGCCTTCCACACCGGTCTGGTCATCCCCCACTACGACGATCCGAACGCCACGACGGTGATGGAGTCGGGCATGGTCTTCACGATCGAGCCGATGCTCACGCTCGGCACGACCGAATGGGACCTGTGGGCCGACGACTGGACCGTCGTGACGCGGGATCGGTCGCTGACGGCCCAGTTCGAGCACACCGTCGTCGTGACCGAGCGGGGGGCGGAGATCCTGACGCTGCCGTGAGTCCGCGCCCGGGCGCCGCGATAGTGTGGCCGCATGGCGACTGAGCGCGCGATCGGCATCGATATCGGCGGCACGGGCATCAAGGGCGCGGTGGTCGACCTCGGCACGGGCGGGCTCGTCACCGAGCGCGTGAAGATCAAGACGCCCGCGGGCGGACGACCCGCCGATATCGTCGCGGCCACCGGGCAGCTGCTCGGGATCATCGCCGGCCAGGGGCACTCGGCGCTGCCGCTCGGCGTGTGCTTTCCCGCCATCGTGAAGCACGGTCGCACGCTCTCGGCGGCGAACGTCTCCGAGGAGTGGATCGGCCTCGAGGCCGAGCAGCTGTTCGAGCGCGAGCTCGGCAGCCCCATCCACTTCATCAACGACGCGGATGCCGCGGGCTACGCCGAATCGCAGTTCGGTGCCGCCCGAGGCGAGCGGGGCCTCGCCATCCTCACGACGCTCGGAACCGGCATCGGTTCCGCGTTCCTGTACGACGGGGTGCTCGTGCCGAACACCGAGCTCGGCCACCTCGAGATCGACGGGCACGACGCGGAGGACCGCGCCGCCTACTCGGCGATGGAACGCAAGGGCCTCTCGTGGGCGCAGTGGGCGGAGCGGCTCCAGCGGTACTACTCGCACGTGGAGTTCCTCTTCTCGCCCGACCTCTTCATCGTCGGCGGAGGCGTGTCCAAGCACCACGAGCACTTCCTGCCGCTGCTCTCGCTGACGACGCCGATCGTGCCGGCGGCGTTCCGCAACAACGCGGGCCTTCTCGGCGCCGCCGCCCTCGCGGCGAAGTACTAACGGGGTGCGAGCGGGCCGGCTGATACGCCGGGTTCTGTTCACCGGGCGCTTGCGCGACACCGGCTGGACGGCCATCTCTCTCGGAGCCACGTTGCCGTGACCCTCCAGCGGCCTACCCGGGAACGGGACGGGCCGCCCCATGGTTCCCTGTCTGGCCTTGCTCCGGACGAGGTTTGCCGAGCCGACCGCGTCACCGCGGCCGCTGGTGGGCTCTTACCCCACCGTTTCACCCTTACCGCAGGCGGGCCTGCGGCGGTCTGCTTTCTGTGGCACTGTCTCGCGGGTCACCCCGGGTGGGCGTTACCCACCGTCCTGCCCTGCGGAGCCCGGACGTTCCTCGGCATCCGATCGCTCGGATGACGCGACCGTCTTGCCGACCCGCTCGCACGTCAAGGCTAGCGCCTCAGGCTGGGTACGCGCCGGGCACGGCGAGGGGTCAGAGGCCCGACTCGTCGGTGCGGACGAGGATGCGGTCGCACTCGGGGCACTGCACGACCTCGTCGGGCGCGGCCCGCCGCACGGCCTCGAGGTCGGATCCGGTGAGCGTGATCGTGCACCCCCCGCAGGTGCGCTGCTGCAGGAGTGCGGCGCCCACGCCTCCGCCGCGGACGCGGCGCTGCTCGTAGAAGGCGAGGAGGTCCTCGGGCACGGTGCCCGCGATGGCGGCGCGATCGCGCTCGGCGCCGTCGCGCTCGGTCGCCAGCCCGCCGGCCGCCTCGTCGCGCTCGCCCTCGAGGCGCGCCACGTCGGCCGCGATGTCGGCGCGCTCGGCGTCGACGTCGGCGACGTGCGCCTCGGCGGACTCGACCTTCTCCATGACGACGAGCTCCTGGTCCTCGAGGTCGGAGAGCCGCCTGCGGAGCGAGGCCAGCTCGGACTCGAGCGCCGCGACATCCTTCATCGACGACGTGTGGGTGAGCCGCTCGCCGTCGCGCGCGATGCGCTTCTCGACGACCTCGACATCGGACTCGATGCGGCTCAGCTCGCTCCGCGCGTCCTCGAGCGCACCGACGGCCTCGGCTCGCCGCGCGCGGACGGCGCCGTCGCGCTCGCCGAGCGCGGTGAGCTCCGCGGTCTGCGGGAGCGACCGGAGCCGATGCGCGAGCTGCTGGAGGCGCGTGTCGATCGACTGGAGACGCAGCAGCTGCTGCTGGTCGGCGGGGCTGGCCTTCACGTGGTGCTCCTCGTGGGGGTCGTGGTCGGTCGGACGGTCACTGCAGGACCTGGAAGTCCCACGGATCGGTGCGCAGGTCGCTGACGACGACCTCGAGCTCGGGGTGGGCGGTGCGCAGCTCGGCGGCCGCGGAATCCAGCCACAGCCACTCGCTCGCCCAGTGCGAGACGTCGACGAGCGCGGGCCCGCCGCCGAGCACCGCCTGCTCGCGCGCCTCGGAGGCGGGATGGTGGCGCAGGTCGGCGGTGATGTAGACGTCAGCGGCCTGCACGAGCGGATGCGAGAGCAGCGAGTCGCCGGCGCCGCCGCAGACGGCGACCGTCTCGATCGGATCGTCGTAGCCGCCTGCGGCACGGACGCCGCTCGCCGTGGCGGGGAGGATCTCGGCGAGGCGGCGCGCGAGACGGCCGAGCGTCGTGGGTTCGGGGAACCGCCCGGCGCGACCGAGCCCGCGGCCGGGGTCTGCGGCGCTCGGTACGATGGGCACGGCATCGACGATCCCGATCCGCTCGGCGAGGGCGGCCGACGTGCCGGTCTCGACGACGTCGGCGTTGGTGTGCGCGGCGACGAGCGCGCAGTCGGCGCGGATCAGGCGCGCGAGGAGCGCCCCCTTGTAGCGGTCCTCGGCGATCGAGGTCACGCCGCGCAGGAGTAGCGGGTGATGCGTCACGAGCACGTCGGCGCCGGCATCGACCGCCTCGTCGACGGTGGCGGCGACTGCGTCGACGGCGAGGAGCACCCGGCCGATCTCCCGGCGCGGATCACCGGTCACGAGTCCCGGGGCGTCCCACGCCTCGGCGCCGGCGACCGGCCACAGGCGCTCCACGGTCGCGAGGAGGTCGGCGAGGAGGACGGGCACCCGCCCAGCCTAGCGCCGGGCGGTGATCGCCCCGGCGTGTGGTGGGCCCTGCCGGGCTCGAACCGACGACATCCACGGTGTAAGCGTGGCGCTCTACCAACTGAGCTAAGGGCCCCTCGCCGCGCCGGGCCGCTCGGCCCGCCGTGCGGCGCACGCCCATGGTATCCGAGCGGCCTAGACTCACGGGCATGGAGGTGGCTGAGCGGCATCCGAGCCGGACGGCCGAGCCCGAGTACCGCTGGCCGGCCGTGGTCGCGCTGCTGGGCGCGCTCGCGCTGTACGCGTTGCTGCCCAACTCGCTCGTGGGCGTCCAGCGGTTCGTCGTCGTCGGCGCCGGCGTCGCCTTCCTCATCACGCTCTCGATCGTGAATCCGCACCGGCTGGTCCGCCAGCCGAGGTGGTACCGGATCGTCTCGGTCGGGTTCGCGCTGCTCCTCGTGCTCGTCAACCAGGTCGCGCTGGTCATCATCGTCTACAAGCTCGTCGGCGGGCATCACGACGCCCCCGAGCTGCTGCTCGCCGCGCTGCAGGTGTGGGTCGCGAACGTCATCGGGTTCGCCCTGCTGTACTGGGAGCTCGACCGCGGCGGGCCGGTCGTGCGGACCATGTGGGCGCGCACCGAGCTGCCGGCGGCCGACCTGCGCTTCCCGCAGGACGAGGACCACACCGCCGTGGCCGAGGTCGCCGCCCGATCGTCGGCGGTCATGGACTGGACGCCCCGCTTCGTCGACTACTTCTACACGTCGCTGTCGAACAGCATGGCGTTCAGCGCGAGCGACTCCATCCCGCTCTCGCAGCGCATCAAGCTGCTCATGGGCCTGCAGGCGTTCGGCGGGTTCGTGATCCTCGCGCTCGTGATCGCCCGGTCGGTCGGCATCCTCGGCTGACGCGCGAGCGCGGCCCCCGACCATCCGTCACAACGCCGACAGCGCCTCGCGATACGCGCCCATAGGGCGTGGTTCGCCCGGCCCGGTCATGAACGACGAGCGGATGACACCGTCGGCGCCGATCGCGAACGTGGCGCGTCGCGCGTGGCCGGCGCGTTCGTCGAAGGCGCCGTAGGCGCGTGCGACCGCGCCGTGCGGCCAGAAATCGGACACGAGCGTGAGGCCGACGCCCTCGGACTCGGCCCACGCGCGCAGCGCGTACTTGGCGTCGACCGAGGCGACGAGCAGGTCGGCACCGGATGCCGCGAACAGGTCGGCGTGCGCGTCGAGATCGTGCAACTCCCCCGTGCAGGTGCGCGAGAACGCGAACGGGACGAAGACGAGCACGACGCCACGGATGCCCCGGCGAGCGCCCAGCCGCTGCGGGGCGCCGAACTGGTCGGAAAGGTCGAACTCGGGCGCGATCGCCCCGGTGCCCAGGATCACGTGGCCCTCCTCACGAGCGGGGGCTTGAATGCGCGGCCAGCCTAGCCCGGTCATACCCCGGCTTAGAATCACTAGGATGGCGTGGTGCCCCCGACCGTGACCCGGTCGTTTCGGCGTGCGCACGCACGGAAACCGAAGGCACGATCTGCTGAAGAGAGAGGTCGAGTGTGACTGTCAACGACCAGGACCCGTACTCGGTCGAGGCGATGGACTCCGATCCGGAGGAGACCGGCGAGTGGGCGGAGTCCCTCGACGCGCTCGTCGCCGAGAAGGGCCACCAGCGCGGGCGCGAGATCATGCTCAGCCTGCTGAAGCGCTCGAAGGAGCTGCACCTCGGCGTGCCGATGGTGCCCACGACCGACTACCTGAACACCATCGCGCCCGAGAACGAGCCCGAGTTCCCCGGCGACGAGGAGATCGAGCGCCGGTACCGCGCATGGATCCGCTGGAACGCGGCCATGCTCGTGCACCGCTCGCAGCGTCCGGGCATCGCCGTCGGCGGCCACATCTCGACCTACGCCTCGTCGGCCGCGCTCTACGAGGTCGGCTTCAACCACTTCTTCCGCGGCCACGACCACCCGGGCGGCGGCGACCAGATCTTCGTGCAGGGGCACGCCTCCCCCGGCACCTACGCACGCGCGTTCCTCGAGGGCCGGCTCTCGACCGACCAGCTCGACGGCTTCCGGCAAGAGAAGTCGCACGCGCCGAACGGCCTCTCGTCGTACCCGCACCCGCGGCTCATGCCCGAGTTCTGGCAGTTCCCGACCGTGTCGATGGGCCTCGGCCCGATCAACGCGATCTACCAGGCGCAGCTCAACAAGTACCTCACCAACCGCGGCATCAAGGACGCCTCCGACCAGCACGTCTGGGCATTCCTCGGCGACGGCGAGATGGACGAGGTCGAAAGCCGCGGACAGCTCCAGGTCGCCGCGAACGAGGGGCTCGACAACCTCACGTTCGTGATCAACGCGAACCTGCAGCGCCTCGACGGACCGGTCCGCGGCAACGGCAAGATCATCCAGGAGCTCGAGAGCTTCTTCCGCGGCGCCGGATGGAACGTCATCAAGGTGATCTGGGGCCGTGAGTGGGACGACCTGCTCGCACGCGACCACGACGGTGCGCTCCGCAACCTGATGAACGTCACGCCCGACGGCGACTACCAGACCTACAAGGCCGAGTCGGGCGCCTACGTGCGCGAGAACTTCTTCGGCCGCGACCCGCGGGCCCTCGAACTCGTGAAGGACCTCACCGACGACCAGGTGTGGGGCCTCAAGCGCGGCGGCCACGACTACCGCAAGGTGTACGCGGCGTTCAAGGCGGCCATGGAGCACAAGGGCCAGCCGACGGTCATCATCGCGAAGACGATCAAGGGCTACGGCCTCGGTCCGGCCTTCGAGGGCCGCAACGCGACCCACCAGATGAAGAAGATGACGCTCGACAACCTGAAGACCTTCAGGGACACGATGCGCATCCCGATCTCCGACGCGCAGCTCGAGGAGAACCCCTACCTCCCGCCGTACTACCACCCCGGCGAGAACGACGAGGCCATCCAGTACCTGCACGAGCGTCGCCGCGAGCTCGGCGGCTACCTGCCCGAGCGCCGCACGAAGCACACGGCGATCTCGCTGCCCGACGACTCGGCGTACGCGATCGCCAAGAAGGGGTCGGGCACGCAGGAGATCGCCACGACGATGGCGTTCGTCCGGCTGCTCAAGGACCTGATGCGCGCCAAGGACTTCGGCAACCGCATCGTGCCGATCATCCCCGACGAGGCCCGCACGTTCGGCATGGACGCGTTCTTCCCGAACGCGAAGATCTACAACCCGATGGGCCAGCACTACACGTCGGTCGATCGCGAGCTGCTCCTGGCCTACAAGGAGAGCCCGCAGGGCCAGATCGTGCACGTCGGCATCAACGAGGCGGGCGCGCTCGCCGCGTTCACCGCCGTCGGCACGTCGTACTCGACGCAGGGCGAGCCGCTCATCCCGATCTACGTCTTCTACTCGATGTTCGGGTTCCAGCGCACGGGCGACGCGATCTGGGCGGCCGGCGACCAGATGGCGCGCGGTTTCATGATCGGCGCCACGGCGGGCCGCACCACGCTGACCGGCGAGGGACTCCAGCACGCCGACGGCCACTCGCCGCTGCTGGCGTCGACGAACCCCGCGGTCGTCTCGTACGACCCGGCGTACGGCTACGAGATCGGGCACATCGTGCGCTCGGGGCTCGACCGCATGTACGGCGGCAGCCACCACGACCCGAACGTCATGTACTACCTCACGGTCTACAACGAGCCGCTCGTGCAGCCCGCCGAGCCCGAGGAAGTCGATGTCGACGGCATCGTCCGCGGCATCCACCGCATCTCCGAGGGTTGGGGCGAAGGCCCCCGGGCCCAGCTGCTCGCATCGGGTGTCGCGGTCCCGTGGATCATCGAGGCGCAGCACCTGCTCGGACAGGACTGGGGCGTCGCGGCCGACGTGTGGTCGGTCACGAGCTGGTCCGAGCTGAACCGCGACGGACTCGCGGCCGACGAGCACAACTTCCTCCACCCCGAGGCCGAGCGCCGCGTGCCGTACCTCACGCAGAAGCTCTCGGGGGCGCGCGGTCCGTTCGTCGCCGTCTCCGACTACATGCGCGCGGTGCAGGAGCAGATCCGTCCCTATGTTCCCGGCCAGTACGCCACGCTCGGCGCCGACGGCTTCGGCTTCTCCGACACCCGCCCGGCCGCACGCCGCTGGTTCAAGATCGACGGTCCCTCGGTCGTCGTCCGGACGCTGCAGATGCTCGCCGACCGCGGCGAGGTCGACCGGTCCCTTCCGGCCCGGGCGATCGAGAAGTACCGCCTGCACGACGTCAACGCGGGCACGACCGGCACCGCCGGCGGCGAGAGCTAGCAGGCGTCGAGACGGTGGCAACGAAGCCCAGGACCAAGGCGGAGACCCTCGCATGGCTGCGCACCATCTCCGGTGAGCTCTCCACGCAGACGCTGAAGCGTCTCGAGGACACCCTGCCCTGGTACGGCGAGATGCCGCCGAGCCGGCGCTCTGCGGTGGGCCTCGTCGCGCAGGCCGGCATCACCTCGTTCATCGCGTGGTTCGACGACCCGCGCTCGACGCCATGGATCGCCGCCGACGTGTTCGGAGCCGCGCCGCGCGAGCTCCTGCGGTCGGTGAGCCTGCAGCAGACCCTGCAGCTCATCCGCGTCACCGTCGAGGTCGTCGAGGAGCGGGTGAAGGACGGCGGCGAGCCGCTGCGCGAGGCGATCCTGCTCTACTCGCGCGAGATCGCCTTCGCGGCCGCCGACGTCTACGCTCGTGCGGCCGAGGCGCGCGGCCTCTGGGACGCGCGCCTCGAGGCGCTCGTCGTCGACTCGATCCTCTCGGGCGAGTACGACGACGAGCTGCCGAGCCGCATCGCCGCCCTCGGATGGCACGGCCACGGCGAGGTCGCGGTGCTCGTGGGCACGGCACCGAAGCTCTTCGACGTCGACCAGGTCCGTCGCGCCGCACGGCACATGCAGGCCGACGTCCTCGTCGGTGTGCAGGGCAACCGCCTCGTCGTGGTGATCGGCCGCGCCGACCCGCGCGCCCCCGACTCCGAGGACGCGGTCGGCACGGCGCCCGCGCTCACGTTCATGGAGATCGCGACCCAGCTCGAGCCGCACTTCGGGCCCGGCCACCTCGTGCTCGGGCACGAGGTCGCGAACCTCGTCGACGCGGGCAAGAGCGCGAAGGCGGCGCTGGCCGGGTTCGCGGTGGCACGATCCTGGCGTCACGCGCCGCGCCCGGTGCACGCCGACGACCTCCTCCCCGAGCGGGCGCTCGCGGGCGACCCGCTCGCACGCGCCACGCTGGTGCACCGCATCTACCGTCCGCTGCAGGCCCACTCGACCGAGCTCCTGACCACGCTCTGGAGCTACCTCGACAACGGCCGGTCGCTCGAGGCGACCGCGCGCGAGCTGTTCGTGCACCCGAACACGGTGCGGTACCGGCTCAAGCGCGTCTCCGACGTGATCGGGTGGGATGCCACGGGAGCCCGCGAGGCGCTCATCCTGCAGTCCGCGCTGATCATCGGCTCGATGAGCGATCACGAGGCCACGCCTCGGCGTCGACCCGCGGGCTGAGTCACGTATGTATCGCGGAGACAACGACTCGTCCGATACCTTGTCGCGAGTGCACACACATGGCCACCTCGTGATTGGCAGACTGGAGCGGTGATCGTCGTCGTCTGCCCTGGACAGGGCTCCCAGACCCCCGGTTTCCTCGCTCCGTGGCTCGCCGAGCCGTCGTTCGCCGACCGCCTCGCGGGGCTCTCCGAAGCCGCCGGCATCGACCTCGCCACGCACGGCACCGAGAGCGACGCCGACACGATCCGCGACACCGCCGTCGCCCAGCCGCTCATCGTCGCGGCCGGCATCCTCGCGTTCGACGCGCTCACGGCAGGCTCGCACGGCTCCGCCATCGGCGGGATCGCGGGCCACTCGGTCGGCGAGATCACCGCGGCCGCGGCCACCGGCGTCCTTGACGACGCCGACGCGATGCGCTTCGTCGCGGCCCGCGGCCGGGCGATGGCCGATGCCGCCGCCCTCGTTCCGACGGGCATGAGCGCCGTCATCGGCGCCGACGAGGCCGACCTGCTCGGACGGCTCGACGTGCTCGGGCTCGAGCCGGCGAACTTCAACGGCGGCGGACAGGTCGTCGTCGCCGGCGCGGTCGAGGCCCTCGAGCAGCTCAGGGCCGAGCCGCCGGCCGGTGCCCGCGTCATCCCGCTCCAGGTCGCCGGCGCATTCCACACGCGGTACATGCAGCCCGCGCGCGAGCGCCTCGCCGAAGTCGCATCGTCCCTGTCCGTGTCCGACCCGGGTGTCACGCTGTGGACCAACCGCGACGGGTCGAAGGTCGCCTCGGGCGCCGAGTTCGTCGATCTCCTCGTCGGCCAGGTCGCCTCGCCCGTCCGCTGGGACCGCTGCATGGAGTCGTTCGCCGCCGACGGCGTCACCGGACTCATCGAGCTCGCGCCGGCCGGCGCACTGGTCGGGCTCGCCAAGCGCGCCCTCAAGGGCGTGCCGACCGTCGCCGTCAAGACGCCCGACGACCTGCCCGCCGCGATCGAGCTCCTCGAGCAGGCCGCCGCGTAGCCCACCCCGACTCCGGACGAGAGAACGAATGACGCATCCCACCCTCACGCAGTCGCACGGACCCGCCTTCACCCGCCTCCTCTCGGTGGGGGCGTCGCGTGGCGAGAACCTCGTCCCGAACGACGACTTGGTCGGACCGATCGACTCGTCCGACGAGTGGATCCGCCAGCGCACGGGCATCATCACGCGCGCCCGCGCGGGAGCCGACGTGCTCGCGGTCGACCTCGCCACCGAGGCCGGGCGCGAGGCCGTCGAACGTTCCGGCATCCCCGCCGACCGGATCGACCTGGTCATCGTCGCCACCATCTCGAACGTGCAGCAGACGCCGTCGATCGCTGCAGTCGTCGCCGACCGGGTCGGTGCGAACCCCGCCGCCGCCTACGACATGAACGCCGCGTGCGCCGGCTACGCGTACGCCGTCGCCCAGGCCGACGCGCTGATCCGCGCCGGCGCCGCGCACTACGCGCTCGTGATCGGCGCCGAGAAGCTCTCCGACGTCGTCGACCCGACCGACCGCACCATCTCGTTCCTGCTCGGCGACGGCGCCGGCGCGGTCGTCGTCGGTCCGAGCGACGAGGCCGGCATCGGCGCCACCGTCTGGGGCTCCGACGGCTCGAAGGCCGGTGCGGTGGGCATGAACCACACGCTCACCGAGTTCCGCGACGGCGCGTCGGAGTGGCCCACGCTCCGTCAAGAGGGCCAGACGGTCTTCCGCTGGGCCGTGTGGGACATGGCCAAGGTCGCCAAGCAGGCGCTGGATGCCGCGGGCATCACCTCCGACGACCTCGCCGCGTTCATCCCGCACCAGGCGAACATGCGCATCATCGACGAGTTCGCCAAGCAGCTGAAGCTGCCCGACTCGGTCGTCATCGGTCGCGACATCGCGACGACCGGCAACACCTCGGCGGCCTCCATCCCGCTCGCGATGCACCGACTGCTGGAGGAGCACCCCGAGCTCTCCGGAGGGCTCGCCCTCCAGATCGGCTTCGGCGCCGGACTCGTGTTCGGCGCTCAAGTGGTGGTTCTGCCCTGAGCCGCCGTTCCCCGTCCATCTAGACTGTGTCTCGGTCATACGACGAGAACACCCCCTGCAAGGAGAAGAACCATGGCATTGTCCCGCGACGAAGTGCTTGCCGGCCTGGCTGAGCTGATCAACGACGAGACCGGCATCGCGACCGACACGGTCGAGGCGGACAAGTCGTTCACCGATGACCTCGACATCGACTCCATCTCGATGATGACGATCGTCGTCAACGCCGAGGAGAAGTTCGACGTCAAGATCCCCGACGAGGAGGTCAAGAACCTCAAGACCGTCGGCGACGCCGTCGACTTCATCGTCAACGCCCAGGCCTAGGTACGAACGGACGGGTCGGCGCGAGCCGACCCGTCCGTCGTTCCGCCCCCACGGAGTGATTTCGTATGACCAAGAAGATCGTGATCACGGGCATCGGCGCCACCACGCCCATCGGCGGCACCGCTCGTGACAGTTGGAAGGCCCTGCTCGCCGGCGAGTCCGGCGCGCGCACACTCGAGCACGAGTGGGTGCAGAAGTACGAGCTGCCGGTGACCTTCGCCGCCACGGCGAAGGTTCCCGCCGCCGAGGTGCTCGAGCGCCACGAGGTGAAGCGCCTCGACCCGTCGAGCCAGTTCGCGCTCATCGCCGGCCGCGAGGCCTGGGCCGATGCCGGCGCCCCCGAGGTCGCCCCCGAGCGACTCGCCATCGACTGGGCGACGGGCATCGGTGGCGTGTGGACGCTGCTCGACGCGTGGGACACGCTCCGCGACCGGGGTCCGCGCCGAGTGCTGCCCATGACAGTGCCGATGCTCATGCCGAACGGCCCGGGCGCCGCGGTCGGCATGGACCTCCACGCTCGCGCGGGCATCCGCACGGTGGTGTCCGCGTGCGCCTCGAGCACCGAGTCGCTCGTCAACGCGTGGGAGCACCTGCAGGACGGCGTCGCCGACGTCGTCATCGCGGGCGGCTCGGAGTCGGCCATCCACCCCATCACCATCGCCTCGTTCAACTCGATGCAGGCGCTGTCCAAGCGCAACGACGACCCGGCGGTCGCGTCCCGACCCTACGACGTGGGCCGCGACGGCTTCGTCATGGGCGAGGGCGGCGCCGCGCTCGTCCTCGAGACCGAGGAGCACGCGAAGGCCCGCGGTGCGCGCATCTACGCCGAGCTGTTGGGCGGCGCGATCACCAGCGACGCGTACCACATCACGGCACCCGACCCCGAGGGGTCCGCTGCGGCTCGCGCGATGAAGGCGGCCATCGAGGGCGCCGGTGCGAGCCTGTCCGACGTGGTGCACGTCAACGCGCACGCCACGAGCACGCCGGTCGGCGACATCGCCGAGTACAACGCGCTGCGACGCGTCTTCGGCGAAGACCTCGACCGGATCGCGATCACCGCGACGAAGGCGTCGACCGGGCACCTCCTGGGCGGGGCCGGCGCGATCGAGGCGATCTTCACCGTGCTGGCGCTCCACGAGCGCACGGCTCCCCCGACGATCAACCTCACCGAGCAGGACCCCGAGATCCCGCTCGACGTCGTGACGTCGCCGCGGGTGCTCGGCGAGGGCGACCTCGTCGCGATCAGCAACTCGTTCGGCTTCGGCGGGCACAACGCCGTCGCCGCGTTCCGCTCCGCCTGACGCGAACGGCGGATGCCGCGGCATCCGCCTCGCCGACGGGCATCGGGCCCCGGCCGCCTCACGGCGCCGGGGCCCGATGCATCGCCGCCACGGGTTACGGTCGTGCGCTGCCGGGACCTGAGTCGACCGACGAACGCGTCGCGCCACCGGGCGGCGGGTCTCATCCCACGCGGTGCAACCAGACGACGGGGGCGAAGTCGCTCGCGTGGCGGAACGGTTCGAGTTCGTCATCCCATGCCTGGCCGAGGGCGAGGCGCAGTTCGCGATGCAGCTCTCCGGCATCGAACGCGGCGATCTCCATCGCGTAGCGGATGCGATCCTCGGGCACGACGAGGTTGCCCGCCGCGTCGGTCTGCGCGTAGAAGACGCCGAGCTCGGGGGTGTGCATCCACCGCGCTCCGTCGGAGCCGAGGCCCGGGTCCTCGCTCACCTCGAAGCGGAGCTGCTCCCATCCGCGCAACGCCGAGGCGATCCGCGCGCCCGTGCCCGGCTCGCCCGTCCACGAGAACTCGGCGCGCATGGTGCCCGGCAGCACGGGCTGCTCGACCCACTCGAAGTTCACGGCGGTGCCGATCGCACGACCGGCCGCCCATTCGACATGCGGGCAGAGCGCCCGCTGCGATGAATGCACGAACAGCATCCCTCGCGCGGCGCGTGCGGCCCGCGTGACCTGCTCCGCCATCTCCTGCTCCGTTTCCTCGTGAGGTGCGTCTTCCCCTACGACCTCGGAAACTGCGGGCTCGGCGTGAGCGCGAATGTTCGATTGGCGACGACGAGTCGTCAGGACGAGTATGCCCGCCCATCCCCGCACCTGACAAGGCCTGTGGCTAAACTGCTCACCGGGTGAATGTTTGCCCGGGGGCGAAGGAGACCTGGTGGCCGTACGCGATGCGCTGCTGGTGCTGCTGCTCGACGGACCCGCGTACGGGTTCCAGCTGCACGGCGGGCTGGCTGCACGGACCGGAGGGCGGCGTGTGATCAACGTCGGCCAGACCTACGCCACGCTCGATCGCCTCGGCGCCCAGGGCCTCGTCGAATCCGCCGGGACGACCGACGACGGACTCCCCCTGCACCGCCTCACACCGACGGGCCGCAAGGCCGCGGCGGGCTGGCTGGACGGGACGGATGCCGCGGGCGCCGATCCGTGGCACGAGACGGTCGACCGCGTGCTGCTCGCGCTGTCGTTGCCCACGATCGACGAGACACCGGTCCTCGCCGGCGAGCTCGCACGTTGGACCGCGCGCCGCGATGCCGCGACGCCGGCCGTCGCGTCGGGCGCCGGCGGCCCAGCCGCACTCGTCGACCTCGCCGCGGAGGCCGATGCCGCCCGAGCGGCGGCAGCGCTCGCCTGGCTCGAGCAGGTGAGCCGAGCGGATGCCGCGTCGCTCGCGTTCGCTCCCAGCGCCGAGCGACCCCGGCGGGGCCGGCGCCCGGCGCGCGCACCGGCGTGAGGCTCAGGTGGCCGAGCCGTAGTTCGGCGTGGTGACGAGGTTGAGCGGGAACTCGACCGGCGCCTCGCCGAAGAGCAGCCGTCCGGCCTCGGCCGCCGCATCGCCGACCGCGTCGGCCACCGCCGACGCGAACTCCAGCGGCGTGTGCACGATCAGCTCGTCGTGCAGGAAGTAGACGAGGTGCGGGATGCGCGCGAACGCCGATCCCGAGGCGTCCGCAGCCGTCGCGCGCTCGGGCTGCTCCCCCAGTTCGACGAGCCGGTTGCGCACGCCGGCGAGCCAGCAGAGGGCCCATTCGGCGGCCGTGCCCTGCACGACGAAGTTGCGCGTGAACCGCCCCCACTCGCGAGCGGCGGCGCGCGCGCGTCGCTCGTCGACCTGCGTCGCGTCGGGTTGCGTCGCACGCGCCTGCAGTTCGTGCCAACGGGGCGGCGGCAGCGGCGAGGAGCGGCCGAGGAGCGTGGTGACCGAGCGCCCCGCCTCACCGTCGCGTGCCGCCCGGTCGACGAGGGCCATCGCTCGAGGGTACGCACGCGCGAGGCGAGGAACGAGGCGACCGCTGTCGCCGGTCGTGGCACCGTACATCGCGCCGAGCAGCGCGACCTTCGCCTCGTCGCGCGTCGCCACGACCCCGGCCTCGACGATCGCGCGGTACATGTCGCGGCCGCGGCCCGCGGCCGCCATCGCGGGATCACGCGCGAGCGCCGCGAGCACACGCGGTTCGAGCTGCGAGGCGTCGGCGACCACGAGGGTCCAGCCGTCGTCGGCGGAGACGGCTCGGCGGATCGCCTTGGGCAGCTGCAGCGCTCCGCCCCCGGCCGTCGCCCAGCGTCCGGTCGCGGTGCCGCCGGCGACCCAGTCGGCCCGGAATCGGCCCGCGACGACCCACTCGTCGAGCCAGCTCCATCCGTTCGCGGAGAGCAGGCGTGCGAGCCGCTTGTAGGCGATGAGCGGCTCGATCGCCGGGTGGTCGTGCTCGCGAAGTTCCCATCGCGCGGTCGACTCCGCGCCGATCCCGGCACCTCGCAGCGCGCGGAGCAGGTCGGCCTGGGAGTCGAGGTTCAACGTCGGGGCCTCGAGCGCGGCCCGGACCGCATCGGCGAGCTGCTCCATCCGCGCCGGCTTCCGGCCCGGTGCGGGTCGCGGACCGAGCGCCTCCTCGAGCACGCGTTCGTGGACTGCCCGATTCCACGGGAGGCCGGCCGCGTGCAACTCGGCGGCGATGAGGGCACCGGCGGATTCCGCGGCCATGAGCAGTCGCAGCGCCCCGCGCCGATCCGAGCCGTCGACGAGCGCGAGCTGGCGATCGTGCTCGTCGATCAGTTCGCGGGCGGTCGGCAACCCCACGGCCCTGCTCGGCCCTCCCCCGGGGTCGACGTCGACGTCGAGGTCGAAGAGCGCCGGGCTGCGATGGCCGGATTGCGCGGGGTTGACGGCCGTCGCGAGGTCGGGCGCTTCGGCAGGCCCGGGCGGCAACCACGCCGGCCGTGCCGCGGCCGATCGGCCGGCGTCGTCGACGAACGCCGACGAGGCCAGGATCGCTCCGCACAGCCGAAGGTCGTGGCACCGCGCCACGCGCACGCCGGCGTCGAGGAGCTCGGGCGCCCACTCGCGCGTCTCGCGCCACACCCAGCGCGGCCGGAGCTCGGCCTCGAGGCGCGCGATCTCGTCGGGGAGGCGCTCGCGTTCGACGTCGAGCGAGAGGCCGCCGGCGGGGTCGACGAGCAGGGCGCGCCCATCGCGCGTGGCCGCGACCGCGATCCGCACGCTTCGATTCTCCCCCGGGCCGACGACATGGCGATGTCGGCGGCATCGTGCACGATGTCGCCATGCGCACGAGGTCGACATGGTCGCGGTGAAGTTCGGCTGCGGCCACGGAGCCGCCGCCGATGATCCGATGGCGGTCGCCATCCGCCGCCGGTGCCCGCTCTGCATGCTGCTCGACGAGACGCAGCGCACGCGGGGCGACCTGCTCGGCCGGGTCGTTCCCGCCGGGCGCCGCGCCCTGGCCGTCGAGACCAGGGTGGGAGCCGAGTACGACTGGCAGTGCCGGCGCGGTCACGACCGCTTCCGGGCGACCGTCATCGAGGTGCTCACCGGCCCGGGGTGCGCCAAGTGCCGCGCGAACGCCTCGGCGCCGGGTGCCGCGGCGCGCGAAGCCGGCATGCCGTTCATGAAGCCGGGACTTCGGGTCGGCACCTCGATGACGGAGCAACGGCTCCGAGTCATGCTCGGCGAGCGCGTGCGGCTGCATCACCGCGCCAATGCCGTGCGCCTTGCGCGCACCTTCTACGGTCGTCAGGAGGTGTGGCCCGACATCCTGGTCGCCGAGCTGCGCATCGCGGTCGAGTACGACGATCCGGGGCGGTCGAGGCGCGCCCACCGAGGATTGAAGGAGGGCTCGGACGTCGAGAAGGACGAGGCGCTGCGCGAGGTCGGGTGGGAGGTGATCCGCGTCCGCGCGGGCGGCCTCGGGGCGCTCGGCCCGTACAGCATCGTGTGCCGAGCGCTCACCGCCGACGTCGTCGACGAGATCGTCCGGCTCATGACCGAGATCCGCGGAGCTGACGCGGTCGACCGCCTGCGGGTCCATTCCCCCGCGATCCCCTGATCGGTCGCATCCATTTCGCGCAGGAATCCCTCCGGATGGGCCTCGTTCCTCTGGTGCCGCGGATCGTCGCGCCGGTATGGTGAGCGAGGTCCCCGTCACCCGAGGCGGGGACATCGTCGTGCAGAGAGGCCGCTCCGTGCTCATCCCCTTCCTCGTCGTCGGAGGCCTCGGCCTTGTGCTGCTCGTCGTCTCGCTCGTCATCGGCGACGTGCTCGACCACTTCGAGCTCGGCGACGGCCTCATCTCCGGAACGGCCCTCGGCGTCGGGCTGACCGTGTTCGGCGCCGCCGGTGCGCTCACCGTCAGCGCGGGGCTCGAACTCGCTTGGGCGTACGTGCTCGCTGCGCTCCTCGCCGTTGCGGGGTACGTCGCCTCGGTCGTCTTCGTCCGCTCGCTGGCGCGCAGCTCCGACGGGGTGCCGGCCTCGGCGGTGGGTCTGTCCGGGGTGGCGACCGCCACGATCACCGCGTCGGGGGGCGAGGTGAGCCTCGACGGTCCCGGCGAGCTCGAACGACGACTCGCGTACGCCGACACCGCGATCGCCGAGGGATCCCGCGTGCGCGTGATCGAGCACTCGTGCTCGCGCGTGAAGGTCATCGCCGAGCACGCCTGACCCCCAGCCATCCCATCTCTCCTCGAACCGGAAGGAACCCATGCTCGACCCCGCCCTCATCCAGATCGGTGCGATCGTCGCGATCGCCATCGCATTCCTCGGAGTGCTCGGCTTCATCGCCGGCCGAATCCGCCGCGTGCCGCCCAACGAGGCGCTCGTCATCGTCGGCCGGGGCGCCGGACGCGCGCCGGCCGAGATCGGGACCGGCCAGCGCGTCGTCATCGGCGGTCGCACGTTCGTGTGGCCGGTCCTGCAGCAGGGCTTCTCGATCTCGCTGGAGCAGCGTCAGATCGGCATCACGGTCGAGGGCGTCGACAAGCACCGCATCAAGATCGCGATCAAGGCGTCGATCAACTTCAAGGTCAGCGGCACCGAGGAGGGTGTCCGTCGCGCCGCGCAGCGCTTCCTCTCGCAGCAGGACCTCCTGACCGAGATCATCAAGGAGTCGCTCGAGGGATCGCTGCGCTCCATCGTGGGCGACATGACGATCGAGCAGATCATCTCCGACCGCAAGTCGCTCTCCGACCGCGTCGTCGCCGAGACGAAGACCGACCTCGCCGAGCAGGGATTGCAGGTCGACCTGCTGAACATCAGCGACATCTCCACGCCCGGAAGCGACTACCTCGCCAACCTGGGCCGGGCCGAGGCCGCGCGTGCCCGCCAGGTCGCCGAGGTCAGCGAAGCCGAGGCGGCCCGGGTCAGCGAGTTCGCGCGAATCGAGGCGGCTGAGCAGGTCGCCGAGCGCCAGAAGGCGTTGAGCCTCAAGCAGGCCGGGATCAAGGCCGAGACCGATCGCGCGAACGCCGAGGCCGAGGCCGCTGGCCTGCTCGCGAAGGCCGAGCAGGACAAGCTCGTCGCCGTGCAGGAGCGCGACGCGCTCTCCGAGCAGGCGCTGGTCACCCAGGAGCGGCTCGACATCGAGATCCGCAAGCCGGCCGAGGCCCAGGCGTACGCCGAGGTCCAGAAGGCCACCGCACAGCGCGATGCCGCGAACGCCGCGACCGAGGCCGACGCCTACAAGCGCACCAAGATCGCCGAGGCGAACAAGGTCGCCGCGGTCCAGGACGCGGAGGCCGCCGCGACGAGCGTGCGCTTCGCGGGCGAGGCCGAGCGCGACCGCCAGGTCGCCCTCGCGGCGGGCATCCGCGCCGAGGGCGAGGCCCGTGCGGCCGCCGTCCAGGCCGAGGGCATCGCCGAGGCCGCCGCGACCGACGCCAAGGCCGAGGCGCTGAAGAAGTACGGCGAGGCCGCCCTCGCGCAGGAGATCATCTCGCGCCTGCCCGAGATCGTGCGCGCGGCCGCCGAGCCGATCGCCAACATCGACACGCTGACGGTCGTCTCGACCGACGGCGCGAGCGCCATGACGAAGACCGTCGGGCAGGTGCTCGGCGAGGGCACCGAGGTCGTCAAGTCGCTGACCGGGCTCGATGTCGGCTCGATCCTGGCGGGCCTGGCCGGCGGACGTATCGTCGCCGCGCACGACGCGGCGCAGGTCACGGCGAAGGCCGACTGACCGAGGTCGACGCGGAGTGGCCGGTGCCGACGCCCGGTCACTCCGCGCCGGCTACCGCGTGGAGCCGTCGCCGCCCGTGTCCCCGCCGCCCGCGAGCCCTCGCATCCTCGCGAGCCATCCGGCCGACGTCGTCCCGTCGAATGGGGGCTCCCGTCGGGTCACCGCCCCGAGCACGGCGGTCGCGTCCGCACGCACACGGGCCACGAGCGCGGGCGGGTAGCCGAACCGTGCGCTGTTCTCGTCGAACTCGTCCTCGTCGTCGATGAACGGAGCCTCACCCTCGCGTTCCACCACGTCGAGGTCGAGGTCAACGTACGCCACCGTCCACCCCGAGTCATCCGACGGACGGGGCGTTCGGTCTCGGCGGTCACGCGATCACTGTAACGCCGGCGCCCGCTGGAGCCAGGCGAGGACGTCGCGAGGGATCCGACCGCTCATCGCCGCGCGCATGTGCCCCATGCCCTCGTACCAGACCACGGTGCAGTCTGCGATACCGGCCGCAGTCTCCCTGACGATGTCGGGAGAGAAGAACTGATCGCGGTCGCCGCAGACGAGCAGCACGGGCACCGTGATGCGTCCGAGCACCGCGCGAGCGTCGAAGGCTGCCTCCGCCTCCGCCTCCACGCGCAGGTCCCCGGGCGGGATGGAGGAACTCGCGAACATCCGGCCGACGAGCGGACCGAGCTGTCGTCGAAGTCCCGCCCTCTCCTCGCCGTGCAGGACGTACTCGAGTGAGATGGCACCCGCGTCGGCGAACCGTCCGTCTGCCCGCGCGTGCGCCCACCGCCGGTCGAGGTCCCGTCCCTCATCCGTGATGGTCGCGGCCGCGAGGGCGAGGACCACGCGGTCCATCATGGCGGCATGGTCGGCGGCGAGGTGGATCGCGATCATCCCGCCGTACGACTCGCCGACGACGACGTCGACGTGACCGCCGAGTTCCTCCCTGATGAACCGCGCGTAGTCGTCGGCCATGTCGGCGACCGAGTGACCGACGGGCATGTCGCGACGCCGGCAGACATGCCACGCGGTGTATCCCGCCTTCGCGTACGGCTCGAGCTGCGCCAGGACGCCCTTGCGGGCAAGTGCGCCGACGGGGATCTCACTGCCGGGTCCGCCGGGGATGAAGAGGATCGATTGCGACCCCTCACCCATCGCCGCGTACGTCATCCCGTTCGCGGCCACTCCGATCCGAGGTGTCGACACGTCGACCCGCGAGCGATCACTCCGACGCCTGACCGCTGCCACCGCACCGATCGCAGCGAGGAGCGCAAGTGCGCCGACGAACCACGCGGCCCGTCGGCTCGTCGGTTCAGTTCTCGCGACCATGGCACTCCCCAACGCGGTCGACCTTCGAGCGGCCCCCGCCACTCATCAGCCCCATGATCCCGCATGCCGACGGATGATGGGCTCCTTTTCGAAGATCGAAGCCGATCGCGCCGCCGTCGAGCTCCTTCGCTACGGGACTGGACGAGTGTAGATTGCGGATCGATACGCCATCGATGCCGAGCCGGGAGAGGTCGCGGATGCCCGACACCACCTGCCACATGTCGATCTCGCTCGACGGGTTCGTCGCCGGGCCCGACCAGAGTCGCGACGACCCGCTCGGAAAGCGCGGCATGGAACTCCACACCTGGCACCTCGGCGATGAGCGCGCCAACGAGGCCGACGGGATCGCTGCTGGATGGCTCATGCGTCCGCGCGGCGCCTACGTCATGGGCCGCAACATGTTCGGGCCCGTCCGGGGCGAGTGGGACGACGACTGGCGCGGGTGGTGGGGTCCCGAGCCGCCGTACCATGCGCCGGTGTTCGTGCTCACCCACCACCCCCGCGAGCCGATCGAGATGGAGGGCGGGACCACCTTCCACTTCGTCACCGATGGCTTCGACGCCGCGTACGCGAGGGCACGGGATGCAGCCGGCGACCGCGGCGTCGACATCGCCGGCGGCGCCTCCACCGTTCGGCAGGCGCTCGTCGCCGGCGTGGTCGACGAGCTCACGCTCGACATCGCGCCCGTCCTGCTGGGCTCCGGCGAGCGGATCTTCGACGGCGTCGAATCCTTCGGATTCGAGCCCGTCGAGGTGATGCATTCCTCGCTCGCGACGCACATCCGCTACCGACGGGTGAGCTGAGGATCCGCGGCATCCACGGCCGAGTTCGCGCCTGAGGAAGACCCGAGCCCGGCCGTGTGCGGGGCCGTATCGTGGAATCGGGAGATCTGACGCCGCGAGGGGGTCGAGGATGAGCGAGGATTCCCGCCGCGCCGCGTGGCAGTACCGGCTCGATCGCGTGGCCCGCGACGAGGCGATCGCGCGCGGCGAAGAGCCCGACGTCCCCGACATGGACTCCGAGCCGACTCGACCGTCCACGCAGGCTGAGCGGTCGGCCTACGTCGAGAACGCGATCCAGCAGGCCATCCGTCGCGGCGAGTTCGACAACCTCCCCGGCGCGGGGAAGCCCCTTGCCGGGTTGACCGGACGGCACGACCCCGACTGGTGGATCCGTCGCAAGATCGAGCGCGAGCAGCTCAGCGGCCTGGGTCCGCCCGCGCTCACCCTGCGCGCCGAGAGCGCCGAGCTCGAGGGGCATCTCGATCGGATGCACCGCGAAGCCGACGTGCGCGAGGCCGTCGAGGACTTCAACCGGCGGGTGATCGATGCGCGTCGACAGCTGCTCGGCGGGCCGCCGGTCGTGACCCCTACTCGGGATGTCGCCGATGAGATCCGTGCGTGGCACGAGCGGCGCGAAGCCCGACAGCGTCGGGCGGTCGAGGAGCGCGAACCGCTCGAGCAGCGGACGTCACGCACGCGGTGGTGGAGGCGTCGCGCCTGAGGGCCGTCTCCACCGCGCTACTCGACCGACCCGGTCGCCGGGGTCCCGCTGTCGCAGGGTGCGAACGTACCCGAGTCCCGCTGCCCATCCATGTCGCGGACGAACGTGAATCGTGTCCCGTCGCCGTTCGTCGGCAGTGCCATGACCGCGCCGTACTCACGGGTCCATCCGTCCGACACCAGCCAGTAGTTCCCGCCGGTGCGGTCCAGCAGCCGGAGGCCCGTGTAGCGGTAGCGCGTGTCCTCCCCCTCGGACCTGCAGAGGGCCACCACTCCGGGAGCGGTGAGGTCGAGCGGGTGCGCGCTGTCCACTTCGACGCCCGGGAGTGTGGCGACAACGCGTTCGTAATCTGCCGCGAGGCTGGTCCCCTCGACGATCGCGTAGTTGTGCGCTGAGTAGAACACCCCGACAGCGACGAGCAGCGCAGTCGCGCCGCGGAACACCGCCTCCGTCGTCGACGACACTGCGACCGCGCCGGGCAACGACGCGCGAAGCCGGAAGCCGTACGCGATGAGCAGCAGGCCGCCGGCGGCGATGAGCGGTCCGGCGATGAAGGTCCACGCGAGTCCGATGTACCCGAGCAGGAGCCCTCCGACGATCACGCCGAGCGCGATCGCCCACATCCAACGAGCGAACCACGTCGCGATCGGGTCATGGACGTCGCGTGCGCGCCGACCCGTCCACCAGCGGTCGAACCCGACCCACGCGAGGGCCGCGAGGCCCACGAAGAGGACCGGCACGAAGACGGACCGGACGCTCCGCAGCAGGTAGTCCTCGACGGACATCTGCAGGATCGACTCGTCGATTCCGAGCTCCGCGGCCATCCGATCGCTGCGCACCCACCCGAAGTAGACCAGCAGCGCCGTGAGGACGCTGACGTTGAGGAGGATCGTCGTGAGCGTCCGCACGAGGCCGCTTCGGGTCTCGGCGGCTTCCTCGGCCGACTCGGATGCGGGCGCCGGTGCCGTTGAATGGCTGGAGATGGACATCGCTCATGCCTCGGGTTCGCGCGCGGGCTCGACGGCTGGCTCCGTTGGAGTCTCCGTCGGTGCCGGGGCCTCCGCCGCGGCATCCGGCTCAGCGACGACGGGCTCGATTCCTGCGTCCTCCGTCGATGCTGGATCAGCCGGATCGTCCTGCGTGACGTCCTGAGGCGGGGGTGGTTCAGCCGTTGACGAAGCCTCGACGTCGGCCTCGGTCTCGAGTGGCTCCACAACCGCAGGCGCCCGGGATTCCGCTGCCGGCGCATCCGCAGAGAGTTCGGTCTCGTCCACGGTCGCCTCGGGGACGATCACAGGGTCACCGGTCGTCGTCCGATCTCCCGCTGGGACTCCCTCGGCATCCGCTTCCAGTGCCGAATCGCTGAGTGCGGGAGCCGCCGCCTCGGAAGCAGTGAAGAGGCTCTCCAAGTCAGCAGTGTAGGTGCCCTCGTCGGGGAAGGGCGGTGGCGGTCCGTCCGGGCACGTATAGGTCGCCTGATCCTGCCGATCGACCACGCTCCGCACAGCGCGGTACAGGGCGCACACTCCCGGATGGGTCGCCGTCAGCCCCGAGGTGCCCCACGCGGCATCCGCCCGGTCGGCGAGGGATCGAGCGAGCTCGACATCGGTGGGAGTTCCGCAGAGGTACGAGCCGGCCGCAAGGTAGACCACCTCACGAGGGCTGTAATAGAGCGTGATCGTGAAGTGATCGTCGAGGTCGCGCTCGATGATGGACCGCACCGATCCACCGTCACCCTCGCACTCGAGCAGGATGCCGAACGTGGTGGTGAACCCGGAGGCGACGTTCGGGTTCTCCGACACGAGCACCCAGCGGTATTCGCGCTCGGACGGAGGCTCGGTGGTCCGATCCGGGCGATCGGTTCCGGGCGCGCCGGGGACCGCCACGATCACGACGGGCGGAGCCGAGTCGAACGCATCCCCCGAGAAGTCGTCGAGCACGTCGGGTATCGGGGACGGCGCCGCCGGGTCCGGGGTGTCCACGTCCTCCGTGGGCGGTGCACCACCCGTGTTCACCGCTGGCGGCACGGTCCACCGGTATTCGGGCGTACCCGCTTCCGGCGCCGCAAATCCGTGCGTCGGCGTGGGTTGCGACCACCAATCGGGATTGGCGGTGACCACGGCGGCGACCAGGACCGCTGCCCCGGTGAGACCGCCGATCACGGCGACGAGTCGACCTGGATGAGCGATTCTGGACATCGTCCACTCCCTTCTTCACTCGGCCCCTGCGCCGGGAGGCGCATCCGAGGTGGCGTCGGGAGCGTCGGTTGCGCCGCCCTCACCGTCCTCCGGGGGGTCGGCCGTCGGCGGGCTGCTCGACGGCGGGACATCCGCGTGGTCGCTCTCATCGATGTCGAGCGTCACCGGGTCGTCGATCCATACGACGCCGTTGGCGTCGGTACTGATGCGATCCTCCGGTGGGCTTCCACCCGGGCAGTCGTAGTTCTCTCGCGGCGCCTGGTCGAGGACGCTCATGACCGATCGGTACACCTCGCACTCGGGTGCACTGTCGGGGTCGCAGAACGCCGGATCGCAGGGCGGGAGGATCTCCGGGTTGTAGAGGCCCCCGAGTCCGTACTCGGCGACTGCGTGCGTGGCATAGATCCTCGCCGTGTCCAGGTCTCCCCGGCACACCGCGATGGCGGCGACGAACATCACCACGTTCCGAGGGCTCCGGAAGCCGTAGCCCTCCGACGCGCGGTCGTCGAGAAACGCCTGCCCTTCGTCGCAGCTTCTCTGCAGCGCGCCGTATGCGGGCCCGTCGTTGCCGCTCACTCCGGTGTTCGTCGTGGGAAGAGCCCACCTATAGGACACCGGATTCGCGCCACCACCGGCGTCGCCGTTCTCGGTGCCGCCGCCGGAGCCATCGCCGTCTGTGCCGCCGTCCGTGCCGCCGCCGGCCGTGCCGCCGCCGCCCGCGTCGGCGTCGGACGATCCGCCGCTGCTCGACGAGCCACCCCCTGCCGGCGCGCCCGGTGACGAGGGCCCGCACGCCGTCGTGGTCAGGACCAGGGCGATCGCCACGCCCGCCACCACCATGAGTATGGACCCTCTTCGCGGGCCCCGGCTGAACACGGTCACCACCTCCGCGGTGCGATCAGTCAGCGCGACCGACCGGCACGATCACCATGCGCGCGGCGACGGTGCGCGGCATCCGTGCGCATACTGACCCGGTTCCGGGTTCCCCCTGAACGTGCCGGTCTTGATGGACGCATGGAGGTCGATTGATGCGCGAGCAATCCGTCGGACCCGAGCTGGACGACGCCGTGCTCGAATTCTTGCGATTCAGCTCGCGGCCTGAAGGAAGGCGCGCACGTCCATCGCCGTGGGCAGTACCTCGTAGGTTGGCCCGGTGTCGAGATCAACGGGATTGTCCCGCAGCCACCGCCACATGTTGAGGATGTCGTCGCCAACGAATCTCCGGAACAGGAACAGCGGCATGGGGAATCGCGGCGGGTTCTTGCCCATGACCTCGCGGAATGTCTGCCGGCACTCCTGCAGGGACCTCGCATCTGCGGCAAGCCGAAGATCCTTCCCGATGAACTTCCCCGGCTCGGCGAATGCCCTCGCTGCGATGGCACCGAGATCCTGCACGCTGAGCCACGGGATCCGGCAGTCGACGCCCGCAAGCTTCGGCATGGTGTACCACGTGGAACTCTGCGGGTAGAAGCTCGGATCGACCATGAGCTCCATGAACGCCATGGGGCGCAGGACCGTCAGCGGCACGCCGAGGTCATTCATGCCGCGAGCCACGTGGAGCTTGGCGTCCCACTGCTGGATGCCGGTCTCGGCGTTCCCCGGCCCTGCCGATCCGTACACGACGTGGGCGACTCCCGTCCGGGCCGCCGCCCTGGCGGCGTTGAGGCCCTGGCGGATCTCCATCTCGGCCGAGCCAGCACCTGGAGGCTGCATCGCGAAGACGCCGGCGACGTCGGCGAACGCCGCGTCGAGGGATGCCGCATCCTTCAGGTCGGCGTACACGACATCGGCGCCCAGTCCCCTGAGCTCGGAGCTCTTCTTGCCGGCCGGCTTGCGGCTGAGAGCGCGGACGCGCCATCCTTCTGCAAGCAGGTGCCTGACGACCTGACCGCCCTGACGGCCGGTCGCGCCGACCACTGCGATCGTTGGTCCCGCCGTGGACATCATCGGCCATCACCACCTGGATCCGGATCAGCACCGCCCTTGGGCCGATTGTACGACCGGCCCGGACTGGGGCGCGAAGGCGGCGCATACGATCGTGCCCACCCTCGAGGGCCCATCGATGACGAGATTTCGAGGTGGGGCGGACGGGACTTGAACCCGTGACCGATGGATTATGAGTCCACTGCTCTGACCGGCTGAGCTACCGCCCCGCGCGTCGGGTCACTCGGGAACGGCGACCGGCGCGACGTCGGTGACCGGGTCGGTCACCGGCTTCCCACGATACAGATTCTCGAACGTGGAGATGGTGCGCTGGATGTCGTGCGCCGCGATCAGGCGCACGGAGCCCTCCTTCAGCGCGTGGTAGTCCTCGGGCGAGGCCTCGAGCACCTTGCGGAGCTTGGCCGCGAGGTCCTCCGCGCTGCCCGGCTCGAAGAGATAGCCGTTCTCGCCGTCGTGCACGAGGTGCGGCAGTGCCATCGCGTTGGCGGCGACCACCGGAAGGGCCGACGCCATCGACTCCATCGTCACGATGCTCTGCAGCTCGGCGATCGACGGCATCGCGAGGACCGACGCGCGGTGGTAGGCCTCGCGCAGTTCCTCGTCGGTGACGTAGCCCGTGAAGGTCACCCGGTCGGCGATGCCGAGCTCGGCCGCGAGGTGCTCGAGGTTGCGCTTCTGGTCGCCGCCGCCGACGATCTCGACCCGGGCGTCCAGCTCAGCGGGCAGCAGGGTGACCGCCCGCAGGAGCACGTCGATCTGCTTCTCGCCGGTCACGCGACCGACGAAGATGATGCGGTTCTCGGTGCGGGGCTCCCAGTTCGGGAAGTACTTGTGCGCGTCGATGCCGCACGAGATGGCGTGGACGCCACGGAGCCCCGTGTAGCGCTCAAGGAAGTCGGCGGCGCGTCGCGTCGGCGTCGTGACCGCCTCGGCGCGGCCGAACGTGCGGCGAGCCGCCTTCCAGGCCAAACCGACCGACCAGTCCTGCCAGGCCTTCGGGATGAGCGAGAACTCGAGCATGTTCTCGGGCATGAAGTGGTTCGTGCCGATGATGCGGATGCCGCGCTTCTCGGCCTCGACCGAGAGGCCGCGTCCCACGACGATGTGCGACTGGAAGTGCACCACGTCGGGCTTGACCTTGTCGAGGATGCGGGCCGCGTTCTGCTTGATCCGCCACGGCAGCGCGAAGCGCAGCCAGTCGTGCGGATACCAGCGCCAGCTGTACACGCGGTGCGCCGTGATCTCCTGACCCTCGTGCACCTCCTTCCACGAGCCGTGCTTGCGGCTCGCGGCGGGCGCCATGACATGCACGTCGTGTCCGCGCTCGGCGAGCCCGGCGGCGAGTCGCTCGGCGAACCGGGCCGCTCCGTTGACGTCGGGTGCGAAGGTGTCGGCGCCGATCAGGATGCGGAGCGGACGCTCGGCGTCATCGGTCACTCGCGATGAGTCGGACACGTCGTGCGGTACCTCGCTGTTCGTGGAACGGGTGGCAGGCGCTCGCTGGATGCGGCGAGGCCTTCGGGGCGGGATTCTCCGAACATAGTCTACGAGAGCGTCATCCGCAGGACCTGAGGATGAGGCGGCGCCATGCTCGTATGCGCATGTCGGGGCGCATCAGAGCCGCGTCTGCGGGTGGTTCTTCGCCAGGAGGAACACGCCCCAGACGGCGATGGCGCCCGACACGGCGAAGACGATGTTCGCCCAGAGCGGCGCCTGCGATGCCTCGCCGAGCACGATGATGCCGATGAGCACGGCCACCATCGGGTCGACGACCGTGAGGCCGGCGATCACGAGGTCGGGCGGTCCGCTCGCGTAGGCGTTCTGCACGAAGTACGCGCCCAGCGCGGTCGCGAGCAGGAGCGCGAGCACGCAGGTCAGGGTGAGCCATTCGAAGTCGCCCTGCTCGATCCGGCCGAGCACGACCTTCGCGAGGGTCGCGACGAATCCGTAGAGCACGCCCGCCATGATGACGTAGAAGACGGCGCGGATGCGGCGGCGGTACAGCGCGAACGTCACCGCGGCGACCGCGAGCACCACCGCGAGCACGACGAGGATGATGATGAGCTGGCGCGCAGTCACCGGGCGGTCGACGGCCGTGAATGCGGCGACGCCGACGAAGAGGAACACTCCGCCGACGCACATGACGATCGCCGTGATCGACTTGGAGTTCAGCTGGACGTGATTGATCCGCGAGTTCAGGATCGACGTGATCACGAGCGCGAGCGCGCCGAGCGGCTGCACCACGATGATCGGTGCGAAGTAGAGGCTCGCGAGCTGGAACACGATCGCGAGCCCGAGCATGAGGGTGCCGAGCACCCAGGACGGCCTGGCGAGCAGGAGCGCGAGCTGTCGCCCGTTCAGTCCCTTGCCGAGCGTGTCGACGGTCTGGGCCTCGACCTTCACGACGCCACGGTGCTGGAACTGCGCGCCGAGCGAGAGGAAGACCGCGCCGATCAGCGCCAGCGGGATCCCGATGAACTGCGTGGGATCGAGCGGAATGAGCTCGGTCAGTTCACTGAGGTCGGGATCCACGACCACGACCCTACCCGTTCGCCCGTCGATATCCTTGGCGAATGGCCGTCCTCCCCATCCGAATCACGGGTGACCCCGTGCTGCACGCGCCGGCCTCGTCGGTCGACCGAATCGACGACGAGATCCGTGCGCTGGTGCGCGACATGTTCGAGACGATGGATGCCGCCCCCGGCGTCGGACTCGCCGCCCCGCAGGTCGGCGTCCCGCTGCGGTTGTTCACCTACGGATGGACCGACGAGGACGAGCGCGAATGGCGGGGCGTCGCCGTCAACCCCGAGCTGTGGATCTCATCCCTGGTGCCGGGCATGCCCGATGAGGACGACGAGTCCGAGGGATGCCTGTCGTTCCCTGGCGAGCGGTTCGCGTTGCGCCGCGCCGAGCGCACCATCCTGCGCGCGACCGATCTCGAGGGCGAGCCCTACGAGATCGTCGCCGACGGATGGCTCGCGCGCATCTTCCAGCACGAGTACGACCACCTCGACGGCGTGCTGTACGTCGACCGCCTCGACGACCACGACCAGCGCATCGTGCAGAAGATCACGAAGAAGCGCGGATGGGGCAGACCGGGCGTGAGCTGGACGCCGGGAGTCGATCACCTCGAGGGCTGACCCGTGGCATCCGCTCGGTCAGGCGATGAGTCGTATGCCCGCGGCGACGAGCGCCGCGACCGCGACGACGACGATGAACGGCGTCCTGACGGCGTACAGGGCGGCGGCCACGATGACCGCCGGGACACGGGCGTCGACGACGAGCGATTGGCCTGCGCCCAGCGTCTGCACCGCGATCAGGGCCGCGAGCAGCGCGACCGTGAGCAGGTCGGCGATGCGCGCCGGGCGCTCGCGCTCGAGGAAGCCCGCCGGCACCAGGTGGCCGGCCAGCTTGAGCGCGAGGGTCGCCGCGGTCGCCAGCAGGATGACGTGCCAGAGGGTCATCGGCCCTCCCGGCGGCGGAAGAGGTCGAACCATCCGATCACGACCGCGACGACGGCCGCGACGAGCACCGGCAGGCCCGGCGTCAGCACCGGCGTGGCGATCGTCGCGACGACGGCGGCGAGGACGGCGGTCGCGCCGGCCTGCAGCTTCTTCAGCCGAGGCCAGAGCAGGCCGAGGAACGCGGCGGCGGCCGCCGCATCGAGCCCATATGCGCGAGTATCGCCGAGCGCGTCGCCGATGAGGGCTCCGGCGAGGGTGGTCAGGTTCCAGCCCACGAAGATCGCGATGCCCGTGATCCAGAAGCCGATGCGCGCCGCGCGCTCGCGCGACTGGGCGAGGGCCACCGCGGTGGACTCGTCGATCGTGACCCAGGCCGCCGCGATGCGGTGCGCGAGCCCGTGGTCGCCGACGACCGGACGCATGCGCATGCCGTAGACGACGTTGCGCACGCCGAGCAGCGCCGCCGCGGCGATGGCGGACCCGCCGGCGGCCAGGCCACCGGCACCGACCACGCCGACCAGGGCGAACTGCGATCCGCCGGTGAACATCACGAGGCTGAGGAAGCAGGTCTGCCACACGTCGAGGCCCGATGCGACGGAGAGCGCACCGAACGAGATGCCGTACGCGGCGGTCGCCAGTCCGACGGCGATCCCGTCGCGTCGGGCGGTGCGGACGGCCGCGCGCTCCGCCTCGGCGTCGTCGGCGATCGGTTCGGCGGAGACGGCGTCGTGCTCGACGGCGTCCTCGGCCACGGGCCGCCTCCTCGGTCGTCGCTCGCGCATGCGAATGGAAGAACCCCGGCCTCAAGGAGGACCGGGGTTCGAAGCTCCCCCACTTGGACTCGAACCAAGAACCTATCGGTTAACAGCCGATTGCTCTGCCAATTGAGCTATGGAGGATCGCGTATCGCGCAGAGACACTCTAGCAAAGCGAGCGCCGGACTCCCAATCCGAGGCCGCCTCGCGTCCGGTCCCCGCGGGGTCGCCGCTCAGTACCCCGCGTCGAGGTCGATCAGGCCCTCGAAGCGGCTCTTCCCGAGGAACGCCGCGGTGTTCGCGCGGACGCGTTCGGCGAACAACGGCACCGTCATCGCCTCGGTGTCGGCGACGTGCGGCGTGACGATGCAGTTCGGTGCGTTCCAGAGCGGATGGCCCGCCGGCAGCGGTTCCGGGTCGGTGACGTCGAGGCCGGCGCCGCCGAGCCGTCCCGACTCGAGCGCGTCGACCAGCGCGGCGGTGTCGACGAGTCCGCCGCGCGCCACGTTGACGAGGATGGCGTCGTCGGGCAGCGCCGCGAGCTCGTCGCGGCCGATGAGTCCGCGCGTGCCGTCGGTCAGGGCGGCGACGACGAACACGACCTCGGCCGTCGAGAGCGCCTCGGTGAGGCGGTCGGTCGTGACGGTGCGGGCGGCGCCGGGCACCGCGACATCCGATCGCCGCACCACCGTCGCGCGCACGCCGAACGGCTCGAGCAGCCGGAGGAGCTCGACCGCGATGCCGCCTGCGCCGACCAGCACGATGTCGGCGCCGTAGAGGCTGCGCCCGCGTTCGTCGGCCACCCACTCCCCCGCTCGCACCCGCGCCGGGAGCTCGCGGAGCGCGGCCAGGGCGAGCATCAGCGCGTGCTCGGCGACGGGCTGCGCGTAGGCGCCCTTGGCGCTCGTCCAGACGCGGCCGTCGTCGCGGTGCCGCCGCAGCAGGCCGGCGAACGCGTCGACGCCGGCCCACGGCAGCTGTACCCATGAGATCTGCGGATGCGCGGCGAGCAGCGCCTCGAGCTCGTCCTCGCCCTCGGAACTGGTCCAGACGAGTCCGCGGGTGTCGGCGGAGAGCTGGGCGAGCGCGCCGCCCGCCCGCGTCACCGCCTCGGCGAAGCGCGGCTCGGCGTCGGGCACGATGGCGATCGGTCCGGCGGCGGCGCCGACCTGGACCGCGCGCGCGGTTGCGTCATCCGACGCCGACCGAACGATCGCACCGGTCACCGCTTGGTGGCGCGGCGGCCGCCCCGCGGCGTCGCGCTCGGTCACGCCGGCGGCTCGGGCTGGAGGTCGTCGATCACCGCATGCCCCGCGTCGAGGGCGCCCGCGAGTGCCTGCACGTACGGGTGGGACGGGTCGTCGAACACCTCGTCGATCGTGCCGAGGGCCACGACCTCGCCCCGGTCGAGCACCGCGACGCGATCGGCGACGCGGCGGAGCACCGGGAGGTCGTGCGTGATGATGACGGCCGAGAACGTGTGGCCGTCGCGCAACTCGCTGATGAGCTGGGCCACCGCGTCGCGGACCGTCAGGTCGATGCCGGCCGTCGGCTGGTCGGCGATCAGCAGGTTCGGCCCGAGCACGAGCGCCTGCGCGAGCGCGACCCGCTGCCGCTGCCCGCCGCTCAGCTCGTACGGGTACTTCTCGAGCAGGCCGAGCGGCAGGCGCACCGCGTCGACCATGGTCGCGACGCGAGTGGCGAGCGCCTTGCGGTTGTACCGGTGGTCGCGCTCGAGGATCGGCTCGCCGATGATCTCGGAGACGGTTCGGTCGGGTGGCAGGTGCTCGGCGGCATCCTGTGCGAGGTACCCGACGTGGAACCGCAGCTCGTTGAGCCGACGCCGCGTGATCCCCCGCAGCGGCGTGCCGAGCACGATGGCCTCGCCGCCGGTGATCACGGGCCGGACATCGCTGCCCGGGCCTCCTGGTTCGAGTCCGACGCCCGACAGCACGCGCGCGAGCGTGGTCTTGCCGCTGCCGGCGGAGCCGAGCAGCCCGAGCACCTCGCCCGGCGCGACCCGGAGGCTCACGCCGTGGACGGCCACGTGCGCCGCACTCGCACCGTGCGCGGGGTACTCGACCGAAAGGTCGCTGATGACGATCGGATAGCCGTGGGTCGCGCCACGGGTCATCGGCCGGCCTCCCGGATGCGCCGGAGCTCCTCACGCCGCTCGGCCTGCGCCACGGGATCGGGCACGGGAAGCGACGCGAGCAGCCGCTGCGTGTACGGGTCCTTCGGCGCCCCGAGCACCTCGGCGCCGGTGCCCTCCTCGACCAGGCGGCCGCGGTAGAGCACCGCGATCCGGTCGGCAAGCAGGTCGACGACGGCCAGGTCGTGGCTGATGAAGAGGCACGCGAAGCCGAACTCGCGCTGCAGCTCGGCGAACAGGTCGAGCACGCGCGCCTGCACCGAGACATCCAGGGCCGAGGTGGGCTCGTCGGCGATCAGCAGCTCGGGCTCGAGCGCGATGCCTCGCGCCAGGCTCGCGCGCTGCCGCTGCCCGCCCGAGAGCTCGTGCGGATAGCGGTCGCCGTACGCGGCGGGAAGCTGCACGGCCTCGAGGAGCTCGTTCACGCGCGGACGCGCGTCGCGCGCGTCGACCGCACGCTCGTGGATCACGAGCGGCTCGGCGACGGCCTCGGCGATCGTCAGCAGCGGGTTGAAGCTCGACGCGGGATCCTGGAACACGAATCCGAGCCGATCGCGCACCGGTCGGAAGTCGCGCTCGCGGATGCCGAGCATCTCGTGCCCGAGCACCTTCAGCGAGCCGCCGGTGACTCGCGTGAGCCCGGCGATGGCACGCCCGATCGTGGTCTTGCCCGACCCGCTCTCGCCGACGAGCCCGAGCACCTCGCCCGGTCGAATGACGAGATCGACCCCGTCGACCGCACGGAAGCCGGACCGACCGAACCGGCCGGGGTACTCGATCTCGAGCCCGCGGGCTTCGACGACCGGGGTCTGCTCGGCCCAGTCCGACGGCCGGGCGGCGGCGCGCTCGACCGCGCGGGCGGTGCCGTGCCCCACGTACGGCACCGCTGCGAGCAGCGCCTTGGTGTAGTCGTCCTTCGGCGCGGCGAACAGTTCGCGCGCCGTCGCCTCCTCGACCACGCGGCCCTGGTACATGACCACGACGCGGTCGGCCAGGTCGGCGACCACGCCCATGTTGTGCGTGATCAGCACGATCGCCGTCCCGAACTCGTCGCGGACCCGGCGGAGCAGGTCGAGGATCTCGGCCTGGACGGTCACGTCGAGCGCGGTGGTCGGCTCGTCGGCGACGATGAGCCCCGGCTCGAGCACGAGGGCCATCGCGATGACGATGCGCTGCTTCTGCCCGCCCGAGAACTGGTGCGGGTAGTGGTCGACGCGGTGCTCGGGATCTGGGATGCCGACCTTGCCGAGGATCTCGATCGCCTTGGCGCGCGCCTGCTTCTTCGACAGCCGGCCGTGGGCCAGCAGGCCCTCCATGATCTGCCAGCCGACCGTGTAGACCGGGTTGAGCGCCGTCGAGGGCTCCTGGAACACCATCGCGACGTCGCTGCCGCGGATGGCGCGGAGCCGGTCGCGCGAGAGCGAGACCACGTCCTGCTCGGCGGTGCCGGCCCGGTTGGACAGCACCACGGCGCCGCTCGTCGTCGCCGTCTCGGGAAGCAGTCCGAGAATCGTCTTGGCGGTGACCGTCTTGCCGCTGCCGGACTCGCCGACGATGGCGACGACCTCGCCGCGTTCGACCGACAGGCTCACATCCTCGACGGCCTTGACGGCACCCGCGTCGGTCGCGAACGACACGCCGAGCCCATCGATGCTGACCACCGTGCTCATCGGTTCACCTCGATCCCATGCTCGTCGAACGTCTCGCCGTCCTCCAGCCCCTTCAGGCCGCCCGGTCCGGCGATCAGCGTGCCACCCGGCACCACCGAGGTCTCGGCCACCACGCCGGCCGCCTGGGCGACGCGGCGCCGGCCGCGCAGGCGCGGATCGGCGAGGTCGTTCAGGCTCTCGCCGACGAGCGTGATGCCGAGCACGGTGAACACGATGGCGAGGCCGGGGAACAGCGCGGTCCACCAGATGCCGCTCGTGACATCGGAGAGCGCCTTGTTCAGGTCGTAACCCCATTCGGCCGCCGACGTGGGCTCGATGCCGAAGCCCAGGAAGCCGAGGCCAGCGAGCGTCAGGATCGCCTCGGACGAGTTCAGCGTGAAGATGAGCGGAAGGGTGCGCGTGGCGTTGCGCAGGACGTGCCGGAAGATGATCCGGCTGTTGGACGCACCGAGCACCTTGGCGGACTCGACGTAGGCCTCGGCCTTGATGCGCACGGTCTCGGCCCGGATCACGCGGAGGTACTGCGGAATGAACACGACGGTGATCGAGATGGCCGCGGCGAAGATGCCGCCCCACATGCTCGACTGTCCGCCGGAGATGACGATCGCGACGAGGATCGCCAGCAGCAGGGAGGGGAAGGCGTAGATCGCGTCGCTGATGACGACGAGCACGCGGTCGAGCCATCCGCCCAGGTAGCCGGACACCAGTCCCAGGAACACGCCGAGGAAGAGCGACAGCGTGACCGCGACGAGGATCACCAGCAGCGCGGTCTGGGCGCCCCAGATCACGCGGGACAGCACGTCGTAGCCGCCGACGGTCGTGCCGAGCAGGTGCTCGGCCGACGGCGGCTGCTGCGCGCCGAACGGACCGTCGGCCGACCGGAGCTGGTTGAAGCGGTAGGGCGCGAGGAGCGGCGCGAAGATCGCCGTCAGGACGAAGATGCCGGTGATCACGAGTCCGGCGACGAGCATGCCGCGCTGGAGGCCGACGCTCTGGCGGAGCTGGTGCACGACCGGGAGCCGGTCGCGGAGGCGCCGCTGGGGCACGGCGGCGGTGGTGGCCGCGGTCATGTCAGTACCTCACCCTCGGGTCGATGAGCGCCGCGATCACGTCGACGACGAAGTTCGTCAGGGCGACGATCACGGCCAGCAGCGCGACGATGCCTTGGACCGCCACGAAGTCGCGGGCCTGCAGGTACTCGGCGAGCTGGAAGCCGAGGCCCTTCCACTCGAACGTGGTCTCGGTCAGCACGGCGCCGGCCAGGAGCAGCGCGATCTGGAGGCCGATGACCGTGATGATCGGGATGAGCGCCGGGCGGTATGCGTGCTTGCGAAGCAGTCGGTACTCGCTGACGCCGCGCGAGCGGGCGGCATCGACGTAGTCGGTGGCGAGCGTGCCGATCACGTTGGTGCGCACCAGGCGCAGGAAGACGCCCGCGGTGAGCAGGCCGAGCGCGATGGACGGCAGCACCGCGTGCGCGAGCACGTCGGCGAGCACCTCGGGATTGCCCGTGCGGATGGCGTCGATCGTGTAGAGGTTCGTCGGGTTCGGCAGGAGCTGCATCTGCAGCTCGGCGCTCGTCGACGCGCGACCGGCGACCGGGAGCCATCCGAGCCAGACGGAGAACACGAGCTTCAGCAGCATGCCCGCGAAGAACACCGGCGTCGCGTAGCAGAGGATCGCGAACACGCGCAGGACGGCGTCCTGGCCGCGGTCGCGGAAGTAGGCGGCGATGAGGCCGAACGGGATTCCGACGACGAAGGCGACGAGCAGCGAGTAGAACGCCAGTTCGAGCGTGGCGCTGCCGTAGGTGAGGAGCACCTCGAGCACCGGCCGGTTGTCGCTGATCGTCGTGCCGAAGTCGCCCGTGAAGACCTGTCCGAGGTACTCGAGGTACTGCACGATGATCGGGCGGTCGTATCCCGCGGCCGCGATGCGTTCCTGGAGCTGGGCGGCGGTGAGCCGGTCGCCGAGCGCGGCGGTGATCGGGTCGCCCGTGGCGCGCACCGCGATGAACACGACGGTCACCAGGATGAAGACGGTCGGGAAGATCAGCAGGAATCGGACCAACAGGTAGCGGCCGAGTCCGCCGCCCTGGGCCTTGGGTTTCGGCCGTCCGGATTGCGGTGCGCCCTCGGCGAGGGACACGGTGTCAAGAGTGCTCATTGATTCCTCAGGGGTGCAGGGGAACGGGGGCGACCCGCGGTAGCAGATCGCCCCCGTCGTCGAGCTTCAACGACTCTAGTCGCGCTCAGCCCTTCGAGATCGCTCCGTAGCGGAACTTGAACGACGCGTCGAGCGTGTCCTCGGTGCCCTCGACGTCGGAACCGACGACCGCGACCTGCGCACCCTGGAGGTACGGCACCGTCGACAGGTCGGCGGCCACCTTCTCCTGGATCTCCTCGATGAGCGCGGTGCGGGCGTCCGCGTCCGCCTCCACCGACTGCTCGAGGATGAGGTCGTTGACCTCCTGGTTCGAGTAGTGGTTGCCGAGGAAGTTCTCCGTGAGGAAGAACGGGCTCAGGTAGTTGTCGGCGTCGGAGTAGTCCGGGAACCAGCCGAGCTGGTACGCGGGGTACACGTCGGCGGTGCGGTCCTTCGAGTACTGCACCCACTCGGTGGTCTGCAGGTTCACCGTGAAGAGACCGGACGCCTCGAGCTGGTCCTTGATGAGGGCGTACTCGTCGCCCGAGGACGGACCGTAGTGGTCGTTCGAGTACTGCAGGTTCAGCTCGACGGGGACCTCGACACCGGCGTCCTCGAGGGTCTTGGTCGCCTTGTCGACATCGGCGCCGCCCTCACCGTCGCCGTAGAGCTCCTTGAGCGGCTGGATGGCACCCGTGAGGCCGTCCGGCACGAAGGAGTACAGCGGGGTGTACGTGTCCTTGTAGACCTGCGAGGCGATCTCCTCGCGGTCGATGAGGTCGGCGACGGCCTGGCGCACCGCGAGGGCCTTGGCCGGGTCGGCCTCGGGCGTCTCGGCACCGTACGGCTGCGTGTTGAAGTTGAACACGATGTAGCGGATCTCACCGCCGGGGCCCTCGACGACCTTGACCTTGTCGTTGCCGCGGAGGTCGTCGATGTCGGTCGCGGATAGGCTCCGGAACGCGACGTCGATGTTGCCCTCCTGCACGTCGAGCTTCATGTTCGACGCATCGGCGTAGTACTTGACATTGACCGTCTCGGTCTTGGGAGCACCGAGCACGCCCTGGTAGTCGGGGTTGGACTTGTAGCCCACCAGGTCGTTGAACTTGTAGCTGGTGATGACGTACTGACCCGCGAATGCGTTGCCGTCGACGATCTCGTCGTCGGGCGTCAGCGCGTCGGCCGCGAAGACGTCCTCGTCGACGATCGGACCAGCCGGGCTCGAGAGGATCTGCGGGAAGATCTGGTCGTTGTCGCTCTTGAGCTTGAAGACCACCGTGGTGTCGTCGACCACCTCGACGGAGTCGAGGTTGTAGAGCAGGGCGGACGGCCCGTTCTCATCGGCGATCGCGACCTGGCGGTCGAACGAGAACTTGACGTCGGAAGCGGTCAGGTCGTTGCCGTTGGCGAACTTCAGGCCCTCCTTGAGCGTGACCGTGTACTCGTTCGGGGCCGTGTACTCCGCCGACTCGGCGATGTCGGGCTCGACCTCGGACGTGCCGTAGGGCGAGTTCATCAGGAACGGGAACACCTGGTTCATCACCGCGAAGGAGCCGTTGTCGTACGACCCGGCCGGGTCGAGCGTCGTGACCTTGTCGGTGGTGCCGATGGTGAGCGTGCCGCCGCCGGACGAGTCCTCGTCGCCGCCACCGGCGGCGCAGCCCGCGAGCACGAGTGCTGCGGCGGAGAAGCCCGCGGCGAGGGCGATGCCGCGCCGGCGGTGCATGGATGCGGATGCCATATCCGTCTACCTCTTCCTGTCAGGATGATCGCGGACGGGGTCGCCGCCTCGCAGATCTCGTATCTTCCAGACCTAGCACACGGGCTCGGAAGCGAACTCGGCAGGGCCCCCTCGCGAGCACGAATGTGACCGATCTGCAATGTTGTGCTCGTCTGCGCGGGTGCCCGTGACCCGATGACGAGGGGACCTCAGTCGCCGCGCAGTGAGCGCCGCTCGTGCTCGAGGTCGACGAGCGCGCGCTGAATGGCCGCGAACGTCGCCTGGTCGGCGCGATCGGTGCGCTGGAGGCGTCCGAGCAGCTCCTGCTTCTGCCGCAGCAGCTCGCGGTCGACGAGACCGCCGACGACGCCGCGGACGTACGCGGCGAGCTCGGCATCGTTGCGCTGCGGGACGGGGAGCACCGCGAGCTGCTGCACGATCGACGCGAAGGGCGCGGGCACCTCACCGACCACCCGCTCCACCGAGAGCGTCGTGGTCGCCGTGCCGCCGGAACCGGCCGGTCCCGATGACAGCGCGGAGGCGATTCCGTCGCGGACGACGGCCAGCGTGGCGTTGCCGAATCGGCAGTCGACACCCTGCCGGAGCAGGTCGACGCCGACGACGTCGGGGTACTGCAGCATCGCCTGGAGCGCATCGCGCTCGAGCCGGGTGGCGGGGTCGTTCGGCAGCTGGGCGATCGAGTACGGCCGATCGGATATCGCGACGCCGGGGGTGGCGAGGCCGTCGGGCGCGTTCGCTCCCCCGCCTCCTCGCACGCCGCCCGGCTCGGCGCCATCGCCACGGCCGCGGTCGCTCTCGGGACGCTCGCGACCCCCCGCTGCACGAACGGCTCGGGTCACCTCGCCGAGCTCCATCCCGAGCATGCGTGCGAGTTCGCGTGTGTACCCGGGCCGCAGTGCGGGGTCGCGCAGGTCGGCGACGATCGGGGCGGTCGCGCGCAGCGCGGCGACTCGCCCCTCGACGGTCTCGAGGTCGAAGCGGGCCAGCGTGTGCCGGATCACGAACTCGAACATGGGCGTCTTCGCGTCGACGAGCGATCGGACCGCCGCGTCACCGCGTGCGAGCCGCAGGTCGCACGGATCGAGCCCGTCGGGTGCGACCGCGACGAACGTCTGTGCCGCGAACCGCTTCTCCTCGGCGAACGCGCGCATGGCGGCCTTCTGCCCGGCGGCATCGCCGTCGAACGTGAATACCACCTCGCCGACCCCGGAGTCGTCGCCGAGGACACGGCGGAGCACCTTGATGTGGTCGACGCCGAACGAGGTGCCGCACGTCGCGATCGCGGTCGTCACGCCGGCCAGATGGCAGGCCATGACGTCGGTGTAACCCTCGACGACGACGACGCGGTGCGTCTTCGCGATGTCGCGTTTGGCGAGGTCGAGCCCGTAGAGCACCTGCGCCTTGTGGTAGATCGCCGTCTCGGGGGTGTTCAGGTACTTGGGGCCGGGATCGTCGTCGAGGAGCTTGCGCGCGCCGAAGCCGACGGTCTGGCCGGTGACGTCGCGGATCGGCCAGATCAGGCGCCCTCGGAAGCGGTCGTAGACGCCGCGATCGCCCTGGGACACGAGACCGGATGCCGCGAGCTCCTCGGTCGTGAAGCCCTTCGCCTTCAGGTGGTCGGTGAGCGCATCCCAGCTCTTGGGTGCGAATCCGACGCCGAAGTGCTTCGCCGCATCGGCGTCGAAGCCGCGCTCGCCGAGGAACCGCCGGCCGACCTCGGCCTCTGGCGAGGTGAGGCGCTCGACGAAGAACTCGGCCGCGGCCTGGTTCGCGGCGAGCAGGCGTGCGCGGTTGCCGTGATCGGTGGCCGATCCGCCGTCCTCGTAGTGCAGCTCGAAGCCGATGCGCCCCGCGAGCCGTTCGACGGCCTCGGTGAACGAGACGTGATCCATCCGCTGGATGAACGTGTAGACATCGCCGGATTCGCCGCAGCCGAAGCAGTGGTAGTACCCGAGCTGCGGTCGGACGTGGAAGCTCGGACTGCGCTCGTCGTGGAACGGGCAGAGGCCCTTCATCGAACCCACGCCGGCCGACTTCAGCGCCACGTGCTCGCCGACGATGTCGGCGATGTTGGTGCGGGCCTTCACCTCTTCGACATCGCTCTGTCGAATGCGGCCCGCCATGCCGACCATCCTATTGGCGGTTCACTGGCAGAGCCGCTCGTACCAGGCGAGCGCCGACTGGTCGGTGAGGCTCGCGACCTGGTCGACGACCACGCGCTTGCGCCCGGCGTCGTCGGATGCCGCGCGCCAGTCCTCGGCGAAGCCGGCGTCGAGGTTCGCGTCGCCAGTTTCGTGGAGCACGTCGGCGAGGGCCGTGAGCACCTGCCGCTGCTGGCTGTAGATGGGCTGGCGCGTGTTCCGCGACATCACGAAGGCGGCGACGATGCCCTTGAGCACGGCGATCTCGGCCTGGATGTCGCGGGGCACGACCATATCGGCGTCGAACCGGATCAGGCTCGCGACGGGGTGCTGCGCCCGGGTGGCCGCGGTCGCGGCGTGCGCGAACCGGCCGATGAGCTGGCTCGTGAGGTTCTTCAGCGCGGCCTGGTCGCGTCGGCTGCCCTCCCACGACGACATCCAGACGTCGAGCGAGTCGAGCCGGTCGAACGCCGCGATGAGCTCGTCGTGGCCGATGGCGCCGCCGATCCACTCGTACATCGACGACACGAGCTCGTCGTGGTCGACGCGTCGGCCGAGCGCGGCGACGTCGACGTAACCCCCGACGATCGCATCCTCGAGGTCGTGCACCGAGTAGGCGATGTCGTCGGAGAGGTCCATGACCTGCGCCTCGATGCACAGCCTCCGCTCGGGGGCTCCGCGTCGCATCCATTCGAACATGTCGACGTCGTCGGCGTAGAAGCCGAACTTGGTGCGACCACTCGGGTCTCCGACGCCGGCGGTCTCGGGCCACGGGTACTTGCAGCTCGCGTCGAGGCTGGCCCGCGTGAGGTTGAGCCCGATCGGCCGGCCCTCGGGGGTGAACACCTTCGGCTCGAGCCGGGTGAGGATCCGCAGGGTCTGCGCGTTGCCCTCGAAGCCCCCGATGTCGGCGGCCCACGTGTTGAGGGCCTTCTCGCCGTTGTGTCCGAAGGGCGGGTGGCCGAGGTCGTGCGCGAGGCACGCGGTGTCGACCACGTCTGGGTCGAGGCCGAGGCTGCCCGCGAGCTCGCGGCCGACCTGCGCGACCTCGAGCGAGTGCGTGAGCCGATTGCGCGCGAAGTCGAGCCCAGAGGTCGGGCTGAGCACCTGCGTCTTGGCGGCGAGTCGGCGAAGCGCCGACGAGTGCAGCAGTCGCGCCCGGTCGCGCGCGAAGTCGCTGCGGCGCCGGTTGTCGTGCTGTTCGGGCAGGAATCGCTCGGCGTCGGCCTCGTGGTAGCCGCCGAAGAGTCGGTCGCGCACGCGCTCAGCCGCCGCTCGTGTCGAGTTCGGCGTCGACGAGCGTGGTGCGATCGTGCCCGGCGAGCTCTTGCGAGTCGAGCCAACCCTCGGGCAGCGACGGGTTCTTCGGGGTGCCGGCGCGCCCGCGCGGCCCCTCGGCGCCCTCGCCCGGATACGGCATCGACCAGTCGAGGGTTCCGAGCAGGTCGTCGAGCTGGGCGAGCGATTCGACCGTGGCGAGCTTGGCGCGCAATTCGCCGCCCACCGGGTATCCCTTGAAGTACCAGGCGACGTGCTTGCGGATGTCGCGGCACCCGCGTTCCTCGCTGTCGAAGAAGTCGGCGAGCAGTTCGGCGTGCCGGCGGAACGTGCGCGCGACATCGCCGAGCGAGGGCTCGGCCTTCGCCTGCTCGCCGCGGAACGCCGCCGCGAGGTCGCCGAACAGCCACGGCCGCCCGAGGCATCCACGACCCACGACCACCCCGTCGCATCCGGTCTCGTCGACCATGCGCAGCGCGTCGTCGGCCGACCAGATGTCGCCGTTGCCGAGCACCGGCACGCTCGTGACCGCCTGCTTGAGCCTCGCGATGGCCGACCAGTCGGCCTGGCCCGAGTAGAACTCGGCGGCGGTGCGCGCGTGCAACGCGATCGACGCGACGCCCGCGCCCTCGGCGATGCGGCCGGCCTCGAGGTACGTGAGGTGGTCGGAGTCGATGCCCTTGCGCATCTTGATCGTGAGCGGGACATCGCCTGCGGCGTTGACTGCGCCCTCGACGATGTCGCGGAAGAGCCCGCTCTTCCAGGGCAGCGCGGCTCCCCCGCCCTTGCGGGTGACCTTGGGCACGGGGCATCCGAAGTTCAGGTCGATGTGGTCGGCGCGGTCTTCGGCGACGAGCATGGTGACCGCTTCGGAGACCGTCTTGGGATCGACTCCGTAGAGCTGGATGGAACGCGGCGTCTCGGATTCGTGGTGCGTGATGAGGCGCATCGACTCGGGCGTGCGCTCGACGAGCGCGCGACTCGTGATCATCTCGCTGACGTAGAGGCCTGCGCCGAACTCGCGGCAGAGCCGCCGGAACGCCGTGTTGGTGATACCCGCCATGGGTGCGAGCACGACCGGCACCTCGAGGTCGAGGCCGCCGATCGTGAGCGGGCGGGCGGGGGTCGTGGTCGTTGGCATCGCCTTCGATTCTCCCAGACCGGCGGCGCATGCGGCCCGGCGCGGCGGCGGCGCGGCCTAGGATGCGGTCATGGCTGCGCTGTGGAGGACGGCATGACCGCGTTCGAGAGACTCGTCGGCGTCGAGCGGGTGCAGGCGGATGCCGCCGCTCGCGGCCTCGACATCGAGGTGATCGAGCGTCCCGCCGCTCGCAGCCTCGAGGAGGCGGCCGAGCTCATGGGCATCGAGCCGGGCGACATCGTCAAATCGCTCGTCGTGAAGCGCAGCGACGACACGTACGTCTTCGCGCTCGTTCCCGGCGGCCGCAAGATCAGCTGGCCGAAGCTGCGCGCGCTGCTGTCGGTCAACAAGCTGCAGCTGCCGGATGCCTCGCTGGCCCTCGCCGCGACAGGCTACGAGCGTGGCACGATCACCCCGCTCGGCTCGACCACCGCCTGGCCGGTCGTGGTCGACGCGACGATTCCGGGACGCCGCGTCTCGATGGGAGCGGGCGAGCACGGCCGCAGCCTCTTCGTCGACGCCGACGCGCTCGTGCGTGCGCTCGACGCGACGGTCGCCGACATCAGCGACCCCGAGTAGTCACTCCCCCGACTCGACCGCCGGCGGGATCTCGCAGACGTCGCCCGCGCAGACGGCTCCCGCGCTGCCGAGCATCGTGAACGGCGTCACCGCGTCGCTCACGCCGCGACCCCGTCGCGCTCGCCGGCGACCTGCGTCAGCACCTGTGCGAACACCTCGGCGGGCTGCGCGCCCGAGACGCCGTACTTGCCCTCGAAGACGAAGAACGGGACGCCCTGGATGCCGTACGCCCCGGCCTGTGCGATGTCGGCCTGCACGTCTGCGCCGTACCGACCCGACTCCAGCGCCGCGCGCGCGGCATCCGCGTCGAGCCCGACCTCGGCCGCGAGCTCGACCAGCTCGTCGACGCGACCCACGTGCCGGCCCTCGGTGAAGTAGGCCCGGAACAGTCGCTCGGAGAGCTCGAGCTGCCGGCCCTGCTCCTTGGCGAAGTGGAGCAGCTCGTGCGCCTTCAGCGTCTTCGTGTGCTGCAGCGCGTCGAAGTCGTAGTCGAGGCCTGCGGCGGCCGCGATGCCCCTGACGCGCTCGAGCATCTGCTCGACCTGCGCGACGGGCAGGCCCTTGTGCCCGGCGAGGAAGTCGACCTCGGACCCCTCGAAGTCGACGGGCGTGTCGGGCGCGAGCTCGAACGAGTGGTACTCGATCTCGACCTCGGGCGCGTCGTCGCCGAGCGCGGCGATACCGCCCTCGAGGTGGCGCTTGCCGATGTAGCACCACGGGCACGCGATGTCGGACCAGATGTCGATCTTGATGGGGGACGTCACGCTCAATGCGAACGGATGCCGCGGCATCCGTATTCCCATGCATGCAACTGGTCGGCGTTCACCCCTGCCGCGACTCCTGAATCGAAGGACGGAGGCGTCGACACGCCGACGGGCACCGCGGAACGGCGCGGGACCGTCCTTCGATTCAGGAGCCGCGCGGGTGCGACGCAAGGTCCGGCAGCATGACGGCCCCGCGGCATCCACGGGCTCGCTCGCCCGCGCCCCTACGCCGTCGGCGCGTCGATGGCCGCGCCGAAGCGGCGGTTGCGGCCCGCGTACAGCTCGATCGCGTGCCAGAGGTCGGCACGCGAGAAATCGGGCCAGAGCGTGTCGAGGAACACCATCTCGGCGTAGGCCGACTGCCAGAGCAGGAAGTTCGACGTGCGCTGCTCGCCCGAGCTGCGCACGAACAGGTCGACGTCGGGCAGGTCGGGCACGTACAGGCGCTTCTGGATGAGCTTCTCGCTCACGGCCGAGGGGCGCAGGCGGCCGGATGCCACGTCGTCGGCGATCGAGCGCACCGCGTCGGCGAGCTCGTTCCGCCCGCCGTAGTTCACGCACATCGTGAGCGTCAGGGTGTCGTTGCCCGCCGTGAGCTTCTCGGCGAACTGCAGCTCGTCGATGACCGAGCGCCACAGGCGCGGCCGGCGGCCCGCCCACCTGATCCGCACGCCCCACTCATTGAGCTGGTCGCGGCGCCGGTGCAGCACGTCGCGGTTGTAGCCCATGAGGAATCGCACCTCGTCGGGCGAGCGCTTCCAGTTCTCGGTCGAGAACGCGTACACCGAGAGGTGCTTCACGCCGACCTGCACCGCGCCCGCGACCACGTCGAGGAGCGCCGCCTCGCCAGCCTTGTGCCCCTCGATGCGGGTGAGCCCGCGCCGGTTCGCCCAGCGGCCGTTGCCGTCCATGACGATCGCGACGTGGTCGGGCACCGCGCCCTTCGGAAGCGCGGGCGGGTACAGGCCCGTCCAGTCGATCGGCCGGTAGGGCACGGCATCCTTGTGGGTGTAGGGCTTGGGGGTCACTGGGGGGCCGTTTCTCGGGAGACGTGGGAGAGCGAGCGGAGTCCGCGCTCGAGGTGCCACTGGGCGTACGCGGCGACGATACCGCTCGCCTGGGCCCGCTCCCGCTCGGGAGCCGCCTCGGCGTGCTCCCAGTCTCCGGCGAGCAGCGCGCCGAGCAGCTCGACCGTCGAGGCCGCGATGCGCGGCGTGCCCGGCGGGGCGCACTCGTCGCACACCACTCCGCCGAGCTGGACGACGACCGCCGTGTGCGGGCCCTCGCGCCCGCAGCGCGCGCAGTCGGCGAAGGTCGGCGCCCAGCCGGCGATCGCGAGCGCGCGCAGCAGGTACGAGTCGAGCGTGAGCGGCGGGCCGTGCTCGCGCCGCGAGAGCGATCGGAGCGCGCCGACGAGCAGGAGGTACTGCTGCAGCGATCCCTCGGCCTCGGTCAGCCGGTCGGCGGCCTCGACCATCGCGTTCGCGGCCGTGTAGGCCGCGTAGTCCTGGCTGATCTCGGCCCCGTAGGCGCCGATCGTCTCGGCCTGCGTGATGACGTCGAGCGTGCGCCCTTCGTAGAGCTGCAGGTCGGCCACCATGAACGGCTCGAGCCGCGAGCCGAACTTCGACGCGGTGCGTCGGACGCCGCGCGCGACCGCCCGGATCTTGCCGTGGCGGCGCGTGAGCAGCGTGACGATGCGGTCGGCCTCGCCGAGCTTGTGCGTGCGCAGCACGACGGCGTCATCTCGGTACACGGGCACCTGACGATTCTCCCACCGACCGCCGGCACCCCGGCCGAGGACCGCGCACGCGACGTCGGATCGGACGGCAGAATGGTCGGGTGACCACGTCGTCCGCGCCCGTCCTCGTCACGGGAGGCACCGGCACCCTCGGCCGGGCCGTCGTCCGCCTGCTCGCCGATCGCGGCGAGGACGTCCGCGTGCTCAGTCGCAGCGGTGCGCCCGGCACCCTGAAGGGCGATTTGGCGACGGGCGAGGGCGTCGAGGCCGCGATCGAGGGCACCCGCGCCATCCTGCACCTGGCGACGACGCTGCGCGACGACACCGAGATCACGCGGAACCTGGTCACGGCGGCCGACCGTTCCGGCCGCCCGCGCATCCTGTACTCGTCGATCGTGGGCATCGACCGCATCCCGCTCGCGTACTACGCGGGCAAGCGCGCCTCCGAACGGCTGATCGCCGAATCACGCATGCGGTGGACCGTGCAGCGCATCACCCAGTTCCACGACTTCATCGCGACGCTGTTCCACGTGCAGCGCTTCTCCCCCGTCCTCGCCGCGCCGGCGTTCTCGTTCCAGCCCATCGCGGTCGACGACGTGGCCCGCCGGCTCGTCGAGCTGCTCGATGCGGATGCCGCGGGCATGGCGCCCGACGTCGGGGGCCCCGAGGTCCGCCCGGCCCGCGACCTGGCTCGCGCCTACCTCGCCGCCCGCAGATCCCGCCGTCCCACGCTCGCGTTCCGGCTCCCCGGCACGCGCTTCAGGGCGTTCTCGTCCGGCGCGAACCTCGTGCCCGGCGAGCCCTACGGCCGAGTCACGTTCGAGGAGTACCTCGCGACCGGCGCGGCACGGGCGGCCGCGCCGCGCGATCCGCGTGGAGCGACCGACGCATGACGCTCGCACCGTTCGAGATCCCGCTCTGGGCCGACCTCGCCGCGGTCGGGATCGGCGCCCTGCAGGGCGCGATGTTCGCGGGGCGACTCAAGGAACGCCGCCTCGACCTGCTCGGCGTCGCGCTCATCGGCATCCTCGTCGGGCTCGGCGGCGGCCTCCTGCGTGACATCCTGCTGAACCAGCTACCCGCCGCCATGAAGACGAACTGGTACCTGGTCGTCGCGACGCTCGCCGCGCTGCTCGGGATGGCGCTGCTGCGGCTCTTCACGCGGCTGAACCCGCTGATCATCGCGCTCGACGCCGTCACGATCGGGTTGTTCGCCGCGATCGGCACGACGAAGGCGCTCGCCTACGGCGTGCCCGAGGTGCCCGCCGTGTTCGTCGGCGTCGTGTCGGCGGTCGGCGGGTCGATCCTGCGCGACGTGTCGCTCAACCTGCCCATCGCGCTCATGCACGTCGGCTCGCTCTACGCCGTCGCGGCGGGCGCCGGGACCGTGCTCATCACGGTGCTCGTCGCCCTGGGTGCGAACATCACGGTGGCCGCCACGACGTGCGTGATCGTGACGACGCTGATCCGGCTCGGATCGGTGCGCTTCGGATGGAGCCTGCCCGAGCAGCGAGCGATCGCGAGTTGGCGGGTCTGGCGGCGCACCGCCCGTCCCTGAGACGGCCACGGGCGGGGCGACCGGAGTCGCGCCCGCCCGTGCAGACCGGATCGCAGCTCAGGCGAGCGCCGGAGCCGTCGCCTCCTCGCGCGCGCGTGCGGCCCGCAGTGCACGGTTGACGGCCGACACGACGGCCTTGAGCGACGCCGTCGAGATGTCGGCATCGACGCCCACGCCCCACAGCGTGCGCCCCTCGACCTGGCACTCCACGTATGCGGCAGCCAGCGCGTCGCCGCCCGCGGACAGCGCGTGCTCGCTGTAGTCGAGCACGCGGACGTCGACGCCCTCGGCCGCGAGCACGGAGAGGAAGGCCGCGATCGGGCCGTTCCCCGAGCCGTCGGCATCGACGCGCTCGTCGCCGTCGCGCAGGCCGACGCGCACGCGCACGTCGCCCGTGAGGTCGCTCTCGGTGCGCATCGACAGCAGCTCGAACCGGCCCCACTTCTCGTCGGGGCGGTCTTGCGGCGCGGGCAGGTACTCATCGGTGAAGACCGACCAGATCTGCTCGCTCGTGACCTCGCCGCCCTCGGCGTCGGTCTTGGCCTGCACGACGCCCGAGAACTCGATCTGCAGCCGGCGCGGCAGGTCGAGCGCGTGGTCGGTCTTCAGCAGGTAGGCGACGCCGCCCTTGCCCGACTGGGAGTTGACGCGGATGACGGCCTCGTAGCTGCGACCGAGGTCCTTCGGGTCGACCGGCAGGTACGGCACGGCCCACGGCAGGTCGTCGACCGAGACGCCGCGCTCGTCGGCGCGTGCCTCCATCGCCTCGAAGCCCTTCTTGATCGCGTCCTGGTGCGAACCCGAGAACGCCGTGTAGACGAGGTCGCCCGCCCACGGGCTGCGCTCGTGCACCGGCAGCTGGTTGCAGTACTCGGCGGTGCGCTTGACCTCGTCGAGGTTCGAGAAGTCGATCTGCGGGTCGACGCCCTGCGTGAACAGGTTGATGCCGAGCGCGACGAGGTCGACGTTGCCCGTGCGCTCGCCGTTGCCGAACAGGCACCCCTCGATGCGGTCGGCACCGGCCATGTAGCCGAGCTCGGCGGCCGCCACCGCGGTGCCGCGGTCGTTGTGGGGATGCAGCGAGAGGATGACGTTCTCGCGGTGAGCGAGGTGCCGCGACATCCACTCGATCGAATCGGCGTAGACGTTGGGGGTCGCCATCTCGACGGTCGCGGGCAGGTTGATGATGACCTTGCGCTCGGGCGTCGGCTCGAACACCTCGATCACCTGGTTGCACACGTCGACGGCGTACTCGAGCTCGGTGCCCGTGTAGCTCTCGGGCGAGTACTCGTAGTAGACGGTCGTGCCGGGCACGGTCGCCTCCATCTCGCGGCACTTGCGGGCGCCGTGCAGGGCGATGTCGATGATGCCCTGCTTGTCGGTGCGGAAGACCACCTCGCGCTGCAGCACGCTCGTCGAGTTGTAGAGGTGCACGATCGCCTGCTTGGCGCCGCGGATCGACTCGTACGTGCGCTCGATGAGGTGGTCGCGCGCCTGCGTCAGCACCTGGATGGTGACGTCGTCGGGGATCGCTCCCTCGTCGATGAGGCTGCGGACGAAGTCGAAGTCGGTCTGGCTGGCCGACGGGAAGCCGACCTCGATCTCCTTGTAGCCCATCTTCACGAGGAGGTCGAACATGATGCGCTTGCGCTCGGGGCTCATCGGGTCGATGAGCGCCTGGTTGCCGTCGCGCAGGTCGACCGCGCACCAGCGCGGGGCCTTCTCGATGCGCTTGGAAGGCCACGTGCGGTCGGGCAGCTCGACGCGGATCTGCTCGTGGAACGGACGGTAGCGATGCACCGGCATCGCGGAAGGCTTCTGGGTGTTCTTCATGGGGTGCTCTTCTCGCTATTCGGGGGTTTCAGCCGACGACGAACTCCGCAGCGAGGGAGGCCTGTGAACTAGGACTCGCTGCGGCAGCTAAGGAGGAGCAGGCCGCGAAGCACGAACCAAGGCTAACACCGGCATCCGGTGCGCGCGCAACGATGACGACGGCCGCGGATGTCGCGGCCGCAGCTTCAGGCCGTGGCGGGTGCCGCCCCCCGGGCTCCGGCACCCGCCACGCGTCATCCGCTCGACGTCATTCGATCGCGAGCGCCGTGACCGGCGACACGCGCGTGGCCCGGCGGGCCGGCGCGAGTGAGGCGACCACCGTCAGGATCGCCGCGGCACCGATGAGCGCGACGACGAGCAGCCACGGAACCGACGGCGCGATCACCAGAGGCTCCCCCTGCACGCTGCCGAGCATGGACTGCGCGCCGGCCCACCCGTAGAAGATGCCGAGCACCAGCCCAGTCGCGGTCGCCGCGGCGGTCAGGGCAGCCGCCTCCGCGACGACCATGAGCCGCAGCTGACGTCGCTCGAACCCGAGCGCGCGCAGCAGCCCGAGCTCGCGCGTGCGCTGCAGCACGCTCAGCGACAGCGTGTTCACGAGGCCGATCGCGGCGATCAGCGCACTGAAGCCGACCAGGATGCTGAACACCGTCACCGTCGCGGCGACCATCTCCTCGATCGCGGCGCGCATCTCGGGGCGGTCCTCGGTCGCCGCGAGCAGCAGCGTCCGGTACGACTCCATCGCGACGGCGAACATCGTCACGAGCGTCACGCCGATGACGAGCCCGATGGTCATGCGCGAGCTGCGCTCCGGATGGCGCACCGCGTTCTCGGCGGCGAGGCGCGCCGACGGCGACGTGCCGAGCGCACGGCCGATCAGCCGCAGCACCGGCGGCATGATGACGTGCGCGCCGAGCACGATGCCGGTGAAGGAGAGGATGCCGCCGAGCAGGCCCACGAGCACGCCGAGCGGCGTCACGAGGCCGAGCGCGACGCCGCCGAGCAGCAGGAGGAGTCCGACGCCGGCGAGCACGGCGGCCGTCGCCGTGCGGCCGCGTCGTGCGGCGAGCTCGTCGCGGGTCGACTCGGTCGCGTTGCCCAGCGCCTGCGCCGGCCGAACCGCGAGCACGCGACGCGAGCCCACCCACGCGGCCAGCCAGGTCGTGATCGCGGCCACGACGGCGGGCGGCAGCACCGCGGCATCCACCCACGCGTGCTCCACGCGGGGCAGCACGTCCGTGACGACCGCCAGCTCGGCCAGCGCCATCGCCGCGACCGTGCCCACGACGAGCCCCAGCACGGCGCCGATCGCGCCGATGACGAGACCCTCGCGCGCGATGGCCGCGCGCTGCGCCCGCGCGCTCGACCCGATGAGCCGCAGCAGGGCGATGAGCCGCGTGCGACCGGCGACCACGGTCGCGACCGTGTTCGACGTCACGACCGCACTCACGTAGATCGCGATGACGATGAACACCCACGCCGCGATCTGCACCATGAGCGCGGCGGTACCGCTCTCGCCGGTGACGTCATCGGCGCGGATCGCCGAACCCAGGTACCCGGTCACCTGCAGCAACGCGACGCCGAACGCCGAGGCGAGCGTCGCGACGAGCAGCGTCGGGCCGTGCTCGGCCAGCAGGCGCCGGATCACGCGGCACGCTCCATGGCGAGCATGTAGGTCGCGATCTCCTCGGCGCTCGATCGGGCGGCGTCGCGCACGATCCGCCCGTCCGCGAGGAAGAGGATGCGGTCGGCGTGGCTCGCGGCGATCGGATCGTGCGTGACCATCGCGATCGACTGGCCCGATTCGCGGCTCGCGTCGGCGAGGATCGCGAGCACCTCGCGACCCGTGCGCGAGTCCAGGTTGCCCGTCGGCTCGTCGGCGAAGACGAGGTCGGGCCGGGTCGCGAGGGCGCGGGCGATCGCGACGCGCTGCTGCTGGCCGCCCGACAGCTCGTGCGGGCGGTGTCGCAGGCGCGAGGCGAGACCCAAGCGCTCGATGAGGGCGTCGATCAGGACGCGCTCCTCGCGCGTCGGACGCCGGCCGTCGAGCTCGAACGGCAGCAGCACGTTGCCCTCGACGTCGAGCGTGGGCACGAGGTTGAACGACTGGAAGACGAAGCCCACGCGGCGGCGCCGGAGCACCGTGAGCGCGGCATCCGGCAGCTCGGTGATGTCGGTGTCGCCGAGCCAGACTCGGCCCGAGGTGGGCGTGTCCAGGCCGGCCATGATGTGCATGAGCGTGGACTTGCCCGAGCCCGACGGGCCCATGATGGCGGTGAACTCGCCACGCCGAAGGCCGAGCGAGACGTCCGCGAGCGCGGTGACGCCGCCGGCGCCCGTGCCGAACTGCTTGCCGAGCCCGGCGACGCGGGCGACCAGTCCGAGGTCAGAGGGTTGGATGTGCATGTCCTCGACGCTACGGACGGCGGAGTGGCCGTCGCGTCGGCCGTGCGTCGGCTTCCGCGTCATCCGATCGGATGACGCGGACGCCTGGGCCTCAGCCTCCGGTCAGGTCGTGCTCGTACGCGAAGACCACGAGCTGCACGCGGTCGCGCAGCCCGAGCTTGGCCAGCACGCGGCTGAGGTGCGTCTTCACGGTGGCCTCGCTGAGGTACTCGGATGCCGCGATCTCGGCGTTGGAGAGGCCCTTCGCCGCGAGCGCGAAGATGTCCCGTTCGCGTGCGGTGAGGTCGTTCCACGCCGGTGGCGCCGGGCGGCGCCCGCCTCCGCGCGCGCCGCTCGCGATGAGCTCGCGCGTCGCATTCGCGGCGATCACCGCGTTGCCGCGGTGCACCGTGCGGATCGCGGCGAGCAGGAACTCGGGATCCGCATCCTTGAGCACGAAGCCGCTGGCACCGGCGCGGATGGCGCGAGCCGCATTCTCGTCGAGGTCGAACGTCGTCAGCACGAGGATGCGCGGCGGCTCGCGGCCATCGCGTTCGGCATCGGCGAGGATCCGCTCGGTCGCACCGATCCCGTCGAGCTGCGGCATCCGCACGTCCATGAGCATCACGTCGGGTCGGCTGCGCTCGGCGAGGGCGACGGCCGCCCGCCCGTCCGCCGCATCGCCCGCGAACACGAGGTCGTCCTGCGACTCGACGAGCATGCGGATGCCCGCCCGGAACAGTGCCTGGTCGTCGACGAGGGCGACGCGGATGGCGCTCATGCGGCACTCCGCGCCGGGATGCGCGCGGTGACGCGGAATCGTCCGTCCTCCGTCGCCTCGGCCGCGAACGCACCACCCGCGAGCTCGGCGCGCTCGCGCATGCCCGGGATGCCGTGCCGCGGCCCCGAGCCCGCCTCGTTCGTCGCGGCATCCGGCGGCACCGCGTTCTCGAGCCGGACGCCCACGCCATCGGCGTCCCAATCGAGCTCGAGCTCGACCGGCTGCGACGTGTCGCCGTGGCGGAGCGCGTTGGTGAGGCCCTCCTGCACGATGCGGTACACCGCGATCTGGTGACCCGCCCCGAGCGGCACGCGATCGCCGCGGTCGCTGCGTCGCACGTCGAGCCCGGCGCCGCGCACCTGCTCCACGAGGTCGTCCAGGTCGTCGAGTTCGGGCTGCGGCGACGCGCCCTCGCGGTGGCGCAGCTCGCCGAGCAGCAGGCGCACGTCGCCGAGCGCGCCCCGGGCGACCCCCGCGATCGTGCCGAGCGCGTCGACCGCGGCCTCGGGCCGGCTGCGGGCCGCGAACCGTGCCCCGTCGGCCTGCGCGATCACGACGGCCAGCGAGTGCGCCACCACGTCGTGCATGTCGCGCGCGATCCGGGTCCGCTCCTGCTCGACGACGTACCGGTACTCGGCGTGCTCGCGCTCGCGGCGGTCGAACTCGGCACGACGCCGCTGCTCGCGGGCATCGCGCACGGTGCGCGTCAGCAGGCCGATCGTCCACGCGAGCACCAGGCCCGCCAGCGCGGCGCCGAAGAGGATGGCGGTCCAGATGATCCGCCCGGCAAGGTCGCCCTGGACCGACGGCCCGACGCCGTCCACGATCGGCACGACGACGCCGAGGTAGATCGTGGCGAGCAGTGCGCCCGCGCCCGCGGACCCGAGCCCCCACCACCGGACGACGCGCGAGCCGTGCGCCGAGGTCGAGTAGACGATCACGAACACCGCGGCATCCGCCGGCTGCAGGTCGCGCAGCATGAGCATCTGCGCGCACGCCGCCACCCACGCCACCACGAGCGCGGCACCCGGCGCCGCGCGACGCAGCACGAGCGCGGCCGAGAACAGCGCGACGACGATGAGGTCGAGCGGGCCGCCCACGAGGGCGTAGAGCGAGCACACGCCGAAGAACAGGGCCGCGAGGATCCCGTCGACGACGAGGACGGCGCGTTGGGACGAGGAGCTCACCGATCCACGCTACGTCCTTGCACGCCGGTCACGGGCCGATCCGCCCGGGAATCATCCTCGGGGCGGATGTCGCACCGACTCAGAATCCGAGCCGGCCGAGCTGCTTCGGATCGCGCTGCCAGTCCTTCGCGACCTTCACGTGCAGCGCGAGGTACACCTTGCGGCCGAGGAGCGCCTCGATCTCGCGACGCGCCCGCTCGCCCACCTCGCGCAGCCGTGCGCCGCCCTTGCCGATGATGATGCCCTTCTGGCTGTCGCGCTCGACGAAGAGGTTGGCGTACACCTCGAGCAGGTCCTTGTCGTCGCGCTCGACCATGTCGTCGACCGTGACCGCGATCGAGTGCGGGAGCTCGTCGGACACGCCCTCGAGCGCCGCCTCGCGCACGAACTCCGCGATGCGCTCCGCCGTCTCCTCGTCGGTGGTCGTCTCGGCCGGGTAGAGCGGATGCTCCGACTGCGGCATGAGCTCGAGCAGCTCGTCCACGAGCACGTCGAGCTGCTCGCCCTTGGGCGCCGAGACCGGGATGATGGCGTCCCACTCGCGCAGCTGCGACACCGCGAGCAGCTGCTCGGCGACCTTCGCCCTGCCCGTGGCATCCGTCTTGGTCACGATCGCGACCTTCTTCGCGCGCGGGTACTGGTCGAGCTGCTCGTTGATGAACCGGTCGCCCGGGCCGATGGCCTCGTTCGCCGGCACGCAGAACCCGATGACGTCGACGTCGCCGAGCGTGGTCTGCACGAGCGTGTTGAGCCGCTCGCCGAGGAGCGTGCGCGGCCGGTGGAGACCCGGCGTGTCGACCACGATGAGCTGGCCGTACGGGCGGTGCACGATGCCCCGGATGGCGCGACGCGTGGTCTGCGGCTTCGAGCTCGTGATCGCGACCTTCTCGCCGACGAGCGCGTTGGTGAGCGTCGACTTGCCGACGTTGGGGCGCCCGACGAACGAGACGAATCCGGCGCGGTAGTCGGTCATGGTCGATCCCCCTGGTCTGCGGTGGCGTCGCCCGCGAACGCGGTGCGCACGTCGATGAGCGCCTGGTCGGCCTCGACGAGGATCGTCGCGATGCGCTTGCGTCGCCCCTCGGTGCGCTCGGCCTCGAGCAGCAGCCCGCTGACGGACGCCCGATCGCCGCGCTGCGGCAGGTGGCCGAGCTCCTTGGCGAGCAGGCCGCCGGCGGAGTCGACGTCCTCGTCCTCGAGGTCGAGCCCGAAGAGCTCGCCGAGCTCGTCGACGGGCAGCCGGGCGTTCACGCGGTATCGCCCGTCGCCCAGCTCTTCCACCTGCGCGGCCTCGCGGTCGTACTCGTCGGAGATGTCGCCGACGAGCTCCTCGATGAGGTCCTCCAGGGTCACGAGGCCGGCGATGCCGCCGTACTCGTCGACGACCATCGCCAGGTGGTTGGACTCGAGTTGCATCTGACGCAGCAGCGCATCGGCCCGCATCGACTCGGGGACGAACGACGCCGGTCGCGCGAGGTCGCCGACCGTCAGCGTCTCGGCATCGAGCGGCCGCTCGAATCCGAGCCGCGCGAGGTCGCGCAGGTACAGGATGCCGATCACGTCGTCGACCTCGCGGTCGATGACGGGGATGCGCGAGTAGCCCTCCTTGAGGAACAGGGCCATCGCCTGCGGAAGGTGCGCGGTGGTCTCGATGGTGACCATGTCGGTGCGCGGCACCATGACCTCGCGCACGAGCGTGTCGCTGAACTCGAAGATCGAGTGGATGAGCTCGCGGTCTCCCTGCTCGAGGACCTCGAGCTCGGTCGCCTCGTCGACCATGCTCAGCAGCTGCTCCTCGCTCGAGACGCCCGCGAAGCGGATGCGACCGGGCGTGACGCGGTTGCCGAGCGAGACGAGCGCGTTGGCCAGCGGGCCGAGCAGCACGCGCACGAACCGGACCAGCGGAGCCGACAGGCGCAGCACCGCGTCGGGATGAGCCCGGCCCACGCTGCGCGGGCTCGCGCCCACGAGCACGAACGAGACCGCGGTCATGACGAGCGCCGACACGAGCAGCACGAGCCACACGTCGTCGAGGAAGAAGGTGAACGCGAGCGTGACGAGTACGGCCGCCGTCGTCTCGGCGAGGATGCGCATGAAGTTGACGGCGTTCACGTGTGCGCCGGGGTCGTCGGCGATCGCGCGCAGGGAGCGCCCGGCACGCGCGTCGATCGAGAGGTCGACGATGTCGGCCCGCGAGACCACGCCGATCGCGGAGTCGACCGCGGCCATCAGGCCGCCGAAGGCGACGAGCACGAACGCCGCCGCGAGGAAGAGCCAGGGCAGCATGGTCAGCGACGGCGCTCCTGCATCGAGAATCCGACGAGGATGTCGCGCTGGATCCCGAACATCTCCTTCTCCTCATCGGGCTCGGCGTGGTCGAAGCCCAGCAGGTGCAGGATGCCGTGGGTGGTCAGCAGGAGCAGCTCGTCGAGCAGCGCGTGACCGGCCGTCCGGGCCTGGGACTCCGCCACCTGCGGGCACAGCACCACGTCGCCGAGCAGTCCGGGGGGCGAGGGCTGGTCCTCGGTGCCCGGGCGCAGCTCGTCCATCGGGAAGCTCAGCACGTCGGTCGGACCGGGCTCATCCATCCACTGCACGTGGAGCTGCTCCATCGCCCCCTCGTCGACGAGCACGATCGCGAGCTCGGCGTCGGGATGCACGTGCATGGCATCGAGTGCGTACACCGCCAGCCGCTGCAGCGCCGCCTCGTCGACCTCGATGGCCGACTCGTTGTTGATCTCGATGCTCACGGGGCTCCTGTTCAGGACGGTCTCTTGCGGGGCAGGTGGTCGCGCGGACCCTGCGGCGTGCGCCGGTCGGCGCTGCGCCGCTCGGCGCGGTTGGCGAACTCGCGCGCCTGCTCGCGCTCGAACCGGGCCGCCTGCTGGCGTTGGTCGTACTCGGTGTAGGCGTCGACGATGCGCCCGACCAGCGAGTGCCGCACGACGTCGTCGCTCGTGAGCCGCGCGAAGTGGATGTCATCGACGTGGTCGAGGATGCGGGTGACCAGCCGCAGGCCCGACGCACCGCCTGGGAGGTCGACCTGCGTGATGTCGCCGGTGACCACCATCTTCGACCCGAATCCCAGCCGGGTGAGGAACATCTTCATCTGCTCGGGCGTGGTGTTCTGGGCTTCGTCGAGCACGACGAACGAGTCGTTGAGGGTGCGGCCGCGCATGTACGCCAGCGGCGCCACCTCGACCGTGCCCGAGGCGAGCAGCTTCGGCACGAGCTCGGGGTCCATCATCTCGTTGAGCGCGTCGTACAGCGGGCGCAGGTACGGGTCGATCTTGTCGGTCAGCGTGCCCGGCAGGAACCCGAGCCGCTCCCCGGCCTCGACGGCCGGCCGCGTGAGGATGATGCGGTTGACCTCCTTGCGCTGCAGCGCCTGAACGGCCTTCGCCATGGCCAGGTAGGTCTTGCCCGTGCCCGCGGGCCCGATCCCGAACACGATGGTGAACTCGTCGATCGCGTCGACGTAGGCGCGCTGGCCCTCGGTCTTCGGCCGGATCGACTTGCCCCGGCTGGAGACGATCACCTGGCCGAGCGTGTCGGACGGACGGGATGACGGATCGGCGTCGAGCATGCGGGCTGAGCTCCTCACTTCGATGGGCGTCGGGTCCTCGCCGCCGCGGACGAGCTCGAGGAGTTCCTCGATCAGGCGGCGCACCCGGGCTCGGTCGCCGGGCTCGCCGCGGATGGCGATCTCGTTGCCGCGCACGTGCACGTCGACGCCGGGGTACTCGTGCTCGATGCTCGTGAGCAGGCGATCCTGCGGGCCGAGGAGCCGCACCATGGCGATGCCGTCAATGTGCAGCCGCTCCTCGTCGGCTCGGAGCTCGGATGCGGGCAGCGGCGTGTCGCCCAGGTCGTCAGCCGGCAAGCGATCCCTCCTTGAGCCCTCCGCCGAGGAGGTGCGCGTGCACGTGGAACACGGTCTGCCCCGCGGCGGGGCCGGTGTTGAAGATGAGCCGGAACTCGCCGTCGGTCAGCTCGTCGGCGATGCGCTTGGCGGTCGCGACCAGTTCGGCGAGCAGTTCGGGGTCGGCCGCGGCGAGTTCGACCACGTCGCGGTGACGACCCTCGCGGGGCGTCACGATGACGTGGACGGGCGCCTGCGGCGAGATGTCGTGGAACGCGATCACGCGGTCGGTCTCGAGCACCATCCGGGCCGGGATCTCGCCCGCGGCGATGCGCTCGAAGATCGTGGGCTCACCCGTTCCGCTCATCCCCCCATCGTAGCGAGCGATGGGTCACCACCGCCCGAGCGCGACGGAGAGCACCGCGATCGCGGCGGGCCCTGCGGTCGAGGTGCGCAGCACGCCCGCCCCGAGGCGAACCGGTTCGCCACCGGCCTCGCGCAGGCGCTCGATCTCGGCGGGGTCCATTCCGCCCTCGGGCCCGACGACGAGCGCGAGGTCCCGGCCATCGGGGCGGATGGCGGACAACGGCGTCGCCGCGCCGGGCACGAGCAGCAGCATCCGCTCGCCGGCAAGTCGCGCGGGAAGTTCGCGCGTGGAGGCGACGGGCTCGACCGGGGGGATCCACGCACGGATGGACTGCTTGACCGCCTCGCGCACGATGCTCGACCAGCGCGCGCGACCCTTCTCGGCCTTCGGCCCGTCCCAGCGCGAGACCGACCGGCCCGCCGACCAGGGCACGATGCGATCGACGCCGAGCTCGGTCGCGGCCTGCACGGACAGCTCGTCGCGGTCGCCCTTCGCGAGCGCCTGGACGAGCGTGAGCCGCGGGGAGGGCTCGGCCTCGTCGCAGACCTCGTCGACGGCCAGCTCGAGCCGACGCCCCTCGGCGGTCGCGACGACGCCGGTCACCACGCGCCCGCGTCCGTCGCCGACGGAGACGCGTTCGCCCGCGCGCACGCGCGCGACCGTGACCGCATGGCGCGCCTCGTCGCCGAGGAGGGTCACCGCGTCGCCGCGCCCGACCGCGGCGAGGTCGAGCGACTCGTCGAGGTAGAGGCTGCTCATCGCGCCATCCGCCCGATCGCCGCCGTCAGCCGAGGAACCGGTCGCGCAGCCGCGCGAACAGCCCCTGCTGGAAGTGCCCCAGCTGCGGCGGCTGCGCCTTGCGCACCTTGGCGAGCTGCTGCACGAGCTCGCGCTCCTTGTGGCTGAGCTTGGTGGGCGTGACGACATGCACCGCGACCTTGAGGTCGCCGCGGCCGCCGCCGCGGAGGTGCGTGATCCCGCGGTCCTTGACGGTGAGGATCTCGCCGCTCTGGACGCCCGCCTTGAGCTCGAGGTCGACGTCGCCGTCGAGCGCCTCGACCTTCGCGGTCGTGCCGAGCACGGCGTCGGTCATCTGCACCTCGAGCGTGCAGAGCAGGTCGTCGCCGTTGCGGCTGAAGACGTCGTGGTTGCGCACCTTGACCTCGAGGTAGAGGTCGCCGTTCGGGCCGCCGGCGGGTCCCGCCTCGCCCGAGCCCGGCATCTGCAGCCGAACTCCGGTGTCGACGCCGGCGGGCACGTCGACCGGCACCGTGCGGCGCGCACGCACGCGCCCCTGGCCCTGGCACGTCACGCACGGCGTCGCGATGATCGTGCCGTATCCGCGGCACGAACCGCACGGGCTCGAGGTCATCACGTTGCCGAGCAGCGACCGCACCGAGCGCTGGATGTGGCCGCTGCCGCCGCAGATGTCGCACGTGACGGGCGAGGTGCCCGGCTGGCAGCACGAGCCGTGACAGGTCTCGCATGTGACCGCGGTGTCGACCTCGAGGTCGCGGTGGGTGCCGAAGATCACCTCGTCGAGGCTCACCTCGAGCCGGATGAGCGCGTCCTGGCCGCGCTCGCGGCGCGACCGCGGGCCACGACTCGCCTGGCCGGCGCCGAAGAACGTCTCGAAGATGTCGCCGAACCCGCCGAAGCCGGCGCCCGAGAACCCGCCCTGGTCGCCGCCGAGGTCGTACTGCTGGCGCTGCTTGGGATCGGAGAGCACGTCGTACGCGTGCGTGACCTGCTTGAACCGCTCGGACGCCTCGGCGCCGGGGTTCACGTCGGGGTGCAGTTCGCGCGCGAGTCGGCGGTAGGCCTTCTTGATCTCGTCGGGGGTGGCGTCGCGAGAGACGCCGAGGACCTCGTAGTGGTCGGCCACTGCAGGCGGGTTCCTTTCGAATTTGCCGGTAGCGGATGCCGCGTCAGGCGGCTCCGCGCGGTTCAGCGCTCGCCGAGCGTGCGGGAGAGGTAGCGAGCGACGGCGCGCACCGCGGCCATGCTCTGCGAGTAGTCCATGCGGGTGGGGCCGACGATGCCGAGCCGTGACACGTCGCGGCCCGGGATCTCGAACGAGCTCGACACGACGGACGTGTCGCCGAGACCGTACGCGGCGTTCTCGCGGCCGATCCGGACGGTGATGCCGTCTTCCGAGGCCAGCTCGCCGAACAGCTTGAGGATGACGACCTGCTCCTCGATCGCCTCGATGACCCCGAGGATGTTCCCCGAGAAGTCCTGCTCGGTCCGCACGAGGTTCGCGGCGCCGGCCACGACGAGCCGGTCGCTCCGCGTGAACGCCGCCTGGTCGGCGAGCGTCGCCGCGAGCGTGCGGAGGACCTCGGCGTGCGCCCGGTCGGCGCTCGCGGTCTCGGCCGAGAGCGCGGTCGCGGCATCCGTCATCGTCAGGCCGGCGGCCACCTCGTTGAGGCGGTTGCGCAGCCGTCCGAGCGTCTCGTCGTCGGCGGGGTGGTCGAGCTCGGCGAGGCGCTGCTCGACCTGCCCGGTGTCGGAGATCAGGATGCACAGCACGCGCGTGGGCGCGAGCGAGACGAGCTCGACGTGGCGTACGCGAGCCCGCTGGAAGCTCGGGTACTGCACGACCGCGAGCTGCTTCGTGAGCTGGGAGACCAGCCGCACGGTGCGCGCGAGGAGCTCGTCGAGATCGGTCGACTCGCCGAGGAAGGTCTCGATCGCCTGCCGCTGTGCACTGGTGAGCGGGCGGACGTCGGCGAGCTGGTCGACGAACACGCGGTAGCCCTTGTCGGTCGGGATGCGGCCCGACGAGGTGTGCGGAGCGGCGATCAGCTCCTCCTCTTCGAGGACGGCCATGTCGTTGCGGATGGTCGCGGCCGACACGCCGAACGCGTGCCGCTCGACGATCGTCTTCGAGCCGACGGGCTCGCGGGAGGCGACGTAGTCCTGCACGATCGCGCGGAGCACGGCGAGACTGCGTTCGGAGACCATGGCCCTCGCTTCCCTCGACCGTCGTACGGGGCGCGCCGAGCTTTAGCACTCGGCTCACGTGACTGCTAATCATATCGCGACATTCAGGGACGGCACCGTTGCCGCCCCGATCGGCGCGGCAGTAGCGTGTGCATCGTCCCGCAGCACCATGCCCGCATCCCCCTTCCGCGGCAGGCGCGCGCTTCCCGATCCGAAAGGCAGTCACCATGACCGACCCCAGCGTCCCCCCGCACGACCCGAACGCCGCTCCGCAGCCGGCCGCCGCCGAGGCTGGCGCCCCCCTCTCGCAGGAGCAGGACGTCCAGTGGGGATCGTTCGCGCACCTCGGCGGCATCCTCGGCATCCTGCCGTCGCTGATCATCTGGCTCGTCTTCAAGGACCGCGGCCGCTTCACGGCGACCGAGTCGAAAGAGGCGCTGAACTTCCAGATCACCGCGCTGATCGGCTGGGTCGCGCTGTTCATCGTCTCGTCGATCCTCACGGCCGTGACGTTCGGCCTCTTCGGGTTCGTGGCGAGCCTGCTCTACCTCGCGCTGTGGGCGGCCGTGGTAGTCTTCTCCGTCCTCGGCTTCCTCAAGGCCAAGGAGGGCCAGCACTACCGCTACCCCTTCGCCATCCGCCTCATCAAGTAATCCGCCGCTTGGCGGCCCGCGACGCGCCGGTCGGGCATGCCTCGACCGGCGCGTCGCGCTGTGCCAGCATGATCACAACGACCCGCGATCCGGGCGCGACCTTCCAAGGAGCCAGCATCATGTCCGACGCACCACCTCCCACGCCTCCCACCCCGCCGCCCGGGGGAACCACGCCTCCGCCGCCGCCCGGCGGCACGACGCCTCCGCCGCCGGGCGGTCCGACGCCCCCTCCGCCCGCGGGCGACCCGGGCTACCAGGCGCAGCCCGGCTACCAGCAGCCCGGGCAGCAGAACGTCGCCATGAGCCCCCAGGACCAGCGTCTGTGGGCGACGCTCATCCACGTCGGCGGCATCTTCTTCTCGTTCGTCCCGGCGCTGGTCGGCTACCTGGTCCTCAAGGACCGCGGCAACTTCGTGCGCGAGCACTCGGCGACCGCGCTGAACTTCCAGATCACGATGCTCATCGCGAACATCGTCGCCGGCATCCTGTGGGTGCTCATCATCGGCATCTTCCTGTCGATCGCGATCTGGGTCGTCACGATCGTGTTCAGCATCATCGCGGCCGTGAAGGCCAACCAGGGTCAGCCGTACACCTACCCGCTGTCGATCAAGTTCGTCAGCTAGCAGCGAGCAGCCGTCGCACGACGGCATCCGCGAGCAACCGCCCTCGTCGCGTCAGCGTCAGCCGACCGGCGAGGGCGGTTCGCGCGTCCACGAGGCCGTCGGCGATGAGCCCGGCGACGGCGTGCCGGCCGCCCGCGTGGAGCGAGCCGACCTCGATGCCGTCGCGGATGCGGGTCGCGAGCAGCACGCGCTCGGTCTCCCGGGCGGCGCCGTCGAGGGTCTCGCGGCCGACCGCCGGCGACACGCCCGCGGCCAGGCGGTCCGCGTATGCGGACGGGTGCTTCGCGTTCCACCACCGCACGCCGCCGACATGGCTGTGCGCACCCGGGCCGACGCCCCACCAGTCGTCGCCGCGCCAGTAGCCGAGGTTGTGGCGAGAGCGATGCGCGGCATCCGTCGCCCAGTTCGACACCTCGTACCATCCGTAGCCCGCCGCGGCGAGCAGGTCGTCGGCCAGCTCGTACATGTCGGCCGAGAGGTCGTCGTCGGGCGCCGCGAGCTCGCCGCGCCGGATCTGCCGCGCGAGCTTCGTGCCGTCCTCGACGATGAGCGCGTAGGCGCTGACGTGGTCGGGCCGCTCCGCGATGACGGCCTCGAGGCTCCGGCGCCAGTCGTCGAGCGACTCCCCCGGCGTGCCGTAGATGAGGTCCAGGCTGACGTCGAGCCCGGCCTCGCGGGCCCAGCGCACCACCATGGGGACGCGCGCGGGGTCGTGCGTCCGGTCGAGCGCCGCGAGCACGTGGGGCACGGCCGACTGCATGCCGAAGGAGACGCGCGTGAACCCGCCGTCGGCCAGCCGTCTCAGGTCGTCGGCGTCGACCGAGTCGGGGTTGGCCTCGGTGGTCACCTCGGCGCCATCCGCGATCCCGAACTCGTCGCGGATCGCATCGAGCATGCGGACGAGGTCGGCGGCCGGCAGCAGCGTCGGCGTGCCGCCGCCGAAGAACACCGTGTCGGCCTGGCGGTCGGGGGCGCCGGATGCCGCGAGCACGCCCCGCGCGAAGCGCAGCTCGGCGATCGCCTGGTCGGCGTACCGCGCCTGCGAGGTGCCGCGCAGCTCGCCCGCGGTGTAGGTGTTGAAGTCGCAGTACCCGCACCGGACACGGCAGAACGGCACGTGCACGTAGACGCCGAATGCGCGGCCCATGGCAGCGGTCGTCGCGACGGCGGGAAGCAGGCCGTCGGCGGGCGCCGGGTCGGCGAGGGGAAGTGCGCCCGCCATCGTCAGGCGTATGCGGGATGCAGCGCCCGCAGCTCGCGCGTGGTCAACTCGCGCCGGCGACGGCGGATCGCCGGTGCGAAGATCCGCCGGATGCCGCCGCGTGGCTCGAGCACCGACCGGATCGTCAGCCACACCGTGTCGTCGTCGCGGTGCTCGAGGATGAACGACTCCTCGCCGCTCTCGGGTGCGTCACCGGTCGTGCCGTACGCGAAGCCGACGCGCTCGGGCTCGTCGATCACGTAGACCACGAGCATCGGGATGCCGCGTGCGCGGCGCCGCCCGCGCGGCTTGAGCGTCGCCGTCATGCCGGCGCCGACATACGGCGTGCCGTCGGGCCCGTACCGTTGCTCGACGCGGGCGGACGGCTGATCGGCGAGCGGCGCCCCGTCGGGACCGTACGTGATGCCGGTGTACTGCGCGCCCGTGCCCGGCGCCACGTCGACGACCTCGAACCCGGCGCCCTTTTGAACACCCCACGTCATCAGCTCCTCGGCAGCCCGATCGAAGCGGTCCCTGCCCGATCCGAGCTTCACGGAGTCCTCCGCGGGCCGGAACCCGGCGGGCGGATAGCGCAGCAGGTCGGGGTCGAGGGTGGCGCCGATGGCGCCGTACGTGACGGACTGGTCGGTGAAGGTGCTCCGGCGAGTCATCCGTCGATTCTACGGAACGGCCCTGACCGCGTCGGAACGCCTACTTCTTGGCGTCCTTCTTCTCGGTCTCGCCCGAGAGCGCGGCGATGAACGCCTCCTGGGGGACCTCGACGCGGCCGACCATCTTCATGCGCTTCTTGCCCTCCTTCTGCTTCTCGAGGAGCTTGCGCTTGCGGGTGATGTCGCCGCCGTAGCACTTCGCCAGCACGTCCTTGCGCATCGCCCGGATGGACTCGCGGGCGATGATGCGCGCGCCGATCGCGGCCTGGATCGGCACCTCGAACTGCTGCCGCGGGATGAGCTCGCGCAGGCGGCCGGTCATGAGCACGCCGTAGGCGTAGGCCTTGTCGCGGTGCACGATGGCGCTGAACGCGTCGACCTGCTCGCCCTGCAGCAGGATGTCGACCTTCACGAGGTCGGCGGCCTGCTCGCCCGAGGGCTCGTAGTCGAGGCTCGCGTAGCCGGCCGTCTTCGACTTCAGCTGGTCGAAGAAGTCGAACACGATCTCGCCGAGGGGCATGTTGTAGCGGATCTCGACCCGGTCCTCGCCGAGGTACTCCATGCCGAGCAGGTTGCCGCGGCGCGACTGGCAGAGCTCCATGATGGTGCCGACGTAGTCCTTGGGCGCGAGGATGGCCGCCTTGACCATGGGCTCGCGGACCTCGGCGATCTTGCCGCCGGTCGGGAACTCGCTCGGGTTCGTCACGGTGACGGTCTTCTTGTCCTCCGTCGTGACCTCGTAGACCACCGACGGCGCCGTGTTGATGATGTCGAGACCGAACTCGCGACGCAGGCGCTCGGTCACGATCTCGAGGTGCAGGAGGCCGAGGAACCCGGCGCGGAAGCCGAAGCCGAGGGCGACCGAGGTCTCGGGCTCGTAGACGAGCGCGGCATCCGACAGCTTGAGCTTGTCGAGCGCCTCGCGCAGCTCGGGATAGTCGCTGCCGTCGATCGGGTACAGGCCCGAGAACACCATGGGCAGCGGCTCGGTGTACCCGGCGAGCGGCTCGCTCGCGGACTTGACCGCCGTGGTCACCGTGTCGCCGACCTTCGACTGGCGCACGTCCTTCACGCCCGTGATGAGGTATCCGACCTCGCCGACGCCGAGTCCCTTGGTGGGCGTGGGCTCGGGTGCGCTCACGCCGATCTCGAGGATCTCGTGCGTCGCCTTGGTCGACATCATCTGGATGCGCTCGCGCGGGTTGAGCTGGCCGTCGACCATGCGCACGTAGGTGACGACGCCGCGGTAGCTGTCGTAGACGGAGTCGAAGATCATGGCGCGCGCCGGGGCATCGGCGTTGCCGACGGGCGCCGGGATGCGCTCGACGACGCGGTCGAGCAGGTCCTCGACGCCCATGCCGGTCTTGCCGGAGACGCGCAGCACGTCGTCGGGCGACCCGCCGATCAGGTCGGCGAGCTCCTTCGCGTACTTCTCGGGCTCGGCGGCCGGCAGGTCGATCTTGTTGAGCACGGGGATGATCTCGAGGTCGTTCTCGAGCGCGAGGTAGAGGTTGGCGAGCGTCTGCGCCTCGATGCCCTGCGCCGCGTCGACGAGCAGGATGGCGCCCTCGCACGCCGCGAGCGAGCGCGAGACCTCGTAGCTGAAGTCGACGTGGCCGGGCGTGTCGATCATGTTCAGGGCGTACGACGTCTCGCCGTGCTGCCAGGGCATGCGCACGGCCTGGCTCTTGATCGTGATGCCGCGCTCGCGCTCGATGTCCATGCGATCGAGGTACTGCGCCCGCATGTCGCGGTCGGCCACGACGCCGGTGATCTGGAGCATGCGGTCGGCGAGCGTCGACTTGCCGTGGTCGATGTGCGCGATGATGCAGAAGTTGCGGATCAGCGCGGGATCGGTGGCGGCGGGCACCGGGGGGTGAGCGGCTCTCGGAGACATCCCGACGATTCTCCCATGCGGCAGATCGCACTTTCGACGGATGCCGCGGAAGGGGGCGGTCACTAGGCTGAATCGCACCATGACCGTGCTCGATGCCCCCCTCGTCGGACGGGTGCAGCCATCGGCGCTGCGGCCCGTGTTCACCTCGCTGCGCGTCGGCCTCCACGTTCTCGTCGTCGGCCTCACGATCTTCGTGGCCGCCCGGGCGGCGGTCGTCGGCAGCGAGGACCTCGTCGCGATCGTCATCCTGTCGATCGCGTTCCTCGGCACCTACGCGGTCGGCATCGTCACCGCCCACCAGGTGATCACGCCGTGGATGCGCGCCGGATGGCTCGTGATGCTGCTCGGCCTCTGGCTCGGGCTCGCGGCTCTGACGCCCGATGCCGCGTTCCTCGCCTTCCCGCTGTTCTTCATCGAGCTGCACGTCCTCCCGGCGCGCTGGAGCGTGCCGCTCGTGGCGGTGACGTTCGTGCTGAGCGTGTGGGGTTCGACGTCGCACCTCGGATTCGAGGTCGGCAGCGTGGTCGGCCCCCTGATCTCCGCCGGTGTGGCCGTCATCATCGGCCTGGGCTACCGGGCCATGGCCGTGGAGTCGCGCGAGCGCCAGGCGCTCATCCTCGACCTGCTCGCCACGCGCGAGGAGCTCGCCGCGGCGAGCCGCGAGGCGGGCACGCTCGCCGAACGCGAGCGCATCGCACGCGAGATCCACGACACCGTCGCGCAGGGGCTCTCGTCGATCCAGATGCTGCTGCACGCGGCCGAACGCGACGTCGCCGACGAGGGCACGCGGGACAAGCTGAGACTCGCCCGCGAGACCGCGGCCGACAACCTCCAGGAGACCCGCCGGTTCATCCGGGAGCTCACGCCGCCCGCGCTCGACGAACGCACCCTGCCCGCCGCGCTCCGTCGCCTCGCCGACGCCACGAACGAGCAGTCGGCGCAGGCGGGCTCGCGTACTCGCGTGTCGTTCTCGATGAGCGGCGAGCCGGTCGCCCTTCCCATGTCGATCGAGGCGACGCTGCTGCGGATCGCGCAGGGCTCGCTCTCGAACGTCGTCAAGCACGCCGATGCGGCGCGCGCCGAGCTGACGCTCAGCTACCTCGGCGACGAGGTCGCGCTCGACGTCGTCGACGACGGCGTGGGCTTCGACCCCGTCCTGTTGGAGGGCGAGCGCGCGGGCGAGCCGTCGTTCGGCCTCCGGGCGATCCGGCAGCGCGCCGAGAACCTCGGCGGTACCGCCGACGTCGAGTCCAGGCCAGGCGGCGGAACGGCGCTGTCCGTGCGGATCCCGGCGGTGGCCGCGTGATCCGGCTCCTGCTGAGCGACGATCACCCCGTCGTGCGCGCCGGCATGCGCGCGCTGCTCGAGGCCGAGCCCGACCTCGAGGTCACGGGCGAGGCCGCGTCCGCCGAGGAGGCCGTGCGCCTCGCCGCCAGCCCCGGCATCGACCTCGTGCTGATGGACCTGCAGTTCCCGGGCTCGCTGCAGGGCGTGGAGGCCACCCGCCGCATCAGGTCGCTCCCCGACTCCCCGCGCGTGCTCGTGCTGACGAACTACGACACCGACGCCGACATCCTCGGCGCGATCGAGGCCGGAGCGAGCGGGTACCTGCTCAAGGACGCCCCGCCCGGCGAGCTCGTCGCGGCGATCCGGGCCGCGGCGGCCGGCGAGTCGGCGCTCGCCCCTGCCGTCGCGTCGCGCCTCGACGAATCGCAGCGCAGTGCCGACCAGCGGCTGACCGTGCGCGAGGCCGAGGTGCTGCAGCTCGTCGCGGCCGGCAGCACCAACCGCGAGATCGGGAAGGCGCTGTTCCTCAGCGAGGCGACCGTCAAGTCGCACCTCGTGCACATCTTCACCAAGCTCGGCGTCGGCTCGCGCACCGCGGCGGTGGCGAGGGCCCGCGAGCTCGGCGCGATCAGGGCGGGCTGACGGATGCCGCGCGCCCGCGTCATCCTCGTGCACGGCATCCGCACGTCCGCCACCATGTGGCGGGGGCAGGTCGCGCGACTCGAGCGGCACGACCTCGAGGTGATCCCCGTCGACCTGCCGGGTCATGGCGCCCGGATCGACGAGGCGTTCACGATCGAGGCCGCCATGCGCGCCATCGACGAGGCCGTCGGTCGATCCGATGAGACTGACGGTGGGGCGCCGCGTCTGCTGGTCGGGCTGAGCCTCGGCGGGTACGTCGCGATCGAGTACGCGGCGCGCCATCGCGATCGCATCGACGGACTCGTCGCCGCGGCGTGCGGGACGCGGCCGCGTGGGTGGGCGCTCCGGGGATACGCGGCGATCGCGGCGGTGATCGGCCGCCTTCCCGATCGCGGCCGCGGCCTGAACGACGCGATGGCCCGGCTGTTCCTCTCCCCCTCGGCCGTCGACGACGTGCTCGCGGGCGGTGTCGCGCTCGACGTCATGCAGCCCGCGCTCGCGGCCGTGGCCGAGCTCGACGTCGAGCGCGCGATCGCGGCCGTCGAGGTGCCGATCTGGTTCGTCAACGGCCGCATGGACCATTTCCGGCTCGAGGAGCGCCGGATGACCCGGGCGGCCCGCGACGGCCACCTCGTGCTCATCGACCGCGCCACCCACCTGGTCAGCCTCGTGCGCCCCGACGACTTCGCCGCGGCGGTGCTCGGCGCGGTCGCCGAACTCGAGGCGCGCGCTGCCCGGCGCCGCCGAACCGCGGCGCGGCTGGGCGCCGCCCGCATTGGTGCCGCCCGGCCCTAGCTGGTATCGTTGCCTGTTGGCTTGCGTGTGGGTCCCACCCCGCACGATGCGCCGCGACGGCCCCTCTACCGATTGCGGCACTCACTCCGGTACCCGCAGAACACACGAAAGACGAACCACGTGGCAAACATCAAGTCGCAGATCAAGCGCATCCGCACCAACCGCAAGGCCGAGGAGCGCAACAAGGCCGTCAAGAGCGAGCTGAAGACCGTCGTCCGCGCTGCGCGCGAGGCCGTCGCCGCCGGCGACAAGGAGAAGGCGACCGCTGCCCTCCGCGTCGCGACGCGCAAGCTCGACAAGGCCGTGAGCAAGGGCGTCATCCACCGCAACCAGGCCGCGAACCGCAAGTCGGCCATCGCGAAGCAGGTCGCCGCGCTCTGATCCGAGCCGTTCGTTCGAAGGCCCCCACCGTCCGGTGCGGGGCCTTCGTCGTCTCCGCTCGGCGTCCGCGCGGTCGAAGCGCGCGGTGAGTGCGCGCGTGGGCGCGGGCGGGAGCCGTCAGGCGTCGACGATCCCGCGCGCCGCGATGACACCGATGAGCCGCTCGAGGGCGAAGACCGGGTCGCGCTCGGCGCCCTTGACCGCGGCGTCGGCGGCCGCGAGCGCCTGGATCGCGGATCCGAGGCCCTCATCGGTCCAGCCCATGAGGTCGCGTCGGGCTCGATCGACCTGCCATGGCGCGAGGCCGAGTGCGCCGGCCGCCGCGCCGCGTGCGCCGGCGACCTTGGCCATGGTGCGCACCTTCATGGCGAACGCCGCGACCATGGGAACCGGATCGGCACCGGAGTCGAGCGCGTGGCGAAGCGCGATGAGCGCCTCGCCGTGCCGTCCGGCGATCGCGGCATCGGCGACCTCGAACGACGTGGTCTCGACGCGACCGCCGTAGTATCTCGCGACGGTCGCCTCGTCGACGTCGCCGGGGACGTCGGCGATCAGCTGCCGGCACGCGGCGGCCAGCTCGCCGAGGTCGTCGCTGAAGGCCGCGACGAGCGCTCGGAGCGCCGCTGGCGCGATGCGTCGGCGGGCGAGCCGGAACTCGTCGGCGGCGAAATCCTGCTTCTCGGAGTCCTTGCGCAGTTCGGCGCACACGATCTCGACGCCGCCGCCCTCGCCCGCGCGGATCGCGTCGAGCAGCTTCTTGCCGCGCATGCCGGCTCGGTGGCGCAGCACCACGGTGGTGCCGTCGGCGGGATCGGCGAGGTAGTCGAGCGCATCGGCGAGGAACTCGTCGCTGGCCTTCTCGACTCCACTGACGCGGATGAGCCGCGGCTCGCCGAAGAGCGACGGGCTCGCGAGAGTGATCAGCGTGCCGCGTGCGTACCCGTCGGCCTCGAGGTCGCTGACCTCGAGCGACGGGTCGTCTGCACGCAGGGCATCGCGCAGCATCGTCGAGGCGCGCTCGGCGAGCACGTCTTCCGGGCCGGAGATGAGCACGATCGGCGCCGCTCGCGCCGCCTTCCACGCGAGCTGCGGGATCGCGACCTTCGCCTTCGCCGTTCCTCCGCGTGCCGCCACGACTCTCCCTCCGCCTGCACGTGCTGCAGAGCCCGCACCAGTCTACGGAGGCCCGGCGACACCGATCGCGGGATCATCTCGCTCCGATCGCAGCGCGCTGTTAGAGTCGAACCGCTTCGCAGCGCAAAGCTGGGTCGGAAACACACGAGCGCCGGGCTCCTCCGGGTCGCTGGACAGGAGCAGCGGTGGTGGATGCGATTGATGCGCTTCCGGTCGGCGTCGTGCGCATCGGCGCGGGGCACGAGGTCTCGCACGCGAACGACTGGTTCTGCGCATGGCTGGGCCTGGGAGCCGAGCACATCGTCGGCAGGCCGCTCGAGGAGTTCCTGATCCAGGCGCACGACGACCTGTTCCCCGCGGGAAGCGGGCCAGGACCGTGGATGATGCTCGACAAGCGACGCCCGAGCAAGGCCGTCATGGTTACGCGTTCTGAGGGCGACGGGCACGAGATGCTCGTGTTGTCGGAGGCCTCGGAGCGCTGGCGAGCCCTGTGCGAACTTCGCCGGAGCCATGCTCTCGCCGATCGCACTCGGGCGCGTCTCGAGCTGGTGATGGATTCCTCCGTGGCCTTCTCGACGGCCACCTCCGAAGAGCGGCTGGCGATGATCCTCGCGGACACGGCGACGCGCGCATACCGCGCCGAGCACTCCGCGGTCTACCTGCACCAACCCGGCGGGTCGAGCACCCTCGCCGCCGGCCACGACCCCTTCGACGGGCGGGTGGACTACGAATCGCTGATCAGCTTGGTGAGCGTGCCGCGCCGAACCATCAAGGTCGTCGGGCCGGAGGATGGCGAGCTCCTGCTTCCCGACCTGGGCGCAGAGATGCGGGCCGCCGGCGTTCACGCGCTGATCGCGGCACCGCTCCATCACGAGGAGATGGACTTCGGCGCGTTCATCAGCTGGTTCCATCACGTCCGCACCTTCGACGATGAAGCCGCCCCGCTCGCGGAAGCCCTCGCGGGACAGGCAGCACAGGCCCTCGCGACCCTGCGACTGCAGAATCGTCTGGCGCATGCCGCGACCCATGATGACGTGACCGGTCTGCCCAACCGGCGCCTTCTGGAGTTGGAGCTGTCCACCATCGTGGGCGAGGTCGGTTGCGCGACGCTGTTCGTCGACCTCGACGGATTCAAGGAGGTCAATGACCGCTTGGGCCACCACGCCGGCGATCGCCTGCTCCATGACGCTGGACGCCGACTGCTGTCCGGCGTGCGCGCCGGCGACGTGGTCGCCCGCTTCGGCGGTGACGAGTTCGTGATCGTCTGCCGCACCGACGACCCCGCTGCCGCGATGGAGGTCGCGCACCGGGTCCTCGAGCTGCTTCACGGGCTGGATGACGTCGCGTCGACCCATTCACGGCTGAACGCGAGCATCGGCGTCGCGTGGGCTCCCCCTTCGAGCGGTCTCAGCGCCGAGCACCTCATTCGCGCCGCCGACCTGGCGATGTACGACGCCAAGGCAGCGGGCGGCGACCGGATCGTGCTCGCCGACACCTGGACCACGGTCGCCGACCCCCCGCCGGGCGACCGCCGAGGGAACGCGACCGCACGGTCTGACCTTCCACGAGCTGTCATCTGACCCCACGGCCGCCGCTCCGGCTGATGGGTGACACCGATCCGCTCCTGAGCGTCGGGCGAAACCGCACTCGGGTCGCCGCGCTCCGACCAGAGCGCGAACCGTCCCCCGTCGACGACCAGTGCGCCGGCTCCCGAGCGATCGCTGCGGACCGGAACGGTACCGACCTCGGCGAGCAATCCGAGCAGGCTCGGTGTCGGATGGCCGTAGCCGTTGGCCGCACCCACGCCGATGAATCCGACGGATGCTGCGAGCTCGCGGTAGAGCGCCGGATCCTGATCCGCGCTGCCGTGATGGGCGACCTTCACGACATCGGCACGCCCGAGGTCGTGCTCGCGGAGCAGGGCGGCCTGCGCCTCCGCGCCGAGGTCGCCCAGGAAGACCGCACGGTAGCCGTCGGCGATGAGATCGAGCACGACGCTCGCGTCGTTGCCCGGATCGGCTCGTGCCGGCGGCCAGAGCACGCGCCATCGGGCGTCGCCGAGCCGGCCGGTCGCACCCGCGCCGACCTGGACGAGTTCTGCGCCTCCGCGCGCGAGTGGGTCGAGCGCCCGGTCGGAGCGCCGTCCGTCGAGGGGGCCGTGCAGGACCACGTCGACCCGGCCGGCGATCGCCTCTGCCCCTCCGGCGTGGTCGGCATCCCAGTGGGTGATGATCGCCAGGTCGAGCCGGTCCACGCCCGTGAGCGAGAGGCACCCGGCGAGGCGTGCGGGGTCGGGTCCGGTGTCGATGAGCAGGACGGCCCCGCCGTCGCGGACCAGCACGGCGTCGCCCTGCCCGACATCGCACTGGAGCACGTCCCAGTCAGCGGGAAGAGTCGCGTGCACGAGGACGGGCCGGCCCGCCGCGACGCCGACCGGCACGGCGAGGGACAGACAGAGCGTGATCGCGGCCGCCACGCGGACGGCGCGCGGGATCCGACCCGGCCGAGACCGCACGGCGAGGACGACACCCGCGCCGATGGACGCGGCGCAGAGGACGGCGCCGCCAGCGTCGGGCAGCCAGGGCACCGCTTGGAACGGCATGGACTCGACACCACGCGCGAGGAGCGCGATCCATGAGGCCGGCAACCACGCGACCTGGAGCGCCGCGAACCCCGCCGACGGCAGCACCGGCAGGAGGAGGCAGCCGACGAGTCCAGCCATCGTCGCGATCGGTGCCGCGGGAGCGGCGAGGAGATTGGCGGGCACCCCGTAGACGGGCACGACGGGCTCGAGCAGCACGAGCACCGGCTGGCACGCGAGTTGCGCCGCGAGCGGGACCGCGAGCACCAGGGCGAACGTCCGTGGCATCCAGCGGCCGAGCAGCGCCGCGAGCGGTCCGGATCCGAGCACGAGTCCCGCCGTGGCGCAGACCGAGAGCGCGAACCCGAAGTCCCGGGAGTACCACGGGTCGACGACCAGCAGCACGATGGTCGCGAGTCCCAGTGCCGGCACGCCGCCGCCCGTGCGGCCGGTGGCGCAGGCGACCAGCACGACGACCGCCATCGCGGCCGCACGGACCACGCTGGACTCGGGCGTGACGAGCACGACGAAGCCCCCGAGTGCCACGAGCGCGACGATCACGCGGATCGAACGACGCAGGCGCATCGCGCCCGCGGCCCAGAACGCGAGGGCCGTCACGAGCGCGCAGTTCGCCCCGCTGACCGCCGTCAGGTGGGTGAGCGACGCACCGGCCATCGCCTCCTCGAGGTCGGACCGGAGTCGCGACGTGTCTCCGATGGCGAGTCCTGGAACCAGCGCGCCGCCGTCGCCGCCGAGACGTTCGGCACCGTCGGCCAGACCCGCGCGGAGTGGATGGGTCCACGCGACGAGCGGCGGCGCCGGGCCGACGACCACGATCTCGGACGCCCGGAAGCGGAACGCCGCACGCTCGGATCCGGGCAGCTCGCCGACCCGTCCGGCGAGCTCGAGCCGCGAGCCGAAGCCCACCCGCGGAGACGGCGCGTCGACGTCGGGGATCGAGACGTCGAGCGCCAGCGCCGGCGCGTCGCGCCCGTCGACGGCGAGCAGCGTGGCGCGGGCGCGCTGCGAACCCTCGCCGCCCCAGGGCGACCCCGTCTCCGGCCGAGGCGAGGAATCGAGTCGCACGGTGAGCTCGATCGGCTGCCGGGTCGCCGCCGCCTCGAGCAGCGGGCTCGACTGCCGTGCGGAGAGCGCCGTTGCGGCCGTGGTCGCGGACAGCCCGGCGCACGCCATCGCCACGAGGACCGGCGCGCCGAGGATCACCCATGACGACCGTCGCGGGCGCGGCGACATCGCACCCCTCCGACCCCGCCGGGTGCCGCGGACGCCGGCGACCAGGATCACGAGGGCGGCGGCGGCGAGCGCCCAGCACGCGGCCGGCACGAGCCACACCGGCGCCGCGACGTCCGTCGCGCCGGTCGCCAGCCAGGCTGCGGCCCACGCGGCGACCGCCGGGCAGATCAGCCGCAGGTCGTGGCCGCGCACCTCAGAGGCTCACGAGATCGACCAGGCCCGAATACACGGCGTCGCCGATGCCGGCGACCTCGAGCAGTTGCGACACGTCGGTGAACGGCCCGTTAACCTCGCGCCAGTCGATGATGCGCTGCGCGAGGGCGGGGCCGATCCGCGGCAGCGTGTCGAGCGCCGCGACGTCGGCGCTGTTGAGGCTCACGCGGCCGCTGCCGGCCGCCCCCGGCGCGCCGACGGCATCCGCGCCGCCCGATCCGGCCGCGGGAGGCGGGACCTCGCCGACCTTCGGCACGACGAGCTGTTCGCCGTCGACCAGCGCTCGTGCCAGGTTCACCCCTCCGGGATCGGCCTCGGGCGTGAGCCCGCCGGCCGCGGCGACGGCGTCGACCACGCGCGAACCCGATGCCAGCTCGACGATGCCGGGCTCGGCGACCGCACCGAGCACGTGCACGAGGATGACCGCCGCGCCCCCCGTCTCATCGCCAGCGGCGGTCGCACCGTTCGAGTCGACCTCGCCAGTGCCGTCGACCGAGACCGCGGGAACGATCTCGCCTTGCGCTCCCCCGCCCCCACCGGCGAAGGAGACGATCGCCGACACCGCGACGGCGACCACGAACAGCGCGACGGCCGCGCCCACGGCGACGCGGGCACGTGGTCGCGCCCGACTGCCGTCGAGCGCGGCGAGCGGATCGGCGACGGGCTCGGGCATGGCCCGACGCTACGGCGGCATCGGACGCGGAACCGGCGGTGCCCGGCGCGGCATGCCCGAACTGGCGAGCCCGCGCCGTGTTGAGGACCGGTCGTCAGCCCCGCGTCGCGATGTTCACGATCTTCGGCGCGCGCACGATCACGTTCACGATCTCGCGCTCTCCGACCGAGCGGGCCACGGCGGCCGAGGCGCGTGCGAGGGCCTCGAGCTCGTCGGCGCCGATCTTCGGCGACACCACGAGCCGGTCGCGGACCTTGCCGTCGACCTGCACGATCGCGGTCACCGACTCCTCGACGAGCAGCGCCGGGTCGGCCTTGCGCCATACGACATTCGCGACGGTGGGCTCGTACCCGAGCCGCTGCCACATGTCCTCGGCGGTGAACGGCGCGAAGAGGTCGAGGATCATCGCGGTGACCTCGGCCGCTTCGCGGACCGCCGCGTCGCCCGCGCCGGGACCCGAGTCGATGGCCTTGCGGGTCGCGTTCACGAGCTCCATCAGGCGCGCCACGATGACGTTGAACTTGAAGGCCTCGGCGAGTCCGGGCGCGTCGGCGAGCAGGCGGTGCGTCACGCGCCGGAGCGCGGGATCGCCCGTCTTCCACTCGACGTCGGGGCTCGACGTCACCTCGCCCGAGATGCGCCACGCGCGCGCGAGGAACTTCGCGGCACCGACGGGCGAGACATCCGCCCAGTCGACGTCGTCTTCGGGCGGGCCGGCGAACGCCATCGTGACCCGCAGCGCGTCGGCGCCGTGCGCCGAGAGCTCGGATGCGAACTCGACGAGGTTGCCCTTCGACTTCGACATCTTCGCGCCGTCCATGATCACCATGCCCTGGTTGAGCAACGAGGTGAACGGCTCGGTGAAGCCCAGGTAGCCGAGGTCGAACAGCACCTTGGTGAAGAACCGCGCGTAGAGCAGGTGCAGGATCGCGTGCTCGACGCCGCCGACGTACTGGTCGACGGGCAGCCACTTCTCGGCCTCGGCCGGGTCGAAGGCGCGCGAGTCGTCGTTCGGGTCGAGGTAGCGGAGGAAGTACCACGAGCTGTCGACGAACGTGTCCATGGTGTCGGAGTCGCGGCGCGCCTCGCCGCCGCAGCTCGGGCACGTGACGCGCGACCAGGCCTCGGCCGCGCCGAGCGGACTCGACCCCTTCGGGGTCAGGTCGAGCCCCGCGGCATCCGGCAGCCGCACCGGCAGGTCGGCCTCGGGCACCGGGACCTCGCCGCACTCGTCGCAGTGGATGATCGGGATGGGCGTACCCCAGTAGCGCTGCCGCGAGATCAGCCAGTCGCGCAGGCGGTAGTTCTTCGCCGCACGCCCCAGCCCGCGCTCCTCGAGCAGCTCGATGGCACGACGGATGGCGTTGGACTTGCTCAGCCCGTTCAGCGGACCGGAGTTCATCAGGCGCCCGTCACCCGCGAGCGCGACGCCCGTGCGCGCAGGGTCGAGCTCGGGCAGGTCCTCGAGCGGCAGCGGAACGCCCTGATCGTCGACCGGGATGACGGGGATCACGCCCGTGACCGGCGCGTTCGTGTCGACCACGACCCGCACGGGCAGCTCGAAGGCGCGCGCGAAGTCGAGGTCGCGCTGATCGTGCGCCGGAACCGCCATGATCGCGCCGTGGCCGTAGTCGGCCAGCACGTAGTCGGCGGCCCAGATCGGCAGCCGCTCGCCGTTGAGCGGATTGGTCGCGTATCGCTCGAGGAAGACGCCCGTCTTGGCCCGCTCGGTCGAGAGGCGCTCGATCTCGCTCTCGGAGCGCACCGACTCGAGGTACTGCTCGAAGCGCGACCTCACGTCGTCGGAGGCACCCTCCGCGAGCTCGGCCGCCAGCTCGGAGTCGGGGGCGACGACCATGAAGGTCGCGCCGTAGAGCGTGTCGGGCCGCGTCGTGAACACCGAGACGGGCGCATCGCGGCCCTCGATCGCGAAGTCGACGTCGGCGCCCGTCGACCGGCCGATCCAGTTGCGCTGCATCGTGAGGACCTTCGACGGCCACTTGCCCTCGAGCTGGTTCAGGTCGTCGAGCAGGCGGTCGGCGTAGTCGGTGACGCGGAAGTACCACTGCGTCAGCGCCTTCTTCGTGACGACGAAGCCGCAGCGCTCGCAGTGTCCGTCGACGACCTGTTCGTTCGCGAGCACCGTCTGGTCGTTGGGGCACCAGTTGACCAGACCGGCCTTGCGGTACGCGATGCCCTTCTCGTAGAGCTTCAGGAACAGCCACTGATTCCACTTGTAGTACTCGGGGTCGCTGGTGTGGAGCTCGCGGCTCCAGTCGAACGAGGGCGCGTACTGCTTGAACGAGCGCTTCTGCTGCTCGATGTTCGCGTAGGTCCACTCCCCGGGGTCGGCGCCGCGCTTGATCGCGGCGTTCTCGGCCGGCAGGCCGAACGAGTCCCAGCCGATCGGGTGCAGCACGTCGAAGCCCTGGTGCCGCCAGTAGCGCGCCGCCGCGTCGCCGAATCCGAACGCCTCGGCGTGGCCCATGTGCAGGTCGCCGGACGGGTACGGGAACATGTCGAGGATGTACTTGCGCGGACGCGTGTCGCCGGGCCGGGCGGCCTCGAACGGCGCGAGCTCGTCCCACACCGGAAGCCACTTCGCCTGGATCGCGGCGAAGTCGTACGTGCCGGTGTCGGCGGCCTGCGGGGTGTCCTGCTCGTATGCCACGTGACTCTCAATCGTGAAGCGCGGGGGCCTGGGCACAATGCCCGGAAGCGGGCGCGCGGAGGCGACGCCCGGGTGAACAGCCTATTCGATCGGCCGGGGCGGCCGGTGGGCGTTCGCGTCGGGCGCAGCGGCGTCCGCCGTGGGGATGGCGTCGGGCAGGTGGTCGATGTCGGGGACCTCGCCGCCCAGCACGGCGATGAGCGCACGGGCCTTGACCCGGGTCTCCTCGACCTCCTCGTCGGGATCGGACAGCGCGGTGATGCCGCCCCCGGTGCCGATGGACGCCCCCGACGGGGTGAGCAGGATGGATCGGATCACCATGGCGAGGTCCGCCGTCCCATCCGCCCCGAGGCAGCCGAACGCCCCCGAGTAGACGCCACGCGGCCCCTGCTCCAGACCGTGCAGGATCGTCATCGCCGAGAGCTTCGGCGCACCGGTCATCGATCCGGCTGGGAACGCCGACCGCACGGCGTCGAGCGCGGTGAGCGGATGGCGCAGTCGCGCGGTGACCGTCGAGACGAGCTGGTGCACGTGTGGGTACTCCTCCACCTCGAGCAGGCTCGGCACCTGGACGCTTCCGACCTCGGCGATGCGGCCGAGGTCGTTGCGCATGAGGTCGACGATCATCAGGTTCTCGGCGCGCTCCTTCTCGCTCGCGCTGAGCTCGGCTCGCAGGGCGAGGTCGGTCGCCGGGTCGCCGGATCGCGGTCGCGTCCCCTTCATCGGCTTGGTCGCGATGGTGCCGTCGCGCTCGACGAGCAGGAACTGCTCGGGCGAGGCGCTGAGCAGGGCGACGTCATCGAACCGGACGAACCCGCCGTGGTGGCTCGGGCTCGATCGCCGCAAGCGCAGGTACGCCGCCACCGGGTCGGGCGAGGCGTCGACGTCGACGCGGTTGGTGAGGCAGAGCTGGTATGCGTCGCCGCGCACGATGGCGGCCTGGCACTCGCCGATCATGCGCCGGTACGCGTCGGCGTCGTGGCGCCATCGGGTGTCCGCCGGCGTCGCGACGTATGTCGCCGGCTCGCCCTCCGGCTCGGATGACGCGGGGGCGGCCCCATCCCCTTCGGTCGCGGCGATGGCAGAGGCGGTCGCGCGCACCCAGTCGCGGACGGCCCCCGCGTCCCCTGCGTCGTCCTCGATCCACTCGAGCCGCACGGTGTGCGCGCCATGCTCGAACACGACCACGCGGTCGGCGAGGAAGAACGCGACGGCGGGTGCCTCCGAGTCGGACGCCGGCACGCCGAGCGTGCGGGCGCCGAACTCGTATCCGAACCAGCCGTGCCAGCCGACCGCGGCACGACCCCCGGGATCGAGCTCGTCGCCGAGCTCGACCGGGCCGAGCTCGGAGCCCAGTGCAGCGTACACGTCGTCGGGGTGGTCGTTGCTCGACGCGACCACGACGGGTGCACCGTCGACCGCCACGGCGATGACGCTCCGACCGTCGCGGGCGTCGCGCCCGCCGTCGAGCCAGGCCACGCGGCGGGCGTCGTCCGCGAGGTCGAGGAAGACGAGTTCGGGGTCGCGCCACTCCGGCAGCGTGAGGCTCCGGACGCGTCGCGGCATCCCCTCAGGATACGGGCGGTGCGAGCGGCTGCAGCCGCAGCCGGCGGTCGACCAGCCCGTCCGGCGCGCCGGTGTGGGAGATGACGATCACGGACCGATCGCGACCCGCCGCCGCCAGGAGGTCGCGGAGCAGGGCGTCCGCCCGCTCGGCGTCGACGCTCGACGTGGGCTCGTCGAGCACGAGGACCGGGAAGTCGGCGAGCATCGCGCGGGCGAGGGCGATCCGCTGTGCCTGTCCGCCCGAGACGAGATCGCCGCGCTCGCCGACGGGGGCGTCGAGTCCGCCACGCTCCTCCACCCACTCCCGGAGCCCGACGCGGCCGAGCACGTCGAGCAACTCCTCGTCGGTGGCGGTGTCGCGAGCGAACAGGAGGTTCTGGCGCACGTCCTCATCGAACAGCCAGGGGCGTTGCTCCACGAGCCCGATCCTGCGACGGATCTCGCGGGGGTCCTGATCGCGCGCCTCGCGCCCGCCGATCAGGTACGAGCCCCCGTACTCGAGGAATCGGACGAGCACGTGCGCGAGCGTGGTCTTGCCCGATCCCGACGGGCCCTCCACGAGCAGTCGTTCTCCGGGCGCCAGGTCCAAGTCGACCGCCTCGAGCGCGACGGGGGTGGGGCCGGCACCCGCGACGGATGGCCAGCTCGCGCGGATTCCGCGCAGCTGGATCGCCGGCACGCGATCGCCGGCGTCGCCGCGGCCGGATGGCACCCTTGCACCACCGGACGGCGCGGGGACCTGCGGCGGCACCCGCTCGGGCACCGCGTCCGCCACCCGTCGCGCGCTCGCGCGCACGACCCGGAGCGACCCGATCGCCACCGGCAGGGCCGCAGCGACCTCGGCGATCGCGAGCGGGACGAGGCACACCACCGCGAAGGTGGGTCCGTCGATCCGGCCGCCCTCGAGCAGGGGCTGCACTGCGCCGAGGCTCGCCGCAGCGGCGAACGCACCCACTGCGCTCATGGCGCCCGCGGCGAGTCCCACCGCCGACGCGCGGGCACGCGTCGCGCGCTCGAGCCGGGCTCCGAGTCGGCGGATCCGCGCGCGGCCGTCCGCTGCGGCGTCGAACGCGACGAGCACATCGAGCGACTGCACGTGCTCGACGATGGCGGCCTGCAGGTCGCCGCGCAGGGGTGCGAGCCGTGCGTCGGCGCGCGCTGCGAGCACCGCCTGCGCGAGCGCCGCCGCAGCGGTGCCGACCACGAGGCAGGCACCCACCGCGAGCGCCGACGCCGGAGCGAGCCACGCCAGCCCGGCGATCGCCGCGACCAGCACGACCGTCGCACTCGCGATCGGCTGCACGATCCGCAGCGAGACGTCCTGGAGATCGTCGACGTCGCCGACGAACCGCGCGAGCAGGTCGCCGCGCCGGGAGGCCGCGAGACCGTCGGGGGCGAGCGGCAGCATCCGCTCGAACACGCCCGCCCGGATGCGCGAGAGCTGGCGGAAGGCGGCGTCGTGGCCGGCGAGCCGCTCGAGGTACCGGAACACCGCGCGCCCGAGCGCGAACGCGCGCACCCCGACGACCGCGACCTGGAGGTAGAGCACGGGCGGCTGCTCCGCCGCGCGGGCGATGAGCCACGCGCTCGCGCCGAGCAGTGCAACGCTCGAGAGCCCCGCGAGCACGCCGAGCAGGACCGCCGGAAGCAGCGTGCGCGGGGGCGGTACGGCCTCTCGGAGCACGGATCGCGAGCGGTCAGACACGTGCGCCCTCCCTGATCTCCACGACGCGGTCGGCGGCCCGGGCGAGTCCCTCGCGGTGCGTGGTGACGAGCACGGCTCGGCCCCCCCGCGCGCGAATTCCCGGAGTGCTCGCGCGAGCGCCGCCTCGCGTTCGGCGTCGAGCGCGGACGTGGGCTCGTCGAGCAGCACCACGTCGGCGCCCGTCGCGAGGGAGCGGTGCAAAGCCCGGGCGATCGCGACCCGCTGCGCCTGGCCACCGGAGAGCCCCGCTCCGCCCGGGCCGAGCCGCAGGTCTGCGGGCACGTCCAGGCCCGCCAGGGCCAGGGCTCGGTCCAGCAGCGCAGGCGCCGCGTCGGGACATCCGAGCCGGATGTTGTCGGCCACCGTGCCCTCGAGCAGCTGGGGCGACTGACCGGACCATGCGACGGCTCTCCGGGTCACCTCGCCGGCCGGCTCGCCATCGACGCGAAGGTCGCCCTCCGAATCGGCGAACCCGAGCACCGCCTCGAGGATCGAGCTCTTGCCAGACCCGCTCGGGCCAACGAGCGCGACCAGCTCACCCGGCGCGACATCGAGATCCAGGCCGGCGACGACCACGATGCCGTCGCGGAGCACGCGCACGTCCCGAGCGCGCACGCCCGCGACATCGGGCCCCTTCGACATCGTCGATCGCTCGGTTGGCACGCCCGCCGCGTCGCCCTCATCCCCGCCGTCGTCGAGTACGTCGAGTGCCTCGCGCGACGCCTCGAGGCCCGCGGTCGACGCGTGGAACGCCGCACCCACGTTGCGGATGGGCAGGAACACCTCGGGCGCGAGGATGAGCACGAACAGCCCCGGCGCGAACGACATGTCGCCCGCGACGAGGCGGAGCCCGATCGAGACCGCGACGAGCGCGACAGAGAGGCTCGCGGCCAGCTCGAGCGTGAAGCCGGACAGGAAGGTGACGCGCAGCACCTTCATCGTGGTCGAGCGGTACTCGTCGGTGACCGCTCGGATGCGCGCGGCCTGTCGCTCCGCACGCCCGAAGACCATGAGCGTGGAGAGCCCGCCGACCACCTCGAGGAAGCCGCGCGAGAGCGACTGCAGGCGCTGCCACTGTCGGCGCTGGACCACCTCCGTGGCCATGCCGATGAGCGCCATGAACACCGGGATGAGCGGCAGCACGAGGATGACGATCAGTCCCGAGAGCCAGTCGGCCGCCCACGCCGCGGCCACCAGCACGGGCGTGGCGACGGCCGTGAGCAGGAGCTGCGGCAGGTACCGCCCGAAGTACTCGTCGAGCGCGTCGAGCCCCGAGCCCAGCAGCGTCGCCGCGCGCGCGGTCGTGACCGACCGGGCGCCGCGGCGGCGCTCGAGACTGACCAGCAGTTCGTCGCGCAACTCGGACTTGACCCGCATCGCGCCGGCGGAACCGAGCCACTCCCAGGACCAGCCCGCGAGACCGCGAACGGTCGCCGCGACGAGCAGGACGGCGACGAGCGCCTGGGCTCCGCCGGGAACCGCAGCGAGCGCGGCGCCGCCCTCGATGAACCCGACGACGAGCGTCGCGAGCGCCCAGGCGAAGGCGACGATCGCGCCCGCTTGGAGCAGCGCGAGCACCGCGCCGGCCGCGAGGAAGCCCCGCGCGGCACGCGACCGGCGGAGCAGCCTCGGATCGAGGGGACGCACGTCAGTGCACGGCGGCCGCGTCGATGGTCTGCCGCGTGACGCGCTTGCGGAAGACCCAGTACGTCCACCCCTGGTAGGCGAGGATGAGCGGCAGGAAGATCAGCGCCGTCCAGCTCATGACCGTCAGGGTATAGGGCGTGCTCGACGCGTTGGCGATCGTGAGGCTGTTGGCCGGGTCGTTCGACGCGGGCATCACATCGGGGAACAGCGCGGCGAACAGCGCGAAGACGGCCGCGCCGATGGTCACGGCCATGAGGGCGAACGCCGTGCGCTCCGCACCGCGCCCGTTGGCGAGCCATCCGCCGATGAGCGCGAGGGCGGCGACCGCGGCGAGCCCCCAGAACCACGTGGTGCCGTGCGCGAACCCGGTCCAGACGAGGAACGTGGCCGCCACGACGATCGTCAGCACGCCGGACCGTGCGGCCAGGCGCCGGGCGCGCTCGCGGATCTCGCCGTCGGTCTTCAACGCGGCGAACACGACGCCGTGCGTGAAGAACAGCAGCAGCGTCGTGAGTCCGCCGAGCAGCGCGTACGGGTTGAGCAGGTCGAAAAGCGTGCCGATGTAGTTGTGGTCGGCGTCCAACGGCACGCCCTGGACGATGTTCGCGAACGCGACGCCCCAGAGCAGCGCGGGGACCGCCGAGCCGACGATGATCATCCAGTCGAAGCGCCGCTTCCACTCGGCCTCGGGCCGCTGGTGGCGGTACTCGAACGAGACGCCGCGCGCGATGAGCGCCACGAGGATGAGCAGCAACGCGAGGTAGAACCCGGAGAAGAGCGTGGCGTACCACTCCGGGAACGCGGCGAACAGTGAGGCGCCGGCCACGATGACCCACGTCTCGTTCAGGTCCCAGACCGGGCCGATGGTGTTGATGAGCACGCGGCGGTCGGTGTCGTCCTTCCCGAGGAAGGGCAGCGACATCCCGACGCCGAAGTCGAACCCGTCGAGCACGAAGTAGCCGACGAAGAGGAAGGCGACGATCCAGAACCAGAGCACTGCGAGATCCATGTCGTTCTCCTCCTAGTAGACCGTTGCCGCGTGTTCGACCTCACCCGTCACCGGGTCGGGCGGCGCGACCTCGGGCGGGCCCTTCCGGATGGCGCGGAGGATCAGCTTGACCTCGACGACCGCGAGCGCACCGTAGACGAGCGTGAACACCACGAGCGAGATGAGCACCTCGAGCCCCGTCACGTTCGGCGACACCGCGGACTCGGTGGGCAGGAGGCTGAAGACGATCCAGGGCTGGCGTCCCATCTCGGTGAAGATCCAGCCGACGATCATCGCGGCGAGCGACAGCGGGAAGCTCCAGACGGCGATCCTCCAGATCCACCGCTGCGTCGGCATCCGGCCCTTGCGGGTCAGCCAGAGGCCGACGACGGCGACGAGGACGTGCAGGACGCCGAGGCCGATCATCCACCGGAACGCCCAGTACGTCACCCAGATGATGGGCGCGTAGTCGCCGGGGCCGTACAGCTCGGCGTACTGCGCCTGCAGGTCGTTGATGCCCTCGACGCAGCCGTCGAACGAGTGCGTCGACAGCAGCGAGAGCAGGTACGGCACGCGGATGGAGAACAGCTCGCTGCTGCCGTCGGGGGTGCCGAGCGTGAACAGCGAGAACGAGGCATCCGCCCCGCAGACCGTGTCGTAGGTCGCCTCGGCCGCGGCCATCTTCATGGGCTGCGTCGCCACCATGGCGAGACTGAGCTGGTCGCCGAAGAACGTCGTGAGCCCGCCCGACACGACCATCGCCCAGAGACCGAACTTGAGCGCGGGCCGCATGGTGTCGACGTGCTGGTTGCGCGCGAGGTGCCATGCGGCCGCGCTGATGACGAGGCCCGAGCTGACCATGAACGACGCGGCGATGGTGTGCGGGAATGCCGCCAGGGCGACGGGGTTGGCGAGCAGCGCCCAGATGTCGACGAGCTCGGCGCGCCCGCGCTCGGCGTTCATCTCGTACCCCACGGGGTTCTGCATGAAGGCGTTGGCGGCGATGATGAAGTACGCCGAGAGGATGGTGCCGATCGCCGTCGCCCAGATCGTGGCGAGGTGCACCTTCTGGGGCAGGCGGTTCCACCCGAAGATCCAGAGTCCGATGAAGGTGGCCTCGAGGAAGAACGCGAGCAGGCCCTCGAGGGCCAGCGGAGCGCCGAACACGTCGCCGACGAACCGGGAGTACTCCGACCAGTTCATGCCGAACTGGAACTCCTGCACGATCCCCGTGACCACGCCCATCGCGAAGTTGATGAGGAAGATGGTGCCGAAGAACCGCGTGATGCGGAGGTACTCCACCTTGCCGGTCCGCACCCACGCGGTCTGGAAGATCGCCGCGGTGCTCGCGAGGCCGATCGTGATGGGCACGAACAGGAAGTGGTAGACGGTCGTCAAGCCGAACTGCCACCGCGCGAGCAGGAGCGGGTCGAGGAGGTCGTTCACTGGAGGTCCCCTTCCGTGGGAGTGAACTGCGACGCGAATCTTCTACACAGCGTAGAGCACATTTCTACGTCATGTAGAAACATTGCGGTGCGCGGGTTATCCTCGTCGTATGGCAGGACTCGGCGAGCTCGAGCGCTCCGTCATGGAGCAGCTCTGGATGAGCGACACCCCGCTCACCGCGAACGAGGTGCGCGACCGCCTCGCCGAGCCGGCGGCCTCCTCGCACGGGCCGGCGACGACGACCGTGCTCACGGTGCTCTCCCGGCTGGAGCGCAAGGGATTCGTCGCCCGATCTCGCGACATCCGGCCGCACCGCTACCACGCGCTGCTCAGTCGTGCCGAGCACACCGCCGAGCTGATGCACGAGGTGCTGTCCTCCTCCTCCGACCGTGACGCCGCGCTCGCGCGGTTCGTCGGCACGGTCTCCGCGGGCGAGGCGAACACGCTGCGGCGCCTGCTCGACGAACTCGTCCGCCACTGACGTGATCGCCGCCGCGGTCGCACTCGGCGCGCTCGCGCTCGCCCTTGCCTGGCCGGTTCCGGTCGTGCTCTCCCGAGCGGCCTGGCCGAGTCGCTCCCCCGCGGCCGCGCTCGCCCTCTGGCAGGGCATCGCGCTCGGCGGCGGCCTCGCCATGATCGGATCGCTCCTCGCATTCGGTGCCGCTCCCGCGGGTTCGCTCGTCGACGCCGCACGCCAGCTGCTTCCCGTGTTCACCGCCGGGCCGATCCCGGCCGGATTCGGCGTCGTGCAGCTCGCCGCGCTCACGCTCGCCGTCGGGCTGGCGGTGCACCTGGCGCTCAACCTCGTCACGACCGCCGTCCGCGCTGAACGGGCCCGCCGGCGCCTGCACAGCATGGTCGACCTGCTCGCCGACCCCGCCGCCGACGGTTCGGGTGCGCGCGTGCTGTCCCACCCGATCCCGCTCGCCTACTGCGTGCCGGGCCTGCGCACCGTCACCGTCGTGACCGAGGGCCTCGTCGACCTCCTCGACGCCGACGAGCTGCGCGCGGTGCTCGCGCACGAACGCGCGCACCTCGACCAGTTCCACCACCTCGTGCTCCTGGCGTTCCGTGCGTGGCACGAGGCGCTGCCGTGGTTCCCCATCGCCAACCGCGCCGAACGCGCGGTGTCGCTGCTGACCGAGATGCTCGCCGACGACGGCGCCCGCCGCCAGGTCGGGGCCGAACCGCTCGGCGCGGCGCTCGCGCGACTCGGCGCCACCGGCGAGCCCGGGCCGTACGCGGAGTCCGGGGGCGTGAACCCCGACGCCGCGATGCTCGCGCAGCGGCTCGAGCGGCTCGGCGGGTCGCGGCATCCGCTCGATGGTCGCGCGCGCGTCGCCTGCTGGGCCGCCACGGCCGGCCTGGTCGTCGTGCCCGTCGGCATCCTCGCGGCGATCGCGACCTGAGCCGAGGCGACCTCGGCGGCAGTCCGGTTGCCCAGCCCGTAGGCTCGGAAGGGTGAACGAGCTGCTCGACGGGATCCTCGGTCTCGTCGCGAGCGTCGACCCGGTGCTGCGGACGCTGCTGGCCGGGCTCGGCATCATGCTCGAGACGTCGGTGCTCGTCGGCCTCGTGGTGCCGGGCGACACCATCGTGATCGTCGCCGCCACCGCGGTCGACGGGCCGGCCGAGTACTTCGGGCTCGCGATCGCCGTGATCGTCGGCGCCCTCATCGGCGAGAGCATCGGATTCGCGCTGGGGCGCTGGTTCGGCCCGCACATCCAGCATTCCCGACTCGGACGTCGCATCGGCGAGCACAACTGGCACCGGGCGCAGCGCTACCTCGCGCGCCGGGGCGGGCCGGCGGTGTTCATCTCGCGGTTCCTGCCCGTGCTGCATTCGCTGGTGCCGCTGACCGTGGGCATGAGCGACATGTCGTACCGGCGCTTCCTGGCCTGGACGGTGCCCGCCTGCGTGATCTGGTCGTTCTCGTACGTGAGCGTCGGATCGGCCGCCGCGGGCGGGTATCGGCAGCTCAGCGACGACCTGCATGGCGCCGGCTACCTCTTCGTCGGCGCGATCGTGCTGTTCCTCGTGGTCGTGTGGGCCGGCAAGAAGGTGCTGCTGCGACTCGAGGGCCGGCACATGGCGCCGACACCGACGCCGGATGACTCGCAGCACTCGCACCCCGCCGAGTCGACCGCGCACGAGACGCGCGAGGGGTCGGCCGCCGAGACGACCGACCCCTCGGAGCGCGAGGCCCCCGGCTAGAACAGCTGCTTGTCGGCGAGCCAGTCCTTCGCGATCTGCTCGGCGGACTCCTGATCGTTGAGGCTCAGCGAGTTGAGCTCGACGAGGTCGGCCGCGGTGAGCGCCTCGCTCACGGTGTTGAGGACGTCGGCCATCTCGTCGGTGACCTTGTCGCTCACGACGGGCACCACGTTCGACGCGAGGAAGAGCCCCTCGGGGTCCTCGAGCGTGACGAGGTCGTTGGTCTTGATGTTGGGGTCGGCGCTGTAGATGTTGACCATCTGCACCTGGTCGTCGACGAGCGCCTTCAGGGTCAGCGGACCGCCGCTGTCTTCGATGGGCGTGAACGCGACGTCGACGCCGTAGACCGACTTCAGACCGTCGGGGCCGTAGGGGCGCGTCGCCAGCTCGGAGTTGCCGCCGAGCGTGATCGGCGTGGTCACGTCCTTCAGGTCGGCGAGGCTCGTGACGTCGTTCTCCTCGGAGAACGTCCTGGTCACGTTGTACGAGTCCTGGTCGGTCGCGGGCGACTGGTCGAGCACGCGGAGCCCGTCGGGCAGCGCGCCCTCGAGCTCGGCGTACACGTCATCGCTCGTCCTCGCCTCGGTGTCTTCCACGTAGTACTGGAGCAGGTTGCCCGTGTACTCGGGAAACACGTCGATGGCGCCGCTCTCGATCTCGGGGATGTACACCTCGCGCTGGCCGATGCGGAACTGCCGGTCGACCGTGAAGCCGTTCTCCTCGAGCGCCTGCGCGTAGAGCTCGGCGATGATCTCGTTGGAGTAGTAGTCCTGCGAGCCGATGACGACGGTCTCCGAGGAGCCGTCGCCGCCATCGGATCCGCCGTCGAGCGGATCGCCCGACGCACACCCTGCCAGGGCCACTGTCGCCCCGACCGCGACCGCTGCCAGGGCAACGAGCCGGCCTTTTCCTGCTGTGGTCATTCCTGATTCCCTTCGGTGATGGGTCGCCCCATGATCGCCCGGGTCCGGGTCGGCTCCGGGCGAGGCTCTGCGGTGCGCGCGGCGCGGACGCCGGCGGGCACGACGAGGCGCTGGGTGATCGCGAAGCCGCCGTCGACGACGAGGGCCAGCACGATGACGAGGATCGAACCGCCCAGCATCTCGCCGTAGTCGCGGGTCTTCAGGCCCGCGAAGATGAAGCGGCCGAGGCCGAAGTCGGCTACGTACGCGGCGAGCGTCGCGGTCGCGATGATCTGCAGCGTGGCGGATCGGATGCCGCCGACGACGATCGGCATGCTGAGCGGCAGCTCGACCTTGCCGACGATCTGGTCTTCTCGCATTCCCACGGCCCGCGCCGCGTCGATCGTGCGCCGGTCGACCGACTCGAACCCCGCGTACGCGCCGGCCAGCAGGGGCGGGATCGCCAGGATCACGAGGGCGATGATCGGCGCCTGCAGTCCGATGCCGAGCCAGAGCCCGAAGAGCGTGAGCGCGCCGAGGGTCGGGAGTGCGCGCAGGCCGCCCGACACCATGACCGCGGGTTCGCGGCCACGGCCGGTGTGTCCGACGAGCCCGCCGAGCGGGAGTGCGATGGCCGCGGAGATCACGAGCACGACGGCCGAGATCCAGAGATGCTCGAACAGACGTTGCGGGATGCTGCCCGCGCCGCTCCAGTTCGCGGGATCGGTGAGCCAGGCCAGTGCGTCGACGAAGAGGTTCACGAGGCCTCCGTCGCGGCCGCGGCGACCGCGGGGGACGACGCCGGTCGTGACGCGCGGGCCCGGGTCCACGGCATGAGCGCGCGGCCCGCGAGGACCGCGAGCCAGTCGAGGAGGAGCGCGAGCGCGATCGTGGCCACGATGCCCGTGGCGATCTCGACCTGGATGCCGCGCTGGAAGCCGTCGGTGAACAGGCTGCCGAGGCTCTGCACCCCGATCACTGCGCCCACCGTTGCGAGGCTCACCGTGCTGACGATGACGACGCGGAGGCCCGACAGCAGCACGGGCCCGGCCAGAGGGAGCTCGACCCCCAGAAGCGGCGCACCCCGGAGTACCCCACCGCGGTGGCCGACTGCAGCACATCGCGCTCGACCGCATCGAAGGCGTCGGCGGCCGTGCGCACGATGACCGCGACGCCGTAGAGCGTGAGGGCGATCACGAGGTTGAGCGGTGACCGCAGGCTGAGCCCTGTGAACGCCGGCAGCGCGATGAACAGCGCGAGCGAGGGAACGGCGTACAGCAGCGCGCAGAGGGACAGCAGCACGCCGCGCGACCACCGGTACCGGTGGGCGAGCCATCCGATCGGGACCGACACCACGAAGCTCAGTATGATCGCGGGCACCGACAATGCCAGGTGCACGAGCGTGAGCTCGCCGACCAGGTCGAGGTTCGACCAGAGCCAGTTCACGAGGCCAGGACCCCGGCCGGCCGCCCGTCGCCGTCGACCACGATGCGCCGGCCGTCCACCTCGGTGACATGGAGCGCGCGCTTGCCGCGTTCGGCGCCCACGAAGTCGGCGACGAACTCGTCGGCCGGGCGCGCGAGGATCTCGGCCGGGGATGCCGCCTGGGAGATCTTGCCGCCCTGCTGCATGATCACCACCTGGTCGCCCAGCAGGAACGCCTCGTCGATGTCGTGGGTGACGAACACGACGGTCTTGCCGAGCTCGCCCTGGAGCCGGAGCAGCTCCTGCTGCAGCTCGGCGCGCACGATGGGGTCGACCGCGCCGAACGGCTCGTCCATGAGCAGGATGTTCGGGTCGACTGCGAGGCCGCGCGCGACGCCGACGCGCTGCTGCTGGCCGCCTGACAACTGGCTCGGGTAGCGGTCGGCGAGCGACCGGTCGAGGCCGACCGTGTCGAGGAGCTCGAGCGCTCTGGCATGCGCTTCGCGTCGGCTCTTGCCGCGCAGCAGCGGGACCGTCGCGACGTTGTCGATCACCTTGCGGTGCGGCAGCAGCCCCGAGTTCTGCATGACGTAGCCGATGCCGCGGCGCAGTTTGACCGGGTCGCGGGTCGCGACATCCTCGCCATCGATCAGCACCTGCCCGGACGTCGGGTCGACCATGCGGTTGATCATCCGGAGCAGGGTCGTCTTGCCCGAGCCGGACGATCCGACGAACACCGTGGTCTTGTGCGGGGGGATGACGATGTCGACGTCGCGGACCGCGACCGTGCCATCGGGGAACTGCTTGGTGACGCCGCGGAACTCGATCATGCTGCCTCTTCCCGGTGCGTGCGCAGATCAGCGCACGCGGTCAAGCCAAACACCTCGCGGCCCGCGGAGGCAATCGCCTTTCGGTGGGTTGCGTTCCGACTCGTTCCGCGTCAGGCGGCGGAGGACGCGCGCTCGGCGAGGTGGTCGTCGAGGTACTCGCGCACCACGCGGCGCGCCTCCTCGAGGTAGCGCTCGTCGCCGTCGCCGTCGCGCTCGAACGCACGGTGGATGAGCGCACCGCCGATCTCGAGCGAGACGCCGAGCCGGAAGCGGACCTCGGCCTCGTCGTCGATGCCGAACTCGTGCTCCATCAGGCGTGCGACGCGGTGCGCGAGCTCGGGTTCGCCGTCGCGGTCGGACGTCTCGCGCGGAGCGGCGTGGACCACGCTGAAGCCGGGCTCGTCGCGGTAGAGATCGGCGCAGACGTCGAGGGCGAGCGCCACGACGTCCCACCACTCGGCGAGGTCGGCGCGTTCCATCGACTCGGCGAGGCGCTCGCGGTAGCGACGCACGCCGCGCTCGCGCAGGGCGTGCAGCACGGCGACGCGGTCGGGGAAGTAGCGGTAGACCGTGCCGATCGACGCACCGGCGCGCTCGGCCACCATCTGCGTCGTGAGTCGCTCGAATCCGAGCTCGTCGACGATCTCGGCGGCGGCGTCGAGCAGCGCGTCGAGCCGTTGGCTGCTGCGACGCTGCGTCGGCTCGGTGCGAATCGAACGCTTCCGTCCGTGATCGGTCCCGAGGATCAGGTCGATGTTTGGCACGGGACCTCCTCACTTGCCGCACCACTCTACCCGTGCTTTCGAGTGGTCCTCACCAAGGCGGCGGGGTTTCGCATCGCCGCGGGGGTGCATGACAGACTGAGTGGATGCCGGTGAGTTCCCCCATCCCGGCCGGTTCCCGGCAGCGGCCGGTCCGGCACGGTGCCGCACGCGTCGAGGACTGGTTCCACGACGTGCGCGAGCGCTGGGCCCGCCGCCGCGGGCACGTGCCGACCGTCGTGCCGTACACGGGCTACGGCTCGACCGAGTGGGTGCGCGTGTTCTGCCGTGTCCTCCTCTCCAAGCCGGTCCGCGCCGACGAGACGTCGAGCCGGCGCCGGCGGCGCCGCGAACAGGGCATCCGCGGATGGCGCAGCTTCACGAGCGTGCCGGTCGGCGACGTACCCGTGGTGATCGAGATCGGCGGCGAGCGCATCGAGGTGCTCGCCGACCGCGGCGGCGTCGTCGACACGAAGGTGCCCGCGAAGCTGCAGCCGGGCTGGAACCGCGTGGCCCTCCGCGTCGAGGGCTCCGACGAGGTCGAGGCACCCGTCTGGGTCGTCGGTCCCGAGGTCGACTTCGGCATCGTCTCCGACATCGACGACACCGTGATGGTCACCGCACTCCCCCGGCCGCTCGTCGCGTTCTGGAACACGTTCGTGCTCGACGAGCACGCTCGCAGCCCTACGCCGGGCATGGCGGTCCTCTACGAGCGGCTCGTCCGCGCCCACCCCGGCTCGCCCGTCATCTACCTGTCCACGGGTGCATGGAACGTCGCCCCGACCCTCACGCGCTTCCTCTCGCGCAACCTCTACCCCGCCGGGCCGATCCTGCTCACCGACTGGGGTCCGACGCACGACCGGTGGTTCCGAAGCGGGCGCGCCCACAAGACCGAGAACCTGCACCGGCTGGCCGAGGAGTTCCCGCACATGCGCTGGCTGCTCGTCGGCGACGACGGGCAGCACGACGAGGAGCTCTACGCCGACTTCGCGCGCAAGCATCCCGACCAGGTCGCTGCGATCGCGATCCGCGAGCTGTCGGTCGGCGAGGCCGTGCTCGCGGGCGGGCGCACGAAGGCCGAGGAGCACAACGCCGGCGTGCCGTGGGTCTCGGCGAGCGACGGCGCGACCCTCGCCGACCGTCTCTCCGACGTCGACATGCTCTGACGTCGACCGCCGAGACGCAGGCGCGCGTCGTCAGGCGACGGATGACGCGACGCGACGCTCGCGCCGGATGCGCTCGAGCCCGCGGTTGACCTGCCGCGCCCAGAGCGGACCGCGGTAGACGAACGCGGTGTAGCCCTGCACGAGCGTGGCCCCCGCGTCGAGGCGTTCCTGGACGTGCTCGGCCGTCTCGACGCCGCCGACCGAGATCACGCACAGCGATGCCGGCACGTGGTCGCGGATCAGCCGGAGCACGGCGAGCGAGCGTGTCGCGAGCGGCGCGCCCGACAGCCCGCCGGCGCCGATCGCCTCGACGCCGACCGCGGGGGTGACGAGACCATCGCGCGAGATCGTCGTGTTCGTGGCGATGATGCCGTCGAGCCCGAGCCGGACCACGAGCTCGCAGATCCGGACGACCTCGTCGTCGGCGAGGTCGGGCGCGATCTTCACGAGGAGCGGCGTGCGCCCGGCAGCGCGCTGCACCGCTTCGAGCAGCGGGGCGAGCGCGTCGAGCTCCTGCAGGCCGCGCAGGCCCGGCGTGTTCGGCGAGCTGACGTTGACCACGAGGTAGTCCGCGTGCGGCGCGAGCACCTTCGCGCTCCGCACGTAGTCGTCGGTGGCCTGCTCGACGGGCGTCACCCGGCTCTTCCCGATGTTGACGCCGAGCACGGGCCGACGGGTGCGGCGAGCGAGGCGCGAGAGCCGGCCGGCCGCGGCATCCGCCCCGCCGTTGTTGAAGCCCATGCGGTTGACCAGGGCCCGATCAGCGACCAGCCGGAACAGGCGCGGCCGGTCGTTGCCGGGCTGCGCCTGCGCGGTGATCGTGCCCACCTCGACGTGACCGAAGCCGAGGTCGCCGAGGCCGACGACGCCGACCGCGTCCTTGTCGAAGCCCGCGGCGAGACCGAACGGCGACGGGAAGCGCAGGCCGAGCGCCTCGACCGCGAGTTCGGGCCCGGGCCCGGCCCAGCGTTGGACCAGCCGGCCCACGCCGAGGACCGGGAGGGTGCGGATGACGCGGAACGCGAGGTGATGCGCGCGCTCCGGGTCCATGCGGGCGAAGACCAGGGAGAAGAGGAGTCGATACATGCCGTCGATCAGGCTACCGGAGCGCGACGGGGCGCTACTCGACCGGTCGCGCGGGCAGCCGGCCGTGCTCCTCGCGCAGCGTCTCGATCGCGGACTCGAAGTCGTCGAGCGACTCGAACGCCTGGTACACGCTCGCGAACCGCAGGTACGCCACCTCGTCGAGGTCGCGCAGCGGCGGAAGGATGGCCAGCCCGATGTCGTTGGCCTCGATCTGCGACGCGCCCGTGGAGCGGATCGTCTCCTCGACCTTCTGCGCGAGCACCGCGAGGTCGGAGTCGGTCACCGGTCGGCCCTGGCAGGCCTTCTTGACGCCGGCGACCACCTTCTCGCGGCTGAACGGCTCGATGACCCCCGACCGCTTGATCACCGCGAGGCTCGCCGTCTCGGTCGTCGAGAATCGGCGGCCGCACTCGGGGCACTGCCGACGGCGACGGATGGAGAGCCCGTCGTCGCTCGTGCGGGAGTCGATGACGCGCGAATCGGGGTGGCGGCAGAACGGGCAGTACATGGTGCTCTCAGCGTACCGGCGGCCGGGACGTCAGTCGCCGAACCGCGCGATGACAGCCTCGCCGTGCGCCGGGAGGTCCTCTTCGGCCGACAGGGTCGCGATGACCGGAGCGACCGCGTGCAGCGCCGCCTCGTCGTACCGCACGACCTGCTGGGGCCGGAGGAAGGTCGCGGCGGAGAGTCCGGCGGCGTGTCGCGCCATCCCTCCGGTGGGCAGCACGTGGTTCGAACCCGCGGCGTAGTCGCCGAGGCTGACGGGCGAGTACGGCCCGATGAAGATGGCGCCGGCGTTCTCGATGCGCGCGAGCACGGCGTCGGGATCGCGGACCTGGATCTCGAGGTGCTCGGCGCCGAAGGCGTTCGCGAAGTCGACGGCCACGTCGAGGTCGTCGACGAGCACGATGGCCGACTGCGGGCCCTCGAGGGCGGCGCGCACGCGCGCGGAGTGCCGGGTCTCGGTCGAGCGGATCGTCACGCGCTCGAGCACGCGCTCGGCGAGGTCGAGCGAGTCGGTGACCAGCACGGCCGCCGCGAGCTCGTCGTGTTCGGCCTGGCTGACGAGGTCGGATGCCACGAAGTCGGCGTCGGCGGCCTCGTCGGCGATCACCAGGATGTCGGTCGGTCCCGCCTCGGCGTCGATGCCGGTGACGCCCTGCACGAGTCGCTTCGCGGCCGCGACGAAGACGTTGCCGGGACCGGTGACGCGCTGCACCGGCGCGAGCCCGATGTCGGGCACCCCGTACGCGAACGCGCCGATCGCGCCCGCGCCGCCCATGGCGTAGACCTCGTCGATGCCGAGCAGGGCCGCGACGCCCGCGATGGTGGGGTGGATGCGCCCGCCGTACGCCTCCTGGGGCGGGGAGGCGAGCGCGATCGAACGCACGCCGGCGACCTGCGCGGGCACGACGTTCATGACGACGCTCGACGGGTAGACGGCCTTGCCGCCGGGCACATAGAGGCCGACGCGCCCGACCGGCTGCCACCGCTGCTCCACCACCGCACCGTCCGCGAGGACGGTGCGCTCGGGAGCCGGGACCTGCGCGGCGCTCGCGGCGCGCACGCGCGCGATGGTCGACTCGATCGCACGGCGCACGTCGGGCCTGAGCGCATCGCGCGCCTCCGCGAGTTCGCTCGCGGGCACGCGGACCGCGCCGGGGTTGGCACGGTCGAACCGCTCGGCCTGTTCGAGCAGCGCGGCCTCGCCTCGCGCCCGCACGTCGTCGATGAGCGCACGAGCGGGCTCGAGCGCGGCCGCCACGTCGGTCGCCGCACGCGGCACGAGTGCCAGCAGCTCACTCTCGGAAGGACGTGAACCACGGAGGTCGATGGTGCGCAGCATGATGGCTCCAGCCTACCGAGGGGTTCGCGGCCGCCCGCGCGGTGCTCAGGTCAGGCAGTTGGGACCGAGCAGGCTCTTCAGCTCGCCGTAGAAGTCGGCGCTCACGGCGACGGGGTAGGGCAGCTCGAACACGCGAGCGGTTCGGCCCTTGGTGAGCTTGAGGCGCACCTCGGTGTCGCCCCGGTGCCGGATGAGCACGTCGCCGAGCGCCGTGATCGTGTCGGTCGTGGCGCGGACGTCGGGCAGCGAGATGACGACCGGGCCGTTCTCATCGCCCTGCCCGACCTCGGGCTCGAAGACGCTGTAGGCGTGGAGGTTCATGCCGTCGTCGCGAAGGCTCACCCGGCCCCGCACGACCACGATGGAGTCGCCCTTCAGCGCCGGGGCGAACTCCTGGTAGGCCTTGCCCATGAACATCACGGTGATCTCGCCCGAGAAGTCCTCGACCTGGATCATGCCGTACTGGTTGCCGCTCTGGCGGGCGACGCGGTGCTGGACGCTCGTGACGAGGCCCGCGATGGTGACGGTGTCGCCGTCCTGCGTGGCATCCGACGACATGAGGTCGGTGATCGTCGTCGACGCATGTTTCGCGAGGGTCGCCTCGAGGCCGGCGAGGGGGTGGTCGGAGACGTAGAGCCCGAGCATCTCGCGTTCGAACGCGAGCTTGTCGCGCTTGGCCCACTCGGGACGGTCGGGGACGGGCGACGGCGCGGCCTGCTTCTCGTGCTCCTCGAACAGGCTGTCGAAGTCGAAGCCGACGTCGCCGTTCTCCTCGGCGCGCTTCTCCTTGACGGCCGCCTCGACCGCGCCCTCGTGTATCTCGACGAGCGCACGGCGGGTGTGCCCCAGCGAGTCGAACGCCCCGGCCTTCACGAGCGACTCGACGGTGCGCTTGTTCGCCACCTGCGACGGCACCTTCTTGAGGAAGTCGTGGAACGACTCGAATCGGCCCTTCGCGTCGCGGGCCGCTCGGATCGCGTCGACCACGTTGAACCCGACGTTGCGCACCGCCCCGAGACCGAACCGGATGTCGTCGCCGACGGCGGCGAAGAACCCGATGGACTCGTTCACGTCGGGCGGCAGCACCTTGATGCCCATGCGGCGGCACTCGTTGAGGTACAGCGCGAGCTTGTCGCGCGCGTCGCCGACGCTCGTCAGCAGCGCGGCCATGTACTCGGCCGGGTAGTGCGCCTTGAGGTACGCCGTCCAGTAACTGAGCACGCCGTACGCGGCCGAGTGCGCCTTGTTGAACGCGTAGTCGGAGAAGGGCAGCAGGATGTCCCACAGCGTCTTCACCGCGGCGTCCGAGTAGCCATTGGCCTTCATGCCCCCGGAGAAGCCCTCGTACTGCTTGTCGAGCTCGGACTTCTTCTTCTTGCCCATCGCGCGGCGCAGGATGTCGGCCTGGCCGAGGCTGAAGCCGGCGACGCGCTGCGCGATCGCCATGACCTGCTCCTGGTAGATGATCAGGCCGTAGCTGGTGTCGAGGATGTCCTTCAGCGGTTCCTCGAGCTCGGGGTGGATGGGCGTGATCGGCTGCAGGCCGTTCTTGCGCAGCGCGTAGTTGATGTGCGAGTTCGCGCCCATGGGGCCGGGGCGGTACAGCGCGATGACGGCCGAGATGTCCTCGAAGTTGTCGGGCTTCATCTGGCGCAGGAGCGAGCGCATGGGCCCGCCGTCGAGCTGGAACACGCCGAGCGTGTCGCCGCGCGAGAGCAGCTCGTACGCCGCCGCGTCGTCGAGCGCCAGGTCTTCGAGCACGGGCCGGAAGCCGCGGTTCGCCTCGATGTTGTCGAGCGCGTCGTCGATGATGGTGAGGTTCCTGAGGCCCAGGAAGTCCATCTTGATCAGGCCGAGCGACTCGCACGCGGGGTAGTCGAACTGCGTGACGATCTGGCCGTCCTGTTCCCGCTTCATGATCGGGATGATGTCGACGAGCGGCTCGCTCGACATGATGACGCCGGCCGCGTGCACGCCCCACTGCCGCTTGAGGTTCTCGAGTCCGAGCGCCGTGTCGAACACCGTCTTCGCCTCGGCGTCGGTCTCGATGAGCGCACGGATGTCTCCGGCCTCCTTGAAGCGCGGATGGTCCTTGTCGAGGATGCCCGACAGGGGGATGTCCTTGCCCATGACCGCGGGCGGCATCGCCTTGGTGAGCTTCTCGCCCATGCCGAAGGGGAAGCCGAGCACGCGGCTGGAGTCCTTGAGCGCCTGCTTGGCCTTGATGGTGCCGTACGTCACGATCTGCGCGACGCGCTCGTCGCCGTACTTGTCGGTGACGTACTTGATGACCTCGCCGCGACGACGCTCGTCGAAGTCGACGTCGAAGTCGGGCATCGAGACGCGATCGGGGTTGAGGAAGCGCTCGAAGATCAGCCCGTGCTGCAGCGGGTCGAGATCGGTGATGCGCATGGCGTACGCCGCCATCGAGCCGGCGCCCGAACCGCGGCCGGGCCCGACGCGGATCCCGTTGCGCTTGGACCAGTTGATGAAGTCGGCGACCACGAGGAAGTAGCCGGGGAAGCCCATCTGGCTGATGACGTCGACCTCGTAGTCGGCCTGGCGGCGCACCTCGTCGGGGATGCCGTTCGGGTACCGGACGTGCAGCCCGCGCTCGACCTCCTTCACGAACCAGCTCTGCTCGGTCTCACCGTCGGGCACGGGGAAGCGCGGCATGTAGTTCGCGCTCGTGTTGAACTGCACGTCGCACCGTTCGGCGATGAGCAGCGTGTTGTCGCAGGCGTCGGGGTGGTCGCGGAACAGATGCCGCATCTCGTCGGCCGACTTGAGGTAGAACTCGTCGGCGTCGAACTTGAACCGGTTCGGGTCGTCGAGCGTCGAGCCGGACTGCACGCAGAGCAGGGCCGCGTGGCTCTTCGCGTCATGCGCGTGCGTGTAGTGGAGGTCGTTCGTGGCGACGAGCGGGAGGTCGAGCTGCTTCGCGAGTCGCAGCAGGTCGTCCATGATGCGCTTCTCGATGCCGAGTCCGTGGTCCATGATCTCGGCGAAGAAGTTCTCCTTGCCGAAGATGTCGCGGAACTCGGCCGCCGCCTGCACAGCCTCGTCGTACTGCCCGAGCCGGAGGCGCGTCTGCACCTCGCCCGACGGGCAGCCCGTGGTCGCGATGAGCCCCTTCGAGTACGTCTGCAGGAGCTCGCGGTCCATGCGCGGCTTGAAGTAGTACCCCTCGATCGACGCGAGGCTCGACAGCCGGAACAGGTTGTGCATGCCCTCGGTCGTCTCGGAGAGCAGGGTCATGTGCGTGTAGGCGCCCGATCCGGAGACGTCGTCGCCACCGCCGTTGCCCCATCGCACGCGCGTCTTGTCGCTGCGGTGCGTGCCGGGCGTCAGGTAGGCCTCGGTGCCGATGATCGGCTTCACGCCGGCATCCGTCGCCTGCTTCCAGAAGTCGTACGCGCCGAACACGTTGCCGTGGTCGGTCATGGCGACGGCCGGCATGCCCTCGGCCGCGGCTGCCTTCATCAGTTCGCCGACCCGGGCCGCGCCGTCGAGCATCGAGTACTCGGAATGCACGTGCAGGTGGACGAAGGAATCGGCGGCCACGGAACTCCTCATCGGATGGTGCTTCGGGGTGCTCACAGTGTATTCCGGGCCGCCGACTCGACCCCTGCCCGACGCGCGACTCCCCCAGCGGCGATGGATGTCTCGTTCCGCGTCGCAGGCATCGGGCCTGGCGGGAGGCCGCAGGAGGCGGCCTCGGGACTGCGGCGCGGAACGAGACATCCACCGCCGCGCCCCGAGAGAACTAGTCGCCGCGGAGGACGTCCAGCGCGTGCTGCAGGTCGGCCGGGTAGTCCGACTCGTACGTCGTCCATTCCCCCGTGCCCGGGTGCACGAACGACAGCTCCTTCGCGTGCAACCACTGCCGCGCCAGCCCGAGCCGGGCACTCAGCGTCGGATCGGCGCCGTACATGGCGTCGCCGGCGCACGGATGCCGCTGCGCCGCCATGTGCACGCGGATCTGGTGCGTGCGTCCCGTCTCGAGGTGCACCTCGAGCAGCGAGGCGTATGGGAACGCCTCGATGGTCTCGTAGTGCGTCACGGCGTGCTTGCCGTCGGAGGTGACGGCGAACTTCCACTCGGATCGCGGGTGACGCCCGACGGGTGCGTCGATGGTCCCCGCGAGCGGATCGGGCAGGCCCTGCACGACGGTGTGGTAGATCTTCTCGACCTCGCGGTCGTGGAACTTGCGCTTGAGGTCGGTGTACGCGCGCTCGGACTTCGCCACGACCATGAGCCCGCTCGTGCCCTGGTCGAGCCGGTGCACGACGCCCTGGCGTTCGGGTGCCCCCGAGGTCGAGATGCGGTAGCCGGCCGCGGCCAGCGCGCCGACGACGGTCGGTCCCTCCCAGCCGAGCGACGGGTGCGCGGCGACGCCCGCGGGCTTGTCGACCACGACGATGTCGTCGTCGTCGTGGATGATGCCGAGGTCGGGCACGGGGATGGCTTCGACCTCGAGCGTGCGCGGCGGCGCCCAGCTCACCTCGAGCCAGGCACCGGCACGCAGGCGGTCGGCCTTGTCGACGACCGCACCGTCGAGGAGCACCCCGCCTGCCGAGGCGACCTCGGCCGCCTGCGTGCGCGAGAAGCCGAGCAGCTTCGCGAGGCCCGCGTCGACCCGCGACCCTTCGAGCCCGTCGGGCACGGGCAGTGCGCGATGCTCCACCTCTAGGACTCGCGCGCGAGGGCGGCGGGCGTGCCGCCGCGGGCCTCGTGCCGCGGCTCGTCACCCTGGTCGGCCGCCTCGGGCGACTTCTCGCTGCGCGACGGCCGCGACCCGTCGAGCCCGACGCCGCGGATCGTGAGGATCATGAAGAGCACCATGCTCGACACGATCGCGATGTCGGCCACGTTGTAGATGGCCGGCAGCATCCACGGCGTCGAGATGAAGTCGATGACGTGCCCGATGCCGAAGCCCGGCTCGCGGAACAGGCGGTCGGTCAGGTTGCCGAGCACGCCGCCGAGCAGGAGGCCGAAGACGAGCGCCCAGGCGATCGACCGGATGCGGCGGGCGAACCACACGATGAACGTGATGACGCCCGCGGCGAGGATCGTGAAGATCCAGGTCATGCCGCTCGCGATGGAGAAGGCCGCCCCGGGATTCCGCACGAACTGCCACTGCAGCACGGTGCCGAGCACCGGGACGACCTCGCCCTCGGCGAGCGTGGTGACGACGAAGAACTTGCTCAGCTGGTCGACGCCGTAGACCGTGATCGCGACGCCGACCAGGATGAGCAGCGCGGTGGTGCCGACCCTCGCCGCGCGCTCAGCCGGCAAAGCCCTGGAAGGTCGGGGCGGGCTGCTCGTTGCTCACGCCCTGCGCACCGACCGGCGCCGAGAAGCCCGCGCCGCCGGAGACCTGCACCGGCTGGGCGGTGTCGAGCTCGCGGAGCTGGCCCTCGATGTAGCTCTTCAGCTTCTGGCGGTACTCGCGCTCGAAGATGCGGAGCTCGTCGACGCGCTTCTCGAGCGCGACGCGCTCCTGGTCGAGGATGCCCATCTGGGCGCGCTGCTTGGCCTCGGCCTCGGCCACGATGCGGGCCGCGGTCGCGTGGCCCTCGGCGATCAGCGCGTCGCGCTTCTCGACGCCCTCGCGGACGTGCTCCTCGTGGAGGCGGCGGGCGAGCTGCAGCAGGTTGGTGGTGCTGGTCTGCTCGTCGATCTCGGACTGCGGCGTGGCGGTCGGAGTCGGCACCGCGACCGTGGGCGGTGCGGCGGCGGGCTCGGCGTAGACGGGCGCCTGGGCGGCTGCGGACGCGGATCCGCCGCCCTCGCCGGCGCGTGCCTCGGCCGCGGCGAGGCGCTGGCGCAGCTCCTCGTTCTCCTGGTTGAGCCGGCGAAGCTCGACGACCACCTCGTCGAGGAAGTCATCGACCTCGTCCTGGTCGTAGCCCTCCCGGAACTTCGTCGCCTGGAAGCGCTTGTTGACCACATCTTCCGGAGTTAGCGCCATGGCTTCCCATCCCTTGAATCTGTCGAACGGTTCGATCACGTTCTGCTAACGGTAGCAAAGAGAACCTCGGGGATGCAGAGCGGCGACGTACGGCGCGCCACCCCGCGTCATCCGGGTCAGGCCGTCGCAGCGGATGCCGCGGCGAGCCAGGACACGACCGTCATCGCGATGATCACCACGAGCATCGCGATGCTCCAGCCGAGGTCGAGCGCGACCTGCCCGAGGCGGATCGGCGGCACGAGGCGCCGGAAGAATCGCACGAGCGGATCGGTGACCGTGTACACGCCCTCCACGAGCACGAGCACGAATCCACGCGGGCGCCACGACCGGTTGAAGGTGCGGACGAGGTCCAGGACGAACCTCGCCCACATGATGAAGAAATAGATGAGGAGGAGGGTGTAGAGGAGGTTCCAGACGACGGAGAGGGCGCTCACGACGGGGAGTCTACGCGTGCGTGAAGAACGACGCGTCCACGTCGCCTTCCGCTTCGCCGGCCTCTCCGGAGACCACGACGTGCGCCGGGGAGAGCAGGAAGACCTTGCTCGTCACGCGCTCGATCTTGCCGTACAGGCCCTGCGAGAGGCCGCTCGCGAAGTCGATGAGCCGGCGAGCGTCGGCGTCGGACATCTGCGAGAGGTTGATGATCACCGGCACGCCCTCGCGGAACGACTCTGCGATCATCTGGGCGTCTCGGTACTGGCGCGGGTGCACCGTGAGGATCTCGTTCATCTCCGCCTGCGGTGGTGTCGTCGGTTGCACGTGGTGCTTTCGGAGGGGGGTCACGGCCGCTCCGCCCTTGGCCGCGGTCGGTGCGGGCGCCGCGTGCACGATCGGTGCCGGTGCGGCCGCCGGGGGCGGCGTCTCGGCCTCGAGCTCCTCGTCGGCGAGTCCGAGGTAGACCATGGTCTTCTTGAGCGGGTTGGACATCGCTGCCTCCGTCAGTCGTTCGTGGTTTCGAGGCTAGCCCGGGGCCGGTCGATTCCCCGTGATTGCCGTTCCGATCCGCAGGTGTGTCGCACCCTCCAAGATCGCGTCGCGATAGTCGTGCGACATCCCCATGGACAGCGCGGTGGCCTCGGGCGCGAGCGGCCTGATGCGATCCGAGAGCCCGCGCACGCGCGCGAAGGCCGCTCGCGCGTCCTCGTCGAGCGGAGCCACGGCCATGAGGCCGAGCAGGCGGAGCCCCGGCGTGCGGAGCACGTGCTCGACGAGGTCCTCGAGGCCCTCGGGATCGACGCCGCCACGCCCCGGATCGTCGGTGAGGTTGACCTGCACGAAGCAGTCGACGGATGCCTCGTCGGAGCGCAGCGCGTCGACGAGCGAGGTCCGGTCGACGGAGTGGATCACCGAGGCGTAGGCGCGGACCTGCCGCGCCTTCTTGCCCTGCAGCTGTCCGACGAAGTGCCAGTCCAACCCGAGGTCGGCCAGCTCCCGCGCCTTCGCCTGCGCCTCCTGGTGCCGGTTCTCGCCGATGTCGCGCACGCCGAGGGAGGCGAGTTCGCGGATGAGCGAGACGGGCTGGAACTTCGTGACCACGACGGTCGTGATGTCGTGGGCGTCGCGTCCGGCCGCGTCCGCGGCATCCGCGATGCGTTCTCGGACCGCCGAAAGCCGGGCGGCGAGCTCGCTCACGCGGCTCGCCCCCCGGCCGGCGTCCTCGCGCCTCACTTGAGGAAGTCGGGGATGTCGAGGTCGTCGGAGTCGTCGCCGAACGCGGGATCGGTCACGATCTGGTCGGCCGAGCTGCTCGTGGCCTCGCCCCAGTTGGCCGTCTCGACGAGCTCCTCGATGTCGATCTCGGCGAGGGGCTCGGCGGCGGCGTCGCTGCCGAACGCGCCTCCGACGCCCGCGCCCCCGGCGACGCCCGCCCCGACGGTCGCGGGGACGACCGTGGGCCGCTTGACCTCGACGGGCTTCGGCATCGGGTCGCCGCCGTCGAACCCGGCGGCGATCACGGTGACGCGCACCTCGTCGCCGAGCGTGTCGTCGATGACGGCGCCGAAGATGATGTTCGCCTCGGGGTGCACCGCCTCCTGCACGAGCCTCGCGGCGTCGTTGATCTCGAAGATGCCGAGGTTCGACCCGCCCTGGATCGAGAGGAGCACGCCGTGCGCGCCGTCGATGGATGCCTCGAGCAGCGGACTCGCGACGGCGAGCTCGGCCGCCTTGATCGCGCGGTCGGCGCCGCGCGACGAGCCGATGCCCATGAGTGCGGAGCCCGCGCCCTGCATGACCGACTTGACGTCGGCGAAGTCGAGGTTGATCAGGCCCGGCGTGGTGATGAGGTCGGTGATGCCCTGGACACCGGCGAGGAGCACCTGGTCGGCCGTCGCGAAGGCCTCGAGCATCGAGATGCCGCGGTCGCTGATCTCGAGCAGGCGGTCGTTGGGCACGACGATGAGAGTGTCGACCTCTTCCTTCAGCCGCGCGACGCCCTGCTCGGCCTGCGTCTGGCGGCGCTTGCCCTCGAAGCTGAACGGCTTCGTCACGACGCCGATCGTGAGCGCTCCGATCGACTTGGCGATGCGCGCGACGACGGGCGCGCCGCCCGTGCCGGTGCCGCCGCCCTCGCCGGCCGTGACGAAGACCATGTCGGCGCCCGCGAGCGCCTCCTCGATCTCCTCGGCGTGATCCTCGGCCGCGCGACGACCGACCTCGGGGTCGGCGCCGGCGCCGAGGCCTCGCGTGAGGTCGCGGCCGACGTCGAGCTTGACGTCGGCGTCCGACATCAGCAGCGCCTGGGCATCGGTGTTGATCGCGATGAACTCGACCCCGCGCAGGCCGAGCTCGATCATGCGATTGACGGCGTTGACGCCGCCGCCGCCGATACCGACCACCTTGATGACGGCGAGGTAGTTCTGGTTTGTCGACATGTCCGGCCCTCTCTGCGAACTCTGAACCTTGAACCTCTACTCGAAGGTTAAAGTTTTGCCGAGTATGCAATTCCTGAGTTCGAAGGTAGGTGCCCCGTCCGAGGCATCCCGCAAGGCGCTCCCGCGTGTCGCGATCCGATGCGAGGGTCCGAGCCCGGTGGGGCCGGATGTCGCGACGGGCGACCGCGTCGGCGGCTACTGCCGGACGGGACTGAGCGGCGCGGAGACGTCGTAGCGATCGACCTCGTCGGGCGGAGCGGCCGCCATCAGTCGAACCAGGACGGCCGACTTCAGCGCGGAGTCCTCGTCACTCCCCCAGACGACCGCCGCACCCTCCGCGAGCTCGAACTCCACGTCGTCGGGCGTCTGCGCGGTGACCGTCGTGACGCGAGCCAGGAGGTCGGCGGGCAGACTCCGCAGCACGGCGCCGACGGCCCGGAAGGCATCGCCGTCCACCCCGCCCTCGACGGTGATCACGGGCAGCGCATCGGGCCGTTCGTCGGATCGCGCGACGACCACGCCCGCCGCGTCGACCGCGGTGAAGCCCGACGGGCCGTCCAGGACCCCGACGGGCGTTCGCTCGACGATCCGGACCACGAGCGTGCCGGGCGGCAGGGTCTCGGTCGCGTACGTCTCGATCAGCGGGAACTCCGAGAGCGTGGTCTGCACGTCGTCGGCCGAGATGAGCGGGAGCGGCGTGCCGATCCGATCCTCGAACGCCGCCTGGATGTCAGCGGCCGGGATGCGCGAGGCGCCCTCGACGCGCACCTCGCGGAGCGCCATGAGCGGCGAGTAGGCCACGGCGACCGCGAGCACCGCGAGTCCGACGACCGACGCGATGCCGACGATCCAGGCGAGGCGGCGCATGCGGCTGCGGTGCGTGAAGCGCCGCATCTCCTGGCGCTCGTAGCGGCGACGCTCGCGCTCGGCGGCAGCGATCGCGCGACGTGCCGCGCGATCGTCACGACCTCGCGCGCCGCCGTCGGTGGCAGGAGTCGCCGGCTTGCCCGTGCTCCGGTCATCGGGCCGGCTCGGACGCCGGTCGTGCCGCGGCGCGCCAGGGGTCGGCTCGGCCCCGGACGAGCGCGCTGCGGTGTCGAGGGCCGCACGAGGGATGGGCTCGGTCGCGTTCGCGTCCTGCGCGCCTCGCGCGCCGCGCGCTGTACCGGTCGCTGCACCGGTCGCGACGGCGCGGGGCGTCGCACCGGACGGCTCGGTCCTCTCACGCGCGGCCGAGGGCGGCGCCGCAGGCGTGCGCACGGTCCGCGCGCGATCGAATCCCTGCGGCCGCCTCACGTCGCCCCGCTCAGCCGCGCCGCTCGTGCTCGAGCGACCCGAGCAGCTGCGGCACGATGCGGTACACGTCGCCGCAGCCCAGCGTGATCACGAAGTCTCCCGGTCGCGCGATGCGCGCGGTGTGGTCGGCCGCCTCCTGCCAGTCGGCGATGAACGCGACATGCTCGGGGTGCTCGAACCGCTCGCTGACGAGCGCGCCCGTGACACCGGGCTCGGGGTCCTCGCGGGCTCCATAGACGTCGAGCACGACGGTCTCGTCGGCGTACTGCTCGAGGACCTCGGCGAACTCCTTCGCGAACAGCCGGGTGCGGCTGTAGAGGTGCGGCTGGTGGACGGCGATGATGCGCCCGTCGCCCACGACCGTGCGCGCCGCGGAGAGCGCCGCGGCGACCTCGGTGGGGTGGTGCGCGTAGTCGTCGTAGACGCTCACGCCGTCGACCGTGCCATGCAGCTCGAAGCGGCGCCCGGTCCCGGCGAACCGCGAGACGCCGTCGAGGGCGCGCTGCGGATCGAAGCCGAGGCCCACGAGCACCGCGAACGCGCCCGCTGCGTTGATCGCGTTGTGCCGCCCGGGGATGCGCAGCTGCGCACGGTACTCGCGCCCCTCGTGCGTGACGGCGAAGGCCACGGGGCCGTCGGTCACGATGTCGTGCACCCGCACCGTGGCATCCGGCGCCTCGCCGAAGGTCAGCACGCGGGCGTGCGAGAGCCGCTCGCGCACGCGCGTCGCACCGCGGTCGTCGGAGGAGATCACGACGAGTTCACGGGCCCGATCGGCGAAGTCGACGAAGGCCTGCTCGAACGCCTCGAGCGACCCGTAGTGGTCGAGGTGGTCGGGATCGACGTTCGTGATGAGCGCCACGGAGGTGTCGTAGAGCAGGAAGGAGCCGTCGGATTCGTCGGCCTCGACCACGAACAGCTCGCCCGAGCCCGATGCCGAGCTCACGCCGAGCTCCTCGATCACCCCGCCGTTGACGAAGCTCGGGTCCTCGCCGAGGGCGAGCAGGCCGGTGATGATCATGCCCGTCGACGTGGTCTTGCCGTGCGCGCCGGCGACCGAGACGAGCCGCTGGCCGGCGATCACCGAGGCCAGCGCCTGCGAGCGGTGCAGCACCGGGATGCCGCGCTGCAGCGCCAGCCGGTACTCCGGGTTGTCCTGCCAGAGGGCACCCGTGACGACGACCGTGTCGACGTCGTCGGGCAGGTTCTCGGCGGCGTGGCCGATCGCGATCGTCGCGCCGAGCTCGCGGAGCGCCGCGATGTTCGCCGAGTCCCGCACGTCGGATCCCGTGACGCGGTGCCCTGCGCCGAGCGCGAGGCGGGCGATGCCGCTCATGCCCGAGCCGCCGATGCCGACGAAGTGCACGGTGCCGAGGTCGGCGGGGATCGGGGTGGAGAGGTCGGGCTTGATCGTCACGGTGTCGTGGAGCTTCCTGGTCGGATGATCGGTCGGTTCAACGTTACGCGCCCCGGGCGGGTGGTTCGCCCGCCGGGCGCAGCGCGGCGTCGATCAGGGCGACCGTGCGATCGGTGCCGTCGAGCGCGCCGATGGATGCCGCGGCCCGCGCCATCGCGTCGAGCCGCTCACGGTCGGCGAGCAGCGGGACGAGCCCGCGCTCGACCCACTCGGGGAGGAACGCGGCGTCGTCGACGAGGATGCCGCCGCCCGCGCGGACCACGTCGGCGGCGTTGAAGCGCTGCTCGCCGTTGCCGACGGGATACGGCACGTAGACGGCCGGGATGCCGAGCGCAGAGAGTTCGCTCACCGTGGCCGCCCCGGCACGCGAGACGGCCGCGTCGGCGATCGAGAGCGCGAGGTCCATGCGGTCGGCGTACTCGACCATGCGGTAGTCGGGCAGGCCCGGGTCGTCGACGTCGGACTTCGCTCCCGTGACGTGGAGGACCTGCCAGCCGCGGTCGACGAGCGCCCGCGCGCTCGCGACCATCGTGCGGTTGATGCGACGTGCGCCGAGCGAGCCTCCCGTCGCGAGGAGCACGGGCCGGGCGGGATCGAGGGCGAACAGCGCCGCCGCCTCGGCGCGGCGCGCCGGACGGTCGAGCGTCTCGATCTCGCGACGCAGGGGCATGCCCACGAACTCGGCGCGCGGGAGTGGCGTCCCGCGGAAGGCGACGCCGACGCGTGCCGCGAACCGGGCACCGAGCCGGTTCGCCAGTCCGGGACGTGCGTTCGCCTCGTGGATGACGACGGGGACGCGGGCACGGCGTGCGGCGAGGTACGCGGGGGTCGCGACGTACCCGCCGAAGCCGACGACCGCATCGACGCCGCGCTCATCGATGATCGCGGCGACGTCGGCGATGGACCGGCGGAATCGCGAGGGGAACCGGAGCGCCGCGCCGTTGGGGCGCCGCGGGAACGGCACCTTCTCGATCGTGAGCAGCTCGTATCCGCGCGCGGGCACGAGACGCGACTCGAGCCCCTCGGCGGTGCCGAGGACGAGGACGACGGCATCGGCGTCGCGCTCGCGAAGCCGGTCGGCGACGGCGAGCAGGGGGTTCACGTGGCCGGCGGTCCCGCCGCCGGCCAGGAGGTACGTGGTCATCGGCTGCGCGCCGTCCGGTTCGCGCGCGTCGCGCGTCGTTGCTCGGCACGCGCGGCGGCACGCGCGGGCGCGCCGGGATCGCGCGCGACCGAGAGGACCACGCCGATCGCGAACAGGGTGGTGAGCAATGCGGTGCCGCCGGCCGAGACGAGCGGCAGCGGAACGCCGAGGACGGGGAAGACGCCGAGCACGACACCGATATTGACACACGCCTGGCCGACGACCCACACGAGCACTGCGGCGGCGACGGTGCGGGCGAACGGGGTGGTCGACGAGCGGATGATGCGGGCGAGCGCGATGGCGAGGACGACGAAGAGCCCGATCACGACGACCGCGCCGATGAGGCCGAGCTCCTCTCCGATGATCGCGAAGATGAAGTCGTTGTCGGCGGCCGGGAGCCACGACCACTTCGCGGCCGAGTTGCCGAGTCCGACGCCGAAGATGCCGCCGTTCGCGAGCGCGAAGGTGCCGTGCTGGATCTGCCAGCAGTCGGCCGTGTCGTACTGCGTGCAGTGCTCGTGCAGGAAGGCGGTGATGCGACGCATTCGGTTCTCGCTGGAGATGGCCACGAGCCAGAACGCGATGGCGCCCACGACGAGCGGGATGACGAGCAGCCGGAGTCGCACGCCGATCAGGAAGAGCGTGCCGAGCAGCATCGCGGCCATGACCATGACGGTGCCCAGGTCGCCGCCGAGCAGCACGAGTCCGATGGCACCGCCGCCGACGAGCAGGATCGGCATGATGCCCTGGCCGAACTCGTGGAGATGCTCCTGCTTCTTGGTGACGATGAGGCCGAGCCAGAGCACCAGCGCCACCTTGATGAGCTCGGACGGCTGGAACTGCACCGGGCCGAGTCGCAGCCAGTTGGTGTTGCCGCCGACCTCGACCCCGAGCGGGGTCGCGACGACGAGCAGCTGCAGGGCGCACGCGACCCCGAGGACGAGCCAGGCGATGCGCATCCAGAAGCCCTCGGGCATGCGGCCGGCGAGCAGCATGACCGGCACGCCGATCAGCGCGTACGTCGCCTGCTGCAGGGCGCGCGACGTGAAGTCGCCGTCGTTCTCGAGGCCGGACTCGACGATCGAGGAACTGAGCACCATGATGAGGCCGAGCAGCACGAGGAAGAGCGTCGTGCCGAGGAGGAGGAAGTAGTCCTTCGACTCGGGCCGGAATGCGCCGAGGCGGATGCGGGCGGCGAGGCCCGACGCCTCAGGGCGCTTCGGCGGGCGGCTCGTCCGAGGCGGGCTCGTCATGCGCCTCCCCTCCGAGCCGCTCGCGGACGGCGTCGTGGAAGCGCCGGCCGCGGTCGGCGTAGTCCGCGAACTGGTCCATCGATGCCGCAGCCGGGGCGAGGAGGACGGTGTCTCCGTCCTCCGCGACCGAGGCCGCCAGGGCGACCGCGTCGGGCATCACGTTCTCAGTGTCATCCGCGAGCACCTCGAAGAGGGGCAGTCCCGGCGCGTGTCGGCGGAACGCCTCGACGAGCGGCGTGCGATCCCGCCCGATCACGACCGCGGCCCGCAGGCGGGCCACGTGCCGCGCGACGAGCGCATCGGCGTCGACGCCCTTCAGCAGCCCGCCCACGATCCACACCACGCGGCCGAAGGCGCGCAGCGACGCCTCGGCCGCGTGCGGGTTGGTCGCCTTCGAGTCGTCGATCCAGCGGATGCCGCCGGCCACCGCCACCGTCTCGATCCGGTGCGCGTCGAGGCGGAAGGTCGCGAGCGCATCGTGGACGACCCGGACCGGCACGTCGTACGAGCGTGCGAGCGCCGACGCCGCGAGGATGTTGGCCACGATGTGCGGCGCGGCGAGCCCGTGGGGCTCGAGCTCGTCGAGCGTGGTGATCTCGAGGGCCGCGGTGCGCCGATCCTCGAGGAACGCCCGATCGCAGAGGATGCCGTCGACCACGCCGAAGTCACTGGGCCCGGGCGTGTCGAGCCCGAAGCCGATGGCGCGGGCGCCCTCCTCGACCTCGGCGTCCTCGACCATCGTGCGGGTCGCCTCGTCGGCGCGGTTGTAGACGCACGCGACCTTGGTGTTGGCGTACACCTTGCCCTTGGCGTCGCGATAGGCCTCGGCCGAACCGTGCCAGTCGAGGTGGTCGTCGGCGATGTTCAGGCAGACGCTCGAGTACGGATGGATCGCGCCGGGGCCCTCGGTCGGCAGGCGGTGCAACTGGAAGCTGGACAGCTCGACGACGAGCACGTCGTAGCCGAGCGGGTCGCGGACCGCGTCGAGCACCGGCACCCCGATGTTCCCGCACGGCGCGACCCGCACGCCGTTCGCGGCGATGAGGGTCGCAGCGAGCTGCACCGTCGTGGTCTTGCCGTTCGTGCCCGTGACGAGCATCCACTCCGAGGCCTTCACCTTGTCGCGCACACGCCACGCCAGCTCGATATCGCCCCACACCGGGACGGCGCGCTCCTCGGCCCAGGTGACGACCGGGTGATCGGGCCGGAATCCCGGTGAGATCACGACGAGGTCGGGGGCGGATGTCGCGAGCTCATCGGGCACGGCGTCGAGCGGATGCGATGCGAAGCGCACCCCGATCACCTGGAGGATCCGTTCTCGGTCCTCGTCGCGGTCGCGCGCGTAGACGGTGACCTCGGAACCGAGCTCGGCGAGCGTGTCGGCGACGGCGAATCCCGTCACTCCGAGACCCAGTACCGCGACCCGGAGGCCGCGCCATCCGTCGGCATGCCAGCTCGTCAGGCCCTCGAGGCGCGCGGCGCGCGCAGCGGCATCGGTCAACTCTGCAGCCATTCGAAGTAGAAGGCGCCGACGCCCGCCGCGACGAACAGACCGCCGATGATCCAGAACCGCACGACGATCGTGACCTCGGCCCAGCCCTTCAGCTCGAAGTGATGGTGGATGGGGCTCATCAGGAAGATGCGCTTGCCGCCGGAGATCTTGAAGTACGCGCGCTGCACGATCACCGAGCCCGCCTCGATCACGAACAGGCCGCCGATGATGAGCAGGAGCAGCTCGGTCTGGCTCGTCACGGCGAGTGCCGCGAGCGCACCGCCGAGGCCGAGCGAGCCCGTGTCGCCCATGTAGATGTGCGCGGGATTGGTGTTCCACCAGAGGAAGCCGACGACCGCCCCGACGATCGCGGTCGCGACGATCGCGAGGTCGAGCGGGTCCCGCACGTCGTAGCTGCGATAGAGGTCGTCCGGATTGAGGTTCTCGCTGAAGCGGGACTGGTTGAACTGCCAGAAGCCGATGATGATGAACGACCCGATGGCGAGGATCGACGCGCCCGAAGCCAGGCCGTCGAGTCCGTCGGTCACGTTCACGCCGTTCGAGGCCGCCGCCGTGATGAGCACGATCCACGCGACGTACGCGATGATGCCGACCACCGTGCCGAGCACCATGAAGTCCAGCGGCAGGTCGCGGATGAAGGAGATCTTCGTCGTGGCGGGCGTCGCCCCCTCCTCGTTCGGGAACTGGAGCGCGAGGAGGGCGAATGCCGCTGCGACGAGCGTCTGGCCGGCGATCTTCGCCCAGCCCCCGAGCCCGAGGCTCTGCTTCTTGCGCGTCTTCAGGAAGTCGTCGACGAAGCCAACGAGGCCGAGGCCCACCATCATGAACAGCACGAGCAGGCCCGACGCCGTCGGACCGTCGCCGATGAGCATCGTCGCCGAGAAGTACCCGAACAGCGTGCCCAGGATGAAGATGATGCCGCCCATGGTCGGCGTGCCGCGCTTGACGTGATGGGTCTTCGGACCGTCGTCGCGGATGAACTGGCCCCAGCCGAGCCTCGTGAACAGCCGGATGAACAGCGGCGTCAGGAACAGGGTGAAGGAGAGCGACAGGGCTCCGGCGGTCAGAAGTGCTCTCACGCGAACCATTCTCCCAGTCGGTCTCCGAGGTGGCGGAGGCCCGCCGAGTTCGACGATTTCACCAGCACGGTGTCGCCCGGCCGGACCGTCGACGTGACGAGCTCGAAGGCCTCGTCGGCCGTCTCGACGTACGCCGACTCGCCGTCCCACGACCCCTCGTTGATCGCCGTGATGTGCAGCCGCCGCGCGCCCTCACCCACGACGACGAGCTGGGACACGCCGAGCCGCACGGCGAGCAGGCCGATGCGATCGTGCTCCTCGCCCGAGAACTCGCCGAGTTCGCTCATCTCGCCGAGCACGGCGATCGTGCGCCCCTCGGGCCGCTTGACCTGCGCGAGCGTCTTCAGCGCGGCCGCGACCGAGTCGGGGCTCGCGTTGTAGGCGTCGTTGATGACCGTGATGTCGTCGCGGCCGCCCATGACCTGCATGCGCCACTGCTCGGCGAGCGTCACGCGCTCGAGGCCGGAGACCACGGTGGCCAGCGGGACGCCCAGCTCGAGCGACGCTGCGATCGCGGCCAGCGCGTTCATGACGTGGTGCTCGCCGAGCACCGAGAATCGCACGCGCGCCGACTCGCCGCCGGGCACGGTCACGGTGAACGACGTGCCTCGTGCGTGCACGACCACGTCGGTCGCCCGCACGTCGGCGCGCTCGCCCAGCCCGAACCACACGACGCGTGCGGCCGTGACGTCGGCCATGGGCACCACGCGCGGGTCGTCGGCGTTCAGCACCGCGACATCGGTCGCGAGCAGGTCGGTCACCATCTCGGACTTGGCCTGCACGGTCTTCTCGATGCCGCCGAACTCGCCCGCGTGGGCGAGTCCGACCTTCAGCACGATGCCGACGTCGGGTCGCGCCATCCGGATCAGGCGGGCGATCTCGCCGACGCCCGACGCGCCCATCTCGGCGACCAGGTACTCGGTCTGCTCGGTGAGCTCGAGCATGGTGGTCGGCGCGCCGACCTCGTTGTTGTAGCTCTTGCGCGCCGCGACCGTGGGGCCCACCGCCTCGAGCACGGTGCGGAGCAGGTTCTTCGTGGTCGTCTTGCCGTTCGAGCCCGTGACGCCCACGATGCGCAGCCGGCCGAGCGCGCGCACCCGAGCCACGACCTCGGTGGCGAGCGCGCCGAGCGCGTCGACCGAGTCGGCGACCACGACCTGCGGCACGGGCAGGTCGAGTGGACGCTCGACGATGAGCAGGGCGGCGCCGCGCTCGACCGCGCCCGGCGCGAAGCGGTGCCCGTCGTCGAACTCCCCGCGCTTGGCGACGAAGATGCCGCCGGGGACGACCTCGCGCGAATCGGTCGTGACCGGACCGTCCACGACGGTCGACTCGGTCGCCGAGGTGCCGACGGTCTCGAGGCGGCCGCCCGTCGCGGCGACGACCTCGGCCAGCGTGAGCGCGATCATGCGAGCCACCCCGCCTCGTGCAGCGCCAGCCGCGCGTCGTCCCTCGCCGAGTACGGATGCTTCACGCCCGCGACCTCCTGGTAGTCCTCGTGTCCGGGGCCGGCGTACAGGATCGCGTCACCCTCGCCGGCCAATGCGAGCGCCTGCCGGAAGGCGGCCCGCGGATCTGCGATCTCGTGGATCTCCCGTTCGGGGACCGCGGCGCGGGCACCGGCGATCAGCGCGGCGCGGATCGCGGCCGGATCCTCCCATCGCGGGTGGAAGTCGGTGATGACGAGCGCGTCCGCCCCCCGGGCCGCGATGGCGCCCATGTCACGGCGCTTGGTCGCGTCGCGGTCGCCGTCGGCGCCGAAGACCATCACGATGCGCCCGTCGGTCGTGCGGCGGATGGCATCGAGGGTCTGCCGGAACGCGTCCGGCGTGTGCCCGTAGTCGATGTACACGACAGGCCCCCGCTCCCCCGAGACCCGCTCCGCCCGGCCGGGGATGTAGGCATCGATGCCGTGATCGGCGACCGCATGCGCGATCAGGTCCAGGTCGTGGCCTCCCTCGACGAGCATGACGATCGCCAGCGCGGCGTTGGACGCCATGAACCGCCCGATGAGCGGGACGCGCGTCTCGAGCGCGCGGCCGTCGGGTCCGACCAACCGGAACGCGGTGTGGGTCGGCGCCTCGTCGAGGATCTCGAGCATCCAGTCGGCCTCGACGCCGGGCTCGGTGGCGAGCGTGGTGACCGGGATCCGCGATTCGGCCACCAGGCGGCGGCCCCACTCGGAATCGACCGTGACCACGCCGCGGCGCGCACGCTCGGGCGTGAACAGCTCGCGCTTCGCGTCGAAGTACTCCTCGAGGGACGCGTAGTCGTCGAGGTGGTCGTGGCTGAGGTTCGTGAACCCGACCACGTCGAAGACGATGCCGTCGACGCGGTGCCGGCTCAGGGCCTGCGCCGACACCTCGATGCCGACCGCGCGCACGTCGACCTCGCGCATGCGTGCGAGCAGGGCGTGCAGCTCGCTCGCCTCGGGCGTCGTCAGCGAGCTGGTCACGGCCACGTCGCCGATCCGCCGTTCCGCCGTCGAGGTCAGGCCCGCGGTCACGCCGAGCTGGCGCAGCAGCGCGTCGAGCAGGTAGACCACGCTCGTCTTGCCGTTCGTTCCCGTGACGCCGAACAGCGTCGCGGGGTTCTCGGCGGTCCGGTGGATCCAGGCGGCGACCTCGCCGAGCGCGGCGCGCGCATCAGGCGTCACGAGCACGGGAAGGCCCGACGCGGCCGCACGCTCGGCACCCGCGTCATCCGTCAGGACGGCCACCGCCCCGTTCGCGGCAGCCTGCGCGGCGAAGTCGGCGCCGTGGGCGTTGCGACCGGGCACGCCGACGTAGAGGTCGCCGCCGTTGACCGCCCCGGAGGCGATGGCGACGCCGGTCACGTCGATCTCGTCGATCCCGCCGCGCACCTCGAATCCGAACGCCTCCGCGAGGCCGCGGAGCGATCGAGGACTCGGGTGCAGCGGCCGGAGTGCCGTCGGAGGCGTTCCGGTCACGAACCCAACTTTCTACCAGGTGGCTGGCAACTCGGGCGCCGGAGCGCCGGATGGAATCGTCCGATACTTCTTCAGCACCTGGCTCATCACCTGTTGGAAGACGGGAGCGGATGCGGCGGACGAGTTCATCTTAACCGGGTCCATGATGCTGACCGAAACGACGAACTCGGGGTCGTCGGCCGGAGCGAACCCGGACACCGACACCAGGTGACCGCTCTGGTAGCCGCCGTTCCCGTCGGCGACCTGCGCGGTTCCGGTCTTCGCCGCGACCCGGTACCCGGGGATGTTCCAGTCGTCGGCGAGCCACCCCTCGAGGTACACGCGCTCGAGCATCTGGGCGGTCTGATCCGCCGCCTTCTCGGACACGACCCGGCTGCCCTCGGTCGAGGCCCGCTCCGTGACGACGCCGTCGGCGGCTCGGCACCCGTCGACGAGCGTCACGGGCATCCGGACGCCGCCGTTGGCGATCGTCTGGTACACGCTGGCGATCTGGATGGCGGTCGTCGTCAGTCCCTGCCCGAACATCGTCGCGTACTTCGTCTGCGCATCCCAGGCCTCGGGGCCGCCGTGCAGGTCGCCCGCCGCCTCGCCGGCGAACCCCACCTCGCTGACCGAGCCGAGCCCGAAGTCGAGCATGTCCTCGTATCGCTGCTCGTCGCTCACGCGCTCGCCGAACAGCGACATCGCCGTGTTCGACGAGTCGATGAGCATGCCCGTCATCGTGTAGTTCGTCGGGCCGTGACCGTGGCTGTCGGTGATGTCGGCGCCGTTCGACGGCAGGTACTGGTAGTCGGCCGTGACGCCCGCGGTCGGGTCGCCCTTGCCGGCGTCGATGACGGATGCCGACGTGAGCGCCTTGAAGGTCGAGCCGGGTTCGAACGGCGCCGTGAACGCACGCGAGCCGCGGTCGTCCGAGTCGACCGAGGACGGCGAGTTGGGGTCGACCGTGGGGACGTCGGCGACTGCGAGCAGGCGGCCGGTCTTCGCCTCCATGACCGTCACGGTCGCCCACTGCGCGCCCGTCGCCTGCACTTGCGCGGCAGCCACGCGCTGCACGAAGTACTGCAGGTCGGAGTCGATGGTCAACTGCAGGTCGCCGCCCTGGCGCGCCTGGGAGAGGACGCGCTCGGAACCGGGGATCTCGACCCAGTCCTTCAGGCTGTGCAGCCACGTGCGCTGGCCGTTCTCGCCGGCGAGGCACGCATCCTCGGAGTATTCCAGTCCAGCGACCGCGTTGCCGTCGGGATCCATGAAGCCGAGGAGGTTCCCCGCGACCGCGCCGTTCGGATATCGACGACTCGGGTGCTCGTAGGGCACCACCCACGGGATGTCGAGCGCCCCGACCTCCTCGTACGCCTCGGTGTCGACCAGCTTCGCGACGTACGCGAAGTCGGAGTCGGGATCCTCCTCGAGCGCCGCGTCGATGACGCCGCGGAGCTCCTCGGCCGAGCGTCCGATGACCGCGCCGAGCTCGGAGAGGACCTGATCGAGCGGCACCTCGACCTCGATGGTCTTCGACGGGTCGGCGGGATCGGGCTGCTCGCGCACCACGGGCCCGAGCATCGCCTGCTTCGGGGAGAGCGCGATGTCGTAGCGCATGACGCTGTCGGCGAGGACGATCCCGTTGGCGTCGACGATCTCGCCGCGCTCGCCGTAGATCGTCGCGACGCGCGACCTCACGTCCTCGGACGCCGCGTTGAGCTCGGCAGCGCGCACCACCTGGATGTCGACGAGCCGGATGACGAACCACCCCACCATGAGCACGAGCGCGAGGCCCGCCGCGATGATGCGGCGCAGCGGCCGCCGGCTCACACGGTTCATCGGTCGGGTCCGCTCCCTTCGCGGCGTGGTTGATCGGTCAGTGCGTCGCGGGCGTCGGCAGTCCGCCCTGCAGCGCGGGCGGGGCGGCCGGCGTGCCGGCAGACGGTGCCTCCGGTTTCCCACCCTTGTCGGAAGTCTCCTCCGCCGCCTGTTCGGTGACCGGCGGCACGCCGTCGATGAGCGCGTTCGGCACGAGGGATACGGAAGCGCCGGCGGCGCCGTCGGCCGCCGTCGGCTCGCCGAGCACGGCGCCGTCGGAGAGACGCAGGTACACGGGATCCGAGTTCGGCACCATGCCGAGCGCCTCCGCGTTCATGGCGAGGTACTGCGGCGATTCGAGGCGGTCGAGATCGTCCGAGAGCTTCTGCTGCTCGCGCTGCAGCTCGGACTGGCGGAGGAGCTGCGCGTCGAGCTCGTAGGCGCCCTGCGTCATCGCGATCGACAGCAGCAGCTGCGCCATGGCGATGGCGCCGATCGAGACGAGTGCGACCACGCCGTAGGCGAGCCTCGGCCTCGCGCGGCGCACCGTCTCGGGCACGGGGCGAAGTCGCCTCGTGCGTTCGGGCGCCACCCCGGGTGCGGGCCGTCGCGCGGGTCGGGTCTGGGCCGGCAGTGCGCTCATGACGGCCTCCTCACTCGTTCTGCGGCGCGCAGGCGCACCGGCTTGGCACGCGGGTTCTCCGCCTGCTCGGCCTCGCTCGCGAGTTCGGCACCCCTGACGAGGAGCCGGAACTGCGGGCGGTGCTCGGGAAGCTCCATGGGCAGCCCGGGGGGCGCCGTGGAGCTGGATGCCGCCGCGAGGACGCGCTTGACGAGCCGGTCCTCGAGCGACTGGTACGCGAGGACCACGATGCGGCCCTCGACGGCGACGAGGTCGAGTGCGGCGGGGAGCGCCCGTTCGAGCACCGCGAGTTCCTCGTTCACCTCGATGCGCAGCGCCTGGAAGACGCGCTTGGCCGGATGGCCGGCCCGCTGCACCGCGACGGGCGTCGCCTCGTGCAGCACCTCGACGAGCCGCCCGGACCGGGTGATCGGCGCCGACAGACGAGCCTTCACGATCGCGCGCGCGTACCGCGCCGCCAGCTTCTCCTCGCCGTAGTCGCGGAAGATCCGTCGGAGGTCCTCCTCGGAGTACTCGGCGATGACGTCGGCGGCGGTGCGGCCCCGAGTCGAGTCCATTCGCATGTCGAGCGGCGCATCCTTCGCGTACGCAAAGCCGCGCTCGGCCCGGTCGAGCTGCAGGGACGAGACGCCCAGGTCGAACAGGATGCCGTGCACCTCGCCGAAGCCCTCACCGCGCACCGCTTCGGCGATGCCGTCGTACACGGTGTGGACGAATCGCACCCGATCCCCGAAGGACGCGAGCCGCTCCCCCGCGATCGCGAGCGCGTCGGGATCGCGATCGAGCCCGATCGCCGTCGCTCCCGGGAAGCGCTCGAGCACCGCGGCGGTGTGGCCGCCCATGCCGAGCGTGGCATCGACGAAGACTGCGCCATCGCGCTCGAGCGCCGGCCCGAGCAGCTCGAGGGTTCGCTCGAGCATCACCGGAGTGTGGATGCGTTCGATGTCCATGCTGCCTCCCGATCCCGGTCCGCCGGGTCCCGATCCCCATCCGTTCGTCCTGCTGCGGGGAAGTGCAGCAGGCTCGCACGGCTGGGAGTCGCGACCCGTGGACTCAGAAGAGTCCGGGAATCACCTCCTCCGCCGTCTCCGCGAAGGCCGCCTCCTGCTCGGCGAGGTAGCTCTGCCACGCCGCCGCATCCCAGATCTCCACCCGTGTCCCCGCTCCGATGACCGTGAGGTCACGGTCGAGCCCCGCGTACGTGCGCAGGTTGGAGGGGATGGTGACCCGGTGCTGCTTGTCGGGGGTCTCCGCAGAGGCCCCTGAGAGGAAGACGCGCATGTAGTCGCGCGCCTGCTTGCTCGTGACGGGGGCTTGGCGGATCTTCTCGCTCATGCTCTCGAACTCCCGCGCACTGAACACGTAGATGCAGCGCTCCTGACCTCGTGTGAGCACGAGGCCGTTCGACAGCTCCTCCCGGAATTTCGCCGGAAGAATGACGCGGCCTTTCTCATCGAGCTTGGGTTCGTAGCTTCCGAGGAACATCGCGTCACCCCCATCCTCCGGCCAGGAACCAGGTGCAGGCTCCACTTTACTCCACTGTCCTCCACCAGACAACGACATTGGCCGCTTTTCGAGACGCATTCCTCAGTGCAGGCCCGGAATGACGGGGATCTCCGAGGTGGAGGGAAGTGGGTGATGATGACCGGGGGTTGACAAGCCGGCCGTACTCGGGGGCGGCCTCGCATCCAAGCCAGGACCGCGTTCGAGGGTCGCGTGTCGCCCGGAGATGCGCGACGCAGCCGCAGCGGGGAGGGAAGTGGAGGGGATCGCACGAGATGGTGGAGGGGATGACGCGAGATGGTGGAGGCGCCGCCCTGGCACACGAAACGGGCCGATCCCCCGATCGGCCCGTCAGTCGGTGTTCAGTGCGGTGGCGCGGTCAGTCGCGGCCTTCCTGGCGGCGGTCCCACCGGTCGTTCAGTCGATCCATGAAGCCGGCGCGCGGCTTGGACTGACGGGACTGGCCTGCCGAACCGGGCACGCCGTTCACCGGATTCGCGGCTGCCGAGCGCTTGGACGGCGTGATGGCCACGAGCACGCCGACGAACATGAGCGCGAAGCCCAGCACGCCGACGATGAGCAGGTGCGATGCGACGCCGCCGATGAGCGCGCCGGCGCCGGCGACGGCGAGCAGTACGCCGAGCACGATCGCCCGGTAGTTGGGTCGCCCGCGGCCCGCACCTCCGACCGTCGCGACGAAGTCGGCGTCGTTCTTGTAGAGGTTCCGCTCCATCTCCTCGAGAAGGCGTTGCTCCTGCTCTGAAAGCGGCATCTCATTCCCCTCATGCTCGGGACCGACGCTTCGTGACGCCATTCTAGTCTGCTGCGTCGTCGCTAGGCTAGGACGATGGTCCCGGCTCCCCGACTCGTCGATCTGGTGAACGAACGCCTCGAGGATTTCCTTTCCGGCCGTGCTTCCATTCTCCGCTCCATCGCGCCCGACCTCGACCCGCTGTCGGAATTCTCCAAGCGCTTTCTCAGCGGTGGCAAGCGGTTCCGGGCGCAGTTCTGCCTGCGCGGTTGGGAAGCGGTGCGGGGATCGTCGGGCGATCAATCGGATGACGCGTCGACCGCGGAACGAGCGGCCGCCGTGTCCGCGTCCGCGGCGCTCGAGGTGTTCCATGCGGCGGCGCTCGTGCACGACGACCTCATCGACAACTCCGACACGCGTCGCGGCGCGCCATCCGCCCACCGCGTCTTCGAGTCGCGCCACGCCGATTCGGCCTGGGCCGGCAGCGCACCCGACTACGGCCGCGCCACCGCGGTGCTCCTCGGCGACCTGCTGCTCGGCTGGAGCGACGAGTTGCTCGACGACGGGCTCGCGGCACTGCCGACCCAAGCGGCGCGCGCCGCCAGGCTCGAGTTCAATCGCATGCGCACCGAGGTCACGGTGGGTCAGTACCTCGACATCCTCGAGGAGCGGGCGTGGGTCGCGATGCCAGATGATGCGCAGCGCGAACGTGCCGAGCGCGTCGTGGTGTTCAAGTCCGCCAAGTACAGCATCGAGGCGCCGCTGGTGATCGGCGGCGCGATCGCGGGGGGCTCGCCGGCCGAGCTCGATGCGCTCCGTGCGTTCGGCCTGCCGCTCGGCATCGCGTTCCAGCTCCGCGACGACCTGCTCGGCGTCTACGGGGATCCGTCGGTGACCGGCAAGCCGGCGGGCGACGACCTGCGCGAGGGCAAGCGCACGGTGCTCGTCGCCATCGCGCGGGAACGCCTGTCGTCGCCGGAGCGGCAGCTGCTCGACGACCTCCTCGGCGACCCCGATCTCGACGAGGAGCAGGTGCGCTCGCTGCAGCAGGCGCTGCGGGACTGCGGAGCGGTCGACGAGGTCGAGCGGATCATCGCGATGCGCACCGAGGAGGCGAACCGTGCGCTGGAGGCCGCGAAGCTCGACCGGGACGCCTCGATCGCGCTGGCCGATCTCGCCGGCGCGGTGACCCGGCGGGTCAGCTGAGCCGGCGACCGGCCCTCAGGCGAGTGCCTGGGCGACGCGGCGCACCTCGGACTTGCGGCCGGCGTGGAGCGCCGCGATCGGGGTCGTGCCGAGGCTGTCCTCCTCGGCGAGCAACCACTCGAGCGCCTCGGCGTCGCTGAAGCCCGCATCGGCGAGCACGATCGCGGTGCCGTGCAGCTCGGGAAGCGGCGCATCGTCGCGCAGGAACGCCGCGGGCACCTTGAGGACGCCGTCGACCCGGGTCGCGAGCAGGTAGCGCTCGTCGATCAGGCGACGGATGCGGCTCGGGGTCTGCCCGAGGCGCTCGACGAGGTCGGGAACGGTCAGCCACTCGGTCTGCTGGGCGTCGGTCACGCGTACAGACTGCCACGCGGCCGCATCCCGAGGGAACCGCCCGACGGCGAGGCGCGGCGACGCGCGCGGATGTGTTTGACTCGCCCGCACCTCGGTGAGACGGTGACCGCATCCGCTCGATGCGGAGGGGGAACATGGACCAGCACCGGGAAGCGACGTCCACCGGCCGGGAGGTCGGACGCCCCGAGCCCGCGTCGGGCGGACGCCGACGCCGAGGCGTCCGCCGCCTCCTCGCGCTCCCCGTCGCCGTGGCCGGCGCCGTCGCCGTCACGCTCGGGATCGTCCAACCGGCCGCCGCCGCGCCCCAGACCGTCAAGCGCCAGCCGAAGCCCAGGGCACTCTCGGGTGCGCCCGCCGCGGTCGAGGCGACGAGCACCAGCGCGGCAACCGACGTCCCGGCGGAGGTGACGGTGCAGGAGGGCGACACCGTGACCGCGATCGCCGCCCGCTACGGCCTGTCGACGGCCGAGGTCCTGGCCGAGAACGGCCTGAGCTGGTCGACCCTGATCTTCCCAGGGCAGCGGCTCGCGATGCCCGGCGGGATCGCCGCGGCCTCGACCGCACCCCCGGTGCCGCGGCCCGAGATCGAGCGCCATGTCGTGCGACCGGGCGACACGGTGAGCGGCATCGCGGCCGCGTACGGACTCGACGTCGACGTCGTACTGAGCGCGAACGGCCTCAGCCGGGCGAGCCTCATCTTCCCGGGACAGGCGATCGTGCTGCCCGCCGATGGCGCCGAGATCCCCGGCGGTCCCGGAGCCGAGCCGTCGACGGGCAGGGCGCTCGCCGTCGACCCGGCCCTCGACGACGCGCCCGCCGCCATGCTCGACGTGCACCTGAACGACACGATGCGCGCCAACGCCCAGGTCATCGTCGACGTCGGTCGAGCGCTCGGACTGCCGGACCGCGGCATCGTGATCGCCCTCGCCGTCGCCGCCCAGGAGTCCGGCCTGCGCAACCTCGACCACGGCGACCGCGACTCGCTCGGACTGTTCCAGCAGCGTCCGAGCCAGGGCTGGGGCACCGTCGACCAGGTGCTCGATCCGGTCCACGCCGCCGCCGCGTTCTTCGGCGGCCCGTCGTCGCCGACGGTCGGAACCGCTCCCGGCCTGGTCGACGTGCCCGGATGGTCGTCGATGACGCTGACGGACGCGGCACAGGCCGTGCAGCACAGCGGACACCCCGAGCACTACGGCAAATGGGAGGCGTCGGCGCAGCGCTGGCTCACCGAACTCGGGTGACGCGACACGACCCATCCATCGTCACGATGGCGTTGCGATCCACGGCCGCTCGGCGTTTGTTCATCTGACGGCATACGCTCCTTCGTACACTCGTACGGTGACCACCGCGCCCGCCGACCCGATGATCGGCCGTCTCATCGACGGCCGGTATCAGGTGCGCTCGCGCATCGCGCGCGGCGGCATGGCGACCGTGTACCTCGCGACCGACCTCCGCCTCGAGCGGCGCGTCGCGATCAAGGTGATGCACGGACACCTCGCCGACGACAACACGTTCAAGACGCGATTCGTCCAGGAGGCGCGCTCCGCGGCGCGCCTGGCGCACCCGAACGTCGTGAACGTCTTCGACCAGGGCCAGGACGCCGACATGGCGTACCTCGTCATGGAGTACCTGCCCGGCATCACGCTGCGCGACCTCCTCAAGGACTACAAGCGCCTCACGCCCGAGCAGACCGTCGACATCCTCGATGCGGTGCTCGCCGGTCTCGCCGCAGCGCACAAGGCCGGCATCGTGCACCGAGACCTCAAGCCCGAGAACGTGCTCCTCGCCGACGACGGGCGCATCAAGCTCGGCGACTTCGGGCTCGCGCGTGCGGCGAGCGCCAACACGGCGACCGGGCAGGCGCTGCTCGGCACGATCGCATACCTCTCCCCCGAGCTCGTGACGCGGGGCGTGGCAGATGCGCGCAGCGACATCTACGCGCTGGGCATCATGGCGTACGAGATGCTCACCGGCGAGCAGCCGTACGTCGGCGAGGCGCCCATGCAGATCGCATACCAGCACGCGAACGAGTCCGTGCCCGCTCCGAGCACACGCACCCCCTCGGTGCCCGCCGAACTCGACGAGATCGTGCTGTGGGCGACGTCGCGCGATCCCGATGAGCGCCCGGCCGACGCGCGCATCATGCTCGAACGGCTCCGCGAACTCGAGCCGGCGCTCCGGGCGGCCCATCCGCGGACGGCCGCCGGAGACACCGCGGTCATCGGCGCGATCGACGCGGCACCGACGGCCGAGACGCGTGTGCTGGCCTCGACCGGCCGCCTCGTCGCCCCGGCAGGGACCGCGGTCGACGATGGCGGCGACACGGGCGACGCGGTGACGCTCGCGCGCACGTCGAGCGCCCGGCGCCGACGCGGCTATTGGCTGCTCGCACTCGTGCTGCTCCTGACCGGCCTCGCAGCGGGCACCGGATGGTACTTCGGCGCCGGACCGGGGTCGCTCGCGACCGTGCCCGACACGACCGGAATGCTGCCCGACACCGCGACGCAGGTGCTCCAGGAGGCGGGATTCGAGGTCGAGCCCGCCGAGCGCAACGACCCGCTGATCCCCGCAGGCCAGGTCTCCGGCACCGACCCCGAGGACGGCGCACTCGCCCGCCGCGGGTCGACCGTACAGCTCTTCGTCTCGCTGGGCCCGCAGATCCTCGACGTGCCGCAGGTCGTCGGCCTGCCCGAGGCCGACGCACGCACGGCCCTCGAGGCGTTCGCCGTCGCGGAGGACTCAGCGAAGCAGTTCTCGGCCGACGTCGCGGCCGGCGCGGTGATCGCCGTGCTCGACGGCGACGGCGCACCGATCCCCGCGACCTACCCCGAGCGCGGGGCCATCACGCTCGTCGTCTCGGTCGGGCCCGTCCCGCCGGTAGAGGGGCTCGCGGTGGGCGAGGCCGAGACGCGCCTGAAGGACGCCGGACTCGTCGTCGAGTACGCCGATCCCCAGTTCAGCAACGAGGTCGCGATCGACGTGGTGATCACGGCCGACTGGCTCGACGACCCGATGAACCCGGGCGACACCGTGCGCCTCACCGTCTCGAAGGGCCCCGATCTCATCGAGGTCCCGAACGTGGTCACTGGCCAGACCATCGCGCAGGCTCGTGCGCAGCTCGAGGCGGCCGGTTTCGCGGTCGCGTCGAACGTGCCGCCGTTCCTCGAGGGCGCAGTGGTCGCCTCAGTGCAGAGCCCGGCTGCCGGCGAGAAGGTCGCCCGTGGCAGCGAGGTCACGGTCAACTTCCAGCCGTAGCGGCCGGGCCCGATGCACCGAAGGCCGGGCGCGTTCAGCGCGCCGCGAGCTCCTCGGCCACCAGGAACGCCAGCTCGAGCGACTGCATGTGGTTCAGTCGCGGGTCGCACAGCGACTCGTACCGGGTGGCGAGCGTCTCCTCGTCGATGTGCTCGGAGCCGCCGAGGCACTCGGTGACGTCGTCGCCCGTGAGCTCGACGTGGATGCCGCCCGGGTGCGTGCCCGCCGCACGATGCGCCTCGAAGAACCCCTTGACCTCGTCGACCACGTCGTCGAAGCGCCGCGTCTTGTAGCCGGTGGGCGTCGTGATGCCGTTGCCGTGCATCGGGTCGGTCACCCACAACGGATTCGCGCCGCTGCGTGTGATCGCCTCGAGCAGCGGAGGCAGCGCATCGCGGATCTTCCCCGCGCCCATCCGTGTGATGAACGTGAGTCGCCCCGGCTCGCGGTTCGGATCGAGCTTCTCGACCAACTCGAGCATGACCTCGGGGGTCGTGGTCGGGCCGAGCTTGACGCCGATCGGGTTGCGCACTCGGGAGAGGAAGTCGACGTGCGCGCCGTCGAGCTCGCGCGTGCGCTCGCCGATCCAGATGAAGTGCGCCGACGTGTTGTACGGCGTGCCGGTGCGCGAGTCGATCCGCGTCATCGGGCGCTCGTAGTCCATGAGCAGGCCCTCGTGGCCCGTGTAGAACTCGGTGCGCTTGAGCTCGTCGAAGTCGGCGCCGCACGCGTCCATGAACTTCACGGCCCGGTCGATCTCGCGCGCGAGCTTCTCGTACCGGACGTTGGCGGGGTTGGCGGCGAAGCCCTGGTTCCAGGCGTGCACCTGGCGCAGGTCGGCGAAGCCGCCCTGCGTGAACGCGCGGATCAGGTTCAGCGTGGACGCCGCCATGTGGTAGCCCTGCAGCAGGCGTGACGGGTCGGCCGCCCGCGATTCGGGCGTGAAGTCGTACCCGTTCACGATGTCGCCGCGGTAGGCGGGCAGCGTGACATCGCCGCGGGTCTCGGTGTCGCTCGAGCGGGGCTTGGCGAACTGGCCCGCCATCCGCCCCATCTTCACGACGGGCATCGACGCACCGTACGTCAGCACGACCGCCATCTGCAGCACGGTCTTCACGCGATTGCGGATCTGGTCGGCGGTCGCCCCCGCGAAGGTCTCGGCGCAGTCGCCGCCCTGCAGGAGGAAGGCCTCGCCGCGCGATGCGGCCGCCAGGCGATCGCGGAGCATGTCGACCTCGCCGGCGAACACGAGGGGCGGCAGCGTCGCCAGTTCAGCGGACGCCGCGTGGGCCGCCTCGGGATCGGGCCAGGACGGCTGCTGCTTGATCGGCAGGGTGCGCCAATAGTCGAGGCCCGCGATCACGGAGGGATCTGCGTTCACGATGGGCTCGACGAGCTGTACCACTTGGTGTCCTGGGGGTTCGGGCGCGGTGCGCGCGGAGAAAGGGAAGGGGCGCCGCACGGGGGCGACGCCGTACCCGCCAGCCTACCGCGACTGCGGAGCGCGTTGCTCCCGGACGGTGCTCGCGTAGACGTCGACATACGGCTGGCTGCTGAGCGCCCGCAGGTCGTAGACGAGCTCGTCCGTCACGGAGCGCAACACGAACCGATCGCCCTCCATGCCGTGGAAGCGGCTGAAGTCGAGGGCGTCCCCGAACACGATGCCCACGCGCCGGACCTTCGGCAGCCGAGTGCCGATCGGCATGACCTCGGCCGTCCCGATCATCGCGACGGGGACCACCGGGACCCCGGCCTCGAGCACCATCCGGGCCACGCCAGTCCGACCGCGGTACAGGCGTCCGTCGGGGCTGCGCGTGCCCTCGGGGTAGATGCCGAGGATGCGTCCCTCGCCCAGCACCCGGAGACCCGTGTTGAGCGACGCCTCCGACGCCTTGCCGCCCGAGCGGTCGATCGGCAGCTGCCCGGCGGCCTGGAAGAAGACGCGGGTCGCCCATCCCTTGAGGCCCTTGCCGGTGAAGTACTCGCTCTTGGCGAGGAAGACGACCGGACGGTCGACGACGAGCGGCAGGAAGATCGAGTCGATGAAGGACAGGTGGTTCGAGGCCAGGATGACCGGGCCGTCCTTGGGCACGTTCTCGAGTCCGACGACCCACGGCCGGAAGATCGCGAGGAGGATCGGGCCGACCACGATGTGCTTCATGATCCAGTAGAACACCGGTGTCCTCCGTCTCGCCGAACGCCCGGCAGCCAGCCTAGTGCGCGACCGCTCAGGCGTGCTCCTCGACCCAGAGCCGAGCCAGGTCGGCAGCGCCCACCACGCCCGCGTCGTTGACGAGCTCGGCGATGACGAAGTCGGGCTCGGGGTGGTAGCCCCGCGCCGGAAGGTGCTCGAGGAAGGCCTCGCGGATGGGGGCGAGCAGCAGCTCGCCGGCGACCGCGACGCCGCCGCCGAAGACGAACCGCTGGGGGTCGAGCACCGCCGACAGGCTCGCCGACGCCTGGCCGAGCCACTGGCCGAGCTGGCGCAGCGCCGCGACCGCGCCCGGATCCTCGGCCCCGATGAGACCGCCCACGATGGCGCCGTCCAGGGCGCCGTGCGCCTCGCGGGCGCGCGCGAGCGCCTGCCCGATCCCGCCGGCGTCGGCGATCTCGTTGGCCATGCGGAGGAGCGCCCGACCCGACCCGTACTGCTCGAGGCATCCGTGCTGCCCGCAGCCGCACGCGATGCCGTTCGGCACGATCCGGACGTGGCCGAGCTCGGCGCCGGCGCCGAAGCCGCCACGGAAGAGACGATCGCCGGCGACGATGGCGCCGCCGACGCCGGTGCCGATCGTGAGCATGACCATGTCGCTCACCATCCGGCCCGCGCCGAACCGGAACTCGGCCCAGCCGGCGGCATTGGCGTCGTTCTCGACGACCACGGAGGCGCCGACGCGCGCTTCGAGCTTCTCGCGGAAGGGCTCGTTGCGCCAGTCGATGTTCGGCGCGTAGTAGACCGTCGACTGCGCGGCGTCGATGAAGCCGGCGGCAGCGACGCCGACCGCGGAGATCTCGGCATCGACGGACAGCGCGCGGATCATCTCGACCACGGCGTCCTCGAGCGCCGCGGCGTCGCCGGCCGGCGTGGGGACCCGCTCCGAGCGCACGATCGCGCCGAGCTCGTCGACCACGGCCCCGGCGATCTTGGTGCCGCCGATGTCGATGCCGATCGCAAGCGCCAATTGGGGGGCCTTTCGGAGTGGGATCGTTTGGAGGGGGTGCACAAGCGTCCCGAGGCTGCCGGGGGCGCACCGACTAGAGTGTAGTCAACCCCAATGCCGAGGTTCGTGCGGCCCCGACGGATGTGCGACCTCCCGGTGCCGAAGGAGCTACCGTGACCGAATTCGCCACAGCACCCCTCGTGGCCGCCGACCCCGACGCGAACACGACCGACCTGCTGGTCGAGCGGGTCACGGCGACCCCCGACTCGGTGCTGTTCTCGCTGCCGACCGCCGACGGCGGCTGGAGCCCGGTCACCACGCGCGAGTTCCACGAGCAGGTCGTCCGCCTCGCGAAGGGCCTCGTCGCGGCCGGCATCCAGCCGGGCGACAAGGTGGGCCTCATGAGCAAGACCCGCTACGAGTGGACGCTCATCGATTTCGCGGCGTGGTTCGCGGGCGCCGTCCTGGTGCCGATCTACGAGACCAGCTCGCCCGCCCAGGTGCGCTGGAACCTGGGCGACTCGGGCGCCATCGCCGTGATCCTCGAGACCGCCGACCATTTCGCGCGCTTCGACGAGGTGCACCCCGACCTGCCGGCCATCCGCAGCGTGTGGCAGATCGACCTCGGCGACCTCGACAAGCTGGTCGCGGCGGGGGCCGACGTGCCCGACGACGAGATCGAGCGCCGCCGCAACCTCGCGGTCGGCAGCGACATCGCGACCCTGATCTACACCTCGGGCTCGACCGGCAAGCCCAAGGGCTGCGTCCTCACTCACTCCAACTTCGTCGAGCTGTCGCGGAACGCCGCGGTGGCGCTCGAGGAGGTCGTGCTCGACCCCGACGGCGCGTCGACGCTGCTCTTCATCACGACCGCGCACGTGTTCGCGCGCTTCATCTCGGTGCTGTGCGTGCACGCGGGCGTGCGCGTCGGCCACCAGCCCGACACCAAGCAGCTGCTGCCGTCGCTCGGCAGCTTCAAGCCGACCTTCCTCCTCGCCGTGCCGCGCGTCTTCGAGAAGGTCTACAACGTCTCCGAGCAGAAGGCCGAGGCCGGCGGCAAGGGCAAGATCTTCCACGCCGCGGCCGAGACCGCGATCGCCTACTCGACCGCGCAGGAGGCCGGGGGCAAGGTGCCCCTCGGGCTGCGACTCAAGTTCGCCCTGTTCGACCGCCTGGTGTTCTCCAAGCTCCGCCACGCCATGGGCGGCAACGTCAAGTACGCCGTTTCGGGCTCGGCCCCGCTCGGCCCCCGCCTGGGCCACTTCTACCACGCGCTCGGCATCACGATCCTCGAGGGCTACGGCCTCACCGAGACCACCGCCCCGGCGACGGTCAACCTCGCCCACAAGTCGAAGATCGGCACGGTCGGTCCGGCGCTCCCGGGTGTCTCGGTGCGCGTCGCCGACGACGGCGAGATCGAGGTCAAGGGCATCAACGTCTTCAAGGAGTACTGGAAGAACCCCGAGGCGACGGCCGCCGTGTTCGACGGCGACTGGTTCAAGACGGGCGACATCGGCACCTTCGATGCCGACGGGTTCCTCACCATCACCGGCCGCAAGAAGGAGATCATCGTCACGGCGGGCGGCAAGAACGTCGCCCCCGCCGCGCTGGAAGACCCGATCCGCGCCAACCCGCTCGTCGGCCAGGTCGTCGTGGTCGGCGACCAGAAGCCCTTCATCTCGGCCCTCGTCACGCTCGACCCCGAGATGCTGCCGGTGTGGCTGAACAACCACGACGAGGACGCCGGCATGAGCCTCGACGAGGCCGCCGCGAACCCGGCCGTGCTCGCCGAGGTGCAGCGCGCGATCGACGCCGCGAACGAGACCGTCTCGCGCGCCGAGTCCATCCGCAAGTTCCGCATCCTGCCGCTCGAGTTCACCGAGGCGAGCGGTCACCTGACGCCGAAGATGAGCATCAAGCGCAACGTGATCCTCGAGGACTTCGGGGCGGAGATCGAGGGCATGTACTCGGGCGCGCCCGCGACCGAGGGACACTCGATCGTCAGCTGACGATCTCCGCACGACGACGGGGCTCCGCGGTCATCGCGGAGCCCCGTCGTCATCCGGTGCGGCGAGCGGATGTCGCATCCGCCCGTCCCTCGTGATTCAGAACCAGTCGGACTCGCGGACGGCGCGCATCGCCGCGCGGCGCTCGTCCTTCTCGAGGCGGTCGAGGTAGACGATGCCGTCGAGGTGATCCACCTCGTGCTGGAGCGCCTGCGCCATGAGCCCCTCCCCCGCGATCTCGACGACGTTGCCGTCGAGGTCGATGCCGCGGACGCGCGCGAAGGGTCGCCTCGGCGTCTTGTGCCAGAGTCCGGGCACCGAGAGGCATCCCTCGTCGACGAGCTCGACCTCGCCCGAGGCCTCGACGATCTCGGGGTTGATCACGTAGCCGACCTCGCCGTCGACGTTGTAGCTGAACACGCGCAGGTTCACGCCGATCTGGGGCGCGGCGACCCCGGCGCGACCGGGCAGCCTCACGCTGTCGACGAGGTCGTCGACGAGGCCCCGCACCCGGTCGTCGACCTGGTCGACGGGCGCGGAGACGGTCTTCAGGACGGGGTCGCCGAACAGGCGAATGGGACGTTCCGGCAATGCTGCTCCGTGTTCGGGCCCGAGCACGTCGGGCAGGGTTCGGCCCGTGCTCGACGGGCGGGATCATCGTACGTGACCGACGGGCTCAGTGCCCGCGCTCGACGGGCAGGCCCTCGACGACCAGGGCCGCGAGCTCGCGTGCCGCGTGCTGGGTCACCGGCCGCAGGTCGCTCCAGTGCACGACCGAGCCGGCCGCGAGCTGCGGATCGTACGGGATCCGCACGATCTCACGGACGCGCGACTGGAAGTGCGCCTCGATCTCGTCAACCTTGACGAGATGCGTGCCCTGTGTGGCCAGGTTGATCGCGACGACCGCGTTGCGGACGAGTTCGCCGTAGCCGTTGGCCTCGAGCCAGGTGAGCGTCTCGCTCGCCAACCGCGCCTCGTCGACGCTGCCGCCCGACACGACGACGATCGAGTCGGCGCGCTGGAGCGTCGAACGCATCACCGAGTGCACGATGCCGGTGCCGCAGTCGGTGAGCACGAGCGAGTAGTAGCGGGCGGCGAGGCCCGCGACGACGTTGTAGTCGTCGGCGTCGAACGCCTCGCTGAGCGTCGGATCGGTGTCGGACGCGAGGATGTCCAGGCGCGTCTCGTCGCGTGAGACGAACTTGGAGAAGTCGGTGTACCCGCCGATCGACGAGGCCTTCGCGACCACGTCGCGGACCGTCTCGCGGGTCTGGCGGTCGACGCGCTCGGCGAGCGTGCCGCGGTCGGGATTGGCGTCGATCGCGATCACGCGGTCGTCGCGCGCGTCGGCGAGGGCCATGCCCAGCAGCGCCGTCACCGTGGTCTTGCCGACGCCGCCCTTGCGCGTGAGCACCGGCACGAACCGCGCGCCGCCCTCGAAGCGGCGTCGGATCCGCTCGTTCATGGCCTTGTGGGCTCGCACCTTCGCCGAGTCGCCGAGGTTGACGACGTGCAGCGTCGCCTCGTAGAGGAAGCGGTTGAGCCCGCCCTGCGGCGCGGGACGCGTGGTGCGGTTGAGGTCGATCAACCGGTCGGGCGTGAGCGAATCGGGCGTCTCGGGCAGTTCGGCGGGGAGGAGGTCGCTCGTGGCCTCCTCGACGATCGCCACGTGGGCGCCGGTGTCGGTGGTCACGCGCTCGCGGCGCAGACGCGACGCGTCGGAGGCGAGCAGCGCGCTGTACGGCGAGGCATCGCGTCCGGCCGCGCGCCGGTAGCCGCCGCGCGCCGTGGACGACGCCAGTACCTCGACCGAGGTCGTGCCCGTGGTGACGGCACCGAGGTCACCCGGGTCGACCGCCACGTCGTCGATGGCCACGGCGACCTCGTCGTCGGGCATCTGCGGCGCCGGCGCGGGCGGCAGGTCGACGCGGACGTCGACCGTCTCGCGGTCGGCCGCGTGCGCTCCACCGCCCTCGGCGGGGCGCTCGGTGCTGCGGGAACGTGGGCGGCGGGCGACAGGGCCCGTCTCGTCATCGTGTTCAGCCACCGATTCCTCCTCGGGGGTGCGGAACGCTCCCGAGTCTATCGTGGGCGCACGACGACGAGCAGGTCACCCGCCTCGACCTGCTGCGTCTTCGGGATCGCGACGCGCTCGACGACGCCGGTGACCGGCGAGGTGATCGCCGCCTCCATCTTCATGGCCTCGATCGACGCGACGGCCTGGCCTGCCGCGATCTCGGCGCCCACCTCGACCTGGAGGGTGACCACGCCGGAGAACGGGGCGGCGATCTGGCCCGGCTGCGAGGCATCCGCCTTCTCTGCCGCTCGGCTCTCGACCGTGATGCTGCGATCGCGGACGAACACGGGGCGCAACTGGCCGTTGAGGATCGTCATGACCGTGCGCATGCCCTTGTCGTCGGCCTCGCCAATGGCCTCGAGGCCGGCGTACAGCCGCACGCCCCTGGCGATCTCGACCACGTGCTCGGACCCCGGCCGGAGCCCGTAGAGGTAGTCGGCCGTGTCGACGACCGAGAGGTCGCCGAAGAGCTCGCGGATCTGCTCGAACTGCCTCGTCGGGGCGGGGAACAGCAGCGCGTTCAGCAGTGCACGACGTTCATCGCCGGGCTCCTCGAGACCGCGTCGCTGCGCATGGGTGAGCTCGGTGACGCCGACGCGGACGTCGCGTCCGGCGAGCACCTTCGACCGGAAGGGCTCGGGCCATCCGCCCGGCAGATCGCCGAGCTCGCCGGCCATGAAGCCGATGACGGAGTCGGGCACGTCGTACTTCTCGGGGTTGGCCGCGAAGTCGGCCGGATCGGCCTTCACGGCCGCGAGGTGCAGGGCCAGGTCGCCGACGACCTTCGACGAGGGCGTCACCTTCGGCACGCGCCCGAGGATCTCGTTGGCGGCGGCGTACATGTCCTCGATGAGCTCGAAGTCGTCGGCCAGGCCGAGCGCGATGGCCTGCTGGCGGAGGTTCGACAGCTGGCCGCCCGGGATCTCGTGGTGGTAGACGCGGCCCGTGGGTCCGGGCAGGCCGGACTCGAACGGGCGATAGAGGCGGCGCACGGCCTCCCAGTAAGGCTCCAGGTCGGAGACCGCGTCGAGCGAGATCCCAGTGTCGCGCTCGGTGTGCGCGAGTGCGGCCACGAGCGATGAGGCCGAGGGCTGGCTCGTCGTTCCCGCCATGGGCGCGCTCGCGACGTCGACCGCGTCGACGCCGGCGCGACTCGCGGCGAGCAGCGTCGCGAGCTGTCCGCCCGCGGTGTCGTGCGTGTGCAGGTGCACCGGCAGGTCGAAGCGCTCGCGCAGCGCGGTGACGAGCTTCTCGGCGGCCGCGGGTCGCAGGAGGCCGGCCATGTCCTTGATCGCGAGGATGTGCGCGCCTGCGGCGACGATGTCGTCGGCGAGGCGGAGGTAGTAGTCGAGGGTGTAGAGGTCCTCGGCAGGGTCGAGCAGGTCGCCCGTGTAGCAGACGGCGACCTCGGCGATGGAGCCGCCTGTGGCGAGCACGGCGTCGATCGCGGGGCGCATCTGCGAGACGTCGTTGAGCGCGTCGAAGATGCGGAAGATGTCGACGCCCGTGGCGGCGGCCTCCTGCACGAACGCGTCGGTGACCTCGGTGGGGTACGGCGTGTAGCCCACCGTGTTGCGGCCGCGCAGCAGCATCTGGATGTTGATGTTGGGAAGGGCCTCGCGCAGCGACGCGAGCCGCTCCCACGGGTCTTCGCCGAGGAACCGCAGTGCGACGTCGTAGGTGGCCCCGCCCCACGCCTCGACCGACAGCAGCTCGGGCGTGAGGCGCGCGACGTACGGTGCGACGGCGACGAGGTCGCGCGTGCGCACGCGAGTCGCGAGCAGCGACTGGTGGGCGTCGCGGAAGGTGGTCTCGGTCACGGCGAGCGGGGTCTGGGCTCGGAGGGCCGATGCGAACCCGGCGGGTCCGAGTTCGAGCAGCCGCTGGCGCGAGCCATCCGGTGCCGGCTGCGCGAGGTCGATCTCGGGCAGCTTCTCGACGGGTGCCACGGAGGTCGGGGCCGGTCCGTTGGGCTGGTTCACCGTGACATCCGCGAGCCAGTTCAGGATCTTCGTGCCGCGGTCCTTGGAGACCCGGCCGCGCACGAGCTGAGGGCGCTCGTCGATGAACGAGGTGCTGAGGTCGCCCGCGATGAACGACGGGTCCTCGAGCACGGCCTGCAGGAAGGGGATGTTGGTGGACACGCCCCGGATGCGGAACTCGGCGAGTGCGCGCTTGGCACGCGTGACGGCCTGCTCGTAATCGCGTCCGCGGCAGATGAGCTTGGCGAGCATCGAGTCGAAGTGCGGGCTGATCTGCGCGCCGGGGTTGACCGTGCCGCCGTCCAGGCGGATGCCGGCGCCGCCGGGAGAGCGATAGGTCGTGATCTTGCCCGTGTCGGGGCGGAAATTCGCGGTCGGGTCCTCGGTCGTGATGCGGCACTGCAGGGCGGCGCCGCGCAGCTGGATGCGGTCCTGCGTGAGGCCGAGGTCGGCGAGGGTCTCGCCGGCCGCGATGCGCATCTGGGCGACCACGAGGTCGACGTCGGTGACCTCCTCGGTCACGGTGTGCTCGACCTGGATGCGGGGGTTCATCTCGATGAACACGTGCTGGCCGGCGCGCTCGCCCGCCGTGTCGAGCAGGAACTCGACGGTGCCCGCGTTGACGTAGCCGATGGACTTCGCGAACGCGACCGCGTCGCGGTAGAGGGATTGCCGGATCTCGTCGGAGAGGTTCGGCGCCGGGGCGATCTCGACGACCTTCTGGTGCCGTCGCTGCACCGAGCAGTCGCGCTCGAACAGGTGCACGGTCTCGCCCGTGCCGTCGGCGAGCACCTGCACCTCGATGTGACGGGGCCGGAGGACGGCCTGCTCGAGGAACATGGTCGGGTCGCCGAACGCGCTGTCGGCCTCGCGCATGGCCTCCTCGAGCGCGCGGCGGAGGTCTTCGGGCTTGTCGACGCGACGCATGCCGCGCCCGCCGCCGCCCGCGACGGCCTTCGCGAAGATCGGGAAGCCGATCTCGTCGGCCTGCGCGAGAAGCGCCTCGACGTCGCGCGAGGGCTCGGTGGACTTGAGCACCGGCACGCCCGCCGCGATCGCCTGCTCCTTGGCGGTGACCTTGTTGCCGGCCATCTCGAGCACGCGCGTGGGCGGCCCGATGAAGGTGATGCCCGCGTCGGCCGCGGCCTGCGCCAGCTCGGGGTTCTCGGAGAGGAAGCCGTAGCCGGGGTAGATCGCGTCGGCGCCGGACTCCTTGGCGACCCGGATGATCTCCGAGACGTCGAGGTAGGCGCGCACCGGGTGGCCCGGCTCGCCGATCTGGTACGCCTCGTCGGCCTTCAGGCGGTGCAGCGAGTTGCGGTCCTCGTACGGGAAGACGGCGACGGTCTTGGCACCGAGCTCGACGGCGGCGCGGAACGCCCGGATGGCGATCTCACCGCGATTGGCGACCAGGATCTTCGAGAACATGCAGGCCTTTCCGGATGGGGGACTTCCGCACAGCGAACATTTAGGTATCGCGTTGCGAGTAACGGTAACGTATTCGCTCGTGCACGTTCTCTCGGTCAGTTCCCTGAAGGGCGGCGTCGGCAAGACGACCGTCACCCTCGGGCTGGCGTCTGCCGCGTTCGCGCGCGGCGTGCGCACGCTGGTGGTCGACCTCGATCCGCAGTCCGACGTCTCGACCGGCATGGACATCCAGGTCGGCGGCCATCTCAACGTCGCCGACGTCCTCGCGTCGCCGAAGGAGAAGATCGTCCGCTCGGCGATCGCCCCGAGCGGCTGGGCGCGATCGAACCCGCAGTCGACCATCGACGTCATGATCGGCAGCCCGTCCGCCATCAACTACGACGGACCGCACCCGTCGATCCGCGACATCTGGAAGCTCGAGGAGGCGCTCGCCAACGTCGAGGCCGACTACGAGCTGGTGCTCATCGACTGCGCGCCGTCGCTCAACGCGCTCACCCGCACAGCCTGGGCCGCGAGCGACCGCGTCGCCGTCGTGACCGAGCCGGGCCTGTTCTCGGTGGCCGCCGCCGACCGCGCGCTGCGCGCGATCGAGGAGATCCGGCGCGGCCTCTCCCCCCGCCTGCAGCCGCTCGGCATCATCGTGAACCGCGCCCGCGTGCAGTCGCTCGAGCACCAGTTCCGCATCAAGGAGCTGCGGGACATGTTCGGCCCGCTCGTGCTGAGCCCGCAGCTGCCCGAGCGCACGTCGCTCCAGCAGGCGCAGGGCGCGGCCAAGCCGCTCCACATGTGGCCCGGCGAGAGCGCCGAGGAGATGTCGGCGCACTTCGACCAGCTGCTCGAGCGCGTGCTGCGCACTGCTCGGATCGGCGACTACGCCCAATCCCCTGGCGGACGACTCGAACTCGACTCCAGCACCCGCTGACGACGCGCTGCGCTCGCGTCACACGGCGTCACACGAACGCCGTGGCGGGCCGTCGGATCTCGCGCCGGGTGCGCTCAGGAGATCTTGCGGTTCGACCGGCCTCGACGAGCGGCGAGCTCGTCGACGTGGTCGGCGGGCTGCGTGTCGAGCTCGACGAGCGTGGACTCGACCTCGCGCAGCACCTTGCCGACGGCGATGCCGAACACGCCCTGCCCGCGATTGACGAGATCGATGACCTCGTCGTCGGACGTGCAGAGGTACACGCTCGCGCCGTCGCTCATGAGCGTCGTCTGCGCGAGGTCGTCGATGCCCGCCTCGCGGAGCTGGGTGACGGCCACCCGGATCTGCTGAAGCGAGATGCCGGTGTCGAGCAGGCGCTTCACGAGCTTCAGCACGAGGATGTCGCGGAAGCCGTACAACCGCTGCGACCCGGAGCCGGCGGCGCCGCGCACCGTGGGTTCGACGAGCTCGGTGCGCGCCCAGTAGTCGAGCTGGCGGTAGCTGATGCCCGCTGCACGAGCCGCCACGGCGCCGCGGTATCCCGTGCCGTCGTCGTGCTCGGGAAGCCCGTCGGTGAAGAGCAATCCGAGGTCGTAGCGCGTGCGTTCGCTCCGATCGAGCTCGCTCATCCGATCGCCCCTCACCTCTCGTCGGCGCCTCGACGGCGCGGGTCCCACGCTACCCACGCCCGGCATCGGAGTCGAGGACATCGGGCCGAACGTCACGGCGTGTCGCGCTCGTCGACCGGCTCAGCGCGAGAGGCCGTCGAGGGCGCGCTGGAGGACGCTCGCGTGCACGACGGCCAGGTGGTCGGCCAGCTCTCTCGCGCGCTCCGCGGTGCGCGCGCGACCCGCGGCGTCGGGGCGACGCTCGGGCGCGATCGCCTGCTCGATCAGCGCCGCTTCACGCTCGGCCGCCCCCCGGAGTCCGCGCAGGTGACGTGGTTCGATGCCCACCGCGCGCAGGGCCGCGAGGGCGCGCAACGTGTCGAGCGCATCCCGGCCGAACACCTCGGCCGGGCGGATCACCGAGGCCGCGATGGCGTCGTCGAGCAGGTTCGGCGTGGCTCCGGCCTCGCGCACCAGCTCGTCGCGCGAGAACCGGTTCGCGGTCGCCCGGACGGCGGCGGCGCTCACCGCGCCCGGCAGCGCCGGCGCCGTTCCGCCGTCGATCGCCTCGAGGTGCGCACGGATCACCTTGAGCGGCAGGTAGTGATCGCGTTGCATCGCGAGCACGAGGTGGAGCCGCTCGACGTCGGCCGGCGAGAACTTGCGGTAGCCCGCCGCCGTGCGCGACGGGGTGACGAGCCCCTGCTCCTCGAGGAACCGCAGCTTGGACGGGGTCAGGTCGGGGAACTCCGGCTGGAGCTTCGCCAGGACCTGGCCGATGCCGAGCAGCGGCGGGGCGTGGGCCGGACGCCGCGCGGCGGCGCCCTCGGTCACCCGGTGCCCGCCGGCGAGAGGTCGCGTCGCGATGCGTAGAAGGTGAGGCGGTACTTGCCGATCTGGACCTCGGCGCCGTCGCTGAGCAGCGCCGTGTCGATGCGCACGCCGTCGAAGTAGGTGCCGTTGAGCGAATTGAGGTCGCGGACCTCGAACGCGGTGCGGTGGCGCACGAACTCGGCGTGCTTGCGGGAGACGGTCACGTCGTCGAGGAAGATGTCGGCGTCGGGATGTCGGCCGACGGTGGTGACGTCGGTGTCGAGGAGGAACCGCGCACCGGCGTTCGGCCCGCGACGCACGATGAGCAGTGCCGACCCGGACGGCAGCGCGGCGATCGCCTCCTGCTCGGCGGCCGAGATGTCGCCGTCGAGCGCACTGAGCTGGGCCGCCGCCTCGCGGCTGAATCCCATCGTCGTGTCGTTCGCCGCGTTCATCTCGTGCGCGGAGGTCTGCGTCGAGGGTTCATCCCTCTCGTCGCTCGCACCGGCCTGGTTCATGTCGGAATCCGCCACCGCTAACCTCCCTGCTCAAGCGTATCGGATGCGGGTGGGCCCGACACCCGAGCAACACGCACGACGCGGGCGGTCTCGATGGCGTAGATGACGCCCGCCCACCAGTAGAGGAATGCGCCCCAGATCGTGACCGCCCATCCGAAGGGCTCGCTCACCGGCTGCACCGCCGGGAACGCCAGCCCGAGCATGATCACCGGAAGTCCGGTGAAGAGTGCGAAAGTCGCGGCCTTGCCGAGCTGGTGCACGGGAAGCGGACCGTAGCCGTGGTTGGCCAGCACGACGCCCAGCACCACGATCAGCGCGTCGCGCGCGACGATCACGATGACGATCCACCAGGGCACGAGCTCGTTCGCGGCGAGCCCGATGAGCGCGGCGAAGATGTACAGCCGGTCGGCGGCCGGATCGAGCAGCTGGCCGAGCCGCGTGACCTGGTCGAATCGCCGCGCGAGGTAGCCGTCGAGCAGGTCGGTCAGGCTCGCCGTCACGAGCACGATCAGCGCCGGGACGTACTCGCCGGCCACGACGAGGACGAGGAAGACGGGGACGAGGAGCAGGCGGAGCATGCTGAGGACGTTCGGCACCGTCCAGATCCGCGTCGACACCCCCGTGTTCTGCCCACCCACGGCTCGATCCTATCGAGCGGACCCACCCTCGAGCCGGGCGCGCAACGCGGGCCAGGCCTCGGCGAAGCGGGGATGCAGCGGCAGGGCGTCCACGTCGTCGGCGGCCGTCCATCGCAGGGCGATGCTCTCGGGATCGGCGAGTCGCGGTTCGAACCGTCGGGCGGAGTCCGCGACGACCGTCGTGTACGACCAGTACCCGAGGTCGAGCACGCTCTCGAAGCGAGCGACGACGAGCCCCTGGGGCAGCCCGGCCTCCTCGGTCGCCTCGCGCAGCGCCGCCTCGAACGCGGTCTCGCCTCGGTGACGCGCGCCGCCGGGGATGCCCCAGGTGCCGCCGAAGTGACTCCACGCCGCACGGTGCTGCAGCAGAACTGCGCCGCCCGGCTCCACGACCAGGAGGCCGGCGGCACCGTACCGACCCCAGTAGCGGGCTCCATCCGGACCGTGGACCCACCCGTCGCCGCTCTCGCCCGTCATCGTTCCAGCATGCCGCACGACGGCGCCGGGATCGCCCTTCCGAGGGCCGTCGCACCGCCGTGCCCTCGACCGCCCGAGCGGTCCAACTTTCGGTTGTTCCCGGTGCCCACCCTCGCTGCTAGCTTCATGGAACGGACCACGCGTCCGGTACCGGCAGGCAGCGACGAGGGGGCCACCATGCAACAGACCACCGAGACCGTCGAAGACGAAGTCGTGCTCCTCGACGAGTCGGGCGCCCCGATCGGCCGGGCCCCCAAGAGCGCCGCGCACGGACCCGACACCGCCCTCCACCTCGCGTTCTCGTGCCACGTCGTCAATCCCATCGGCGAAGTCCTCGTCACCCGACGCGCCACGACGAAGCAGACGTGGCCCGGCGTCTGGACGAACTCGTTCTGCGGTCATCCCAAGCCCGCCGAACCCCTGCTGCACGCCGTGCACCGTCGCGCCGACCACGAGCTCGGCCTCGACCTCGAGAGCGTCGAGCTGGCGTTGCCGCTCTTCCGGTACCGCGCGACCGACGCCAACGGCGTCGTCGAGAACGAGGTGTGTCCCGTGTACGTCGCGGTGGCCTCGGGGCAGCCCGATCCCAACCCGCGCGAGGTCGTCGAGTACCGCTGGGTCGAGCCGCGCGCCCTCGCGACCGCGGTCGAGGCGACGCCCTGGGCGTTCAGCCCGTGGCTGGTCCTCCAGGCCCGAGAGCTGGAGCTCTTCCGTGCCTGAGCTCCTGGATTCGGCGATCGACGACGAGCTTCGGGCCTTCTTCGCCGAGGCCCACGTGCGCGCAGGGCCCTACGGCGGCCACTACGCCGCCCTGTGGGAGTCGATCGAGCAGCAGAGCTCGGGCGGCAAGCGGGTCCGGCCACGGCTCGTCTGGTCGGCGTACCGTGGCTTCGGCGGCGATGACCGCGGCCTCGCCACTCGCGTGGCGCTCGCGTTCGAGCTCCTGCACACCGCGTTCCTCATCCACGACGACCTCATCGACCGCGACCTGGTCCGCCGCGGCGCCCCGAACGTGGCCGGGCGCTTCGCCGCACGCGCGCTCGAGCACGGCGCCGACGAGCGAGCGAGTGCCGTCTGGGGCGAGACCGCGGCCGTCCTCGCGGGCGACCTCGCGCTGAGCCGTGCGCATCGCGAGCTGGCGATGCTGCCGGTCGAGCGCGCGTGCCGCGAAGCGCTGCTCGACATCCTCGACCGCGCCGTGTTCATCTCGGCGGCCGGCGAGCTCTCCGATGTGGTGTCCTCGCTGCGGGGCACGACGCCCGCCATCGAGTCGGTCCTCGCGACGCTCGAGCAGAAGACCGCGGTGTACTCCTTCGAGGCGCCGCTCGCCGCCGGTGCGGTGCTCGCCGGCGCCGGGGAGGAATCCGTCGCGGCGCTGTGCCGGTTCGGCCGCCTGGTGGGGGTGGCCTTCCAGATCACCGACGACGTGCTGGGCGTCTTCGGCGATCCGGTGGTCACGGGCAAGTCCTCGTCGGCCGACCTGCGCGAGGGCAAGCGCACTGCCCTCATCGCACATGCCGCGACCACGCCGTCGTGGGCGCTGATCTCCGACCGTCTCGGTGATCCCGCGCTCGACGAGGCCGAGGCCGAGGCGATCCGCGAGGAGCTCGTCCGGTGCGGCGCACTCGATGCAGCCGTCGCGCTCGCCGACGAGCACGTGACGCTGGCGCGGCACGAGCTCGACGCCGCTGACCTGCCGGGCGGGCTGCGCGCAGAGCTCGGCGACTTCGCCCAGCGTGCGGTGGAGCGGGTGCGATGAGGGGGCGGGAGGGCGCGTCGATGCTGGCGCGGTACTCGGATGCCGCGACGGCGAGCTCGGCCAACGTGATCGCCCACTACTCCACCTCGTTCGGCGCCGCGGCGCGACTGCTCGATCCCGACGCGCGCCGCCGAGTCCGTTCCGTCTACGCCCTCGTGCGCGTCGCCGACGAGATCGTCGACGGTGCGGCAGCCGAGGCGGGGCTCTCGCCCGAGCAGCAGCAGCAGGTGCTCGACGGGCTCGAGACCGAGGTCGAGCGGGCGATGGCGACGGGATACTCCGCCAACCTCGTCGTGCACGCCTTCGCCGAGGTGGCCCGCGAGGCCGGATTCGGCACCGAGCTCACGCGGCCGTTCTTCGCGTCGATGCGGCGCGACCTCGATCCGGCGCCGTTCGCCGCCTCCGAGATCGGACCGTACATCCACGGGTCCGCGGAGGTCGTCGGCCTCATGTGCCTTGCGGTGTTCCTCGTGGGCGAGCCCGCTCGTCCCGACGACGACACCCGGCGCGCGCGTCTCGAGCGCGGCGCCATCCACCTCGGCGCCGCGTTCCAGAAGATCAACTTCCTGCGCGACCTCGCGGTCGACTGGCGCACGCTCGGGCGCAACTACTTCCCCGCCGTCGACCCCGACGCGTTCACCGAGGCCGACAAGGCCGCGATCCTCGACGACATCGAACGCGATCTCGAGATCGCGCGTCGCAGCCTCCCCGACCTGCCGCGTCGCGCGCGGGCGGCGGTGTCGGCGGCCCACGGCCTCTTCGCGAGCCTCACGGCACGGTGCCGTGCGACGCCTGCGTCCGAGATCATCGCGACGCGCATCCGCGTGCCCGACGGCGAGAAGCTCGCCATCGCCGTGCGCTCCGCGCTCGGCACCGGAGGAGGCAGGCGATGATCGGCGCATCCGAGCGCATCGTCGTGATCGGCGGGGGCATCGCCGGCCTCGCGTCGGCCGCGCTGCTCGCGCGCGACGGGCACCGCGTGACCCTCCTCGAGGCGCGTGACGACCTCGGCGGTCGGGCGGGCAGCTGGCAGCGCCACGGGTTCCGCTTCGACACCGGCCCGTCGTGGTACCTCATGCCCGAGGTCTTCGACCACTTCTTCCGACTGTTCGGCACGAGCGCCGAGGAGCAGCTCGACCTGGTCCGGCTCGACCCGGGCTACCGGGTGTACGCCGAGGGGTATGACGGCCCGCTCGACCTCCGACCCACGCGCGCCGAGAACGTGGCGCTGTTCGAGTCCATCGAGCCGGGTGCGGGTGCGGCGCTCGAGCGCTACCTCGACTCCGCGGCATCCGCCTACGACATCGCGCGCCGCCGGTTCCTGTACACGAACTTCGACGACCTGCGCGAGCTGCTGACCGGCGAGGTGCTGCGCCGATCCGGTCGGCTGGCCCGACTGCTCGCGACGCCGCTCGACCGGTTCGCCGCCCACGCCGTGCACGATCGACGGCTCCGCCAGGTGCTCGGTTACCCGGCCGTGTTCCTCGGCTCGTCGCCCGATGCGACGCCGGCGATGTACCACCTCATGAGCCACATGGACCTCGAGCAGGGCGTGTTCTACCCGCAGGGCGGTTTCTCGGGGCTCATCGAGCGCATCACGGCGATCGCGGTGGCCGCCGGCGTCGAGATCGTCACGGGCGCTCGCGTCGAGGCGATCGAGCTGTCCGGCGACGTGCGGCCCGCCGTGGCCGGCGCACGCTTCCGCGACGCGGCCGGCCGCAGCGTCGTCGCACCGGCGCATCGCGTGATCTCGGCGGCCGACCTCCACCACACCGAGACCGAACTGCTCCCCCGCACCGCCCAGACGTACCCCGAGCGGTGGTGGAGCCGCCGCACCTCCGGCCCGGGAGCGGTGCTGGCCATGCTCGGCGTCCGGGGCAGCGTGCCGGGGCTGGCGCACCACACGCTGTTCTTCACCGAGGACTGGACGCGCAACTTCGGTGCGATCTTCGGCGCCGATCCGCACATCCCCGACCCGGCCTCGTTCTACGTGTGCATGCCCAGCGCGACCGATCCGACCGTCGCCCCCGAAGGCGATACGAACCTCTTCGTCCTGATCCCGGTCCCGGCCGACCCGGCGATCGGGCGGGGCGGCATCGACGGCGCAGGCGACCGCCTCGTGGAGCAGACCGCGGATCGCGCGATCGCGAGGATCGCCGAAGCGGCCGGAATCGACGGGCTCGCCGACCGGATCGTGGTCCGCCGCACCGTCGGCCCGGCCGACTTCGCCGAGGACCTCAACTCGTGGCAGGGCGGCGCGCTCGGCCCCGCGCACACCCTGCGGCAGAGCGCGTTCCTGCGCGGGACGAACCGCTCGCGGCGCGTCCACGGCCTGTACTACGCGGGCGGCTCGTCGGTGCCGGGGATCGGCCTGCCCATGTGCCTGATCAGTGCCGAGAACGTGCTGAAGCGCGTCCGCGGCGACCACTCCGCCGGCCCGGTGGCCGAGCCGCCTTCCGACGCGCACCTCGAGGCCGCGGCGCCGAGCGCGACCCCGGGCCCGGCTCGCGCATGACGGGCTTCGCCTACCTCGCGGGCCTGCTGGTCGCGATCGCGTGCATGGCGCTCGTCGACGCGCGCTGGCGGCTGGCGTTCTGGCGGGCGCCGGTCGCGGCCGCCGTCACGGTCGCGGTCGGCGTGGCGTTCTTCCTGGCGTGGGACGCGGCGGGCATCCTGCTGGGCGTGTTCTTCCGGGGCAGCTCCGCGATCGTGACCGGGATCGAGCTCGCACCCGAGCTGCCGCTCGAGGAACCGGTGTTCCTCGCGTTCCTGTGCTACCTGACGCTGGTGCTCGTGCTGGGGGTCGAGCGGATGGCGCGCGCCCGCGAAGCCCGCACCGACGCGGCATCCGTCGCGACCACGGCCATCACCCGCGACGAGGAGCAGCGCCGCCCATGACGTACGTGCTCATGAGCCTGCCGTTCCTCGCCATCGCCGTCGCCGCCGCGTGGGCGTGGCGCCCCCGCGAACGTTCCGCACGACGTCGTCGGCTGGTCGCGACCCTGATCGCCGCGTTGATCCTGGTCGTGCTGACCGCGGTGTTCGACTCCCTGATCGTCGCCACCGGCATCGTCGCGTACGACGACGCGCACCGGATCGGTCTCGCGATCGGCCTCGCGCCGATCGAGGACTTCCTGTACCCCATCGCCGGCGTGCTCCTCCTGCCGGCGCTGTTCGATCGCGTTGCGCGGCGTCGGACCTCGCGTCGCTCGGTCGCCGAGCGGACCGGGGCCGACCGGTGAGCGCGGCGTCGACGCATGGCGATGGCCTCCGCCACCGCGCCGGACAGGTGCTCCTGTCGTCGCGTCCCGTCAGCTGGATCAACACGGCGTTCCCGTTCGCGGCCGCGTACGTGCTGACCACGGGCGAGGTCGACGCGCTCCTGATCGTGGGCACGCTGTTCTTCCTCATCCCCTACAACCTCCTGATGTACGGGATCAACGACGTCTTCGACTACGAGTCCGACCTGCGCAATCCGCGCAAGGGCGGCGCCGAAGGCGCGCTCCTGGATCCGAGCCTGCATCGCGCCGTCGTGTGGACCGGCGTGCTGACGGCCGCGCCGCTCCTGGTGACGATGCTGTGGCTCGCGGGCGCGGGCGAGCCGTGGTCGTGGCTCGTGCTGGCGGTCAGCCTGTTCGCCGTGTTCGCGTACTCGGTGCCCGGACTCCGGTTCAAGGAGCGCCCGCTGCTGGACTCGATCACGTCGAGCACGCATTTCGTGAGTCCGGCCGTCTACGGACTCGTGGTCGCAGGCGCCGAACCGACCTGGCCGCTCGTGGCGCTGCTCGCGGCCTTCTTCTTCTGGGGCATGGCCAGCCACGCGTTCGGCGCGGTGCAGGACGTCGTGCCGGATCGCGAGGCGGGCATCGCGTCGGTAGCCACCGCGTTCGGCGCGGCCGCGACCGTCCGGCTCGCGCTCGGGCTGTGGGCGGCGGCCGGGGTGCTCATGCTCGTGACGCAATGGCCGGGCCCGCTCGCGGCGCTGCTCGTGCTGCCGTACCTCTGGGCGGCCTGGCCGTACCGCTCCGTGACGGATGCCGCGTCGGGCGAGTCCAATCGCGGATGGCGGCACTTCATCCTGATCAACTACCTGGTCGGCTTCGCGGTGACGATGCTCATGATCTGGTGGGCGATGATCCGCTGAGCGGCCGGTCGGACCGGCCTAGGCTGGTGGGATGGCGGAGCTCGAGTCGGCACGCGTGGACGCGTGGCTCTGGGCCGTTCGCGTCTGCAAGACGCGTTCGGCCGCGACCTCGGCATGCCGCGCAGGCCACGTGCGCGTGAACGGCGAGCGTGCCAAGGCCGCCCAGCCGGTGCGGCCCGGCGACGAGGTCCGCGTGCGCCTGCACGGGTTCGATCGGATCCTGATCGTCCGACGCCCGATCGTGAAGCGCGTGTCAGCCGAGCTGGCGTCGACCGCGGCGGAGGACCGGACCCCGCCTCCCCCGTTGCGCGAAGCGGTGCCGACCGTCGCGGTGCGCGACCGTGGTGCCGGGCGCCCCACCAAGCGCGAGCGTCGCGACCTGGATCGCCTGCGCGGACGGTGACGACGCCGGGTTAGCCTGAGAGCGTGACCAAGGACCTCGCGCACGAACCCGAACTCCGCCGCTATGTCCTCCGACTCGACGGGAAGATCGCGTGCGTCATCGACTACCGCGAGTTGGGTGACACCGTCGCCTTCGTCCGCACCTTCACCAACCCGCCCTACCGAGGCAGCGGGCTGGCGGCCGAGCTCGTGCGATTCGCGGTCGACGATGTCGAGCGACGCACGCAGCTTCGCATCGTGCCGAGCTGCTGGTACGTGGACCAGTGGTTCGACCGGCATCCCGATCGTCGCCACCTGCTCGACCCGCGCACGGCGTGAGCGCGGGCGGGAGCGATCAGTACCAGTTCATCGACTGCGAGTGACCCCACGCGGCGCACGGCGAACCGTAGCCGCGGGCGATGTAGTCGAGCCCCCACTTGATCTGGGTGGAGGCGTTGGTGCGCCAGTCGGCGCCCGCGGTGGCGAGCTTCTCGGCGGGCAGCGCCTGCACGATGCCGAACGCCCCGCTTGACGCATTGGTGGCCTGGTAGTTCCAGCCGGACTCCTTGGTCCACAGCTGCTCGAGGCACTGGAACTGGTCGGCGCCCCAGCCGTACTGGGCGGCGGCCATCTGACGGGCGGTCTGCTTCGCGCCCTCCGGCGTGTTCGCGCGCGCGAGCGCGTCGGCGGCGGCGCGCGCGGCGACCGCGCGGTCATGGGCCGCGGCCGCATCCTTCGCGTGCTGGATCTCGACCTCGGTCTCGGCGGTCAGCGCGCGGACATCGTCGAGCGGCAACGTCTCGTAGTCGCCGAGCGAGGCGACGGACGAGGCGAGTGCGCCGGAGTCGACCTTGCCCTCGACCGCGACGAGCGTGTCCTCCGCGAGCGCGAGGGTGTCCTCGGCTTCGGCGTGGGTCTTCGCGGCCGCGATGCCCGCGTAGGCGCCGAGCTGGTCGGCGGCGAGGCCGGTCGCCTCGGTCATCGCGGTGGTCTCGGCGACGCGCTGGCCGGCGAGAGCGGACTGCACCGTCAGGCCGGTTCCTGCGACGAGCCCGGTGGCGAGGACGGCGCCGATCGCGAGGCGACGGCGGCCGTTGCGACGGCGGCGGAGCGTCCTGCGTGAGGCGGCGGGGGTGGGGTCGGAGGTTCGGGGGCGGGCGATGGGGGTGGTGTGAGCGTCGATCTGCATAGCGTTCGAGGGCTCGGATCCGGGGGTCGGGGGGCCCTCCGAGCAGGGGCATGGACGAGGCCCGGGCGGGGCGGCCGGGCACACAAGCCCACTACCCTGCCGCATGATTCTGAATGAATCCTCGGCTTCGGCTGGGCAGACGGTGACCGCCGTCCCGTGCGCGACACTGGATCCATGGCCGTCCACGATCGCTCCGGCTTCCCGATCCCCCAGCCCGACGAACGCTGTCCCTGTCGCTCGGGGCAGCTCTACGCGGAGTGCTGCGGGCCCTTCCACGCGGGTGCTCCGGCCCCGACCGCGGTGCAGCTCATGCGTTCCAGGTACACGGCCTACGTGACCGGCGACACGGCGTACCTGCTCGCGTCGTGGCATCCATCGACCCGGCCCGCGTCGCTCGAGCTCGACCCGCACCTCGCCTGGCGTTCGCTCGAGATCGTGCGGACGGAACTCGGCGGGCCGCTGGATCGCGAGGGCCTCGTCGAGTTCGCGGCACGGTACGCCGCCGACGGCGAGCGCGGTGTGCTCCACGAGACCAGCCGGTTCGTGCGCGGGGATCGCTGGCAGTACGTCGACGGCATCGCGTGATCCGGCGCCGCCGGTCGTAGCGGATGCATCGGCGGCGCAGAGGCAACCCCGAGGTTCGCCGCGTACCGTGGACGCCGTGACGCCGCTCGACGGAACCCCGCCCGCCCGACACCCGTCGCCCTCGATGCTGACGGCCCGAGCACAGCGCACGCTCGACCGCATCGACGGCAGCACGCTCGACGAGATGCGAGCGCTCCGCGACGAGACCGAGCGCTTCATGCTGCGATACAAGTTCGGCATGGACGAGGTGATCACCAAGCTCTCCATCCTGCGCGAGGAGTTCAGCCAGGCGCACGCCTACAACCCGATCGAGCACATCTCGAGTCGGCTCAAGAGCCTCGACAGCGTGGTCGACAAGATGCGCCGCAAGGGCGTCGAGCCGTCGTTCGAGGCGATCCGCGAGACGGTGACCGACATCGCGGGCGTGCGGGTCACCTGCAGCTTCGTGTCGGACGCGTACCGCATCGCGGAGCTGCTCACCGCGCAGGAGGACGTGCGCGTCATCCGGGTCAAGGACTACATCGCCGAGCCGAAGGCGAATGGGTACCAGAGCCTGCACCTGATCGTCGAGGTGCCCGTCTTCCTCTCGACCGGGGCCCATCCGGTGCGCGTCGAGGTCCAGATCCGCACGATCGCGATGGACTTCTGGGCGAGCCTCGAGCACAAGATCTACTACAAGTACGACCGGGTCGTACCCGGCGACCTCCTCGACCAGCTCACCGACGCCGCCCGGACCGCGGCCGAGCTCGACGCCCGGATGGAGCGGCTGCACCGCACCGTGCACGGCCCGCCGCCGCACGCCCGCACGGGGCCGACGCTCGCCTGATCGGCGCTAGTCGGCCTCGGGCTTCTTCGCCCGGCTCGGCTGCACGCGCGTGGGTTCGCCGGGCATCTTGGGGAAGTCGGGCGGGAACGGCAGCTCGGTCAGCCCGTCGTCGAGGTCGCGCTGCCACCACTGCAGGAGCGTGTCGATCCGGCCGGGTGCGTCGTGCATGCCGCGCCACGGGTCGCCGCGCTCGGCGAGTCGGGCGGGCACGCTCCGGACCGTGTGGTCGGCCGGGTCGGCGTGCTCGAGCTCGCTCCACTCGAGCGGGCACGAGACGGCCGCGTTGGGCAGCGCGCGAGGGCTGTACGCACCCGCCATGGTGCGATCGCGATTGGCCTGGTTGAAGTCGAGGAAGATGCGCTCCCCGCGCTCCTCCTTCCACCAGGCGGTCGTCACCTGGTCGGGCATGCGACGCTCGAGCTCGCGTGCGAGGGCGATGACGGCGTGCCGGACGTCGAGGAACTCGTGCTCGGGCTCGATCGGCGCGAAGACGTGGAGGCCTCGGTTGCCCGAGGTCTTCACGAACCCCGTGAGCCCGACCTCGGCCATCAGCTCGCGCAGCGCGAGTGCGGCCGGGACCGCCTCGGCGAAGCCCGTGCCGGGCTGCGGGTCGAGGTCGACCCGGAGCTGGTCGGGCAGGTCGGTCGCGTCGGCCCGCGAGGCCCACGGATGGAACACGACGGTGTTCATCTGTGCGGCCCACACCGCGCCGGCCGGCTCGTCGACGACCAGTTGCGGATGGCGCCGGCCGCTCGGGTAGGCGACCGTGACGTCGCGCATCCACTCGGGGGCGCCGCGCGGCGGGTTCTTCGAGAAGAACCGCTCGCCGTCGACGCCCTCGGGGAAGCGCTCGAGGGACACCGGACGACCGCCGTTGGCCTCGACGAAGGCGGGCCCGACCGCGACGAGGTACTCGGCCAGCTCGAGCTTGGTGATGCCCACCTCGGGCCAGAGCACGCGCGTCGGGCTCGAGATCCGAACGGCGCGCTCGCCGTCGGGTCCGGGGATGTGCAGGGTCTCCGCGTCGCCGGCCATGGGCACGACGCTACCGCTCGCCGCCGACGCCGGGCGTCAGGCGCTCATCGTGGCGTAGCGCTGTGCGGCCCGGGCGCGTGCCTTGGCGGCCTCGACCTCGCGATCCTTCGGGGGCGCCGACGTGGTGAGGTGGTCGAGCAGGTGCTGCGTCGCGTGCGCGATCTCCTCGACGGCGTGGTCGAACGCCGCCTGGTTCGCCTTGGACGGATGCGTCGACCCGCTGACCTTGCGCACGTACTGCAGGGCGGCGGCGCGCACCTCGTCGCTCGTCGCGGCGGGCTCGAAATTGTGGAGGGTGTGGATGTTCCTGCACATGCGGGGAGCCTAACCCCGAGCGCCGACGCCGTCGAGGGCGGGCGGGATGTCGAACGCGTCTCCGCCGCACCGACGGGGCGACGGGGTGACGGCGGGGGTACCGAGCGCCGGATGGTCCGTCAATCCCCTGCCGTGCCGACAGGACCGCGCCTACCGTGGGCAGCGGCCGCCGCACCGCGCGGATCACGGTCCGACGAACGGAGAGTGAGCATGATGCAGCCGCACGACCCGATCGAGGGCGAGTACACCGACTCCGAACTGCCGCTGGACGCCGAGGTGCCGAAGGACGACACCGTCGCGGCCGATGCCGTCGACGACGGCGACTGGAGCGATGACGACGTGGTCGTCGAAGAGGTCGAGGTGATCGAGTTCACCGACGACGGCGACGACCGCCCCCTGCGCTGACCCAGCCCGTCGCGAGCCGGCGACGCACGCCTACGACGTGTCGCGTCGGCTCGCGACGGGATCGTCGACGCCGGGCAGCGCGTCCCGTGCCGCGGCGACCTCCGCAGCGGCATCCGCGGCCCTGCGCTCGGCACGCTTGAGGCGACGCAGCGCCATCGACGTGGCGCCGTAGCGTGCGGCGACCCGATCGCGTTCCTCGTCGACGCCGGTGATCACGTAGGCGCTCGCGATCAGGACCACCTGGCTCGAGAGGTTGAGCCAGATCAGCAGGGCGATGAGCGATCCGAACGAGGCGAGCAGCGGGTTGTTCCGGGCGCCGCCGACGAAGAGGCCGGACAGCACCTGCAGCACGGTCAGGCCCAGCCCGCCGAGCATCGCGCCCGACCAGAGCGCCCGGGCGCTCGGCCGCAGTCCTGAGAGCAGCCGGAAGAGCCCCGCGATGACGACGGTGTCGATGACGAACGCGACGAGGATCGAGACCGCCTGCGAGCCCCCCTCGGCGAGCCATGCGGCCGACGACAGGCCGAGCCACGCCAGCGCGGTCCCGATCGCCCCGGTGCCGATGACGGTGATGGCAGCGCCGGCCACGAGGAGCAGCCCGAACGCGACGGCGATCACGAGGTCGCGCAACAGTTGCCACACGAAGAACGTCGTGTCGTCGGGGATTCCGGCGAGCGTGCGCAACGCGACCCGCAGCGACCCGATCGCGCCGATCGCGGCGCCGACCGTGCCGACGAGCGCGATCGCGCCCGCGATGCTGAGCGTGATGGGCTGGATGAGGTCGGCCGGGTCGATCACCGCGCCTTCGCCGACGAGACCGGGGATGAGGTCGCTCACGGTGGCCACGATCGCGTCGATCGCGTCGGGATTGCCCGAGAGCCAGATGCCGGCGATGGCGAAGCCGAGGAACGTGCCTGCGAACACGGAGAAGAGCGTGCGATAGGTCACGCTGTCGGCGAGCATCGCGCCGTGCTGCTCCTGGTAGAGGAGGAACGCCCGGGCCGGCTTGGTGCTGAGGACCCACTCCACGAGGCGCGTCACCCGTGCCCGGAATTCGCCGCCGCGCGGCGCCGGGCCTCGGGTCTGCTCGTCCATGCCGTCAGGGTAGCGATGGATGCCGCGTCGGACATCGCCTTGACACGGCCGTCAGCCGCCCTGCCTGCGCGACGCCTTCTCGGCGCGCTGCGCCTTCGACTGTGCCCGGTTCTCCGCGCGCTGCGCCTTCGATTGCGCCCGGTTCTCGGCGACGAGCTCGGCGGCGAGGAGCTTCGCCTCGCCGACGTCGCCCGTGACCGGCCGCCACCACGACATCCTGGGATCCGCGTCGACCAGGATCGTGCGCCCCAGGAGGGTCAGCGGCACCGCGAGGATGGCGCCCACCGCGCCCAGGACGGCCGCCCAGAACAGCACTGAGACGAACGTGATGCTCTGGCTCAGCTGGACGGCATTGCCGATGACCCTCGGCTGGACGATGGACTGCACGACCGCGTTGACGATGCCGTAGATGACGATGACGGCGATGACGGTCGGGATTCCGCCGACGAGGTAGCCGAACACGAGCGGCGGAATGATCGCGATGAAGTAGCCGATGTTCGGGATGAAGCTGCAGATGAAGGACAGCAGGCCCCACAGCGCGGCGCCGGGGACCTGGAGCACCAGGAGCGCGAGCCAGTTCAGCACGCCTTGGGCGACACCGAGCAGCGTGGTCATGACCATGTAGCGGCGGACGCTGCTGCCGAACGAGGCGAGGGCGACCACGAGCGTCGGACGCCGGATCTGCATCTGGCGGAGGATCGCGGGGACGAAGGTGGCGTCGAGCGCCATGAGGATGAGCAGCGTGAGCAGGATCACGAGTCCGAACACGATCCCGGAGATGCCGCCGAGCACGGCGGTGATGAGGTCGGCGGCGCGCGAAGGTTCGAATCCGTCGATGATCGTGTTGATCTGGTCGGGCCCGAAGCCGATCGAGCTCAGGAACGCTCCGAACTGCGCCACGGCGTCCTGGATCTGCGGGGCGAACTGCGGCAGCAGAGCGGTGAACTGCGCGAGCGCGAACAGGAGCGCGGCGAAGAATCCGGCGAGCAGCCCGAACACGGCGAGGATCGCGATGACGGTCGCGAGCCCGCGCGGCACGCCGCGGCCCTCCATCCATCGACGGGCCGGATGCACGCAGATGGTGAGCACGAGCGCGAAGAACACGGGGCCGACGACCCCCCGCATCGCCCCGATGCCGAACGTGACGATCACGAATGCGGCGAGTCCCAGCAGGATCACCGTCGCCCGCGGCAGTGCCCACCCGGTCGAGGTCTCGATCGCACTTTCGGACCCGGTCAGCGCAGCCGGGGTCGGCTCAGGCGTGGACTTCTCGCGGTGCCACCAGCGTCGGACCATGCGTCCCCCGATCGTCGGGCCGTGGAGCAGCGGCGGCGGCTCCTGCCGCGGACGTTAGCATCCGCGCGCGAGGCGTGTTCGGGACTTCGGTCCCCGTCGCCGCGCGTCGTACTCGCGTCGGGACGAGCCGGACCTGGCCCAGCAGGATGCCGGCCAGCACGAGGGCGAGCCCCGCCACCTGCCATCCCCCCAGCACCTCGCCGGCCAGCAGCACGCCGAGGAGCACGCCGGTGACCGGATTGAGCAGGCCGATGAGCCCCACGGTGCCCGCAGGGAGGTGCGCGAGGCCGCCGAACCACGCCACGAAGGCGATCGCGGTCGCGACGATGCTCACGTAGGCGAACGCGGCGACGCCCGCCCCGTCCAGCGCGCGCGGCGCGCCCTCGACGAGGAGCGCGGCGGGCACGAGCATCGCGCCGCCGGCGAGCAGTTGCCACCACGTCACCGCGAGCACGTCGGTGCCGTCCCTCCACCGCTTGGCGAGCACGTAGCCGAGCGATGAGAGCAGCATCGCGATGACGGATGCCACGACGCCGAGTGGATCGACGGCACCCGCGTCGCCCGCGAGCAGCAGCACGACGCCGGCGAGGCCGATCGCCGCGCCGATCATCGGTATCGCACGGAGCCGCTCGCCGGCGAGCAGTCGGGCGAGGAGCATCATGGCGACCGGCGAGGTCGCCATGACGGTCGACGCCACGCTGGTGGGGAGCAGCTGCGCGACGAGGTAGACGAGCGCGAAGAAGACGCCGACGTTGAGCGCCCCGAGGATCGAGGCACGCCACCACCAGGCCCCGCGCGGCCGGATCGGGCGCACGACGGGCAACAGGAGTGCCGCGGGCAGCGCACACAGCACGGCGCCCCACAGCGGTGCGTCGGCCGGCAGGAACTCGCGCGACACGTAGTACGTGCTGCCCCATGCGATCGGCGCGATCGCGGTCAGCAGCACCCAGCGCCAAGTAGTTTCCATGGAAGACACTATACCTTCCATGGAAGATAGAATCCACCACATGACGCACGACCCGACGCAGCCTGCCGACCATGTGGCCCGCATCATGTCCGAATGGCGACGCGAGCGGCCCGACCTCGACGTGTCACCGCAGGGCGTGATCGGCCGCCTGCACCGGCTCGCGAACGCGCTCACCGAGGAGCTCGTGGCGGTGTACGGACGTTTCGGGCTCGCCGAGGGCGAGTTCGACGTGCTCGCCACGCTCCGGCGCGCGGGTGCTCCCTACGAACGGACGCCGGGCGACCTGGCCGCCTCGACGATGGTCACGAGCGGCGCGATGACGAAGCGGATCGATCGGCTCGAGCAGCGCGGACTGGTCACGCGCCGGGCGAGCGACACCGACGGGCGTGGGCGGGTGATCGCGCTCACCCCGGAGGGACGCCGACTCATCGACGAGGTGATGACGGCGCACATCGCGAACGAGCACCGGCTGCTCGGCGCGATCGACGATCGCGACCGTCGCGCGCTCGAGAACGCACTCACCCGGTGGCTGGCCGCCTTCGAGGCGCCCGCCACCGGGTGAGGGATGGTTCGGTGCAGGACCGGATCAGTACCAGCCGACCGACTCCGAGTGCGACCAGGCACCGCACGGCGTTCCGTAGCGGCCCGCGATGTAGCCGAGGCCCCACTTGATCTGGGTGGCGGCGTTGGTGGCCCAGTCGGCGCCGGCCGTGGCCATCTTGTCGCCGGGCAGGGCCTGCGGGATGCCGTACGCACCGCTGGACGGGTTCTGGGCGTAGACGTTCCAGCCCGACTCACGGTCCCAGAGCGAGACGAGGCAGCCGAACTGGTCGGAACCCCAGCCGTACATCGACGACATGAGGTCACGGGCGATCGCCTGGGCGCCGCTCGGGTTGGCCGGACCGCTCGGGTACGACGGCGAGGAGGACTCCGACTCCTGCGCGGCGGCCTCGGCGGCGGCCTTCTCGGCGGCGGCCTTCGCGGCAGCGGCCTTCGCGGCGGCGGCCTTCTCGGCGGCCTTCTTGTCGAACTCCGCGATATCGGCCTTCACGGCGTCGACGTTCGAGGCGGCCGCGTCCGCGAGCTCGAAGACGCGCTCGGGAGCGAGGTAGGAGTAGTCCTCGAGGCTCGCGACCGTCGACGCGAGGTCGGCGGCATCCGCCTTGCCCTTCGCCGCGGCGATGGTGTCGGTCGCGACGGCGAGCGTGTCCTCGGCCTGCTTGACGGCGTGCGCCTCGAGCAGGCCGCCCTGCGCGTCGAGCTGGTCGATGCCGCGATCCTGGGCCTCGACGAGCGCTGCGGTCTGGGCGACGCGGAGATTCTGGTCGGCGACGGCCGACTGGACCGCGAAGCCGGAGCCGACGACGGCGCCGACCGCGACGACCGCACTGGCGCCGATCACCATCGACTTGCGGTTCCGGCGGACGCGGCGCACTCGGTCGCGATTCGCGTCGAGGGGGCGGGTGGGCGTGGTGGTGCTGGGGGAACTCTTCAGGTTGCGCATAGATCTCGTGGGCCGGTCCGCACGTGCTGTCAGTGCGGCCGAGCGTTCTCTCGTCTCGGTGCAGGTGGGGGTCGCCGCGGTGCAGTTGGGGGGTCGCCGGGGCGAAGTCGCCAGTCTGCAGACCTTTCCTCCACGAGTCGTGCCCTTTTCCTGTGAAAGTCATCCAAATGGTCGACGTTTCCTCACGTCCCGAGGAGGTGTGAGGCCCTCGGGGAAGCCCGAGCACGGTCACTTCCGGGCGTGTGAGAAATCGGGATATCCCTGCCAGTCCCCCGGCCCGTGGGACCGCACGAACGCACGGTGAACGCGCTCGCATGCGCCCCGCAACGTGGTCCCCCAGCCGAGCAGGACGCCCTCGAATTCCGCGCGATACCGGACCTCGCCATCGACGCGGACGATCGTCACCCGGCCGTACTCGCGCCCGATCGAGTCGACGAGCCGCCACCGGCCCGGTTCGGGCTCGTCGGCGGCGAGAATCGGATGCCACGCGGCCAGTGCTGCTCCCTCCAGAGCGCCCCGGCCGACGTACTCCAATCGTACGTCGCCGCGCTCACGCGGGATGACCTCGGCGCAGCCGATCCCGGGCGTCACGCGGCCCGGACGTCTGGGTCGCCATCCATGCCGCGCGCCTGCGCCAGCGCCGGACCGGGAACTCCTCCGGCCAGTGGGACACGACCGAGTGCACGCCGCGACGTACTCGCAACGCTCCGCCGCCGGTGAGGGCCCGCATCGAGATCCCCATCCGGAGGCCGAGGTCGTACCGGAAGCGACGGCATGGGCCGAGGTGGACCGAGAGGTCCATGTCGTCATGCATGAGTTGATCGTGGCGATGGACCTCGTCGCGCACGGCCCGCCAGGCGTCGCGGCGGAGCGCGAGGTTGGAGCCGAACAGCGGCACGTGGCCGAGTGCCGGGGCGACCGTCGCGACATAGCTGCCGAGGTACAGCGCGGACAGCACGGAGCGCAGCGCGCGCGGTCCGTCGATGAAACGCGCCGGACCGGTGATCGCGTCGAGTGCGGCATCGCGTGCGAAGGCGTCGCGAATGCGCTCGATCCAGTCTGGCGGAGGGACGCAATCGGCGTCCAGTCGGGCGATCACCTCGCCGATCGCCTCGTCGTAGCCTCGTGCCGACGCGGCCGGGATGCCGGGCCGGAGCTCGGCCACGACACGGGCGCCCGCGTCGTGTGCGACGTCGGCGGAGCCATCCGTCGACCCGTTGTCGACCACGAGGACCTCGTCGGGCCGATCGCGCTGGTCGGCGAGCGCGGCCAGGCAGCGCCGGAGCAGCACCGCGTCGTCCTTCACGGGGATCACGACCGAGATGGTCGGCGCCGGGTCCATGCGCCCATCGTGCCGGATCGACACGAGGGCGCGGGAGGGCTTGCGCCGGAGGCGGAGATGGCGCAGCGCGGCGCGGCTCGCGCCGCGGCGCGGCTCGCGCCGCCGTCAGCCGACCGCGGGTCTCGCACTCCGGCCGCCGGCGGCAGCGGCGCGCCGCACGTGACTGCGCGCGTGCTCGACGGCGGCGGGGAGTTCGTCGAAGAGATGGCGGCGGTCCCGCAGCGAATCGATGACTCCGACCCGTCGCGCGAGCTCGAGGTGACGCCCCTGGATGCCCTTCACGAGCACCGTGACGCCACGCCGCTCGAGCGCGTGGATCAGCTCCGTGATCACCTGTGCGCCGGTGGCGTCGAGCAGCTGGAGCTGCGACATCCGGATGATCACGACGTCGACGTCGCGCAGGGCCGCGACCCGCTCGAGCATGCGTTCGGCCGCACCGAAGAACAGGGCCCCCTCGAGCCGGAACAGTGCCACCCGCTCGTCGCCCGGCTCGGCGGGTGCGGGAAGCTCCTCCCGGTGCACGCCGCTCGATCGGGCGACCGACCGGAGCGCGAGGAAGGCCGCGACCGCGACGCCCACGAGCACCGCCGTGATCAGGTCGACGCTCACGGTGATGATCGCGGTGCCGATGAAGACCGCCGCATCCGCGCGCGTGGATCCGAGGACGGTGCGCACGGTGGCAGCCGGGATCATGCGCGCCGCGGTCACCATGAGCACGCCGGACAGCGCGGCGAGCGGGATGGCGCCGACGACGGTGGCCCCGAGTGCGACCATGCCCGCGAGCAGCACCGCGTGCGCGATCGCCGCGAGCCGGGTCCGGCCTCCGGTGCGCACGTTCACCGCGGTGCGCGCGATCGCGCCCGTCGCGGGCATGCCGCCGAACGCGGCGGAGGCGATCGAGGCCAGTCCCTGGCCGACGAGCTCCCGGTCGGCGTCGTACGGCCCCGTGTCGGAGATGGAGGCCGCCACCCGTGCCGACAGCAGCGACTCGATGGCGGCGAGCGCGGCGACGGTCGCCGCCGGAAGCAGCAACGAGGCGAACGCCTCGGGGGCGATCACGGGGACGGCCGGCATCGGCAGCCCGCTCGGGAGGGCGCCGATCGTCGCGACGGGCAGGCCGGTGACCGCCGCGATCACGGTCACGACGATGATCCCGACCAGCGAGCCGGGCACGAGACGATGCAGCCGCGGTGCGATGAGCATGATCGCCGCGACCGCTGCGACGACGGCCAGCGACCACGCGGCATCCGGCCATGATGCGCGCATGACGGCGTCGACCGCGCCGATGACCGCATTCGCCCCCTCGGTCGCGGGCACGCCGACGGCGGACGGCACCTGCTGCAGGAAGATGATGACCGCGATGCCGAGCGTGAACCCCTCGATGACCGGCCACGGGATGAACGTGACCGCCCGGCCGAGCCGCAGCACGCCGGCCGCGAGCACCATGAGGCCGGCGAGAAGCCCGACGACGGCGAGCGCACCCAGTCCGTGGGTGGCGATGATGGGCGCGAGCACGACGACCATGGCGCCGGTCGGCCCCGACACCTGCACGTTCGACCCGCCGAACACGGCGGCCACGAGTCCGGCGATGATCGCGGTGACCAGCCCGCTGGCGGCGCCCGCGCCCGAGCTGACGCCGAACGCGAGCGCCAGCGGCAAGGCCACGACTCCGGCGGTGATGCCCGCCACGAGGTCGCCCCGCCACGTGCGTCGCAGGTCGCGGTAGTCCGCGGTCGAGGGCAGCAGTGAGCGGATGCCGCGCGCGGCACGCCGCACGGCGGTGTCCGTCACGCGCCGACCGCCGTCCCCGTCGCGGCCGGCAGCTCGGGCAGGTCCGTCTGCGCGACGAGCTGGCGCTCGGTCGCCTGGAGGATCTCGCCGAGCAGGGCACGCGCCACGCGGAGCAGGTCGGCGACCTGCGGGTACGCGAGCCGGTAGGCGACCTGGTTGCCACGCCGCTCCGCCGTGACGAGCCGGTAGTTCCGCAGCACCGAGAGGTGCTGGGACAGGTGCGACGCCTCGAGCCCGGTCGCGGCGAGCAGTTCGGCGACCGGCGTCTCGTCGGCGGGCGATGCGGCGAGCACCTCCAGCACGCGGACACGCACCGGGTGCGCGAGGCCCTTGAAGAGGTTGGCCTTGACCTCGTAGAGCGGACGACTGGCGTCGGTGAACACGGCGACTCCTTCATGGATTGATGAATCCATCAATCCATTATGCGTGATCCGACAGGATGTCCGGTCATCGGTTGCCGCATGCGCCTTCCACCATCAGACTGTCGCCCATGGGCCAGCCGGCCGCGCCCCCGCCCAGCCCGCTCGTGTTCGACACGCGCGGAGCGCCTCCGCGCGACCGGTTCGAACTGACCCGCGAGATCGCGCGTGGCCTCACGACACCGGTCGACCTCATCGCGCACGACCCGCAGCGCTTCCGGCTCCGCGTCGCGACCCACCGGCTCGGAAACGTCTCGCTCGTCCGCAACCAGGGCGTCGGCGCGAGCGTGTCGAGGACGGAGCGGATGTCCCGACGCGCCGACCACGCACGGCTGATCGTCGGCATCGCTGAGGCGCGCGGCACGTACGAGCGCGGCGTCGCACGTCCGACCGAGGTCATGCTGTACTCCTCGATCCGCAGCCACGTGTCGCGCCTCGACGGCATGCGACGCACGTTCGTCTCGGTCGACTACGACGACCTGCGCCTGCCGACCCGCATCGTCGAAGCGCAGCTTCACGCACCGATCCACGCGCGGAGCGGCATCGCGCACGTCGTCGCGACCTCGCTGCTCGCGATCGCCGAGCTCCGATTCGGCGACAGCACGGTCGACGCGACCTCGCTGAGGCGGCCGGTGATCGAGCTCGTGCGGAGCCTGCTGACGGTGACCGCCGGCGACGAGTTCCGCGCGCGCGAACCGCTGCGCGCGACGCTCGCCGAGCACATCCTGCGATTCATGGAGGACCGACTGGCCGATCCGTCGCTCAGCGTCGGCGTCGTCGCTCGCGCGCACCACATCTCCGACCGGTACGTGTACGCGATCCTCCAGTCGATGGGCATCGTGTTCGGCGACTGGGTGCGGACGCGACGCCTCGAGGAATGCGCGTCGATGCTCACCGACCCGTCCTCGCACGGGCTCACCGTGTCGGAGATCGCGTTCCGGTGGGGCTTCCGCGATCACTCCGCGTTCAGTCGCGCCTTCCACCGCTCGTACGGCGCTACGCCGACCGAGTGGCGCCGACGCTGGTCGTGATCCCGTCGCGCCCCCGTGGGCGGACGCGATCGTGCGGATCCGGCACAGCGGGAGTGCGGGCGGAGACGAGCGGACGCCACGAGTGCGGCGTACGCTCGCCGAGACCCGACCCCCGTATCGACGCCAGCGACTCGCGAAGGAGCCTCCATGTCCACCATCGTCCTCGTCCACGGCGCGTTCGCCGACGCATCCGGATGGAACGACGTCATCACCCGTCTGCAGCAGGACGGCCACACCGTGTACGCGCCCGCGAATCCGCTGCGCGGCCTCGAGTCCGACGCCGCGTACCTTCGGTCCTTCCTCGAGACGCTCGGGGGACCCGTCGTGCTCGTCGGCCACTCGTACGGCGGCGCGGTCATCACCAACGCGGCCACCGGTCTCGACCACATCGCCGCCCTGGTCTACATCGCGGCCTTCGCCCTCGACGAGGGCGAGGCGGTCGGTCAGGCGACGGGCCTCGGCGGCGAGGCCCCGGACCTGCTGGCGGTCACCGTCATCCGCCCGTTCCCGGGCGCGGCCGAGCGCGACGGCGACGCCTACCTGAACCCCGAGGTCTTCCCGCAGGTGTTCTGCCAGGACGTCGCCCCCGAACTCGCGGCCGCGATGGCCGCCGCCCAGCGGCCCGCGGCGCTCGCCTCGCTCGTGCAGCCCTCCGGGCCGCCGGCCTGGCGGAGCATCCCGAGCTGGTATCTCGTGGCGTCGTCCGATCGGGTCATCCCGCCGGCCGCCGAGCGTGCGATGGCGGCGCGCGCGGGTGCGACCACGGTGGAGATCGAGAGCTCGCACGTGGCGATGATCAGCCATCCCGACGAGGTCGCGTCGCTCATCCGCGACGCGGTCACGGCATCGGAGGAGGCGCAGGTGGCCTGAGCCCGATGCCCGCGGCGCGGGCGGGCTCGGCGTACGCCTCCGCCAGGTCGGCGACGGTCGCGTGCGCGTTCAGCCCGCTCGGATTCGGGACGACCCAGAGCTCCGCCCCGCCGAGCGTCTCGTCCTGGCGCCCGGCACGCGCCTTCGGCCGGTCGAATCCCTGCCGATAGGCCGTGAGTCCGACGATCGCGACGACCCGCGGATGCCACCGCGCCACGTCATCGCCGAGGCGCACCGCACCGGCGCGCAACTCGGCCCGGTCGAGCTCGTCGGCGCGCGCCGTCGCGCGGTGCACGAGATTGGAGATGCCGATTCCGGCGTCGAGGAACATGCGGCGGTCCTCCTCCGTGAAGCCGTCGGCGAAGCCGGGCAGCCGCGGGATCACGCCGGCCGCCGCGAGCGCCGGGTAGAACCGGTTCCCGGGGTGCGCGAAATGCGTGCCGGTCGCCGCGGTCCAGAGGCCCGGGTTGATCCCGACGAACACGAGCCTGGGGTGCGCCGGCATGAGGTCGTCCACGCTCCGGCCGCGGAACGACTCGAGTTCGGCGCGCGTGAATCCCATCGGCGTCCCCTACTCCGGGCCCGTCCGCCCGGCTCCGCGCGCGGCGCGCGCCACGCGCGCGAGCACGTGCCGCGTGGCGAAGACGTGCGCGCCGGTGCCCAGGAGCAGGCCCCGATATGCGGCGCCCTGCCGACCGGGGAAGATCGCACGAGTCTCCGCATGCACCCGGCTGCGGTCGGCACCGGCGCCCTCGACGCGGAACACGAGTTCGTAGTCGGAGTACCGATGCCGGCCGGCCAGAGTCAGCATGATCGGACGCTCGGCCGTCACGACGTGGAATCCCGGCACGCTCGAGCACGCGGCGAGCGGCCGCGGGCCGGACCGTCCGGTGTCCTCGCAACCGAGCAGCCTCGCGCCGCACGCGCTGCCGATCGACTCGACCACGTCCTCGAGCGCCGACCACACCGCGTCGCGGTCGGCCGCGACGTCGACCGCGTGCTCGTCGACGTACGGCAGCTCCGGCACGATGCCCGCTCGGCGAAGGTGGTCGACGAGATGGGTCGTGAGGGGCATCGCATGGAGTTCGTCGACGCCGACCCAGCGTGCGTCGTCGGCATCGTCGCCGTGGCCGAGCACGCCGCCCGTGACGCGCGCGGCGAAGTCGTGCACCTCGAACTCCCTCCCCTCACCGGCCGGCACGCGCACCGTCCACAGCTCGCGTCCGACCTCCACCTCGAGGCCGGTCTCCTCCCGCGTCTCCCTGGCAGCGGTCGCCTCCAACGATTCGCCGGGTTCGACCCGACCGCCCGGAACCGACCACCGGCCGCGCTGCGGCGAGCGCCCGCGCTTGACGAGCAGCACCCGGCCGGCATCGTCGACGATCACCGCACTCGCCGCCGCCACGACCTCCATGCCACCACCGTAGGACGCTCGCCGCGGCGGGGCAGCCGGGCGCGCACGATCCCGCGCAGGTCGCGGCGCCGCACGTACGGGTCCGCCCATGAGCGCGAGTCGTCGGATGCCTCGGAGTCGTCGCCGAGCACGAGGTAGCCGTCGGCGGGCACCGCGAACCGGCCACGATAGCCGCCGGCCGGGCGCGCGACGGGCTCGGCCACGGGCGCGCCATCCGCTCGCACCATGCCGCCGGCGATCTCGATGCGCTCGCCGGGCAGGCCGACGACGCGCTTGACGAGCGCGCCGCCGCGCAGGCGCGAACGGAACACGACGAGGTCACCCCGTCGGACGCGGGTGCCGCGGCGCAGCCGCGACGTCACGAGCAGATCGCCCGGCTCGAGCGTGGGTCGCATGGATCCGGAGCGGACCAGCGTCGTGAACACGCCGAACCGATGGACGAGCAGTGCGCCGACGGCGACGCCGGCGAGCGCGGCGACGATCCGCGCGACCGAGCGGCCCGCGCGGTCAGCGGTGCGCGTGGTGGGTCCCGTGCTCGTCACCCGACGCGGACCCGTGCGCGTGGCCGTGCTCGTCCCCTTCGGCGAGGTGGAAGAACGCCACGTACGCGGCGATGTACGCGCGCGCCGCGGCGAGGTCGTCGACGTCGAAGTCCTTCGTCGCGAGGACCCGGTCGAAGCGGTTCCTGAGCTCGGGCAGCTGCTCTCCCGGTACGAGGGCCTCGAGTGCCGCGAGGTCGCCCTCGGCGATGCATCGGTCGGCCGCGACGACCTTCGCGTCGATCGGCTCGCCCGAGGGCCGGATGCCGGTGAAGGGCTCGCCCTCCCCCGCGCGGTGCAGTCGCACGAGCGTGTCGAGGAAGTACCGGTCGGCGAGCTCGCGAGCGTCGTCGCCCAGGACGCGCACCCGGCGCGCGAGCTCGAACGCCTCGCGCACCTCGGCCTCGTGCGCCTCGTCCACCCACTTCAGTGCGTGGTTCGCCTCGCCCGAGTCGAGCGCGCGCCGGCCGTCGGCGACCGTGGGCCCGTCCATGGTGTCGCAGTGCGCACGCGCGGGCCTCACGAACGCCAGGGCGAGGGCGACGGATGCCGCGACGGCGGCGAGCAGGCGGGTGACGAGGTGCATGCCGTCCTCCCTTCCGCACGTGGACCTGCGGCACTGCGAGCCACGGAACCAGCCTACGAACCGAGCCCGTCGTCAGAGGGGACCTTCGCCCCTGATCGCGACCGGCGCGCAGGGGCACCGTGGGGCGCATGGACACGGTGGTCTCGACCCCGGTCGGACGTGTGCGCGGTGCCGTCGTCGACGGCGTCCACGTCTTCCTCGGCATCCCGTACGCGGCGCCCCCGTTCGGCAGGCGGCGCCTACGCCCGCCCGAGCCGGTCGATCCGTGGGACGGCGTGCGGGACGCGACCGAGCTCGGACCCGAGCCGCCGCAGGTCGCACCGCCGTCCGCCGGGGCGCCGGGCGAGGGCGCGTCGGGTGATTGGTCCGACGTCGGCGAGGCGTTCGCGCGCGTGACGCGCGCCGCGCCATCCGAGGACGTGCTCAACCTCGACCTGTGGACGCCCGACCCGGGTGCGCGCGGGCTGCCCGTGATGGTGTGGATCCAGGGCGGGATGTTCGAGCTCAGCTCGACCGCCGCGTACGACGGCAGCACCTTCGCGCGCGACGGCGTCGTGTGCGTCGTGATCAACTGGCGGCCGGGAGCCGAGGGATTCCTCAACCTCGGTGACGGCATCGCGAACGTCGGGCTGCTCGACCAGGTCGCTGCGCTGACCTGGGTGCGCGAGAGCATCGCCGCGTTCGGCGGCGATCCCGACAATGTCACGGTGTTCGGCGAGTCGGCCGGGGCCATGGCCATCGGCATGCTGCTCGGGATGCCGAGCGCCGAAGGCCTGTTCCGGCGCGCCATCCTGCAGAGCGGAGCGGCGCATCGCGTGATGCCCGACGCCGACGCCCGCCGCATCGGAGCGCACTTGGCCGAGCTCCTCGGCGTGCCGCCCGAGCGCCGGGCGATCGCCGAGGCCGGCATCGACCGCCTGCTCGAGGCGCAGGCGCGGTTGAAGGACGAGCTCATGGCCGATCCGGACCCGGCTCGTTGGGGCGCGGAGGTCGTCGCGACCATGATGCCGTGGGAGCCGTCGGTCGACGGCGAGGTGATCCCCGCGCCGCCGGTCGAGCGGATCGCGGCCGGCGCGGCGCGCGACATCGACCTGATCATCGGGAGCAACGTCGACGACTGGCGCCTGTGGAGCGTGGTCGGCGGCGTCTTCGCCACGATCACCGATGAGATCATGTCCGGTCCGGTCGAGCGCTTCGGCTATCAGTCGCTCGCCGCGTACGGGCTCTCGCCCGACGCGGCGCTCTCGGCGTACCGGGCCCGGCACCCGCAGGCCTCGGCGGGCGATGTCTTCGCGCTCGTGCAGACCGACTGGTGGATCCGGGTGCCCGCGCTCCGGCTCGCCGACGCGCACGCCGGTATGGAAGGGCGCACGTACATGTACGAGTTCGCCTGGTCCTCGCCGGGCCTCGGCGCGGTGCACGCCCTCGAGATCCCCTTCGTGTTCGGCAGGCTCGGCCCCGACGTGCCGTTGTTCGGGCCGATGCTCGGAGCGGACGCACCGCAGGAACTCGCCGACACCATGCATCGCGCGTGGATCGCCTTCGCGTCGACCGGCGATCCCGGCCCCGAATGGCCGCGATACGACCTCGACCGGCGTGCCACGATGCGCTTCGACGTGTCCTCGCAGGTCGTGCCCGACCCGCGCGCATGGGAGCGGGAGCTCTGGAACGGCGTCCGGTGAGGTCGGATGTCGCGGGGCGGTGAGACGCGGGCGGGCGAGCCGGGCTACGTCGTCCGTCGCATCCCTCGCGAGCGGCGTCCCGTGCTCGACCGCCTCGTGGGCGCGAGCCGCCGGCACCAGGTGCACGCGCTCGTCGAGCTCGACGTCTCCGAGGCGCGGCGTCGGATGGCGCGAGCCGAGCCGCACGTGTCGTGGACCGGGTTCGTCATCGCCACCCTGGCGCGCGCCGTGGCCGCCCATCCGGAGGTGAACGCACGTCGGGCCGGCGATCGTATCGTCACGTTCGACCGGGTCGACGTGGGGTCGACCGTCGAACGGCACTGGCAGGGTCGCACCGTGCTCGACATCGTCACGGTGCGCGACGCGGACCGGCAGTCCCCCGCCGACGTGTCCGCCCTGCTCCGCGCCACCAAGCACGGCCCCGGCGAGTCGCACGAGCCACGCGGCGGGATGCGCGTGGTGCTGCGCCTGCCGGGACCCGTGCGGCGCACGGTCATCCGCATCGCAGGCACCCGGCCGCGGATCGCCGCCTCATTCGGGCCGGCCGTCGGCGTGACGTCGATCGGCATGTTCTCGAGCGCATGGGGATGGGCCATCCCGGTCGCGCCGCTGACGATCATCGCGACCGTCGGCGGCGTGGTGGAGCGACCGGTCGTGCGCGACGGCGAGGTGGTGGTGCGCCCGATGCTGCCGCTCACGCTGACCTTCGACCATGCCGTCGTCGACGGCGCGCCCGCGACGCGCTTCACCGAGACGCTCCGCGAGCTCGTCGAGACCGCGGCCGTGCTGCCCGATCCCGAGGCGACCCCGTGATCAGCGCGCCAGCACCCGAGTCGCCGTGATCGGCCACGGGAAGAGGCGGGTGCGGGCCACGCCGAGGATCTCGCCGGCCGGGACGAACGACTCTCGCCACCGGCGGGGGTCGTGCGCATCATCGCGCCGGTCGCCGAGCACGAAGACCCGATCGGCCGGCACGGTGAACGAACCGCGGAACGCCCGTGAGCGGCGGGCGTACGGCTCGAACAGCGGCTCCCCGTTGAGCACCACGACGCCGTCCTCGGCGAACCGCACATGGTCGCCGGCAAGGGCGATCATGCGCCTGACCCGCGGCTTCGGGTCATCCGGAACACGGAAGACGAGGATCTCGCCTCGCCGCAGCCGTTTGACGCCGCGCACGCGGCTCGCCAGCAGGACGTCGCCTTCCTCGAGCGCGGGGCGCATCGCATCGGAGCGCACCACCGTCATGAATGCCGCAGGACGGATGTCCACCGATGCTCCCTCCGGCCCGCGGGGGCAGCGGCGCCACGCGCCAGACTAGGGGCTCCGCGGCCTCGCTCGCGCGACTGTCCACAGGTCGGGTCATCGAGCACTGAATGCGTCGAGGAAACGATCGCGGAAGGCGCTCATCGGCCAGACGGGTGCATCGGCGTCCGGCAGCATCCCGTCGGGCCACTGCCATCCCTCGATCGATTCGAAGACGGCGGGGTCCTTCGCGATGATGCTGATCGGCACGTCGTGTCCGGCGTCCCGGCCGCTCACGGCCGCCATCGGCTGGTGGTCGCCGAGCACCACCAGCACGAGATCGGGGTCATCGCGTTCGTGCAGGAACGCGAACGTCGCGCCGAGCGAGTACTCGATCGAGGCGGCGTACGCCCGCCGCACTCGCTCGGGATCCTGCCAGAGCTCGGTCGCGGACTCCCCCCGGGCGAACTGGGCCTCGTACACCGAGCTGTCGTCGACGTCCGACGAGGGGACGAGCTCTGGAAGCGGCGTCCACGGCGAGTGCGAGGAGACGAGGTCCACCTCGGCCATGATCGGCCGGGAATCATCCGCGAGCACCTGGTCGTCGACGTAGGTCCACGTGTACTGGTCGGGCACCCGCGCGTATCCGAACCTCGGCCCTCGATAGCCGAGGTCGTTCACGTCGAGCATCGTGTCCCAGCGGTAGAACGAGGCGCCGAGCGGCCACGGTTCGGTGTTCGACGGGATGACGCCGACCGTGCGCCATCCGGCTTCCCCGAACGCGGCACTCAGCGTCAAGCGACCGCTCCGCATCACCTTGCTGTACAGGGTCTGGCGGTCGACCCACAGTCCGGTGTGGAACGTCGAATGGGCGAGCCAGCTCAGGCCCCCGAACGTCGGCGACGTGAGGAAGGCGGTTCGGGACGTGTAGCCGTCCACGCGGAGCTGCGCTTCCCCGTCGCGCAGCACCTGCCGGACGCCGTCGGAGAAGCCGTCGCCCTCCACGGCGACCCTGCCGTAGCTCTCGACGAACGCGAACACGACGTCCTTGCCCTGCAGCGCGGTCAGCAGGTCCGATCGGGGCGCATCCCGATAGGGATCCGTCGCGATCTGCCGCGACAGTTCCGCGGCCGCCGCGAGCCCGTCGGCGGCGTGGTCGACCGACTCGCCGATCGCCTGCACGGACGCTGTCGGTGCGGCCGGCTGCCCCGCCAACTGCGAGCCCGTGAGGGCGATGACGGTCCACGCGGCGATGAACGCGGCGATCATCGTCTGCCCGCGGACGCGGCGCCGCAGCGCCGTGCCCACGCGCAGCGCCGCAAACGAGAGCACCAGCACGAGCCCGACCGCGACGAGCGCGAGGAGTACGATCACGCCTCTCGCGGCGCCGGCGCCGACGGATCCCTCGAGGACGCCGAACGCGTCGCCGAGCTGCGGCCATTCGAGCGGATCGAAGGGGATGTCGAGCGCCGACCGGTAGCCCGCATCGATCCCGGCAAGGAGGATCGCGACGACGACGACGATCGCGAAGCCGGTCGCGAGCACTCCGCGTGCGAGGCGCCACGGAAGCAGGCAGAGCAGCGCCAGCACCAGGATCGATTCACCCGGGAGGCCCACGAGCGCCGCCGGATCGCCGTCGGCCAGTGCTCGCGGCAGCAGTGGGACGAGGGCGAGCAGCAGGATCGCGACCGCAGAAGCCACCCATCCGAGCGCGGGAGGTGCCGACCTCGGTGAACTCTTTCCCCCGCTGTCTCGTGTCATCGCTAGCGTCTCCGCCGGAGGCCCCGATCGGAAGCGGGTTCGACCATGACTGCGAACACGGGTGCGACCATGACCAGAAGCTCCAGCACGACCCTGTTGTGGACCATGCGGATCCTCAGTGCGATCGTGCTCCTGGTCGTCGGCGGAATCCACCTCTATCTGGTCTTCGTCGGCGTCGGCGGCCTGCTCGGCGTGCTCTTCGTCCTGAACGCCATCGCGGGGCTCGTGCTGGCCATCGGCATGCTGGTCCTGCACGGCCGGCTGCTCGGCATCACGACCGTCCTGAGCCTGCTCTTCGTCATCGCCACGCTCTCGGCGCTCCTGCTCGCGCTCACGGTCGGGCTCTTCGGCATCACCGAGACGTGGGACTTCACCCTCGTCCCCGAGACGGTCGTCATCGAGTCGATCGGCATCGTGGTGCTCGCCGTCGCCACGGTGGTCGTGGTCCGCACCCCGCGGACGGCGTGACCGAGGCGCCTCCGCACCCGCGCCGGTGGGCGAGTCGATCACGACGCGTCCACCTCGGCCGGCAAGGCCCGCCGGCGGCCGCGAGCCGGGCTGTCGGCGCTGCTGCGGTGCATCGCCAGCCACAGTACGTCGCGGCCGAAGGATTCGGCGAGCAGCACCAGCGCGACACCGACGAGCACGCCCGCGACGGCTTGGACCACGCCCGACGCCGCCACCGCCAGCGCGATCCCCTGCACGGCCGTCACGACCTTGCGCCAGTACCGCGGCGGCAGCTGTCCCCGCAGCCAGGGAACGAGCCATCCCGCCGCGACGAACACGTAGCGCATGAGGCCGATCGCGAGGACCCAGAGCCCCAGGATCTGCGACACGTAGCCACTGAGCACGAGGAGCAGGAACGCGTCGACCTCCATGTCGAAGCGAGCCCCGAGCTCGGTGATGGAATCGGTGCGACGCGCGACCCAGCCGTCCACGGCGTCCAGGGCGAGCGCCGGGACCACCAGTCCGATCAGCAGCGGCACGGAGATCGGCTCGGAGAAGGATGCGGCGACGAGTCCCGTGATGATGCCGACGAGCGCCGATCTCGTCGCCGTGACGACGTTCGCCCAGCCGAAGCGACGAGTGGCGCGACGATGCAGGGCGCGCAGCACCAGCACAGTGCTCACCGCGAGGTATGCCATCCCCGCGATCCAGCCGATCGTGGGCGACCCGCCGGACGCCTGGATCGCCGCGAGGCCCGCGGCACCGAGCAGCGCCGACCCGATGGGCGCGAGCCGAACCTGCTCGCGCGCCATCACGTGTCCTTGTTCGAGAGCGTCGCACGGAGCATATTCATGTATACGGCGGAGATCGCCGGATGGTTCACCGAGGGGGAAGCACGATTGCGTGAGGCCGTGGCGTTCTGGGTCGACGAGCCGGGCGTCGGGACCCTGCGCCGTGAGCCGATCGAGCGTCCAGGCGAGGACGAGGTGCTCGTGCGCACCCGCTGGACGGGCGTCAGCCGCGGAACCGAGGCATCCGTCTTCCAGGGGCATGTACCCCCGAGCGAGTACGACCGCATGCGCGCGCCCTTCCAGGAGGGCGAGTTCCCCGGGCCGGTGAAGTACGGCTATCTCAACGTCGGCGTGGTCGAGGAGGGTCCCGATCCGCTGCGGGGTCGCACGGTCTTCACCCTGTTCCCGCACCAGTCCGCGTTCGTCGTCCCGGCCGACGCAGTGGTCGCCGTTCCCGCCGGCGTGCCCGCTCGACGCGCGGTGCTGGCCGGAGCCGTCGAGACCGCGGTGAACGTGCTGTGGGACGCCGCGCCCCTGATCGGCGACCGCGTCACGATCGTGGGGGCGGGCATGATCGGATGCTGCGTCGCACGACTGGCCCGCGGCATCCCCGGCCTCGAGGTGGTGCTCGTCGACGTGGATCCCTCGCGTCGGGTCGTCGCCGATCGGCTCGGCGTCGGATTCGCCGAGCCCGACGACGCTCCGCGGAGCCGCGACCTGGTCGTCAACGCCAGCGGATCCGGGGCAGGGCTGCAGCTCGCGCTCGAGTCCATCGTCACCGACGGCGAGGTGATCGAGGCCAGCTGGTACGGCGACCGTCCCGTCACGCTCGCACTGGGCGCCGACTTCCACTCGCGCCGCCTGACCATCCGTGCGAGCCAGGTGGGGGCCGTCGCGCGGCGGCGGCGCGGCACGCGGTCGACCGGCGATCGGCTGGGGCTCGCGCTCGAACTCCTGAAGGACGAGGCTTTCGACGCGCTGCTCACCGGCGACTCCCCCTGGAACCATCTGCCCGCGGTGATGGCGGCGCTCGCCGACGGGCAGGGCACCGAGCTCTGCCACACGATCGATTGGACGGACGCCCCGTGACCTACACCGTGACCGTGCGGGACCACATCATGATCGCCCACAGCTTCGCCGGCGAGGCATTCGGTCCCGCACAGCGACTGCACGGTGCGACCTTCATCGTCGACGCGACGTTCCGAGCGGGCGAGTTGGACCCGGACGGCGTGGTCGTCGACATCGGCCTGGCGTCCGAGGCGCTCGGCGAGATCACCGCCGAGCTGAACTACCGCAACCTCGACGACGAACCCCAGTTCGCCGGGATGAACACGACGACCGAGCGCCTGTGCCAGGTCATCGCCGATCGCCTCGCCGAGCGTGCCGCGGGCGGACGGCTCGGCGCCGCCGGCGAACGACTGTCGTCGATCGAGGTCATCCTCCACGAGTCCCACGTCGCGTGGGCGAGCTACGAGCGGACGGTGTGAGCTGCGATGACGGGCCCGACCGTGCACTTCCTCGTTCCCGACGGCATCGACGACGCCGAGCGCGTCAGCGGGGGCAACGTCTACGATCGGCGGATCGCCGACGGACTGCGAGCGCGGGGCCTGCACGTTCGGATGGTGCCGGTGCCGGAAGCGCGCACGGCCGAGGTGGCGGGCGCGTTGTCCAACGTGCCCGACGACGGCGTCGTCCTCATCGACGGCCTGATCGCCGTCCCCGCGTCGGCGGCGCTGAGCGCGAACGCGGCGCGACTTCGGATCGTCGTGCTCGCGCACATGGTCGCGAGCACGCTGTCCGAGGCGCACAACGGCACGCGCAGCACCGAAGGCGAACGCGAGGCGCTGCACGCGGCACGAGCGGTGATCACGACGAGCGACTGGACGCGCTCCGCGCTGATCGCCCGAGCACTCGCCGCGCCCGATCGGATCGCGGTGGCGCGTCCGGGCACCGACCCGGTCCCGGCCGCGCCGGGCTCCGAAACGGGCGCCCGGCTGCTCACCGTCGGAGCCGTCGCACCGCACAAGGGACAGGACGTCCTCGTCGACGCACTGGCGGGCATGACCGACCTGCCGGATTGGACCTGCTGGGTCGTGGGCTCCCTCGACGCCGACCCCGACTTCGCGCTCCAGACGAGGGAGGCGATCCGATCCGCCGCGCTCGCCGAGCGAGTCGCGCTCACGGGGGTGCTCTCGGGCCCGCTGCTCGAGGACGCCTATCGCTCGGCCGACCTCGTCGTCGCACCGTCGAGGTCGGAGAGCTACGGGATGGTCGTTGCCGAGGCGCTGGCGCGCGGCATCCCGGTCGTCGCCTCGTGCGTGGGTGGAGTTCCGGAGGCGATCGCCGGCAGCCCGGCCGGGGTCCTCGTCCCATCGGGCGATCCCGGGGCGTTGCGGGCCGTCCTGCGTCGGTGGCGGGGGGATGCCGGGTGGCGTGCCGCATTCAAGGCGGAGGCCATGGACTCGCGCACGACGCGGCCGAGCTGGGAGGAGCCCGTCGGGATCATCGCCGAGGTGCTGGGCGAGGTGGGCGCGCGGGCAGACGCCCTCGGGCGCGAACGGCGGGCCGCCGGATGAGCGAGATCATCGAGGTGAGCCGCGACTGGCTGAAGCTGCGAGAGCCTGAGGATGCGCGCGCCAGGTCGGCTCGACTCGCCCGTGCCGCCCTCCGCCGCCTCCGACCGGGTCCGATCACGATCCACGACCTCGGGAGTGGAACGGGCTCGATGATGCGATGGCTCGTACCGCAGTCGCCCGGTCCGCAGACCTGGGTGCTGCACGACTGGAACTCCGACCTGATCGATCGCGCCGCGGACGGCATCGCCCCGCTCGATCGCGACGGCCGGCCCGTCGCGATCCTGACGCGCACCGGCGAGCTCTCCGAGCTCGACGCCGACCACCTCGACGGAGCGTCCCTCGTGACCGCGTCCGCGCTGCTCGACGTGCTGACGTCCGACGAGATCCGCGCGGTCGTCCGGGCGTGCGTGGCCGTCGGATGCCCCGTGCTGCTGAGCCTGAGCGTGACCGGCGAGGTGGGCCTCGAGCCTCCGGATCCTCACGACGACGTGGTCGCGGCCGCCTTCAATGCGCACCAGGAACGCCACGCCGGCGGACGACGGCTCATGGGGCCGGCCGGCGCCGCACATGCGGAACGCCTGTTCCTCGAGGCCGGATGGAGCGTCCGAACGGCGCGCAGCCCCTGGCGGCTCGGCGATCACGAGCCTCGCCTCCTCGAGCGGTGGTTCGAGGGATGGCTCGATGCGGCGCTCGAGCAGCGCCCCGATCTGCGCGACGACGGCACGGCGTACGGTGCGCTCCGTTCCGCGCAGGTGCGACGCGGTGCGCTCTCCGCCGTCGTCCAGCACACCGACCTGATGGCGTGGCCCTGATGTCCGCGGCAGGCTGCGCAACCCGGGTCCGCGTCATCGGGTCATCGACGCGGTTCCGCCTCGTGGCACGTACGCTCGCGGGCCTCGCGGTGCTGGTCGCGGTCGTCGCCGGTGTCGGCTCCGAGCCGTTCCTGCGTGCGCTGTCGAGCGTCGATCCCGGCCTGGTCTTCGTCGCGCTCGTGCTCTCGGCCGTCGCCACGGTCGCGGCGGCGTGGCGCTGGAGCACCATCGCGGGTCGACTCGGCGTCGCCCTGGGTGTGCGCGAGGCCGTCGCGTGGTACTACCGCTCCCAGTTCCTGAACACCGTGGTGCCCGGCGGGGTCGTCGGTGACGTCGAGCGAGCCGTCACGCAGGGGCGCGACGCGGGGAACCTCCCGCAGGCCGCTCGCGCCGTCGTGATCGAGCGCACCGTGGGGCAGCTCGTGCAGGTCGCGATCGCCGTCCTCGTCCTCGTGTACCTGGGGTCGGAGTTCCAGGGAGTGCTGTTGCCGGTACTGGGCATCGGCCTCGTGCTGCTCGTCCTCGCGGTTCTCGGAACGGCCGCATCGAGCGCCCGGGCACGTCGGGCGATGCGTCGCGAGCTCGGCGAACTCGCGGCGGGCATCGGATCCCCCGTTGTCCTCCTCCGCGTCGTCATCGCCTCGGTGGTGGTCGTGGGATGTCACGTGGCGACCCTCGGCGTCGCGGTCGCGGCGGTCGGGGCCAGCGTGCCGCCGCTTCGCCTCGCCGCGCTCGCCCTCGTCGTCCTCGTCTCCGGATCCATCCCGCTGAACGTCGGCGGATGGGGCCCGCGTGAGGGCGTCGCGGGCTGGGCCTTCGCCGTCGCCGGGCTGGGCGCCTCCACGGGCGTGGCCGCATCCGCACTCTTCGGCGTCCTCACGATGATCTCCGTCGCACCGGGACTCGTCGTCGCGGTGGGGTCGACGGTTCGCCGAGCACGCACCCACTCGGCGACGCCTCCCGCCGTGCTCACCGTCGCGCATCGGGGGGTGGGATCGTGATCGATCGGCCGTACGTGATCCTCAGCGCGGCGATGTCGATCGACGGCTTCCTCGACACCGCTGCCCCGCCACGGCTCGCGCTCTCGAACGCGGAGGACTTCGATCGCGTCGACGAGGTGCGCGCACAGAGCGACGCGATCCTGGTCGGCGCCCGCACCGTGCGCCTCGACAATCCACGACTGCTGGTGCGGAGCGAGGAGCGACGGAGGCGACGCGAAGACGAAGGCCTGTCGCCGTCGCCGTGGAAGGTGACGCTGACCGCGAGCGGCGAGCTCGATCCGACGTCGGACTTCTTCGCCTCGGGGCACTCGACGAAGCTCGTCTACTGCCCCCGGGCCGCGTTCCACGATCTGCGTGCTCGGCTCGGGGACCTCGCCACCGTCGTGCCCGTGGGCGACCAGGTCAGCGTGTCGGCGCTCGTCGGCGACCTGCACGACCGGGGCGTGCGCTCGCTGCTCGTCGAGGGCGGCGGAACCACGATCACGCAGTTCCTGGAGGCCGACCTCGCCGACGAACTGCAATTGGCCATCGCCCCGTTCTTCGTGGGCGACCAGCGAGCCCCCCGGTTGATCGGCGACGGCTCGTTCCCGTGGAATGCCGACCGTCGCGCCCCCCTCGCAGAGAGCCGCCGAGTCGGCGACATGGTGCTGCTGAGGTACGCGCTGTCGGAGCGCTGCGACCGCTAGGTCGATCGCGCCGTGGCATCAGCCGACGGGCTCGTCGGCGCCCATCGCGCGAGCGATCACCCCGAAGTCGTGCTCGGTGATCTCGAGGTGACCGCGTCGCAGCTTCAGGCCCCAGTTCGGGTCGTCGCGGGTGAGGTCGAGCACATGGAGCAAGGGAGCGATCGGCGCGGAGGTCGCATCGGCGTAGCGGACGTCGCGGCGCCACGGCCGGAATCCGGCCATGTGGTTCGCATCGGCCTCGGCCTGGTACACGTCGCCATCGGCGACCCGCCCGATGGCGGTGAACTCGCGGAGCGGCTCGCCGTCGGGGAAGCTCGCCCGCGGCGAGTAGTAGACGAACCCGTCGCCCGGACGCATGCGCTGCACGCCGCCCCGCTTGCCGTGGTTGGTCTGCGCGATCCCCCATTCGACACCGAGCAGTACATGATCCTGCTGGACCACCCCGAGCCAGTACCTGGTCATGCTCCCATCGTGTCACCGGCCGCGGACACCGGATGGCGCGGTCACGTCGCCGTCGTGTCCGCGGGTCCTTGCGGTGGAGTCCTCCGGGGTGCGATCCTGCGCATGACTCCACAGGTCTGGAATGACGCGATCTGAAGGACGGCAGATGGTCGTGCCCAGCCGAGCAGGCTTCCCCGGTGCCCAGGACGCGTTCGTCCGCGACCTCGCGCAGGTGTCGGTCGACGACCTGGCAGCGGTCGGAGGCAAGGCCGCGAACGTCGGTGCGCTGATGCGTGTCGGCTTCGACGTGCCGCCGGGCTTCTGCGTGACCACGGAGGCCTACCGCCAGGTGGTGCGGGGCACGCCCGTCGAGGACGGAACCATCGCGGATCCGCGGGCCGCCCGCGAAGCGATCCTCGCCGCGGCGTTCCCCGAGCCCGTGGCCGCGGCCGTGCGCGAGGCCTACGCCCGCCTCGAGCCCGGTGGCGGCCCGGTGGCGGTGCGATCGTCGGCCACCGCCGAGGACCTGCCCGGCGCGAGCTTCGCCGGCCAGCAGGACACCTACCTCGACGTCACCGGCATCGAGGACGTGCTCGACGCCGTGCATCGGTGCTGGGCGTCGCTCTGGACCGACCGGGCGGTCGCCTATCGCGCCGCCCAGGGCATCGACGGCTCTGGCGTGGCGCTGGCCGTGGTCGTGCAGCGGATGGTCGACGCGCGGGCCGCGGGTGTGCTGTTCACCGCCGATCCCGTGACCGGCCGACGGCGGCAGGCGGTGATCGACGCGGCACCCGGTCTCGGCGAGGCCGTGGTGTCCGGCGCCGTGGATCCCGATCGCTTCGTCGTCGACACCGTGACGGAGCGGATCCTGGACCGGCGGCCCGGCGGTTCGCCCATCGGGCGGGAGCCCTGCCTGACGGACGCGGAGGCGCGGGCGCTCGCGTCGCTCGGCGACCGTGTCGAGGACTCGTTCGGGAGTCCGCAGGACATCGAGTGGGCCGTGGACACGGCCGGACGCACATGGCTCGTGCAGTCCAGGCCGATCACCACGCTGTATCCGGTCCCGGTGCGCGACGCAGCGGTGTCCCCCGACGACGCCCGCGTCTACTTCTGCATCAGCCTCGCCCAAGGCCTGCACCGACCGATCACGCCGATGGGCATCGCCGCCTTCCGCCTGATCGGCTCGGGGTTCCTCGACCTCATCGGCCGCAGGCCGGAGCGGATCCTCGACGGACCGGGAGGCTTCGCGGTCGGCGGCGGCCGGATCTTCCTCGATGCGACCCCGATCGTGCGATCGGCCGTGGGCCGGGAGATCTTCCCTCGCGCGCTCGACGTCATGGAGGCACGATCGGCCGTGGTGCTGCGCGAGCTGTTCACTGACCGGCGGTTCTCGGTACTGCCCCGTTCCCGCCGCCGCTTCGCGAGGGGCGCGCTGCATCTCGCAGCCCGCGTCCGCCTGCCGCTCCTGGTCGGCCAGGCAGTGATCAGCCCGGCAGCCGCGCGGCGCCGGGTGCGGCGGCTCGCCGTCGAGGTCCGGTCGAGGGACGTGCCGGCAGGCGGCGACATCCCGACCCGCGTGGACGCGGTCGCCGAGCTCCTCTTCCGGGCGATGCCGCTCGCCCCGCGCAGCCTGCCCGGCGCGGTCGTCGGATTCGCGCTGCTCGGCCTCGCCGGGCGGCTCTCGCGCGGGTCGAGAGGATCGGGCGAACTGCAGACCGTGCTGAGGAGCGTGCCCTACAACGTCACGACGGAGATGGACCTCGAGCTGTGGCGGGTCGCCGTGCGGGCCCGGGCCGACGCCGAGTCGAGGTCGGCGCTCGCGACCCGCACGCCGCGCGAACTCGCCGCCGGGTACCGTGCCGGCACCCTGCCCGTCGTCCTGCAGCAGAGCATGGCGGATTTCCTCGACCGCTACGGCCACCGCGCGGTGGCCGAGATCGACCTCGGCATGCCGCGGTGGTCCGAGGACCCCGCCCACCTGTTCGGCGTGCTGACCGGATACCTGCGGCTGGATCCGGACGCCGCCACGCCCGAGCAGCACTTCGCGGATGGCGCGCGCGACGCCCGCGCCATGATGCTCACGCTCGTCCGCCGTGCCCGCCGGCGCGGCCGCCTTCGCGCCGCCGGCGTGCGCTTCTGCCTGCGGCGTGCTCGCGCGCTCGTCGGGCTGCGCGAGATGCCGAAGTTCCTCATCGTCACGGCGATGAGCCGCGCGCGGACGGCCATGCTCCGGATCGGCAGCGAGCTCGCGGATTCGGGCCGGATCGCAGCGCCCGGCGACGTGTTCTTCCTCGACTTCGACGAGGTGAAACGCGCCGCCGCCGGCGAGGACCTGCGGGCGGCCGTGAGCGAGCGCCGGCAGCGATACGACGCCGAGCTCCGGCGACGGCACGTGCCCCGAGTGCTGCTCTCGGACGGGACGGAACTCGAGGCGATCGGGTCCGGGTCCGTGGCGGACAGAGCGGGCGTCCTCCGCGGCACGCCCGCATCCGCGGGAACCGTCACGGCGGCCGCACGCGTCATCCTCGATCCGGTCGACGCCCACCTCGAGCCCGGCGAGATCCTGGTCGCGCCCTCGACCGATCCGGGGTGGACGCCCCTGTTCCTCACGGCCGGCGGTCTCGTGATGGAGATGGGCGGTGCGAACAGCCACGGCGCCGTCGTGGCGCGGGAATACGGCATCCCCGCGGTCGTCGGGGTACCTGGGGCGACGGAGGCGATCGCGACCGGCGCGGAGGTGACGATCGACGGGGCGAGCGGCGTCGTGACGCTTGCGGCTGGCGGTCGATAGGACGGGGTTAGCAAGCGGTACCCATCGCTGTCAAGGCCTTTGCCTGCTGGGTGGATGGGGCGTACCGTCACGCCTAAACCGGTTTAGCGCGGTGGAACCTCGGGCGGAGGGACATGGGCGGCATGACGGCAGCGGCATCGATGACGGGAGCCGGCTCGGCAGGCGCGCCGAAGCGCGGGCGACCGACCATCTCGGATGTCGCGGCGCACGCCGGCGTCAGCAAGGGCCTCGTCTCGTTCGCGCTCAATGACCGCCCCGGCGTCAGCGCCGAGACGAGGGATCGCATCCTCGCCTCCGCCCAGGAGCTCGGCTGGCGGCCGAGCGTGCGGGCACGCTCGCTCAGCGTCGACCGATCGTTCGCGCTGGGCCTCGTCATCGGACGCAACGCCGATGTCATCGCCGCCGACCCGTTCTTCCACGCGTTCATCGCCGGGGTCGAGAGCGAGTTCTCGATGTCCGGCCAGGTGCTCGTGCTCGCCGCGGCGACCCCGGGCCGGGAGGAGGCCGAGACCTACCGCGGCCTCGCTGCCGACAAGCGCGTCGACGGCGTCATCCTCACCGACCTGCGGGCTGGCGATGAGCGAGTGCCGCTCGTGGTCGAGCTCGGGCTGGCCGCGGTCACGCTCGGCCGCCCCGATCAGGACTCCCCCTTCCCGGCGGTGTCCGTCGACGACGGCGCGGGCATCCGCACCGCCGTCGACCACCTCGCCGCGCTGGGGCATCGTCGCATCGCGCACGTCGCAGGACCCGACACGATGCTCCACGGCCACCGGCGGACCGTCGCGTTCGAGTCCGCCATGCGCGAGGCCGGACTCGACGATCCGATCGTCGTGACGACGGACTTCAGCGCCAGCGAAGGGGCACGGGCCACGCGAGCGCTCCTCGAGCGTGCGGTTCGGCCGACGGCGATCGTGTACTCCAACGATCACATGGCCCTCGCCGGAATCTCCGTCGCCCGCCGCGCCGGCATCGCCGTGCCCGAGGAGCTCTCCGTCACCGGATTCGACAACACCGACTTGGCCGACCACGTCTTCCCCTCGCTGACCTCGGTCGCGACCGATGCCGTCGCCTGGGGTGCCGTGGCCGCCCGCACGCTGCTGTCCTCGATCGCCGGGCACGCGCCGGGCGACGTGCAACTGGATGCACCGCGACTCGTGGTCAGGGAGTCGACGGCGAGACCACCGACCTGACAGCCCAACGCGGCGACCGCCGCACCCGGAAAGGAACGATCATGCGACGACGCATCATCACGACGACCGCGCTCGGGGCGATCGGCCTCCTCGCGCTCTCCGCCTGCAGCGCCGGTGGGAACGAGGGAGGAGGCAACGAGAGCCGCGGCGACATCACGATCTGGTATTCGAACAACGAGGCCGAGATCGAATGGGGCAAGCAGATGGTCGAGGCCTGGAACGCCGACCATCCCGACGAGCAGATCAAGGCCCAGGAGATCCCGGCCGGCGCCTCGAGCGAGGAGACGATCGGCGCGGCGATCACCGCGGGCAATGCGCCCTGCCTCGTCTACAACACCTCCCCCGCCGCCGTGCCCGGCTTCCAGAAGCAGGGCGGCCTCGTGAACCTCTCGGGGTTCGAGGACGGCGACGACTACATCACGGGTCGCTCCGGCGACGTGGCCGACCAGTACCGGTCGAGCGACGGCGACTTCTACCAGATGCCGTGGAAGTCGAACCCGGTGATGATCTTCTACAACAAGGACATGTTCACGCAGGCCGGACTCGACGCTGAGAACCCGCCGCTCGGCACGTACGACGAGTTCCTCGACACCGCACGCACCCTCGTGTCATCCGGTGCGGCGAAGTACGCGATCTGGCCCGCGCCGACGAGCGAGTTCTTCCAGAGCTGGTTCGACTTCTACCCGCTGTACGCGGCGCAGACCGGCGGCACCCAGCTGCTCGAGGACGGCAAGGCGACGTTCAACGACGACAACGGCACGGCCGTCGCCGACTTCTGGGCGACGATCTACTCCGAAGGCCTCGCCGGCAAGGAGGCGTACAACGGCGACGCGTTCGCCGACCAGCAGTCGGCGATGTCCATCGTCGGCCCCTGGGCGATCGAGGTGTACGGCGACAGCGTGAACTGGGGCTCGGTCCCGGTTCCGACGCAGGACGGCATGGATCCGTCGGAGGTGTACACGTTCAGCGACGCCAAGAACATCGGAATGTTCACCGCGTGCAAGAACCAGGCCACCGCGTGGGACGTGCTGAAGTTCTCGACGAGCGAGGAGCAGGATGGCGCCTGGCTCGAGGCGACCGGCCAGATGCCGCTCCGCCAGGACCTCACCGACACCTACCCCGACTACTTCTCGGCCAACCCGGCCTACGAGCAGTTCGGTGACCAGGCCTCCCGCACCGTCGAGGTGCCGAACGTGCCGAACTCGATCGAGATCTGGCAGGAATTCCGCGACGGCTACTCCAAGTCCGTGATCTTCGGCGAGGAGGAGGTCTCCACCTTCCTCGAGAACGCGGCCGACAAGGCCGACTCGCTCGCCTCCGAGGGCTGAGGAGGCTCCTCATGACCGCGGTCAGCTCCGCCCCAGGCGTCGCGGCCGGCACCGGGACGGCGGAGGCCCCGCCGTCCCGGCGCGGCCGCCGCCGGTGGCTCGGCGAGAACCCGCTGGGCCTCCTGTTCAGCGCGCCCTACATCGTGTTCGTGCTCGTCGTGTTCGCGTACCCGATCGTGTTCGTGGTGTGGATGTCGTTCCAGGACTACTTCTTCGCCGCACCGGGCGCCGTCGTCGACCGGCCGTTCGTGGGGTTCGACAACTACGCTGCGGTGCTGCAGGATCCGAAGGTCTGGCAGTCGTTCGGCAACGTCGGGATCTTCCTGCTGATCAACGTGCCGTTGACGGTCGTGCTCTCACTGCTGCTCGCGTACGGCCTGAACACGATCGTGCACGCGGGCATCTTCTTCCGCGTCAGCTACTTCGTGCCGTACGTCACCGCGTCGGTTGCCGTCGTCGCGGTCTGGCTGTTCCTGTTCAGCCAGAACGGGCTCGTAAACCAGATCCTGGGCCCGCTCGCACCCGATCCGTCATGGCTCGTCAGCTCGACGCTCGCGATGCCGACGATCGCGCTCTTCGTCACGTGGAAGGGCATGGCGTTCTACATCCTCCTGTACCTGGCGGCACTGCAGAACGTCTCGAAGGAGCTCTACGAGGCGGCGGCCGTCGACGGCGCGGGCCGGATCCGGAAGTTCTTCTCGGTCACGGTGCCGGGCGTGCGGCCGGCCACCTTCCTGGTGCTGCTCCTCGCCACGATCACGGGCGCCAACCTGTTCACCGAGCCGTACCTGCTGACGAACGGCGGCGGCCCGAACGGCGCGTCCGCGTCACCCGTGCTCCTGATGTACCAGAAGGGCATCGAGCAGGGGAATCCCGATGTCGCCGCGGCGATCGGCGTCATCCTCATCGCGATGGTGCTGGTGATCGCCTGGATCCAGCGCAGGTTCGTAGGAAAGGAAGACTGATGTCTCGGCCCGTGCCACCGGTGCCCACCGACACCGTCGCCGCCGTCACCCAGCGACGCACCTCCAGGCGAGCGCGAGATCCGCAGGCAGCGGGCCGCGCGTCGAAGGTGCTGATGTACGTGGTGCTCGGCCTCGGCGCGTTCACGTTCCTGTTCCCGTTCTACTACATGCTGGTCGGCTCCCTGCAGACGAAGGTCGATCCGACCCTGGCCGGCGCGTTCCCGAGCCCTGGCAACCTGACCGTCGACAACTACGTGGCGATCAACGAGCGGATCAACCTGGCCCAAGGGCTCCTGAACTCGGGAATCTTCACCGGCGGGGTCCTCCTCGGGACCGTCGTGTTCGGCGTCCTCGCCGGGTACGCCCTGGCGATCCTGCACTGGCGCGGGCGCGGCGTGGTGTTCGCCCTCGCGCTGCTCGTCCAGGTGGTGCCGTTCCAGCTCCTGATGATCCCGCTGTACGTGATGATCGCGCGCGATTTCGGGCTCGCCGACTCGTACGGCGGCATGATCCTGCCGTTCTTCATCAACTCGACGGCGGTGATCATCTTCCGGCAGTACTTCGTGCAGCTGCCCAAGGAGCTCTGGGAGGCCGCCCGCATCGATGGCGCGAGCGAATTGCGCGTGCTGTGGAGCGTCGCCCTGCCGCTCGTGCGTCCGGCGGTGCTCACGACGATCATCCTCTCGTTCATCGGTCCGTGGAACGAGTTCCTGTGGCCCTTCCTCATCACGAAGGAGGCCGCGCTGCAGCCGCTCGCCGTGTCGCTGGCCAACTTCATCTCGAACATCGCCGCGTCGGTCGCGAACCCGTTCGGGGCGATGATGGCGGGTGCCGTGGTGCTCTCGATCCCGGCGATCGTGCTCTTCCTGTTCTTCCAGAGGTACTTCGTGTCGACCGACCTCGGCTCGAGCGTGAAGGGATGACCATGGTCACCGAAACCGTTCCGTACACGCTGAGCCGGGTCGGCGTCGTGATGACGCCGCTGCCCGACGAGCCGCTCGAGGCCGAGGGCGTGCTGAACCCGGCATCGGGCCGCGCACCCGACGGCACGCTCTACCTGCTCCCCCGGCTCGTCGCCGAGGGCAATGTCTCACGCGTCGGCCTGGCGCGAGTCGTGGTCGAGGCGGGCATCCCCGTCGGCGTCGAGCGCGAGGGCATCGTGCTCGAGCCCGACCGGGGTTGGGAGCGCGGCGTTGGCAACGCCGGCGTCGAGGACCCGCGCACGACGTGGATCGATGCGCTCGGGCTCCACGTCATGACCTACGTCGCGTACGGCCCCCTCGGCCCGCGCACCGCGATCGCGGTCTCGACGGACCTGCGCGAGTGGCGGCGACTCGGGCCCGCCCTGTTCGCATACGACGACGCGCTCGACATGGACCTCAACCTCTTCCACAACAAGGACACGACGTTCTTCCCGGAGCCCGTCACCGCGCCTGACGGCACGACGAGCCTCGCCGTGCTGCACCGCCCGATGTGGGACCTCGGGGAGACCAAGCCCGGCCAGGGCGTGCGCGCGCCCGCGGGCGTCAGCGACATCCGCCAGTCGATCTGGATCAGCTACGTGCCGCTCGACGCGGTGCTCGACGACGTGTCGGCGATCACGTTGTGGCGGCAGCATCGTTTCGTGGCCGGTCCGGAGTACGCGTTCGAGGAGCTCAAGATCGGGGGCGGGCCGCCGCCGTTGCGCGTGCCGGAGGGCTGGCTCCTGCTGCACCATGGCGTGACCGGCGTGCTCGACAGCGCGTTCGCCCAGCAGCAGCACGTGAACTACGCCGCGGGTGCGATGATCCTCGACCCCGAGGACCCGAGCACGGTGCTCGCGCGCACGCCCGCGCCGCTGCTCGCGCCCGAGACCGAGGAGGAGCGCAGCGGCATCGTCCCGAACGTCGTCTTCCCGACCGCCATCGAGGAGATCGACGGCGTGCACTACGTGTTCTACGGCATGGCCGATTCGAAGATCGGGGCCGCACGCCTCGACCGCACCGGAGGAGGAGCGGAATGACCCGGACTCACACGCGCGAGGTCCCACGACACTCGCGAACGGCGGTCTGGACGGCCGTCGTCGCACTGGCCGCCGGGGTGATCGGCGGCGCGTCACCGGCCGTGGCCGCCGAACCCGCGCCGCTGACCAACCTCGCGCATCTCGACTTCCTGATGGACACCGTCTCGCCCGACGAGGTGGACGGTCACACGACCTACCGGCTCGCCGAGGAGCCGGACCTCACGATGCCGTGGACCTACGCGGACGCGCGCCCCGGCGGCACGTTCGAGCGCGTCGGCGGCGGCGGCCTGGTCGACCCGGTCACGGGTCACTGGGGCCAGGGCGCATACAACGCCGACGACATCTCCCGGGCGGCGGTGGTGTACCTGCGGCACTGGCAGCTCACGGATGACGCGACGAGCCGGCAGACCGCGTACGAGCTGCTGCGCTCGCTCGCCTACGTGCAGACCGTCGAGGGCCCGAACGCCGGCAACGTGGTGCTGTGGATGCAGCCCGACGGCGAGCTCAACCCCAGCGCCGAGCCCGTCGAGCTGCCCGATCCCTCCGACTCGGGTCCGAGCTACTGGCTGGCCCGCACGCTGTGGGCCTTCGGCGAAGGGTACGCGGCCTTCGCCGCGAAGGGCGCCGATCCCGCCTTCACGGCATTCCTCGGCGAGCGGATGTCGCTGGCCCGGGATGCCGTCGATCGGCAGGTGCTGACGAACTACGGCGAGTTCGGCACGGCCGACGGCATGCGGGTGCCGCTCTGGCTGATCGTCGACGGCGCCGACGCGAGCGCCGAGGCAGTGCTGGGCCTGTCGGCCTACGTCGAGGCGGCGCCGGATGACGCGGCCGCCGCGGACACGCTCGCGAAGCTCGCGGAGGGCATCGCGCTGATGTCCGCAGGCGACGTGCGCGAGTGGCCGTACGGCGCCATCCTGCCGTGGGCGCAGTCGCGCTCGATGTGGCACGCGTGGGGATCGCAGATGCCGGCCGCGCTCGCGGAGGCGTCCGACGTGCTCGGCGACACGTCGCTCCTCGAACCGGCCGTGCTCGACTCGTCGTCCTTCACGCCGACGCTGCTGACGGCCGGTGGACCCGACAACGGCTGGTTCCCGACGCCGGCCGACCGCGTCCAGATCGCGTATGGAGCCGATTCGCGCGTGCAGTCGCTGCTCTCGGTCGCGGACGCCTCGGGATCGACCGGGTTCGCGGAACTCGCCGCCATCCAGGCCGCCTGGTTCTTCGGCGCCAACCGAGCCGATGAGGCGATGTACGACCCGGCGACGGGCGTGACCTACGACGGCATCCAGCCCGATGGCACCATCAACCGCAACAGCGGCGCCGAGAGCACGATCCACGGCCTGTTGACCATGCTCGCGCTCGACGCGCGTCCCGAGCTCGCCGAGCGTGCGACGTCGGTCGACCACGTCGCCTCGCGACACGGCCTCACCACGGTCGAGGCGGAGGATGCGGTCTCAACGACCGGCATCGTCGTCGCGCCGGAGTCCGCGTGGACGGGTGAATCGCTCTACTCCGGGTCGACGCTCGTGCTCGATCGCCGCGACACGGCGACGTTCGACCTCGGCGTGGACGAGGTCGACCGGTGGGTCGAGCCCGTCGCGTGGATCCCCGAGGACGGGACCGCCCGATCGATCTGGCAGAGCGACGGCACGGGTCTCGGTTCGCTCGACGGTCGGGGCGAGCCGCAGGGCATCAGCCCGGTGCCCGGCGTGCTCCTTCCGCGCGTGCTCCAGGGCGTCGTCGACGCGTCGGAGTCCACGGTGACGGCTCGCGTCGTCAAGGATGCGGTGACGCTCGACGCGCTCATCGTGCGTCCGGTCGTGTCGCGCCTGCTCCTCGAAGGCGAGGGCGGTGCGACCGAGTTGGTGCACTCGTCGGCACGATCGCCGCAGCGGGTGCCGATCGGGTTCGAGGACCGGCTGTCCACCGCGAACCTGTATGACTCGGAGGGACGCCTGGTGTCGGCCGCGGATCTCGACGGCGCCGGGACGATCCGGATTCCGTCAGGCGGCTTCGCCGTCGTCTCCACCGACGAGGCGGGGTGATGCCTGAAGCGGACGAACCCGAGGGCCCCTCGCGATGAGGGGCCCTCGGCGTTGCTGCTCGCAGCATGGGCCGGTGCGACCGGTCTAGCGGTCGGGGCTGTCCCGACGCAGCGTGGGGTCGACGTCCGGGTCGACCACGTCGGTCATGAGCGGCTCCCCTTCCGGACGAGCGGTTCTCGCGCGGGCGGCGGGGTCGTCGACCGCAGGAACGGTGTCGACCGGCGTGATCACCTCGACATCGGTCTCCACGACGTCGGTGTCGGACGACTTCCTGCCGGCCGTCGCCGCCGCGGCACCTGCGGCCGCCGCAGCCGCGGCGACCCCGGCGGCCACAACCTTGCCGGACACGCCGGCCTTGCCCGAGTCACCGCGTGACGCGTCCGCGTCCTCGATCCCCGGAGTCCCCGGGACGTTCTCGATGGTGCCCCGCCAGGCTCCGGAGGCGTAACCCTCGGACTCGACGAGTTCCTTGAAACGCTCGAGGTCGTTCTTCGTCTGGTGGTCGACCACGTTCAGCTTGTCACCCACCTTCTCGACGAGGCCCTCGGGCTCGTACTCCAACGTCAGCCGTACGGACGTCTGGCCGCCGCCGAGGTCCTCGAACGTGACCTCGCCGGCGTTCGTCGCGCCCTCGGTCGCAGCCCACGAGACCTTGGTGTCCGGCACCTGCTCGAGGATCCTCGCCTCCCACTTCCGGCGGACGCCGGCGAGGTCGGCGACCCACTCGAGCCGGTCGTCGCTCAGTTGGGTGACCTTCTTGATGCCGTGCATGAAGTGCGGGAAGTCCTCGAACTGGGTCCACTGGTTGTAGGCCACGCTGACCGGGACGTTCACGAGGATCCTGTGTTCGACCTTCGTCATGGGTGTCTCCTTCACTTCGTCGAGGTGGGACGGGTAGTCGCCGCCACCTGCGAAGGAGCGTACGTCCGGCGTGAAGGCGGCATCAGCCCCTTGCGCTCGCACCGGATAACACTCGGGAAGCGCGTCCGAAGCGTGCTGGCCGAGCTCGACGGGTGAAACGCGAACGGCCCGGAACGCGCGGGTTCCGCGACGTTCCAGGCCGTTCCTCGGTCGGGATGACAGTGTGTGGTTTCAGGACATCGTTGACGGGTGTGTCGGGACATCGACGACATGTCGGATGTGTCGGGACATCGTTGACGGCCTCGACGATGGGGCATGTCGAGAGGGAACCGGAATCGTGTCATCGCCCACGCCATCGTCGACGGCGGCTTGACCGCCGCGGACGCCGCCGCCCGGTTCGGGATCAGCCGGCAATGGGCGACCACGCTCGCGAACCGGTACCGGGAAGGCGGCGACGACGCGCTCGAGCCACGCTCCCGCAAGCCACGGCGATCACCGACGCGTACCACCGAAGGCACACGGCAGCGGATCCTGACGCTTCGAACCGAACTGGCCCGCGCCGGACTCGATGGCGGCGCCGAGTCGATCCGCGATCGGCTGACTCGCACCGGTGAGAAGGCCCCGAGCGTGTCCACGATCTGGCGGATCCTGCGCGCTGAGGGCGTCGTGACCCCGCAACCGCAGAAACGGCCGCGGTCCTCGATCATCCGGTTCGAAGCCGTCCAGCCGAACGAGACCTGGCAGTCCGACTTCACGCATTGGCCCCTCGCCGACGGCACCGACGTGGAGATCATCTCCTGGCTGGACGATCACTCCCGCTACCTTGTGCGCATCAGCGCGCACGCCCGCGTGACCGGCCCGATCGTGGTCGCCACCTTCACCAGCGCCGCGGATATGCACGGGCTGCCCGCGTCCACCCTGACCGACAACGGCATGGTCTACACCACCCGGTTCGCCCGCGGCGGCAGCGGACCGAACGGGTTCGAGACCCTGCTCGGCCGGCTCGGGATCACCCAGAAGAACGGCTCCCCCGCGCACCCGCAGACCCAGGGCAAAATCGAACGCTTCCACCAGACCCTCAAGCAGTGGCTCCGACGGCAACCGCCCGCCGACACGATCCAAGCCCTGAACCAGCAGCTCGAGCACTTCCAGGAGCTGTACAACGAGCACCGCCCGCATCGCGCGATCGACCGAAGCACCCCCGGCGAGGCGTACCGGTCGCTCCCGAAAGCCGAACCCCGACTCCGCCACGGCGACGAGCACTGGCGGGTCCGCTACGACACCGTCGACAACGTCGGCACGATCACCATCCGCTACGCCGGCCGACTCCGACACCTCGGCATCGGCCGCGCCCACGCCGGCACCCCCGTCATCCTGCTCGTGAACGGGCCGGAAACCCTCGTCACCGCCAGGCACACCGGCGAACTCCTCGCCGAACACGTCATCGATCCCGGCCGCGACTACCAACCCCGGAAACGACAGAAGCCCCTCCCGAAGGAGGGGCTTCATGTCAACGATGTCCCGGAACATCTGTAAACGATGTCCCGACACATCACATCGGTCGGGATGACAGGATTTGAACCTGCGACCCCCTGACCCCCAGTCAGGTGCGCTACCAAGCTGCGCCACATCCCGTTGCTCCCGCGTTCCGCCGGAGACAACTTGACCATCATAGCCGCATACGGAGGCGTGCTCATGCACGGCCCCCGGCGCCGCGCCATCCGTCGCCCGCCGAAGACGCAGTCAGATGTGCTCGCGCACCGCCGCCATGAACCCGGTCGGGTCGTCGACCCAGATGCGAACGTCGTCCACGAGGTGCTCGCCGCCCTTGGGCGCGGTGCCGGGCAGCCGCACGGGGGTCGGTCGTTCGAGTTCGATGCGGATGACCGTCTCGTCCTGCATGCGCAGCGACAGCGTGCGCGCGCCATCCGCCTCGGTGATCTTCGGGGTCTTCGGCTCGTCGACGCGGCGCTCGCGGGCGACCGAGGCGATGTCGTCCCATGAGAGCAGGATGTCGGTCTCGAGCCCTTCGCGCACGCGGATGCCGTCGGGGCCGACGGTGTGCGGGCGCATGAGGTAGCCGAACAGGAGCCCCAGCATCCAGGTCAGCCCCCAGATGCCCAGGGCGAGCACGGCGATGCGGACCGCCGGCCACCGGTGCACGATGAGGTCGAGGATCGGGATCTCGACCGCGGACAGGACGATGAAGATCCACAGGATGGTCAGCACCGGTCGGTGGTAGCCGAAGCCCGCCGCGCCGGGCGCGATCGCGGGCCGGCGCATGAGGAACCGCCCGATGTTGGCGTAGATCCGCAGCTCGACGCGGAGCGCCCGGAGCAGGGTGACGCCGAGGCGGCGGGCGGCGGATGGCGCGGTTCGCTCGCGCAGTTCGACGCTCATGCCGATTCGTGCTCGGTCGTCCCGCGCGTCGTCGAGCGGTGCGCCGTCGCGCGGCCCGTCTCCGCGGCGGCGACGAGTTCGCCCAGCCGGGCCGCGATCGCCTCGGCGCCCCGCACGAACGCCTCGCGGTCGGATGGCGCGACGGCATCGAGCAGCGTCTGGGAGAGCTCCTCGTGGTCGCGCTGCATCTCGCGCATGAGCTGGGCGGATGAGGGCGTGAGCGAGACCAGGACCGCGCGGCGGTCGGTCGGATGCGGGGCGCGGTGGACGTAGCCCGACGCCTCGAGGGCGTCGACGAGTCCGGTGATGTTGCGAGGGCTCACCTCGAGGCGCCGTGCGAGCGCCTGCTGGGTCGAGGGTCCCTCGTGAGCGAGGTCCCAGAGCACGCGCGTGCGCGCCGCCGAGAGCGACGTGCCGGCGAACTCGCGCGCCATGTCGCGCTGGAAGAGCTCGCTGATCTCGAGAAGCCGGTCGAGCACGGTCGGTTCGGGCGCCATGTCTTGATCATACTTCATCGTTACCTAGATTCACGAGTGAGCCGCGGGCCCCACGAGCAGCCTCTCCGCGAACCGTCGCGACCCAGTACGCTGCGCGCATGCCCATCCCGAAGCCCGGTCCCGTCGCCGCATGGTTCAATCGCGTGCCGTCGTACCTCTACCGTGCGCATCTCGGCGCGATCATGGGTCCGCGGTTCGTCATGCTGACGACCGTCGGCCGCCGGTCGCGAGCCGTGCGGCGCACCGTCGTCGAGGTGTTCGCGCGGGGCGAGACGCCGGGCCGTGACGGGCTGCCGGTGCTCCACGTCGTCGCGAGCCGTGGCGCGCGCAGCGACTGGTACGCCAACGCGACGTCGATGGGTCGGATCCGGGTCGATTGGATGGATCGGCGAGGCCGCGCGGATGTGCATCGGCTCGACATCGACGACCGCGTGCACCTGCTCACCCGATACGCGAGCGACCATCCGAAGGCGGCCGCGATGCTGGTGAAGGGCGTCCTCGACGAGCCCTCGACGGCCGGAACCGAGCAGATGCGACGGCTCGCGGCCGCGGTCCGGGCGCTCCGGCTCGAGCCGGCCGGCGGCGCGATCACCGACGGGTCGACGGCCGACTCGGATGTCGCACCCCGGCGGTAGCGTCGGCATATGGCGAACGACACGATCACCGCAGCGACGGCGCTGCGGATCATCCCGGCCGGCGAGGCACCCTTCGCCGACGTCGAGTCGGTGTTCGGCACTCGGGGCGACCCCGCCGGGTGCTGGTGCCAGTGGTACAAGCTCGGCCGCGCCGACTTCCAAGCTGCCGGGCGCGACGTCCTGCGCGAACGCCTGGCCGCGCAATTGTCCGAGCCCGGTCCTGGGCCCGGACTGTTGGCCTATGACGGCGACACCCCGGTCGGCTGGTGCGCGGTCGAGCCGCGTCCCGCGCTTCCCCGACTGGCGCACAGCCCGGTCGGCTCGGCTTCCCCCGACGACGATTTCGACGATGCGACCGTCTGGTCGGTCTCGTGCTTCGTGATTCCGCGCGCGTTCCGGCGTCGGGGCGTCGCGGGTGCACTCGCCCGAGCCGCGGCCGACTACGCGCGCGACCAGGGCGCGCGTGTGCTCGAGGCGTATGCCGTCGACCCGGCCGCTCGAGACGGCAAGCCGCCCGCGGCCGACCTGTTCCCCGGCACGGTCTCGATGTACCTGGCCGCGGGCTTCCACGAGGTCTCACGGCCGAAGCCCCACCGCGCGGTGATGCAGCTCGAGATGCGCGACTGAACCCAGGGGCTCAGCGCTTCCGCCACGCGTCCACGGCATCCCGCAGATCGTCGATGGCGTCGTCCAGGTCCTTCAGCCGGGCGCGGGCCCGTTCGTCGGCCGCCGCCGCAACCGCCTCGAACGCCGCCGACGGCTCCCCCGCGTGCGCGGCGTGTGCGCCGGCCCGACGCACGTGCTCGGCGAACAGCACCTCGTCACGGTGATCGCCCAGCACGTCGTGCAGCGACTCCCCCGCCTCCGCGAGGCGCGTCGCCCGATCGCCGAACAGCGCGAGCGGCTCGTCGACGACCGCCTCGGCCGCATAGCGCAGCCGACGGCCGGCCTTCCGCACCTCGTGCAACGCCTCGGGCTCCCGATCCTTGCCGAGTCGATCGGCACGCTTGAGCGCCCTCCGCGCCTCATGCGCGATCAGGTCGCCCAGCACGGGCTTGGCCTCGCGCGAGGCGAGCGGAGTGAACGACGGTGACGCGAGGAACGTGGCGAGCAGTTCCCTGCGCGCCTCCGCGCGCGGCATCCCCTGTCGCTCGACGAACCGCGCGTGCGCGAGGCGATGCGCGTCGATCTCGGCGTCGATGAGTCGCTGCCGCACCTCCGCCGCCTGCTCGGGCTCGGCGACCACGTCGCGCTGCGGGTCGTGCTCGGCCGCGTCCTCGAGAGTCCGCTGGGCGACCTGCATGCGCACCTCGATGTCCCGCACCGTGCCGAGCTCTCGACCGTACTCGCCGTACCGGCGTCGCAGCGCGACCGTCGCGGAGGGATCGAACAGCGGACCGAACGCCGCGAGCAGGCTGCGAAGCCGACGAACGTGCGTGCGCAGTTGATGCACGGCGTCGGGCTCATCAGCCACGGCCGTCGGCTCGAGTTGGGCCATCCGCTCGCCGATGGCCCGCAGCGCCGCGAGCGCGGCGGCACCGGCATCGGCATCGTCGGGGATGGATGCGATGGACTCGACCTCGGCGTCCGCCATGCGCCCATGCTACGGGGCCGACGGATGGCCTCAGCGGGACTCGCAGATGACCACGGGGATGTCGCGCCGCGTGCGGCGCTGGTAGCGCGCGTAGCCGGCGTACGCGGTGACGATACGCGGCCACAGCACCGCCTTCTCGGCCGGGCTCGCCGTCCGCGCACGCACCGCCCGCGTCCCCTCGCGAAGGTCGAGCACGGCCTCGGGCGATGCGACGAGGTTGAGGTACCAGGCCGGGTGCCGATCCGAGCCGCCCTTCGAGGCGACGAGGACGACGCGGTCGGCCTCGACGATCGGCGCCGAGAGCATCGTCGTGCGCGGCTGGCCGGAGTGGCGCCCGGTCGTGTGCAGCCGCACGGTGGGCATCCCGCCGATGCGCCAGCCGACCCGCCCACGGGTGACGCCGAGCACCCAGCGATGGAAGCGCGAGAGCGCAGCGATCGTCCGATCGCCGAGGATCCCGCCGCGCGAGGCCATGCGTCGAGCCTATGCCCGCCGATCGGAGCGAGCGGATGCAAGGTCCTCGCCCGCGAGCGGCCGAGCAGGGCAGGATGGGGCCGTGAACGCACCCCCGACGATCGCACCGCCACTGCCTGGCCGGGTCCTGGTCGAGCAGCACTGGCGCGACCTCGTCTTCCTGCACTGGCGGGTCGCGCCCGAGCGCGTCGCGTCGTACCTGCCGAAGGGCACCCGCCCCGACGTGATCGACGGAGCGACCTGGGTGGGGCTGATCCCGTTCGTGCTCTCGGACACGCGCTTCCCGCCGCTGCCCGCCCTGCATCGCCTCGGCACGTTCGTCGAGGTCAACGTGCGGCTCTACGCCCGCGACGACCTCGGCCGTCGCGGAGTGGTCTTCCGCACCCTCGAAGCGGGGCGCCTGCTCCCGGTCGTCGCCGCACGCATCGGCTTCGGGCTCCCATACCACTGGGCTCGCGCGAGCGTGACGCGGCGAGCGGATGCCGCGGGCATCGAGCTCGAGTTCACGAGCCGTCGCCACGGACTCCGGAGGCCGTCCACCCGCATCCGGGCCCGTCTCGGCGCGCCCGTCCCGCGGGACGCACCCGACGCCGAGCTGGCCGCGTTCCTCACCGCCCGCTGGGGATACCACGAGCAGCACCTCGGACGCACGATGTGGGCGCGGAACACCCACGCGCCGTGGCCGCTCCTGCGGGCGGAGCTGCTGCACCTCGACGACCAGCTGCTCGCGGCGTCCGGTTTCCCGGAACTCGCGGGGCGCCCGCCCGACTCCGTCCTCGCCTCGTCGGGCGTCCGCACGGCGTTCAGCCGGCCGCGCCCGCTCGAGGCGCGCAGCTGGGCGTTGCCGGCGATCAGGGTGCGCCGACCCGCACGCGCTTGATCCGCGACGTACGACCACGCACGATCTCGACCTCACGGCGCGGTACGCCGAAGTGCGCGGCGATCGCCGCGACCACGCCCGCGTTGGCCGCTCCGTCGATCGCGCGCTCCCGCACGTGCACGGTCAGCGACGCGGCAGGGTCGTCGGGCGTCGACTCGACGAGCGGCCCGCGGCGGCTGCCCGGCTTGACGCGCACGGTCAACTCCATCAGCTGGACGGCGTTCGCCACATCCGCCTCACCGCCGACTAGCGCTGCCGCCGCTCGCGCACGCGCATGTTGGTCACGATCGGCGTGCCGACGAAGCCGTAGATCTCACGCAGGCGCCGCTGGATGAACCGGCGGTATCCCGGGTCGAGGAATCCGGTGGTGAAGAGCACGAACGTCGGCGGCCGTGTGGATGCCTGCGTGCCGAACAGGATACGGGGCTGCTTGCCGCCGCGCAGCGGGTGCGGGTGCGCCTGCACCAGCTCGGTGAGGAACGCGTTGAACTTGCCCGTCGGGATGCGGGTGTCCCACGACTCGAGCGCGGTCTCGAGGGCGGGCACGAGCTTCTCGAGGTGACGACCGGTCTTGGCGGAGATGTTCACGCGCGGCGCCCACTGCACGTGATGCAGGTCCTGCTCGATCTCGCGTTCGAGGTAGCGACGACGGTCGTCGTCGAGGAGGTCCCACTTGTTGTACGCGAGCACCAGAGCACGGCCCGACTCGAGCACGAGGTCGATGATGCGCACGTCCTGCTCGGAGATCGGCTGCGAGACATCCAGCAGCACCACCGCGACCTCGGCCTTCTCGAGGGCGGCCTGGGTGCGCAGCGACGCGTAGAAGTCGGCGCCCTGCTGCAGGTGCACGCGGCGTCGGATGCCTGCGGTGTCGACGAAGCGCCAGATCTTGCCGCCGAGCTCGATCTGCTCGTCGACGGGGTCGCGCGTGGTTCCGGCGAGCTCGTTGACCACCACGCGCTCCTCGCGCGCGGCCTTGTTGAGCAGGCTCGACTTGCCGACGTTCGGCCGGCCGAGGATCGCGACGCGGCGCGGGCCGCCGAACTCCTCCTTCGCCACGGCGGAGACCTGCGGGAGCACCGTGAACACCTCGTCGAGCAGGTCGGCGACACCGCGCCCGTGCAGCGCCGAGACCGGGTGGGGCTCCCCGAGTCCGAGGTTCCAGAGCGCCGCGGCCTCGGGCTCCTGGCGCGCGTCGTCGACCTTGTTCGCGACGAGGAACACGGGCTTCTTGGTCTTGCGGAGCAGTCGCACGACGTGCTCGTCGGTCGCGGTCGCCCCGACCGTGGCGTCGACGACGAACAGCACGACGTCGGAGAGGTCGATCGCGACCTCGGCCTGGGCGGCCACCGATGCGTCGATGCCGCGCGCGTCGGGCTCCCACCCGCCCGTGTCGACGAGCGTGAACCGCCGGTCGAGCCACTCGCCCTTGTACGACACGCGGTCGCGCGTGACGCCCGGCGTGTCCTCGACGACGGCCTCGCGGCGACCGAGGATGCGGTTCACGAGCGCGGACTTGCCGACGTTCGGACGCCCGACGATCGCGATGACCGGCAGGGCGGGCAGGTAGCGGATGCCCTCCTCGCCCTCCTCGGAGAGCTCGAGCAGCCCGAGGTCCTCATCGTCGAGCTCGTAGTCCTCGAGCCCGGAGCGGAGGGCGGCCGCGCGCTGCTCGGCGAGGTCGTCGTCGACGTCGGCGAGGCGATCGGCGAGGTCGTCGTCGGTCGCGTCGTACTCGTCGTCGCGGTCGGTCATGGCGTCTCCTGGATGGTCTCGGGGTCGCGCACGCGAGTGCACAACCTGTCTATTCAACCAGCACGAACCTGAGCGTCGCGGATGACGTCGAGGACCGCCTGCACGGTCTGGTCGAAGTCGAGGTCGGTCGAGTCCACGGTCGTGACGCCCTCGGCGGCGTTCATGAAGTCGACGACCTTCGAGTCGGCCCGGTCGCGCGCCTGCAACTGCGCGCCGGTCGCCTCAGCGGAATGGCCGACGAGCTCCTTCGAGCGCCGCGCCATCCGGGTCTCTTCGGATGCGGTGAGGAGGATGCGCACCGGCGCGTCGGGCGCGACGACCGTCGTGATGTCGCGCCCCTCGACGACGATCCCCTCGCGCTTCTCGGCCGCGATGATCGCGCGGAACACCTCGATGAGGTGCGCGCGCACCTCGGGCACGCGCGCGACGGCACTCACGATGGCCGTGACGGACGGCTCGCGGATCGCGTCGGTGACGTCCACCCCGCCCACGTGCACGGCGTAGCCGTACGGGTCGGTGCCGATGCGGTAGTCGAACGAGCCGAGCGAGGCGACGACGGATGCCGCGTCCTCGGTGTCGACGCGCGAGGCCGCCGCGTGCCACGCGAGCGCCCGGTACGCGGCCCCCGTGTCGAGGAAGCCCCAGCCGAGCCGGCGGGCGGCCTCCTTGGAGACGCTCGACTTGCCGCTGCCGGCAGGGCCGTCGACGGCCACGACGAACGGGTACGCGATGGGGTGGGGTCGGTGCTGCATCATCCTGCGATCCGCCAGCCGCGTTCGGCCAGCTCGGTGGTGAGTCGGTCGGCCGCCTCGGGCAGTACGGCGATCTCTGCGAGGCCGACCTGACGGCCGGGCGAGTGCTCGAGGCGGAGGTCTTCGAGGTTCACGCCGATCTCGCCGACCTCGGCGAGCAAGCGGGCGAGCTGGCCCGGGCGATCGTCGACCATGACGATGACCGTCGTGAAGCGCTTGTCGGTGCCGTGCTTGCCGGGCAGTCGCTCGACGCCCGTGTTGCCGCCCGTGAGCTCCTCGGCGACGCGGCGCCGGGCGCCCGGCGCGGCCGGATCGGCCAGCGCGCCGATGAACCGGTCGAGATCCTCGCGGTAGGCGAGCAGGATGTCGCGGACGGGCGCCGCGTTGGCGCCGAGGATCTGCACCCACAGGTCGGGGTCGCTCGCTGCGATGCGCGTGACGTCGCGCACGCCCTGGCCGGCGAGGCCCAGCGCGGCGTTCGGAGCGTCGATGAATCGGCGGGCCATGATGCTCGCGACCACTTGGGGCACGTGCGAGATGAGCGCGACGCCGCGGTCGTGCTCCTCGGGGGTCATCTCGACGAGCGTCGCGCCGAGGTCGAGGATGAGGTCGTCGATGGCGCTCGCACGCCGGTAGCTGATCTCGTCGTGCGCGGCGACCACCCAGGGCCGACCCGCGAAGAGGTCGGCGCGTGCCGCGAGCGGTCCGCCGCGCTCGCGCCCCGCGAGGGGGTGCGAGCCGATGTACCGGGAGACGTCGGCGCCCGCCTCGACGAGCTCGGCGAGGATGCCGGCCTTGACGCTCGCGACGTCGGTGACGATGGCGTCGGGGAACGCCGCGAGCTCGTCGGCGATGACGCGGGCCGTGACATCCGGCGGCACCGCCACCACGATGAGCTGGGGCTCGTCGCCCGCCTGGGCCGGCCGGCCGGCGCCGAGATCGACCGCGATCGCGACGTGCGTGGGCGAGGCGTCGGCGAGGATCACGTCGATCCCGCGCGCCCGGAGCCCGAGCGCGACGCTCGTGCCGAGCAGGCCGGCGCCGACGACGCGGACCGGCCCGATCAGCCGTGATTCGACCACGTCAGCGCGCACCCTTCCGGCCGGCGTCCGCCGCCCGGGCGATGGTCAGGAGCTGGCCGAGTTCGATCTTAGACAACTCGCGGATCGCGCCGGACCTCAGGGTGCCGAGGTGGAGCGGCCCGAACTGGCGGCGCACGAGCTCGACCACCGGGTGGCCCACGGCGTCGAGCATTCGTCGCACGATGCGGTTGCGTCCGGAGTGCAGCGTGATCTCGACCATCGTGTGACCCGAATCGCCCTGCGCCTGGAGGATCTTGGCGCGGTCGGCGCGGATGGGACCGTCCTCGAGCTCGACGCCGCGCTTGAGCTGCTGGAGCGTCTGCGGCGTCATCCGCCCTCGCACCTTCGCGATGTACGTCTTCTCGACGCCGAACGACGGGTGGGCGAGCACGTGCGCCAGCTCCCCGTCGTTCGTGAGGAGCAGCAGGCCGCTCGTGTCGCCGTCGAGCCGGCCGACGTTGAACACGCGGACCCCGAGGTCGTCGGTGAACCGGCGCAGGTCGGGCCGGTCCTGCTCATCGCGCATGGACGAGACCACGCCGCGCGGCTTGTTCAGCATGAAGTAGCGCTTGTCCTGGTCGAGCTGCACCGCGGTGCCGTCGACTGCGACCTTGTCGGCCACGGGGTCGATGCGCGTCCCGAGCTCGGTCACCACGCGGCCGTTCACCTCGACGCGGCCCGCGACGATGAGGTCCTCCGCGACGCGGCGGCTGGCGACGCCCGCGGCCGCGAGCGCCTTCTGCAGGCGGACGCCCGCGGGCAGGTCGCCCGTGGGGCCGCCGGGGCCCTCGGGCGCATCAGAGGTGGTCACGTTCGAATCCCTCCTGCCCGCCGTCGAGCAGCGGTGAGATCGGCGGCAGGTCGTCGAGCGACGCGATGCCGAGGTTGGTCAGCAGCAGGTCGGTCGTGCCGTACAGGATCGCGCCGGTCTCCTCGTCGGTGTCGACCTCGGTGATGAGGCCCCGGCCGAGCAGCGTGCGCACGACCGAGTCGACGTTGACCGCGCGGATCGATGCGATGGACGACCGCGAGATCGGCTGCTTGTACGCGATCACGGCGAGCGTCTCGAGCGCGGGCTGCGACAACCTGGTCGAGGTCTGGGCCAGCACCGCGCTCGTGATGAGGGCGTCGTACTCCTCGCGCGCGTAGAACCGCCATCCGCCGCCGACCTCGCGCAACTCGAAGGCGCGACGGATGCCTCCGGCCGCCGCAGCCTGCCCGCCGGCATCGGTGCGCGGCTCACCCGAGGGCGCTCCCCCGTCGTAGTCCGCGCGCAGGCGCGCGATCGCGGCCTTCACCTCGGCGATGGGGCGGGCGACGGCCGCCGCGAGGTGCACGAGGCTCTGCGGCTCGTCGGCCACGAAGAGCAGGGCCTCGAGCGCGCGGTCGAGGTCGAGGCGCGGCTGGCCCGGCACGTCGAGCGGCGTGACGACCGACACCTCCGGTCCCACCGCGGCATCCGTCTCACTCGTCATAGTCGGCTCCCAGGCTCTCGAGGCTGTCGTCGGACCAGTGCTCGTTCGCGGCCCAGCGCAGGGTCAGCTCGCCGAGCGGCTCGAGCTGCTCGAAGCCGATCGCAGCGTGGCGGTACAGCTCGAGCACCGCGAGGAACCGCGCCACGACGATACCGGTTCGATCGACGCCCGCGATGAGCTGCCGGAACGTCACGGGGTCGCCGCGTCGCAGCACCGCCACGACGTGGGCCGCCTGCTCGCGGATGGACACGAGCGGCGCGTGCAGGTGATCGAGCCCGACCATGGGCACCTCGCGCGGGGTCAGCGCCAGCAGCGCGAGTGCACCGAAGTCCTCGGCGCCGAGCGTCCAGCGCAGTTCGGGCACCCGTTGGCGGAACCGCTCCTCGAGTCGGACCGTGCGCGCATGCCGTGCGGACTCGGCATCGATGCGGCCGCCGAACCAGCGCGCGGCCTCCTTGAACGCGCGGTACTGCAGCAGGCGCGCGAACAGCAGGTCGCGCGCCTCCAGCAGGGCGACATCCTCGGCGTCGACGAGCTCGCCCTGCGGCAGGAGCCCCGCCACCTTCAGGTCGAGCAGCGTCGCCGCGACGACGAGGAACTCGCTCGCACGATCGAGGTCCTCGTTGGTCTCGATGCCGCGCAGGTACGCGATGAAGTCGTCGGTCACGGCCGACAGCGACACCTCGGTGATGTCGAGCTCGTGCTTCGCGATCAGCGAGAGCAGCAGGTCGAACGGGCCCTCGAAGTTCGACAGGGCGACGCGGAACTCGGGACCGGACTCGGCCTCGCCCACCGCACCATCCGGCCCCTGGCTCGGCTCGTCGCCCGGGCCGCGCAGTTCGTCCGCCTCGTCGGCCATCGGATGGCCTCCCGCTGCCGCCCTCGGCTCAGGCGACCGCGCCACGGTCGACCAGCTCCCTGGCGAGCTGCCGATACGCCCGCGAAGCCGGGTGGTCGGGCGCGAACTCGGTGATGGGCGTCGCGGCCACCGTGGCGTCGGGGAACTTCACGGTGCGAGTGATCACCGTCTCGAGCACCTTGTCGCCGAACGCGTCGACCACCCGCTCGAGCACCTCGCGCGAGTGCAGCGTGCGCGCGTCGTACATCGTCGCGAGGATGCCGTCGAGCGTGATCGCGGGGTTGAGCCGGTCGCGCACCTTGTCGATCGTCTCGATGAGCAGCGCGACGCCGCGCAGGGCGAAGTACTCGCACTCGAGCGGAATGACCACGCCGTGGCTCGCCGTGAGCGCGTTCACGGTGAGCAGCCCGAGCGAGGGCTGGCAGTCGATGAGGATCACGTCGTAGTCGCCGGAGACCTTGCGCAGCACGCTGCCGAGGATCTGCTCGCGGGCGACCTCGGTGACGAGGTGGACTTCGGCGGCCGACAGGTCGATGTTCGCCGGGATCACGTCGAGGCCCTCGACGTTCGTCCTCTGGATCGCGTCGGCCGGCGTGATGTTGCGCGAGAGGAGCAGGTCGTAGATCGTCGGCACGTCGTGGGTCTGCACTCCCAGCCCGGCCGAGAGCGCACCCTGCGGGTCGAAGTCGACGGCGAGCACGCGGCGGCCGTAGTCGGCGAGTGCCGCGCCGAGGTTGATCGTCGTCGTGGTCTTGCCGACGCCGCCCTTCTGGTTGCACAGCGCGATGATGCGGGCCGGACCGTGCGAGCGCAGCTCGGGCGGCTCGGGGAACTCGCGTGCGGGACGACCGGTGGGACCGAGATCCGACTCCAGCGTGGCGGTGCCGTCCGCCGGGTCGTACATCTCGTGGGTCACGGTTCGGTCTCTCTCCGGTCGTCGGCTGCGATGGCTTGGTCGATTCTAGCGAGCACGAGGGTGCGCGGCCGTGTACATCTCGCGGAGTGTATCGGCTGTGACCAGCGTGTAGATCTGGGTGGTCGCGACCGACGCGTGCCCGAGCAGCTCCTGCACGACGCGCACGTCGGCGCCGCCCGAGAGCAGGTGGGTCGCGAACGAGTGCCGCAGGGTGTGCGGTGACACGGATGCCGCGACGCCGGCCCGCTCCGCGGCATCCTGCAGCACCTGCCAGACGGCCTGCCGCGACATCCGTCGCCCGCGCACGCCGAGGAACAGCGCGGGTGTCGCCGTTCCCCGGGCGGAGAGCACGGGACGCGACCGGACGAGGTACGCGTCGAGTGCGCGGCGCGCGTAGCTGCCCACCGGCACGATGCGCTGCTTGCCGCCCTTGCCGAACAGCCGCACGACCTCGTCGTCGACCAGGTCGTCGACGTTGAGCGCGGTCGCCTCGGAGACGCGTGCGCCGGTTGCGTAGAGCAGTTCGAGCAGCGCGACGTCGCGGAGCGCCGTGACCTCCTCGCCGACCCCGGCCGCCGCGATGATCGCCGCGACCTGCTCGACGGGGAGCGCCTTGGGCAGCCGCATGGGCAGCTTGGGCGGGCGGAGGTCCTTCGCCGGGTCGGTGGGCGTGCGCCCCTCCTCGGCGAGGAAGCGGTGCAGGCCACGCACCGACGAGAGCACGCGCGCGACGGATGACACGGCGAGCGCGGGCCGGCGCTCGGCGCCGAGGTACCGCGCGAACGCCGAGAGCTCGGCCTCGCTCACACGCTCGGGGCCGGCGATCGCCCGCTGTTCGAGCCATCCCTCGTAGATCGCGAGGTCGCGCCGGTACGAAGCGAGGCTGTTGCGCGCGAGGCCGCGTTCCACGGTGAGGTGCCGCAGGTAGTCGTCGACCGCGCGCGAGCTCACCCGGCGGCCGGCCTCTGCGACGGATGCGCAGGCCACGCGACGTCCGCGGCCGCGAGGCCCGACCAGCCGCGCCCGCGCGCGACCTGCGCGGCCAGGACGCCGATCGTGAGCGACGGGTTGCCGACGCGCCGCTCGAGCACCGCGTCGACGCATTCGTCGAGCGGGACCCACCGGACCTCCATGTCGGCCTCCTCATCGACGCGGGCATGCACCTCGGGGGCGTCGGCGAGGCCGCGCGCGAGGTAGATGCGGATCGCCTCGCTGCTGCCGCCGGGCGTCGTGAAGTAGTCCGCGAGCACGGCCCAGTCGGACGCGACCAGGTCGGCCTCCTCGGCCAGCTCGCGCTTCGCCGCGTCGAGCGGGGACTCGTGCGCGACGTCGAGCAGCCCCGCGGGGATCTCCCAGTCGCGCGCCCTGACCGGGTGGCGGTACTGCTTGATCAGGAGCACGCGGTCGTCGTCGTCGAGCGCGACCACCGCGACCGCGCCGGGGTGGTCGACGTACTCGCGCACGATGCTCGCCCCCTCGTCGCCGTAGCCCAGGGTGTCGCGACGCACGTCCCAGATGCGGCCCTCGAAGACCGTCTCGCGCTCGGCGACGGGCAGTTCGACGTACTCGTCGACCGGGTCGCGCACGTCAGGCATTGCTCACGTCGAAGAGCAGGCTCGCCTGCTGGCGTTCGAGCGCCGCGCCGACGAGACCCCGGAACAGCGGGTGCGCGTCGTTCGGACGGCTGCGCAGCTCGGGGTGCGCCTGCGTCGCGACGTAGAACGGGTGCACGTCGCGCGGCAGTTCGACGAACTCGACGAGGTGACGGCTCGGCGACATGCCCGAGAACACCAGGCCCGCCTCCGCGATGCGGTCGCGGTAGGCGTTGTTGACCTCGTAGCGGTGGCGGTGCCGCTCGGAGACCTCGGTCTCGCCGTACAGCTCGGCGACGATGGAACCCTCGTCGAGCTTGGCCGGGTAGAGGCCGAGGCGCATCGTGCCGCCGAGGTCGCCGCCCGCGATGATCTCGACCTGCTCCTCCATCGTCGCGATGACGGGGAACTCGGTGTCGGGGTCGAACTCGCTCGATGAGGCGCCGGGGAGCCCGACGACGTTGCGCGAGTACTCGATGACCATGCACTGCAGGCCGAGGCAGAGGCCGAGCGTCGGGATGCCGTTCTCGCGCGCGAAGTGCAGCGCGCCGAGCTTGCCCTCGATGCCGCGGACGCCGAAGCCGCCGGGCACGAGGATCCCGTCGAGGTGGCCGAGCTTCTCCTTGGCGCCCTCGGGCGTACGGCACTCGTCGGACGCGATCCACTCGATGTTGACCTTGGTGTCGTGGGCGAACCCGCCGGCACGCAGCGCCTCGGTCACCGAGAGGTAGGCGTCGGGCAGGTCGATGTACTTGCCCACGAGGCCGATCGTCACCTCGTGCTTGGGATCGTGCACGACGCGCAGCAGGTCGGACCACCCCGACCAGTCGACGTCGTTCGCCTTGGCGTCGAGTCCGAGGGCGTCGATGAGGTACGCGTCCAGGCCCTGGTCGTGGAGCATGGTCGGGATGTCGTAGATCGACGGCACGTCGACCGCGTTGACGACCGCGGCCTCGTCGACGTCGCACATGAGCGCGATCTTGCGCTTGTTCGACTCGGTCACGGGACGATCGCTGCGCAGCACGAGCGCATCGGGCTGGATGCCGATGGAGCGGAGCGCGGCGACCGAGTGCTGCGTGGGCTTCGTCTTCTGCTCACCCGAGGCGCCCATGAACGGCACGAGCGACACGTGGACGAAGAACACGTTCTTGCGGCCGAGCTCGTGGCGCACCTGACGGGCCGACTCGATGAACGGCTGCGACTCGATGTCGCCGACGGTGCCGCCGATCTCGGTGATGATCACGTCGGGCTTGGGGCTCTCGGAGGCCTGCAGCCGCATCCGGCGCTTGATCTCGTCGGTGATGTGCGGGATGACCTGGACGGTGTCGCCGAGGTACTCGCCGCGGCGCTCCTTGGCGATCACGGTGGAGTAGATCTGGCCGGTCGTGACGTTGGCCGCCTGCGACAGGTTGATGTCGAGGAACCGCTCGTAGTGCCCGATGTCGAGGTCGGTCTCGGCGCCGTCGTCGGTGACGAAGACCTCGCCGTGCTGGAACGGGTTCATCGTGCCCGGGTCGACGTTGAGGTAGGGGTCGAGCTTCTGCATCACCACCCGCAGGCCCCGAGCCGTGAGGAGGTTGCCCAGGCTGGCCGCCGTGAGTCCCTTGCCCAACGAGGAAACGACGCCACCAGTCACGAAGATGTGCTTGGTCACGCCGTTGGTCAGTTCAGTGTTCGAAATGTGAGCTCCGCGATCATCCACCACGGGCTTGTAGTCTATCCGACTCCCGGCTGGGAACACCCCGACACTCGGCGGGCATCTCGAACGAGCGGATGTCGCATCGCGCCGCTTTTCGATGGCGCGGCGCTCAAGCCGCGGCGGAGTCGGCGATCTCGAGCAGCTCGCGGGCGTGCGCGAGCCCGCTCTCGGAATCGGCGAGCCCGGACAGCAGGCGTGCCATCTCGGCCTCGCGGTCGGTGCCCGTGAGCTGCCGCACGCTGGATGCCGTGACGCGGCCGTCGGTGCCCTTCACGACGCTCAGGTGGTTCGACGCGAACGCGGCGACCTGGGCGAGGTGCGTCACGACGATGACCTGCGAACGCTCGGCGAGCCGTGCGAGCCGGCGGCCGATCTCGATCGCGGCGGCGCCGCCGACGCCGGCGTCGACCTCGTCGAACACGAACGTGGGCACGGGATCGGCGCCCGCGATGACGACCTCGATCGCGAGCATCACGCGCGAGAGCTCGCCGCCGGAGGCGCCCTTGGAGACCGGGCGCGGTTCGGCACCCGGATGCGGGCGCAGCAGGATGGCGACGTGGTCCTGTCCGTGGGAGCCGGGCTCCGCGGCCCGCTCCACGAGGATGGTGAGTTCGGCGTCGGGCATCGCGAGGGCAGAGAGCTCCGCGGTCACCTCGCGCGCAAGGCGCTCGGCCGCGCCGGCTCTGAGGTCGCTCAGGCGGTCGGCGATCTCGGCGACGTCGGCGCCATGCTGTTCGACGCTCGCCTCGAGCTCGACGATGCGATCGTCGTCCCCGTCGAGTTCGACGAGTCGGAGGCCGCCGTCGTGTCGGAAGGCGAGGGCGTCGTCGAGGCTGCCGTGGCGCCGGATGAGCTGCCCGATGACCGCGAGGCGTTCCTGGACCCCCTCGAGCTCGGCGGCGCCGTCGGCGTCGAGGCCCGCGAGGTAGCTCGAGAGCTCGGCCGCGGCATCCGCGAGGGCGAATCCGGCACCGGCGACGGACTCCGCGATCGGCGCGAGGGCCGGATCGTGCGCGACGACGCGGTCGACGTGGCGACGCGCCGCCTCGACGAGGGTGATGGCGTCGGGCACGTCGTCGGCGGCCGTCTCGGCCGAGATGAGTTCGCGCGCCTGGGCGGCCGCGAGCCGGAGGTCTTCGAGGTTGGTCAGTCGCTCGGCGCGTTCCTGAAGTGCGGCATCCTCGCCGGGCTGGGGATCGGCGGCCTCGACCTCGTCGAGCGCGAGCCGGAGCTCGTCGGCCTCGCGCGCGCGTTCGTCATGGTGCTCGCGCAATCGACGCAGCTCGTCGGCCTCGGCGCGCCACGCGCGATAGGCGATGCGGTACTCCCCCAGCGCGGCGGCCAGCTCGGCACCGCCGAAGCGGTCGAGCGCCTCGCGTTGCGCCGCGGCCGAGCGGAGCCGCTGCTGATCGGCCTGCCCGTGGACCACCACGAGGTGGTCGGCGAGCTCGGCGAGCACCCCGACGGGCGCGCTGCGACCGCCGACGATCGCGCGGCTGCGCCCCTCGGTCGAGACCGAACGCCCCAGCAGCAGTTCGCCGCCGTCGATCTCGCCGCCCGCATCGGCGACGCGGTCGGCGACGGGTTCGACGTCGTCGAGGAGCCAGCGGCCCTCGACCCACGCCTGCTTCGCGCCGGATCGCACGGTGCCGGCGTCGGCACGCGCGCCGAGCAGCAGCCCGAGCGCGGTGACGACCATCGTCTTGCCCGCGCCGGTCTCACCGGTCACGGCGGTGAAGCCGGGACCGAGCGGAAGGTTCGCCTCGGCGATCACGCCGAGGTCGCGGATTCCGAGCTCCTCAATCACCGGCGACCGGCCCCCTCCAGCCAGTCACAGGCAGCTGGAACTTGTTCACGAGCCGGTCGGTGAAGGGTGCCTGGTGCAGGCGCGCAAGGCGCACGGGGATGGGCGAACGGCGCACGATGACCCGGGCACCCGGCGGCAGTTCGAACATGCGCCGGCCGTCGCACCAGATCACCGCCGCCGCCTCGGTGCGTTGCAGCACCTCGATCGCGAGCGAGGAATCGGGCCCGACGACGAGCGGACGCGCGAACAGCGCGTGTGCGCTCAGCGGCACGAGCAGGAGCGCCTCGACCGCGGGCCAGACGACCGGGCCGCCGGCGGAGAACGAGTACGCGGTCGAGCCCGTGGGCGTGGACATGACGACGCCGTCGCAGCCGAACGACGACAGCGGCCGACGGTCGACCTCGATCACGACCTCGAGCATGCGCTCGCGCTCGGCCTTCTCGACGGTGGCCTCGTTGAGGGCCCAGCTCTCGTAGACGACCTCGTCGCCGACCTTGGCGCGCACCGAGAGCGTCATGCGCTCTTCGACCGTGTAGTCGCGCGCGAGCGCGCGGCCCACGGTGTAGCCGAGGTCGTCGCGCTCGCTCTCGGCGAGGAACCCGACGTGCCCCAGGTTGACGCCGAGGAGTGGCACCGGGTGATCGCGCGTGAGCTCGGCGGCGCGGAGGATCGTGCCGTCGCCGCCGAGCACGATCGCGAGCTCGAGGTGCTTGGGCGAGACCTCTTCGAACCGCTTGACGACGTTCTCGAGTTCGGGAAGGGCCGTGAGCACGTCGTGCCACTGCTCGTGCGCGACGACGGGCACCGCGCCGGCCTCGGCGAGCTGGCCGCAGACGTCGGCCGTCGCCTCGAGGGCGGCGGCGCGACCGGTGTGGGAGACCACGAGGAAATGCCGTGCTTCGCTCACGCCGTGACGCCTCCCGTCGCTTCTCGGACCCGACCCGACCATTCTGACGGATCGGCGCCCCGGTTCGGGCTGAGCAGGACGAGCGCCTCGCGATTCCCATGGGTTCCCGCGATTGGGGAGGACAGGACGCCCGCAACGCGGAGCCCGAGGTCGTGGCCCGCCCAGAGCACGTTCATGACGGCGTCGGCCCGCGCCGCCGGGTCGCGCACGACGCCCTCGCGCGTGCCGCTGCGGCCGACCTCGAACTGCGGCTTGACGAGCAGCACGAGCTCGGCATCGGACGTCGCCGTGGCCATGAGAGCCGGGAGCACCGTCGTCAGCGAGATGAACGACAGGTCGGCCGTCACGAGCGTCGGCTGCTCGTCGATACCGCTCAGGCGCGCGAGCCCGGCGGCGTCGAGGTGACGCACGTTGCAGCCCTCGACGAGCACGAGCCCCGGGGCGCCGGCGAGTTGCGGCGCGAGCTGGCCGTGCCCGACGTCGACCGCGAGCACCATGCGGGCGCCGCGCTCGAGCAGCACCTGCGTGAACCCGCCCGTGGAAGCTCCCGCATCGAGCACGACGCGCCCGGCCGGGTCGACCCCGAACGCGTCGAGTGCCGCGATGAGCTTGTGCGCTGCGCGGCTGACGTAGTGATCAGCGCCGGCGACGTCGATCACCGCGGCATCGGTCACGCGGTGCGCGGGCTTCACGACCGGACGGCCGTCGACCGTGACGCGGCCGTCGACAATGAGGGAGGCGGCGTGCGTGCGTGATCGCGCGAGGCCGCGCGCCGCGAGCGCGGCGTCGAGGCGCTGGTCGGCCACGGTCACCCCGTGGCGCGTGCGGGATCCGACCGTTCGAGCTCGGTGCGCAGCTGCTCGGCCAGGCGGTCGTAGCCCGCGGCGCGTTCCTCGATCGGTGCGGCCTCGATCACGGCGAGCCCGTCGGCCGCGGCCGCCATCAGGTCGGTCGTCATCTCGACCGGGTCGTCGACGTCGAGGTCTCCTGTGCTCACGCTCCCACGGTACCTGCTGCCGCCGACATCGAGCGTGGGCGCGCCCGCATCGCGTGCACCGATCAGCGGTACAGCCGTTCCGGTACGTCGAGCGCGTGGATCGCGGTGCCGCATTCCCAGATCGCAAGGCATGCCGCGCGCAGGAGATCGAGCGGCTCATCGCCGTCGCGCTCGATCACGACGGTCCGCCCGTCGACCCGCACGACCGCGCGACCCACGCGCACGGCGCCCCGCTTGCGCTCGGCCTCGGGATACGGCTCGTGCAGCTCGCGCAGGTCGCCGAGGATGAACTGCGGACGACTCGCGGCATCCGCGGCGAGCACCTGCTTCGTCCGGTCGATGCCGGTGAGCACGACGGCAGAGGGGATTCCGGCACGATTGGCCCCGCGGATGTCGGTGTCGAGACGATCGCCCACCATGAGCGGATGCTGCGCGTCGAAGCGGTCGCGCGCCTCGTCGAAGATGGGCGTCTCGGGCTTGCCGGCGACCTCGGGGAACCGCCCCGCGGCCGTGTGCACGGCCGACACGAGCGTCCCGTTGCCCGGCGCGATGCCGCGTTCGACCGGGATCGTCCAGTCCATGTTCGTGGCGATCCAGGGGATGCCGCCCGGCTCGCCCGGTCCGCCGTGCGCGTTGAGCGCGAACGCGGCCTCGGCGAGCTGGCGCCATCCGACGTCGGGGTGGAAGCCCTGCATCACCGCGTGGGGCGCGTCGTCCGCCGAGCGCGTGACGCGGTAGCCGCCGCGCTCGAGCTCGGTGACGATGCCGTCCCCGCCGACCACGAGCACGAGCGAGCCCGGCGGCACGGACGCCGCGAGCAGCCGCATGGCGGCCTGTGGCGAGGTGACGACGTCGCGCGCCGACACCCGGAGCCCGAGCGACGACAGGTGCGCCGCGACCTGCTCGTCGCTGCGCGAGGCGTTGTTCGTGATGTACGCGACCGGGCGCTCGGCGCCCGCGCGGTTCAAGCTCTCGACGGCATGGGGGATGGCGTGCGGACCCGCGTACACGACCCCGTCGAGGTCGGCGAACACCGCGTCGACGCCGTCGAGCGGCGTGGACGCGCGGCTGCGCGCTCCGAGGATGGGGCTCATTCGCGCCCGGCGTGGCCGTCCGCGTCGGCGGATTCGTCGAGGCCGGCCGTCTCCTCGAGGATCGCGGCCACCTCGGGCTCGATGGCATCCGCCGGATCGCCCTCGACGTCATCGAGCTCGACGCCGGCCTCGGCGTCGGCGGCGATCAGCGTCGCCGCGGGCTCCGACGCGAGTGCGGGCTCCCCCGCTTCGGTCGGCTGGATCGGCGCCTCGTCCTCCTCCAGTTCGAACACCTCGACGAAGTCGGGCTGGGCGCCCTCGAGCGCCGCCTCCGCGCGGTCGGCGAGGCCGCGCCAGCGTGCGGCATCGTCGGCGCGACCGAGTTCCTCGAGCACCTCGGCGTACGCCGCGAACAGCGCCGGGCTGTACGAGAAGGCGCGGTCGGGATCGAGTTGCGGCACCTCGAGCTCCGCGAGCGCGAGTTCGGGCTGGCCGAGGTCGAGCCGGGCGCCCGACATCGCGATCGCCAGGGCCGCCTGGACCGATGCGGACAGGCGCGAGCGGTCGACCGATCGGCCCAGCTCGAGTGCGCGGTCGGCGCGGCCGACCCCGCGCTCGCTGTCGACCATGAGCGGCAGCTGGTCGTCCCGACCGGTCAGGCGACGATAGGTCCGGAGCTCCCGCAGCGCGAGCCCGAAGTCGCCGGTCGCGTACGCCGTGATCGCGAGCGTCTCCCGGACCACGCCGATGCGACCCGCGCGACGCGCTGCGGAGAGGGCATGGCGGTGCGCGAGCTGCGGGTCGACCTCGAGTGCCTCTGCCGCGGCGACCAGGTGGCGTGCGACCCAGTCGGCGTTCTCCTTGGAGAGCGTCTTCAGTTCCGATCGCGCCGCGGAGTCGAGATCCCGGGGCGTGATGCGCTCGGGCACCTCGGGGTCATCGTGCCGTGGACGAACACGCAGGTCGGCCGCGCCGTGGCCCGCGATACGAGGCGCGCGCTCGGTTCCGCGACCCGCGTCGCGACCTCGTCGATCACCCTCACGGTGCGGACGGCCGTAGGTCGTCCGTTCGCCGTCCCGGGTGCGGTCGCCGTACGACTTCCGCTCTCCATCGCGACCACGGTCGCCGTACGGCTTCCGATCGCCATCGCGCTTCGGCGCGCCGTACGACCGGCGTTCACCTTCACGAGAACGCTCACCGTACGGCTTCCCCTCACCATCACGCGAACGATCGCCATATGGCTTCCGCTCACCATCACGGGAGCGGTCGCCGTAGGGCTTCCGATCGCCATCGCGGGAGCGATCACCGTAGGGCTTCCGATCGCCATCGCGTTTCGGCGCACCGTCACGGGAACGGTCACCGTACGACCGGCGCTCACCGTCACGGGAACGATCGCCGTACGGCTTCCGATCGGCCTTGCGGTTGTCTCGGTCGGACCGTCCGTACGCACCGCGGTCTCCGCCGGCGGCTCGGTCTCTCTCGCGGCGTGGTGTGCCGCCTCGAGCCCGGCCGTCGCCGTCCCGTCGAGCTCCCTGGCTGCGCTTGGGGCGGTCCTCGCCCGTCGGCTCCTGCGTCGAATCGCTCACGGTGTTCCTGTCGTGTCGTCTGGGAGTCCTCGTCGGACTCAACCGTACCGTCGGGCCGTCCTGGCGAGCCCGTTAACGAGAAATGGCCACCCGCCGGCGCTCGCAATTGAACGCGGTGGGTGGCCACTCCTCAATGAATGTCCGGCGGTGTCCTACTCTCCCACAGGGTCGCCCCTGCAGTACCATCGGCGCTGCGAGTCTTAGCTTCCGGGTTCGGAATGTGTCCGGGCGTTTCCCTCGCGCTATGGCCGCCGAAACTCTAGGACCAACGTGTCCCGCACCCGGGGGGGTGCGGGGGTTGGTGGTTTCGGTGCCCACCACGCCCCACGTGTGTGGTGGGGTGGTGGGGTGCTCTGTTCTGTTGAGTGTGTTTCCGTCTGTTGGGAACCACAGAGTGGACGCGAGTACATCAGGCTCCACACCGCTGCCTTACAACGATGGTGTGGATAGTGATTGTCAAGTTGTCGGCGTATTAGTACCAGTCAGCTGCACACCTTGCGGTGCTTCCACATCTGGCCTATCAACCCAGTCGTCTGGCTGGGAGCCTCTCCCCCGAAGGGATGGAAATCTCATCTTGAGGCCGGCTTCCCGCTTAGATGCTTTCAGCGGTTATCCATCCCGAACGTAGCTAACCAGCGGTGCTCCTGGCGGAACAACTGGCACACCAGAGGTTCGTCCAACCCGGTCCTCTCGTACTAGGGTCAGATCCTCTCAAATTTCCTGCGCGCGCAGAGGATAGGGACCGAACTGTCTCACGACGTTCTAAACCCAGCTCGCGTACCGCTTTAATGGGCGAACAGCCCAACCCTTGGGACCTACTCCAGCCCCAGGATGCGACGAGCCGACATCGAGGTGCCAAACCATGCCGTCGATATGGACTCTTGGGCAAGATCAGCCTGTTATCCCCGAGGTACCTTTTATCCGTTGAGCGACAGCGCTTCCACAAGCCACTGCCGGATCACTAGTCCCGACTTTCGTCCCTGCTCGACCTGTCAGTCTCACAGTCAAGCTCCCTTGTGCACTTACACTCGCCACCTGATTGCCAACCAGGTTGAGGGAACCTTTGGGCGCCTCCGTTACTCTTTGGGAGGCAACCGCCCCAGTTAAACTACCCACCAGGCACTGTCCCTGAACCGGATCACGGTTCGAAGTTAGATATCCAGAGTGACCAGAGTGGTATTTCAACAATGACTCCACGAACACTGGCGTGCCCGCTTCACAGTCTCCCACCTATCCTACACAAGCCACACCGAACACCAATACCAAGCTGTAGTAAAGGTCACGGGGTCTTTCCGTCCTTCTGCGCGTAACGAGCATCTTTACTCGTAATGCAATTTCGCCGAGTTCGCGGTTGAGACAGCTGGGAAGTCGTTACGCCATTCGTGCAGGTCGGAACTTACCCGACAAGGAATTTCGCTACCTTAGGATGGTTATAGTTACCACCGCCGTTTACTGGGGCTTAAATTCTCAGCTTCGCCGTGAGGCTAACCGGTCCTCTTAACCTTCCAGCACCGGGCAGGCGTCAGTCCGTATACATCGTCTTGCGACTTGGCACGGACCTGTGTTTTTAGTAAACAGTCGCTTCCCACTGGTCTCTGCGGCCTTCAACGCTCCGGGAGCAAGTCCCTTCACGAATCCGGCCCCCCTTCTCCCGAAGTTACGGGGGCATTTTGCCGAGTTCCTTAACCACGATTCTCTCGATCTCCTCGGTATTCTCTACCTGACCACCTGAGTCGGTTTGGGGTACGGGCGGCTGGAACCTCGCGTCGATGCTTTTCTCGGCAGCATAGGATCACCCACTTTTCATCCGCGTCACGTCTCAGCCTGGATGAGCGACGGATTTGCCTATCGCTCGGCCTACACGCTTGCCCCGGGACAACCATCGCCCGGGCTGGGCTACCTTCCTGCGTCACACCTGTTATCACGCTCACTCCACCAGATGGGGTCGCATGCCGCCCCGCGACGTTCCCCGAAGGGTCGGTCACGGCTTGGGATGCTTAGCACTCCTGGTTTCGTGTGGGCGGTTCTTCGCCGGTACGGGAATATCAACCCGTTGTCCATCGACTACGCCTGTCGGCCTCGCCTTAGGTCCCGACTTACCCAGGGCAGATTAGCTTGACCCTGGAACCCTTGGTCTTCCGGAGGACGGGTTTCTCACCCGTCTTTCGCTACTCATGCCTGCATTCTCACTCGTGTGCCGTCCACGGCTGGTTTCCACCGCCGCTTCACCCGGCACACGACGCTCTCCTACCCATCACCACGACTGGACCACGAAGGCCTATCGATATGCGGTAATGCCACGACTTCGGTGGCGTGCTTGAGCCCCGTTACATTGTCGGCGCGGAATCACTTGACCAGTGAGCTATTACGCACTCTTTCAAGGGTGGCTGCTTCTAAGCCAACCTCCTGGTTGTCTGTGCAACTCCACATCCTTTCCCACTTAGCACGCGCTTAGGGACCTTAGTCGGTGGTCTGGGTTGTTTCCCTCTCGACGATGAAGCTTATCCCCCACCGTCTCACTGCTGCGCTCTCACTTACCGGCATTCGGAGTTTGGCTGACGTCAGTAACCTGTTGGGGCCCATCGGCCATCCAGTAGCTCTACCTCCGGCAAGAAACACGCAACGCTGCACCTAAATGCATTTCGGAGAGAACCAGCTATCACGAAGTTTGATTGGCCTTTCACCCCTATCCACAGCTCATCCCCTCAGTTTTCAACCTAAGTGGGTTCGGTCCTCCACGACGTCTTACCGTCGCTTCAACCTGGCCATGGATAGATCACTTCGCTTCGGGTCTAGGACCTGCGACTGAATCGCCCTATTCAGACTCGCTTTCGCTACGGCTGCCCCACACGGGTTAACCTCGCCACAGATCACTAACTCGCAGGCTCATTCTTCAAAAGGCACGCCGTCACACCAACACGGGCGCTCCGACGGTTTGTAAGCAAACGGTTTCAGGTACTATTTCACTCCCCTCCCGGGGTACTTTTCACCTTTCCCTCACGGTACTTGTCCGCTATCGGTCATCTGGGAGTATTTAGGCTTATCAGGTGGTCCTGACAGATTCACACGGGATTTCTCGGGCCCCGTGCTACTTGGGATACCTCTCCGGCCGGCCGCGCATTTCGACTACGGGACTCACACCCACTCTGGTCCGGCTTTCAATCCGGTTCGTCTATACACGACACGTCACCGCCGCTGCCCGGCAGAACAGCGCGAAAGGTCCCACAACCCCGACCATGCAACCCCTGCCGGGTATCACACATGACCGGTTTAGCCTCATCCGCTTTCGCTCGCCACTACTCACGGAATCACGGTTGTTTTCTCTTCCTGTGGGTACTGAGATGTTTCACTTCCCCACGTTCCCTCTACCCGCCCTATATATTCAGGCGGGAGTCACCAGGTCACCACAAGGGGCCCGGCGGGGTTTCCCCATTCGGAAATCCTCGGATCACAGCTCGTTTATCAGCTCCCCGAGGCTTATCGCAGATTACGACGTCCTTCTTCGGCTCCAGATGCCAAGGCATCCACCGTTTGCTCTTAGAAACTTGAAATCACATGAGTTCGAATCGCACACCCGAACCCGAAGGCCCGGATGCGAAATTGACCAGTGAAGACGCCAGCACAGGCACCCCGAAAGGCACCCACCTGGCGACTCACCTATTGTGAAACAGCCCGAAGGCTGCTTCTAAGATGCTCGCGTCCACTATGTAGTTCTCAACAGACGGCCAGAACCCCCACCCCCGCCGGCAACCGCCGACCTCGGTGAAGGCCTGAAGAGTCCAAACCGCCCCACCACGAACCCGCACCCGAAGATGCGACCCGCAGCAGGACTGCGCCCGGTCCCTCAGGACCCAACAGCGTGCACGCACCAACCCCCTCGCCCCGACCCGTTCCAACCAGCCCCGAAGGACCGGCGTACTGAAACCAGGACGACTCAGCTGATGCCTATGTCAATGTTCCACCCATGAGCTGCCAGCAGCGAACGTATGCCGCTGATCTGGCATGCCTGGAAGGCCGAAACCTCCAGATGCTCCTTAGAAAGGAGGTGATCCAGCCGCACCTTCCGGTACGGCTACCTTGTTACGACTTAGTCCTAATCACCGATCCCACCTTCGACGGCTCCCTCCACAAGGGTTAGGCCACCGGCTTCGGGTGTTACCGACTTTCATGACTTGACGGGCGGTGTGTACAAGGCCCGGGAACGTATTCACCGCAGCGTTGCTGATCTGCGATTACTAGCGACTCCGACTTCATGAGGTCGAGTTGCAGACCTCAATCCGAACTGAGACCGGCTTTTTGGGATTCGCTCCGCCTTACGACATCGCAGCCCTTTGTACCGGCCATTGTAGCATGCGTGAAGCCCAAGACATAAGGGGCATGATGATTTGACGTCATCCCCACCTTCCTCCGAGTTGACCCCGGCAGTCTCACATGAGTCCCCACCATAACGTGCTGGCAACATGCGACGAGGGTTGCGCTCGTTGCGGGACTTAACCCAACATCTCACGACACGAGCTGACGACAACCATGCACCACCTGTATACGAGTGTCCAAAGAGTCCCGTATCTCTACGGTGTTCTCGTATATGTCAAGCCTTGGTAAGGTTCTTCGCGTTGCATCGAATTAATCCGCATGCTCCGCCGCTTGTGCGGGCCCCCGTCAATTCCTTTGAGTTTTAGCCTTGCGGCCGTACTCCCCAGGCGGGGCGCTTAATGCGTTAGCTACGACACGGAAACCGTGGAAAGGTCCCCACATCTAGCGCCCAACGTTTACGGCGTGGACTACCAGGGTATCTAATCCTGTTCGCTCCCCACGCTTTCGCTCCTCAGCGTCAGTAAGTGCCCAGAGACCTGCCTTCGCCATCGGTGTTCCTCCTGATATCTGCGCATTCCACCGCTACACCAGGAATTCCAGTCTCCCCTACACCACTCAAGTCTGCCCGTACCCACTGCAGGCCCGGAGTTGAGCCCCGGGATTTCACAGCAGACGCGACAAACCGCCTACGAGCTCTTTACGCCCAATAATTCCGGACAACGCTCGGACCCTACGTATTACCGCGGCTGCTGGCACGTAGTTAGCCGGTCCTTTTTCTGCAGGTACCGTCACCCCGAAAGGCTTCTTCCCTACTAAAAGCGGTTTACAACCCGAAGGCCGTCATCCCGCACGCGGCGTTGCTGCATCAGGCTTGCGCCCATTGTGCAATATTCCCCACTGCTGCCTCCCGTAGGAGTCTGGGCCGTGTCTCAGTCCCAGTGTGGCCGGTCACCCTCTCAGGCCGGCTACCCGTCGACGCCTTGGTGAGCCATTACCTCACCAACAAGCTGATAGGCCGCGAGTCCATCCCAAACCGAAAAAACTTTCCACCCAACCTCATGCGAGGAAAGGTCCTATCCGGTATTAGCTCCGATTTCTCGGGGTTATCCCAGAGTCCAGGGCAGGTTACTCACGTGTTACTCACCCGTTCGCCACTAATCCCCAGGTGCAAGCACCCGGTTCATCGTTCGACTTGCATGTGTTAAGCACGCCGCCAGCGTTCGTCCTGAGCCAGGATCAAACTCTCCAAAAAAAATGGTTCAACCAACCCCGAAAGGAAGGTCAAGTTCAATCACTGACAGAGAAACAACTGACTCGAAAATCAAATTGTCCATCAATCAAAGGAAACCCATCCCCCACCCCAAAAACGAGGCAAGAAACACGGGGTTCAAAAAATTGGCATTGAACATAGTGCACGCTGTTGAGTTCTCAAGAAACGGACGCACCCGGGTCACGACCGCTCGACGCGGACCGATCAGCCGAGGCTGTTTCGTTGTCATCATCCGGGGATCCCGTGGGACCGAGCCGGACGCTTCGAACCTGGACGATCAGATCGTGAGGTTCGGGATCGTGCCGCTTGAGGAGGAGAAGCTCTTCGCCTCTCTCGCTCCTGTGGGGCAACGAATGAATACTTTACGGAGATCCCGGGGGCGCCGCAACTTGGCCCTGCATCCCGGGCGTGTCGCGCCTCAGTCCGCCCATCCGGCGATGTCCGATCCCCACTGATGCGGGGCCTGGCGCCACGTCATCGGGCCGTCCGGCGATGCGATCGCCGGCAGCGGGATCCGCTGGGAGCCGGCGGGGCCGGAGAGCGTCGTCGTGTTCCCCGCGCGCTCCACGTCGCCGATGCCGGGGGGCGACGGGTCGGCGCGTCGGGGCATCGTGAGCAGCTCCGCGGCCGTCCGTCGCAGCGACATCCGCGCGAGCCACGAGCCGCCTTCGGCTCGCCGCCGCTCGACCAGCGTGGTGATCGCCGCAGCGAGGAGGTAGCCCGTCGCATGGTCGAGCGCCTGAGCGGGCAACGCGCCCGGCGCATCCGAGCCGCCTTCGACGATCGCGATCCCGGATGCCGCCTGCACGAGGCTGTCGAACCCGCCGCGCTCACCCGCACGGCCGTCGACGCCCCACGCGGAGAGCTGGGCGACCACGAGGCCGGGGAAGCGCTCCAGGATCGCCGCCGGCTCGAGTCCGAGGCGCCGCAGGGCGCTCGGCCGGTACCCGAGCACGATGGCCTCGGCCGACCCGAGCAGTTCGTCGAACCGCGCGGCGTCATCGGCCGTCGTGAGATCGAGGATCGCGCTGCGCTTGCCCGGACCCGTGTCGAGATGCTGCCACCCGATCTCGGGCGGTGACGGCGGGTCGACGCGCAGCACGTCGGCACCCAGGAGCGCGAGGGTGCGCGTGGCGACCGGACCGGCGATCACCCGCGTCAGGTCGAGCACGCGCACGCCGGCGAGCGGCAGCCCGTCGCGGCGGTGGACCGCGGAAGGCGGAGCCGTGCCATCCGCCCGCGCCGTCACCTCGATCAGCGGCGTCTCGGCCAGGGCCGCGTCGACCGCGCGGACCTCGGGTGCGACCGCGACGCACATGCCGCCCGCTGCGGTCACCGCTTTCGCGAGGTCGTCGGCCTCCCACGACGCGACCGCCGCGTCGGCGATCGCCGGCGCCGCGGCATCCGCCTCGGAGAGTCCGAGCACTCGTCGCAACGCCTCGGCGTGGTGCGGGTAGTTGCCGTGCGTGCGAACCCATCCGTCCCGCGCGCGCCGGAATCCCGACAGCGGGGCCCACACGTCGGGCGCGCGGCCGTCGAACTCGACGACGCGTTCACTCGTGAACGCGGTCGCGATGCGCGCGCCGTCGAGGTGCAACGATCCCGGTCCGGCCTCGTGCGCCCAGCCGGCGAGGCTCGCCGCCGCGACGGTTGCCACGGCGAGCGACGACACGTCGAGTCTCGCCGGGAGCGGCACCGCCGGCAGCGGCGCGAGCGCGCGCAACTCGCCCGGGTCGCGCCCGAGCTCGGCCCAGACGCGCGCGAGGAGGCGGTCGCCCGCTCCCCCGTGCGCCATGGCGACCTACCGGACGAAGACGCCCGCGAGGGTCTTCTTGCCCCGACGCAGCACGGCCATACCGCCCGACGGCACACGGCCGTCGATCGTGGCGCCCTCATCGTCGATGCGCACGTTGTCGAGCGAGACGCCGCCCTGGGCGATCGCCCGGCGGCCCTCGCTGAGGCTCGAGACGAGGCCCGTGTCGACGAGCAATTGCACGATGGGCGCACCCGGCGCGGCGTCGGTGTTCGGCAGTTCGCGCAGCGCGGCCTCGAGCGTGCCCTGGTCGAGCCCCGCGAGGTCGCCCTGGCCGAACAGCGCCTGCGACGCCGCGACGACCGCGGCCGTCGCATCCGCCCCGTGCACGAGGGTGGTGACCTCGTGCGCCAGCACCCGCTGCGCCTCGCGGCGGAACGGCTCGGACTCGACCTTCTCGGCGAGCTCGTCGATGCGTGCTCGCGAGAGGAACGTGAAGACCTTGAGCCGATCGATCACGTCGGCGTCGTCGGTGTTCAACCAGAACTGGTAGAAGCGGTACGGGCTGCACATGTCGGCATCGAGCCAGATCGCGTTGCCCTCGCTCTTGCCGAACTTGGTGCCGTCGGAGTTCGTGATGAGCGGGGTGCCGATCGCGTGGACGTGCCGGCCCTCGACGCGGTGGATCAGGTCGGTGCCGCTCGTGAGGTTGCCCCACTGGTCGCTTCCGCCGGTCTGCAGCACGCAGTCGTACTGGCGGTACAGCTCGAGGTAATCGAACCCCTGCAGGATCTGGTAGCTGAACTCGGTGTAGCTGATGCCCGCGTCGGAGCTCAGGCGCGAGGCCACGGCATCCTTCTTGAGCATCGTGCCGACGCGGTAGTGCTTGCCGATGTCGCGCAGGAAGTCGATGGCGGACAGGCCGGCGGTCCAGTCGAGGTTGTTCACCATGCGGACGGCGTTCTCGCCCTCGGCGGAGAGGAATCGGCTGATCTGCGCGCGGAGCCGCTCGACCCACTCGGCGACGGTCTCCTTGGTGTTCAGGGTGCGCTCGGCAGTCGGACGGGGATCCCCGATGAGCCCGGTCGATCCGCCGACGAGGCCGAGCGGCTTGTGGCCGGCGAGCTGGAGACGGCGGAGCGTGAGGATCTGCACGAGGTTGCCGAGGTGCAGGCTCGGCGCGGTCGGGTCGAACCCGCAGTAGTACGTGATCGGCTCGCCCGCGAGCAGTTCCTTCAGCGCGGCCTCATCGGTCGAGACGTGGACGAGCCCGCGCCAGCGGAGCTCGTCCCAGACGTCGTCGAACGTGGGGTCGTTCTGCTGTTCGGCGAGGATGGCGGGGTCGGACACGTGAGCAAGGGTAGCAGCGGGGATGGTTGCGCATCCCGAAGCCATGCGGCTTCATCGGCACCTATCAAGTCCGGTGACTTGATTTTGACGACCGAAGGATGGTACCTTCAGATCGGATGACCCGGGGAGGTCCGTGTGTTCGTCATCACCGCCGACCAGGTCGGCAGCCGCACCGACATCGATCGATCCGCCGCGATGCAGGCCGAACTGCAGCGGCGATTCGGCGACCGCCTGCGACTGCCCGTCGACCAGACCGCCGGCGATGAGCTCCAGGCGCTCACCGAGCACGCCGACGTCGCGCTCGACCTCGTGCTCGCGCTCGGCCGCGACGGTCATTGGAGCACCGGGCTGGGCGTCGGTGAGGTGCGCACTCCGCTGCCCGATGCCGTGCGCAAGGCCGCGGGCGGTGCGTTCATCGCCGCGCGCGAGGCGGTCGACGCCGCCAAGCGCGCGGAGGGCAGGTTCGCACTGCGCGCGGCGATCGATCCGGCGACGGCGACGGATGCCTCGGCGCCGGCGCTCGGGCCCGCCGAGCTCGAGCCGCTCGTCCGCCTGCTCCTGCTCGTGCGCGACCGTCGCAGCCCGCAGGGCTGGGAGGCGATCGACCTCGTCCGCGAGGTCGGCAGCCAGAAACGAGCGGCCGAGACGCTGGGCATCTCCGACGCGGCCGTCAGCCAGCGCCTGAAGGCGGCGGTGTGGTCGATCGACGACGATGCCCGACCCGGACTCGTGCGGCTCCTCGCCGACCTCGACCTCGCCGCCGACCCTGCCGCAGCGCGACGCGCCCGGACGGGGCTCACCGGCGGTGACGGCGGCGATCGCTAGGCTCGATCGACGACGCCCCGACCGCCCCCGACGGTCGCGGACCCACCCCAGAGGAGCGGAGACGACGTGAACCTGAACGATGCCATGTCGGCATTCGGCTGGGCCGTGATCATCGGCTCGCTGGCGATCGCCGCGGTGTTCTCGGTCCTCGCGTATCACCGTCCCCGTCCGCCCTACCTGTACATCGCCGGTGGCGCCGTAGTGGTCGCGCTCGTCGGCGCATCGACCGCGCAGGCCGACGTCCCGCCCGTCGCAGCGCCGCTCATCGCCCTGCTCGGCATGACCGTCGCCGTCTTCGGCGGCAGCCCCGCGGCGGCCACCGCACTTCAGCTGGCCATGGGCGGCAGCGCGGCGCCCGGCGCGCACGGCGGCATCCTCGTGGCGGTGCGCTCCGACGAGCCGCGCGAGCCCGGCATCGCCGCCCCGCGACGCGAGGTGCTGCGCGGCGGCCTGACGATCGGGATCCTCGAGCGCGTGGGGGCAGCGGGCTCGATCATCGCCGGCTTCCCCGAAGGACTGGCGATCGTCGTGGCGATCAAGGGCGTCGGCCGATTCACCGAGCTCGAAGCGCCCGAGGCGCGCGAGCGCTTCATCATCGGCACCTTCGCGAGCCTCATCTGGGCCTGCGCCGCCGCGCTGACGGTGCACATGGCGATCCGCTGAGCGGGTCCCGTACGCCCAGCGCTGGCGCCCGCCGACCAGGCCGCGCGCTCAGTGCGATTTCGGATGTCGCCGGTAGACCGAGACGCCCGGGTCCCCCGGCAGCCAGAACCGCCAGGAGTACTCCACGGCTCCCCCGGCACCGGCGATGCCCGTGCGCGGACCGGTCTCGTGCACCAGCGGCTCGGCCGGGACCCGCAGTTCGAACGGCGCCGTGAGCAGGTCGCTCCCGTTGCGTGCGAGCGGGACGCCGAGCGCCTGCGCGAGGCGGGCCGGTCCGCGAGCCAGGTCCCGCTCGGTCGAACGCGGTCGACGCGATCGGGCCAGGTCCAGGCCCTCGACGATCGTGCCGCCCCGCAGCAGCACCCCGCCCGATGTGCCGGCGTGGTCGGCGACGATGTTCAGGCACGTGTGCATGCCGTACGTGAAGTAGGCGTACAGGTGGCCGCCGTCGCCGAACATGACGGCGTTGCGCGCGGTCCGGCCCCGGAACGCGTGCGAACCCGGATCGACGCCGACGCCCCGGTACGCCTCGAGCTCGGAGAGCCGCACCGCCACGCGTCCCTCATCCGATTCGTACGCGAGCACCGCGCCGAGCAGGAGCGGCGCGAGTGCCACGGAGTCCCGGAGGAACCACGCGCGGTCGGGCTGCACCAGGGCGGCGTCGTCCGCCGCCCGCGCCATCCGCTCGCCCGTGGTCATGGTGCGTCGCCTCAGACGTCGCCGCCGGGGAGCGCCTGCACGAGGTGACGAACGCGGTCGGCCAGCGCCGCGAACTGCGCCTCGACGCCGGCGGGCGCGGTGCCGCCCACGCCGTCGCGGCTCGCGACGGAGCCCTCGATCGTCAGGACCTCGCGCACCTGGGGCGTGAGCTGGGGGGAGATCGCGGCGAGCGCGGCGTCGTCGACCTCGTGCAGCTCGAGCGAGTGCTCCTCGGCGTACCGCACGAGCGCGCCCGTGATCTCGTGCGCGTCGCGGAACGGCACGCGACGCTTCACGAGCCACTCCGCGACATCCGTCGCCAGCGAGAAGCCCGCCGGCGCGAGCTCGGCCATGCGGTCGGTGTGGAACGTGACGGTCTCGATCATGCCGGTGAACGCCGGCAGCAGCACCTCGAGCGTCTCGACCGAGTCGAAGACGGGCTCCTTGTCCTCCTGCAGGTCGCGGTTGTACGCGAGCGGCAGCGCCTTGAGCGTCGCGAGCAGCCCCGTGAGGTTGCCGATGAGGCGCCCGGACTTGCCGCGCGCGAGCTCGGCGATGTCGGGGTTCTTCTTCTGCGGCATGATCGACGACCCGGTCGAGTAGGCGTCGTCGAGCGTGACGAAGCCGAACTCGCGCGTGTTCCAGAGGATGACCTCCTCGGCGATGCGCGAGAGGTCGATCCCGATCATCGCGGTGACGAATGCGAACTCGGCGACCACGTCGCGGCTCGCGGTGGCATCGATCGAGTTCTCGGCCGGAGCGGCGAGGCCGAGGTCGCGCGCGACGGCGGCGGCATCGAGGCCGAGCGTCGAGCCGGCGAGCGCACCGCCGCCGTAGGGCGAGACATCCGCACGCTTCAACCAGTCGGCGAGCCGCTCGAGGTCGCGCGAGAGCGACCAGCCGTGCGCGAGCAGGTGGTGCGCGAGCAGCACGGGCTGGGCGTGCTGCAGGTGGGTGCGCCCCGGCATGATCGCCGTGCGGTGCTGGTCGGCCTGGGCCGCGAGCGCATCGATGAGATGGACGAGCTGACGCCCGATGGTCGCGGCGTGGTCCTTGAGGTAGAGGCGCACGAGCGTGGCGATCTGGTCGTTGCGGCTGCGGCCGGCACGCAGCTTGCCCCCGAGCTCCGGGCCGACCTCGGCGATGAGCGCGGCTTCGAGCGCGCCGTGCACGTCCTCGTCGGAATCGGCCGCGACGAGGTCGCCCGACAGCACGCGCGCCTCGAGTGCGTCGAGTCCGGTGAGCATGCGGTCGAGCTCGCCCGGCTCGAGGTAGCCGGCCGCGGCGAGCGCGCGGGCGTGTGCCCGGGACCCCGCGAGGTCGTACGGCGCGAGCTGCCAGTCGAAGTGGGTCGACTTCGAGAGTCGCTGCAGCTCGGGCGACGGGCCGCCCGCGAACCGCGCACCCCAGAGCGAGCCCTCATTGGTGCCGTGCCGGTCGTCGGTGCCGTTCGTCCCGGCCATGCTCACACGTCCTTCCTGGCGAGCAGCCACACGAGCAGCGCCTTCTGCGCGTGCAACCGGTTCTCGGCCTCGTCCCAGATGATCGACTGCGGGCCGTCGATGACGTCGGCGGCGACCTCGTAGCCGCGATCGGCGGGCAGGCAGTGCAGGAACACCGCGTCGGGCTTCGCGAGCGACATGAGCTCGGCGTCGACCTTGTACGCGCCGAACGTCGCGACCCGGTGCGCCTTCTCGTCCTCCTTGCCCATCGACACCCACGTGTCCGTGACGATCACGTCGGCGCCGGCGGCGGCCTCGGCCGGGTCGGTGTACAGCGCGACCGATCCGCCGGTGCCTGCGGCGATGCGGTCGGCATCGGCGACGACGGATGCCGCGGGCGAGAACTCCTCGGGGGCGGCCACGCGTACGTGCATGCCGGCGGTGGCGCCCGCGAGCACGTACGACTGCGCCATGTTCGAGGCACCGTCGCCGAGGAACGCGACCGTGAGTCCGGCGAGGGTGCCCTTGTGCTCGCGGATCGTGAGCAGGTCGGCGAGGAGCTGGCACGGGTGGAAGTCGTCGGAGAGCGCGTTGACGACGGGCACCGTGGTGCCCGCGGCCATCTCGTCGAGCCCGGACTGCGCGTAGGTGCGCCACACGATGGCCGACACCATCCGCTCGAGCACCCGTGCCGTGTCGGACGGCGTCTCCTTGCCGCCGAGCTGGCTCGAGGCGGTCGAGATGATCAGCGGAGAGCCACCGAGGTCGGCGATGCCGACCGCGAACGAGACGCGCGTGCGGGTCGACGACTTGTCGAAGATCACGGCGACGGTCTGCGGGCCGGCGAGCGGTGTCTGCGACCATCGGTCGGCCTTGAGTTGCGCAGCCAAGTCGAGGATCTCGGCCTGCTCGGCCGGGGTGATGTCGTCGTCGCGGAGGAAGTGGCGGGTCATATGGGCTTCCGTTCAGGCGCGCAAGCGGCGCGCGCGCGGTCGGGTCAGTGGGTGGCGACGGCGACCGCTCCGAGCGCGCGCGAGAACCGCGCCTCGAACTCGTCGAGCTCGGCGTCGCCGACGTTCAGCGGGGGCGCGATCCGGATGGTCGCGTCGTTGGCGGCGTTCACGATGAGTCCCGCATCGAGGGCCGACGCCGAGACCGCCGCGGCGGCCGGTTCGGTGAGCGCGACGCCCAGGAGCAGGCCCCGTCCGCGGACGCCCGCGACGAGCGGCGAGCCGAGCCCGAGCACGCGTTCTCGCAGCTCGGCGCCGCGGCGCGCGGCGTTCTCGACGAGTCCGGCTCGCTCGATCTCGCCGAGCACGGCGTTCGACACGGTCGTCGCGAGCGGGTTGCCGCCGAACGTCGACCCGTGCTGTCCCTTCGAGTAGAGCTCGGAGGCGTGGCCGAACGTGACGAGCGCCCCGATCGGGAAGCCGCCGCCGATCCCCTTGGCGACGGTGATGGCGTCGGGCAGGATGCCGGCGTGCTGGTAGGCGAACCACTCGCCCGTGCGGCCGGCGCCGGTCTGGATCTCGTCGACGATGAGGAGCGCCCCGTGGCGGTGGGTGAGCTCGCGCGCCGCCTGCAGGTAGCCCTCGGGCAGGTCGAGCACGCCCGCCTCGCCCTTGATCGGTTCGACGATGAGGGCGGCGACGCCGTCATCGAGCTCGGCTTCGAGCGCGTCGATGCTCGACGGGATGTGGTGCACGCCCCCGGGCAGCGGCTCGAACGCTTCGCGCATGGCCGGCTTGCCGGTCAGCGCGAGCGAGCCCATCGTCCGCCCGTGGAAGGCGTCGACGAGCGCGAGCACGCGCGAGCGGGCTCCGCCCGAGTTGTTCAGCCGGGCGAGCTTGAACGCGGCTTCATTCGCCTCGGCGCCCGAATTGCCGAACCAGACGCGTCCTGCCTCACCGGCGCCCGTCAGACGGGCGAGCCGGTCGGCGAGCTCGAGCGCCGGTTCGGTCGCGAAGTAGTTCGACACGTGCGCGAGCGTCGCGGCCTGCCGCGACACCGCCTCGACGAACACCGGGTGGGCGTGACCGAGCGAGTTCACGGCGATGCCCGCCAGGAAGTCGAGGTAGCGCGTGCCCTCGTCGTCCCAGACCCAGGCGCCCTCGCCGCGTTCGAGCTTGCGCAGCGGCATCCCGAGCGTGCGCATCATGCGGTGCTCGAAGCGTTCGCGCCATCCGGTCATGCGGTCACCCCAGCGGCATCCGTCGTCGACGCGACCCGGGCCGTCGGCACGACCTCGGTGCCGATGCCCTGCTTCGTGAACACCTCGAGCAGGATCGAGTGCGGCACGCGCCCGTCGATGATCGCCGCCTTCGGCACGCCTCCGGCCACGGCCTCGAGGCACGCGGCCATCTTCGGGATCATGCCGGACTCGAGCGACGGCAGCAGGGCCTCGAGCTCGGCCGCATCGATCTCGGAAACGAGCGAGTCGCGGTTGGGCCAGTCGCGGTAGAGCCCCGCGACGTCGGTGAGGATGACGAGCTTCGCGGCCCCGAGCGCGACCGCGAGCGACGCCGCGGCGGAGTCGGCGTTGACGTTGAGCGACTGCCCCGGCTGGTCGAGGTCGGGCGCGATCGAGGAGACGACCGGGATACGCCCCGCATCGACCTGCGCGAGCACCGCCTCGGGTTCGACCGCGACCACGTCGCCGACCAGGCCGAGGTCGACCTCCTCGCCGTCGACCACCGCGCCGCGCCGTCGCCCGCGGAACAGGCCGGCGTCCTCGCCGGAGAGCCCGGCGGCCAGCGGGCCGTGTTCGTTGATCAGGCTCACGAGCTCGCGGTTCACCTGACCCGACAGCACCATCCGGACCACGTCCATCGTCTCGGGGGTGGTCACGCGGTATCCGCCTCGGAACTCGCTCGGGATGCCGAGGCGTTCGAGCATCGAGGAGATCTGCGGGCCGCCGCCGTGCACCACGACCGGTCGGATCCCGGCGTACCGCAGGTACACCATGTCCTCGGCGAAGGCGCGCTGCAGCTCGGGGCTCACCATCGCGTTCCCGCCGAACTTCACGACGATCGTCTCGCCGTGGAACCGCTTGAGCCACGGAAGCGACTCGATCAGGGTCTCGGCCTTGCGGGCGGCAGCGGCGGCATCCGTGCGGGCGTCGCCGTCGTGCGTCATCTGCTCCTCGCTCATGTCAGCTCGAGTACGCACTGTTCTCGTGCACGTAGTCGTGCGTGAGGTCATTCGTCCAGATCGTGGCGGAAGCCTCACCCGCATGCAGCTCGATGCGCACGTGCGTGGCCCGCGGTGCGAGGTCGACCTCGTCGCGCGGCCGATCGGGCCGGCCGGCGTGGCAGACGCGCACGCCGTTCATCGTCACGTCGACGAGGTAGGGGTCGAACGCCGCCCGCGTGGTGCCGATCGCCGCGAGGACGCGGCCCCAGTTCGGGTCGTTGCCGAAGATCGCGGCCTTGAACAGGTTGTTTCTAGCGACCGAGCGCCCGACCTCGACCGCGTCACCCTCGGTCGCCGCGCCGCGCACCTCGATCGCGATGTCGTGGCTCGCGCCCTCGGCGTCGCCCTGCAGCTGGAGGGCGAGATCGCGGCACGCGGTGGTGAGCGCCTCGACGAAGGTCGCGGCATCCGGTGTCACGCCCGATGCCCCCGACGCGAGCAGGGTGACCTGGTCGTTGGTCGACATGCAGCCGTCGGAATCGAGCCGGTCGAACGTCACGCGCGTCGCCTCGCGGAGCGCGGCGTCGAGGTCTGCCGAGGGCAGGTCGGCGTCGGTGGTGAGCACGACGAGCATCGTGGCGAGACCGGGTGCGAGCATGCCCGCACCCTTGGCCATGCCGCCGATGCGCCATCCGTCGACCACGACCTGCGTCGTCTTCGGTCGCGAGTCGGTGGTCATGATCGCGCGGGCCGCGTCGGCCCCGGCCGCCTCGTCGCTCGCGAGGCGATTCGCCGCCGACAGGACGCCCTCTTCGAGCACCTCGCCGTCGAGCTGGTCGCCGATGAGCCCAGTCGAGCACACGAGCACGTCGCCGGCAGAGACGTGCAGGGCGGATGCCGCGGCCTCGGCCGTGCGGTGCGTGACCTGGAAGCCCTCGGGACCCGTGAAGCAGTTCGCGCCGCCCGAGTTCAGCACGACGGCGGAGACGACGCCGTCCTCGACGGCCTGCTGCGACCACAGGATCGGGTTGGCCTTCGCGCGATTGGAGGTGAAGACCGCGGCTCCGGCCTGGCGCGGTCCGCGGTTGACGACGAGGGCCAGGTCGAGTGCGCCAGTGCGCTTGATTCCGGCCGCGATGCCGGCGGCCTCGAACCCCGCCGGGGACGTGACGCTCACGGCGCGACCCCGTTCACGGGCAGGCCCGTCGCCTCGGCGAGGCCGAGCGCGATGTTCGCCGACTGGATCGCCGCGCCCGCGGTGCCCTTGACGAGGTTGTCGACGGCCGCGACGACCACGACCCGTCCGGCGGCCTCGTCGACCGCGAGCCCGAGCAGCGCGGTGTTCGCACCGAGGACGTCGGCCGTGCGCGGGAACTGCCCGTCGGGCAGGAGCTGCACGAACTGCTCCCCCGCATAGGCGTCCTCCCACGCGGCGCGGACCGTCGCGGCATCCGTGCCGGGCACGATACGCGCGGTGGAGGTCGCCAGGATGCCACGCGACATGGGAACGATCGTCGGCGTGAACGAGATCGTCGGCTCCGCCGCACCGGCCCAGCGCAGGGCCTGCTGGATCTCGGGGATGTGGCGATGCGTGCCGCCCACGGCATACGGGTTCGCCGACCCGAGGATCTCGGACCCGAGCAGGTGCGCCTTGAGCGCACGGCCCGCGCCCGATGGGCCCACCGCGAGCACGGAGACGATGTCCCGGTCTTCGATGACGCCGGCGCGGATGCCCGGGGCGAGCGACAGCGCGACGGTCGACGCGTTGCATCCCGGCGCGGCGATGCGTCGGGTCTTCGCCAGTCGCGTGCGCTGCGTGCCCGACATCCTCGGCAGCTCGGGGACGCCGTACTCCCACGTGCCGTGGAAGTCGCCGCCGTAGAAGTCGGCCCAGTCCTGCTCGGACTCGAGCCGGTGGTCGGCACCGCAGTCGATGACGAGCGTGTCGTCGCCCAGCTCGGCGGCGATCGCCCCGGACGCCCCGTGCGGCAGCGCGAGGAACACCACGTCGTGGCCGGCGAGCGTCTCGGTCGAGGTCTCCTTCAGCGTGAGGTGCGTGTATCCACGGAGGTGCGGCTGCACCGCGCTCAACGGCTGGCCGGCGTTCGCGTGCGCCGTGACGGTGCGCACCTCGAACTCGGGATGGTCGGCGAGCAGGCGCAGCAACTCGCCCCCGGCATAGCCGGACGCGCCGGACACGGCGACGGTGAACGTCATGGATTCCACCTTATGGGCTGATCGGTCGAGTGAGTCGGCTCCGGCGACGCCCAGGACGCAGGCTCAGGCCGTCGCGGGAGTCGCCGGGATTCGGCGCTCGCCACGACGTCGGCGCACCACGACGACACGCGAGACGCGTGCGATTCGGGGCTGCCGGGCGGTGGACATGCAAGCGACCCTATCGAGCCGTGGACTCGGTCGCAAAACCGGGACGGAGGCGGCTCAGCTCACGTCATCGCCGCGCGTGCGCACCCAGGCTCGATCGACGAGATCCTCGAGCACGTGCCGGTCGACGGTGTCGAGCCGTCCGATCCAGAGGCATCCGGCGCCGATCTTGACCTTGCCCAGTCGGTCGATGAGCTCCTCGGCGCCCGGCGTCTGCAAGCCGTACAGCGAGATCGACGCCTTCCGCGGTGAGAACCCGACGACGGGCCAGTCGCCCTCGCGGCCGCTGGCGTACCGGTAGTGGTGGAGGCCGTAGCCCACGATCGACGGACCCCACATGACGGCGTCGGTGTCGGTGACGCGGTCGAACAGCTCGCGGAGTTCGAACCCGTCGGCGCGGCGCCCCGCGGGCTCCACGGCGGCGAGGAAGTCGGACACCGATTCGCCCGTCGGCACGGTCTTCGCTTCGGCCATGCCTCACGCTACCGCCGCCGGACCGACGACGTCACCCCTGGTGCACCTAGTCGCGGATGGCCGCACCCGTGCGCTCGGCGGCCAGCGCGGCCCCCGCGAGCTTCGCCTCACTGGCCTCGGCCGCGGTGAGCGTGCGGTCGGCCGCACGGAAGCGCAGCGCGAACGTCAGGCTCTTCGCGCCCTCGGGCAGGCCCGGCCCGCGGTAGTCGTCGACGAGACGGAGGTCCTCGAGCAGTTCGCCCGCGCCCTCGCGCACCGCCTCGGCGACGCGCGCCGCCGGCACGTCGGCGCCGACCACGAGCGAGAGGTCCTGCGTCGCAGCCGGAAGCGTGCCGATCGGACGCGCCTCGACGGACGGGTCGGTCAGGGCCAGGATCGCGTCGAGATCGACCTCGGCGACGGCGACGACGCGCGGCAGGTCGGCCTCGGCGGTGAGCCGCGGGTGCAGTTCGCCGGCGTAGCCGACGACCTGCCCGGCGACGCGGACCTCCGCGGTCCGGCCCGGGTGCAGCGCCTGGTGCGTACCCTGCGCGAACTCGACCCCGGCGCCGGCGGCGTGGGCGATTCGACGCACGGCGTCGAGCGCGTCGGCGATTCCGGCCGCCTCCGCCACGCGGCCCGGCTGCTTCGGGCTGAGGTCGCCCGTGAGCAGGACGCCCACGTGACGCGGCTGCCGGGGAATCCCCGCGTTCAGCGCATCGAGGATCGCCTCGGACGGGCGCTCCCATCCGATCGGCAGCTCCGCGGTGCCGTAGGCGCGGTCGCGCTCGGGCAGGAAGACGAGTCCGAGCTCGAACACGTCGAGGTCGGTGAGGCCGCGGGACAGGTTGCGCCGAGCGATCCCGACCAGGCCCGGTAGCAGCGAGCGACGCAGGAAGGGCGCGGAGGCGTCGAGCGCGTTCGCGAGCTTCACGCTCGAGACCGGCGACCCGTCGGCCGAGCCGTAGACGGCGTTGTCGTCATCGGTGACGAACGGGAAGGCGAGCACCTCGGTCGCTCCAGCCGCCGCGAGCGCATCGGCCACGCCCCGTCGCACGCGCTGCGAGCGTGTGAGGCCGCGTCCGGGCGGCGCGACCGGAAGGACCGACGGAATGCGGTCGTAGCCGAGCAGGCGCGCAACCTCTTCCGCGAGGTCGGCTTTGGCCGTGAGGTCGGGACGCCACGTCGGCGGCACCACCTCGAGGCCGCCATCGACGCGGGTCACGCGCCCGCCGACCTCGGCAAGGGCGTCGTGCACCTCGTCGGTGGTGTACTCGACGCCGATGAGCTCGGTCACGTAGCCGTCGGGCAGCAGGATGGCCTCGCGCTCGGGCGCCTCGTGGATGAGTGAGCCGCCGGGCTCGGCGGTACCGCCGGCGAGGTCGACGAGCAGTTGGGCGACACGTGTGGCCGCCGCGCCGGCGATGGAGGGATCGACGCCACGTTCGAAGCGCTTGGACGCCTCGCTCGGCAGCTTGTGACGGCGAGCGGTGCGCGCGATCGACACGGGATCGAAGTTCGCGGCCTCGATCAGCACGTTGCGCGTGGCGTCGCCGATCTCGGTCTCGGCGCCGCCCATGACGCCCGCGAGGCCGATCGCCCCGCGGTCGTCGGTGATGAGCAGGTCCTCGGGGTCGAGCGTGCGGACCTTGCCGTCGAGGGTCTCGAGCGTTTCGCCGGGCTGCGCGCGGCGCACGACGATGCCGCCCTGCAGCGCGTCGAGGTCGTAGCCGTGGATCGGCTGCCCGAGCTCGAGCATGACGTAGTTCGTGATGTCGACGGGCAACGAGAGCGAGCGGATGCCGGCGAGCTTGAGTCGCGCGATCATCCACGCCGGCGTGGGCCGGCTGGGGTCGATGTCGCGCACGATGCGCGTCGCGAAGACGCTCGCGCCGACGCGCCCGCGGATGGGCGCCGAATCGTGGACGCGCACGGGGAACGCGCTGTCGGCGCCATCCTCGGCTGGCACCGTCGCGGCCTCGACCTGGCCCGCCGGGTCGCGGAACACAGCCCCGGTCGCGTGTGCGTACTCGCGCGCGACGCCCCGGATCGAGAACGCGTAGCCGCGGTCGGGCGTGACGTTGATCTCGACCGCCGCGTCGTCGAGCCCGAGCAGCGCGATGGCATCGGTGCCGACCGGTGCGTCGATGCCGAGTGTCGAGAGGCGCAGGATTCCGTCGTGGTCCTCGCCGAGTCCGAGCTCGCGCGCCGACGCGATCATGCCGTCGGAGACGTGCCCGTAGGTCTTCCGGGCGGCGATCGGGAACGGCCCGGGCAGCACCGAGCCCGGGAGCGTCACGACGACCTTGTCGCCCACGAGGAAGTTGCGCGCACCGCACACGATGCCGTGCACCGCCTCACCGCCGTCGGCCGCGGTCTCGCCCTCGGGCGCGACGCGCACCTGGCACCAGCGGATGGTCTTGCCGTTGGACTGCGGTTCCTCGACGAACTCGAGCACCTCGCCCACGACGATCGGGCCCTCGAGGTCGAACGTGTGCACGTCCTCCTCCTCGAGCCCGACGCGCACGAGCGCGGCGTGCACGTCTTCGAGCGACGTGCCCGGGGGCAGGTCGACGTACTCGGCGAGCCAGCTGAGCGGCACTCGCATCGTTAGACCACCATTCCGAACTGCTGTGAGAAGCGGATGTCGCCCTCGGCCATGTCGCGCATGTCCTGGACGTCGTTGCGGAGCATGAGGCCTCGTTCGATGCCCATGCCGAACGCGAAGCCCGTGTACTCCTCGGGGTCGATGCCCGCGGCGCCGAGCACGTTGGGGTGCACCATCCCGCAGCCGCCCCACTCGATCCAGCGCGCACCGCCCTTGAAGGTCGGGTGCCAGAAGTCGAGCTCGGCACTCGGCTCGGTGAACGGGAAGAAGCTCGGGCGCAGCCGCACCTTGGCGTCCTCGCCGAAGATCGACTTCACGAAGTGATCGAGCGTGCCCCGCAGATGCGCCATCGTCAGGCCCTTGTCGACCGCGAGGCCCTCGAACTGCATGAAGACGGGCAGGTGCGTGGCGTCGAACTCGTCGGTGCGGTACACGCGGCCCGGTGCGAGCACGTAGATCGGCACCTCGCGGTCGAGCATCGACCGCACCTGCACGGGGCTGGTGTGGGTCCGCAGCACGAGGTGCGCCTCGGGCGGGTCGACGAAGAAGGTGTCCTGCATCGCGCGCGCCGGGTGGTCGGCGTCGAAGTTCAGCGCGTCGAAGTTGAACCACTCGCTCTCGACCTCGGGGCCTTCGGCGATCTCCCACCCCATGCCGGTGAAGACGTCGCACACCCTGTCTTGCAGCAGGGTGAGCGGATGGCGCGCGCCGGGGGCGAAGCGCGAGGGCAGCGCCGTGACGTCCACCGCCTCGGCGGCGAGCTGCGCCTCGGCTTCGGCCGCGACGATCTCGGCCTCGCGCGCGGCGAACGCCTGGTTCACGCGCCCGCGGGCCGAGCCGACGAGCTTGCCGAGGGCGGCCTTCTGGTCGTTCGGTACGTTGCGCAGCGACGCGTTCAGTCGCGCGAGGGTCGACTTCTCGCCCGTGTGCTCGGCGCGCACGGCCTTCAGGGCCGCGGAGTCGCCCGCCGCGGCGATCGCCGCGAGGGCCGCCTCGACGGCGGCCTCGACGGCCGGTTCGGTGATCTGGAGGGGCTCGGACACGAAGAACGAGTCTAGTGGGCGAGCCGCGCCATCCCGATGCTCAGGCGGCGCCGCCGCCCTGACCCACCTGCTGCGACTCGGCGATCACCCGCGCCCTGAGCAGGGCCTGGTCCTCGTCCTCGGGGCTCGGCGGCTTCATGCCGGTGCGGCGCGCCGTGCGCTTGGCGACCCATCTCGCGAACCACGACAGCGACAGGTTCATCGCGAGGTACAGCACGAGCGTGACGACGAAGAACGAGAACAGGTAGTAGTTGCCGTAGAAGCTCGCGAGCTGGTTCATGTTGACGCGCAGGAGCTCGACGTAGCCGACGATGTAGCCCAGGGAGGTGTCCTTCAGGAGCACGACGAGCTGGGCGATGATGATCGGCAGCATCTGCCGGAACGCCTGCGGGAACTCGATGAGCATCTTGGACTGCATGTTCCGCATGCCGAGGCTGAGGCCGGCCTCGCGCTGGCCCTTCGGCAGGGCCGCGAGTCCGGCGCGGAGCGCCTCGCCGATCAGCACGCCGTTGTAGAGCGAGAGTGCGGCGACGACGGCCCAGAAGGACCCGGTGTTCAGCACGAGCAGGATGAACAGCATCATCAGCAGCACCGGCATGCCGCGGATGAACTCGAGTACCACCGCCGTCGGGATGCGGATCCATGGGTTGTGCGCGCTGCGAAGCAGCGAGAAGACGATGCCGAGGATGAGCGCGAAGACCGCGGCGGTCAGGGCGGCGCGAAGCGTGCCCCAGACCCCGGCGACGAAGATATAGCGCCACACGGTCGGGTCGGCGAAGATGTCCCACCGCGACGGGTCGAAGTAGCCCGGCAAGTCCCCGCGGGGCGCATTCAGCGTGAGGAAGATCCACAACAGGCCGCCCGCGATGGCGAGGCCGCCGATGACGGATGCGATCAGGGAATTTCGGCGGGCCACGGGGCCCGGCGCGTCGAAGAGGACGCTCGATCCGGTCATCGCTGCACCACCCAACGTCGTTCGAGGCGCGCCGCGAGCAGGCCCAGCGGCACCGTGATGATCAGGTAGAAGGTCGCGACGCCGAGGAGGATCGGGATCACCGCGTCGCCGTTCGCATTCGAGAGGGTGCGGCCGACCGCGAACAGCTCGACCACGAAGAACCCGCCCGCGACCGACGTGTTCTTCGTCAGGGCGATGAACACGTTGATGAGCGGCGGGATGGTCATCCGGAACGCCTGGGGCAGCACGATGAGGCCGACGGTCTGGGAGAAGCCGAAGCCGACGCTCCGCGCCGCCTCGGCTTGGCCGACGGGCACGCCGTTCACGCCCGATCGCAACGCCTCGGCCACGAACGGGGACGTGTACACGGACAGGCCGATCATGGCCGCCACCGAGTAGTCCAGTCGCGAGCCGAGCTGCGGGAGCACGAACGCGCAGAAGAACAGAACGAGCGTGAGCGGCGTGTTGCGCACGAGCTCGGTGTAGACCGTCGCGAACCACCGAAGTGACGCCACCGGTGAGATGCGCATCGCGGCGATCAGCGTGCCGATCACGAGCGCCGCGATCCCCGAGACCACCAGGAGCAGCAGCGTCATGCCGAAGCCCCGGAAGAAGATCGGGAGGTTTTCGATGACCGCGTCCACCTCGGTCCTTCCTGTCCAGTCGGGTCGGTCGACGACCCGGTGGATCCGGGCGCCGTCGCGGGCGCCCGGACCCCGTGTCGATCAGTACCGGTCGACGGCCGGCGGCTCGCGGAACTCGAGCACCTTGCCGGCAGTGGCGTCCCACGCCTCCTCGTACGTGCCGTCCTCGTACGACTCCTCGAGCACGTCGTTGATGAAGTCGCGGAAGTCGTCATCGCCCTTCTTGAGGCCGATGCCGTACGGTTCCTGCGTGAACGGCTCGCCGACGAGCTTGAACTCACCGGGGTTCTGGTCGATCAGTCCCGCCAGGATGACGTTGTCGGTCGACACTGCGACGGCCTGGCCGCTGCGCAGCGGCTCGAGGCAGTTGCTGTAGGTGTCGGTCTCGATGACCTGCGCGCCGAGCTCGGCGAGGTTGGCGGCCGGAGTCGAGCCCGTGACCGAGCAGACCGGCTGGCCGACGAGGTCCTCCTCGCTCTCGATCGTGTCGTTGTCCTCGAGCACGAGGATCGACTGACCTGCCTCGAAGTACGGGCCGGCGAAGTCGACGACCTCCTTGCGCTTGTCGTTGATCGTGTACGTCGCGACGACGAGGTCGACCTGGCCGTTCTCGATGAACGGCTCGCGGTTCGCGGACACCGTCTCGACCCACTCGATGTCCTCGGGCGCGATGCCGAGCTTGCCGGCGATGATCTTGCCGATCTCGACGTCGAAGCCGACGGGCACGCCGTCGGGGCCCACGAGGCCGAACAGCGGCTGGTCGAACTTCGTGCCGATGGTGATGGAACCCTCGTCGGCGAGGGCGGCCATGGTCGTGCCCTCGTCGAACTCGGGCGTCTCCTCGACGCTCGGCTCAGCCTCGTCGCCTCCGCCGGGCGTGCCGGCGTCAGCGGCGCACCCGCTGAACAGGAGCGCGGTCGCGGCGGCTGCGGCCACCAGTGCGATTCTGCTGCGTCTCATCTCTCGTGCCTCATCTCTCGTGAATCGTTCGGGTGCTCCGCGGCTCGTGGCCCCGGAGGTCTAGTGCTCGAGGATCTTGGACAGGAAGTCCTTGGCTCGGTCGGACTCGGGGTGGTCGAAGAACTGCGCCGGAGTCGCCTCTTCGACGATGCGGCCGTCGGCCATGAACAGCACGCGGTCGGCCGCCTTGCGCGCGAAGCCCATCTCGTGGGTGACGACGATCATCGTCATGCCCTGCTCGGCAAGGCCGACCATGACGTCGAGGACCTCGTTGATCATCTCGGGGTCGAGCGCGCTCGTGGGCTCGTCCATGAGGATGAGCTTCGGGTTCATCGCGAGCGAGCGCGCGATCGCCACGCGCTGCTGCTGGCCGCCGGAGAGCTGCGCGGGCATCTTCTTGGCCTGGTTCGCCACGCCGACGCGCTCGAGGAGCTCCATGGCCTTGGCCTCGGCATCCTTGCGCGACATCCGCTTCACCCTGATCGGTGCCAGCGTCACGTTCTCGAGCACGGTCTTGTGAGCGAACAGGTTGAACGACTGGAAGACCATGCCGACGTCGGCACGGAGCTTCGCGAGCCCGGCGCCCTCTTCGGGGAGCTTCTCGCCGTCGATCGTGATCGTGCCCGAGTCGATGGTCTCGAGGCGGTTGATCGCGCGGCACAGCGTGGACTTGCCAGACCCGGAGGGCCCGATCACGACGACGACCTCGCCGCGGTTGACCACGGTGTTGATGTCGTTGAGGACGTGGAGATCGCCGAAGTGCTTGTCGACGTGGTCGACGATCACGAGCGGTTCGCCGCGACGGACCGAGATGTTCGACGTTGCTGGAGCGGTGTCGGCCGGTGGCATACCCCCCAAACTAGGGCTCGGAGGCATGCGTCGGCCACCGCCCATGCGGGGGGTTTACCGATTCGTGACTTCAGTCGCGCTGCGCGAACGCGCTCTCGTAGAGGCAGACGGATGCCGCGGTCGCCAGGTTCATGGACTCGGCGTGCCCGTAGATCGGCACGGTGACGACCCGGTCGACGAGCGCCAGCTGGTCGTCGGGCAGGCCACGTGCCTCGTTGCCGAACACCCAGGCCGTCGGACGCGCGAGCACGCCGTCGCGGCGCGCTTCGAGGAGGTCTTCGCCCTTGACGTCGGCGGCGAGCACCGTCAGCCCGGCCTCGCGAGCGCGCGCCAGCACGTCCTCGAGCTCGGCGCCGACCGCGACCGGAAGGTGGAAGATCGAGCCCGTCGACGACCGCACCACCTTGGGGTTGTAGAGGTCGACCGCCCGGCCGGTGAAGACGACCGCGTCGGCGCCCGCGGCATCGGCGGCGCGGACGATGGTGCCGGCGTTGCCGGGGTCGCGCACCTCCTCGAGGATGGCGACGAGGCGCGGCTTCGCGGCGAAGACGTCCTTCACGGCCGTGGGGAACTGGTGGCAGACCGCGACGAAACCCTGCGGCGTGACCGTGTCGGCCATCGCCTGCAGCACCTCTTCGGAGACGTACTCGACATCGACGCCGGCGTCGATGGCGGTGTCGCCGATGTCGCTGTAGCGCTCGAGCGCGGTCGGTGTCGCGTAGAGCTCGACGACGAGTTGGGGCCGGAAGGTCAGCGCCTCAGCGACCGCCTGCGGGCCCTCGAGCAGGAACATGCCCGTCTCGACCCGCGCGGGCTTCTTCGCGAGCTTCGCGACGGCCCGTACGCGCGGCGACCTCGGGTTCTCGAGCATGTGTCAAGTGTATTGACGAGATGCGGAACGGCCCGGCACCCGCGCGGGGTGCCGGGCCGTTCGTCGGCACGAATCAGACGGACTAGGCCGCGTTCTTCGGAGCGTTGACGTCGCTCGGGAGCGCCTGTTTGGCGGCCTCGACGAGGCCGGCGAAGGCGGCCGGCTCGTTCACGGCGAGCTCGGCGAGGATGCGACGGTCGACCTCGATGCCCGCGAGGCCGAGGCCCTGGATGAGGCGGTTGTACGTGATGCCGTTCTGACGCGCGGCGGCGTTGATCCGCTGGATCCAGAGGCGACGGAAGTCGCCCTTCTTCTTGCGGCGGTCGTTGTAGGAGTAGACCAGCGAGTGGGTGACCTGCTCCTTCGCCTTACGATAGAGGCGCGAACGCTGGCCGCGGTAGCCCTCGGCGCGCTCGAGGATGACCCGACGCTTCTTGTGCGCATTGACTGCGCGCTTGACTCTTGCCATGACTCTGTATCTTCCTTACCGGGTCTCGTCGCTCAGCGACCGAGCAGCTTCTTGATGACCTTGGTGTCGGGCGCCGAGGCGACCTTGTCCTGGTTCAGGCGGCGGGTGCGCACCGAGGACTTGCCCTCGAGGTTGTGGCGCATACCGGCCTGCTGCTTCTTGATCTTGCCGCTGCCGGTGACCTTGAAGCGCTTCTTGGACCCGGAGTGGGTCTTCTGCTTCGGCATCTCTCGTGTATCTCCTTGGTTCTGCCGCCACCGGGGTGGCGGACGGGGGTGCTGGCCTTACGCCTCGGTGGCCTCGGCCGTCTCCGGCGAGTCGCCCTCGGCATCGGCCGCCGGGCGCTGCTTCGCCGCAGCACGCTGTGCATTCGCCTCGGCCTTGGCCTCGGACTTGTTCTTCAGGGGAGCGATGACCATGACCATGTTGCGGCCGTCGATCGTGGGGTTGTGCTCGACCGTGCCGTACTCCGCCACGTCTTCAGCGAAGCGCTGCAGCAGGCGCACGCCCATCTCGGGACGCGACTGCTCGCGACCCCGGAACAGGATCATGGCCTTGACCTTGTCGCCCGACTTCAGGAAGCCGACGGCGCGCTTCATCTTGGTCTCGTAGTCGTGCTTGTCGATCTTGAGGCGGAAGCGAACCTCTTTCAGGATCGTGTTCGCCTGGTTGCGCCGGGCTTCCTTCGCCTTCTGCGCAGCCTCGTACTTGTACTTGCCGTAGTCCATGATCTTGACGACCGGCGGACGGGAGTTCGGCGCGACCTCGACGAGATCGAGGTCGGCCTCCTGCGCGAGCCGCAGTGCCACCTCGATCTTCACGACGCCGACCTGCTCTCCGCCTGGGCCCACGAGGCGGACCTCGGGGACGCGGATACGGTCATTGGTACGCGGATCGCTGATGCGTGTCTCCTCTACTCGAACTGTGTTCTCAGCTCATCGGGAGACGGATGCCGCCCGACGACGAGAGCGGAAAATCCACGCGATGACGCCCCGCGGAATTCTCACCGCGGGCTCATGCGGCACCCTTGCTACTCCCCCGCCGGAGCGGGGAAGCGGAGTGCGAACGACCCGGTAACCTTGATGAAGCGGTATGCGCGGGTGGGAGTCTCTCCACTTTCGTACCGGGGACTGGCCCCGGAGCCCGCAGTAGTCTAGCAGAGGAATCCCCCGGTGAGCGACACATCGCCCGAGCCCACGCGTGCGCCCGAGCACGCCGACCACACCGCCACCGGCGAGGCCGAGCGGGCCGTCGCCGATGCGACGCGCGACATCGCCGAGGTGCCCGCCGTCGAGGTGATCACGACCGCCGCCGTGCACCTCATGAGCGCGGCCGCGGTCAAGGTCGGCCTCGCCGACGATCCCGAGGCGCAGACCGACCTCGACGAGGCGCGCAAGCTCATCAACGCCCTCGCCGGACTCATCACGGCCGGCGCGCCCGAGATCAGCGACATGCACGCGCGCTCGCTTCGCGACGGCCTCCGCTCGCTCCAACTCGCGTTCCGCGAGGCCTCGGTCATCCCCGACGAGCTCGGCAAGGGCCCGGGCGAGAAGTGGACCGGGCCCGTTTCATAGCACCGGCGACTCACGGCTGGCAGTGCGGGCACCAGTAGGTGTCGCGCAGTTCGACGTCGTTCCGGCCGAGGCGCGTGTGGAGGATCCGCGTGCCGCACCGGCGGCAGGGCTCGCCCGCCCGCCCGTAGACCCAGAGCCGCCGCCCCGGCCGGGTGTCGCCGGTCGTGGTGCGCTCGAAGCGGTCGCGGTTGGCATGGATGACGCGCCGAGCGAGGTCGACGGTCGCCGGGAGGTCGACCTCGCCGATGGGACGGTCGGGCCGGATGCCGCGCAGGAAGCACACCTCGTTGACGAGCACGTTGCCGAGACCCGCGAGGTTCCGCTGGTCGCCGAGCGCCACGACCGCGGCCGTGTCGCCGGCGGCCGAGAGCCGCCGCACCGCCTCGCCGGGGTCCCAGTCGGGTCCGAGCAGGTCGGGCCCGAGGTAGCCGAGCCGCTCACCCTCCTCGGCTGCCGGGAAGACCTCGACGAGTCCGAGATCGAAGCCGATCGCCGTGGCATCCGCGGTCTCGATGATCGCGCGGGCGCGGTACGCGGGTCGCGGCCACTTCTGGCCCGGGCGCAGCACACGCCACTCCCCCTCCATTTTCAGATGGGTGTGCAGCACGACGTCGCCGATGCGCATGAGCAGGTGCTTGCCGCGGCTGCCCACCGAGTGGACGGTCTCGCCCGCGAGATCGACGGTCGCGAAGGCGGGCACGCGCAGGTCGCTGCGAGTCACGGCACGGCCCGCGAGCGCGGCATCGAGCCGTTTCGCGGCGTGGAAGACCGTGTCGCCCTCGGGCATCGGGTCACGTCCTCGCGTCGAAGCGGAGGCCCTGCGGCGTCTCGCGGAAACCCGCCGCGCGCAGCGGCAGCTCGAGCACCGAGCCGTAGACCCCGCCGCCGTTCACCGACTCGACCCGGAACCTCGCGCCACGCGCCCGCGCGAGCGACTCGGCGAGCGCCGTCGCCCCCGCCGCGAGCGCCTCGTCGTCGTCGGTGAAGACGAGCGCGGTGCGACCGCCGCGCTCGAGGTAGAACACCGCCTCACCGTCGACGATCGCCACGAGGGCGCCGGCCTTGCGGGCCGGACGGTGACCGAGCTCGGCCGTCGGCTCGGGCCACTCGAGCGCCCCGCCGAACGGGTTCGCCGGGTCGGTCGCGGCGAGCGCGACCGCTCCGCCCGCCGGCGCCTGTCGAAGGCGGTCGACGGCGGCGCTGGTGCCGAACTGCGCACCGCCCTGCCCGTCGATGAAGTAGCCACGCCGTACGCGACCCGTCTCCTCGAACCCCGCAAGCGTGCGGTAGGCGAGCGCGAATCCGCCCAGGATGTCCTCGGCGACCACGGATCCACGCGTCACGACGCCGTACCGCTCGAGCAGGGTCTCGCCGAGGGCGTGTGCCCGCGGGGTCGCCGCGTCGCTCGGGACGGGGAGGATGGACCAGCGTCCGGCGGCGCGCGGCGGTACCGCGCGGGTCGCGCGTGCACCGTCGGCGGTCACCGAAGCGGCCAGCGCGCGTCGCGACAGCGACCGGCCGCGCAGTCGTGCTCGCGGAGTGGCCGCCTTGGTCTTGTGCGCACCGCCGCCGAGGAGCAGCCCGCGGACGGGGGCGAACGTGTCGTTGGTCACGAGGCCCGCCCAGGCGAGCCGCCAGAGCGCCTCGAGGACGGGTGCGTCATCGGTCGCGCCGACGGCATCGACGAGCTGCCGGAAGAAGTAGGCGCCCCCACCGCCGAGCGCGGTGAGCAGCTCGGTCTCCATCGCATCGAGCGGCTGGTCGACTGGCGCCGGCATCGTGAGCTTCGCGGTGTCGGCCAGGTGGAGGCTGACCCAGCCGTCGTCGCCGGAGAGGGATCCCTGCCCGACCCACACCACCTCGCCGCTCGCGGTGAGCTCGTCGAGCAGGTCGGGCCGGTAGTCGCCGACCCGGGCCGGGAGCACGAACGATTCCCACGCGGAGGCCGGGATGCGGACGCCCTCGAGCTGCTCGATGACGGCGGCCACGCCGTCGACCCCGCGAAGTCGGCCGCCGACGTGCTGCCAATCGGGCAGGAACCGTGCGAACTCGCGCGGTGCGACGGGTTCGACCTCCTCGCGGAGCGCGGCGAGCGAACGACGCCGCAACCGACGGAGCACCTCGGGGTCGCACCACTCGGCACCCGATCCGTGCGGCAGGAACGCGCCTTCGACGAGCCGTCGCTCGCCCGCGAGCCGGCCGAGGGCGCCGTGCGCGACCGCGACGCCGATGCCGAAGCGCTCGGCGACGGCGTGCGTCGTGAACGGGCCGTGGGTGCGCGCGTAGCGGCCCACGAGGTCGCCGAGCGGATCGCGCACCGCCTCGCCGAACGCCTCGGGAAGTCCGGGCGGGACCGGCACGCCGAGCGCGTCGCGCAGCCGGCTCACGTCCTCGACGGCGACGATCCATTCGGACGCCGCGAACCGCACGCGTGCGGCGCGCCGGGCGGCGACCAGCGCGTCGACCGCGGCCGCGGGATCGGTCTGCTCGTCGACGCGCTCGCCCACCTCGGCCAGGGTGAGCGGACCGAGTTCGCGCAGCAGGTCGGCCACGCCCTCGTCGCCCTTCGCGCGCCGATCGGGATGGGTTCGCTGCAGCATCCGCTCGGTCTCGTCGACGATGCCGGGATCGAGGAGCTCTCGCAGCTCGACGGTGCCGAGAAGCTCCGCCAGAAGTCCCGGATCGAGCGAGAGGGCCGCCGCACGACGCTCGGCGAGCGGTGCGTCGCCTTCGTACATGAACGCGCCGACGTAGCCGAAGAGCAGGCTCGCGGCGAAGGGGCTCGCCGTCTCGGTCGTGACGTCGACGAATCGCACGCGCCGCGCGCGGATGCGCTCGGCGATGGCCGTCAGGGCGGGCAGGTCGTAGACGTCCTGCAGGCACTCGCGGACGGCCTCGAGCACGATGGGGAAGTCGGGGAAGTCGCGCGCGACCTCGAGCAACTGGGACGCCTTCTGCCGCTGCTGCCAGAGCGGGGACCGCTTGCCGGGGTTCTGCCGCGGCAGCAGCAGCGCTCGCGCCGCGCATTCGCGGAACCGCGAGGCGAACAGCGCCGAATCGCCCACGCGCTCGGTGGCGAGCTGGGCGAGCTCGGCCGGGTCGAACTCGAACAGCTCGCTCCCGGGCGGCTCGTCGGCCGTGTCGGGCAGGCGCAGCACGATGCCGTCGTCGCTCGCGACCGCGTGGGATTCGATGCCGAAGCGCTCCTGCACGCGCGCGTCGACGGCCAGTGCCCACGGCGCGTGCACGCGCATGCCGTAGGGCGAGTGCAGGACGATGCGCCAGTCGCCGAGCTCGTCGCGGAAGCGCTCGACCACGAGGTTCACCGCGTCGGGCACGATTCGCGTGGCGTCGCGCTGGTCGGCGATGAAGCGCACGAGGTTCGCGCCCGCGCGCTCGTCGAGCCCGGCCGCCTCGCAGCGCTCGAGGGCGGCGGACGGCTCGGCGCCCGCCAGTTCGCCGATGAACCCGCCGATCGCCTCGCCGAGCTCGGCCGGCCGGCCGATGCCGTCGCCCTTCCAGAACGGGAGTCGCCCGGGTTCGCCGACCGCCGGGGAGACGAGGACCCGGTCGTGCGTGATCTCCTGGATGCGCCAGCTCGTGGCGCCGAGCGCGAAGACGTCGCCCACGCGCGACTCGTACACCATCTCTTCGTCGAGCTCGCCCACACGACGACCGGGACCTGCCTCGCCGATCATGAAGACGCCGAACAGACCGCGATCGGGGATGGTGCCGCCGCTCGTCACCGCGAGCCGTTGCGCACCGCGGCGGCCCGTGATGGTGCCGGCGTCGCGGTCCCAGACCAGACGCGGGCGCAGCTCGCCGAACCGGTCGGATGGATAGCGCCCGGCGAGCAGGTCGAGGGTCGCATCGAACGCCGAGCGCGGCAGCGTGTGGAACGGCGCCGCGCGGCGGACCACGTCGAACCAGTGCTCGACGTCCCACTCGTCGATCGCCGCCGCCGCGACGGTCTGCTGCGCGAGCACGTCGAGCGGGTTGGTGGGGATGCGCATCGGCTCGATGCCGCCTGCGATCATGCGCTCGGCGACGACGGCCGAGTGCAGCAGGTCGGCCCGGTGCTTCGGGAAGAGCACGCCCTTCGAGACCTCGCCCACCTGGTGGCCCGCGCGGCCGATGCGCTGCAGGCCGCTCGCGACCGACGGCGGCGATTCGACCTGCATGACGAGGTCGACCGCGCCCATGTCGATACCGAGCTCGAGGCTCGAGGTGGCGACGACGCACTTCAGCCGACCGGCCTTGAGGTCGGCCTCGACGAGCGCACGTTCCTCCTTGCTCACGGAACCGTGGTGCGACCGCGCGATGATCGGTTCGGCGCCGGCGGTGATGCCCGAGGCGCCGGCCAGCTCGGCGGGCGGGCGGCGGACCGCGAGGGGCGGGGATCCGGCCGCGCTCGCGGCCGCGTTCGCCGGACGCCGTGCGACCGCATCGACCGCGGCTGCGGCGACGAGTTCGGCGCCATCGCCATCGCCGCCACCGTCGTCGGGGGCGGTGCGCTCGGCCCACAGCTCGTTGAGTCGGGCCGTGAGCCGCTCGGCGAGCCGGCGCGAGTTCGCGAACACGATGGTCGACTGGTGCGCGAGCACCTCGTCGAGGATCGCCTCCTCGACGTGCGGCCAGACGGAGCCGCCCGGCTCGCCCGAGAGATCGGCCAGGTCGTCGACGGGCACCGTGACGGTGAGGTCGAACCTCTTGCCGGACGGCGGCGCGACGATCGTCACCGGGCGCGTGCCCGACAGGAACCGCGCGACCTCTTCGTGGGGACGCACGGTCGCCGAGAGCCCGATGCGCTGCACCGGCGTCGCGGTCAACTCGTCGAGGCGCTCGAGCGAGAGCGCGAGGTGGGCGCCGCGCTTCGTGCCCGCGAGCGCGTGGATCTCGTCGACGATCACGGTCTCGACGCCGGCCAGGGTCTCGCGCGCCTGCGACGTGAGCATGAGGAACAGCGACTCGGGCGTCGTGATGAGGATGTCGGGCGGGCGCTTGACCAGCGCACGCCGATCGGTGGACGACGTGTCGCCGGACCGCACGCCGACCGTGACCTCGGGGACCTCGACGCCGAGCGCCGCCGCCGTGCGTCCGATGCCCACGAGGGGCGCGCGGAGGTTGCGCTCGACGTCGACGCCGAGCGCCTTGAGCGGCGAGAGGTAGACCACGCGCGTGGCCCGCGGGGTCGTCGCCTCGACGACCTCGCCGGTTGCCGCGTCGACGATCGGCGTCGGACCGTGGTGCAGCCGGTCGATGGCCGACAGGAACGCGGCGAGCGTCTTGCCCGAGCCGGTCGGGGCGACCACGAGCGCGTGGTCGCCCTGCGAGATCGCGCGCCATGCCGCATCCTGCACGGGTGTGGGGTCGCGGAACGACTCGGTGAACCACGCCCGCGTCGCGGGCGCGAACGAATCGAGCGCCCCGGTCATCCTCCCATCCAAGCGGATGCCACCGACATCGTCACCGGGTTGCGCCATCCCTCGACCGGCCGGCCCGCGGGCGTCACGCCCCGCCCGCGCGCACCGCGGCGAGTGCGCGATCGACCGCGGCGACGGTGCGGCGCGCCTGCGCGGCATCCGTGCCCCAGTTGCTCACCGAGAAGCGGACGACGGCGCGATCGTGCCAGCGCGAGGTCATCGCCAGCACCTCGCCGTCGGCCCAGAGGCGCGCGCTGAGCGCCTCGGTCGCGGCGTCGTCCTCGAGTGCGAGGCACACCTGCGTGAACACCACGTCGTTCAGCACCTCGACGCCGGGAAGCGCTCCGACCCCTTCGGCGATGAGCCGCGCCGCGTCCGCGAGGCGTTCGATGAGGTCGGCGACGCCCTGCCGCCCCAGGTGCCGCAGGACGGCCCACGTGGGGACGCCGCGTGCCCGACGGGAGAGCTCGAGCACCTTGTCGTGCGGGTCGGCCACGACGCCGTCGGCTTGGAGGTAGCTCGCGTGCATGCTCAGGGCACCGGCCACCGCGTTCACGTCGCGCACGATCGCGATGCCGCAGTCGTACGGAACGCTCAACGTCTTGTGCGCGTCGGTCGACCAGGAGTCGGCCTGCTCGAGGCCCGTCGCCAGATGCCGGAGTCGCGGCGAGGCGGCGGCCCACAGGCCGAATGCGCCGTCCACGTGCACCCACGCACCCGACTCGTGGGCGACCTGGGTGGCCGAGCCGAGGTCGTCGAACGCTCCCGAGTGGATGTTCCCGGCCTGGAGCAGCACGATCGCGGGCCCCTCGCCTGCCGCGAGTTCGGCGCGCAATGCATCGACGCGGATGCGTCCCTGGTCGTCGCTCGGCACGATCGTCGGCTCCCCGAGGCCGAGGTACCGGCCGGCGAGGTCGACGGTGCCGTGCCGCTCCTCGCCGACGATGAACCGCACCCTCGGCCCGCCGGCCAGCCCCTGCCGCGCGCTGTCCCAGCCGGCGCGTCGGAGCACCTCCTCGCGCGCCGCGGCGAGGCTCGCGGTCTGCGCGGTCGTCGCCCCGGTCGTGAACCCCACGCTGCTGCCCGCCGGCAGGCCCAGCAGGTCGAGGACCCAGTCCCCGGCAATCTCCTCGGCGGCGATCACGCCCGGCGTGACCGACCGCAGCACCGTGTTCTGGTCCCACGTCGAGACGAGCCAGTCCGCGGCGAGCGCCACAGGCTGCGTCCCGCCGATGACCCAGCCGTAGAACCGCGGCGACCCCATCGCCATGAGCCCGGGCTCGATGCGCTCGGTCAGTCGTTCGATCACGGCATCCGCCGGCTCGCCGCGTTCGGGCAGGTCGCGGCCGAGCGCGTCCAGCATCTCGTCGATCGTCGCGCGCGGCGGGATCGGACGCTCGGGCAGGGCCGCGAGCCAGGCGTCGGCGTGGCGCCGCGCGAGGTCGAGCAGACCCGGATCATGGGGTCGGAGGGAGGGAGCCGGTTCGGCCTCGTCGGATCGCTCGAGCATGTTCCACCTGCATTCCGCGCGCCCTCGCGCATCCCGATCCTGTGCTCGCGGAGCCGGGCGCGTCAACGGCGGCCCGTTCAGGCGGTGTCGGCGACGAGTCGCACGACGAGCGAGTCCACCCCCGTCGCGATCGCGTCCTCCTCGGACCAGCGGCGCGCGAGCCGGGCCGTGGTGGCGTCGAGCTCGCCGCGTGTCAGTCCTGCGACGAGCCGGAGGCGCACGACGAGCTCGGGTCCGGCAAGGCTGGCGTCGGGGTCGCCCGCCTCGAGGTCGACGCCGAGCACCGCGAGCTCGCCTGCGACCGATCGCTCGAACGCGTCGCGCACGGCGTCGGACTCGTACGGCGGGCGCCACGCGAGCTGTTGCGCGACCGCCCAGACCGCAGGGCGCCGCAGCACGAACTCGGTCTCCGACGCCGGGTCGAAGACCACGAGCTCGGTGCCGTCGTCGGCCGCCGCGAGCGCGACGCGGACGCCGTCGGCGGGTACGGGGCGCGCCTCCGGGTTCCACCGGGACATGGCCTCGACGGACCCGAAGACCGGGAGCACGCGACGACCGTCGGGCCCCTCGACCGTCACGTTCGAGAGCTCCTGGCTCTTGTCGACGGCGTGGCCGTGCGCGCCGATCTCCGTGCCGCCGTCGCCGAGCTCGGCGAGCAGCGGGATCAGCAGGCGCGACCGACCGAAGGCGGCCACGACGTCGGCCTGTCCCCCGTCGCCGGAGCGGAACCGGGCGAGCGCCGCACCCAGTTCAGCCGGCATGCGGCCGTCGTCGGCGGCGTGCGGGTTGGCCTGGAAGGACCGACCCGCCCACGGGCGGCCGGCGGAGTCGGCGGCGGGGTCAGTGGGATGCGACATCCAGCGCCTCGGGCAGCGTGAACGCGCCCGCGTAGAGGGCCTTGCCGATGATGGCACCCTCGAGGCCCTGCGGGACGAGCTCGCGCAGTGCGGCGATGTCGTCGAGATTCGAGACACCGCCCGACGCGATGACCGGCCGGTGGGTGCGATCCATGATCTGGCGGAGCAGGTCGAGGTTGGGCCCCTGCAGCGTGCCGTCCTTCGTGACGTCGGTCACGACGTAGCGCGCGGCGCCGGCCTCCTCGAGCCGGTCCATGACCTGCCAGAGGTCGCCGCCGTCCTTGGTCCAGCCGCGCGCGGCGAGCGTGGTGCCGCGGACGTCGAGTCCGATGGCGATGGCCTCGCCGTACTGGGCGATGACCGAGGCGGCCCACTCGGGATTCTCGAGCGCGGCGGTGCCGAGGTTGATGCGCTTGGCGCCGATGTCGAGCGCGTGCTCGAGCGAGGCGTCGTCGCGGATGCCGCCCGAGAGCTCGACGTTGACGCCGCGCACCTGGCGGATGACCTTCTTGAGCACGCCCGCGTTCGAGCCGCGCCCGAATGCCGCATCGAGGTCGACGAGGTGGATCCACTCGGCGCCCTGGTCGGCCCAGTCGCTCGCCGCGTCGACGGGGTCGCCGTAGCTCGTCTCGGTGCCGGCCTCGCCCTGCGTCAGGCGGACGGCCTTGCCGCCGGCGACGTCGACCGCGGGAAGCAGCACCAGGCGGGGGGTCTTGCTGAACTCACTCATCACTGTCCTCGAATCGGATGCCGCGACCGCGGCTTCGGCACAGTCACAGCATCCTAGTCCGCACCGTGCCGGTCGTGACGAACCGGAGGTCCTCGGGCGTCACCCGAGCGAGCGGATCCAGTTCGACAGCAGGCGGATGCCGGCCTCCGCCGACTTCTCGGGGTGGAACTGCGTGGCCGAGAGGGGGCCGTTCTCGACGGCGGCCAGGAAGCGTCCGCCGTGCTCGGCCCACGTGAGCGCGGGCTGCGGGAACGGCGGCATCACGTCGAGCTGCCACTCCTGCGCCGCGTACGAGTGGACGAAGTAGAACCGCTCGTCCTCGATGCCCTCGAACAGCACGGAGCCCGGGTCAGGATCGACGGTGTTCCATCCCATGTGCGGGAGCACGTCGCTCGGGAGCTCGCGGACCGTGCCCGGCCATTCGCCGAGCCCCTCGGTGTCGACGCCGCGCTCGACGCCGCGCTCGAACATCACCTGCATCCCGACGCAGATGCCCAGCACGGGCCGGCCTCCCGCGAGTCGCCGGTCGATGAGCTCGTCGCCGCGGACGGAGCGCAGCTGGTCCATCACGGCCTTGAACGCGCCGACACCGGGCACCACGAGGCCGTCGGCCTCCATCGCGACACGGCGATCGGCCGTCAGCTCGACCTCGGCCCCCGCGCGCTCGACCGCCTTCGCAGCAGAGTGCACGTTGCCCGATCCGTAGTCGAGCACGGCCACGCGGCGCACCGCGGTCACAAGGCGCCCTTCGTCGACGGGATGCCGGTGACGAGCGGGTCGTACGCCTTGGCCTGGCGGAACGCGCGCGCGAACGCCTTGAACTCGGCCTCGGCGATGTGGTGCGGGTCGCGACCGCCGAGCACGTTGACGTGCACCGTCAGCCCCGCGTTGTACGTGATGGCCTCGAACACGTGGCGCACCATCGATCCGGTGAAGTGCCCGCCGATGAGGTGGAACTCGAACCCCGCAGGCTCGCCGCCGTGCACCAGGTACGGCCGTCCCGAGATGTCGACGACGGCCTGCGCGAGCGCCTCGTCGAGCGGCACGAGCGCGTCGCCGTAGCGCGAGATGCCGCGCTTGTCGCCGAGCGCCTCGCGGATGGCCCGGCCCAGCGCGATGCCGACGTCTTCCACCGTGTGGTGCACGTCGATCTCGATGTCGCCCTTCGCGCGGACGGTCAGGTCGGTCAGCGAGTGCTTCGCGAAGGCCGTGAGGAGGTGGTCGTAGAACGGCACGCTCGTCTCGATATCGCTCGTGCCCGTGCCGTCGAGGTCGATCGACAGGTCGATGCTCGACTCGCTGGTCTCGCGCTGCACGCGCGCCGTGCGCGCGGGGCGATCGGTGGTCATGCGGTCATCCTATTCGGGCGGTTCGGCGGGATCCTGGGCGCGTCAGGCGCCGGCGGCGGTGCGCGCGGGCGCGAACGCCGCCATCGCCTCGAGGAACGCAGTGGTCTCGGCCTCGGTGCCCGCGGTGACTCGGAGGCATCCGGGCAATCCGATCTCGCGGATCAGGATGCCGCGCTCGAGCAGCGCCTCGAAGACGGCGTGCGGGTCATCGACGCCCCCGAAGAGCACGAAGTTCGCGCCGCTCCGGTACGGGCGGTATCCGAGCGCGGCGAGCTCGCGCACGATGCGCTCGCGCTGCGAGCGGATCTCGTCGACCATCGCGAGCATCTCGTCGGCGTGGGCGAGGGCGCCGAGCGCGGCCGCCTGCGTCAGCGCCGACAGGTGGTACGGCAGGCGGACGAGGCGCAGCGCGTCGATCACGGCCGGGTCGGCGGCGAGGTAGCCGACCCGTGCCCCGGCGAACGCGAAGGCCTTGCTCATGGTGCGCGAGACGAGCAGGCGCGGGCGGCCCTCGAGCAGCGTCAGCGCGCTCGGCGTGCCCGGGTCGGCGAACTCGAAGTACGCCTCGTCGACGACCACCACGCCGCGCGCCGCATCGGCGACCGCGGCGATCGTGTCGAGCGACAGCGGGGTGCCCGTGGGGTTGTTGGGGGCGCAGAGCAGCACGACGTCGGGGTCGTGCCGCTCGACGGCGGCCACGGCCGTCCCGGGGGCCAGTTCGAAGTCGGCGTCGCGCTCGGCGGTGACCCATTCCGTGCCCGTGCCGCCCGAGAGCAGACCGTACATGGAGTAGGTCGGCGCGAACCCGAGCGCGCGGCGGCCGGGGCCGCCGAACGCCTGCAGGATGTGCTGGAGCACCTCGTTGGAGCCGTTCGCCGCCCACAGCTGCTCGGGGACGAGCCCGTGTCCGAGGTAGCCGGCCAGCGCGGTGCGGAGCTGCGTGAACTCCCGATCGGGATAGCGGTTGAGGCCGATGATCGCGGCCGCGACACGCGCGACGATGTCGTGTGCGACGTCCTCGGGGATCGGATGCGTGTTCTCGTTGACGTTCAGCGCCACGGGCACCACCTTCTGGGGCGCACCGTACGGGGACTTGCCCCGGAGGTCGTCACGGAGGGGCAGATCGTCGAGACTCGTCACCGATCAATGCTATCCGCGGCCGGCCGCACGTTTCGGCCGGCGTCGACCACGGATGCCGCTACTCGACGACGGGCAGGGCGAGCCGCTGCCCCGGCTGCACGACCGCGTCGCGCAGGCCGTTCAGCCGCATGATCTCGTGGATCACCTCGCGCGGGTCGGCGGTCGGCGCGATCGATTCGGCGATGCCCCAGAGCGTGTCGCCGGCGCCGACCACCATGGTGTCGAGCACCGCCACCCGGCCGTCGTCGATGCCGGCCATCGCTCCCCCGGAGGCGAGCGAGCCGATGAGCACGCCGACGATGATCGGCAGCGCCGCGAGCGCCGTGAACACGACACGGCCGCGGCGCGTGAGCCGCAGCCGGGTGCGCTGCGGCTCCGGCCGAGCGGGCCCGGGCGCGGGCGGGCTCGCGAGGGTGGGCCGCGTCAACGGGGTCGCCATCAGCACTGCACTCATTCCGCACCTCCTCGGTGAGCCCGCATCCGGTCCTCGGCCGGGAGGACCGGATGCGAAGCTGTGTTCCGAATATATCTTCGAACGTTCGCACCTGCAAGGACCGGAAGTGGGAGATTCCGGCGCCGATTCCGCGACACACTCGAACGGATGTTTGTCGTGCGCGTGCGAGGCGGATACAGTTTCGAATGTCCGAGGACAGTCGAACATCGACCACCGACATCACGATCAGGCCGACGGCGGCCGCGACGAGAGGCGACACCGTGAGCATCGACATCGATCAGGCACGCGGAGCCGGCGGCCGGTCCCGTCGACGCAAGACGCTCAGCCCGAAGCAGCTGTCGATCCTCGAGGTGATCCGCCGATCGGTCTCCGAACGCGGCTATCCGCCGAGCATGCGCGAGATCGGCGACGCCGTCGGGCTCTCCTCGCTCTCGAGCGTCACGCACCAGCTGAACCAGCTCGAGCTCGCGGGCTACCTGCGGCGCGACCCCAACCGCCCGCGCGCGCTCGAGGTGCTCATCGACGTCCCGGGCAGCGAGCCCCGCACGTCGACCGCCGAGCCGGCGCCGGTCGGCGACGCCGCGATGGTCCCGCTCGTCGGCCGCATCGCGGCGGGCGTCCCGATCACCGCCGAGCAGCAGATCGAGGAGGTCTTCCCGCTCCCCCGCCAGCTGGTCGGCAAGGGCGAGCTCTTCATCCTCAAGGTCGTGGGCGACTCGATGATCGACGCCGCGATCTGCGACGGCGACTGGGTCGTGGTGCGATCCCAGCCGACCGCCGAGAACGGCGAGATCGTCGCGGCCATGCTCGACGGCGAGGCCACGGTCAAGGTCTTCCGCCAGCGCGACGGCCACACCTGGCTGCTCCCCCGGAACACCGCGTTCGAGCCCATCCTCGGCGATGAGGCCGAGGTGCTCGGCAAGGTCGTCGCGGTGCTCCGCACCGTCTGACGCGCGGGGGCACGTCGGCGGGTACGACAGGGGCGGATGCCGCGACTCGCGTCGCGACATCCGCCCCTCGTTCGCAGCCCCGGTCAGCCCGCGGTCGCGACCGCCGCCGCACCGGCACGCACGGCCTGCGTCGCCTGCACGATGTTCGCCAGCGAGGCGACCGTCTCGTCATAGCCGCGCGTCTTCAGCCCGCAGTCGGGGTTCACCCAGAGCCGTCCGGCGGGGATCTCCCCCACCGCGCGCTCGAGGAGCGCCTGCACCTCTTCCACGCTCGGGACGCGCGGCGAGTGGATGTCGTACACGCCCGGGCCGACGCCGTGGTCGAAGCCGCTGGCCGACAGGTCGTCCACCACCTCCATGCGGCTGCGGGCGGCCTCGATCGACGTGACGTCGGCGTCGAGCTCGCGGATGGCGTCGATGACGACGCCGAACTCCGAGTAGCAGAGGTGCGTGTGGACCTGGGTGGCGGAGGCCGCGCCGCCGGTCGCGAGCCGGAACGACCCGACCGACCAGTCGAGGTAGGCGGGCTGGTCGGCGCGCTTGAGCGGCAGCAACTCGCGCAGCGCCGGCTCGTCGACCTGGATGACCCGGATGCCGGCCCGCTCGAGGTCGGCGATCTCGTCGCGCAGCGCGAGGGCGACCTGGCGCGCGGTGTCGCCGAGCGGCTGGTCGTCGCGCACGAACGACCACGCGAGGATCGTGACCGGACCCGTGAGCATGCCCTTGACGGGCTTGTCCGAGAGCGACTGCGCGTACTGCGACCACTCGACCGTCATGGGCGCCGGACGCGACACGTCGCCCCAGAGGATCGAGGGACGCGTGCAGCGCGAACCGTACGACTGCACCCAGCCGTGCTGGGTCACCGCGAAACCGTCGAGCAGTTCGGCGAAGTACTGCACCATGTCGTTGCGCTCGGGCTCGCCGTGCACGAGCACGTCGAGGCCGAGGTCCTCCTGCAGGCGGATGACTCGGGCGATCTCCTCGCGCATGAGCTCGCGGTACGCCTCGTCCGTGAGCTCGCCCTTCACGAGGCGCGCACGCGCGCGACGGATGTCGGCGGTCTGCGGGAACGAGCCGATCGTCGTGGTCGGCAGCGCGGGCAGGTCGAGATCCTCCTGGGCGGCCACGCGGGAGTCGTAGGCGGCACGCGAGAAGGCCGACGCGTCGAGGCCGGCGAGGCGGTCGCGGACCCCGGCGACCCGGACCCCGGGAGCGGCGGCGCGGTCGGCGAGGGCGTCGGATGCGGCGTCGAGCTCGGTCGCGATCGCCTCGCGGCCCTCGGCGAGCCCGCGGGCCAGCACCGCGACCTGCGCGACCTTCTGGTCGGCGAACGCGAGCCAGCTCACGAGCCGCGCGTCGAGGGCCGTCTCGTCCTCGACGTCGTGCGGCACGTGCAGGAGCGACGTCGACGTCGACACGGCGACGTCGCCGGAGAACGTGCGGAGCGCCTCGGCGTGCGCGAACGCGCGCTCGAGGTCGCCGCGCCAGATGTTGTGGCCGTCGACCACGCCGGCGACCAGCGTCTTGGCGGCCAGCGCCTCCTCGGTCACGGGGTCGAGCTGCTCGGGCGCCGCGCCGCGGACGAGGTCGAGGCCGATCGCCTCGACGGGCGTCGCCGCGAGCGCCGGCAGGGCGTCGTCGAGCGAGCCGTAGGGCGCGGCGACGAAGATCGCAGGCCGCTCCTCGGCCGCGCCGAGCGCGTCGTACGCCGCGCCGACGGCGTCGAGCACGCGCTCACGCGACTCGTCGATGCTCTCGCTCACGAGCGCCGGCTCGTCGAGCTGCACCCACTCCGCACCCGCATCGCGGAGTGCTGCGAGGAGTTCGGCGTAGACGGGCACGAGGTCGGCGAGGCGGTCGATCGGGCGGAAGCCCTCGGGCGCGCCGTCCGCCGCCTTGGCCAGCAGCAGGAAGGTGACCGGGCCGACGAGGACCGGACGCGTGACGAAGCCGGCCTCGCGGGCCTCGCGCACCTGGGCGACGACCGCCTCGGCGTGCGCGGCGAACGCGGTGTCGGGCCCGATCTCGGGGACGAGGTAGTGGTAGTTCGAATCGAACCACTTGGTCATCTCGAGCGGCGCGTCCGCCCCTTCGCCGCGCGCGACCGTGAAGTACCCGGCGAGATCGAGGCGTCCGTCGGCGTCGAGGAGCCTCGCGAACCGCGTCGGGATCGCGCCGACCGCGACCGCGGCGTCGAGCACCTGGTCGTAGTACGAGAAGCTCTCGGGGATCGCCGAGTCGGTGCGGTCGAGGCCCAGCGTCGCGAGGCGCTCGCGGGTCGCGGCGCGCAGGTCGGCCGCGGTGCGCTCGAGCTCTGCCGCGTCGATGCGCCCGGCCCAGAACGCCTCGACGGCGTGCTTGAGCTCGCGGCGGCGCCCGATGCGGGGGTAGCCGAGGATGGTTCCGGCGGGGAAGGCGGATGCGGTCATCGTGTTCTCGTGTTCCTCTCGGTGCCCGCGTGGGCGGGGATGGTGCGCAGGCCGAGCCGGTCCAGGACGGCGAGCACGGCCTCGTGGCGGTTGAAGGTGTACAGGTGGAGTCCCGGTGCGTCCGCGAGGACCTCGGCGGCGAGCGCGGCGGCGAAGTCGACGCCGAGTTCGAACAGCGCGTCGGCGTCGGGCTCGATCTCGAGCGGGATCGCGAGCTCGCTCGGCGCCGGCACGCCGGTGAGCTGCTCGAGGCGGGCGAGACGCGCCGGCGTCGTCACGGGCATGATCCCCGGCAGGATGGGAATGGTCACGCCGCCCGCGCGGGCGCGCTCGACGAAGCCGAGGTAGTCGTCGGCGTGCCAGAACAGCTGCGTGATCGCGAGATTGGCGCCCGCGACCTCCTTCGCGAGCAGCACGTCGATGTCCTGCCCGAACCCGCGCGAACGCGGGTGTCCGGTCGGGAAGGCCGCGACCGCGACGCGCTCGGGGCGCGGTCGCTCGCGGATCCGCGTCGCGCCCGGGATGCCGGGGATGCCGGCCTGCCCGTACGGCTCCCGTTCCTCCTGCACCCGGTGGATGAGCTGCACGAGCTCGGCGGCGCTGCGAAGGTCGCCGATACCCGCCTCCGGGTCGGCGCCCTCGGGCGGGTCGCCGCGCAGGGCGAGGAAGCTCGTGATCCCCGCGTCGAGGAACTCGCGCACGAGGCGGTTCGCCTCGGCGTGGCTCGAACCGACGCAGGTCAGGTGCGCCATCGGCTCGACGTCGGTGTGCTCGAGCATGTAGCGCAGCACCGTGAGCGAGCGGTCACGCGACGATCCGCCCGCCCCGAAGGTCACCGAGATGAACGCCGGGTCGACCTCGGCGAGCCGGTCGATCGTCCGCCCGAGCGCGAGCGCGGCGGCGTCCGTCCGAGGCGGGAAGAGCTCGAACGAGATCGGCGGCCTCGGCCGAACGGCGTCGCCGACGGGCGCGCTTCCGGTCATGGTGCTCCTGGGTGCGGATGCCGCGACGGTGGCTTCGGGCACGGCACGCCGCGCCCGGCCGGCCGTCACGGCTGGCGGGTCTCGCGGGCGGGTGCCGGGCTCGGCGGTCGCTCCAGGCGGGCGGCATCCGGCCGCTCGCCACGATCAGGTGCGACGATACGCGGCGGGCGCGCCATCCGGAACGACGTTTACGCCGGATGACGGGACCGGCTGACCGCGGCGCGCCCTATGCGACCGCGGCCGCCTGGAACTGCCGGAGCTGCGCGGCCTGCTCGGGCGACGCGAGCGCGCGGATGCGCGTGCCGTCCTCGACGTAGTCGGTCGAGAGCACGCGTCCGGACTCGTGCAGCGCCGAGATGACGTCGCCGCGGTCGTACGGCACGAGCAGGTCGACCTCGACGGCGGGGTCGGGCAGCAGGCGCGTGATCGCGTCGAGCACCTCGGTGACGCCGGCGCCGGTGCGAGCCGACGCGAACACCGCGTTCGGTTCGAGGCCCTGCAGCACGAGCCGGTCTTCCGGCGTGATGAGGTCGGCCTTGTTGAACACCACGAGCTCGGGCACGTCGCGCGCGCCCACCTCGCCGATGACGTCGCGAACGGTGGCGATCTGCGCGGCGGGGTCGGGGTGCGCGGCGTCCACGACGTGGACGATCAGGTCGGCGTCGCCGACCTCTTCGAGCGTCGAGCGGAAGGCCTCGACGAGCTGGTGCGGAAGGTTGCGTACGAAGCCGACCGTGTCGGCGATCGTGTAGACGCGCCCATCGGGCGTGGTGTTGCGCCGAACGGTGGCGTCGAGCGTGGCGAACAGCGCGTTCTCGACGAGCACGCCCGCACCCGTGATGCGGTTGAGCAGGCTGGACTTGCCCGCGTTCGTGTACCCCGCGATCGCCACGGACGGAACCGCGTTGCGCTTGCGGTTCGCGCGCTTGGCGTCTCGCGCCGGCTTCATGCCGGCGATCTGCTTGCGGAGCCGCGCCATACGCGAGTGGATGCGACGGCGGTCCAGCTCGATCTTCGTCTCACCGGGTCCGCGCGAACCCATGCCGGCGCCGGCGCCGCCGACCTGGCCACCGGCCTGGCGCGACATCGACTCGCCCCAGCCGCGGAGGCGCGGGAGGAGGTACTCGAGCTGCGCGAGCTCGACCTGCGCCTTGCCCTCACGGCTCTTGGCGTGCTGGCTGAAGATGTCGAGGATGACTGCGGTTCGGTCGATGACCTTGACCTTCACCGCATCCTCGAGCGCACGGCGCTGGCTCGGCGCGAGCTCGGTGTCGGCGACGACCGTGTCGGCGCCGAGCGCCGCGACGATGTGGCGGAGCTCCTCGGTCTTGCCGCGACCGAGGTAGGTCGACGGGTCGGGGTGCGGGCGGCGCTGCAGCACCCCGTCGAGCACGCGGGCACCGGCCGTCTCGGCGAGGGCGGCGAGCTCGCGCAGCGAGTTCTCGGCGTCCTCGAGGGAGCCCTGCGGGTAGACGCCGATGAGCACGACGTTCTCGAGCCGGAGCTGCCGGTACTCGACTTCGGTGACGTCCTCGAGCTCGGTCGACAGTCCGCCGACGCGCCGGAGCCCCGCGCGCGCCTCGCGGTCGTACTGCTCGCCGTCGAAGCCGCCGTCGCCGTCGACCTCGAGGCCGTCGCGCTGGATCGACGCGGCCTCGGACGCCCCGAACCGGGACACGCCCGCGCGCACGTCCGCGCTCCGGAGCACTCGCGCGACCGCGTCGTCGTGGGTGTCGTGTTCCGCGTCGTTCATCTCGACCAGCCTACTTCCGTTCGTGCGATAGGTTCCCCTGTATGCCGCAGGAGCACTACTTCTCGTCGAAACCCGCCGACGACGACGCGCTCCGCACGGTGACGGTGCGCCTCGCCGGCCGCGAGCTCGACGTGCTCACCGCCGGCGGCGTGTTCAGCCCCGCCCACGTCGACCTCGGCACCCGAGTCCTGCTCGACGCAGTGCCGCAGCCACCGGCGACCGGACACCTGCTCGACCTCGGGGCCGGGTGGGGGCCGATCGCGCTGACCCTCGGCCTCGACGCACCGGAGGCCACGGTGTGGGCGGTCGACGTGAACGAGCGGGCACTCGACCTCGTGCGCCGGAACGCCGCCCGCCTGGGCCTACGACAGGTCAACGCCGCGCTGCCCGACGATGTTCCCGACGACGTGCGATTCGCCACGATCTGGTCGAATCCGCCGATCCGCATCGGCAAGGCCGAGCTGCACGCGCTGCTGCGGCGCTGGCTGCCGCGCCTCGAGGTGGGGGCGACGGCGTGGCTCGTGGTGCAGAAGAACCTCGGCGCCGACTCGCTGCAGCGGTGGCTCGCCGACGAACTCGGCAACGGATGGCGCGTCGAGCGCGCTTCGTCGGCGAAGGGCTTCCGCCTGCTGGCGGTCACCCGCGAGCGCTGAGCTCGGGGGCGGCCGGTCAGGCGAGGCTCAGCACGCCGTCGAAGACGAGCTCTGCCGGGCCCGAGAGCAGCACGTGCTCGCCGTCGGGCTCGGTCCGCATGCGGACGCCGACGACCCCGCCGGGCACCTGCACGACCCACTCGTCGGGCGCACCCTCGCCGGCCCAGTAGCGGACGGCGAGCGCGGAGGCGACCGCGCCCGTGCCGCACGACAGCGTCTCGCCCGAGCCGCGCTCGTGCACGCGCATGCGGATGCGGCCGCGACCGGCCTCGACGAGCGGTTCCGCGGGCACGACGAACTCGACGTTCGCACCCGCCTGCGGCTCGGGCTCGAGGATCGGGACGTACGCGAGGTCGAGGCCGTCGAGCTCGTCGTCGTCGGCCAGCGCGACGACGACGTGCGGGTTGCCGACGTCGATGCCCAGGCCCGGCCGCGCGGCGTGCAGGTTCTTGGCACGCACGAGCGGCTCGCCGCCGTCGAGTCGCCACACGCCGAGGTCGGCCTCGAAGTTGCCGCTCCCCAGCTCGCGCACGCGGCGGACGCCCGCACGCGTGCCGATCGGGATCCACTCGCCATCGGCGAGCGCGACGAGGCCCTGGTCGATCAGGTACCGCGTGAACACGCGGATGCCGTTGCCGCACATCTCGGAAGGGCTGCCGTCGGCGTTCCAGTAGTCCATGAACCACGCGGCATCCGGGTCCTCGGCGATCGCCGCCGCGCCGTCGACGAGCCGGTCGGATCGGACCGCGCGGATGAGCCCGTCGCCGCCCACGCCGAAGTGCCGGTCGCACACCGCCGCGATCTGCGTGGGCGTGAGCTGCACGTCGCCCTCGGGGTCGCTGAAGAGCACGAAGTCGTTGCCCGTGCCGTGGCCCTTGGTGAAGCGCAGATCGAACGCCATCCCATCAGTCTAGGGATGGCGCGAGGCCGCTCCGGACGCGCCGGGTCAGGCGAGCGCGGCCTGCCGCGCGACCTCGGCCGCGACCGCCGCACGGTCGTCGGCGTCGACGACGGATGCCGCGGCGTACCGCTTGAACCAGCCGACCTGGCGCCTCGCATAGGTGCGGGTCAGCGCCTGCGTCTCGGCGATCGCGTCGGACTCGGCCATGCGACCGCGCACCTGGGCGAGCCCCTGCGCGTAGCCGATGGCCTTGCGCGCGGTGACCCCGCGTTCCAGCCCTGCTGGGATGAGGGCGCGCACCTCGTCGAGGAGCCCCTCGCGCCACATCGCCGCGGCGCGCGCATCGAGCCGCTCGACGAGGGTGGCGCGCTCGGAGCGCAGGTGGACGATGCGGTGCGGACGCCAGGGCACCGGCTCGTCGGGCAGTCGGGCGGCCTTGGGCTCGCCGGTGAGCTCGATGACCTCGAGCGCACGGACGATTCGGCGCCCGTTCTGCGGATCGACGCTCGCGGCGGTCTCGGGGTCGAGCTCGCGCAGGCGTCGATGGAGCAGGCCCGGGCCCACCCGCTCGAGCTCGTGCTCGAGCCGCGCGCGGATCGCGGCATCCGTGCCCGGGAACCGGAGGTCGTGGATGACGCTCGACACGTAGAGGCCAGACCCTCCCGTGAGCAGCGCCACGCCATCGCGCGCCTCGATCTCGTCGACGGAGCCCCGAGCGTCGGCCTGGTACGCCGCGACGGAGGCCTCGTCGGTCACGTCGAGCACATCGAGCAGGTGGTGCGGCACGCCCTCGCGTTGCTCCGCCGCGAGCTTGGCGGTGCCGATGTCCATGCCGCGGTAGAGCTGCATGGCGTCGGCGTTCACGACCTCCGCGGGCCGACCGCTCGCGGCGATCGCGTGCGCGAGGTCGAGAGCGAACCGCGACTTGCCCGTGCCGGTCGCCCCGACGATCGCGATCAGGGTCACGTCAGCGCTGGCCGTCGCCCGGGTCGTAGATCGGCATGGTGCCGACACCCGGCGACGTGAGCGGCTCGGAGCCGATCCGGATCGTCGGAAGGCCGAGGGAGACCGGACCCGACGCCGGCGCGGTCGCGCCCGCCGTCGCGGGCACGCCGCAGCTCTCGGCCTGCGCGCGGTCCCACGCGTCGCCCGCACGCGTGCGACGGATGCGCAGCGGCGCGCCGTCGAGCGAGTCGGCGAGCAGGTGGAACGGAGCTGCCTGCGTGATCACGACCGACACGACGTCGCCCGGACGGGGCAGCTCGGACCCGGCGGGGACCTCGAAGTGCACGAGGCGGCTGTCCTCGGCGCGGCCGCTCAGGCGATGGGTCTCGGCGTCCTTCTTGCCCTCGCCGGTGGAGACGAGCACCTCGACGGCGGTGCCGACGAGCTTCTGGTTCTCCTCCCACGAGATGCGCTCCTGGAGGGCGATGAGACGGTCGTACCGATCCTGCACGACCTCCTTCGGCACCTGCTCCTCCATCGTGGCCGCGGGCGTGCCGGGGCGGATGGAGTACTGGAACGTGAACGCGGATGCGAAACGCGCGGCCTCGACGACGCGGAGCGTCTCCTGGAAGTCGGCCTCGGTCTCGCCCGGGAAGCCGACGATGATGTCGGTCGAGATCGCCGCATTCGGGATGCGCGCGCGCACGCGGTCGAGGATGCCGAGGAACTTCGCCGACCGGTACGACCGGCGCATGGCCTTGAGGATGCGGTCGGAGCCGGACTGCAGCGGCATGTGCAGCTGCGGCATGACGCTCGGCGTCTCGGCCATCGCATCGATGACGTCATCGGTGAAGGCGGCGGGGTGCGGGCTCGTGAACCGGATCCGTTCGAGCCCGTCGATCTGCCCGGCGGCGCGGAGCAGCTTGCCGAATGCCTGACGGTCGCCGAACTCGACGCCGTAGGAGTTGACGTTCTGGCCGAGCAGGGTGACCTCGACGGCGCCGTCGTCGACGAGGGCCTGGATCTCGGCGAGGATCTCGCCGGGCCGGCGGTCCTTCTCCTTGCCGCGCAGCGCGGGAACGATGCAGAAGGTGCAGGTGTTGTTGCAGCCGACCGAGATCGACACCCAGCCCGAGTAGGTCGAGTCTCGCTTGGTGGGCAGCGTGGACGGGAAGACCTCGAGCGCGTCGAGGATCTCGAGCTGCGCCTCGTCATTGTGCCGGGCGCGGTCGAGCAGGCTCGGGAGCGATCCCATGTTGTGGGTGCCGAAGACGACGTCGACCCACGGGGCCTTCTCGAGGATGACGTTCTTGTCCTTCTGGGCGAGACAGCCGCCGACGGCGATCTGCATGCCCGCGTGGCGCCGCTTGACTCCGGCGAGGTGGCCGAGGTTGCCGTAGAGCTTGTTGTCGGCGTTCTCGCGCACGGCGCACGTGTTGATGACGACGACGTCGGGCTCGGCGCCGTCGGCCGGCACGTACCCGGCGGCCTCGAGCGAGCCGCTCAGCCGCTCGGAATCGTGCACGTTCATCTGGCACCCGAAGGTGCGCACCTCGTAGGTGCGGGGCGCGGCCGGTTCGGCGGCGTCGCCGACTGGCACGGCGGTCGCCTCGTGGATGATGGTCATGATCCGACCAGTCTACGAAACGATGCGCGGGCTGCCGCCCGGCTCACTCGGCGGGATCGCTCGCCAGCGCGCTCGCCACGGCACGCCGGACGAGGTCGCTGCCGTATCCCCGACGCAGGAGGAAGGCGCTCAGCCGCCGTTCTGCCGTCGTCCGGTCGAGTCCGGCGAGCTGACGTGCGCGGCGAGACGCCACCTCGGTGGCGTGCTCGAGCTCGAGCTCGGGGTCGAGCGCGTCGAGCGCGTCGCGCGCGAGCTGGGCGTCGATGCCGCGACGACCGAGCTCGTGCAGGAGCGCACCGCTCCCCCGCCCGCGCCGCACTCCGTGACTGTGCACGAGCTGATCGGCGAGCCGGCGGTCGTCGAGGTATCCGAGCCGCTCGTACCGCTCGATCCACTCCTCGACCTCGTGGTCGTCGAGCCCGTGCTCGACGAGGGCACCGCGAACCTCGGCGATCGACAGGGAGGAGCGCCGCAACCGCGACACGATGAGTCGATCGATGCGCTCATCGCGCTCGACTCCGGTCTCGACCGGCTCGTCGTCGTGATCGCGCTCGCGGCCCACTGCGACCAGCCGCGCCGGCCGTCCTGCTCGGAGCCCGCGCCCGGCGGGGTGCCGGCTGGACTGCGGCGCCGGGGCCGCGCCGTCGTCGGCCTGCTCGGACGACGGCGCCACCCACGGCAAGTAGGCGACGGGCGCGAGGCGCTCGCTGGGCTGGTCGCTCATCTGGCGTGCCGCCGGCTCAGGCGCCCTTGCGCTTCGCGGCGAGGGACTCGACCGGCGCCACGCCCGGCGCGGCGGTCGCACCGCCGACCGGCTGCCCGATGCCGAGCTTCGAGAGGATCTTCTGCTCGATGTCGGCCGCGATGTCGGGATTCTGGATGAGGAAGTTGCGTGCGTTCTCTTTGCCCTGGCCGAGCTGGTCGCCGTCGTACGTGTACCAGGCGCCCGACTTCTTCACGATGCCCTGGTCGACGCCGTAGTCGATGAGGCTGCCCTCGCGCGAGATGCCGACGCCGTAGAGGATGTCGAACTCGGCCTGCTTGAACGGCGGCGCCATCTTGTTCTTGACCACCTTGACGCGCGTGCGGTTGCCGACCGCCTCGGTGCCGTCTTTCAGCGTCTCGATGCGACGGATGTCGAGGCGGACCGAGGCGTAGAACTTGAGCGCCTTGCCACCCGCCGTGGTCTCGGGGCTGCCGAAGAACACGCCGATCTTCTCGCGGAGCTGGTTGATGAAGATCGCCGTGGTCTTGGTCTGGTTCAGGCCACCGGTGAGCTTGCGGAGCGCCTGCGACATGAGGCGCGCCTGCAGGCCGACGTGCGAGTCGCCCATCTCGCCCTCGATCTCGGCACGCGGCACGAGCGCCGCGACGGAGTCGATGACGACGAGGTCGATGGAGCCCGATCGGATCAGCATGTCGGCGATCTCGAGCGCCTGCTCGCCCGTGTCGGGCTGCGACACGAGCAGCGAGTCGATGTCGACGCCGAGCTTCTTGGCGTAGTCGGGGTCGAGCGCGTGCTCGGCGTCGATGAACGCCGCGATGCCGCCGGCGCGCTGCACGTTGGCGATCGCGTGCAGGGTCAGCGTGGTCTTGCCGGAGGACTCGGGACCGTAGATCTCGATGATGCGGCCACGGGGCAGGCCGCCGACGCCGAGCGCCACGTCGAGCGCGATGGAACCGGTGGGGATGATCTCGACCGGGGCGCGTTCCTCGCTGCCGAGGCGCATCACCGATCCCTTGCCGAACTGTCGGTCGATCTGCGCGAGTGCGGTCTCGAGGGCCTTCTCGCGGTCTGCGGGTGATGGCATCGGTGCTCCTTCGTGGTGGGTTCGGCTGCCTCTAGGCTGTCGTTCCGCGTGCCAGGCCGTGACCCGGCACGTCTCGCGACAAGGCGGTGGCGGTGTGTTCCGACGCTCCGACCGTATGATCGGCCACCGACATCCGGGGCCGAGCGACCCGCGCATGTGGATGGATGCGACATCCCTCCCGCTGTTGAGGAGCCTACTCCGCGACCCGAACGGATGTTCGACGCGACACGCGGCGTGTCGAACGGATCTTCGGCGGGTTCACGCGTCGTCGCGCGGCGCCCGCAGACCGGCGCCGTGCCGTCGCGACGCCGGCACGTCGGTCGCCTCGCAGATCGCGAGCCAGACCGTGCGCGGCGCCACGCCGGCGGCGAGCGCCTGGCGGGCGGTCCGTCCGTCGAGCGCGCCGAGCACGAGGTCGTCGACGACGACGCTCGCGTATCCCGCGCCGAACTCCTCCTCGACCGCGAGGTCGAACTCACTGCGCTTCACGGCAATCCTCCGGACATGCGAACGGCCGGTCCGAGGACCGGCCGAGCGCTGCGACGTGGGTGGGTCAGCGAACCATCATGTCCGCGTCGAACTCCGCCACGAGCTCGTCGGGAAGGCTGTCGGGCACCGACGGCGCCGAGAGCCCCTCGAGGACCGCGATGCGGTCGCCGACCTCGTGCATGATCACCGAGATGGGCGTGTCGAGGGCGTCGGCCACCGAGGCGAGGATCTCGCTCGAGGCCTCCTTCTGACCGCGCTCGACCTCGCTGAGGTAGCCCAGCGCGACGCTGGCCTTGCTCGCGACCTGACGGAGCGTGCGACCCTTCTGCAGGCGGAAGTCCCTCAGCACGTCGCCGATCTCCTGTCGAACCAGAACCATCGGAACCTCCCTCTCTGCCTGCGACCACCTTGCGGCGGCCGGTTCGGGGAGGTCAGTCTAGCGCCTCGTCCCGTTCACCGAGCCTATCGGTGGTCACTGGAGTTTTCTTGTGAACCCGACACCTGTAACAGGGTGTTCACGTGGGCTATTCCCCGCCGCGTGCGCCAGACGCCGGCGGCTCCGCCGGCTCCGGCTCGGGCACGTCGATCGCGGCGATCGCAGCCGTCGGCACGAGCGTCGGCGACGCCTCGAGCCGCGCCTTGCGCCGCTTCAGCCAGATGCCGGTCACCACGATCACCGCGAGCGTGCCGTACGCGGCGATCGCGAACGGGCTGTGCACGAGGTAGGCGAGGTCGCCCTGGCTGATGGCCATCGACTTGCGCAGCTGCTCCTCGGCCATCGGCCCGAGGATCCCGCCGACGACCATCGGCGCGACCGGGTAGCCGTAGCGGCGCATGAGGAACCCGACGACGCCGACGACGAGCAGCGTCAGCGTGTCGAACACGTTGAAGTGCAGTGCGTACGCCCCGAGCCCCGCGAACGCGAGGATTCCGGCGTAGAGGTAGGGCCGCGGGATCCGCAGGACCTTCACCCACATGCCCACGAGCGGCAGGTTGAGCACGAGCAGCAGCACGTTGCCGATGTAGAGGCTCGCGATGAGCGCCCACACCAGTCCGGACTGGTTCTCGAAGAGCAGCGGTCCCGGCCGGATGCCGTACGACTGGAACGCGGAGATGATGATCGCGGCCGTCGCGGTCGTCGGGAGGCCGAGCGTGAGCAGCGGCACGAGCACGCCGGCCGCTGCGGCGTTGTTGGCCGCCTCGGGTCCCGCGACGCCCTCGATCGCGCCGCGCCCGAACTGCGCGCGGGCCGGTCCCCTCGCGAGCCGGCGCTCGCTCGCGTACGACAGGAAGGTCGCGACATCCGCCCCGCCCGCCGGGATCGTGCCGATCGGGAAGCCGATCGCGGTGCCGCGGAGCCACGGCTTCCACGAGCGGCGCAGGTCCTCGCGCGTGAGCCAGCTGCGCCATCCGCTCGACACCGGGATCACCCGGACCGGGCCATGGCGCAGTCGCGCGGCCACGTACAGGGTCTCGCCGAGCGCGAAGAGGCCGACGGCGATGAGCACGACGTCGATGCCGTCGGCCAGGCTCGGGACGCCGAGCGTGTAGCGCTGCTGGCCCGAGAGCACCTCGGTGCCCACGAGCCCGAGCAGCAGTCCGAGGCCGAGCGACACGAGCCCGCGCGGCACGCTCGAGCCGAGCAGCGCGCCCACGGTGAGGAACGCCACGACGATGAGCGCGAAGTAGTCGGCGGGCCCGAGCTGCACCGCGAGCTTCGCGATGCCGGGCGCCAGGAAGGTCAGCAGCACGGTCGCCACGGTGCCCGCGACGAAGGAGCCGATGGCCGCGGTCGCGAGCGCGGCCGCGCCCCGGCCCGCCTTCGCCATCCGGTTGCCCTCGAGCGCCGTCACGATCGAGGACGACTCGCCCGGCGTGTTCAGCAGGATCGAGGTCGTCGAGCCGCCGTACATGCCGCCGTAATAGATGCCGGCGAACAGGATGAGCGCGCCGGTCGGGTCGAGCGAGTACGTCAGGGGCAGCAGGAGCGCGACGGTCATGGCCGGGCCGATGCCGGGCAGCACGCCGACGGCCGTGCCGATGAACACGCCGAAGAGCGCGTAGAGCAGGTACTGGGGCTGCAGCGCGGTGGCGAAGCCCTCGAGGAGTGCGGTGAGGCTATCCATGGAAGATCGGGATCCAGTCGAGGAGCGGGCCGGCTGGCAGCGAGAGCCCGAGCCAGGCGCCGAAGACGAGTTGGGTGACGAGCCCGAGGCCGAGCCCGACGAGCAGCGCCGTCCACCACCGCTTGGCCCCCAGGATGATCGCAGCGCCGCCGAACACGACCGCGACGGCGATCGGCCAGCCGGCCCATTCGATGAGCAGGAGTTGCGAGAGGAGGATCGCGATGAGCTTGGCGACGGTGAGCCAGTCGGTCGGGGCGTCGGGGTCGACGTCCTCGCCGTCATCGGGCACGCCGCGGTGGCCGCGTGCGATCTGCACGATGACGGCGACGGATGCCGCGACGAGCAGCACCCCGACGGCGTACGGGAACACGCGGGGCCCGAGCACGCTCGCCGAGCCGGGCGGGACCCGGATGAAGCCGGCGCCCACGATCGCGTACGCGCCGAGCGCGGCGCAGACCGCCGCGAACGCGTACTCGCCGATCGGCGCGCGGGCGCCCGCGCGCGCTGGGCCCGGGGCGGGGGTTCCCCCCGACGCCGCAGCGTCGAGGGGAACCGGGGTGGGCTCGGTCACGGTGCGACCAGGCCGATCGACTGCAGCGTCCGGGCGACCTCGTCGATGTTGCCGTCGAGGAAGGACTCGAAGTCCTCGCCCGTGAGGAACGCATCGGCCCAGCCCTTCTCCTCGAGCGTGTCGGCCCACGCACCCGAGTCGTGCAGGTCGGTCACGAGCGTTCGCAGCGCCTCGGCGTCGGCCTCGTCCACGTCGGCCGGGGCGAGGAGGCCACGCCAGTTGGTGAGCGTGACGTCGTAGCCCTCGTCGACCAGGGTGGGCGTGTCGGGCAGCAGCTCGACCGGCTCGGGCGACGAGACCGCGAGCGCGCGCAGCTCGCCCGCCTCGATCTGCTCGACGAACTCGCCGACGCCCGAGATGCCGGCCTGCACGGTGTTGCCGAGCAGCATGGTCACGGCCTCGCCGCCGCCCGAGTTCGGGATGTAGTTGAGTGTCGACGGGATGTCGGCGGGGTCGACGCCGGCCTCGGTCAGCAGCATGCCCGCCAGGATGTGGTCGGCGCCGCCGGCCGAGCCGCCCGTGACCGAGATCGCCGCGCCCTCGTCGACGATGGCGTCCACGAGGTCCTCGGCCGTCTCGTACGGCGAGTCCGCCGGGACGACCAGGACCAGCGCCTCCTCGGTCAGCTTGGCGATGGGCGTCATGTCCTCGATGCGCACGGGCGACGCGTTGGTCTCGACGGCGCCGACCATGACGAGGCCCGTGACCATGAGCGTCGCGGGGTCCTTCTCGTTGGCCAGCGCCGCGAGGCCCACGGTGCCGCCCGCCCCGCCGATGTTCTCGACGGGTGCCGAGCCGACGAGGTCCTCGTCGGTCAGCACCTGCGAGATGGCCCGCGCGGTCTGGTCCCAGCCGCCGCCCGGGTCGGCGGGGGCGATGAGGCTGACGGCGTCGAGGGATGCCGCGGCGGTCGCGTCATCCGCGTCGCCGCCCGCGGTGGCGGACGTGCTGCACCCCGCGAGTCCGACCAGGGCGGTGACGCCGAGGCCCGCGAGCGCGGCGCGCACGGCGGCGGCCCGCATCCGGTCAGGGGTGGCCGAGGGGGTCGGCCGGCTGTGTGATCGCAATGCTCCTCCTTGAGTGCCCGGCACCAGCGCCGGGCCGACGATCGTCGGTTCGGATGACGCTAGGTCGCCGTCGCGCCGCACCGGAACGTTGCGGTCGCAAGGGTCGTACTGGTCGTTTCGGTCGATTCGGTCGTATTGGTCACGACCGTCCGGCCGACCGCCCCCCGCGCGTGGGGCACACTTGACGGGTGAGCCGGTCGAGGATGACGCTGGGCATGCAGCTGCTGCTGCTGCAGGTCGCCATCGTGCTCACGACCGTCGTCGGCACCGGCGTCACGGCGATGCTCATCCAGGAGCGCCAGCTGCGCGAGGGCTACCAGGACCGCATGATCGCGGTCGCCCAGTCCGTGGCCGGGCTGCCCGTGATCCTCGAGGCGTTCGACGATCCTGATCCCTCCGAGACGATCCAGCCGGTCGCCGAGGTCATCCGGCACGCGTCCGACGTGACGTACGTGGTCGTGGCGAACGACGAGGGCATGCGCTACTCGCACCCGAACCCCGACCGCATCGGCGAGCGGGTGTCGACCGATCCGGCCATCCCCCTGTCGGGCGAGGTCTACGTCGGCACGCAGACCGGCACGCTCGGCGAGTCCTGGCGCGTCAAGGTGCCGATCTTCGACAAGCGCGGCGAGGTGATGGGCCAGGTCTCGGTGGGTATCCTCGAGTCCGAGCTGCGCGCCGACTTCCTCGGCGGCCTCGGCGGGCTGCTCGCGGCGCTCGCGGTCGCGGCGCTCGTCGGCGTCGTCGGGTCGGCATGGATCGGCCGGCTCATCCGGCGCCGCATCTACGGGCTCGAGCCCGACGAGATCCGCGCGATGCTCGAGACGCGCGAGGCGATGCTGCACGGCATCCGCGAGGGACTCGTGGCGGTCGACGACCGTGGCCGGATCGTCCTCATGAACGACGCGGCCGCACGGCTGCTCGACGTCGAGGAGCCCGGGCGCATGCTCGGGCTGCCCGTCGAGGACGTGCTCGACCCCGAGCTCGCACGGTTCATCGCGTCCGGCGAGGACCGGGAGACGCCCGTGCTCTCGGGCGAACGCGTGCTCCTCGTGCACGGCGACCGCGTGCGCGTCGAGGGGCGGGAGGTCGGCTCCATCGCGATCCTCCGGGACCGCACCGAGCTCGAGACGACGCTGCGCGAACTCGAGGGCGCGCAGGGCCTCGCCGAGGGGCTGCGCGCACAGTCGCACGAGTTCTCCAACAAGCTGCACGTCGTGAGCGGCCTGCTCGAGCTCGGCCACGTCGACGCGGCCATCGCGTTCATCCAGCGGGTCGGCAGCGGCGGCGCGCTCTCGTCGCTCGACGAGCACGACGGCATCGCCGACGTCGAGACGGCGGCGCTCGTGCTCGCCAAGCGCTCGCGCGCCCAGGAGCTCGGCGTCTCGCTCGAGCTCGAACCCGAGTCGCACCTCGACCAGGCGGCCGACGCGCGCGAGCGAACCGACCTGGTCACCGTGGTCGGCAACCTCGTCGACAACGCGATCGAGGCGTGCATCCTGGGCGGGCGCGTGGTGGTGTCCATCCGCGACGACCTCGAGACGGGTCGGGTCGTCGTGCGCGTCGACGACGATGGGCCCGGCATCGTGCCGGAGCGGCGTGCGGCCATCTTCGAGCCCGACGTCAGCGGCAAGGCGCCCGCGCCGGGCAAGGCGCGGCGCGGCATCGGCCTGACGATCGTGCAGCGGGTCGCCGACCGCCTCGGCGGCAGCGTCCTCGTCGCCGAGTCGCCCGCGGGCGGGGCCCGGTTCGTGGTGAACCTGCCCTGGCACGGCGCGGGGGTTCCGCGCACCGATGCCGCGACCGCGGCCTCCGGGTCCGGAGGGCGCGCATGAGCGACATCCGCGTCGTCATCGTGGACGACGACTTCGCCGTCGCCCAGGTCAACCGGGCGTTCGTCGACGCCCAGCCCGGCTTCGCCGTCGTGGCCGAGGCCCACACCGGCGAGGCCGCACTCGCGGCGATCGAACGCCACCGGCCCCAACTCGTACTGCTCGACGTGTACCTGCCGGACCTCGGCGGTCTCGACGTGCTGCGGCGCCTGCGCGCCGAGGGCGACGACGTCGAGGTGATCGCGGTGACCGCCGCGCGCGACCTCGACACCGTGCGACGGGCACGCCAGCTCGGCGTGCGCCACTACCTCGTGAAGCCGTTCTCCGGCGCGAGCCTCGTCGAGCGGCTCGACGACGTACGCCGCGGCATCGCCGCCGAGCGCGCCGCGCCCCGAGCCGCGCTCGACCAGCGCGGTATCGATCGCGTGCTCGGCGCGAGCGCGGGCACGATCACCGCCCGCCGCGTCGCGCTGCCGAAGGGCCTGTCGCCGGTCTCCCTCGAGCGGGTCGCCGCCGGGCTCGCCGACTGCCCCGCCGATGCGTCGGCGGCCGAGATCGCCGAGGCGCTCGGCATGTCGCGCGTGAGCGCGCGCCGCTACCTCGAGCACCTCGTCGCGACCGGCGCCGCCGAGGTCGCTCCCCGGTACGGCAGTGCGGGCCGACCCGAGCATCGATACCGGATGCCGCGGCGCTGAGGGCCGCGCACGCCCGGGCGTCGGCCGGCCGCGTCAGGCGGTCGCGTGCCGGCGCAGGCGCGAGAGCGCCGCATCGACCGCGGCGCGTACCGTCGCGCGCCGGATCGCGTCGCGATCGCCCGCGAGCTCGAGCGCGACGGCCTCCGTGCCCTCGGCGTCCGCGAGACCGACGAAGACGGTCCCGACGGGCCGGCCGTCCTGCGGATCGGGGCCCGCGACCCCCGTGGTCGCGAGGCCGAGGTCGGCCGGGCGACCGTCGACCGAGAGCGCGCGGCGGGCGCCGTCGGCCATGTGCCGCGCGACGTCGGGATGCACGGCGCCCTCGGCGGCGAGCAGGTCGGCCGGCACTCCGAGCACCGAGTGCTTCACGCCGGTGTCGTACGCCACGACGCCGCCGTTCACCGCGAGCGAGGCGCCGGGGATCCGGGTCAGCTCGCCGACCACGAGCCCACCCGTGAGGGATTCGGCGACCGCGATGCGCAGGCCGCGGCGGGTCAGCTCGGCGATCAGCTCGGCTGTCGGATCGGTGCCGGGGCCGTCGGCCGGCGCCATCCGCTCGTCGCTCACGCGGCCTCGCTGCGGTGCTCGCGCGCGAGCCGGAACGCGTCGCGCACGTAGAGCAGGCCCGACCAGACGGTGAGCACGAGGGCCAGGATCATGAACGCCCAGTTCACCCAGACGATCCAGTCGCCGACGATCGTCCAGAGCGGCGTCAGGAACAGCGAGATCGCGATCGCCTGCGTGAGCGTCTTGAGCTTGCCACCCGACGAGGCGGGAACGACCGTGCCGCGGCCCAGCTCGACGAACCGCCACGCGGTGATGCCGACCTCGCGCACGACGATGACGATCGTGATCCACCACGGCAGTTCGCCGAGGATCGACAGGCACACGAGCGCGCCGCTCGTGAGCAGCTTGTCGGCGATGGGGTCGAGGATCTTGCCGACATCGGTCACGAGACCGCGCGAGCGCGCCAGCCACCCGTCGACCCAGTCGGTCGAGATCGCGACGATGAAGATGACCGCCGCCCACCAGCGCATCGGGCCGTCGGCGCCGGCGTCGGCGAGGAGCAGCCAGAAGAACACCGGCGCCATGATGATCCGCACGACCGTGATCGCGTTCGGCAGGTTCCAGTTGTTCGCCGAGTGCGTGCGGCCCGCGGGTGAGGTCATGGCCACAGCCTATCGACGGGCCGGTCGCCCGCAGCGGTCGATGGTCCCGCCGTCAGTCGCGGCCGGTGAGCCCCCAGGCGTCCTCGTCGGAGTCGGCCTCGACCTCTTCGAGGTCGTCGGGGATGCGACCGACCGGGTCGTCGTAGCGGTCGTCGGCGGGGGGCGCAGTCGTGGCGGGCGCGGGGTGCGACGGGGCGCCGGATGCCGCCGCAGCCGTCGGCGCGGACGTGCCCGCCGGCTCCTCGCCGCGCAGCTTCGCGAGCACGCCCGGAAGCTGCTCGGGCGTGACGAGCACGTCGCGTGCCTTCGACCCCTCGGAGGGACCCACGATCTCGCGCGACTCGAGCAGGTCCATCAGGCGGCCCGCCTTCGCGAAGCCGACGCGCAGCTTGCGCTGGAGCATCGAGGTCGATCCGAACTGGGTCGAGACGACCAGCTCGGCCGCAGCGAGCAGCAGCTCGAGGTCGTCGCCGATGTCGGAGTCGATCTCCTTCTTCTCGACGGCGGCCGCGACGTCCTGCCGGTACTCGGGCCGCGCCTGTCGGGTGACGTGCTTGACGACCTTCTCGATCTCGCCCTCGCTGACCCACGCGCCCTGCACGCGGATCGGCTTCGACGCGCCCATCGGCAGGAACAGTGCGTCGCCCTGGCCGATGAGCTTGTCGGCGCCGGGCTGGTCGAGGATGACCCGGGAGTCCGTGACGCTCGTGACCGCGAACGCGAGGCGCGACGGCACGTTCGCCTTGATGAGGCCGGTGACGACGTCGACCGACGGGCGCTGCGTGGCGAGCACGAGGTGGATCCCGGAGGCGCGCGCCAGCTGCGTGATCCGCACGATCGAGTCCTCGACGTCGCGCGGCGCGACCATCATGAGGTCGGCGAGCTCGTCGACCACGACCAGGAGGTACGGGTACGGCTTCAGCTTGCGCTCGCTCCCCGACGGCAGCACGATCTCGTCGCCCACGACCGCCTTGTTGAAGTCGTCGATGTGGCGGAACCCGAACGACGCGAGGTCGTCGTACCGCATGTCCATCTCCTTCACGACCCACTGCAGCGCCTCGGCCGCCTTCTTGGGATTCGTGATGATGGGCGTGATGAGGTGCGGCACGCCGGCGTACGGCGCGAGCTCGACGCGCTTCGGGTCGATGAGCACCATCCGCACGTCGGACGGCCTGGCGCGCATGAGCAGGCTCGTGATCATCGAGTTCACGAAGCTCGACTTGCCCGAGCCGGTCGATCCGGCCACGAGCAGGTGCGGCATCTTCGCGAGGTTCGCGACGACGTGGCCGCCCCCGACGTCCTTGCCGACGCCGATCGTCATGGGGTGCTTGGCGTTCACCGCGGCGCCCGAGCGAAGCACGTCGCCGAGCGTCACGATCTCGCGGTCGGCGTTCGGGATCTCGATGCCGATCGCGCTCTTGCCCGGGATCGGCGAGAGGATGCGCACCTCGTTGGAGGCGACGGCGTACGCGAGATTCTTCGACAGCGCCGTCACCCGCTCGACCTTGACGCCGGGACCGAGCTCGATCTCGTACTGCGTCACGGTCGGACCGCGCGAGAACCCCGTGACCTTCGCGTCGACGCCGAACTGCTCGAGCACTCCCGTGATCTGGCGCACGACGTCGTCGTTCACGGCCGAGCGGGTCTTCGCGGGCGCGCCGGCCGCGAGCGTCGACGACGCGGGCAGGTGGTACGGGCGCTCGGGCTCGGCGGGTGCGTCGCCGTCGACGGATGGCGCGCCCGCCGCGACCCCGGTCGAGCCGGCCGCGCCCGCCGCCCCACCGGCACCGGCCGCGCCGAGCACGGTCGTGGCATCCGGGTCGTCGCCCTGGAGGCCTGTACCGCCGTGCGGCACCTCGCCCGTGAAGCGCTGCAGCGCCGACTCGGCGCGCTCGAGTTCGCTGATGACGCCGGCCCCGTACGCGTCGGCGGGACGCGCGCCCTCGAGCGGCGTCTCGAAGCTGCCGGCGGCCGAACCCGGGCCGAACACTTCGGTGATGCCCTCGGCACCCCCTGCGGTGTACTCGGGGTCCTCCTCGCGGCTCGACGCGTTGCGCCGCCACCACGGCAGCAGCCCGCCGCCCTGCGCATCGTCGTCGACGCCGTCGAGTTCGACCTGCTCGGCGCGTTCGCGACGCGACCGGCGCTTGGATTTCGCGTCGGCGGCACCGTCCGCACCGGCCGCATCGTCGTCGGCGGGTTCGAGCGCGCCGAACAGCCACGCGTACAGCTCCCGGAACCGCTGCGGGATCCGGTTCGGCGGCGTCTTCGTGAGGATGAGCAGCGACAGCAGGCCGAGGAGGACGAGCACGACCGCCGCGCCGACCTCGGTGATGAGGAGGATGAGCGGCTGCGCCAGCATCCAGCCGAGGATGCCGCCCGCCTGCGCGAGCACGGTCATGCCCTCGCTCGGGGACGGCTGGCCGCCGAAGAGGTGGCACAACGCCGAGATCGTGAGCAGCAGCATCCCGAGCCCGATGCCGATGCGCGTGTTGTCGTGCACCGAGCTCGGATGGCGGAACAGCCAGACCGCGAACATCAGCATGACGACCGGGAGCGCGAAGGCGACTCGGCCGAAGAGCCCACCGAACGTGTAGGCGTCGAGCGTCTGGGCCACGGGGTCGTTGATGAGGAACCACTCGACCACGGCGCCCGTGATCGCCATGAGCACGAGGAAGAACGGCAGTCCGTCGCGCCGCTCCTCCTTCGCCAGCGTCTCGGGGCCGAGCGCTCGCGCGGCGCCGCCCGTGAGGTGCGCGAGCCCCATCCATGCGCGGACCAGGAGTCCGGGTCCCTGCTTCGACGCGGGCGCGGCCTTCGACGTGCGCGTCGATCCGCGCTGCGCCGGCAGCTTCTTGGTGGGTGCGGTCCGCGTGGACGAGCCGCGCCCGGACGCGCCCGAGGCGCGCCCGTTCGACCTGGTGCCCGTAGCCATGCGTCCCACGTTACGGCTCACCACCCGCACGGGGCCGCAGGCCGGGCGAGTGTCGGCGCACGCGTCACGACGGCGGTTGCGACGGTGGTCGCGACATCCGCCCGTCAGCGCAGCGCGCGGACCATCGTGTCGCGGTCGCCCGACGACGCGACGACCGTGAATCCCTCCGAGCGGTAGAGCTCGTGGGCGAAGTTCCCGTGCTCGACCGAGAGGGCGAGCCGCGCGTATCCCTCGAGGCGCGCGCGATCGGCGAGCGCCCGCAGCAGCGCGCGGCCGACGCCCTGCGCGCGCCAGATCGGGCGCACGCCGATGATGAGCTCGGGCACCCCTGCGGCGACGAACCCCATCGAGGGACGGTCGGCGCCGAACAGGCGGAACCAGGTGGCCCCGATCGAACGGCCGTCGGGGTCGACCGCGACGACGCCGCGGTCGGCCGGGCGCTGCCAACCGGCCACGTAGCCGCCGTGGCGGGCGTCGGCGAGGATCGCCGGACGCGGGCGGGTGCTTCCCGCGCGCCAGTTCGCGGCCTCGACGACCATGTCGGCGAGGAAGCCGCCGTCCGCCGGGTGGGCGGGTCGGATGGAGAAGTCCGCCATGCGCGGAGGGTACGCGCGCGGTGTTACGGCGGTGTTTCGGGCGAGCGGATGGCGCGCCATCCGCTCGCCCGCGAAGCCGGCCGCTACGCCTCGATGACGAGCGGCACCAGCATGGGCCGGCGGCGGAGGCGCCGGTTCACCCAGCTGCCGAGCGTGCGGCGCACCGTCTGCTGCAGCGCGCGCGGGTCGCGCACGCCGTGGTGGGCGGCATCCGCGAGCGCGGCGACGATCTTGGGCTTGACGTCCTCGAAGACGGCGTCATCCTCGGCGAAGCCGCGCGCGTGGATCTCGGGGCCGACGATGACCTTGCCCGTCGTGGCGTCGACCACGATGATCACCGAGATGAAGCCCTCCTCCGAGAGGATGCGGCGGTCCTTCAGGTCGGCGTCGGTGATCTCGCCGACGGTCGAGCCGTCGACGTAGACGAATCCGAGGTCGAGCTGGCCGACGACGTCGACTCGGCCGTCCTTCAGGTCGAGCACCGTGCCGTTCTCGGCGAGGAACGTGCGCTCGGGCGCGATGCCCGTGTCCTGCGCGAGACGGGCGTTGGCGACGAGGTGGCGGAACTCGCCGTGCACCGGCAGGACATTGCGCGGCTGCAGGATGTTGTAGCAGTAGAGCAGCTCGCCCGCGGCGGCGTGGCCCGAGACGTGCACCTTCGCGTTGCCCTTGTGCACGACGTTGGCGCCGAGCTTGGTGAGGCCGTCGATGACGCGGTACACCGCGTTCTCGTTGCCCGGGATCAGGCTCGAGGCCAGGATGACCGTGTCGCCCTCGCCGATCTCGATCTGGTGGTCGCGGTTGGCCATGCGGCTCAGGACGGCCATCGGCTCGCCCTGGGACCCGGTCGACATGTAGACGATGCGGTCGTCGGGGATGTCGCCGGCCTTCTTGAAGTCGACCAGCACGCCCGACGGCACGTCGAGGTACCCGAGGTCGGCCGCGATGGTCATGTTGCGCACCATGCTGCGGCCGAGCAGCGCCACGCGACGCCCGTTCTGGTGCGCCGCGTGCAGCACCTGCTGCACGCGATGCACGTGGCTCGAGAAGCTCGCGACGATGACCCGACGCGGCGAGCGCGCGATGACCTCGTCGAGCACGGGGCCGATCGACCGCTCGAGCGGCGTGAAGCCCGGCACATCCGCGTTCGTGGAGTCGACGAGGAACAGGTCGACGCCCTCCTTGCCGAGTCGCGCGAACTCGCGCAGGTCGGTCAGGCGCCCGTCGAGCGGCAGCTGGTCCATCTTGAAGTCGCCCGTGGCGAGCACGGTGCCCGCGCTCGTCCGGATGGCGACCGCCAGGGCGTCGGGGATCGAGTGGTTGACCGCGACGAACTCGAGTTCGAACGGCCCGAGCTTCTCGCGCTGCCCCTCCTTGACGGTGAGGCTGTACGGCTGGATGCGGTGCTCCTTGAGCTTCGCCTCGACGAGCGCGAGCGTGAGCTGCGAGCCCACGAGCGGGATGTCGGCCCGAAGCTTCAGGAGGTACGGCACGGCGCCGATGTGGTCCTCGTGGCCGTGCGTGAGCACGACCGCGACGATGTCGTCGAGGCGGTCGCGCAGGAACCCGAAGTCGGGCAGGATCAGGTCGACGCCCGGTTGGTGCTCCTCGGGGAAGAGCACGCCGCAGTCGACGATGAGCAGCTTGCCGTCGATCTCGAAGCTCGTCATGTTGCGGCCGACCTCGCCGAGGCCGCCGATGGGGATGACCCGGAGCGTGCCGGGTTCCAGCGGTGCGGGGTCGATGACTTCGTCGGGCATGCGCCCTCCTCACGTTCAGTGTTCAGTTCGGTGCGACCCTCATGGCCGCGGATGTCTCGGGGCGGGCCGCCCGGCGGGGGCCCGCGTGGCGCCCTTCACGGCGCCCCGGTGCGTCGCGATCAGCGCGTCGTGCCGGCCACCTTCGGCAGCGCGCCGCCCGCGGCGGCGTTGCGGTCGGGGCGGAAGTTGTGGAAGTCGACGCCGGGGATGCCCTGCACGAGGTCGATCTCGTCCTCGATGCGAGCAGCCTCCCATTCCTCGGGGCCGACGAGCGGCAGACGCACCCGCGGGCTCCCGATCCGGCCGAGGCCGTGCAGGATGTACTTCGCCGCCACCGTACCCGGCACGTGCGTCATGACCGCGCGGACCAGCGGCTCGAGCCGCTGGTGCTCGGCCGTGGCCGTGGTCAGGTCGCCCGCGTTCACGGCGTCGACGATCGTGCGGTACGGCGCCGGGGCGATGTTCGCGGTGACGCCGATGAGACCGGTCGCGCCGATGGCGAGGTGCGGCAGCACGTTCGCGTCGTCGCCCGAGAAGTACATGAGGTCGGTCTGGTTGAGCACGCGGCTGACCTCGGAGAAGTCGCCCTTGGCGTCCTTGACCGCGAGGATGTTGGGGTGCTTCGCGAGGCGCAGGATCGTCTCGTACATGATCGGCACGCCCGTGCGCCCCGGGATGTCGTAGAGGATGACCGGCAGGTCCGTGGCATCCGCCACCAGCCTGAAGTGCGTGAGGATGCCCGCCTGCGTGGGCTTGTTGTAGTACGGCGTGACGATCATGATGCCGTCGGCACCGGCCTGCTCGCTGTGCTTGTACAGCTCGATCGCGTGCGCGGTCTCGTTCGAACCGCCGCCCGTGATGATCTTCGCGCGGCCGCCCGCGACATCCTTGCCGACCTCGACGAGCCGGATCTTCTCGGGGTCGGTGAGCGTCGACGTCTCGCCCGTCGTGCCCGTCACGACGATGCCGTCGGCGCCTGCGTCGATGACGTCGTCGATGTGCTTCTCGACCCCGGGCCAATCGACCTCGCCGTCCGCCGTCATGGGCGTGACGAGCGCGACCAGCACCTGTCCGAAGGGGTTCTCAGCACTCACGCACTACAGGGTATCGGTATGGGCGGATGCCGCACCGCTCCGCGGATCGCATCGCTCCCACTGGCGCCTCGCGGCCCGCACGTCGACCACTGCCCGATTGCCCGCCGAAGGATGCCGCGACCAATGCAGCCGAACGGTCCCCAACCCGCGCTCGAGCTCCCGGGCCGTCGCATTCGCCGGCATCTCGACGTGGAGGACGCCGTCGTCCGCGATGGGTTCGCCATGGAAGCGGAGTGCGCTGGCACATGCGAGACGGCCGCCGATGCGGCACGCCTGCATGGCGTCGATCTGCGTGCCCGGCAGGGCGTACCAGGCCTGCCGGACCCGGATCAGATCGCCGTATGCGACGAGGATGCGTACCATCTGGTCGTCGAGCCCCATTCGCCGCAGGTCGGAGCGTCGTGCGATCCCGCCGAGGGCGGCGACGTCCCGCGCATACTTCATGGGACGAGCCTCACCGATGCGATCCCGAAGGGATGCGCGCGCGAACGATTCCGCAGGTTCCGACGCGGTGCGCCATCTGTGGAGGACAGGCCCCGCCCGAGATCGATCACCCGCTCACCGGATCATCGTGATCCTCAGCCGGCCTCCTGAATCCAAGGACGCCACACGAGCCCCATCGCCCCGTCCCCTCGCCGCACCTCCTGAAACGAAGGACAGGACGCCCGGGCGAGCCCACAGGCCCCCGACGCCCCACTCCCCGAACCTCCTGAAACGAAGGACGGACGCCCGGGCGAGCCCACAGGCCCCCGACGCCCCACTCCCCGAACCTCCTGAAACGAAGAACGGACGCCCGGGCGAGCCCACAGGCCCCCGACGCCCCACTCCCCGAACCTCCTGAAACGAAGAACGGACGCCCGGGCGAGCCCACAGGCCCCCGACGCCCCACTCCCCGAACCTCCTGAAACGAAGAACGGACGCCCGGGCGAGCCCACAGGCCCCCGACGCCCCACTCCCCGAACCTCCTGAAACGAAGAACGGACGCCAGGCGAGCCCACAGGCCCCCGACGCCCCACTCCCCGAACCTCCTGAAACGAAGAACGGACGCCCGGGCGAGCCCACAGGCCCCCGACGCCCCACTCCCCGAACCTCCTGAAACGAAGAACGGACGCCCGGGCGAGCCCACAGGCCCCCGACGCCCCACTCCCCGAACCTCCTGAAACGAAGAACGGACGCCAGGCGAGCCCACAGGCCCCCGACGCCCCCACTCCCCGAACCTCCTGAAACGAAGAACGGACGCCCGGGCGAGCCCACAGGCCCCCGACGCCCCACTCCCCGAACCTCCTGAAACGAAGAACGGACGCCAGGCGAGCCCACAGGCCTCCGACGCCCCCACTCCCCGAACCTCCTGAAACGAAGAACGGACGCCAGGCGAGCCCACAGGCCCCCGACGCCCCACTCCCCAACCTCCTGAAACGAAGGACGGGACGCCGCACGGTGCGCCGACCACCGAGCCGAGCGAATGCGAGGGCTCGGTGTGGAGACAGCGTCCTTGTTTTCAGGAGTGGCGCAACTGGGAAGCATGAGCTCGCGACCGAGACCACGCGGTTCGCCGGAGGATCGTCCCGGGTCGGGCGGCGATCAGGATGAGTGACGGGAGAAGACGACGGTGCGGTAGCGGATTCCGGTACGGGACGCGTGCCATCCCTCGGGCGGATCGACGGCGACGACGCGCCAGTCGGAGCCGTGCTCGGGCGCGAAGGTGTCGCCCTCGACGTCGAGGTCGAGTTCGGTGATGACGAGGCGATCGGCCCGGTCGATCGTCCGCGCGAAGAGCTCGGCGCCGCCGATGACCCAGATCCAGTCATCGGCATCGGATGCCGCGAGCGCGAGCGCCTCGTCGACGGACCCGGCACGCACCGCGCCCTCCCCCGCCCAAACGGCCTGGCGTGTCACGACGATGTTGGCGCGGCCGGGCAGCGGGCGGAATCGCGGCGGAAGCGACTCCCACGTGCGGCGACCCATCACGACGGGTGCACCATGCGTCGTGCGCTTGAAGTGCGCGAGGTCCTCGGGGACGTGCCAGGGCATGGTGCCGCCTGCCCCGATCACGCCGCCGCGCGCCTCGGCCCAGATCAGCCCGATTCGGGGCGCCGCGTCATCGGCCCGGTCGGGGCTCATACGGCGACGGCCGCGCGGATGGCGGGGTGGTGCTCGTAGCCGACGACCTCGAAGTCCTCGAACCGGTAGTCGTCGATCGAGTCGGGGCGGCGCGCCAGGCGCAGGGTCGGGTACGCGTACGGCTCGCGCGACAGCTGCTCGGTCACCTGCTCGACGTGGTTGTCGTAGATGTGGCAGTCGCCGCCGGTCCAGACGAAGTCGCCGACCTCGAGCCCGGCCTGCTGGGCGATCAGGTGCGTGAGCAGGGCGTACGAGGCGATGTTGAACGGGACGCCGAGGAACAGGTCGGCGCTGCGCTGGTACAGCTGGCACGACAGCCGCCCGTCGGCGACATGGAACTGGAACAGCGCGTGGCACGGGGCGAGCGCCATGTCGGGGATGTCGGCCGGGTTCCACGCCGACACGATGAGCCGACGCGAGTCGGGATTCGTGCGGATCTGCTCGATGACCTGAGCGATCTGGTCGATCTGCTCGCCCGACGGCGTGGGCCACGACCGCCATTGCACGCCGTAGACGGGGCCGAGTTCGCCCTTGGCGTCGGCCCACTCGTCCCAGATGGTCACGCCGTGCTCCTGCAGCCAGCGCACGTTCGACTCGCCGCGCAGGAACCACAGCAGCTCGTACGCGATGGACTTGAAATGCACGCGCTTCGTCGTGATGAGCGGGAAGCCCTGTGACAGGTCGAACCGGATCTGCCGGCCGAACACGCTGCGGGTGCCGGTCCCGGTGCGGTCGGACTTCGGCGTGCCGTGCTCGAGCACGTCGCGGAGCAGGTCTTCGTACGGGGTGGGGATCGCGCTGGCCACGGCGTCAAGGCTACGCCCGGCCGACGGCGTCGACGACAGGCGCGCCCCGTCACCCGGCGTCACAACGGGGCGGGCGGATCCGGGGCGCGCGTAGCATCCGCAGCATGGATGTCCTTGCCGCGCTCGTGGCCGGAGTGGGGCTGCCGCTCGCGGCGCTCGCAGCCGGGTTCGCGTGGAAGTCGCGCGACGGGCGCGTTCGCCGGGTCACCGGCGAGCCGCCGTCGACCGCGTCCGTCGCACGCCGGGACGCCGCGGACCTGGGCCTCGGCGGCGATCGGCTCGGCGCCGAGGCGACGCTCGTGCAGTTCTCCACCGAATTCTGCAGCCGGTGCCCCTCGACGGCCAAGGCCCTCGAGGACCTGGCCCGCGGGTACGAGGGCGTGCGCCATGTGGAGGTCGACCTCACGCGCGACCCTGCGCTCGCAGATCGGTTCCGCGTGACGCAGACGCCGACCGTCCTCGTGCTCGACGCCGACGGCCGTGCCGCGGGGCGCATCGCCGGCGTCCCGCGCACCGCGGAGCTCCGCCGACTCATCGACGACCTGACCGGGAGGAACCGTGTCGCCCACCACGCCTGAACGCGCGCGCTCGGGGATCGACGCGCGTGGTCCGCGCTTCACGGCGGCGATCACCGCCGTGCTGCTCCTCGCGACGGCCGTCCTCGGCTTCGGCGGGCTCGATCTCGCCGCCCTCCTCCTGCTCACGGCGATCACGGCCGTCTTCGCGTGGAGCGCGGTCGCCGGCGTGGCCCGCAATCCGTTCGGGCTGGTCTTCCGCGCGCTCATCCGTCCGCGGCTCGCGCCGCCGTCCGAGCTCGAGGACCCCCGCCCTCCGACGTTCGCGCAGCTGGTGGGTTTCCTCGTCACCGGAACGGGCGTGGTGCTGGGGCTCGTCGGCGTCACCGCCGCGGTGCCGATCGCGGCCGCGCTCGCGTTCGTCGCCGCGTTCCTCAACGCCGCGTTCGGCTTCTGCCTCGGCTGCCAGCTCTACCTGCTGCTCGTCAGGGCGCGCGTCATCCGCGCCGCCTGACCGGAGGTACCGAGGCGCCGCCTCCGCCCGGCCAGACGCGCACTTCCGACGCCTCCCGCGCGCGACATCCGCTCGCTAGGCTGAAGGCCCCGACTCGAGGAGGAGAAGCCGAATGGCACTGACGAGCGAATCGACCACCGTCTGGACCGGCACCCTGTTCGAAGGATCGGGCCACACGCGCCTGGACTCGTCCAAGGTCGCGGAGTTCGACCTCGACTGGAAGGCACGCGCCGAGGGCGAGGCCGGGGTCACGAACCCCGAGGAACTGCTCGCCGCCGCCCATTCCGCGTGCTTCTCGATGGCCTTCTCGCTCGCGCTGGCCGAGGCCGGGTATCCGCCCGAGAGCATCCAGGCCACGGCCGCCGTGACGTTCCAGCCGGGTGAGGGCGTGACCGGCAGCCACCTGCTCGTGAGCGGCCGCGTCCCGGGGATCAGCGAGGCGGAGTTCGAGCGCCTCGCCGACGAGGCGAAGACGAACTGCCCGATCTCGAAGGCGCTCGGCGGCACCCCCATCACCATCGAAGCCGAGCTCGCCTAGCAGTGCGCGTCCTCGTCGCCGGCGCCTCCGGCTTCATCGGCACCGCGGTCACCTCGCGACTCGTCGAGGAGGGCCACGAGGTGCTGCGCCTCGTGCGGCGTCGCGCGCACGCGCACGACGAGGTGAGCTGGTCACCAGCGTCCGGCATCATCGACTTCACCGTCATGGACCGCGTCGACGCGGTCCTCAACCTCTCCGGCGCCTCGCTCACCCGGTTGCCGTGGACTCGCCGCTACCGCGACGAGATCCTCGAATCGCGCGTGGCGGCAACGCGAACGCTCGCCGACGCGATGCGGAAGGCCTCGTCGCCACCGGAGGCGTTCCTGAGCGGTTCGGCTGTGGGCATCTACGGCGACCGGCCGGGTGAGCTGCTCACCGAGCACTCGGTGCCCGGACGGGGATTCCTCGCCGACGTGGTCGGGCGATGGGAGGCCGCCGCGCAGCTCGCACCCCACGAGACCCGCACCGTCCTGCTGCGAACGGGCATCATCGTCGGCCCCGGCGGCGCGTTCAAGCCCATCACGCGGCTGACCAGGACCGGGGCCTCAGGGCGTCTCTCCACGGGCGGGCAGCACTGGCCCTGGATCGCGCTCGACGACGAGGTCGGCGCGATCGTGCACCTGCTCGGCTCGTCGATCTCGGGCCCCGTCAATCTCGTCGGCCCCACACCGGCGACCGCCGACCGCATCATGTCCGCCGTCGCCGAGCGCCTGCATCGCCCGTACGCGTTCCAGGTCCCCGCGCCGCTGCTCAAGCTCGGTCTCGGCGCGGCCGCCGAGGACCTGCTGCTGTCGAGCCAGAAGGTCCGCCCGCAGCGGCTCATCGACGACGGCTACCGCTTCGCGCACCCGACGGTCGAGGCGGCGCTCGACGCGATGTTCAACGTCGAGTCCGCTCCAGTTCGATAGCCGTCCGCACCGCGCGTCGGGCGCGACGTCGGTCGCCCGCCGCGTCGTACGCCAGGCCGAGCCGCATCCATGCGCGCCACGACTCGGGCTCGGCTTCGACGGCCTCACGGAACCGGGGGAACGCGGCATCAGCCGCCGCCCGATCGGCTCGGCCGCTCGGACGCACGGGGAGCCCGAGATCGAGCGCGCCCTCGGCGCCGAGTCGTTCGACCAGGAGCTGCGACCGCATCCCGAACTGCAGTTCGCGCCAGATGCCCCAGGCCGCCAGCAGGGGCAGGACGATCAGCGCCACGCCCAGCACGACCGCGATCGGCTCGCCCGTCTGGACGAATTGCACCGCGCGCCATCCCACGAGCACGAGGTAGAGCGCGAGCAGCACCGCCATGACGACGGCGCCGACCTTGGCGCCGCTCATCGCGTCCCGGGCAGGTGGAGACCGAGGAGGGCGTCGAGTCCGACGGTCACGCCTTCGGCGGTCGCCGCCCGTCGCAGCGCGAGGAGGATGCCCTTCTCATACGCGGTGGGCGCGATGGTCGTGTGCTGGATGGTGAGGGTCTCGCCCTCCCCGCCGAGCACGACGCGCTGGTCGGCGAGCAGTCCTGCCATCCGCATGCTGTGCACGGGAACGCCCGACACGAGCTGACCGCGCGCACGCTGGTCGGCGTGCGGAGCCGCCACCGGGCCGTCCTCGCCGCGTGCGGCGGCGATGAGCTCGGCGGTGCGCACCGCGGTACCGGAAGGCGAGTCGACCTTGCCGGCGTGATGGGCCTCGACGATCTCGATGGAGTCGAAGTGGTCGGCCGCGAGCGCCGCGAACGCCGAGCCGAGCACGCTCCCGACGGAGAAGTTGGGGACGAAGATCACGCCGGGCGCATCGTCGAGGTCGCGCAGTCGCCGCTCGACGTCGGCGATGCGTTCGCGCGACCATCCCGACGTGCCGACGACCACCGCCATGCCCGCGTCGATCGCGGCCTCGACGATCGCCGGGCTCGCCGCCGGATGCGTCACGTCGAGCACGACGTCGGCGCCTTCGAGTTCGTCGAGGTTCGACCTCGAGTCGAGCCCTGCGTGGAGTTCGAGGTCGTCGGCCTCGTCGATCAACCGCGCGGCGAGGCGCCCCATCTTCCCCGTGGCTCCGGCCACCGCGACCCTGATCGTCACGACGCCAACCCTAGCAACCGGGCCGGATGGCGCCCCGCGCCGTCCCCTCTACGCTGGAACGCATGCTGCGCTTCCGCGATGCCTCCGTGACCGACCCCGACGCGCACCGCCTGCTCGACGACTACTTCGCCGAGCGCGCCGCCGGGTTCCCCGCGGAACAGGGCGAGTACCGGCCGACGTGGCCCGACGCTGCCCAGTTCACGCCGCCGGCCGGCGTGTTCCTGGTGCTCGAGGACGACGAGGGGCGTGCGGTCGGCTGCGGCGGCGTCCGGCGCATCCAGCGTTCCCCCGAGCATCGCATCAGGTTCGAGGTCAAGCACCTGTGGCTCGCGCCAGAGGGCCGCGGGCACGGCGAGGGACGCCGACTGCTCCAGGAGCTCGAGCGGCGCGCGGCCGAGTTCGGCGCCGAGGAGGTCGTGCTGGACACGAACGCGAGCCTCGAGGCCGCAGGCGGGCTCTACCGGTCGAGCGGCTACGTCGAGATCGAGCCGTACAACGCGAACCCGAACGCGACGCACTGGTACGGCAAGCAGATGTGAGAGCCGGTGGGCGGCCGCTCGACTCAGAACGCGAACGGCTCGGGCAGGCCCGTGCGCAGCTCGGGCGGAAGGTGCGCGAGGTCGTTGTGCACGAGCAGCGTCCACGGTCGTCCGGGGGCGCGCTGCGTCAGCACGGTGAGGCCGCAGTTCGCCTGGTTGATGGTCGCCCACCGCCACTCCGGCGCGCCCAGTACCTCGCGCACGAACCATCCGATCACGAAGTTGTGCGTGATGAGCAGGTCGTGCCGGTCCTCGCGATGCGAGCGCAGGAACTCGGCGTTGGCGTCGGCCATCTGCGCGCGGCCGGCCTCGAAGTCGAGCTCGGTGAACGACCCGAAGAACGGCGCGTAGGCCGAGGGGGTCTCGGGGGCCGGACCGGAGGGCACGCAGTCGAAGAGCAGGGCGGACGGCTCGGGCTCGAGCGCCGGCATCTTCGTCGCGATGATGTCGGCCGTCTCGGCCGCACGCTGCAGCGGCGAGTGGTAGGCCGCGTCGAAGGGGATTCCGCCGAGGCGCTCGCCGAGCAGCTCGGCCTGGCGCCGGCCGCGCGGTGAGAGCCCGCCGTCGCGCATCCCGTGCTCGGCATCGATCTGCTCGCCATGGCGGACGAGGTACAGGTGGTGGGGCACGTCGTGTCCTGGTTCGGGGTCGGGCGTCGCTCAGGCGACGTCGGTGCGGGGTTCGGATGCGTCGACGACCGAGCGGAACGCGCTCTGCTCGACCGGGCCGACGGCCACGAGCGAGAAGGGCCGGTCCGCGAGGTCGGCGGCGAGCGCCTGCACGTCGTCGACGGTGACGCGTGCGACGCGGCGGAGCGCCTCGTCGAGGTCGGCGAACTCGCCGAGCGCGAGTTCGGCGCGGCCGAGTCGCGACATCCGCGTGTCACTGTCCTCGAGCGCCAGCGCGGACGCGCCGCCGAGGTAGCCCGCCGCTCGCGCGAGCTCGTCGGCGGTCACGCCGTGGTGGGCGAGGCGTTCGAGCTCGGTGCGCAGGAGCGCGGCGACGGTGGGCGCGTTCTTGGGGGCGCATCCGGCGTACATGCCGAACACGCCCGCGTCGGAGTAGCCGGGAGCGAAGGAGTACACGGAATAGGCCAGGCCGCGGCGCTCGCGGATCTGCTGGAACAGGCGCGACGACATCCCGGCGCCGAAGACGGTGTTGAGCACGCTCAGCACCGCGCGGCGCTCGTCGGTCGCCACGAGCCCGGGCACGCCGAGCACGAGGTTCACCTGCTCCCCCGGCCGCTCGACGACGGTCAGCGGGGACGTGCCGTCGAGGAGCGGGGTCTCCGTCGGACGCCGTTCCACGGGTGCGGCGGGCTGGTCGAGCTGCCATCCGGCCCCGCCGAGCGCGGCGGTCAGCCCCGCGACGAGGTCGTCGTGGTCGACGGCGCCGGCTGCCGTGACGACGAGGTCGTTGGGCCGGTAGTTCGCACGGTAGTGCTCCCATACCGCGTCACGCGTCGCGGCGTCGATCGCGGCCGGGTCGCCGCCGATGGGCCGGGCGAGCGGATGGCTCCCCAGCACGGCTTCGAAGAAGCGCTCGTTCGCGACATCCGCCGGGTCGTCGCCGGCCATGGCCAGCTCCTCGAGGATGACGCGGCGCTCGCTCTCGAACTCCTCGGGATCGAGCACCGAGGAGGTGAACATGTCGGCGAGGACCTCGACCGCCATCGCGAGGTCGCGGTCCTGGACCTTGGCGTAGTAGCAGGTGTACTCCTTGGCCGTGACGGCGTTGTGCTCGCCGCCCACCGCGTCGAAGGAGACCGCGATGTCGAGGGCGCTGCGCGTCTCGGTGCCCTTGAAGAGCAGGTGCTCGAGGAAGTGCGTGGAGCCGTGCGTGGCCGGATGACCGCTTCCGGCCGCATGTTCGTCGCGTGAGCCGACGGCGACCCAGAACCCGATCGTCGCGCTCCGGCTGCCCGGGACGCGCTCGGTGAGCACGCGGATGCCGGACGGCAGCACGGATCGACGGACGAGGGTGTCGCCGGCGGCTCGGAACTCCAGCTCGGGTTGGCCCAAGGGCAGTTCGACGGCGCCGTTCACGCGCTCCAGCCTATGCCACCCGCCCGGGGGACGTCGGTCACGCGGAGGCGCGGTCGAGCTCGACGATCTCGGAGCGGTGCAGCACGAGGTTGGCGGCGGTGACGAGGGCGTCGACCTGCTCGGGACGGCTCGCGCTCGCGACCGGCGCGACGACCGTCGGCCGCGCCAGCAGCCACGCGATGGCGACCGCGGCCGGGACCGAGCCGTGCGCGGCGGCCACCTCGTCGAGCGCTCGCAGCACCCTGAGCCCGCGACGGCCGAGGTGACGCGCCTGGCGCTCGCCCCGAGCATCGCGGCGGATGTCGCTGCGTCGGCGCACGCCGCCGCCGAGGAATCCGTTCGCGAGCGCGACGTGGGGCAGCACGGCGAGGCCCTGCGCGTGCGCGACGAGCTCGGGCGCACCCTCGAAGGCGCGCCGCTCGAGGAGGTTGTACCGCGTGGTGAGCGCCTGGAACCGGGGCAGCCCGTTCGCGGCGAGCACGCGCGCCTCGATGAGCCGCTCGGGTGAGAAGTCCGACGCGCCGATCGCGAGCACCTTGCCCGCGCCGATGAGCGCGTCGACCGCCCCGAGGCTCTCTTCGAGCGGCACGGTCGGGTCGTCGCCGTGGAAGCACAGCAGGTCGATCCGGTCGGTTCCGAGCCGCGCGAGCGAGTCGTCGACCGCGGCCGCGATCGTGCGCGGTGCGAGGCCGCGGTGGTCGGGGTGCCGGCCGATCCTGGTGATCACGCGCATGCGGTCGCGGGCACCGCGTGAGGCCATCCAGTCGCCGAGGATGGATTCGCTGCGGCCGGCGGCGTAGCTGTCGGCCGTGTCGACGAGGTTGCCGCCGACGCCGGCGAATCGGTCGAGGATCTCGGCAGCGGCCTCGCGGCCGAGGGTCCACCCGAACGCGCCGGTGCCGAGCGCCAGCGGGTGCACGCCGAAGCCGGCATCGCCGAGCGGCTCGCGTCGCGGCACGGTGATCGGGCCGGAGAACGTGTTGGTCTCGATCTCCTCGGTCGTCGGCGTGCGCGCGCCGAACGACTCGGCCGCCTCGGCCTGCGCGGGCAGCTCGATCTCCACGGTCGCGGTTCGCGGGGCCGCCGTGGCCTCCGCGGCGCGCCGTGCACCGTACTGTGCGTGCTTCCGTGCCACGCCTCCTCCTCCCCAGGATTGGCATCGAGCGTATGCGCGCGCGGGAACCGGCTCGTGCCGGATCCGGTGAAGCGTTACCGAATCGTTGGTGAACAATCCTCGGCGAAGGGTGTGGCCCGGTCTATCGACCGACCTTGCCGAACAGTCCCGCGATCGGCGCGAGCACCGTCGGGCGGGCGGCGATCCATGCGGCCGCGATGACGACCATCGAGGCGACGAAGATCCAGAAGCCGAGCCACGTGTCGGCGTCCTGCGCGGCGAACATCGCGTTCAGGTTGCGGAGCGCGCCGGTCGTGAAGACGAGGGCGACGTGCACGACGATGAACGCCACGAAGTACAGCATGACCGGGAAGTGCACCGCACGGGCCCACTCGACTGGGTAGATCCGGTTGAGCGTCGGGGCGTCCTTCGGCCACAACCCCGACATCCGAACCCCGGTGATCGCGGCGAGCGGCGCCGCGATGAAGATCGTCGCGAAGTACGCGAGCACCTGGAGGCTGTTGTAGTTGACCCAGGCGTCTTCGAGCGGCCAGTCGAGCGAGAGGTACTGCAGGCCGGCCGAGATCGCGTTCGGCACGACCTCCCAGCTCGTCGGCACGACGCGCATCCACTGCCCGGTCGCGAACAGCAGCACGACGAAGACGAGGCCGTTCGCCAACCAGAGGATGTCGAGCGACTGGTGGAACCACAGGGTGAGGCTGATCCTCCGCCCTCCGCCCTTCGACCAGCGCGCGGTCCAGTACGCCGGTGGCCGCCGCTCGGTGCGCACCTGCAGGCCCGAGCGGATGATCAGCACGATGAGGAAGACGTTGAAGAAGTGCTGCCAGCCGAGCCACGCCGGCAGGCCCACGGGCGCACCCTCGGGCAGGGGCGTCTGGCCGGGGTAGGTCGCCATGAAGTCCTGCATGAAGTCCAGCCCGAGGAACCATCTCGTGAGCTGGACGACGATAGTGGCGGCGCCGATGATCGCGAGCACGCCGACGACGGTGGCGCCGACCCACTGCCTCGCCGTGAGCGGCCCGTACCGCCTCGGGCCTTCGCTGGAGGGTGCGCTGGGTGAGGCGGTCCGCGCCACCGGCTCCGAGGGTGCGGCGGGTCGAATCGGCGCTTCCGCCGCCGTCGGCTCGGCTGCGGCAGGCGGGGTCGCGGGCGCCGGTGCCGCGGGCAGGGTTGCGGGCGCCCCTGCCGCCGGCGGCGAAACGAGGGCCTCGGCAGGCGGTACGGATGCCGCGACCGGCGCCGCGGGCACGGGCTCGACCCGCGGCGCGGATGCCGGCGGCGGCGACGCCGGCACGGCGGTCTCGGCGGCTGGTGCGACCGCCGACGCCGGCGGCCACGGGTCTCCCCCGGCGACCCGCGGGAGCCCCCGGCGAAGTCCGCTACCGGTCGCCGTCGCCGACGCCGCGGCGGGTGCTGCGTTGGCCGGGGCCGGGGCCGGCGCCCGCTCCACGACCGGGGACGCCGGCGCAGCCGCCGGCCAAGTGGGAGCGGCGGGCGGTGCAGCGGTCGCAACATCCGTGGCCGCAACGCTCGCACCAGCGTTCGCGTCCATGACCTCGGGCCACGAGCGGCCGCCCCGGACGCGCGGGAGTCCGCTGCGGAGCCGGCGAACGGACGCCGACGCGGCGGGCACCACGTCGGAGGCCACCGTGGACGACGCGCCCGGCGTCTCCGCCGTCACCACCGAAGCCGCCGATGCTGCAGCGGCCGGCGCCGAACCCGTCGGCGCCGACGAGGCGGATCCTGAGGGGCTCGCCGACACTCGCGCCGCCGGCTCGGCCGGCGCTTCGCCCGACGGGGCGACGAAGTCGCCGGGCGCTTCGACCGCCGGCGGCCAGGGTTCGCCGCCGCGCCGTCGAGGCAGTCCCCTGCGCAGGTTCCGCACCGCAGCCACGGGTCAGCGCTTCCGTTCGACGAGCGCGCTGATCAGTTGCGGGACCACGGTGAAGACGTCGCCGACGACGCCGAAGTCGGCGACCTCGAAGATCGGCGCGTCGGGGTCCTTGTTGATCGCGACGATGTTCTTGGCCGTCTGCATCCCGGCCTTGTGCTGGATCGCACCCGAGATGCCGAGGGCGACGTAGAGCTGCGGCGAGACGGAGACGCCGGTCTGGCCGACCTGGTGGTTCGCCGGAACGTAGCCGGCGTCGACCGCCGCGCGCGACGCGCCGACGGCAGCGCCCAGCACGTCGGCGAGCTCCTCGACGAGCGCGAACTTCTCGGCCGAGCCGAGGCCGCGACCGCCCGAGACGACCCGCTTGGCTCCCCGCAGCTCGGGCCGGCTGGACGTCTCGGTCACGGCCTCGACGGACTCGATGGCGGCCGACGCCGCACCCGAGGCCGGCACGTCGAGCAACTCGAGCGCGACGGGCCGCGCTTCGACGCGCGCGTCGATGGCGCCCTGCCGCACGGTGACGACGAGCGGTCCGAAGGTGGCCGCCGAGTCGACGTTGTACGCGCCGCCGTACACGGAGTGGTGCGCGACGACGCCCTCCTCATCGCGCGAGACGCCGATCGCGTCGACCGCGATGGGCGCGCCGGTGCGAGCGGCGAATCGACCGGCGATGTCGCGACCATCGATCGAGTTCGAGACGAGGACCGCGTCGGGCGCGACGAGCGCCGCAGCCGCGGCGAGCGCGTCGACGTGCGGCACGGTGAGTTCGGACTGCGCGGCGGTCGTCTCGACGGCGAACACGCGCTCGGCTCCGAGCGCAGCCGCCTGCTCGGCGAGCGACCGCGACTGTCCGGGCGCGGTGACGGCGAGCGCCACGGGAGTGCCGATCCCGGAGGCGGCCGCGAGAAGGCCGCCGGCGCTCGTCGCAAGCTCGCCGCTCGGCGTCGCCTCGAGCACGACGAGGATGGGGTCTGCAGGGTAGTCGGTCATCGTCGTCCTCTCAGACCAGCCGGTTCTCGATCAGGAACTCGGCGATCCTCGTGCCGCCGTCGCCGTCGTCGGTGATCTTGACGCCGGCCGACCGCGGGGGCTTCTCGGCGATGGCGGTCATGATCGACCACGGTACCGAGAGGTCCTCGGGGTCGATGCCGAGGTCGGCGGCGCTCACGGTCTCGAACGGCTTCTTCTTCGCGGCCATGATGCCCTTGAAGTTGGGGAAGCGGGCGTCGGGAAGCGACTCGGTGATCGAGATCACCGCCGGCAGCGGCGCACTCACGCGCATGGTGCCGCCGTCGATGCTGCGGGTTCCCGCCACCGAACCCTCTGCGATCTCGACGGATGCGAGGGCGGTCGCGTTCGGCACCTCGAGCAGCTCGGCGAGCATGGCGGGCATCACGCCGCCGCTGCCGTCGGTCGAGAGGTTGCCGGTGATGACGAGGTCGAATCCGGTGCGTCGGATGGCTGCGGCGAGGGTGCGCGCGGTGAGGCCCAGGTCGGCGGCGGCGAGGCCCGGGTCGGCGATGTGCACGGCCGACGCGGCTCCCATGGCCAGTCCCTTGCGGATCGTCGTCGCGGCGCCGTCGGCTGCCATCGACATGACGACCACCTCGGTTCCGTCGTGCGCGTCTGAATAGGAGAGCGCGACCTCGAGGGCCCGCTCGCCGATCTCGTCGAGCACCGCCTCGCTCGCGGCGCGATCGGCGAGCCCGGTATCGAGGTCGAGCTTGCGCTCCCCGTACGTGTCGGGGACCTCCTTCACGAGGACGATGATCTTCATCGGGCCCGAGTCCTTTCCCATGTTCGGCGAGCCGAGGGGCTCACCGGAATCCTGTCAGTCGAGGCGTGCCCGTCGCACGACCGCCTCGGCCTGGTGCATGAGCGGCGCGTCGACCATCTGCCCGCGGAAGGCGAACACGCCGTCGCGCTCGCGCACGGCCGCCTCGGCGAGCAGCGCCTGCGCCCATTCCAGTCGCTCGTCGCTCGGTGCGTACGCCGCCCGGACGACCTCGACCTGGCCGGGGTGCACGCACGCGGTGGCCGCGAAGCCGAGCGCGGCCGCATCCTCGGCCTCGTCGCGGAGGCCAGCGGCATCGGCGAGATCGAGGTGCACCGCGTCGATCGCCGCCACGCCGTGCGCCCCCGCCGCGAGCAGCACCTGCGACCGGGCGTGTCGCGCGAGATCTCGGTATCGCCCGTCGGGGTACCGGCTGGAGGAACCGCCGACCGAGGCGACGAGGTCCTCCGCGCCCCACATGAGCGCGGACACGATCGGCACCGACGCGATGTCGGACGCGGCGAGCACGCCGCGAGCGGTCTCGCACAGCGCGATGACCGCGAAGTCCTCGAGCGCGACCAGGTCTGCGGTGCCCTCGCACTTGGCGAGCATGACCGTGCGGTACGAGGTGCGCCGCAGCGCCGCGAGGTCGTCGGCGAGATGCGGCGTGGAGGCGGGGTTCACGCGCACGATGACGCGCGCGGGGTCGAGCGGGTTCGCCACGAGGGACTCGCGCGCCGCCGACTTCGCGACGTCGGCCACGGCGTCCTCGAGGTCGAGGATCACCGCGTCGGCGCGCTCGACCGCCTTGGCGTAGCGGTCGGGCCGGTCGGCCGGGCAGAAGAGCAGCGCGGGCCCGAAGGGGAACGGCGGATGCGTCATCCGTCGCCCCCTTCCGCCGCGACCGCGTTCGAGTGCCGCTCCCCCGCCTCGCGCGTCCAGACGAGCATGGTGCGCGACGCGGTGGCGACCACAACGCCGTCCTGGTTGCGCGCGGTGTGCGCGAGGACCACGATGCCTTCCCCGGGGCGCGACGACGACAGGCGCTTCGACTCCACGACGCTCTCACCGTAGAGCGTGTCGCCCACGAACACGGGGTTCGGGAACGCGACGGCCCCGAACCCGAGGTTCGCGACCAGGGTGCCCTGGGTGAGCTGGCCCACGGACTGGCCGACGAGCGTCGAGAGCGTGAAGAGCGAATTCACGAGGACCCGGCCGAACGGCTGCCGCGCGGACCACGCCGCATCGAGGTGCAGCGGCTGCGGGTTCATGGTGAGCGTGGTGAAGAGCACGTTGTCGGCCTCCGTCACCGTGCGCCCCGGACGGTGCAGGTAGCGCACGCCCCCCTCGAACTCCTCGAACCAGAGTCCGCGCTGAACGACCTCGCGCATGGGGGCATCCGTCATGACGCTCCTCCTCCCCGGCGGTCGAGCCGCCCTAGCCGGCGAGCCCGAGCTCGCGCGCGATGACCATGAGCTGCACCTCGTTGGTGCCCTCGCCGATCTCCAGGATCTTCGAATCACGGTAGTGCCGAGCCACGGTCGTCTCGTTCATGAAGCCCATGCCGCCGAAGATCTGGGTCGCGTCGCGCGCGTTCAGCATGGCGGCGTCGCTCGACACGAGCTTCGCGATCGCGGCCTCCTTCTTGAAGGGGAGGCCGGCGTCGGCACGCCGCGCCGCGTCGTGCCAGGCCAGGCGGGCGGTGTGCACCCGTGCCTGCATCCCGGCGATCGTGAAGGCGATGTACTGGTGGCTCGCGATGGGCACGCCGAAGACGTTGCGCGTCTTCGCGTAGGCCAAGGCCTCGTCGAGGCATCCCTGCGCCGCGCCCGTCGCGAGGGCGGCGATCGCGATGCGGCCCTCGTCGAGCGCCTGGAGGAAGTTGGCGAAGCCCCGGCCACGCGCGCCGAGCAGGTTGTCGGCCGGCACCCGGACGTCGTCGAAGGTCAGCGGGTGGGTGTCCGAGGCGCGCCAGCCGGACTTGTCGTAACCCGGCCCGACCGTGAACCCCGGCGTGCCGTTCGGCACGATGATCGTCGAGAGCTCCTTCGAGACGGAGCCGTCGGGGCGCGTCCGTTCCCCGGTCACCGCCGTGACGGTGACGAACGACGTGATCGGCGTGCCCGAGTTCGTGATGAACTGTTTCGATCCGTTCACGACCCACTCGTCGCCGTCGAGCACGGCCGTCGTGCGGGTGGCGCCGGCGTCGGACCCCGCCTCGGGCTCGGTGAGGCCGAAGCCGGCGAGCGCGCGCCCCGCCACCAAGTCGGGAAGGAACCGGGCCTTCTGCTCCTCGGTGCCGTGACGGAAGACGGGCATCGCGCCCAGGCCGACCCCGGCCTCGAGAGTGATCGCGATCGACTGGTCGACGCGCGCGAGCGCCTCGATCGCGAGGCACAGCGCCATGTAGTCGCCGCCCTGACCGCCGACCTCCTCGGGGAAGGGCAGTCCGAAGAGACCGAGCTCGCCCATCTGCGCGACGACGTCCATCGAGAGCTCGTGCGTGCGGTCGGCCTCATAGGCCTGCGGGGCGACGACGGTGTCGGCGAACTCGCAGACCATGTCGTAGAGCTGTTGTTCCTCATCGGTCAGGTCGTGCATGGTCTCCTCATTCCTGGTGGGATGCGTTCGGGACGGCGGCCTCGTGGGCGCCGGCCGGGGCTTCGTGGTCGGATGCCGCGGGGCCGGCGTCGGCGGGCTCCGCAGCGGGCTCGATGCGCGCGACGACCTGGTCGCGCGCGACCTGCTCGCCCGCGGCGACGCGCAGGCGGACGACGCCGGCGACGGTCGCGATGACGCGGTGCTCCATCTTCATGGCCTCGATGGCGAGCACCGCCTGCCCGGCCTCGACGTGGTCGCCGTCGGACAGGAGCAGCGTCGTGACGCTGCCCGGCATGGGAGCGCGCAGGTCGGGATCGACGCTGCCGCCGCGCTCGAGCTGTGCGAGGTGGGCTTCGACCGCCTGCCGGCGGTCGACGCGCGGGACGGCGGCCGTGCGGCCGTCGAGGTGCACCCACGTGGTGCCGTCGTCGGCGATCCGGACGGTCGCGCGCTCGAGGTCGGCGGTCGCCCGGGCATCCCGCTCGGCGGCGGCTGCCACGCCGCCGAGCCGCCAGCCGCGCTCGCGCTGCCAGGCGTGTCCGTGCGCCGACCCGGAACGTGCCGCATGGTCGCGCGCGAGACGTGCGACCTCGGCGAGGCGGGTGGCCGCGCCATCCGCCGTCTCGTCGGGCTCGCCGTCGGACGCGATCGCCGTGCCGGCGGCCGGATCCTGCAGTCGGTCGATGAGCCCGGTGTCGAGCCGACCCGCCCTGACGTCGTCGCGCGCGAGGAGCTCGCGCAGGAACGCGGTGTTCGTCTCGACGCCGAGCACGACCGTGTCGGCGAGCGCGGCGTCGAGGCGATCGAGGGCCTCGGCCCGGTCGCGCCCGTGCGCGATGACCTTTGCGATCATGGGGTCGTAGTCGGCGGTGATCCGCTGGCCTTCGCGGATTCCCGCATCGATGCGCACGCCCTCGCCCGCGGCCGGACGCCACGCCAGCACGTCGCCGGTCGAGGGCAGGAAGCCGCGCTCGGGGCTCTCGGCGTACAGGCGGGCCTCGATGGCGTGGCCCTCGAGGCTCACGTCCGCCTGGGCGATCGCGAGCGGCTCGCCGGCGGCGACGCGGAGCTGCTGCTCGACGAGGTCGACGCCGGTGACGAACTCGGTCACCGGGTGCTCGACCTGGAGACGCGTGTTCATCTCGATGAAGAAGAACTCGTCGGGAGCGGCATCCGAGACCAGGAACTCGACCGTGCCGGCACCGAGGTACTCGACGCTCCGCGCGGCGTCGCACGCCGCGCGCCCGATGCGCTCGCGCGTCGCGGCGTCGAGCAACGGCGAGGGGGCCTCCTCGACGACCTTCTGGTGCCGTCGCTGCAGCGAGCACTCGCGCTCGCCGAGGTGGATGACGTTGCCGTGCGCGTCGGCCAGCACCTGCACCTCGATGTGGCGCGGTCGTTCCACGAACCGCTCGAGCAGCAGGGTGTCGTCGCCGAACGCGGCCCGTGCGACGCGGCGCGCGGCGGGCAGTGCATGCTCGAGTTCGGCCTGGTCGCGCGCGACCTGCATGCCCTTGCCACCGCCGCCGGCGGACGGCTTCACGAGGATCGGGAAGCCGATGAGCGGTGCGGCGTCGAGCAGCTCGTCGTCGGTCGCGTCGGGATCGCTCACCCCGGGCACCACCGGCACCGCTGACGCCTCGACGTGGCGCTTGGCACGGATCTTGTCGCCCATGACCTCGAGCGCGAGTTCGCCCGGCCCGACGAACACGATGCCCGCATCGGCGCACGCACGGGCGAATGCGGCGTTCTCGCTGAGGAACCCGTAGCCGGGATGGATGGCCTGCGCACCGGTGTCGAGCGCGGCGCGCACGATCCGGGCCGGATCGAGGTAGCTCTGGGCGGCCGGCGCCGGGCCGATGCGCACGGCTTCGTCGGCGAGGGCGACGTGCGGTGCCGCAGCGTCGGCATCGGAGTACACGGCGATGGCGTGGATCCCGAGGCGCTTGAGGGTGCGGATGACGCGCACGGCGATCTCGCCGCGGTTGGCCACGAGCACGCGATCGAACGGCTTCCGGCCGGTGGAGTGGAGGGGCTGCGTCATCCGGGTCACATCCTGAAGAGGCCGAAGCGGGGCTCGGGCAGGGGCGTTCGGCTGGCGAGCTCGAGCGCCAGCGCGAGCACGGTGCGCGTGTCGCCCGGCTCGATGATGCCGTCGTCCCAGAGGCGGGACGTGGAGTGGTAGGGGCTGCCCTGCGACTCGTACTGCTCGCGCACGGGTGCCTTGAACGCCTCCTCGTCATCGGGCGACCACTGCTCGCCGCGCACGGCAAGCTGGTCGCGCTTGACGGTCGAGAGCACGGATGCCGCCTGCTCGCCGCCCATCACCGAGATGCGCGCGTTCGGCCACATCCAGAGGAACCGCGGCGAGTACGCCCGGCCGCACATCGAGTAATTGCCGGCGCCGAACGAGCCGCCGATGACGACCGTGAACTTCGGGACGCGCGTCGTGGCCACGGCGGTCACCATCTTGGCGCCGTGCTTGGCGATGCCGCCGGCCTCGGCATCGCGGCCCACCATGAAGCCCGAGATGTTCTGCAGGAACAGCAGTGGGATGCCGCGCTGGTCGCACAGCTCGATGAAGTGCGCGCCCTTCATGGCCGACTCGCTGAAGAGCACGCCGTTGTTGGCGACGATGCCGACGGGGTGGCCGTCGATCCACGCGAACCCGGTCACGAGCGTGTCGCCGTACTCGCGCTTGAACTCGTGGAACTCGCTGCCGTCGACGAGCCGAGCGATGACCTCGCGCACGTCGTACGGCTGCTGCACGTCGACGGGCACGACCGCGGTCAGCGTCGACGGGTCGACGGCCGGCTCGCGCGGTTCGCGAACCGCCCAGGCGCGTTCCGTCGGCGCGGGCAGCGTCGCGACGATGTCGCGCACGATCTCGAGCGCGTGCTCGTCGCCCTCGGCGAGGTGGTCGGTCACGCCCGACTGGCGCGCATGCAGGTCGCCGCCGCCCAATTCCTCGGGCGTGACGACCTCGCCGATGGCGGCCTTCACGAGCGGCGGGCCGCCGAGGAAGATCGTGCCCTGGTTGCGGACGATCACGGTCTCGTCGCTCATCGCCGGCACGTACGCGCCGCCCGCGGTGCACGAGCCCATGACGGCGGCGATCTGCGGGATCCGCCGTGCGGAGAGGTTGGCCTGGTTGTAGAAGATCCGCCCGAAGTGGTCGCGGTCGGGGAAGACCTCGTCCTGCTTGGGCAGGAACGCGCCGCCGGAGTCGACGAGGTACACGCACGGCAGGCGGTTCTCGAGCGCGACGTCCTGTGCGCGCAGGTGCTTCTTGACCGTCATCGGGTAGTACGTGCCGCCCTTGACGGTCGCGTCGTTGCAGACGACCATCACGGGCCGGCCGTGCACGAGCCCGATGCCGGCGATCACTCCCGCGGCGGGCGTGTCGTCGTCGTAGAGGTCGTCGGCCGCGAGCGGCGAGAGCTCGAGGAACGGACTGCCTTCGTCGAGCACCCGCTCGACGCGGTCGCGCGGCAGCAGCTTGCCTCGCGCGACATGCCGGTCGCGGGATGCCTCGGGGCCGCCGAGGGCGGCTCGGGCGAGCTTCGCGCGCAACTCGTCGGCCAGCGCGGCGTGCGCGTCGGCGTTGGTGCGCGCGGCGTCGGATGCCGCGTCGACCGCGCTCGTGAGGATGTGCATCCGCTCCCGTCCGCCTCTCCGTCGTGGCGTGCACGCGAGCGCTTCGGTGAACGCTCGCTAACCGGGATTCATGTTAGCCGCGATTCACCGAGATCCGCAACCGGGTCAGCCGGCGCGTCCGCGGCCGTCGGCGGCGAGGCCCGCGACGATCCGCTCGAGTCCGTACGACCACGCCGCATCGACCTCGCCGCCGAGTCGGAACGCCCCCACGAGTTCCATGCTCGTGAAGCCGTGCATCCATGCGGTGAGGGTGCGAGCGGCCTTCAGGGCGTGCTCCTCGCCCACGAGGCGGCGTGCGGCTTCGAGCAGCGCCGCGGCGCCGTGGTCGAGCGCCGCACGATCGGGGCTCGCCGACCCCGGCAGCGGGCCGAACACGAGCGCGTACCCCTGCGGATGCTCGTGGGCGAAACGCCGCGCCACCTCCGCGAGGGCCCGCACCGCGGTCGCCGCGTCCGCGCCCGCGTCGGCGAGCGCCACGTCGAGGCGATCGCCGAGCTCGCGCGACACATCGTCGACGACCACCCGGACGAGGTCGTCGCGATCGCGCACGTGCTTGTACAGCGATGGGGCCCGCACGCCGAGCGCCGTGGCCACCGCCTGCATCGTGAGCCCATCCCGCCCGTCGCGTTCGAGCACCGTTCGGGCGGCCGCACGCAACGAGTCGGGCGTGATCCTGGTCGGCGTCGGCATCGGTCCTCCTCATGGCTATTGACATTAGCCATCATAGCTACGTATCATAGCTCACATGGAACTTCAGCCGGGACTGCGACGCGTGGGCAACGAGATCGTCGCCTGCTACCTCCTCATCGACGATCGCGGGGTGACGGTGGTCGACGCCGGGCTCGCCCGACAGTACGACGAACTGCTCGACGAACTCGCCGACGCGGGCCGCACGGTCGACGACGTGCGCGCGGTGATCCTCACGCACGGCGACACCGACCACATCGGGTTCGCCGAGCGGCTGCGACGCGATCACGGGGTGCCCGTGTACGTCCACGCCGACGACGCCGCACGGGCCCGCGGCGAGTCGAAGCCGTCCGCATCGTTCGGCCGCGGCATCCGCCCCTGGCCCGTCGTCCGCTTCTTCGCCTACGCCCTGTCGCGCGGCGGGGCTCGCACCGAGTACCTCACCGAGGTGCGCACCGTCGCCGATGGCGACCGGCTCGGCGACCTGCCCGGCTCGCCCGTCATCGTCGGCATGCCGGGGCACTCGCCCGGCAGCGTGGCGGTCCACTCCCCCGATCTCGACGCCGTGTGCGTCGGCGACGCGCTGACCACCCGCCACGTGCTCACCGGCCGACGCGGACCGGCACCGGCCCCGTTCACCGACGACCCGGGTGGCGCGCTCGACTCGCTCGACCGCCTCACCGCGATCGATGCGACCTGGGTGCTTCCCGGCCACGGCACGCCGTGGAACCGCGGAACCCGCGAGGCCGTGCGCCTCGTGCGCGAGGCGGCCCAGGCACCGGTGCGCTGACCGCGGGCAGGCCGCGGTCGCTTGCCGATGTCGAGCACGTCGGTTAGTGTGCATTCACCGAATGCCCCGGGAGGTGCACCCTGAGCGAGACGCTCACCGAGCGCGGCCGCGCCAAGGCCGACCGCCGTGCCGCCCTGCTCGACGCCGCCGCGCGACTGTTCGCCGACCGCGGTTACGCCGGCGTCACGCTCGAGGAGCTGGGGCAGGCCGCCGGCGTCTCGGGGCCCGCCGTCTACCGTCACTTCCCCGGGAAGTCGGCCGTGCTGGCGGCGATCCTCGCCGATGCGAGCGAGGGCCTGCTCGACGGCGGACGGCGCACGGTCGCCGACGCCGACGACGCCGCGATGGCGCTGCGGGCGCTCATCCGCTTCCACGTCGACTTCGCACTCGCGAACGCCGACGTGATCCGCGTGCAGGACCGCGACCTCACGAGCCTCGACGAGGCCGACGCGCACGGTGTCCGGCGACTGCAGCGCGAGTACGTCGAACTCTGGGTGGGCGTGCTCGCCCACCTGCGGCCCGACCGGGCCGAATCGGAGCATCGGATCCGGGCTCACGCGGCCTTCGGTCTGATCAACTCCACTCCCCACAGCGCCCGCATCCATGGGCGCCGACCCGCGGACAAGGTGGTCCGCAGCATCCTGGAGGACATGGCATGGTCGAGCCTCACGTCGTGACCCTGCGCGCGACCCGCGCAGGCGACCTCGATGAGCTGTTCCGCATCCAACTCGACCCCGAGGCGAACCGCATGGCGGCGTTCACGTCCGCCGATCCGTCGGACCGCGCGGCGTTCGACGCCTACTGGGCGCGCCTGGCCGCCCGCGAGGACGCCGACAACCGCACGGTGCGCTCCGACGGCCGGATCGTGGGAAGGGTGGCGCGCTGGATCGACGCCGAGACGGGCATGGCCGAGATCACGTACTGGATCGACCGCGAGCACTGGGGGCGCGGAATCGCCACGCGCGCCATGCGCCTGTTCCTCGACACGCAGCCGCGCCCCGTGCGGGCGCGAGCCGCGGCCGACAATGCCGCGTCGATCGCGTTGCTCACGCGACTCGGCTTCGTCGAGGTCGGCCGCGACCGCGGCTTCGCGAACGCGCGCGGCGAGGAGATCGAGGAGATCGAGTTCGTGCTGCGCTGAGCGCCCGTCAGCGGTTGCGGTAGAGCTCCATGAGCGGTGCGGGGACGCGACCGCGGTCGGACACCTGGTGGCCGTTCGCGCGGAGCCACTCGCGCGCGTCCTTGGTGTCGCCGGCCGACGACGTGCCGCGGCGGCTTCGGCTCGAGCCGGCACGACCGGCACCGGTCTTCCGAGCGGCTTTCACGTAGGGGGCGATGGCGGCCTGGAACTTCTCGGCATTCGCCGAGGAGAGGTCGATCGCGTATTCGGCACCGTCGATGGTGAAGGAGACCGTGCGATCGGCGTCGGATCCGTCGAGATCGTCGATGAGCGTCTCGACAACTCGCTTGGCCATGGGTCACGACCTTTCCGCGGCATTCGCCACTGAATTCTGGGAGGGGTGCTTGCTGAATTCGAGCATATTCCTTCTCGAATTCGAGTGCACGAATTCATGCGAAGCTGTGCAGAAGTTGTGCGGAATACCGTGCCATGCGCCGCGGCGCCATTTCAGGCGACGACGGCACCGAGTCGGTCGGCGAGCGCGCGGATCCGCTTCGCCAGCGCGACGTCGCGGCTGGTGACCGCACCGACGTCGTGCGACGAGAGGTCGAATTCGATTCGGCCCCAGCCGAGCCGCACATCGGGATGGTGGTTCGCGGCATCCGCCTCGATCGCGACGGCGTCGAGCAGGCGCACCGCACTCGCGAAATCAGCGGTGCGGAATTCCGCAGTCAACCGTTCTCCGTCGTGCCGGAATCCGGTTCCGTCGAGTTCCGCCGCGACATCCTCTCGGGAGAGCGGCGTGTGAGCGTCCATACGCCGATCATCCCGCCGCCGAGGATGACGCGCCAGCCTCGACGACCGCCGAATGCCGTTTCCGCCGGATTCCGGGTGATGGATACCCGGCGGAAACGGCAATTCGACGCGAGTGACGTGCGTGATCAGGCCATCGTCAGGGCGAGACCAGGGTCGCGCAGGATGCGCCCGATGTCGGCGAGGAAGCGCGAGCCCTGCTCGCCGTCGACCAGGCGGTGATCGAACGAGAGCGAGAGCGTCATCACGTCGCGCAACGCGATCTCGCCGCGATGCTCCCATGGAGTGCGCCGCACGGCGCCCATCGCCAGGATCGCCGCCTCGCCCGGGTTGAGGATGGGGGTGCCCGCGTCGATCCCGAAGACGCCGATGTTCGTGATCGAGATCGTGCCGCCCGAGAGGTCGGCCGGCGCGGTCTTCCCGGCACGAGCCGTCTCGGCGAGCGATGCGATTGCGTCGGCCAGGTCGATGAGCGTCATCCGCTCGGCGCCCTTGAGGTTCGGCACGACGAGCCCGCGGTCGGTCGCCGTGGCGATGCCGAGGTTCACGTGACCGAAGCGCACGATCTCCTGGGCGTCCTCGTCCCAGCGCGAGTTCACCTCGGGAGTGCGCGCCGCCGCGATGCAGAGCGCCTTCGCGACGACCGTGAGCGGCGTCACCTTGTGGCCGGCGTAGGCGCGATCGGCGCGGACGGAGGCGAGCAGCTCCATCGTGGCCGTGACGTCGACCGTGAGGAACTCCGTCACGTGCGGCGCGGTGAACGCGCTGCGCACCATCGCCGCGGCGGTGTGCTTGCGCACGCCCTTGATCGGGATGCGGGTCTCGTCGGCCACGGCGTCGGTCGCGGCGGAGGTCGCCGCTGGGGTCGCCTGGGTCGCGGGCTCGCCCGTAGGGGTGCCGGATGCCGCGGCCTCGACGTCGGCACGCGTGATGAGCCCGCGCTCCCCCGTGCCCGCGATGCGTTCGAGGTCGATGCCGAGGTCGCGCGCGAGCTTGCGGACGGGTGGCGTCGAGCGAGGGCGCTCGGGGCGCTCGTCGGCGTCGTGCAGCCCGTTGACCGAATGCGTCGCGGTGTCGGGCTCGATGCGATCGTGCTCGGGCGGCGCCTGAACGAGGTCGTCGCTGAGCGCCGATGCGCCGCCGCCCCCGAGCCGGCGCGCGCGCCGCTTGGGACCGCGCTCGGCGCCCGCCCCGTACCCGACGAGCGTCGGCTCGCGGGTCTCGGCGACGTCGGCCGTCTGCGCCGCCGCGGCCGGCGCCGCAGCCTCGGCGGAGGCGGCGGATTCCACGGGCGCTGCCGCCTCCGCCGCCGCGGCCCCGTCACCCGTGTCGCACGAGAACAGCTTCTCGCCGACGTTCACGGTCTCGCCCTCGGCGGCGTGCAGCGCGGTGACGGTGCCCTCGAACGGCGACGGCAGCTCGACGACGGCCTTGGCGGTCTCGACGTCGGCGATGATCTGGTTGAGCTCGACGTGGTCGCCGACCTTGACGCGCCAGGCGACGATCTCGGACTCGGTGAGACCCTCGCCGAGGTCGGGCAGTGCGAAGTCGCGGATCATGCTCACGCCTCCACGCCGGAGACGTCGGACGCCTCGGAGAGCGAGTTCGGCCGGCCCATCGCCCGGTCGACGCCGTCGAGGATGCGATCCAGGTCGGGCAGGTGGAACTGCTCGAGCTTCGCGGGCGGGTACGGGATGTCGTGCCCGGTCACCCGCACGGGCGCGGCCTCGAGGAACTCGAAGCAGCGCTCGGTGATCGACGCGGCGATCTCGGCGCCCACGCCCCCCTGCTCTCCCGCCTCGTGCGCGACGACCAGCCGGCCGGTGCGGCGCACCGAGGCCTCGATGGTGGCGCAGTCGACGGGCGCGAGCGAGCGCAGGTCGATGACCTCGATCGACACACCCTCCTCGGCGGCGGCGGTCGCGGCATCCTTCGCGGTCTGCACGAGCGCGCCGTACGTGACGAGGGTGACGTCGCGACCGGACGCCACGACCGTGGCGACGCCCATCGGGCGCGCGTCGGCGAGGTTCGCGTCGAGGTCGACCTCGCCCTTGACGTGGTAGCGCCGCTTGGGCTCGAGGAAGATCACGGGGTCGTCGCTCGCGATGGCCTGGCGGATCATGACGTACGCGTCGGCCGGGTTGGAGCAGGCGATCACGCGCAGGCCCGCGGTGTGCGTGAAGTAGGCCTCGGGCGACTCGGAGTGGTGCTCGGCCGCGCCGATTCCGCCGCCGAACGGGATGCGGATGACCATGGGCATGCGCACGGTGCCGCGCGAACGGTAGTGGAGCTTGGCGACCTGCGCGACGATCTGGTCGAATGCCGGGTACACGAACCCGTCGAACTGGATCTCGACCACGGGCCGGAAGCCGCGATACGCGAGCCCGACGGCCGAGCCGACGATGCCGGCCTCGGACAGCGGCGTGTCGACCACGCGGTGCTCGCCGAACTCGGCCTTGAGCCCGTCGGTGACGCGGAACACGCCCCCGAGCGTGCCGATGTCCTCGCCGAGCAGCACGACCTTGTCGTCGTCGGCGAGCGCGCGGCGGAGGCCCTCGTTGATGGCCTTCCCGAACGTGACCGTGGTCATCGGTTCCCTCCGTCCTGGTCGGCGAACATGGCGAGGTACCGGGCGTAGCGGTCTCGCTGGCGCTCGAGGTGCGAGTTGGGCTCGGCGTAGACGTGGTCGAACACGCTCATCGGCTCGGGGTCGGGGATGGCCGTGATGCCCGCGCGCAGGTCGGCGGCCGCGCGGTCGGCGGCGGCCTTGACGTCGGCGTCGACCGCGTCGATGTCGGCACCGGATGCCGCGATGAGCGCGTGCACGCGGGTGATCGGGTCGCGCTCGCGCCAGTGTGCGAGATCGTCGTCGGTGCGGTAGCGCTTCGGGTCGTCGGCGGTCGTGTGCGGGCCCATGCGGTACGTGACGGCCTCGATGAAGGCCGGACCCTCGCCGCGTCGAGCACGCTCGAGCGCCCAGCGGGTGACCGCGAGGACGGCGAGCACGTCGTTGCCGTCGACTCGGATGCCGGGCATGCCGAAGCCGTCGGCGCGCCGCGCGAGCGGCTGGTGCGACTGCAGGCCGACCGGCTCGGAGATCGCCCATCCGTTGTTCTGGCAGAAGAACACGGTGGGGGCGGCGAAGCTCGCCGCGAACACGAGCGCCTCGTTGACGTCACCCTCGCTCGTCGCGCCATCGCCGAAGTACGCGATGGAGGCCGACTCCGAGCCCTCCCACTTGGCGCCCATGGCCCAGCCCACCGCGTGCAGCGACTGCGCGCCGATGATGATGTTGGGAATCGCCATCCGCTTCTCGAAGGGGTCCCATCCGGATGCCGCGGCGCCGCGCCACACGCTGAGGAGCTCGTGCGGCTGCACCCCGCGCAGCCAGGCCACGGCGTGCTCGCGGTAGCTCGAGAACACGAAGTCGTCGTCGTGGAGCGCACGCGCCGAGCCGATCTGCGCGGCCTCCTGCCCCGCGAGCGGCGGCCACAGGGCGAGCTCGCCCTGACGCTGGAGCGCGGTGGCCTCGGCGTCGAGGCGGCGCACCACGGCCATGTCGCGATGGAGGACGATCAGCGCGTCGGTGTCGATGTCGGCGACCCACCGGTCGAACTCGGGGTTCGCGTGCCGGGTGCCGGATTCATCGAGGAGCTGGACGAGGTCGCCGGGGCGGGTGAGCAACCCGGTCGCCTCTCGGTCGGAAGGGGTCATGGTCGAACCTCCGTGTCGGCTCGGCCGCCTTCTGGGCAGCCTCGCACCCGGCGCCGATGCCGGATACGGGCAGCGTACGACGATCTGGCAATCGGCTCAAGCAGACACGGACGGGTTGCGCAGATTGCATGGTGAGACCTCCGATCACCGTGCTAACGTGTGGCGCAATGAACGGCTACGACGCGGTCGACCGGGCGCTCCTGAAGGCGCTCGCCGATGATCCGCGCGCGACGGTCGTCGCCTTGGCCGACCGGCTGAAGCTGAGCCGCAACACCGTGCAGGCGCGGATGGCGCGCCTGGAGGCATCCGGCGCGTTCCTCTCGTTCGAGCGCAGCATCGATCCGTCGCCGCTCGGGTATCCGCTCGAGGCGTTTGTGTCGGTGCACGCCCGGCAGAAGGTCCTCGCCGAGGTGGTGCGCCGGATCGCCGAGATCCCCGAGGTGATCCAGGCCCACGGGCTCTCGGGGCAGGTCGACCTGCTGGTCCGGGTCGTGTGTCGCGATGCCCACGACCTATTCCGCATCGACGAGCAGATCCTCGCGATCGACGGCGTCGAGCGCACCGAGACCTCGCTCGCGATGGGCGAGCTCATCCCCTACAGGCTGGCGCCGCTGCTCACGCGGTGAGAGGGTTGCGCCATGCGCGTGGCCGTGCTCCCGGGAGCGCGGAAGGTCTCGTGGACGCGACCCTCGCGAGGCTCGACCGCAGCGCCTGAAGCGCTGAAGCGCGCCTCTGGCACCGGGCGAGCCGGATGCAGCGGAGCGCCCGGAACATCAAGGAACTCCTCGAGTCCGAGGTCGCCCCGCCGTCGCCCGACTGACGTGGGTTCGAGGTGCAAAGGAACATCTGCAAACATCGATTTGCAAACATTCCCTTGCAAAGTCTCCTTTGCAGCGCTATCTTTGCAACATGGAGACCGAGACGAACGACCCCGCAGCCTGGCCCAGCAGCACGCGGCACCCCGGCATCGACCACGTGCTCCCGTCCGAGAGCCTGAAGGCGCTCGCCCACCCGCTTCGCGTGCAGATCTACGACGAGCTCTCCACGTACGGCCCCTTCACCGCGAGCATGCTCGCCGAGCGCCTGGGCGAGACCAGCGGGGCGACCAGCTATCACCTGCGGCAGCTCGAGCGCGCAGGTCTGGTGCAGGAGGACACGACGCGCGGGAAGGGCCGCGAGCGCTGGTGGGAGCGCCGACCCGGGTCGATCGCGATCCCGGACGCCCGAACTCTCCCGCCCGGCAGCGCCGAGCGCCTCGCCGTCAAGCTCGTCGAGGACGAGTGGTACCGCTCCCGCGAGCAGAACTTCCGCGAGTTCCTGGCCGAGGGCGAGGGCGTGTTCGGGCCGGACTGGCTCGACATCGCCACATCCGACACGATCACCCTGCGGCTCACGCCCGATCAACTGCACGGGCTCGTCACCGACATCGACGTCGTGCTGCAGAAGTACATCCGCGCGTACAAGCGCACGCCGACGCCCGGGTCGCGCCCCGTGCAGGTCCACATCAACGCGTTCCCGCTCGTGCGCGGCGAAGCGACCGACGCCACCGCACCGAAGGAGGCCCCATGAACACCGCGACACTCTCCCCCGGGTCCGGCCTCGTCGCCGGCTGGGCCGTCCGCACCGGCCTCGACCTCGCCGGCTGGGGTCTGCGCCGCGCGACGCGGCGCACCGACCGCGAACTCCAGCTCTCGCGCCTCGAGGCGCGCGCCACCGCCGAGGCCGCCCTGGCCGCACGCGACGAGCTCATCCGACGCGCGGGCTACCTCCCGCTCTGAGCCGCCCGCCGAAGACGACGGATGCCCCGCCCGAACACGTCGGGCGGGGCATCCGTCTGCCGGGGAGGACCGGGGCTCAGACCTCGGCGCCCTCGGCCGGCGCATCGGCGTGCTCGCCGGTCGCCGTGCGGCCGTTCGTGTCGGCGTCCTCGGCGATGACCGGGGCGAGCGACAGCTTGCCGCGGTCGTCGATCTTGGTGATCTCGACGAGCAGCTTCTGCCCGACGCCCAGGACGTCCTCGACGTTCTCGACGCGCTTGCCGCCGGCGAGCTTGCGCACCTCGGAGATGTGCAGCAGGCCGTCCTTGCCGGGAAGCAGCGAGATGAACGCGCCGAACGCGGCGATCTTCACGACCGTGCCGAGGAACTGCTCGCCGACCTCGGGGTTGGTCGGGTTGGCGATCGCGTTCACCGCGGCGCGGGCCGCCTCGGCCGAGGGGCCGTCAGTCGCGCCGATGTAGACGGTGCCGTCCTCTTCGATCGAGATCTCGGCGCCGGTCTCGTCCTGGATGCCGTTGATCGTCTTGCCCTTGGGCCCGATGAGCTCGCCGATCTTGTCGACCGGGATCTGCACGCTGATGACGCGAGGCGCGGTGGGCGCCATCTCGTCGGGGCCGTCGATGGCGGCGTTCAGCACCTGCAGGATGGTGCTGCGCGCCTCCTTGGCCTGGGTGAGCGCGCCCGCGAGCACGGAGGCGGGGATGCCGTCGAGCTTCGTGTCGAGCTGGATCGCGGTGACGAACTCGGACGTGCCGGCGACCTTGAAGTCCATGTCGCCGAGCGCGTCCTCGGCACCGAGGATGTCGGTGAGCGCCGCGTAGCGGGTCTCGCCGTCCTTCGTGTCGGAGATGAGGCCCATCGCGATGCCCGCGACCGGCGCCTTGAGCGGCACGCCCGCGTTCAGCAGCGACAGCGTGGACGCGCAGACCGAGCCCATCGAGGTCGAGCCGTTCGAGCCGAGCGCCTCGGACACCTGGCGGATGGCGTACGGGAATTCCTCGCGGCTCGGCAGCACCGGCACGAGGGCGCGCTCGGCGAGCGCGCCGTGGCCGATCTCGCGACGCTTCGGCGAACCCACACGACCTGTCTCACCCGTCGAGTACGGCGGGAAGTTGTAGTTGTGCATGTAGCGCTTCTTCGTCTCGGGTGAGAGCGAGTCGATCTGCTGCTCCATCTTGAGCATGTTCAGCGTGGTGACGCCGAGGATCTGCGTCTCGCCGCGCTGGAAGATCGCCGAGCCGTGGACGCGCGGGATGACCTGCACCTCGGCGTCGAGCGGGCGGATGTCGGCGAGGCCGCGGCCGTCGATGCGGACGCCCTCGTCGAGCACGCGCGAGCGGACGACGAGCTTCGTGACCGACTTGAAGGCGGCCGAGACCTCGCCGAGCGCCGACTCGGGCAGCTCGCCCGACTCGACCTTGGCGGCGACAGCCTCCTTGACGCGCGCCTTGAGCGCGTCGTCGGCGTCCTGGCGCTCGCCCTTGGCGGCGATCTGGTAGATGCCCTTGAGCTCGTCGTAGGCGAGCTCCGCGACGACGTCGTACGTCGACTGCTGGTACGGCGGGAACGTCGGGTACTCGGCGATTTCCTTCGCGGCGGTCGCGGCGACCTTCTGCTGCGCCTCGACCAGCTGCTTGATGAACGGCTTCGCGGCCTCGAGGCCCGCAGCGACGACCTCCTCGGTCGGCTTGACGGCGCCGCCCTGGATGAGGTTCCAGGCGCCGTCGGTGGCCTCGGCCTCGACCATCATGATCGCGACATCCTGCGAGCCGTCGGCCTCGGTCACGACGCGGCCCGCGACGACCATGTCGAACACGGCCTCCTCGAGCTGCGAGTACTTGGGGAACGCGACCCACTGGCCGTCGATGAGCGCCACGCGCACGCCAGCGACGGGGCCCGAGAACGGCAGGCCCGAGAGCTGCGTCGAGAGCGACGCCGCGTTGATCGCGAGCACGTCGTACAGCTCGTCGGGCTCGATCGCGAGCACGGTCACGACGACCTGCACCTCGTTGCGGAGGCCCTCGACGAACGAGGGGCGCAGCGGACGGTCGATGAGGCGGCAGGTGAGGATCGCCTCGGTCGACGGGCGGCCCTCGCGGCGGAAGAACGAGCCGGGGATGCGGCCCGCGGCGTACATGCGCTCCTCGACGTCGATCGTGAGCGGGAAGAAGTCGAAGTGCTCCTTCGGCTGCTTCGAGACCGAGGTCGCCGACAGCAGCATGGTCTCCTCGTCGATGTACGCGACCGCGGAACCCTGCGCCTGCTGGGCGAGGCGGCCCGTCTCGAATCGGATGGTACGGGTGCCGAAGCGACCGTTGTCGATGACGGTCTCGGCGAACGTGATCTCAGGACCTTCCAAGAGGTCTGTCTCCTTTGTTTCATGCGCACCCGTCGTTCGGGCGCGGTTGATCAAGGAGCAGGGAACAGGCAGATCTCAGCGCAATCGGGTGACCCGCCAGCGCTGGCCACCAGTAGAAGTCCACCAAGCTCGCGCTTGGTAAGCCACCACAGGGGACCAGCTTCCTGCCGGCCTGCTCCGTGCGCGCCCGTCGTCGGGCGCGAGCTCATGTTGATTTGAGCGGATGCCGCGCGGGCATCCTCGACGAGCCTATCAGCCTCGGCGTGTCGCGACCTAGCGAGGGGCGCCACCCCCTCGCGGGATGTACCGATCAGGAGTTACATGGCACACGGACGCATCGTCCGGTGCGTCCCGATTCGTTCGAGGAGGAACGCCATGTCATCGGTCGCACGCGTCACCACCATCACGGCCTATTCCGAGACCAGCTTCGAGGACGCGATCTCGGTCGGCGTCGCACGCGCCGCGTCGACGCTGCGAGGGGTCAAGGGCGCCTGGGTGAAGGAGCAGAAGGTCAAGGTCGACGGCGACCGCATCGTCGAGTGGTCGGTCACGCTCGAGGTCACGTTCGTGCTCGAGGGCTGAGGCGCCGAGTCGGTCGAAAGGATGGGGCCGAGCGAGAGGTGAGTCCTCTTGCCCGGCCCGTCCGTACCGGCGTCAGCGCGCGGTCACGAGCTGAACGTGCCCCTGATCGCCAGGAATGCGCCGCTGTCGAGGTCCTCGATCGTCACGTTGGTGTAGACGACCGAGAAGAGGGTCGCGTCCTGCCCGTTCGGGCAGTCGAGCGCCTGGTCCGCCGGAGTCGGCGAGATCGTCACGGAGCCCACGATGTTGCCGTTCTGGCCGGCGGTGAACTCACCGCTCCCGGAGACGCGCGAGTCGATCGTCGTCTTCTTCGGATCCGATGGAACGTTGTTGCCGCCGTTGACGCACGAGTAGGTGGCACTGAGGTCGGCACTCGCGACGACGGTCTCGACGGCGCCGGACTCTAGGCCGGCCTCCTTGAAGTCGACGACGAGGTCGACGCCGCTCAGGTGGGCGGACGTCGCGTTCTTGATGAAGTGCGGGCTGCCCGCCAGCGCCGGTCCAGCGGCACCGGCGAATACGAGCGCAGCGGTCGCCGCGAGCGCGGCGAGGGTTCGACGAATGGACATGGTGGTCCTTCTTCCGGGTTGCGATTTCGGGTTGCAGCGGAGTGCAGTCGAGATCACGCGCGTCCGTTGTCCCCTCCCGAACGGGGTCGCGCGGGCGTGCGCGGCCGGGGCCACGCTCCCGCCGCAGACGCTACTCCGATCATCCGCCCGCCGTACCCCCAAAATGAGGGATCCTCATTCATGTGCCGCTGGCACGTTCCAACCGGCGTGACGTGGCGGCCGACGCCGCCCGCGCGGCCGGCCGGCCGGCATGTGAGCCGATCCAACAGGGATGAACGAGCGGATGCCGCGGCGAATCGTTCGCCGCGGCATCCGCTCGCCTGGTGCTGGGGTGCTACTCCCCCGCGAGCCCGCCGAGGAGGTGTCCCATGGGCCGGTCGAGCGCGAACGGGTCGCTGACGCGCTGGCTCCGGTCGGTGCGCTCGACGAGTCCGGCGAACTCGCTCGCCCCGCGGAAGATGCGGTCGGGAAGCGAACGCACGCCGTCGCCGCCGTCGCCCCAGTCGCCCGTCGCCGCGAAGACCCCGGTCGGCACGGGGATGGCGTGCAGGTACGTGAACAGCGGCCGGATCGCGTAGTCGATCGCGAGCGAGTGGCGAGGCGTGCCACCGGTGGCGCCGATCAGCACCGGCAGGTCGGTGAGCGACTGCGGGTCGATCACGTCGATGAACGACTTGAACAGCCCGGCGTAGCTCGTGGTGAAGATCGGCGTGACCGCGATGAGGCCGTCGGCCGACGCGACCGACTCCAGTGCCGCCTCGAGCTTGGGCGGGGCGAAGCCGAGCAGCAGGTGGTTGGTGATGTCGTGCGCGAGGTCCCGCAGCTCGACGACCTCGACCTCGACTTCGACGCCGCGTTCCCGGAGCAGCCCGACGGCATCGGTCGCGAGGCGGTCGGCGAGCTGGCGGGTCGAGCTCGGGGTCGACAGGCCCGACGAGACGACGACGATCTTCTTCGCGGTCATCGCGCACCCGCCGTCCGGGTCGCGGCCGGGCCGAAGGACGAGCCGGTCGTTGCGGGGGCCGCCTCGACGGGAGCGTCCTGGTAGGGCGAGCCGATGGTGAGGTTGTCGCCGCGGTTCGGGTTCGGCGTCGCCTGGCGCGGCGCCGCGTCACCGTACTTCGCCTTCACGAGCGAAGCGTGCGTGGGGGCGTCGGGCACGTCCGCCGGGCGGTCCTTCGCGAACTCGCGTCGCAGCACGGGCACGACCTCCTCGCCGAGCAGGTCGAGCTGCTCCAGCACGGTCTTCAGCGGCAGGCCGGCGTGGTCCATCAGCCAGAGCTGGCGCTGGTAGTCGCCGACGTAGTCGCGGAACCCGAGCGTGCGGTCGATGACCTCCTGCGGGCTGCCGACGGTGAGCGGCGTCTGCTGCGTGAAGTCCTCCATGCTCGGACCGTGGCCGTACACGGGCGCGTTGTCGAAGTACGGGCGGAACTCGTTCACCGCGTCCTGCGAGTTCTTGCGCATGAAGACCTGACCACCGAGGCCGACGATCGCCTGCGCCGCGGTGCCGTGCCCGTGGTGCTCGAAGCGCTGGCGGTACAGCGCGATCATGCGAGCCGTGTGCGAAGCGGGCCAGAAGATGTGGTTGGCGAAAAAGCCGTCGCCGTACATGGCCGCCTGCTCGGCGATCTCGGGCGTGCGGATGGAGCCGTGCCACACGAAGGGCGGCACGCCGTCGAGCGGCCGCGGAGTCGAGGTGAAGCCCTGCAGCGGAGTGCGGAACTTGCCCTCCCAGTCCACGACGTCCTCGCGCCAGAGTCGGTGCAGCAGCTCGTACGACTCGATGGTGATCGGGAGGCCCTGTCGGATGTCCTTGCCGAACCAGGGGTAGACCGGGCCGGTGTTGCCGCGGCCGAGCATGAGGTCGGCGCGGCCGCCCGACACGTGCTGGAGCATGGCGTAGTCCTCGGCGATCTTCACCGGGTCGTTCGTGGTGATGAGCGTCGTGGCGGTCGAGAGCTGCAGCGTCGAGGTCTGGCCCGCGATGTAGGCCAACGTGGTGGTGGGCGACGACGACCAGAACGGCGGGTTGTGGTGCTCGCCGAGCGCGAAGACATCGAGTCCGACCTCCTCGGCGTGCTTGGCGATGGTCAGCGTCGCCTGGATCCGCTGGGCCTCGCTGGGCGTCCGGCCGGTCGTCGGGTCCTGCGTGATGTCGCTGACGGTGAAGATTCCGAACTGCATGTCGCCCTCCTGGGCTCCTCGTCTCACTTCATGCGTTTGCATGCAATTGGTCGAACGGATGACCCCCCTGAACTATTCCCGGTCCGACCCAGCCAGGTCCAGTACGGCTTCGGCGGCCTCGGCGAGCGCCACGCCGTAGCTGCGCCCGTGCCCGGCCGCGTGCACCGCGAGGGGATGCAGCTGATGGAGCGGCACCCGGTCGCGCCATCCGTCACGGAGCGGAGCCTCGTGCTGGTAGCCCTCGAGAACCACGTCGAGGAACGGGCAGCCGAACAGGGCGAGCATCGCGAGGTCGGTCTCGCGATGACCGCCGTGCGCGGCCGGGTCGATCAGCACGACACCGGACGCGGACCACAGCACGTTGCCGTTCCACAGGTCGCCGTGGATCCGGGCCGGCGGGTCGTCATCGTCGAATTCGCCGTCGGCGATGAGTTCGCAGGCGCGGCGGACCGCCGTGGCCTCGGCTGCCGTCACATCGCCGATCTCCTCGGCGATCTCGAGGAACGGCAGCACGCGGTCGCGCGCGTAGAACGCGCCCCAGCTGGCCTCCGACGCCGCGGCCATAGGGCGTCGGCCGATGAACAGCGGCCCGTGCCATCCGTCGGGCCGTGCCCCGAACGCCGCGGCTCCGGCTGCATGAGTGCGCGCGAGCTCCCGTCCGAACGCGGCGGCGGCGTCACGGTCGGGGCGCGCCTCGTCGATCCGCTCGAGCTCGATCCATCCGGGGCCGACTGCAGTGAGGCGCGGCACCCTGATCGCGCCTGCCGCGGCGAGCCAGTCCAGGCCCGCAGCCTCGGCCGCGAAGAATTCCTCGGGCGCGTCGGCGCGGCGCTTGACGATCGTCTGCACGGCTTCAGTCTCGCGCAGGATGGCGGGGCCCGCCGCGGTCGCGACGGGCCCCGCCCGGTGGATCGGGTCGGAACTAGCCCACGTCCGTCGGCTCGTGGTCGTGGTCGTGGTCGAGGCCACCGGCGTTCTCACCCACGGTGCCCTGTTCTCCGGCGGGGGCCGGCAGCGTGAAGCCTCCGGGAACCTCTTCACCGACCACGCCGTTCACGGCCTCGGTGGTGTAGGAGAACGCCAGCACGGCGGCGGCGATCGCGTCGACGTTCACGTCGAACGCGTCCTCGTTCACGTTGCCGATTCCGTCGCACGCCTGGTGGTAGCAGGGGTCGTACGAGGCTCCAGCCGTGCCACCCCAGATCGAGGCCTGCTCCACGGTCTTCGGCACTTCGGCGCCCGTGAAGAGGCCGCCCGACGGGATGCCGTTCAGGATGAACGCCTGATAGTCGCTTCGACCGCTGAACTGGGCGTCCTCGTACGGCTCACCTGCCCAGGTGTAGTAGCTCTCGAAGAAGTCCTCGATCTGCACCGAGCCCTCGGGAATCGGCACACCGGCCGGCGCGTCCCAGCTCGACTCGTCACCGTCGTACACCATGAAGATGTAGTTCGGCGAGGCGACCATGTCGAAGTTGAGGTAGAGCGCGATGCGATCCTTCTCGGCTTGGCTGAGCTCGTTGACATACTGGGTCGAGCCGATCAGGCCCGACTCCTCCGCGCCCCACCACGCGAGTCGGATGGTGTTCTGCGGCTCGAACTTGCCGAGGTTCTGTGCGAGCTCGAGCAGCGACGCCGAGCCGCTGCCGTTGTCGTTGATGCCCGGTCCGGCTTGGACCGAGTCGAGGTGAGCGCCCGCCATCACGACGTTGTTGTCGTTGACACCGGTCTTCTCGGCAATGATGTTCTTCTGCGGCCGCGACTCCGGCGCCGGCACCATGATCTTCGCCGTCGAGCCGGTCTGCGCGAGCGCGACACCCTGCTGGAAGCTCGCGCCGACCACGGGGATGTCGACGATGTCGTTCCCGCCGAGCGTTCCGACGATGAGGTTGTTCCGATCGGTCGCAGTGGTGTCGCCGGCGTTGAAGATGATCACGCCTGCGGCGCCGGCGGCCTCGGCGTTCAATGCCTTGATGGAGAAGTTGCACGAACCGCGCTGTACGAGCGCGATGCTGCCGGTCGGGAAGTTCGCGAAGTCCTCGGGCTGACACCCGCTCGTGTTCGAATTCGGCGTGGTGAGCTGCACGTCGACCGGCGTGACGGCCGCGGTGACCGTTCCATAGCCGGTTCCGGTGAACGGGCCGGTCGGGTAGGTCGCGTTGACCGGCGTGAGCTGCTGGAGCGTGGACGGACCGACGTAGGTGTAGGGGAATTCGTCGATCGAAACGCTCCATCCGGCGGCCTTGAGCGTATCGACCACGTACGTGACGCTGGCCTCGTATCCGGGGGTTCCCGCGGCACGATTGCCGCCGTTCGCGTCGGCGATCGTCTGGAGCGCCTCGAGGTGGTCGGTGGCACCCTCAGCGCTCACGCATGAGAGGAGCATCTCGATCGTCGGATTGCTCCGGGACTCGCACTTCGACACCGGTGGTGCGGCGAGTGCGGCGCCCGCGGGCACCAGCGCCAGTGCGGCGACCGCGGATGTCGCGGTCGCGAGCACCGCAGCGCGGCGGGAAAGCCTTGCAGTTCGATACATCGTCTCTCCTTCGTGGGAACCGTCCTCGTCGACGGCCCTGAGGCGAGACCCTACTTGCGGGTCATCCCGAGAAACAGACTTGACTTCCACTCATGTCCCGCATATGGGGGACGACTGGCTCGAAACGGAGGCGTCATTCCGGACGCGCGTCCCCGTCTCCGAGCGCGTCGGCGAGGCCGCTGAGGTCGAGATCGACGCGGAAAGGACGGGACGCTCCGTCGATCCTGACGGGGATCCGCACGTACCGGCCGTCGGTCCGCAGCCGGTCGAGCCGGTCGCGCCATCGCGCGTCCGCGGCATCCGGCAGGAACCCGGCGTGATGGGGCCGGCGATCGCCGACCAGCTGCACGCCGACGCGGTATCGCGGCGAGAGCCAGCGGCGCGCCCGTGGCACGAGCACCGCGCGCTGGTCGGCGCCGCCGTGCAGTCGCGCGAGTTCGATCGCCGCCTGGTGGCGGTGGGCGTCGGCGACGGGCACGACGGTCCGATGCTCGCCGGGAACGGACGGCGCGTCGACGAGGTCGAGTGCGTCGGCATCGGCCAGGTCGCCCATCGGGTCGGGGTTCCGCGTGCGCCGTTCGCGAAGGATGCCGGTCACCAACCACGCACCGGCGAGCAGGATGGCCGCGACCAGCACCGCGTAGCCGATCCCCGACTCGGGCCGCACGGCGCCGGTCAGCACGAGCAGCGCGACCAGCACGAGATAGGGCAACGGCTCCCACCGCAGCGGGGAGACGAAGCGGGGCGCGGACACCACGACAGGCTATCGGTCGCGCAGTCAGCGGAGCGCGTCGAGGCGGGCGCCGACCTCCTCGAGCACGTCATCGCTTCCGGCGTAGATGCCGTGCTCGCGCGGCCGGTGGGCGACGACGTCGGTGAAGCCGAGTTCGCGCGCTCGCCCCACCGCATCCTCGAACGCGGCGACGCTTCGCATCGAGTACCGGACCTCGTCGTCGAGCGAGAGCATCCGATCGAGGTCGCCCGGGTCGCGTCCCTCGGCCGCGCATACGTCGTCGAGGCGTGCGGCGAGGTCGGCGACGCCCGACCACCACGCGTCATCCGCGTCGGCCTGCGGGCCGGTCGTGACCCAGCCCGAGCCGAAGCGAGCGACGAGCTTCATGGACCTCGGTCCGTTCGCCGCGATGAGGAACGGCATGCGCGGCTCCTGCGCGGGCTCGCCGACCATGCGCGCCCCGACGGCCGTGAACCAGTCTCCCGAATACGAGACGCCGTGCCCCGAGCCCCGCTCGAAGCGCAGGAGCATGTCGAGGGCCTCGGTGAACTCGCGGAACCGGTCGAACCGCTCGCGCGCAGTGAGCTCGCCCTGGCCGAGCACGAAGGCGTCGAAGCCCGTGCCGCCCGAGCCGAGCCCGAGCACGACGCGGCCGCCCGAGATCTGGTCGAGGGTCGCGACATCCTTCGCGAAGGGCACGGGATGGCGGAAGTTCGGGCTCGCGACGAAGGTGCCGAGCCGGATGCGGTCGGTCGCCATCGCCGCGGCCGTGAGGGTCGGGATCGTCGCGTGCCACCGCTCCCCCGCCAGCCCGCGCCACGAGAGGTGGTCGTACGTCCAGGCGTGGTCGAACCCGAGACGCTCGGCGTCGCGCCAGAGCCGGGCCGCCTCGGGCCACTCGTACTGGGGCAGGATGACGAGTCCGAAGCGCATGGCGCGAGCCTACGGCGTGCGGGCCGGGATCGCCTCGGTGGGCCGGCTCGGCGTGGGATCGACGGTCGCGGGAACCAGGTCGATGTCGAGGGCGACGGACGCCGCGTCGGCCGGTGTGCGCTCCATGCGCACCAGCACGATGCCGCCCAGGATGAGCACGCCGCCGAGGATCTGGAGCGGTCCGAGCGCCTCGCCCAGGAGGATCCATCCGACGACGCCGGCGAACACCACCTCGGACAGGCCGAGGAACGACGACAGTCTCGCCCCCAGCATGCGGATCGCGGCGATGCCGGCGAGGTACGCGAAGGCCGTCGAGATCGCGCCGACGGTGAGCAGCAGCACCCACCACGGCGCGGTGCCGCCCAGGAACGGCACGTCCGTGAAGGAGGCCTCCATCGGCAGCAGGCCGACGGCACCCGTGATCGCGAGCGCGACCGCACCGACCACGAAACCGGCGGCGACGAGCGCGACCGGGGGCAGTTGCTCGGCGGCGCGCTCGCCGATGGCGTAGTACACGCAGACGCCGATCATCGCCGCGGCAGCGAAGGCGAGGCCGAGCGGGTCGAGGTCGCCCCCGCCGGGGCCGATGACGAGGACGAGTCCTCCGATCGCGAGGACCGAGCCGCCGAGCACGATGAGCTGGGGCATCCTGCGGGTGCGAGCCCACGCGAAGAGGACGAGTGCGATCGGCGCGAGGTACTCGATGAGCAGGGTCATCGAGACCGGGATGCGCTCGAGCGACGCGTAGAACGCGAACTGCACGCCCGCGACCGCGACGAGGCCGTAGAGCAGGATGGTCCACCGCGCGCGCCACAGCGGGCGCAGGTCGAAGCGGAGCGCGATGAGTCCGGGCACCGCGAGGAGCAGCGCGGCGATCGAGATGCGCGCGAGCACCGCGGCGCCGGGCGACCATCCGCTCTCGAGCAGGGGCTTCACGAAGACGCCGCCGGCGCCGAACGCGAGGCCGGCACCGAGGCCGAGCACGATGCCGACGAGTCCCCGTGATCCGCGCACGGCCGCCCCCTTCCGAGTCCGCACGTCATCGGCCATGTCATGCCCGAACAACGTTATGCTCGTGACAGTACTCGCGGGAGGTGTCAGGAGTCAAATGATTTTCACCGATGACACGGTGGCGTCGCTCGGGTTCGTGGCGGCACTGTCCGACACGGTCGAGGGCGCGTCCGAGTCGGGCGACGACGAGCTGGTCGAACCGGCGCAGCTGACGGCGCTCCTCGACGCCTGGTACTACTCCGGACGACGCGACGGCGACGCGCGCGAGCTCGACGAGGTGCGTTCGGCCCGGGCGCGTCTGCGCGGCATCTGGGACCTCGACCGCGACGACATGGTCGGCGAGGTCAATGCGATCCTCGCCGAGGCGCGCGCCGTGCCGCGCCTCGTGCGGCACGACGAGCTCGACTGGCACATCCACGCGATCTCGTTGCAGGCACCCCTCGCCGAGCGGATCCTCGTGGAGGCGGCGATGGCGCTCGTCGATGTCATCCGCGCCGACGAGACCCGCCGGCTGCGCCACTGCGCCGCCGACGACTGCACCGGCGTCTACCTCGACCTCTCGAAGAACGCGTCGCGCCGCTTCTGCAGCACGCGCTGCGGCAACCGCATGGCGGTGCGCGCCTACCGCGCACGTGCGGGCGAGGGCGTGGTGTCCTGAACAGGCGGATGCCGCGAGCGAACCCCACGCCCGCGGCATCCCGTCTCGAACGGCCGGCGACTCGCTCAGGCGACCTGGCCGGCGTGCTCGCCCTCGGAGATCTCCTCGATCGCCTTGTCGATGAAGGCCGGCAGGTCATCGGGGTTCCGGCTCGAGACGAGTCCCTGGTCGACCACGACCTCCTCGTCCACCCAGTCCGCGCCGGCGTTGCGGAGATCCGTCCGCAGCGACGGGTACGAGGTCATCCGGCGGCCCCGGACCACGTCGGCTTCGATGAGGATCCACGAGCCGTGGCAGATCACGGCCACGGGCTTGTGCTGCTCGAAGAACCCGCGTGCGAACGTCACCGACGCGTCGTCCATCCGAAGGTGATCCGCGTTCACGACCCCGCCCGGCAGCACGAGCGCGTCGTAGAGGTCGGCGGCGACGTCCGCGACCGCGTGGTCGACCTCGAAGTCATCGCCGGGGTCGACGTGGTTCATTCCCTGCACGGTGCCGGGCTTCGGAGCGATGACGTCGACCTCCGCACCTGCCTCGCGGATCGCGTCCAGCGGCTGGGTGAACTCGACCTGCTCGAACCCGTCGGTGACGAGGATCGCGACCTTCCTGCCCGTGAGTCGCTCGGTCATGCGGTGCTCCCTTCGGTGTCATCGGACTTGCGAGGCTACGAAGGCGGTTCGAAGCGGACAACCCGGTTGACAGGCCGAAGTGCCCGATGCGCCATCCGACCGGCCCGCTAGCGTGCCACACGTCGGCCGCGAGGAGGACGAGATGACCGATTCCGCTTCCATCGGCTCCGACGAGCCGGTTCCCTTCACCATCGACGACTTCGCTGCGCGCCTGCGGCGGGCCGCCGACGCCGCGGCCGCCGAGGGCCTCGACGGCCTGCTCGTCACGCCGGGACCCGACCTCCTCTATCTCACGGGCTACGCGCCCGTCGCGATCACCGAGCGACTCACGCTGCTCGTCGTGCCCGTCGACGGCGAACCGAGCCTCGTCGTGCCCAAGCTCGAGCGACCCGACGCCGAGGAGGCGGCCGGCGCGGTGGCGCTGCGGCTGCTCGACTGGGCCGACGGCAGCGATCCGTACGCCACAGCGGCCCCCCTGCTGGGGTCGGGCCGCTACGCGGTGTCGGACTCGGCGTGGGCCATGCACCTCCTCGGCCTGCAGGATGCCCTCCCCCGCACCTCGTACGCCGCGATGACCGCGGTGCTCCCGATGCTCCGCGCGATCAAGGACCGCGACGAGCTGGCGCGTCTGGCTGCGGCGGGCGCCGCCGCGGATGCCGCCTACGGCGAGATCCTGAAGGTCCGGTTCGCCGGCCGCAGCGAACGGGAGGTGGCCGGCGACCTCGCCGCGCTGCTCCTGCGGTTCGGGCATTCGCAGGTCGACTTCACCGTGGTCGGCTCCGGACCCAACGGCGCGAATCCGCACCACGAGATCGGCGACCGGATCATCGACGACGGCGACATGGTCGTCCTCGACTTCGGGGGGCTCAAGCACGGCTACGGCTCCGACACCACGCGCACCGTGCACGTCGGCGAACCGACCGACGAGGAGCGGCGGGTGCACGACATCGTCCGGCACGCGCAGCAGACGGCGTTCGAGGCGGTCCGCCCCGGCATCGCGTGCCAGGAGATCGACCGGGCGGCTCGCGCCGTCATCGCGGAGGCCGGATACGGCGAGTACTTCATCCATCGCGTCGGCCACGGGATCGGGCTGACCACGCACGAGCCGCCGTACATGGTCGAGGGCGAGGAGCACCTGCTCCGGCCCGGCATGTGCTTCTCGATCGAACCGGGCATCTACCTCCCGGGGCGGTTCGGCGTCCGCATCGAGGACATCGTCACGGTCGAGCCCGACGGGGGGCGCCGGCTCAACGGCACGCCGCACGAGATGGCCATCGTGGAATAGCCGATCGGCGCGCGCCGTTTCCACGCACATGGATACGACGCTGGTGGACGTGGCCGTCATCGGCGCCGGGCAGGCCGGGCTCTCGGCCGCGTATCACCTGCGACGTCGAGGCTTCGTGCCCGTCACCACCGATCCGTACGCTCCCGACGCGTTCGTCGCCCTCGACGCCGACGCCGCGCCCGGCGGAGCATGGCAGCACCGGTGGGCGTCGCTGCGCATGGCGACGGTGAACGGCATCCACGAGCTGCCGGGATTCGCGGTGCCGCCGGCCGACCCGAGCACGCCGAGCCGCGACGCGCTCCCGCCGTACTTCGCCGAATACGAACGGCGCTTCGGCCTCGACGTGCAGCGGCCCGTGCGGGTGCACGCGGTCCGCCGTGCCGACGACGAGCCAGACGGTCGACTGCTCGTCGAGACCGACGGCGGCACGTGGGCCGCCCACTACGTCATCAACGCCACCGGGACGTGGACGCGCCCGTTCCGCCCGTACTACCCCGGCATCCAGCGCTTCCGCGGCCGCCAGCTGCACGTGGCCGACTACGCGTCAGCCGAGGAGTTCGCCGGGAAGCGCGTGGTGATCGTCGGGGCCGGCGTCTCGGCGGTGCAGCTGCTCGACGAGATCTCGCACGTCGCCGACACCGTCTGGATGACGCGCCGCGAACCGCACTGGATCGACGAGGGCGGGTTCGACCTCCCCGCGCGCACCGCTGCGATCGCGGGGGTCGAGGCGCGGGTGCGGCAGGGGCTCCCGCCCGGCAGCGTCATCTCGGTGACGGGCATGCACTGGACGCCGTGGGCGCGGGCCGCCCAGGCGCGCGGCGTGCTGGTGCGCCATCCGATGTTCACCTCGATCGAGGAGCACGGCGTGCGCATGCCCGATGGCTCGTTCATCGAGGCCGACGTGATCCTGTGGGCGACCGGGTTCCGTCCGGCCCTGGACCACCTCGCGCCGCTCCGCCTCCGTACCCCGGCGGGCGGCTTCCGGGTCGCCGACACGCGCTCGCTCGACGAGCCGCGGCTGTTCCTCATCGGGTACGGGCCGTCGCAGTCGACCGTCGGCGCGAACCGAGCGGGCCGAGCGGCCGTGCAGCAGATCGTCGCCGATCGTAAGACTGAGCGAGCCGCGGCCTGATGCTTGTGCGCGTGGCGCCCGCGGCGTAGCGTGCGGCGCATCGGCCGACTCGAAGGAGCCCGCACGTGCGCAGACCCGTCCTCGTCACCGTCGGCCTCGTCGTCGCCCTGATGGGCGCGGTCTTCACCCTTCAGGGGCTGGGATTCCTCGGCGGCAGTCCGATGACCGGCTCGACGTTCTGGGCGGTGCTCGGCCCCGTCATCGCCCTGCTCGGCATCGTCCTGGTCGTGTACGGCCTGCGGAGCCGTGGCCGGAGCTGATCAACAGATGACGAAGGCCCCCGGCGGGCTCGTGATGAGCCGGCGGGGGGCCTTCGCAAGAAGTTCGCGTTGTCGTCGAAGACTCGCGCAGTCTGCAGCGCTTAGCGGCGCAGCCCGAGACGCTCGATGAGCGAGCGGTAGCGGTTGATGTCGACGTCGGCGAGGTAGCCGAGCAGACGACGACGCTGACCGACGAGGAGCAGCAGGCCACGACGCGAGTGGTGGTCGTGCTTGTGCGCCTTGAGGTGCTCGGTGAGATCCTTGATCCGCTTGGTGAGGATCGCGATCTGGACCTCGGGGGATCCAGTGTCACCGGGGTGCGTCGCGTACTCTTCGATGATCGCCTTCTTGTTCTCTGCATCCAGAGCCATAGATGGGATCCCCTTCCTTCTCGTTGCGCGCTGCCCGGGGCCTTGCGCCTGGGCTCTCTTGATGCGCGGCCGATTCACGGCAACCTCCAGAGTCTAGCAGAGCGGATGGCGCGAGCCCGACGCGCGGCCCCCGCCGGAATCACCCCCGTCCGCGGCTCAGTAGTGAGCATTACTCAGGAGTACCCTGCGGTCGGGGGAATCGGGCATGGTCGGCGAGACGAGACGGTCGGAGCTCGAGGCGCGCGTGTACTCGCGCGCCGGGGCCGATGATCCACGCGTCCCCCGGGTCGATCCCCGGAACGGCCGGCCGATCTCCGTGACCGAGAGCGAATGGCGCCTGCTCCTGGACGACCCGGCGCGAGGCGCGCGACCCGCGCGCACTGGCGGTCGCTCCACGACGGACGCGGATGTCGCAGGCCAACGCGAACCGTCCGGGCTCCCGGCGCCGTCCGGGCTCCCGGCGCCGTCCACGCCGCCGCGTCGACGAGCCGGGCGACCCTCGCCGGCTGTCGTCGCGCTCGCCGGCGTGCTCGCCGGCGTCGGGCTCGCCGCCGGCTGGTCGTGGGCGGGCGACCTCGTCGATCGCTCCCTCGACGTGCACCTGGCGGTGACGCCGAGTCCGGCGGCCGATGCGCCCGGCGCCGAGGGCGTGCCGCCCGGTGCAGCGCTCGACGTGTTCCGCGACCCCGACCGTGTCGGCGGCTCCCTGCCCGGCTGGCTGCATCAGGTCTTCGACGTCTCGCGCGTGGCCCAGCTCGCGTCGCCGAACGGGCCCATCCGAGGCGCGGGCGTGTATGCCGCGGTGTCGCACGACGCGATCGCATGCCTCATCGTGCGCCTCGATGCGAACGGCATGGTGTGGAACTGCACCTCGGTCGAGCGACTCGTGAGCTCCGGGATGACGCTGCGCAGCGCCATCCCAGCCGCACTGGACACCGGACGAGACCAGGACGGCGACGGCATCGCGGGCGCGGCGGATCGGTCGGACCTCCTCGTCGTGGACTGGAACCCGGACGGCACGTTCGAGATCGAGCGGACGCAGGGAGGCTGATCCGCCGTCGGAAGGGGGACGGGATGACCGACGAGATGACGCGATCGGAGCTCGAGGCGCGGGTCTACTCACGCGCCGGAGCCGATGATCCTCGCGTCCAGCGCATCGACCCGCTGACGGGCAAGACGGTGAAGGTCTCGGACAGTGAATGGCAGCTCCTGCTCTCCCAGCCCTCAGAGCGACGATCTCCGCCTACGCCGTCCACCGAGACCGACAGCGATCCACGTGGGACGCCGCCGACCGACGCGTCACCGTCGACACGACTTCGGCCGGGTCGACGGCCGCGGATCACGCCGGCGGCCGCCGCCCTGTCGGGCTTCGCCGTTGCGAGCGCGCTCATCGGCGGATGGCTGTGGATCAGCGAGTCGACGCGCACGGCACCGTCGCTGGCACTGACCATCGTGCCGACGCCCGCACCGGATGCGTCCGCGGGGGTGCTGCCCGAGGCCGCCGTCTTCGACGTCTTCCGCGATCCCGCTGTGGCGGCCGGCGTGCTGCCGTGGTGGCTGATGCGCGACTTCCCCATCCAGCAGGCCGCCGAGCTTGTGCCGCCTGACGACGCGATTCCCGGCGCGAGCATCTACGCGGCGATCTCCGACAACACGGTGACCTGCCTGGTCGTTCGGCTCGACCCGAATGGGTTGAGCTGGAACTGCACTTCGACCGAGCACGTGCTGAGCAGCGGATTGACCATGCACGTGGCCATCCCCGCCGATCTGGGTGCTCCGCGTGACGGCGACGACGACGGTATCTCGGGCGAGTGGACCGAGACGGATCTCCTGACGATCGAATGGCGCACCGATGGCACCTTCGTCGTGACGCGAGCCGGCGATTGAAGCGGGAACCGTCGCCGGCGGCGATCGCGCCTGGGCCAGCCGCACGGCACCCTCGAGGGCGACCGGATCCGGCCCGAGCCTTGCCGGTCCCGTCGGACGGGCGTAGCGTGCGAACCGACCCACGGAACATGGGAGGTCCGCTCATGCGCACGACCCGTACCATCCGCCTCGGAGCCCTCGGGCTCGCCGCCGCAGCCGCCTGCACGGTGGCGGTCGCCGGCCCTGCGAACGCCGTCGACCCGGGACGGGGCACCTCCGTCATCGCCCTCAACACCGGCCAGGAGGTCACCGATGCACGCGGCGGCGCCCACGGTCTCTTCCTGTACACCATCGACGGTGACGAACTCTGCTACACGCTCGAGGTCTCCGGTCTCACCGAGCCCGCCGTCGCGGCGCACATCCACCTCGCACCCCGCGGGACTGCAGGCGACGTCGTCGTTCCGCTGACGGTGGAACCGTCGACCGATTTCGTCACCGAGGCGTGCGTCACCGATTCCGACGTGCCAGCCATTGCCGACGATCCCGCGGCGTACTACGTCAACGTGCACACGTCGACCTATCCCGGCGGCGAGATCCGCGGTCAGCTGCACTGACCGGCGGCACGCACGCGGTGTGTCCGAGCGCGCATCGGTGCAGACTGACGACATGGCATTCGCGATGAAGCGCGTGTACGACGCGCCTGAAGCGTCCGACGGCTACCGCGTCCTGGTCGACCGGCTCTGGCCACGGGGCGTGTCGAAGGAGCGGGCCGAGCTCGACGACTGGGCGAAGGACGTCGCGCCCTCGCCGGAGCTGCGGACCGAGTGGCACCACAGCGGCGACCCGGACCGATTCGACGAGTTCGCCGCGCGCTACCGCGACGAACTCGACGCGAACCCCGCGACCGAACCGCTCCTCGCCGCCGGGCGGGCGCACGACCGCGTCACCCTCCTCTACGGCGCACGCGACCAGCAGGTCAACCATGCGACGGTGCTGCTCGACTGGCTCGCGGCGCACGGGGCTGCCGTCGAGTGAGGCGAGAGGTGGCCGCATGACGACCGCCGAACGCCGTACCGACGAGCGCGGCGGATACCCGCCGCCCGCGCTGACCGCCGCCGTGCTCGCACTCATCGCGGTCGTGCTCGGGGTGCTGGCCGTCGGAGCGATCGGCGAGACCGCCGCTCGCGCCTCCGCCACGTACAGGCCGACCGAAGCGATCGTCGTGGCCGTCCACAGTGAGGAGCAGCTGGTCGCCGATCGGCGAGGCAGCCGCCCCGAGACGGTCCGCGTCGTGAGCGTCGAGTTCGCCGACGGCGCGCGCGCCGACGTGCGAAGCGAGGAACTCGATGTGGGCGTCACCGCAACGGTCTACCGAAGCGATTCCGGCGCGGTGTTCGAGACGCCGCCGCCGCGGCTGGGCGTGCTCGAGTGGAGCCTGTGCGCCGCGATCGTGGCCGCCACGGCGGTGCTGGCACTGGCCACCGTTCGCGTCCTGGTGCGCCTGCGGCGGCCGCGTTGAACCGGAGCCGCGGCCGGTCCGAGTTCACCCCTGCGGGACGATCACGAGCTTGCCGAGCACCGACCCCGCGCCGATGCGCGCGAGCGCCTCGGGAACGCGGTCGAGCGGCAGCACCTCCTCGATCACGGGCGTGACGTCGCCGGATGCCACGAGCTCGCCGAGTTCGTCGAGCCCGCCGTTCGCACGTGCCGCGAGCAGTCGGAGCGTGCGCTGCTCGGCGTCGGGCCGACCGCCCGTGGCCGCGACCGCCGCGATCGTCCGCGTCGAACCGCCGACGACGACGAGCCGGCCGCCCGGCCGGAGCGCTCGACGGTAGGTCGAGCGGGGGCGCGAGGCGACCATGTCGACGATCACGTCGTAGCGGGCGGCACCCGCGAACGGATCCCGGTCGCGGTCATCGGCGTCGAGCACCTCACGCGCGCCGAGCCGACGCAGCAGGTCGAGCTTGCCGGCCCGGTCCACGGCGACGACCTCGGCCCCGACCCGGCGCGCGAGCGCGACCGCGAACGTGCCCACGCCTCCGCCGGCGCCGACGACGAGCACCCGCTCCCTCGCCGCGACGTGGGCGACGTCGACGAGCGCCTGCCACGCGAGCCCGCCGGCCTGCGGCACGGCGGCGGCGACCGCCGGATCGATGCGGTCCGGCCGCGGCCGGAGGCCGACGGCATCCACCGCCGCGAACTCGGCGAACCCGCCCCACCCGGCGGCGGACACGTCGCCCCAGACCGCGTCGCCGACGCGGAACGCCCTGACCGCATCGCCCACCTCGACGACGTCGCCGACGAGGTCGGCGCCGAGCACCGGATGGGCCGGGCGCAACGGGCCGCCCAGCCGGGCGTACCACGGCCGACCGCGCAGCAGGTCCCAGTCCCACGAGTTCACCGACGACGCGCTCACGCGTACGAGCACCTGCCCGCGCGCCGGACGCGGGACGTCGACCTCGACGAGTCGCAGCCGATCAGGACCGCCGTAGCGGTCGTACCGCACGGCTCGCATGCGCTCCGGCCGGCCCGCGGCATCCGCCGGTCGCACCGGCGTCACGCCGGCACCAACGGGAAGATCGCCGGCCACCCGTTGTGCGCGTACACGATGACGCAGAACACGACCGCGTCGAAGATGAGGTGGACGACCAGCACGTAGGTGAGGGACTTGGTGAGCTTGAACGTGTAGCCCTGGATCAGCGCGAACGGGATGGTCAGCAGCGGGCCCCACGCCTGGTAGCCGAGCTCCCAGAGGAACGACACGAAGACGATCGCCTGCAGGATGTTGGCCTGCCAGGTCGTGAAGTGCCGGCGCAGCAGCGCGAACACGGTGCAGATGAAGAACAGTTCGTCCCACGTGCCGACCGCATTGACGCCGACGAAGAGGCGCGCGATCTCGCTCGGCTCGGTCACCGTGGGCCAGTTCTGGTACACGCCCGAGGTGATGAAGTAGAAGGGCAGGATGAGCCATCCGGCGACGGTCACGCCGATGAGGTAGAGCCACTGGGTGCGCGTCCAGCGGCGGCCGGTGCGCCACGGGAATCGGATGACGCGCTCGCGATAGAGGAAGCGCGAGATGAGGAACGGCACCGCGACCGCGAGACCGAGCACGACCGCGAAGCGGGCCATGGCCGGGAACGAGATGTCGGCCTCGAGGGGCATCGTCGAGATGATCGCCTGGCCGATCGCGATGAGCGCGAGGTCGGCGGTGAGCCGTTCGGTGCGGCCGGAGCGGTCCACCAGCCAGGCGACCGCGAGCCCTGCCACGAGCATCGCGTAGCCCGCCAGGTTGAACTGGAAGCCGAACAGCAGCACGGCCGCCGAGCACACGAGCGCGGCAGGCACGAGCGCGATCGGGTGCGTGCGCACCTCGAGGGGGGCGGCGGCGGTCGCGGACACCCTCCTACCTTCGCACGCCGACCGCGTCGACACGTGGGCGCGCCGCGCGGTGCTGTCGGCGGCGCGTGCCACGATCGACGCATGACCCGGATGCCGCAGGCCCCTGCACCGCGCGACGCTCGACCTGCGCACGGCATCGTGCCGCCCTGGCTGCTCCGCCGCATCGCCGAGGCGGTCGATCACTACGACGTGGCTGCCGACGCGGCACGACGGTCGCTCGTGCGCGACCGCCCGGTGCGCGATCTTCGCGCCGAGGGCGCGGCCCCGCCATTCGTCGCCCACGAGGACGAGCGAGCGGAATGGCCCTCGCTTCGCGCGAGCGCGGGCGTCGCGGTCGAGGCCGACGCCGAAGCCGAGGCCGAGGCCGAGGCACCGGGCGAGGTCGTGCCCGACCGTCGCATCTCCGACGCCGAGCACGTCGAGACCCTGCCGGGCCGCCTCGTCCGCCGCGAGGGGCAGCCCGAGACGGGCGACCGCTCGGTCGACCAGGCGTACGACGGGCTCGGCGAGGTGTTCCGGCTGTTCCACCGGGTCTACGGCCGCGACGCGATCGACGGCGGGGGCGGGTCGCTCGAGGCGACGGTGCACTTCGGGGACCGCTACGACAACGCCTTCTGGGACGGCGAGCGCATGGTGTTCGGAGACGGCGACGGCGAGGTGTTCCGCGGCTTCACGCACTCCCTGAGCGTCGTGGGGCACGAGCTCGCGCACGGTGTGACCGAGGCGACCGCGCGCCTTCGCTACCGCGACCAGTCCGGCGCCCTCAACGAGCACGTGTCCGACGTGTTCGGCGCGCTCGTCGAGCAGTACGCCATGGGGCAGGATGCCGCGGCGGCGAGCTGGCTCATCGGCGAGGGCGTCTTCACCGAGCTGGTCCAGGGCCGCGCGCTGCGGTCGATGATCGAGCCCGGCACCGCGTACGACGACGACGTGCTCGGGCGCGACCCGCAGCCCGCCCACATGCGCGACTACGTGCGCACCGATGACGACAGCGGGGGCGTGCACCTGAACTCCGGCATCCCGAACCGCGCCTTCGCGCTCGCGGCGACCGAGCTCGGAGGATTCGCGTGGGAGCACCTCGGTCGCGTCTGGTACGACACGCTCACCGGCGGGATGCTGAAGCCGAACACCGGCTTCGACGCCTTCGTCGCGGCCACGCTCGTCGCGACCAGGCATCGCTTCGGGCCCACCTCCTCCGAGGCCCGCGCGGTCGCCGGCGGATGGCGCGCCGTCGGCCTCGACGCCGAGTAGCATCGGCCCCATGGATGTCGAGGTCGTTCGCAGCGGCGGCATCGCAGGGCTCCGGCTCTCGTGGACGGTGAACGTCGACGACCAGCCCGACCCCGAGGAATGGGTGCTCCTCATCGAGCGCCTCCCGTGGGGCGAGACGCCCGAGGCGCCGCTGGAGCCCGATCGCTACACGTACCGGATCCGGTGCGAGCCGCACGAGGAGACCCTCGCCGAGCGGCAGGTCACCGGGCCGTGGCGCGACCTCGTCGACCGTGTGCGGGATGTCGCCGAACCCGAACGGGCACCCCGCCCCACCGCCGACGACCGCCCGCCGGTCAACTCCGATCCGTCGTCGGGGCCGCCGTCGGCACGGCGGCGGCCGAAGCCCGGCTGCTGAGCTCACCGGTCAGGTCGCGCGACCGTCGCAGCACGCCGAACGCGATGAGCCACTGCGCGCCGAGGTAGGTCGACATCACGACGAGGTCGTGCATTGCGAACTCGTAGCCCGGCAGGAAGCGACCCAGGGCCAGGATCGTGTCGGACACGACGAACAGCGCGCCGCCGACGGCGACGAGCCCTCCGACGCGTCCGGCGAACGCCGCCATGGCGCCGAGCACGAGCCCGTAGGCGGCGACCGGGGCGATGAGCGCGCCGAGGTGCGGCGCCAGCAGCGCGAGGAAGCCCGCGTACCAGGCCAAGTACACGGCGGTCCATGCGGGGAACCGCCCTCCGCCACGCGACTCGCGCGCGAACAGCACGACGTAGGCGAGGTGCGCGGCGAGGAAGCACAGCAGGCCGACGATGAACCAGGTCGCGCCGGACCCGGTGAGCGCGGCATCCCCCGCCCAGGAGAGCCCGATCGCGGCGAGCAGCAGCACGATCGTCGCGGAGCGACGACGTCCCCGGCCCAACCAGAGCACCGCCACGGCGAGCGCCGGCATCAGGAGGAGCTTGGTGACGGTCACGGCCGCACCGTCGAGACCGCCGACCAGCACCACGAGGTGCACCGCGGACAGCACGGCATAGGGCACGAAGGGCAGCGGCACGTCAGGTCTCCGTCAGCTCGCCGCGGACGATGGAATCCCCCGAGTGGGCCGGGTCGCCGTCGACGGGCTCGGCGGACACGTCGACGAGCGGGTATTCGGAGAGGTCGATGCCGTCGGGGACCGAGAAGCGCCCCGACGATCCCTCGAGGAGGCCGAGGCTCACCAGCCCCGAGGCATCCGACCTGATGAGCCACACCTCGCGGACGTCGCCCGCGGGGACGGCGGCGTCGAGGTCGACGACGATCGACCGGCCGCCTCCGGGATCCTCCTCGACCGTCGCGTGACCCGTCGCGTCGTCCCAGCCGGGGAATGCGGCGAGGTCGGCGCTCGCGAGCACCACGGACGTGGGCTGCGGCGCCGGAGATCCGCCGTCGGTGCCGAGTCCGGCGAGCGCGATGCCGATCCCGACGCCGGCGAGGATTCCACCCACGGCCGCCGCCAAGGCGACCGGCCACCATGCGCGCCGAGGCCGGGCGGTGAGCGGGGCGACCGGCCGCGGCTCGGGTTCCAAATCGGCGGACTCGTCGAGCGGCTGGGGTGCGAGCGGGTCGGTCGCCAGTTCGGGCGCGAGGCCCAGCTCGGCGTGGATGCCCGCCCACACGGAGGACGGCGGTGCGTCGAATCCGTCATCGCTCGCGCCGCCGCGTCCGAGCGCGACCGTGCGCACGAGCGCGTCGTACTCGGTGCGGCACTCCGCGCACGCGTCGAGGTGGGCACGGGCCGCGTCATCGGGCTCGCGGCCGTCGAGCGCGAGCACGGCGAGCTCGTCAGGCTCGATGTGGTCCATCATCCACCTCCCATCGTGTGCGCAGCCGGGTCAGGCTGCGTCGGACATGGCTCTTCACCGTGCCGATCGGGAGCCCCATGGCCTCCGCGATCTGCGAGTGGCTGAGCTGGTCGTAGAACGCCAGCTGCATGACGCGTCTCGGCACGGGCTCGAGGCGCTCCAGCTCCTCGGCCACCATGACCCGCTCGGCGAGGTCGTCATCGGCGGCCGTGGGGCCGATCGTCGCCTCGGAGACGAGCGTCTCCTCGAGGCGACGGGCGCGAGACCGCGCCTCGTGCGCATCGGCGATGCGGTGCTTCGTGATGCCCACGAGCCACGCGCTCAGGCTCGAGCGGGCCAGGTCGAACGTGTGCCGACCGCGCCACGCCGAGATGTACACCTGCTGCGTCACGTCTTCAGCGTCGGAGCGATCGCCCAGCGATCGGAGCGCGAGGCGAAACACCAGTGCGGACCAGCGGGCGTACGCCTCGCGGAGCGCTCGCTCGTCACCCGAGGCGAAGACCCTCGCGAGCTCCTGGTCGTCGAGGTCGGCGAATGAGGTCGTGGTCACCGCGTGACGTTCACCCCTTCGTGGACCGTCGAGACGCCCCGCGTCATGGGCGACGGGCGCGGGCGGCGCGGGCACGATCACCGGCGGCACCGGCATCAGCATAGCGACGCTCCATCCGTTCAGGTGGCGGGAACGGCCGTCACCACGAGGTTCGAGAGATAGCGGCGGTTCGCGTAGTCGAATTCGCCGCCGCACGTCACGAGCGTGAGACGCGGCGCACCGGATCGGTCGAAGGCGGCGTCCCAGTCGACGTCGGCCTTCTCGATCACCTGCATCGACTCGACCGCGTACGCATGACGCTCGCCCGCCGCATCCGTCACGACGACCTCGGTGCCGGGTGCCGCGTCCTTCAGCCGCGCGAACGGGAGCACGTCGTAGGTGAGCGAATCGACGTGCGCCGCGATGACGGTCGATCCGGCCGCACTCGCTGGCGCCGGGCCCCATCGGTACCAGGCGGCGATCGCCGGGTCCTCGAAGAGGCCCATGCGCCCCTGGTTGTCCAGCCCGACCGGTCTCACGGAGACGTCGATGCCGAGCGCCGGCACCTCGAGCCGCGTCGGTTCGGGCGGAGCGGCGGGCTGGTCGTCGAGAGCGGCCGACTGTCGCGGGATGTCCGGCAGCGGGGCCGGCGTGGCGGCCGCCGCGGGTTCCGAGACGGCTTGCGGCGGGTCGGATGCCACCGCGCCGCCGATCCCCGGCGGCGGCGCGGTGCACCCGGCCATCAGGCCGACCACGACGGAGGCCGCGACCAGGGGCCCGATCCCCCCGGCCACGACCTCCGAACCCGGCATGCGGATCAGCGCTCCGCCTTCGCGGTCGCGATCCGCCGGACGCCCACCACGGCGAGCGCGAGCATCGCGAGTGCGCCGAAGCCGATCGCCGCCCAGAGCCGCATCTGCTGCTCGGGCGAGTTCGTCGCGACGAGACCAGCGGATCCCGCGGGCACGCCGTCAGGGCTCGAGTGCATCCCTGCCACGGTCTGGACCGCGAGCGCCAGGTTGCCGTCGTCGAGGCTGCCCCACGCGTAGGCGATGGTCAGCGTGCCCTCGGCGACCTCGACGTCGGCCGGGCCGAGAACGGGCTCGGTCGTGCCCGCTGCGGCGATCGACGCGGACACGGTGCCGGCCGGGAGATCGAGCGTCGCCTCGCGCGGGTTCTCCAGCCCGGAGACGACGGCCTCGCCGCCCGCGAGCACGTCGACCGCCGGAGCGGCCGCGACATGGCGGACGGTCAGCCGGCCCTGCCCGGCCGGGATCTCGGAGACGTCGTTGGTGAAGAGCGTCGCCGTCGGGTTGCCCTCGACGTCGAGATGCGCGACGGCGGTGTAGTTGCCGCCTGCCTCGAGCGTGAGGTCGACGGGCCCGATCGCCGGATCGGACGCGTCCGCGGCGTCGGATGCCGTGATCGCGACCGAGTACGTACCGGCCGGCAGTTCGAGCGGACCGGCGAGGTCGCCGGGCGCGAAGTCGTCGAGCGTCAGCTCGTCGTCGACGTACACGTCGACCGTCAGGTCGGGCACGCCGTGGAGCACCGAGAGCATCGCCGCGTCCTCGGCGGCGTTGGCCGGTGCCACGGCGCCCAGGGCGACGAGCGCGCCCGCGCCGAGCCCGGCGATGAGGATCTTGTTCATGGTTCCCTCCAGGTCGGCCCCGCGAGGCGGAGCGTCGAGATTGCCTGTCACCACCTACTTCCGGGGCGACGGGCGATCTGGATGCACCTGAATGGAGATTCCTCGAGCGCACACGGCGAAGGCCGGCCCGGACCAGGTGGTCCGGCCGGCCTTCGGGTGAAGCGGATGTCGCGGCGCGTCAGCTCACGCCGAGCAGGTCGATCACGAAGATCAGCGTCTTGCCCGAGAGCTGGTGCCCGCCGCCCGCGGGGCCGTACGCCTTGTGCGGCGGGACGGTGAGCTTGCGGCGACCGCCGACCTTCATGCCGGGGATGCCCTCCTGCCAGCCGGAGATCAGCGCCTGCAGCGGGAAGTTGATGGACTGGCCGCGGCTCCACGAGGAGTCGAACTCCTCGCCGGTCTCGTACTCGACGCCGAGGTAGTGCACGTCGACCGTCGAGCCGGGCGTCGCCTCGGGGCCGTCGCCCACGACGATGTCCTCGATGACCAGGTCGGCGGGTGCCGGACCCTCGGGAGCGTCGACCTCGGGCTTGCTGTTGGTGTCAGTCATGCGCACCATCCAAACGGAAACCGGGCCCGGCGGACAACCGTCCACCACGCACTTGCGCCAACCGCGAACATCTTGCAGTCTGAAGCCCTAAAGACTCGTCGCCCCGTAGAGATGTCGGCATTGCCACACCACAGGGCGACGAGTTTTTCCGTGTACGGAAGCGTGACGGAACAACAGGCAGGCGGGCGATCGCCGCCCCGTGGTGCGGGTTCGATGCGCGGCTCACTCCTTCATGAGCCGCGAGCGGATGAGGAAGCGCACCCCCTCGGGCGCCTCGAGCGAGAACCCGCTCCCGCGTCCGGGGACGACGTCGACCGTGAGGTGGGTGTGCCGCCAGTAGCCGAACTGCTCGGCCGACATCCAGAACGGCACGATGCGACCCGAGCCGAGGTCGAGCTCGCCGAGCAGCACGTCGGCCGCACTGGTCGCGAAGTCGCCGGCCGGGTAGCACATCGGGGCGCTGCCGTCGCAGCATCCGCCGGACTGGTGGAACATGAGCGGACCGTGCTTCGCCCACAGCGTCGCGAGCAGGACGCTCGCCGCGGGCGTGAGCTCCACCCGCGGCGAGACGTCGCCCTCGATCGTGATGGACGCGACCACGCGGCCCGTCAGCTGGTCGATCGACATGGACTGCACCATCTCAGATCAGTGCCATCCGGATCAGAAGAACCCGAGCGGGTTCTCGCTGTAGCTGACGAGGAGGTTCTTCGTCTGCTGGTAGTGGGCGAGCGCCTGCTTGTTGTTCTCGCGACCGATGCCCGAGGACTTGTAGCCGCCGAACGCCGCGCCCGCGGGGTACGCATGGTAGTTGTTGACCCACACGCGACCAGCCTGGATGTCGCGGCCCGCGCGATACGCCTCGTTGCCGTTGCGGCTCCAGACGCCGGCGCCGAGCCCGTAGAGCGTGTCGTTCGCGATCGAGATCGCGTCGTCGTAGTCGCGGAAGCTCGTGACCGCGACGACGGGGCCGAAGATCTCCTCTTGGAACAGCCGCATGCGGTTCTCGCCTTCGAAGATCGTCGGCGCGACGTAGTAGCCGTCGCTGAGATCGCCGCCGAGGTCGACGCGCTCGCCGCCGAGCAGCAGCTTCGCGCCCTCCTGCTTGCCGATGTCGATGTAGCTCAGGATCTTCTCGAGCTGGTCGTTGGAGGCCTGAGCGCCGACCTGCGTCTCGGTGTCGAGCGGGTTGCCCTGGCGCGCCTGCTTGGTGCGCTCGATCGCGTCGTCGAGGAACGTGTCGTAGATCGACTTCTGGATGAGCGATCGGCTCGGGCAGGTGCAGACCTCGCCCTGGTTGAACGCGAAGAGGCTGAAGCCCTCGAGCGCCTTGTCGTAGAACGAGTCGCGTCGGTCGGCGACCGACTCGAACACGATGTTGGGGCTCTTGCCGCCGAGCTCGACGGTCGACGGGATGATGTTGTTCGATGCGTACTGCAGGATGAGTCGGCCCGTCGTGGTCTCACCGGTGAAGGCGATCTTGCGGATGCGGTTCGAGGAGGCGAGCGGCTTGCCCGCCTCGACGCCGAAGCCGTTCACGACGTTCAGGACCCCCGCCGGCAGCAGGTCGGCGATGAGCTCGACGAGCACGAGGATCGACACGGGAGTCTGCTCGGCGGGCTTGAGCACGACCGCGTTGCCGGCGGCGAGCGCCGGCGCGAGCTTCCACACGGCCATGAGCAGCGGGAAGTTCCACGGGATGATCTGGCCGACCACGCCGAGCGGCTCGTCGAAGTGGTAGGCGACCGTGTCCTCGTCGAGCTGGGTGAAGCTGCCCTCCTGGGCACGGATGAGGCTCGCGAAGTAGCGGAAGTGGTCGCTCGCGAGCGGCAGGTCGGCGTTGAGCGGCTCGCGGATCGACTTGCCGTTGTCCCACGTCTCGGCGACCGCGAGCAGCTCGCGGTTCTGGTCGATGCGGTCGGCGATGGCGTTCAGGATGCCGGCCCGGTGCGCGGCGCTCGTCCGGCCCCAGGCGGGCGCCGCGCGGTGGGCCGCGTCGAGCGCCGCCTCGATGTCGGCGGCCGTGCCGCGCGCGACCTCGGTGAACGGCTTGCCGTTCACCGGTGAGATGTCGTCGAAGTAGGCGCCGTCGAGCGGCTTCACCCACTCGCCCCCGATGAAGTGCTCGTAGCGGGGCTTGAACTGGATCAGTGCGCCGGTGGTGCCGGGCGCGGCGTACACGGTCATCGTGTCTCCTCATGACGTCGTCGTCAGGTGCCCTCGAAACGGGGCGTCCGTCACGCTAGGCGCGCAGGCGTTGCGCCTCGGTTGCCCGAGGGTTGCAGGGAGGTTGCAGTCAGCGCAGTGCGGACTCGATGCGCTCCAGGTGCGCCACGACCGACGCGCGGCGGGGCGAGCGCGGCGGAAGCAGCTCGAGGCACGTCCGCCACAGCTCGACGTCGTACCGATGCTCGTCGCGCTCGGCCCATGCGAGGAGCAGCTCGGGCGATGCGTCGGCCAGGAGGGACTCGCGGACGCGGCTCGCGAGCTCGTCGCGCAGTTCGACGATGCCGGGCGCGGTCGATGCGGGCAGCACGGGGCCGGGGTACTGCTCGACCGCCTTGCGCAGGGAGCCCTGGCCGACCAGCCTCGCAACCCGAGCGGCGTCGAGATCGAGCTCGCGGGCGAGGCGATACGGCCGCGATTCCAGCGGTGGTTCGCCCGCCGACTCGAGCACGCGACGCAGGCGCGTGATCTCGGCTCGGAGCGTCACCGGCGACGCGTCGCGTTCGTACAGCAACGCGGCGAGGCGCTCGGCACTGATGCCGCGCGGGTTCCACGCGAGCAGCGTCAGGATCTCGGCGTGCCGTGGGCTCAGCTCGTGCGACCCGAGGCGGGAGCGCTGCTCGCCGAGCACGGTGAGTGGCGTGCGCGTCGGCCTGGCCCCCGGGACGGCGGCCATGCGCGACCGCCGCAGCGTCGCGTGCACGGTGGATTCGAGGTTCGCGATCCGCAGCTCGGCCTCGACCGCGGCGACCGTCGCCTGCACGAGCGACATGGTGTGGGGAGCGACGGCGTGGTCGGTGCCGGTGATGTCGATGACGCCGAGCAGCGCCCCGTTCGCCGGATCGTGCACCGGCGCCGCCGTGCAGCTCCACGGGTGCACGATGCGGTTGTAGTGCTCGGCGCCGCGGATCTGCACCGCGCGGTCGAGTTGCAGCGCCGTGCCCGGCGCGCTCGTGCCGATCCGCCGCTCGGACCAGTCGGCGCCGGCGACGAACAGCATGTCCTCGGCCCGGCGCCGGAGGTGGGCGTCGCCCTCGACCCAGAGCAGGCGGCCGTCGGCGTCGCCGACCGCGACGACCAGCCCCGCGTCATCGGCCCCGTCGACGAGCAGTCGACGGATCACCGGCATGACCGACGCGAGGGCGTGCGACGAACGGTACTGCCGGAACGCATCCTCGTCGAGCTCGATCGCGGGCAACGCCCGGTCGGGATCGATGGCGCCGCGGATGGCGCGCTCCCACGATTCCCGGACGACGGGACGCAGCGTCAGCGGGACCACTCCGGTCGCGATCGCGTCCTGCTGGGCGCGCAGCAGTCGGTCGCGCAGGTCGCCGGCTGCGCCTGCGTGCTCCGACCCGGTCGGCATGCTCACGCCGTCTCCGATCACCCTCGATTGCGGATGCGGCAAGCATAGACCGCGCGGCGGACCGTGGCTCAGGCGGAGATCGCCTGCCGGTCGCGGGTCACGGCGTCGAGCAGCGCCCGCTCGTCCTCGAAGCGACGCACGTCGCCGCGGCCGGTCGCCAGCGCGTTCCGGGTGAAGGCCAGGCGCGTGGCATCCGCGATGAAGCGCTTCACCTCTGCCGTGCGCGGCGGATGCTGCGCGCGTGCCCATGCGAGCGCGGCACGGCGCCCCGCGGGAGTCGACAGCCCGGCCACCTCGTCGGCGTTGAACCATCCCGCCGCGGCGTACTCGGCGAGTCGCCGGCGCGTGACGGCCTGCTCGCGCCGCCGCAGCAGGATCGTGAGCACGATCGCCGCGATGAAGATCGGCACCTGCACGGTGAAGTAGAGCGCGAAGGCGTCGGCGAAGGCGAGCGAACCGTTCCAGAATGCGTGCAGAAGGATGGCGGCGACGAGGCCGAGGAGGAACCATCCGATCACGCGCGGCCCGCCGCCACGACTCGCGGCGATGCCGATCGCGACGCCGGTGCAGGCCGTGAAGAGCACGTGCGCGAACGGCGAGAAGATGCCGCGCACCAGGAAGGTCATGCCGAGCTCGCCCGCCCCGCCCTCGATGAGCGCGACGCCGAAGTAGAGGATGTTCTCGGTGAAGGCGAAGCCGGCCGCGACCGTCGCGGCGTACACGAGCCCGTCGACCGGCCCGTCGAAGTGCGACCGCGAGAACGCGTAGATGAGCAGGACGCCGACGCCCTTCGCGAGTTCCTCGACGATCGGGGCCTGCACCACCGCTCCGACCGCCTCGTCGCCCGTGGCGCCCGCGGGCCCCGACAGTGCGGCGAACAGCTGCACGCCGAGGTCGACGACGAGCGCGATCGCGACCGAGACCGCAGCACCCCACAGGAACGCGAACCAGAGCGCCCAGCGCGGCTCGGGCTCCCACCGGTCGACCCAGCGGATCGCGAGGAGCACGATCACGAGCGGGACGACCGCCAGCAGCGTGCCGGTCGCGACCACCGAGACGCCGAGCGAGACGGCCAGGTAGCCGAGGACGAGGAGGGCGACGAGTCCGGCGATCGCGAACGCGATGATCCATCCGGCGCCGACCCCGCGACGGCGGGGCGCTGCCGGCGGCCACGCGGGCACGTACGACTGGGGACCGGGAGCGGGGCTCGGCGTGAGGCTCACGCCCGAAGCCTATCGACGGCCGCCCACGTCAGTTCAGGGCTTGACGGGGTCGAACATCACGCCGGGGTTCAGGATGCCCCGCGGGTCGAACACCTCCTTGATCCGGCGCTGCAGTTCGACGGACGTGTCGCCGACCTCCTCGGCGAGCCAGCGGCGCTTCAGCAGGCCCACGCCGTGCTCGCCGGTGAGGGTCCCGCCGAGCCGGACCCCGGTGCGGAACAGCTCGTCGGCCGCGGCCCAGATGCGTTCCGGCACCTCGTCGCCCTCGAACACGAAGTTCGGGTGCAGGTTGCCGTCGCCCGCGTGCGCGAGCGTGGGGATCTCGACCTCGTAGCGCGCCCCGATGTCCGCGATCGCGCGGAACATCTCGGGCAGGCGCGAGCGCGGCACCGCGACGTCCTCGATGAGCACGTTGCCGCGCGAGGCGAGCGCGGGGTGCATCGCGCGGCGGATGTCGAGCAGGCGCTCGCCCGTCGCCGCATCCGTCGAGCGGACCACGCGTCCGCCCGCGGCCTCGAAGACGTGGGCGATCGCCTCGGCGTCCGCGGCCGCGTCGCCCGCGTCGCACTGCGCGAGGAGGAACGTCTCGCCGGGTGCGAAGTCGGCCAGCGGCGTGCCCACGAGCGCGGCCGCGCCGAGGTGCTCGGTCACGCGTGCCAGCCCGACGGGATCGATGAGCTCGAGCAACGCCGGGCGGATGCGAGCACCCGCGACGCCGCCGACCGCGACACCCGCGGCCTCGACGTCGGGGAAGGCGGCGGCGACCGTGTGGGTCTCGCCGACCACGAGCGGGAGCAGTCGCACCGTGGCCTCGACGATGATCGCGAGGGTGCCCTCCGAGCCGGTCAGCAGCGCCGTGAGGTCGTAGCCGGTGACGCCTTTCACCGTGCGGTGCCCCGTGCGGAGCAGCGTGCCGTCGGCGAGCACCGCGGCGAGGCCCAGGACCGACTCGCGCGTGACGCCGTACTTCGCGCAGAGCAGGCCCCCGGCGTTCGTCGCGATGTTGCCGCCGATCGACGAGATGGCGCGGCTGGCCGGATCGGGCGCGAACCACAGTCCACGCTCCCTCGCTGCGCGATCGAGGTCGCCGTTGAGCACGCCGGCCTCAACGACCGCGAGCTGGTCGACCTCCGAGATCTCGAGGATGCGATCCATCCGCGCCAGGTCGAGCACGATCGACCCGTCGCTCGAGATCGCTCCGCCCGCGAGTCCCGTACCGGCGCCGCGGGGCACCACCGGGGTCCCGGTGGAGCTCGCGATGCGCATCACGGCCTGCACGTCCTCGACGGATGCCGCGTGCACGACCGCGAGGGCCGGGTGCGGGCTGCGCCAACCGGAGCGGTCCTCGCGCACCGCGGCGAGCTCGGGCCCGCCGGTCACCACCGCGTCGCCGAGGAGGGAGGTGAGCTGGTCGACAGCGGCGGTGGGCATGCCGCCAGCGTAGCCGCCGTCGTCAGGTCCGATTTCCGCTACTCCACGTCGGCGGCGCGTGCGACGCTGGTGTCATGACCACCATGACGGCCGAGCCGACCGCCGACCCGCTCGCCGACCCCGCGTTCGCGGAGCGGTACCGCGCGATGCTCGCACGCGACGACCGGTTCGACGGATGGTTCATCACCGGCGTGCACTCGACCGGCATCTACTGCCGGCCCAGTTGCCCCGCCGCACCCCCGAAGCCGTCGAACGTGACCTTCTACCGCACGGCCGCGGCGGCCCATGAGGCCGGGCTGCGCGCCTGCAAGCGATGCCTGCCCGACGCCGTGCCCGGGTCGCCCGAGTGGGACCTGGGCGACGACCTCGCGGCGCGCGCGATGCGGCTCATCGCCGACGGCGTGGTCGAGCGCGACGGCGTGCCGGGTCTCGCCGCGCGACTCGGCTACACGCCCCGCCACCTCACGCGGGTGCTCGCGGCGGAGCTCGGCGCCGGGCCGCTCGCACTCGCCCGTGCCCACCGGGCGCAGACCGCCCGCGCGCTGCTGACCTCGACCTCCATGCGCGTGGCCGACGTCGCCTTCGCGTCGGGATTCGGCAGCATCCGGCAGTTCAACGACACCATCCGCGCCGTGTACGAGCGCAGCCCGCTCGAGCTCCGGGCGACCGCGCGACGCGCGACCCCGGTCGCGGACGCCGGCACAGTGCGGTTGCGCCTCCCGGCCCGGGCGCCCTTCGATGCGGCGGGCGTCTTCGCCTGGCTCGGCGACCGCGCGCTGGCCGGTGTCGAGGAGGCCGGGCCCACGCACTACGAGCGAACGCTCGCCCTCCCCTCCGGTCCGGCGCTCGTTCGACTCGCCGCCGTGCCCGACTCCCCCGCGCTCGACGTCGAGGCGCGGCTCGCGAGCCTCACCGACCTCGCGCCGCTCGTCGCGCGCGTCCGCCGGCTGTTCGACCTCGACGCCGACGCGACCGCGATCGATGCGGCGCTCGCCGCCGATCCCGTCCTCGCCCCCTCGATCGCGGCGACCCCCGGCCTGCGCATGCCCGGCACACTCGACCCCCACGAACTCGTCGTGCGTGCGCTCATCGGCCAGCAGGTGTCCGTCGCCGCCGCGCGGACCGCCCTGACGCGGCTCGCGGCCGAGCTCGGCGAGCGAGTCGAGTTCGACGGCCGGACGCGCACGCTCTTCCCTCCGCCCGAGGCCATCGCCGAGCACGGCGCCGAGGTCCTGCGCGGTCCCGCCACCCGCATCCGCACCATCGTCGACGTGAGCACGCGACTGGCCACGGGCGAGCTCGTCGTCGCGGCCGAGTGCGAGCGCGCCCAGTTGCGCGCCGACCTCCTCGCGATCCCGGGAATCGGACCCTGGACCGCCGGCTACCTCGCCATGCGCGTCACGCGAGAACCCGACGAACTGCTCGTCTCCGACCTCGCGCTGCGCAACGGGGCGGTGCGACTCGGACTGCCCGGCGACGCCAAGGCGCTGGCGGCGCACGGCGAGCGATGGGCGCCGTGGCGGAGCTACGCATCGATGCACCTGTGGCGGGCCGCGGCATCCGCCTGACCACACCCGCGGTTGTCGCCATCGAGGAGCGTCGGGGCGGTTTCGTTGTACCTCCCGCACAGCATGGCCGAATCGGCGGCCGATAGCCTAGACGGGTGAAGTTCGCACACCTCCGAGTCGAAGGCCAGACGACCCCACGACTCGCGGCGGTGATCGGCGACGACGCGCTCTTCCTCGACGAGGTCATGGGCGACCCCCCGCTCGACCTGCAGTGCCTCATCGAACGCGGGCCCGACGCGCTCGACGCGGTCCGCGACGCGGTCTCCGGCGCGATGGCCGACGGCCCCGCGACCACGCCCGTCGCGCAGCTGCGCCACTCCTCGGCCGTCCTCCGCCCCGCACAGGTGCTCGCGATCGGCGCGAACTACGCCGCGCACGCGTCCGAGCTGAAGCTGCGCTCCGAGACGGCGATGACCATCTTCTCGCTCTGGCCGAACTCGCTCAGCGGCCACGGCGCCACGACGACCTGGGCGGGGGATGTCGCGACCCAGGTCGACTACGAGGCCGAGCTCGGCGTCATCATCGGCCGCCCCGCGAAGGACGTGGCCGTGCGCGACGCGCTCGACTACGTGTGGGGATACACGGTCGTGAACGACATCACGGCACGCGATATCCAGTTCAGCGAAGCCCAGTGGTCGCGCTGCAAGTCGTTCGACGGCTTCACGCCGACGGGCCCGGTCGTCGTGACCGCCGACGAGATCGCCGATCCGCAGGACCTGTGGCTCACGACGAACGTCGACGGGCACGTCCTGCAGGACGCCTCGACCAACGAGATGGTCCGCAGCGTGGCCGAGATCATCTCCTACCTCTCGCGCACCTCGACCATCCCGCCCGGCACCCTGATCTCGACCGGCAGCCCGGGCGGCGCCGGCTACTCGCGCAACCCGCAGGTCTTCCTGCGCGACGGCTCGAGCGTGACCGTCACGATCGAGGGCATCGGGTCGTTGACGACGCACTGCCGCGTCGTCTGACCCGCACTCGCCCACTCCCGTCGGGCGCGCGTGCCGGTGGCCCCGGCGGGTCAGTCGCTCGGCTCGCCCTTGCGCTCGATGACGGGGATCGCCTGCGTGATCGGCTGCGCACCCGAGAGCCGCGACGGCGCGAGGTGACGCGTGACGTCCTCGCGGGTCATGAGATTCGCCTCGACCACGAGGTCGGCGACGGGGCGCCCCGTGGCGAGCGCGGCCTTGGCCAGCTTCGCCGCCTCGGTGTAGCCGATGAACGGGATGAGCGCGGTGATCACGCCGACGCTCGAGGCGACCTGCGACTCGAGGTGCTCGACGTTCGCGCTGATGCCGTCGACGCAGTTGACCCGGAGCGTCCAGCAGGCCTGTCGCATCCACGTGATCGACTGCAGCAGCGAGTGCGCGATCACGGGCTCGAACGCGTTGAGCTGGAGCTGGCCGTTCTCGGCGGCCATCATGACCGTGACATCCGCGCCGGCGACCGCGTACGCCACCTGGCTCACGGCTTCGGGGATGACCGGGTTCACCTTGCCCGGCATGATGCTCGAACCCGCCTGCCGCGGCGGGAGGTGGATCTCGCCGAGGCCCGCCTGGGGACCCGAGGACAGCAGTCGGAGGTCGTTGCAGATCTTCGACAGCTTGATCGCGCTGCGCTTGAGCGCGCTCGAGAACGTCATGAACACGCCGGTGTCGCTCGTGGCCTCGACGAGGTCGGGGGCCGTCTCGAGCGGTTGGCCGGCGATCTCGCTCAAGTGGCGCACCACGGCGGCGGCGTACCCGGGATCGGCGGTGATGCCCGTGCCGACGGCCGTGCCGCCGAGGTTGACCTCGGAGAGCAGCTTGATCGTCTCGCGGAGCCGCGCGATGTCCTCGCCGAGCGTCGTGGCGAATCCGTGGAATTCCTGGCCGAGCGTCATCGGAACGGCGTCCTGCAGCTGGGTGCGGCCGACCTTGAGGATGTCGTGGAACTCGCGGCCCTTGCGGCCGAACGCGATGCGCAGCTGGTCGAGCTCGGAGAGCATCGTCGTGAGCGACGCCGTCATGGACAGCTTGATCGCGGTCGGGTAGGTGTCGTTCGTCGACTGGCTGCGGTTGACGTCGTCGATGGGGTGCAGGATGTCGTACCGGCCCTTGGGGTACCCGGCGATCTCGAGCGCGACGTTGGTGATGACCTCGTTCGCGTTCATGTTGGTCGAGGTGCCCGCGCCGCCCTGGATGACGCCGACCACGAACTGGTCGTGGAACTCGCCGTCGATGATGCGCTGACAGGCTTCGTCGATCCAGACCTGCTTCTGGGGCTCGAGCGCGCCGACCTCCTTGTTGGCGCGCGCCGCGGCCTGCTTGACCTGGGCGAACGCGACGACGAGCTCGGGATAGACCGAGATCGGGCGCTTGGAGATGGGGAAGTTGTCGAGCGCCCGCTTGGTGTGCACGCCCCAATACGCGTCGGCCGGCACGTCGACCGAGCCGAGCGAGTCGGTCTCGGTCCGCATCGGTCCGTGGCTGGTCTGGAACACCTCGTCCTCCCGTCCTTGGGTCAGCACGGTCTGGTGGTCAGGTCGGGTCATCGACACGGTGGCTCCATCGCCTCGGGTGTGCACGGGATCGCCGCGCGGTTCCCCTCGAGCCTACCGCCGGGCCCTCCGGCGCGTTCCGGCACCGCGCGGTCGGTTCGTGCGCGGTTCCGGCGATGGCCGCACGATTCGTGCGCCGACTCGTCAGGAGCGCTCCGCCACCTCGAAGAGCCGCCACTCGTCGGGCACGCCCTTCAGGGCATGCGAGCCCCGGTCGACGAATCGGATGCCGGATCCGACGACGAGGTCCTTCACGGTTCCCGACACGAGCACGCGCCCCGGACCGGCGAGCGCGAGGACGCGGGCGGCGATGTGCACCGCGATGCCCGCGACCTGGCCCTCCCGCAGTTCGACCTCGCCGCTGTGCAGGCCGGCGCGGATGTCGATGCCGAGCGAGCGGACGGCCGCCGCGATGTCCGTGGCGCAGCGCACCGCACGGGCCGGACCGTCGAAGATCGCGAGGAAGCCGTCCCCCGTGGTCGCGATCTCACGGCCCCGGTACCGATCGAGCTCCGCGCGGACCAGCTCGTCGTGCGCCGTCTTCAACTCGAGCCATCGCTGGTCGCCGAGGCGCGCCGCGGCGTCGGTCGAGCCGACGATGTCGGTGAAGAGCACGGTCGCGAGGACGCGGTCGTCGGCGACCGCCGGGCGGTCGCCCGTCAGGAACTCCTCGACCGCGTCGAGGATCCCGTCCGAGTCGACGAACGCCGGGTACCAGTCCGCTCCCGGCACCTCGACGTACTTCGCATCGGGGATGCCCTCGGCGAGGAACCGACCCATCGCCGGGCGGTAGTGCCGATTCCCGGCCTTGTGCACGACGAGCGTCGGCGCCTTGATGCTCGGCAGGATCGACCGGACGTCGACATGGAGCACCCATCGATAGATGCGCGTGGAGGTCCGCGGTGAGGCCGACAGCCGGCCGTAGCGCGCGACCCAGCGCTGCAGCTGCGGATCGTCGGCGACGGTCGGTGCCGAGAGGCGCAGCACGCTCCCGGTGCCCCACGCGGGCTGCCACTCCTCGAGCAGCTTCTCGGACGATGCCTCCGGCATGCCGATCGGGTAATCGTCCGCACGCAGCATGCGCGCGAACGAGTTCACGAGCACCAGTGCCCGGGTGCGCTGCGGATGCGTCGCGGCGAACATCATGGCCATGGGGCCGCCCTCCGCATCGCCGAGGATCGCGACCTGCTCCGAGCCGGCGGCGTCGAGGACGCCACGGGCGTCGTCCACCCACTGCTCGAGCGTCGGCAGCGCGCCCATGGGAACCGGATCGGACAACCCGACGCCGCGCTTGTCGAAGCAGATGACGCGCGCGAACCGGCCGAGGCGCTCGAGGTAACGCGCCATCGTGGGGTGCTCCCACATGATCTCGATGTTGCTGGCCCAGTTGCCGATCAGCAGCAGGTCGCGAGGGCCGTGCCCGAACACCTGGTACGCGACGTCGCCCTCATCGCTTCGCGCGTACCGCGGCTCCGGTCCGCCCGAGAGCCACATCGCCATCGCGTCCCCCTCCCGGCGCCAGCGTAGCGCCGAGGCGGCGGGACGCCCCCACGTCCCGCCGCCTCGCGGTCCGGCGCGCCGCGCCGGTGGGCCGAAGCCCGGCCGGTCAGCCCTTCGTCTCGTCGGCCGGGGCGTCGACGCCGTCGGAGGCGAGGAGCTCCTCCTCGACCTCTCCCCCGTACCCCTCGACCTGCGGGTCGCCATGGAGGCCGCCGGAGACCGCGTACTCCTCCTCGGGCGACAGGACGAGCCGGTGCCGGCCGTACACGCCGAAGCCGATGAGCATGACGGCGTACACCACCGCGATGGCGATGATCGCCGGCACGAAGGTCGGGTTGAGCAGGAACCCCAGGAAGATGAGTGCCGCGATCACGGCAGCGGCGACCGCTCCGGGCACGCCCCACGGGCTGCGGTACGGGCGCTTCGCGTTCGGGTACTTCCGGCGCAGGATCACGAACGCGACCATCTGCAGCAGGTACGCGAGCACCGCACCCCACACCGCGATGTTCAGGACGATCGCGCCCGCGACGGCGCCCGCACCCTCGGCGTCGGCCTGCGCCAGCAGGTCGAGCACGACGAGGGCGATGAAGCCGATCACGGCGCCCGCGACGAGCGCGACCCACGGGGTCTGCCGCTTGCCCGTGAGCGAGAGGAACTTCGGGTAATAGCCCGCGCGCGAGAGCGAGTACATGTTGCGCCCGTAGGCGAACATGATGCCTTGCAGCGACGCGAGCAGTCCGATGAGCGCGAAGAGCGCCAGCAGGGCCGCGAGCTCGTCGCCGACGATCGCCCGGAACCCGTCGAGCAGCGGCTCGCCGGCCACGCCCGTCGCCTCCGCACCGAGCACGCCGGTGTTGAGGAACAGCACCAGCAGGCCCGTCACGATGAGCGTCGCACGGGCGATGATTCCCGCGCGCGGGATGTCGCGCACCGGATCGTGCGACTCCTCGGCGGCGAGCGGGAGCTCCTCGATCCCGAGGAAGAACCACATCGCGAAGGGCAGCGCGAACAGGATGGGCAGCACGCCGTGCGGCAGGAACGCGGTCTGGCCCGGGTCGGGCGCGATATCGAACAGCTTGTCCCACGAGAACTCGCCCGAGAACATCGCCATGACGCTGAAGACCAGGAGGATCGCGATCGAGATGATCGACACGACGATCGCGAACTTGAACGAGATGTTCGCGCCGGCCGCGTTGATGCCGATGAAGACGGCGTACAGGATGATCCACCAGAGCCAGCCGGGCATGGAGAACCCGAGCAGCTCGCTCGTGATGGCGTCGGCGTAGGAGGCGGAGAAGAAGACGATCACCGCGGTGGTCGCGACGTACTCGATGGTTTCGGCGAGACCGGTGACGAAGCCGCCCCAGGGTCCCATGGCGGCCCGCGAGAACGAGTAGGCGCCGCCCGTGTGGGGCATGGCCGAGGCCATCTCGCCGATCGAGAAGATCAGGCCGTAGTACATGACGACGAGGATCGCGAAGGCGATCAGCATGCCGCCGAAGCCCGCGAAGTCGATGCCGAAGTTCCAGCCCGAGAAGTCGCCGGAGATGACCGCGGCGACCGCGAGGCCCCAGAGGCCCCACACGCCCGCGGCGCGGGTGAGCTTGCGTTTCTCGAAGTATCCCTGGTCGGCGGTCGTGTACGTCACGCCCGAGACCTTCAGGGTGTCTTTCGCCATGGCGCTCCTGTTCGTCATCGCGCGGGCCTCTGGGGGCGGGCGCGGGTGCGATGGTGGGTGCGCCACATGATAGGGCCCGCAATGGTTGCCCGTACAGACCTTTTTCGGATCCATCTTCGTCGGAATGCCCGAGATCCCGGGATTCGCGTCTGGTCCCGATGCGCGGGCGCGTGATGTAATGGTCGCCGAACCCGACCATTCCCCCACGCAAGGAGGCGCCGAGATGGCGGCACCCACCGGTTTCCTGACTCTCGACGGCCTGCGCTCGGCCGTGGCCGACGGGCACGTCGACACCGTCGTCGTCGCCTTCACCGACATGCAGGGCCGGCTGGTCGGCAAGCGCACGTCGGCGCGGCTGTTCCTCGAGGAGATCGCGCTGCACGGCGCGGAGGCGTGCAACTACCTGCTCGCGGTCGACGTCGAGATGAACACCGTCGACGGGTACGAGATGTCGAGCTGGGAACGCGGCTACGGCGACATGGCGCTCGTCCCCGACCTCTCCACGCTGCGGATGGCACCCTGGCTCGAGGCCACCGCGCTCGTCACCGCCGACCTGCAGTGGCTCGACGGCCGTCCCGTCGAGGCCTCGCCCCGTCGCATCCTGCAGCGCCAGCTCGAACGGCTCGCCGAGCGCGGCCTCACCGCATACGTCGGCACCGAGCTGGAGTTCATCGTCTTCGACGACTCGTACCGCGACGCCTGGCGCAAGGGCTATCGCGACCTCACGCCCGCGAGCGACTACAACATCGACTACGCGCTGCTCGCATCGACGCGGATGGAACCGCTGCTGCGCGACATCCGGAACGCCATGGACGGGGCCGGCATGTACTGCGAGGGCGTGAAGGGCGAGTGCAACCTCGGCCAGCAGGAGATCGCGTTCCGGTACACCGACGCGCTCGGCACGTGCGACAACCACTCGATCTACAAGAACGGCGCCAAGGAGATCGCCGACCGGCACGGCAAGTCGCTCACGTACATGCCCAAGTTCAACGAACGCGAGGGCAACAGCTGCCATATCCACATCTCGCTGCGCGGCGAGGGCGGCAGCGCGGTGTTCGCCGACGACGCCGACGAGCGCGGCATGTCGACGATGTTCAAGCACTTCCTCGGCGGCCAGCTCGCCGTGATGCGCGAACTGACGCTCTTCTCGGCGCCGAACATCAACTCGTACAAGCGGTACGTCGCGGGCAGCTTCGCCCCGACCGCGATCGCGTGGGGCCTCGACAACCGCACATGCGCGCTGCGCGTGGTGGGACACGGCCACTCGATGCGGGTCGAGAACCGCGTGCCGGGCGGCGACGTGAACCAGTACCTCGCGGTCGCCGCGCTCATCGCCGCCGGCCTGCACGGCATCGACCACGAGCTCGACCCCGGCGACGTGTTCGTCGGCAATGCGTACGAGAGCGACGTCGAACGCGTTCCCCCGACGCTGCGCGAGGCGGCCGACCTGTTCGCCGGCTCCGCCATCGCCCGCGAGGCGTTCGGCGACGAGGTCGTCGAGCACTACCTCAACAACGCGCGCGTCGAGCTCGCGGCCTACGATGCGGCCGTCACCGACTGGGAGCGGGTCCGTGGCTTCGAGCGCCTCTGAGGCCGGCCGGGCGACGGATGCCGCTGCGCCGACCTCCGAGGCCACCGCACCCCTCATCGGTGTCACGACCTACCTCGAGCGCTCGCAGACGGGTGTGTGGGACGTCCCCGCGTCGTTCCTGCCGAAGGTGTACCTCGACGCGGTGACGGACGCCGGCGGCATCGCCGTGCTGCTGCCGCCGCAGCCCGCGAGCCCCGACATCGCCCGCCGCGTACTGGGCTCGCTCGACGGCCTCATCGTCTCGGGCGGCGCCGATGTCGATCCGCGGCGCTACGGCCAGGAGCCGCACGCCCGCACGGGCGCTCCGCGCACCGATCGCGACGAGTGGGAGGACGCGCTGCTCACGGCGGCGATCGAACTCGACGTGCCGTTCCTCGGCATCTGCCGCGGCGCGCAGATGCTCAACGTCGCCCTCGGCGGCACGCTCGTGCAGCACCTGCCCGACGTCGTCGGGCACGAGGGCTACCAGCCGGCGCCCGCGGTCTTCGGCGAGACGGTCGTCAGCGTCGGTCGCGGCAGTCGGCTCGACGCGATGCTCGGAACCGCGGAAGACCCCGACGGCTCCGTCCCCGTGCACGTGTACCACCACCAGGCGATCGACCGCGTGGCCGAGGGCCTCGCCGTCACGGCGCGCACCGACGACGGCGTGATCGAGGCGGTCGAGCTCGAGGGCGCCGCGTTCGGCGTCGCCGTGCAATGGCACCCCGAGGAGAACGCCGCAGATCGCCGCCTGTTCGCCGGCCTCGTCGAGGCCGCGCGGCACCACCGCACCGGAAGGACGTCCGAGTGACCCACACCATCGTCAATCCCGCCGACGGGACCGTCGTGACGACGGTCGACGCCGCGACCGTCGAGGAGACGGATGTCGCGATCGAGCGCGCGGCCCGCGCCCAGCGGGACTGGGCGCGCGCCGCGCCCGCCGATCGTGCCAAGGTGCTGCGGCGGTTCGCCGACGCGGTGGACGGCGCACTCGAGGAGCTCGCGGCGCTCGAGGTCGCCAACTCGGGACACCCCGTCGGGCAGGCGCGGGGCGAGGCCGGGCACGTGCGCAACGTGCTCGAGTACTACGCGGCGGCGCCCGAGCGGCTCTCGGGACGCCAGATCCCGGTCGCCGGGGGGATGGACGTGACGTTCCACGAGCCGCTCGGCGTGGTCGGCGTGATCACGCCGTGGAACTTCCCCATGACGATCGCCTCGTGGGGCTTCGCGCCGGCGCTCGCGGCGGGGAACGCGGTCGTGCTCAAGCCCGCCGAGTGGACGCCGCTGACCAGCCTGCGCCTGGCCGAGCTCGGCCTCGAGGCCGGCCTCCCCGAGCACCTGTTCCAGGTGATCCCCGGCAAGGGCTCGGTCGTGGGCGAGCGGTTCGTGACGAACGAGACCGTCCGCAAGATCGTGTTCACCGGCTCGACCGAGGTCGGTCGGCACATCATGGCCGGTTGCGCCGCGCAGGTGAAGCGCGTGACGCTCGAGCTCGGGGGCAAGAGCGCCAACATCGTGTTCGCCGACGCCGACCTCGAGCAGGCGGCGGCCACCGCTCCCTACGGCGTCTTCGAGAACGCCGGGCAGGACTGCTGCGCGCGCAGTCGCATCCTGGTCGAGCGCAGCGTCTACGACCGCTTCATGGAGCTGCTCGAGCCGGCCGTCCGCGGCGTCAAGGTCGGCGACCCGGCCGACGATACGACCGAGATGGGCCCGCTCGTCGCGCGCGAGCACCTCGAGCGCGTGGCGTCGTTCGTGCCGGACGACGCGGATGTCGCATTCCGCGGCACCGCGCCGGGCGGCCCCGGCTTCTGGTTCCCGCCGACCGTGCTCACCCCCGCGCGCGACGCCCGAGTCGCCCGCGAGGAGGTCTTCGGCCCGGTCGTCTCGGTCTTCCCGTTCGACGATGAAGCCGACGCGGTCCGCTTCGCCAACGCCACCGAGTACGGGCTGTCCGGCTCGATCTGGACCCGCGACCTCAGCCGCGGCATCCGCGTCGCGCGAGCCGTCGAGTCGGGCAACCTGTCGGTCAACTCGCACTCGTCGGTGCGCTACGCCACGCCGTTCGGCGGGTTCAAGCAGTCCGGGCTCGGGCGCGAGCTCGGCCCCGACGCCCCGCTGGCCTTCACCGACACCAAGAACGTCTTCTTCGCCGTCGAATCCGCCTGATCACCAAGGAGCACCATGGCAGACCTCAGTCCCATCGACCTCACCCGACGGCTCGCGGGGCGAGTCGCCGTCGTCACCGGCGGCGCGTCGGGCATCGGCCTCGCGACCGCCAAGCGGCTCGCCGCCGAGGGTGCGAAGGTCGTGATCGGCGACGTCGACCGGACCGCGGGCGACGCCGCGGCATCCGCCGTCGACGGCCTCTTCGTGCAGGTCGACGTGACCGACCCCGACCAGGTCGACCACCTGTTCGACGAAGCCGCGCGCGTCTACGGCTCGGTCGACATCGCGTTCAACAACGCCGGCATCTCGCCGCCCGACGACGACTCGATCGAGACCACCGAGCTGCCCGCCTGGCAGAAGGTCCAGGACGTGAACCTGAAGTCCGTGTACCTCTGCTCGCGTGCGGCATTGCGCCATATGGTCGCGCAGGGCCGCGGCTCGATCATCAACACGGCCTCGTTCGTCGCGGTGCTCGGCTCCGCCACGTCGCAGATCTCGTACACGGCCTCGAAGGGCGGCGTGCTCGCGATGAGCCGCGAGCTCGGCGTCCAGTTCGCGCGCCAGGGCATCCGCGTGAACGCGCTCTGCCCCGGCCCCGTGAACACCCCGTTGCTGCAGGAGCTCTTCGCGAAGGATCCCGAGCGCGCGCAGCGCCGCCTCGTGCACGTGCCCGTCGGCCGCTTCGCCGAGCCGGAGGAGCTCGCCGCCGCCGTGGCGTTCCTCGCGAGCGACGACGCGTCGTTCATCACGGGCTCGACGTTCCTGGTCGACGGCGGGATCAGCTCCGCCTACGTCACGCCGCTCTAGGCTCGAAGGATGAAGACGGGCGCGGGCGACGAGCGGGTCGTGGCGGATGCCGCGGCGGAGCCGGCCGCGCCCGTGCCCGTCTCGCCCGAGCCCGCCGAGGTGCTCAGCGCAGGCCTGCTGCTCACGCCCGCCCGGCCCGCCAACGCCTTCGAGGAGACGGTGCAGCGCCTGCTGCAGTCGATCCGGCTGGGTCTCATCGGTCCCGGCGACCGGCTGCCGCCGGAGCGCGAGCTCGCCGGCATGCTCGAGGTCAGCCGCGACACGCTGCGCGAGGCGATCGCGTCGCTCGCCGAGGCGGGATGGGTGGTGTCGCGGCGCGGCCGGTACGGCGGCACGTTCGTCGCGGACGCCCCGCCCGAACGCACGACGCCGCACTCCCCCGCCCCACCCGCAGATCCGGCCTCGCTCGCGACCGAGCTCGAGGACACGCTCGCCCTGCGCGCCGTGATCGAAGTGGGGTCGGCACGCCGCGCCGCCGAGCGCCCGCTCACGGCGGGCGACCGCGAGCGCCTCTGGCAGGCGTACCGCGACTGCCATGACGCGGGCGCCGACCAGTACCGCACGGCCGACTCGCGCTTCCACCTGCTCATCGCCGAGCTGCTCGGGGCTCCGAGCGTGATCCCGCTCATGGCCGACGTCCGGATGCGCGTGAACGCGTTCCTCGACGGCATCCCGCTCCTCGCGCCGAACATCCTGCACTCCGACGAGCAGCACCGCGCCATCGTGGGCGCGATCCTGCGCGGCTCGGGCGACGACGCCGCGCACGCCATGGCGGAGCACCTGGAGGGCACCGAGGCGCTGCTGCGCGGCTTCTACGGGTGAGCCCCGCGCATGACGACGCCCCGGCCCCGAAGGCCGGGGCGTCGTCAGCACGGAGCGCCGGTGATCAGACGAACACGAGCGGCAGGAACGGCAGCATCGCAAGTCCGAACACCGCGGCGGCGAGCCCGGCGATCACGACGCCGGCGAGCATCACGCCGTTCAGCACGATGCCCCAGATGGCCATCGTCCGGGCCGACGGTTCGCGACGGAGTGCGAGGATGCCGAGCACGAGACCGGCGACGGGCACCACGAAGGTGAAGCCGGCCACGATCGAGACGAGCCCGAGCACGAGGCTCGAGACGGCGAAGCCGCGCTGCTCGACATCGGTCGCGGCGGCTCCGGTGCTGACGGGCGCCGGTGCGGGGGTGACGGTGGTCATGGTCTGGTTCTCCTGTTCATGCGGATGCCTCCACGCTACGGAGGCACGGGGCAGTGCCGGTATGGGGCGAACCCCCCGATCGGCGGGGCGGCTGACGCGACCGCCCGCGGCCCGGTAGCATCCGTCCGACCCCCTCATGCCGACCGATCGGAGCCCCTGATGCCCCTGCCCTGGACGCTGCACGGCGACGGCACCCACGTCGCCCCGGGCGAGGTCGTCGCGCCCGGGGAGCGCCTGTCGTGGCCGCGCACCATCGGACTCGGCGCCCAGCACGTCGTCGCGATGTTCGGCGCGACGTTCCTCGTGCCCATCATCACGGGCTTCCCGCCCGCGACCACGCTGTTCTTCTCGGGGCTCGGCACCATCCTGTTCCTGCTCATCACCCGCAACCGCGTGCCGAGCTACCTCGGCTCGTCGTTCGCGTTCATCGCGCCGATCACTGCGGCGATGGCGGCCGACCGGACGGCCGACCCGATGGGCGCCGCCCTCTTCGGCATCGTCGTGGTGGGCATCCTGCTCCTCATCGTCGGCCTCGTCGTGCAGTTCGCCGGATCGCGGTGGATCGACGCGCTCATGCCGCCCGTCGTCGCCGGCGCGATCGTGGCGCTCATCGGCCTCAACCTCGCGCCGGTCGCGCGCGACAACTTCGAGGCCGCGCCGCTCACGGCGCTCGTCACGCTCACGGCCGTCATCGTCGCGAGCGTCGCGTTCCGCGGCATCCTCGGGCGCATGTCGATCCTGCTCGGCGTCGCCGTCGGCTACGTCGTCGCGGTGCTGCAGGGCGAGGTCGACTTCGCCGCCGTCGGCGAGGCGGCGTGGGTCGGCCTGCCAGCCTTCCACCTGCCGGCCAACCCGATCGCCGACGCCGCGGTCTGGGGCCTGCTCCCGGCATTCCTGCCCGTGGTCCTCGTGCTCGTCGCCGAGAACGTCGGCCACATCCGGGGCGTCGCGCAGATGACGGATGCCTCGATCAACGCCTCCACGGGTCGCGCGCTCTTCGCGGACGGCCTCGCCACCACGATCGCCGGCTTCTTCGGCGGCTCGGGCACCACGACGTACGGCGAGAACATCGGAGTCATGGCCGCGACGCGCGTGTACTCGACCGCCGCCTACTGGGTCGCGGGAGGGTTCGCCGTGCTGCTCGGGCTCTCGCCCAAGGTCGGCGCCGTCATCAACACCATCCCGCCGGGCGTGCTCGGCGGCGTGACGACCGCGCTCTACGGCCTGATCGGCATCATCGGCGTGAAGATCTGGGTCGACAACCGGGTCGACTTCACCAACCCGGTCAACCAGTTCACCGCGGCCACCGCGCTCGTGGTGGGCATCGCCGACTTCACGTTCTCGGCGGGCGACGTGGTGTTCAACGGCATCGCGCTCGGCACCATCGCGGCGATCGTGATCTACCACCTCATGCGGGGCATCGCACGCCTGCGCGGCACGGCGACGCCGGCCGAGCAGCCGGCGACCGGGGCGAGCGCGACGACGCCCGACGCCCCGGCCGCACCCTGACTCAGCCCGCGAGCAACGCCTCGACGGGCCCGCGCGCGAAGTACACGAGGAAGCCCGCGGCGACCACCCACAGCAGCGGGCTGATCTCCCGCGCCTTGCCCCCTAGCGAGCGCACGACCACCCAGCCGATGAAGCCCGCGCCGATGCCGTTCGCGATCGAGTAGGTCAGCGGCATCACGGTCACGGTCAGGAACACCGGAAGCAGGACCGAGAAGTCGGACAGGTCGATGGATCGGATCTGCGCCATCATGAGCGCACCGACGATGACGAGTGCGGCCGCGGCGACCTCGGAGGGCACGATCGAGGTGAGCGGCGTCAGGAACATCGCGAGGAGGAAGAGGCCGCCGGTCACGAGGTTCGCGAGGCCGGTGCGCGCGCCCTCGCCGATGCCGGAGCCCGACTCGATGAAGACGGTGTTGGACGAGCTCGACGTGAACCCGCCCGCGACGGCGCCGACGCCCTCGACGACCAGCGCCGAGCGCAGGCGCGGGAACTCGCCCTTCGCGTCGGCCAGGCCGGCCTCCTTCGACAGGCCCGTCATCGTGCCGAGCGCATCGAAGAAGTTCGTGAACACGAGCGTGAAGACCAGCATGAGCGCGGCGAGCACGCCGATGCGCTCGAAGCTGCCGAGGCTCACCTGGCCGACGAGCGAGAGGTCGGGCAGGCTGACCCACTGGGCGGGCAGCTCGGGCACCGACAAGCCCCAGCCCTGCGGGTTCACCGTGCCGTCGGCGCCGACCTTGGGACCGAGGTCGAGGACGGCTTCGAGCACGAGCGCGAGCACCGTGCCCGAGAGCAGGCCGATGAGGATACCGCCCTTGACCTTGCGGGCCACGAGGACGCCGGTCAGCAGCAGGGTGACCACGAACACGATCGTCGGCACGGTCCCGACGGAGCCGGCGACCCCGAGCCCGACCGGCGGCGATGCGGCGCCGGTCGCCGTCACGAATCCGGCGTCGACGAACCCGATGAACGCGATGAAGAGGCCGATGCCCACCGTGATGGCGAGCTTGAGCTGCATCGGCACGGCGGTGAAGATCAGGCGGCGCAGCCCCGTGGCGGCCAGCAGCACGATGATCAGGCCGTTCACGAGCACCAGGCCCATCGCCTCGGGCCAGGTCACCTGGCCGACGACGGACACCGCGAGGAACGAGTTGATGCCCAGGCCTGCCGCGAACGCGAAGGGCACGCGGGCGACCAGTCCGAAGAGGATCGTCATCACGCCGGCGGTCAGCGCCGTCACGGCCGCGACCTGCGGGAAGCCGAGCGTCTGCCCCGCGACATCCGTGCCGCTGGACAGGATGATCGGGTTGAGGATCACGATGTACGCCATGGTCACGAAGGTCACCACGCCGCCGCGCACCTCGGAGGCGACGGTCGATCCGCGCGCCGTGATGCCGAAGAAGCGGTCGAGCGCTGAGCGCGGAGCGGCAGGGGCGTCGAGCGCACGGGCGTCGGCACCGCGCTCGACCGCGGTCTCGAGCTCGTTCTCGGTCCTGGTGTCGGGTCCGTTCGGGTTCATCTCATCCACGGGGTCGGGGGTGCGCGCGCACCCGGTCGGATCCGCTCTCGTGAGCGGGGAGGTCGGGTGGGACGGCAGCGGCCCGTGGGGTCGCGGCCCGATCAGGCCACGAAGCGGTGCAACGCCGGCACGATCAGGAAGATTCCGTACAGGACGGAGATGCCGCCGAGGACGAAGCACGCCCACGCGCCGATGTGCGCCAGGCGCTTCTGGCCCTCGGTCAGCGGGCTCTTGCGCGCGGCCTTCTCGGCCCGCTTCGCGGCCTTGGCCGCCTCTTCGGGCGTGATCACGGTGATCGCGTCGGTGAACTCGGCGGGTGCCACGACGGGCGTCCGTCCGGAGATCGTGAGCAGCCGGATGCCCAGCGAGTACAGGCTGACGACGACGCTCGCCCCGACCAGCGCCGCCACGAGCACGACGACGAATGCGATCCAGTCGATCACTTGGCCACCTTCTTCTTCGGCTTCGGGTTGCGCTTGATCTTGACCGCGCGGCCCGAGTCGGCCACCTCGCTGAGCACGTTGTGGTGCGACACCTCGTCGCGACGCGACCACATGAAGATGCCGCCGATGATCACGGCCGCACCGATCGCGTCGATGATGACGCCGGCCGGCCCGGTGAGCGCGACGAAGGCCGCGAGGGCGCCCACGATGCCCGACGCCGGGAGCGTCAGCAGCCAGCCCACGCCGATACGGCCCGCGGTGCGCCAGCGCACCTTCGAGCCGCGGCGTCCGAGACCCGAGCCGATCACCGAGCCCGACGCGACCTGCGTGGTCGACAGTGCGAATCCGAGGTGGCTCGACGCGAGGATCGTGGCCGCCGTCGACGTCTCGGCCGCGAATCCCTGCGCGGGCTTGACGTCGGTGAGGCCGGTGCCGAGCGTCTTGATGATGCGCCATCCGCCCATGTACGTGCCCAGCGCGATCGCGATCGCGCACGTGACGATGACCCAGGTCTCGGGACCAGAGCCGACGGGCTGCGCGCCGACCGAGATGAGCGTGAGCGTGATGACGCCCATGGTCTTCTGCGCGTCGTTCGTGCCGTGCGCGAGCGCGACGAGCGAGCTGGAGTAGATCTGAGCGTGCCGGAAGCCGTCGCGCCCGTCGGGCTTGCCGTCGTAACGACGCGTGATCGCGTACGCGAGCTTGGTCGCCGTGAACGCGATGAGGCCCGCCGTGAGCGGTGCGAGGATCGCCGGGAGGATGATCTTCGACAGCACGACGCTGCCGTCGATGGCCTGCACGCCGAAGCCCACGATCGCGGCGCCGATGAGCCCGCCGAACAGCGCGTGGCTCGAGGAGGAGGGCAGGCCCAGCAGCCAGGTCACCATGTTCCAGGTGATGGCGCCGATCAGGCCGGCGAAGATGAGCTCGGGCGTGATGAGGACGCCGTCCTGGCCCTCGCGGATCAGTCCGCCGGAGATGGTCTTGGCCACCTCGGTCGAGAGGAAGGCGCCGATCAGGTTCAGTACCGCGGCCAGGGCGACCGCGATCTTCGGCTTGAGCGCACCCGTCGCGATCGGCGTCGCCATCGCGTTCGCGGTGTCGTGGAAGCCGTTCGTGAAGTCGAAGAAGAGCGCCAGTGCGATGACCAGCACGACGATGAGGGTGAGATCCACCGGCGTCTTTCTGTGCGATCGGCGAGGAATTCGCCTGGTGTTCACGGATGGTGGGTGCGGTATCCGGCGAGCGCCGAACCTCGCATGATCCTACGCGACGTGATTGTGCTCGTGCACCACGCTTGACAGGTCCGCCCCGAACACGAAGGTCCGGCGGACGCGCCCGCCGGCGAGCACGCCGGGGAGCCAGCGCTTCGCGTCGTCCCACATCTCGTCGAGCGGGACCTCGTCGAGCGCGAACCATTCGGGGTCCAGCTCGTCGGATGGCGCGGGGTCGCCCGTGAACGAGCGGGCGACGAACACGCTCGATTCCTGGCTCCACGCCTCGCGGTGCGGGAAGTGGTAGGTCAGCAGCCCGCGGGGCTCGAGTTCGCCGGCGAGGACGATCAGGCCCGATTCCTCGTGGACCTCGCGGACGGCCGCGTCCGTGGCCGACTCGCCGGGCTCGAGCTTGCCGCCGAGACCCACGTAGTAGCCCCGTCCCAGTCCGTGCTTCTTGCGTCCGAGCAGCACCTCGGCGCGCCCGTCGACCTCGCGCAGCACGTAGCAGACGCACACCTGCGGCAGCGCCGTCGACGGACCGGGCACCGGCTCGCCCATCGATCAGCCGAAGAGGATGCGGGCCTCGTCGTACCGCGACTGAGGCACCAGGTTGAGGCCGCCGGTCGCCTCGGCGATCGTGACGCGGGCGATGTCGGTCCCGCGAAGCGTCACCATGCTGCCCCAGGCGCGGTCGACGGCTGCGTCGACGGCCGCCATGCCGAGGCGCGTGGCGAGCACCCGGTCGTACGCCGACGGCGCGCCGCCGCGCTGGATGTGACCCAGCACCGTGTGGCGGGACTCGATGCCGGTGCGCTCCTCGATGATGGGGGCGAGCTTCTCGGCGATGCCGCCGAGGCGCGGTCGGTTGAACGCGTCGAGGCCGAGGTGCGAGTGCGCTTCGTCCATCGTGTCGAGCTTGAAGCCCTCGGCGACGACGATGAGCGGGGCGCGGCCGCGCTCGCGGACCGACTCCACGTAGTGGCAGATCTCGTCGATGCTCATGGGCTGCTCGGGGATGAGGATGGCGTGGGCCCCACCGGCCATGCCGGAGTGCAGCGCGATCCAGCCCACGTGCCGGCCCATGACCTCGAGCACCATGCATCGGTTGTGCGATTCCGCGGTGGTGCGGAGTCGGTCGATGGCCTCGGTCGCGATCTCGACGGCCGTGTCGAACCCGAAGGAGTAGTCGGTCGCCGCGAGGTCGTTGTCGATCGTCTTGGGCACGCCGATGACGGGCAGTCCGCCTTCGTCGACCAGGCGGCGGGCCGCGGTCAGCGTGCCCTCGCCGCCGATCGCGATGATCGCGTCGATGCCCTCGGCCTCGAGCATGCGGCGGATGTTGTCGGGGCCGCCGTTCTCGCCCTCGAAGGGGTTCGTGCGGCTCGAGCCGAGGATCGTGCCGCCCTGCTTGGAGAGGCCCCGCACGTCGTGTCGCGTCACGGGCACGATGTCGCCCTCGACGACGCCCTTCCAGCCCCATCGGAATCCCACGAACTCCGCTTCGTGCGAGATGACGCCCTTGAGCACCGCCCCGCGGATGACCGCGTTGAGGCCGGGGCAGTCGCCGCCGCTCGTGAGAATGCCGATCTTCATGACCACTGGGTGACTCCTCGTGAGGTGGACGTTCGCGGGCTGGCCGCTTCATCGAGGCGCGAACGTGGGGAGTCTAGCGGGGCGCGACTCCGCCGTCCCAAACGTGGCCTACAGCGCACCGTCCAGGGCCTGGCGGAGCAGGTGCTGGAGCGCGTCGAGCTGCACCGAGTCGGCCGAGCCCGGCTCGACGTCGCTGCCGTCCAGCGCTCGGAGCGCGAGCCCCTGCTTCTGGTCGATGAGCTCGGCGATGCGCGCGTCCACGGTGTGCGCCGCGATGATGCGCCACGCCGTGACGGGCTCGTCCTGCCCGATGCGGTGCACGCGGTCGATCGCCTGCGTCTGCTCGGCGGCGGTCCAGCTCAGTTCGGCGAGCACGACGTTCGACGCCGACTGCAGGTTGACGCCGACGCCCGCCGCGGTGAGCGAGCACACCGCGACCGAGACCTCGGGGTCGGTGTTGAACGCGTCGATCGCCTGCTGTCGGGCGATGGCGTTCTGATCGCCCCGGATCGACACCGAGCGCAGCTCGCGGGCCGCGAACGAGGCCTCGGCCTGGTCCATGACGTCGATGTGCTTGGCGAAGAAGACGACCTTGCCGGCCGAGCGCGCCAGTTGCGCCGCGTAGTCGGCCGCGAGGCCGGCCTTGGCCTGCCCGATCCGGCGGACCATGGTGAAGACGTTCTCGCCCGACTTCGCCGACTTCGACTCCTCGAGCTCGGACATCGCGACGGCTCGGATGAACTGGTCGCGCTCGAGCTCGTCGAGATCGCCCACCCGCAGGCGGCGGGACTCGACGAGCGCGCGGAACCGGTTCGCGAGGCGGTGGCCGAGCTCGCGCTCGGCGGCGCGGATCGACCGCCCCAGCTCGTCGTCGAGTTCGACGGGCAGGTCGGCGATGCGCTTGTCGGGCAGGTCGGCGGCCACGTCCTTCTTGCGGCGGCGCACGATGCCGAGGTCGATGACGGTGCGGCGCGCCTCGGCGTAGAATCCGGGCTCGGCGGGCGTGAGTCCCGTCTCTTCCAGCTTGCCGAGCAGCTCGGGCGACGGCCGGTCGCCGACGATCCAGCCGAGGAACTGCCAGATCGCACGGAAGTCGTCGACGTCGTTGATGAGCGGCGTGCCCGTGAGCGCGAGCAGCAACGGGTCGCCGCCCGGCGTGTTCCGGCGGATCCGCTCGGCCAGGGCGAGCACGTTGCGCGAGCGCTGCGACTGGAGGTTCTTGATGAAGTGCGCCTCGTCGACGACCATGCCGCGGAAGCCGAGCGTCGACAGCCACGCCATGTGCCGATCGAGCACGTCGTAGTTGACGACGATGACGTCGGCGAACGCATCGACGCTGTCGCCGTCGCCGTGGATGACGGTCGCACGGCGGTGCGGCGTCCAGCGCTCGACCTCGCGCGCCCAGTTCATCTTGACCACGTTCGGCACGACCGCGAGCAGCGGGTACGCGCCGGCGACGGATGCCGCGAGCACCGACTGCGCGGTCTTGCCGAGGCCCGGCTCGTCGGCGAGGAGGAATCGTCGGTGGCCCTGGCGCGCGGCCTCGATGAAGCGGGCCTGGTGGTGCATCAGTTCGAGCCCGCGCGGGGCGAGTCGGTCGACCTTCGGCGCCTCCGGCAGGTCCATCGACGCCGCCTGTCCGCCGGAACCGGTCTCGAACGACTTGAAGAGCGGGCCGAGCAGCTCCCAGTTCGCCAGCCGGCGGATGGGGACGGGCGGCTGCCCGCCGCGGTCGAAATCGGGCGCGAGGAACGGGTTGGCGAGCTGCCTCGACTTCACCGACGGCGGGATCACCTGGTTCTCGGCCAGCTCGGGCTTCGCCTCGGGCTCGCGGACGATGATGAGTTCGTCCTCGCTGAGCTCGGCACCCGACTCGAGCAGCCAGTCGCGGCGGAACCGCTGCGCGACCGTGGAGATCGAGGCATCCGGTTCGAGGAGGGTGATCAGGCTGGTGTCGCGTGCGGCGGTCTTCGCGAGGATCTGCGCGATGCCGTCGAGGCGCTTCAGCAGCTCGGCGCGGGCGGAGTCGGCGAGTTCGCCGTCGCCCTTCACGCGGGCGCGCTCCTCGCGCATGAGCAGCGCGATGACCTGGAACTTCGTGCGGTTCGTGGGGCCCAGCTTGTTCTTCTGGGCCTTCTGCTCGACCTCGCGCACCTTGCGCGCGAGGATCGGGATGATGGGCGCGTCGTCGTCACGCGAGCGCGTACGCTGCCGCTGCCTCGTCTGGGCCAATGGTCCTCCCCTGTCTGGGCCCGATGCGGACGGCTCCCTGGTCACCGGCACGGTGACCGGCACCGCCGGACGGGATCGGACGTCGATGCCGTCGTCGCGGTGCGCCGAATCCCGGAGCCGAGCATGGCGGAGCGGAGTTCCCCTGCCGTCGGTCCGAAGAACGGATTCGTCGGGCGCCTCGCACATTCTACGCGCCGTAGTGGCTCGGGCGCGAATGGACCCGCCCGGGCGGGTCCGGGGCCGACGCGCTACGCTCGATGCCATGGACGAGTCGACGGGCATCGGCGGCGAGATCGCCGACGATCACGAGTTCCAGGTCGCTCAGGACGGTGAGCTGCCGCCCGAGCCCGAATCGGCCGACGACGATGCGCGGCCGGTGGGCGAGGAGTCCGACGAGGACGACGTACCGGGGATCGACGCCGAGCGCCGCGTGCCGCTCCCCGAGGAGCGCGGCACGGCCGACGAGGGCTGAGCCCGCGCCGTCGCACGGGCCCCGGCGCTCACACGCCGCCGCCTCCCCCGCCGCCACCGCCGCCGCCGGAGGACCCGCCGCCGCCCGACCCGCCTGACGACGAGCTCGACGACGATCCCGACCAGCTGGTGCTCGACGCACTGGTGAACGAGCTGACCCCCGAGGAGAACGCGACCGCGTTGAATCCGTCGCGGCCCGAGTACCACTCAGGCTGTCGGCCGCGCTCGGCGTAGAGCGCGGCGAGCTCGTCGCTCCACTCGCGCTCCTGTCCGAAGAGCACGGCGTAGGGCAGCAGCCGCTCGGTGACCCGGAGGACCTGCTCGGGATCGACGCCCGGTGCCGGGGACGCGGCTCGCCCGTCCGCGGAGGGAACCCGCTCGGCTCCGCTCGGGCTCTGGAGCATCCTGATGCGGTCCGCCTCGGCGAGTCGGATGAACTCCCGCAGTCCCTCCAGGTGGTCCCGCAGCGCCCGGCCGCGCTCGGTGAGCGGGCGGACGCCGGCCACGATCCAGAGGGTCGCGAGCGCCCCGATCACCCCCACGCCGAGCGTCAGCCACGGCCACGCTCCGCCCATCCGGTCGTCGAGGGCGATGATGCCGAACAGGACCGCGAGCGTTGCGGCGACGATGGCTGCCACGGCGAGCAGCACTCGCCATCCGAGATCGGGCCGGCGGCGCAGCCCCTCTTTCGACACCCGCGAGCGCACCCACCGACGGAGGCTCTGGAGCTCGGTCGCGAGCGTGGAATCGCGGGACTTCAGATCGTGTCGGCTTCCGCGCGGGGCATGCGACCCGAACAGCGCGCGGAGCACCGACTGGGCGTCGCGTTCGCCGTCGTCGACACCGCCGACGAGCTCGACCGCGTACTTCTTGCGGCCGGTCTCGACGACACGCAGGCGTCCCGCGACCGCCTCGGCGAGGATCGTCGCCGTGATGCCCTTGCCCGGAGCGCGCACGAGGTCGGCGGCCTCCATGAGCGAGAGTCCCTCGGGCGGCTCGTACTCGGCCACGATGATGCCCCGGCCGGGATGGTTGCGCCAGCGCACGGCCCGCATCACCGCGGCCGCGATCGCGGTGGCGACCGCCAGGAGCGCGGTGATCGCCGACGTCATCGCCGCCGGCGACGACGTGAACCGCTCGTCGCGCGGTTCGAAGGTGCCGGGACGGAATCCGATCGCCACGGTCAGGTTCTCGTACGGCCCGAGCGAACTCGCCTGCGCGACCACGGCGGGATCGGCGGCGGAGTCCACCTCCAGCACCTCGCACGGCGTCGACGAGCCCTCGTACCCGCGATAGCAGGCGCTGTCTCCCGAGAGCGCGTCGACGAGCCCGTCCTGCAGTCGCACCTCGCCTCGAACGACGCCGAAGGGCTGCGCCCAGCCGGTGCCGTTGACGTCCCAGTAGAACTCCTGTTGCGGCACGTCATCGGGCTCGAACGTGACGTTGCGCTGGTGATACGTGATCACGTACGTCTGCTCGCCGTGCACGTAGTCGTCGGCGGCGATCGTGACGAGCTCGAACTCGCCGTCCTCGCTTCGCTCGGTCTCGAACGAGCGGGGCGTGCCCGAGCCATCCGTCACCGATTCGATGCGGAGGTCGGTGGGGTGCCCGTCGTAGTCGCGGGGGATGGCACGTCGGATGCCGCGATTCTGGTCGAACTCGGGGAAGACGGCGACGAGCGTCTCGGTCGTGCGAAGCTCCGAACGCCGATCGGCGTCGCGACCGAGCTCGTACACCGCGTCGAACCGCGCGAAGGTGAAGTCGTCGACATCGGCGGGGACGGCCCGCACGGGCGGGAGCACCGCCGCGGGTTCCGCGGCGACGGCGGGGGCGGCGAGCAATGCGACGGCGAGCGAGGCGGCGCTTGCGCCGACGACGGCGGCGCCGGTGACGGCCGCGGCGACGCGCGCGACGGGACGCGGTGCGGGCATGCGCTCACGCTAGCGAACCGCGCGGCCTCGCGTCATCCGCGCGATACGGCCCAGGGGTATCGCGGTGCGGCGTATCCTGACAGGGTGATCGACGACATCAAGAAGCGCGCACTGCACCGCACGAAGATCATCGAGGGCCAGCTCCGCGGCATCGAGAAGATGATCGAGAACGAGGACTACTGCGTCGACATCATCACGCTGTCGCTCGCCGTCCAGAAGTCCCTCGCCTCGCTCAACAAGCTCCTCGTCGAGAACCACCTGCGCACGCACGTCTCGCACATGTACGAGCAGGGCGGCGACCAGCGCGACGAGGCGGTCTCCGAGCTCGTGCGCATCTTCGAGCTCTCGAACAACCGGGGCTGACGGATGGCGCGGCAGCCCTTCCGCGCACGGATCGAACTCGTCCGCGGCGACCTCACGCGCGAGCGGGTCGACGCGATCGTCAACGCGGCGAACTCGTCGCTCCTCGGCGGCGGCGGCGTCGACGGCGCCATCCATAGGGCGGGCGGGCCCGAGATCCTGGCCGAATGCCGGGCACTGCGCGCCACGACGCTGCCCGACGGGCTGCCGACGGGGCACGCGGTCGCCACGGGTGCCGGCCGGCTCGCCGCCCGCTGGGTCGTCCACACCGTCGGGCCGGTGTGGCCGGGCGAGGGTCCGCAGCTCGCGGAGCGTCGCGCGCTCCTCGAGGACGCCTACCGCAACTCGCTCGCCGTGGCGGCGTCGCTCGGGGCGACGTCGATCGCGCTGCCGGCGGTGTCGGCTGGCATCTACGGCTGGCCCGCCGACGACGCGGCCGAGGTCGCGCTCGGCACGGCGGCCACTGCCGCTGCCGCGCCCGCGCTCGTGCGGTTCGTGCTCTTCTCGACGGGCATGCACGCCACCTTCGCCGAGGCCGCCGACCGACTCGACCTCGACGCCGTCGTGGTCGGGTGAGCTCGGTCCGGCTCAGGTCCCGGGCGCCGTCGACGCGATCCACGCATCGAGGTCGCTGGGCTGGTCGGTGATGATGCCGTCGACCCCGAGCGCGCTCACCTGCTCCCACGTCTCCTGCGTGTTGAGCGTGTAGCACAGCACCGCGATGCCGGCCGCGTGCGCGAGGTCGACCGCACCCTGCGCCGCCGTGACGGAGGCCGCGGTGGTGCCGAATCCGATCACGCCGAGCTGCTCGGCGATCGGCACCGGGTCGGGCGGCAGTTCGCGGATCAGCATGATGCGTGGCATGGTCGGTGCGACGCGCTGCACGGACTGCAGCGTCTCGATGCTGAAGCTCTGCAGCACGACGCGCCCGCGGAGCCCGTGGACCTCGACGAGGTCGACGACGCGACGCACCTCGTCGGGAGTCCAGGCCGCCTTGAGCTCGACGAGGGCGCGGGCGCCCTCGCGTTCGGCGAGCGCATCGAGGAAGGCGTCGAGCGTCGGCACGCGCTCCCCCGACCACTGGTCGGCGTACCAGCTCCCCACGTCGAGCCGTGCCACCTCGGCGTGGTCGAGGTCCTCGATGCGCTCGTGGCGTCCGGCGACCCGCTCGAGGTCGGTGTCGTGGAACAGCACGGGCACGCCGTCACGCGTGAGCCGCACGTCGGTCTCGACGTAGCGCAGGTCGTCCATCGCGAGCTCGAGCGCGGGCATGGTGTTCTCCGGAGCCATCGAGCGGTCGCCGCGATGTCCGATGATCGCGGCGGCCTCGCCCGGCTGTCGGAGCGCCCCGAACACGTCGATCGCGTAGACGTCGGTGGGCGTCGACACGGTCCAGAGCAGCGAGGCCACTGCGGCGACGCCCATTCCGGCGAGCGCGGCTCGCACGACCGGACGCGGCGGTACGGTGAGGCGGCGCAGGCCGGGGCGGCGGATCGACGGGACTCGGGCGGGCGCGGTCGCGGGGTCGACCGCGTCGGGGGCACGACGCACGGATTGGACCTTCCTCGGGTCCGAGCGCCGTCGCGCGGACCGTGCAGGTCACTCTAGCAACGCCGTTACCGTTTCGTTACCTTCTCGGATGACGCCGCCTCGGCCTCGGCCGTGATGCGGTTCGCCATGCCCGCGAACACGATGCCGTGGAACGGGAACACGGACCACCAGTAGAGCCGCCCCGCGAGCCCCTTCGGGAAGAAGACGGCGCGCTGGCGATACGTGGATCCGCCGTCGGGCCCTGCGCCGTCGGGTTCGGCCGACATCTCGAGCCAGGCGCGACCCGGCACGCGCATCTCGGCGCGCAGGCGCAGGAACCTCGGCCGCTCGAGCGCCTCCACGCGCCAGAAGTCGACCGCGTCGCCCGGATGGAGCGTGTCGGGGTCGCGGCGGCCGCGCCGCAGGCCGACTCCCCCGAACAGCTTGTCGATCCATCCGCGGACCGCCCATGCGAGGGGGAACGAGTACCAGCCGTTCTCGCCGCCGACGCCCTCGATGACCGCCCAGAGCGCCGCCGCCGGCGCGCCCGACCGGCGTTCGCGCTCGTCGACGTAGACCGTGTGCCCCGCCCAGTTCGGATCGCTCGGCAGCGGATCGCTCGGGGCGCCCGCCACCTCGGCGTTGCGCCAGCTCGTCTCGACCTCGGCGAGCCGCTCCTTCTCGAGCGCCAGGCGCACCGAGCGGCGGTAGCCGACCAGGCCCTCGGGCGGCGGCGGGATGACGGCATCGATGTCATGGTCGCGCATCACGCAGTCGAACTGGAGCGACTCGATGATCGGCACCGCGAGCCGGCGCGGGATCGGCGTGACGAGGTTGACCCATTGGCCGGCCAGCCACGGCGTGAGCACGGGCAGCGCCGCGATCGGGCGCTGGCGCAGGCCCGCCTCGAGGGCGTACCCGTTCATGAGCTGGCCGTAGCGCAGCACGTCGGGCCCGCCGATGTCGAACGCGCGGTTCACCTCGGCCGGCACGTCGGCCGCCTGGATCAGGTAGTGCAGCACGTCGCGCACCGCGATCGGCTGGATGAAGTTGCGGACCCACCGCGGGGCCGGCATGTACGGCAGCACCTCGGTCAGGTGGCGGATCATCTCGAACGAGGTCGAGCCGGAGCCGATGATGACGCCGGCCTGCAGCACGATCGTCGGCACGCCCGACGCGAGCAGGATCTCACCCACGCGGACACGCGAGCGCAGGTGGCGCGAGAGCCGGGCGCCGTCCGGGTGCAGGCCGCCCAGGTACACGATCCGACGGACGCCGTTGGTCCGCGCCGCGACCGCGACATTGCGCGCGATGCGCTCCTCGACGTCCTCGAACGAGCCTCGCCCGCCCATCGAGTGGACGAGGTAGTACACGACGTCGATCTCGCGCGTCGCCCGCTCGACGGCTGCGGCATCCGTGAGGTCGCCCTCGACGACCTCGACCTCGGCCGACCACGGGACGTCGCGGAGCCGCTCGGGGCGACGCACCAGCACCCTGACGTCGTGGCCGGCCGCGATGAGACGCGGAACGAGCCGGCCGCCGATGTACCCGGTCGCACCGGTCACCAGGATGCGCATGGCCCCGACCCTAGCCCGCGAGCGGCGGACCGGGCCGGGCGGGGACTGTGAATCCCCCGTGGCTCAGCGCAGGCTCTTGGTGTGCCAGACGGTCTTGGTCTCGGTGAACGCCGCGATGCGGTCGAGCGCCGGCGCCGCCGCATCGGCCCCGGTCTCGGGCCGCAGCACGCGCTTCAGCGTGTCGGCCGCCGCGATCTCGAGGTCGATCCAGTCGAGGGCGCCCGCGCCGACGAGGTCGATCGCGTTGACGTCGGAGTGGCTCGCGAGCCACGGCGCGATCTCGGCCGGCGATCCGGTGAGGATGTTCACCACGCCCTTCGGCACGTCGCTCGTGGCGAGCACCTCGGCGAGGCTGATCGCCGAGAGCGGGTAGCGCTCGCTCGCGACCACGACGACGGAGTTGCCGGCGACGAGGGCCGGCGCGATCGCGGAGACGAGGCCCACGAGCGACGAGTCCTGGGGCGCGACGATCGCGACCACGCCGGTCGGCTCGGGCACCGAGATGTTGAAGTACGGACCCGCGACCGGGTTGGCGTTGCCCGCCACCTGCGCGAACTTGTCGGCCCATCCGGCGTACCAGACCCAGCGGTCGATGGCCTCGTCGACCTGCGCGGTCGCCTGCGCCCGCGAGAGGCCTTCGGCGTCCTCGATCTCGGCGACGAACTGCGCGCGACGGCCCTCGAGCAGCTCGGCGATGCGATAGAGCACCTGGCCGCGGTTGTAGGCGGTGGCGCCCGACCAGCTGCCGACCGCGCCGCGTGCAGCGAGGATCGCGTCGCGAGCATCCTTGCGCGAGGCCTTCGCGGCGTTGGCGAGGAACGCGCCGTCGGCCTTGAGCACCTCGTAGGTGCGGCCGGACTCGCTGCGCGGGAACGCGCCGCCGATGAAGAGCTTGTACGTCTTGGGCACGGCGAGGCGGCTCACTTGGCGACCCCCTTCTTCGCGGGCTTGGCAGGTCGGCGCGTGCGGCGAGCGGGCTTCTCGTCGAGGGATGCGGCGGCCTCGACGGCCCTCGCCGCCCCGCGACCCGAGGTCACCGAGCCGGGCGCGAGGTAGGCCCCGAGCCCGTGGCGTCCGCCCTCGCGGCCGTACCCGGACTCCTTGTAACCGCCGAACGGGCTCGACGGGTCGAACCGGTTGAAGGTGTTGGCCCACACCACGCCCGCGCGCAGCTGGTCGGCAACGGCGAGGATGCGGCTGCCCTTGTCGGTCCAGATGCCGGCCGACAGGCCGTACGGCGTGTTGTTCGCCTTGGCGATGGCCTCCTGCGGCGTGCGGAAGGTCAGCACGGACAGCACGGGCCCGAAGATCTCCTCGCGCGCGATCCGGCTCGACGTCTGCACGTCGGTGAAGATCGTCGGCGCGTACCAGAACCCGTTCTCGGGGATCTCGCACGGCGCGCTCCAGCGCGTGGCGCCCTCGTCGACGCCGGCCTGCGAGAGCTCGGTGATGCGATCGAGCTGCTCCTTGGAGTTGATCGCGCCGATGTCCGTGTTCTTGTCGAGCGGGTCGCCGAGGCGGAGCGTCGACAGCCGGTTCTTGAGGCGGTCGACGACCTCGTCGTGGATGGACTCCTGCACGAGCAGGCGCGAGCCGGCGCAGCACACGTGGCCCTGGTTGAAGAAGATGCCGTTGACGATGCCCTCGATGGCCTGGTCGATGGGCGCGTCGTCGAACACGATGTTCGCCGCCTTGCCGCCGAGCTCGAGCGTGACCTTCTTGCTCGTGCCCGCGACCTGCTTCGCGATCGCGCGGCCGACCGCCGTGGACCCCGTGAAGGCGACCTTGTCGACGCCGTCGTGGGCGACGAGCGCCGCACCGGTGTCGCCGGCGCCGGTCACGATGTTCACGACACCGGGCGGCAGGTCGGCCTGCTGCACGATCTCGGCGAAGATCAGGGCGCTCAGCGGCGTCGTCTCGGCGGGCTTCAGCACCACGGTGTTGCCTGCGGCCAGCGCGGGGGCGATCTTCCACGCGAGCATGAGCAGCGGGAAGTTCCACGGGATGACCTGAGCGGCCACGCCGAGCGCACGCGGGTTCGCGCCGAGGCCGGCGTAGTCGAGCTTGTCGGCCCAGCCGGCGTAGTAGAAGAACCACGCGGCCACGAGGGGGACGTCGACGTCGCGGGACTCCTTGATGGGCTTGCCGTTGTCGAGCGACTCGGCCACGGCGAGCTCGCGCGAGCGCTCCTGGATGAGACGCGCGATGCGGAACAGGTACTTGCCGCGATCGCGGCCGGGCATGCGGGACCACACGTTGGCGTACGCGCGACGGGCCGCCGCGACGGCATCGTCGATGTCGGCGGCGTTCGCGCTCGCGACGGTCGCGATCCGCTCCTCGGTGGCCGGCGAGATGGTCTGGAAGGGGGTGCCGCGCCCGTCGACGAACTCGCCGTCGATGAACAGGCCGTACTCGTCGCGCAGCGACAGGATGGCGCGCGACTCGGGCGCGGGAGCGTATTCGAGGAAGCTCATGGTCGTCTCTTTCGTGATCGACTCAGTCGATCGTCACGTAGTCGGGGCCGGAGTAGTGGCCGGTGGCCAGCTTCTGGCGCTGGAGGAGCACGTCGTTGAGCAGGCTCGACGCGCCGAAGCGGAACAGGTGCGGCACGAGCCACTCCTCGCCCACGGTCTCGGCCACCGTGACGAGGTACTTGATGGCGTCCTTCGAGGCGCGGATGCCGCCCGCGGGCTTCACGCCGATGCGCTGGCCGGTCATCAGGTGCCAGTCGCGCACGACCTCGAGCATGAGCAGGGTCACGGGCAGGGTCGCGGCGGGCTGCACCTTGCCGGTCGAGGTCTTGATGAAGTCGCCGCCGGCGAGGATCGACAGCCACGAGGCGCGGCGCACGTTGTCGTACGTGACGAGCTCGCCGGTCTCGAGGATCACCTTGAGCGACGCGCTCGTGCCGTCGGGCCGACGGCACGCCTCCTTCACGGCGGCGATCTGGTCGAACACCAGGCCGTAGCGACCGGCGAGGAACGCGCCCCGGTCGATGACCATGTCGATCTCGTCGGCGCCGTTCGCCACGGCCTCGGCGGTGTCGGCGAGCTTGATGTCGAGCGACGAGCGCCCGGACGGGAAGGCGGTCGCGACCGCGGCGACCGCGATGCGCCCGTCGTCGGGGTCGCCGTGCAGCGCGCCGAGCGCATCGACCGCGTGGGGCACCATGTCGCCGTAGACGCAGACGGCCGCGACGCGCGGCGTCGAGCCATCCGTCGGGTCGGGCGTCATGGCCTTGGCCACGAGCGAGCGCACCTTGCCGGGCGTGTCGGCGCCCTCGAGGGTCGTGAGGTCGATGAGCGAGATGATGCGGTCGAGCGCCCACTGCTTGGAGGTGGTCTTGATCGAGCGCGTGCCGAGTCCGGCGGCGCGCTGTTCGAGTCCGACGGCATCGACGCCGGCGATGCCGTGGAGGTAGCGCCGCAGCGTGGCGTCGTCGGGCTCGCCGCCGAGGACGGCGAGCGCGCGCTCGCGCGCGGTGACGAGGGAGGTGCCTGACATGTGGGGTGACCTGGCTTTCGTGTCGCGACGCCGGCCCGGGCGGATGGGAACCGTGCCGGGTCAGCCGTCGAGGAGGTGGAGGGCGGTGGCCTCGTCGGTGACCAGCACCGAGCACAGGCCCGAACGCACGACGGCGTCGGCGACGGCGTGCTTGGCGCGGCCGGCGATGACCGCGATGCGCAGCGAGCCCGCGCGCAGGTCGTCGAGCGTGAGCCCGACGGTGCGCGCGTCGAGCGCGGGGTCGACGATGTTGCCGTCGGAGTCGATGTACCGGCCGACCACGTCGCCGACGGCGCCCTTCTGGACGAGCAGGTCGACGTCGGGGTCGGTGAGGTAGCCGCTCTCGATGTGCACCGACGTGTGATCGGCCGGACCGGCGCTGAAGAGGTAGGCGTCGGCCGATCGGGCGAGGTCGATGACGCCCGCGACGACCCGATCGGACTCGATCGCCTGCTTGGTCGCGAGGTGCTCGAGGATCGCCGGGCTCGGCAGGAGGGTCGCGCTGCCGCCGCCCTTCTGCGCCATCGCCACGGCGGTCGCGGCCGCGGTGCCGGGTCGCCGGTTGAGGCTCACGCCGCCGTTGATCTGCACCACGTTGACGCCGGTCGCCCAGCCGTTGCGGAGGTGCTGCGAGATCTCGAAGAGCGTGCGACCCCAGCTCACGCCCAGGGTGCGGGGCACCGGGCGCAGCGCGGTGAGGTAGTCGGCGGCCGCCTGCGCGGTGCGCGACTGCAGCTCGTCGGCCGAGCCGACGCCGGCGGCCGAGACGACGATGGCGTCGTCGAGCCCGCGCTCGTCGCGGAGGCGCCGTTCGATGGGCAGCCGACGGGCGCGCGGGTGCAGGATCTCGATGCGGATGAAGCCCTGCTGCTTGGCCTGCGCGAGGAGCCGCCCGACCTTCCAGCGCGTGAGCCGGAGCGCCTGCCCGATCTCGTCCTGCGTCTTGTTCTCTTCGTAGTAGAGCTCGGCAGCGCGGATCGAGAGGAGTTCGTCGGTCTCGTCCATTCGTCTCCTTCCGCCTCATCCAGCGTAGGCAGCGTGATCGCTCGCGGCAACATGCGCGGGTGATTCTGCTCACATGAGCAGATCGAGACCAGGTCAGCGCTCCCGCTCGTCCTCGAGGAATCGCGGCCGCGCCACGACGACGCCCGCGATGGCGGCGGGCACTGCCGAGGCCAGGAGCAGCCACAGTGGTGCCGTCCAGCCGCCCGTCGCCTCGTGGAGCAGGCCGACCGCGAGCGGCCCGATCGCGACCATGAGGTACCCGGCCGACTGCACGAATCCGCTCAGGGCCACCGCGCCCGCGTGCGTGCGCGTGCGCAGGTTGATGAGCACGAGCGCGAGCGGGAACAGGAGCGGGCCGATGCCCGCGAGCGCGACCCAGAGCCAGGTCGCGACCGCCGGGGCGGCGATGAGGCCCGCGTAGCCGACGACGATCGACACCACTCCGACCGCGATCAGCGAGCGGACGCGCCCACGTCGCTCGGCCAGCACCGGCACCGCGACGGCGGCCGGCAGTCCCATCGCGGCGTAGAGCGAGAGCAGCGCGCCGGCCTGCGCCGGCGTGGCTCCGGCCGTCTGCTCGAGGATGGCCGGCAGCCATGCGAACAGCGAGTACGCGTTGAAGCCCGACACCGAGAAGACGATCGCGAGCGCCCAGGCCAGCCGCGAGCGGAGCGCGTGGCGCAGCATGCCCGGTTCGGCCTCCTCGGGCAGCTCCGCGGCGACGCCGCGCCGGGGATGGACCAGCAGGGCGATCCACGGGACGAGCGCGGTCACCGCGACGACCGCCCAGACTCCGAGCGACGCGCGCCATCCCGCGGCGTCCGCGAGCGGCACGGCCACGAGCGGCGGAACGAACGTGCTCACCGACATCGCCGTGACGAAGACCGTGGTCAGCAGCCCGATCCGATCGGGGAAGTACCGCTTCACGAGCGGCGGCAGGAGCACGTTGCCCACGCCGATCGCCGCGAAGGTGAGCGTGCTCGCGGCGAGCAGCCACCACGCCGAGGGGGCGAGTCCGCGTCCGGCGAGCCCGGCGACCAGGACGACGAGCGCGACGATGAGCGACGGCTCGAGCCCGAAGCGGCGCGCCAGCACCGGGGTGACGATGCCGAACCCCGCGTAGCAGAGCGGCGGCAGCATGCCGAGGAGCCCGACGAGCGCCGTGGAGACCGGGATCTCCTGCTCGAGCTGCCCGAGGATCGGCGAGAGGGACGCGACCGCGGTCCGCAGGTTGAACGCCACGAGCACGATGCCCAGGAGGGCGAGCGTCCGACCGGCCCAGAGCGGCCTCACGGGTTCGGTCGTCACCCGCCGAGTCTAGGCTGGTCGGGTGGCCGACCTGTCCCGCTACCTGCCGCTCAGCCGCCGCCCCGACGTCGACGAGTCGGGCGTCACGGCCGACCGCCGCGCCGAGACGGCCGAGGTGCTCGGCGGAGTGGCGAAGCTCATCCGCACCGGAGGCGACGCGCTGTGGTCGACCTCGACCGCGCGGGCCGGATGGCACGTCGCCGACGTCGTCGCCGAGCTCGTGCATGGCTTCGACCGCACCCGCACGCGTCGGGCGCTCGATGCGGCCGAGCGCCTCGTGCGCGGCGGCGAGGCCCGCCGCCTCGCCGAGCTGCCGAAGCTCGCGGGTCCGGCGGAGGCCGTCGACGCGATCGACGCGCGCACTCGCGGCATCCGCGAACGCACGCGTCCGACCAGCGTCGCCGAGCTCGACGACGCGGTGGTCGCCGCGCTGCTCGTGGGCGGCGCGGCATCCGTCGACCCGCCGATGTCGCCCGTCGCCTCGGGTGCGGTGGCGCTGCGGCGCGCCGCGGCCGCGCCGACCGAGATCCGCGCCGTGATCGCGGGCCACACGCTGCGCGCCACCGACGCCGGGTGGGAGTTCGGGCACGGCAGCCCGCTCGTCGACACCGCCGCCGGGCTGCTTCGCTTCCTCACGGGCATCGGCACGGTCGCCCCGCACCCGCCCGGCCCGGGCGACGCGCCCCCGCCGGCGACCGGCTCCCGCGCAGGCTGAGCCAGCTGACCCGCATCAGCCGAGCAGCACCCGCGCCCGGTCGACGTCGCGGCCCATCTGCGAGATGAGCGCCTCGATGCCCTCGAACTTCTCCATCCCGCGGATGCGGTGCGCGAACTCGACGGCCACGACGTGGTCGTACAGGTCGAGGTCGCGGTCGAGCACGTACGCCTCGACCTGCTTCTGCGGCACGCCCTCGAACGTCGGGTTGTTGCCCACCGAGATCGCGGCCGGATACCGAACGCCGCCGTCGATGAGCCAGCCCGCGTACACGCCGTCGCCGGGGATGAACCCCTCGCAGTCGGGCGCGAGGTTCGCCGTCGGGTAGCCGAGCTCGCGACCGCGCTTGAAGCCGTGCACGACGAGTCCGCTGACGGTCGGCACGTGGCCGAGCAGTTCGGCGGCGTGCTCGACGTCGCCGTCGTCGAGCAGCTCGCGGATCCACGTCGACGAGACGCGACGGCCGCCCTCGGGCACGACGTCCTCGACGACGACGACCTCGAAGCCGAACTGCTCGCCCTGGCGGCGGAGCAGGTCGACGTCGCCCTCGTTGCCCGCGCCGTAGCGGAAGTCGCGGCCCACGAGCAGCGCGCGTGCGTCGAGCGCCTCGACGAGGTGGCTCCGCACGAACGTGTCGGCCGACTGGGATGCGAGGGCGCCGTCGTAGTGCAGCAGCACGGTCGCGTCGAGTCCGGTCGTGGCGAGGAGCTCGAGCTTCTGGCGCGTGCTCACGAGCTGCGGCGGGCAGCGGTCGGGGGCGTGGTACGCGGCGGGATGGCGGTCGAACGTGATCGCGACCGCGTCGAGCCGCCGCGCCTCGGCGATCTCGCGCAGTGCGGCGATGACCGCGCGGTGGCCCTGGTGGACGCCGTCGAACTTCCCGATCGTCACCGCGGACGGACCGTAGTGCGGCGGGACGGCGTCGATCCCCGTGAACGTCCTCACTCGGCGTCCTCGGGCGCGGCGAACGCGACGGGACGGTGGCGGGCGAGCCACCACATGCCGAGCACCGGCAGGACGAGCGGGATGAACAGGTATCCGCGCCCGAAGGCCGACCACACCGTGTCGTGGGGGAAGAGGTCGGGGCGCAGGACGCTGAGCGCGCCGATCACGATGACCCCCGTGAACTCGAAGACGATCGTGGCCCATGCCACCCGGTACCAGGTCAGGCCCGGTCGCACCAGCGCGATGGTCGCGACGATGTAGACGACCGCGGCGAGCCCCGAGAGCGAGTACGCGAGGGGCGCCTCGTCGAACTTCTCGACGATCTGCACGAGCGAGCGGCCCGTCGCGGCGAGGGCGAGCACGCCGTACACGGCGACGAGGACGCGCCCGATGCCGCTGAGGCGCCGGGGACGCGTCGCGCGGCGGGGTTCGGTGGAGTGCGTGGTCATGTCCGTCGATTCTCCCAGAACGCGCATCACGCCTGCTGCACGGTCCAGATCTGGAGCATGCGGTAGACCATCACGGCGACCGCGAGCGCCGCGACGCCGCACACGACCGTCGCCCAGCGGCCGCGGTCGAGCAGGGCCCAGAGCGCCGCGGCCGGCGGAAGCAGCACCGCGCTGACGAGGTACACCCAGAACTCGAGCAGGCTGCCGGTGGGCGGATTGCCGACCGTGGGCGCGACGATCGCGACGACGACCTGCACGATGAGCAGCAGCTCGACGACCGCGAGGGCGCCGAGCACGAGGTCGTTCGGCACGCGGCCGGCCAGCCCGAGCACGATGCAGAGGAGCCCGGCGACCACCGCCACGCCGACCTGCACCCACGCGAACCACTCGATCATGCGCCCTCCTCGGCGGGGAATCCGGTGACGACCTTCAGCTGGGGGCCACGGCGCTCGACGATCGCGACGAGCACGTCGTCGGGTCCGATCGCGGCGATCGGGCCGTCGGCGACGGGTTCGGCGCCGGCTGCACCCGACGTCGCCGCGATGCGCTTGCCGTGCCGGAGGTCGCGCACCGCGTCGGCGTCGATCGCGATCGCCGGCAGTGCCCGCCGCGCGGCCTCGGCCGGAGCGAGGCGGGCCGCGGCCACGTCGAGGCCCTCGAGCGCGCCCGCCTCGGCCACGTCGAAGCGGCCGATCCGCGTACGCCGCAGCGCGGTCAGGTGTCCGCCGACGCCGAGGTCGGCGCCCAGGTCGCGTGCGAGCGCGCGCACGTACGTGCCCGACGAGCAGGCGACGCGCACGTCGAGGTCGAGCCATCCGTCGCCCGGCCGCTCGTCGAGCAGCTCGAAGGCCGAGATCGTGACCCTGCGGGCGGCGAGTTCGACGACCTCGCCCTCGCGGACGCGCTGGTAGGCCCGCTTGCCCGCGACCTTGACGGCGCTGACCGCGCTCGGCACCTGGTCGATGACGCCCGTGAGCGTCGCCATCCGTTCGGCCGCCTGCTCGCGCGTGATCGCCGCGACCGTCGCGGGCGGCGCGGCATCGAGCGGCTCGCCTTCGGCGTCGTCGGTCGTGGTGGCCCAGCCGAGGCGGATCGTCGCGAGGTACTCCTTGTCGAGGCCCACGAGGTGGTGCAGCAGGCGCGTGGACGACTCGACGCCGAGCAGCAGGAGGCCCGTGGCCATGGGATCGAGCGTGCCGGCGTGGCCGACCTTGCGCGTGCCGGCGAGGCGGCGGATGCGTGCGACGACGTCGTGGCTGGTCATCCCCTGCGGCTTGTCGACGAGGAGGATGCCGCTGTTCACGCCGTACACCCTAACAGCGCGGGCGGATGGCTCCCCCCGGCGTCCTACGCTGGTGCGGTGAGGATCGGGATCATCGGCGCCGGCGCGCTCGGCGGGACCTTCGCGGCGCTGCTCTCGCGCGCCGGGCACGACGTCGAGGTGACCGCGCGCGGCGCCGGGCTCGCGGCGATCCGCGAGGGCGGCATCCGCCTCTCGGGCGGCTACGGCGAGGCCCACGTCCACCCCGCCGTGGGCGAGCGCCTGGGCACGCGGCCCGACCTCGTGCTGGTGTGCACCAAGGCGCAGGATGCCGCGGCGGCGCTCGTCGCGAACGGCGCCATGATCGACGGGGTGCCGGTCGTCGTCGTGCAGAACGGCCTCGACGGCGTCGCGACCGCGGAGCGCGTGCTCCCCCGCTCGTCGTGCATGGGGATGCTCTCGATCATCGCCGCGAACTACACCGAGCCCGGCTCCGTGCGCGTGACGACGACCGCCGCGAGCTACCTCGGACGGCCGGGGCTGCTCGAGCACGCGGGCGGGACCGATCCCGACGACGAGGTCCGGCGCATCGCGTCGCGGCTGTCCGAGGCCGTGCCGGTCGTCCCGATCGCGAACTTCCGCGGCGCGCAGTGGACCAAGCTCGTCGTCAACATGCTCAACGCCGTCCCGGCGATCGTCGGCCGGAGCGTGCAGGAGGTCGTGGACGATCCCCGGCTGCGCCGGGTGGTCGCGGCATCCATGCGCGAGACCGTCCGCGTGGGCGTCGCCCGCGGCATCCGGTTCGGATCGCTGCAGGGGCTCGGCGACCGGCGCCTGCGGTTCTTCGCGCGTCTCCCGCTCTCGCTCGGGCAGGTACTGCCCTGGTCCATGCGCGTGCGCATGGGCGACGTGCCGAACCTCGGTTCGACGCAGCAGAGCGTGCGACGCGGGCAGCCGACCGAGGTCGACTACCTGAACGGCGCGGTCGTGCGCGAAGCGGAGGCGGCAGGGCTGGATGCGCCCGTCAACCGCGCGCTCGTCGAGCTCGTGCACGAGGTCGAGCGCGCGGGCGTGCACCTGCCCGCCGAACGCGTGCTCGCGGCGGTCGGCGGTCCCGACGGCCTCGGCTAGGCCGACGCGAATAGGCTGGGCGGATGCCGCAGCACCCCATCGACCGCGGCGGCATCGCGCCCGCCGTGGTGGCGTGGTTCGCGCACGCCGCGCGTCCGCTGCCGTGGCGCGCGGCCGACGTCTCGCCGTGGGCCGTCCTCGTCAGCGAGTTCATGCTGCAGCAGACCCAGGTCGGCCGCGTTCAGCCGCGCTGGGAGGAGTGGGTGCGGCGCTGGCCCACGCCGGCCGCGCTCGCCGCGGAGCCGGCGTCCGAAGCCGTGCGCGCGTGGGACCGCCTCGGGTACCCGCGTCGTGCGCTCTGGCTCCACCGGGCGGCGACCGAGATCGTCGAACGGCACGGCGGCGAGGTGCCGCGCGACCTCGACGCCCTGCTCGCACTGCAGGGCATCGGGCCGTACACCGCGAGGGCGATCGCGGCGTTCGCGTTCGGCGACCGCCATCCGGTGGTCGACACCAACACCAGGCGGGTGATCGCCCGCGCGGTCGACGGGGCCGCCGAGTCGGGCCCGCCGGCCACCGCTCGGGACCTCGCGGCGATGGAGCGGCTGCTGCCGCCGGATCGCGAGGCCGCCCACCGATTCAACGCCGGCGCCATGGAGCTCGGCGCGACGGTGTGCACCGCCCGGGCGCCGCGTTGCGACGCCTGCCCGATCGCGGATCTCTGCGCGTGGCGCGCTGCGGGCTATCCCGCCTACGAGGGTCCCCGTCGCGCTCGGCAGACGCGCTTCGAGGGAAGCGACCGGCAGGCGCGCGGCAAGGTCATGCGCGAGCTCCGCGCCGCGCACCGGGCGGTCGCCGGTGACGAGCTCGCGCGCGTGCTCGACGACCCCGCCCGGCTCGAACGCGCGATCGAGGGGCTCGTGGCCGACGGACTCGCCGTGCGGACCAGCGACGGGTACGTGCTGCCCGAGGTCTGACCTGACGACGTGCGACCCGGGTCAGACGCCCTGGAGGCCCACGAGCAGGTGCGCCTCGACGGGCGCGTCGCGGCCGGCGACCTCGAGCTCGCCCAGCGGCTGCGTGATCGCCGCGTCGCCCAGCCGTTCGCGCGTCGCCGCGGCGATCGCGACCCCGCCGACCGGCGCGCGATGCTCGATGCGCGAGGCCACGTTCACGGTGTCGCCGATCACGGTGTAGGTGCGGCCGCCCCCGGTCCCGAGGATGCCCACGTTGGCCCGTCCCGAGTTCACGCCGACGCGGAAGCGCGGCCAGTCGGGATGCGCCGCGGCGACGGCGCCCGTCGCCTGCTGGAGGGCGAGCGCAGCGCCAGCGGCGCGCTGCGCGTGCGACGGGCCGGACGAGCCATCCGATTCGAACACCGCCATGACCGCATCGCCGATCAGGCGATCGACGCGCCCGCCGAACCGCTCGACGAGCGGAGGGATGGCGTCGGTGAAGTAGGTGTTCAGCATGGCGGTCACCTCGGCCGGCTCGTGGGATTCCGAGAAGTGCGTGAATCCCGCCAGGTCGGCGAACAGGACCGACACGTCGCGCTCGCCCGCGGCGGTGTCCTGCGTGTAGAGGCCCGACCAGCGCTCCTCGCGCCACGACCGCTGCGCCGCGACCGCGATGATGATGAACGCGGCGAGCATGAGCACGTGCCACTCCCACCACGAGAGGTGCCAGTTGCGACCCACGACGACCGCGATCTCGGCCTCGGCCAGCAGGGTGAACGCCGCCGCGAACGCCAGCGGCAGCGGTGAGGCGGCATGGCGCGGCATCCGCAGGTAGCGGACCACCGCGACCGCGTAGCAGGCCAACCCGATCGTGGCGAGCACGGCGAACGGCACCGTGGTCCGTTCGGGTGGTGCGGCGGCGTCGAGGGGCCCGAGGCGCAGCAGCGAGACGACGCCCCACAGCACCATGAGGGCGACGAGCCCGCCCACGAGCCACGGTGCGAGGCGAACGACGCGCGCGCCGTGCGCCCCGTCGAGGTCGAGGCTGGACCATGCGGCGAACACGGCGGCCACCGTGAGGCCCACCGGCGTCGCGAGGGCGAAGCCGGTGTTGCTCTCGGCGAGCAGGACGCCGGGCGTCGCGAGCGCGTGCAGGGCGAGGAACCCGGCCGCGGCTCCGAACGACAGCGAGACGAGGACGAGCCGGGCGTCGCGGCGCAGACGCGCGGCCGCGCCGACCACCCACGCGAGCGCCGCGTTGATCGCCCCGACCGCAGCCACGAGCCAGAAGTGGGTCGGCTGGTGCTCCCACTGCAGGTCGAGCACCGGTCGCAGGATCAGCATCGCCAGCCCGATGAGCGGCAGCGCGAGGGCCGCGACCGTCAGCGCGGTCGCGCGCCGCGACGGCGGCGGCGCGACGGGCCCCGTGCCCGGAACGATGGCAGTCACCGCACCGGCACCGCCTTGCCATCCGGATTGGCCAGGTGCCGATGCACCGCGGAGACGACGACCGAGCCCTCGCCGACCGCCGAGGCGACCCGCTTGACCGAGTCCCGACGCGCGTCGCCGACCGCGAACACCCCGGGAACGCTCGTCTCGTGCGGGAACGGCGGGCGTTCGAACGGCCAGCGGTGCCCGTTCTCATCGAGCACGGCGGGGCCGGTGAGCACGTAGCCCCACCGATCGCGCAGGACCTCGGGCGGCAGCCAGTCGGTGCGCGGCGAGGCGCCGATGAGCACGAACAGCCCCCGGCACGCCTCTTCGGCCACCTCGCCCGTGGTCCGGTCGCGCACGAGGATGCGCTCGAGCCCCTCCTCGCCGCCCCCGCCGACCACCTCGGCATTGTTCCGCACCACCACGCCCTGCGCCTCGAGCTGGGCGATGAGGTACTGCGACATGCTCGCGGCGAGGCCGGCACCGCGCACGAGCAGGGTGACGGATGACGCGTACCGCGCGAGGTGCAGCGCGGCCTGCCCCGCCGAGTTGCCGCCGCCCACGACGAACACGGGCTTGCCCGACACGCCCTGCGCCTCGACGGCGGACGCGCCGTAGAACACGCCGGCGCCCTCGAACGGCTCGAGCTCCTCCACGTCGATCCGTCGGTACGCGACGCCGGTGGCGAGCACGACCGAGCGACACCTGATCTCATCACCCGGCGCCACGCGGACGACGAATCCGCCCTCGGTGCGCTCGATGCCCGTCACCTCGCGCGCGTGCGCGAACCGGGCGCCGAACACCCACGCCTGCTGGTACGCGCGCTGCGCGAGTTCCGAGCCCGAGATGCCGCGTGCGAACCCGAGGTAGTTGCGGATCAGCGAGCTCGACCCGGCCTGGCCGCCGATCGACTCGCGTTCGACGACGAGCACGTCCAGGCCCTCCGACGCCGCGTAGACCGCCGCGGCCAGCCCGCCGGGTCCGGCACCGACCACGACGACGTCCGCATCGCGGGCGTCGTCCAACGCGGTCGTCAGCCCGTACGCCGCCGCGAGCGTCGCGTTGTCGGGGTTGCGGAGCGCGCGGCCGTCGAGCAGCAGCACGACCGGCTCGGTCGGCGTGTCGGTGATGCCCGACCGAGCAAGCCGTTCGCGCGCGGCATCCGAGTCGGGATCGAGCCATTCGTGCGGCACGCCGCCGCGCGCGAGGAGGCTCCGGATCTCGTGCGTCCGGGGCAGCCCGTCGCGCCCGACCACGGCGACCTCGCGTGGACGCAGGCCGATGGACCGCTCCCACTCCAGCAGGAACTCGGTGATCGTGCGGTGGAAGTACTCGTCGGGAGAATGCCAGGGGCGGATCACGTAGTACTCGAGCTCGCCCGCACCCATCAGGCGCAGGATCTCCTCGCGCACGCCGGGTTCGCCCCACTGGCCCCACTCGATCAGGCGGCCTCGACGCACGTCGGGGAACTCGCGGCGCGCGACGGCGAACAGCGATCGCCTGTCGATGTCGCCCGCACGGTCCGAGAGGACGAGCGCGAGCAGTCCGCCGGCCTCGGCGAGCGCGTGGATGCGCGCCGCGGCCGCGCGCTCGTCGAGCGCCTCGTCGATGCGGTAGTCGGCGCCGTATCGCCTCGCCAGCTCGGCGACGATCGACGCGCGCGCATCGTCGTCGCGCGTGACGACGAGGATGACCGGCGGCGCTGAGGTCGGCATGCCCACTCCTCCCCGGCGGGACGCGGGCTCCCCCGCCGCTCAGGACACAGTACTCCGCGGTCCCGGGCGCACGACAGCATCCGTCCGCGGACACGCGGATGCCCCGGGGGGGTCGCCCCGGGGCATCCGTCATGCGACGCCGATCAGCCGGCCGTCGCGGCGACCCGCTCGCGGTCGGCCTCGTCGACCGCCCGCAGGTCGAGGCCGCGCGTCTCGCGGGCCGCCGCCACCGCCACGAGCGTGATCGCGCAGGCGACCGCGACGTAGATCGCGATCGGCACGCTCGATCCGAACTGGCCGAGCAGGGCCGTGGCGATGATCGGCGCGAGCGAGCCCGCGAAGATCGACGTCACCTGGTAGCCGAGCGAGACGCCCGAGTAGCGCATGCGCGTCGGGAACATCTCGGCCATGATCGCCGGCTGCGCGGCGTACATGAGGGCGTGGAAGACCAGGCCGAGCGCGATCGCGGACCAGATCACCAGCGGGTTCGCGGTGTCCATGAGCGGGAAGGCGAAGAAGGCCCACGTCGCACCCAGGATCGCGCCCGCGGCGTAGACCGGCTTGCGGCCCAGGCGGTCGGAGAGGCGACCCGCGATGGGAATGGCGACGAAGTGCACGACGTGCGCGCCGACGAGGATCAGCAGCGTGTTGGCGGTGCCCTCCTTCACGACCTGCGTGAGGTAGACGATCGAGAAGGTCACCACGACGTAGTACAGGATGTTCTCGGCCACGCGGAGGCCCATCGCGGTGACGACGCCGCGCGGGTAGCGCTTGATGACCTCGAGCACCCCGTAGCTGGTGGCCTTCGCCTGCTCGCGCTCGGCCTGCATCTCGAGGAAGATGGGCGCGTCGGTGACCTTGGTGCGGATGTACCAGCCGATGAGGACGATCACGGCCGACAGCCAGAACGCCACGCGCCAGCCCCAGCCCAGGAACGCCTCCTCGGTGAGCGTCGACGACAGCACGAACAGCACGAGCGTCGCGAGCAGGTTGCCCACCGGCACGGCGGCCTGCGGCCAGCTGGCCCAGAATCCGCGGCTCTTCGACGGGCTGTGCTCGGCGACCAGCAGCACTGCGCCGCCCCACTCGCCGCCGAGCGCGAAGCCCTGCAGGAAGCGGAGCAGCACGAGCAGGGCCGGTGCGGCCAGGCCGATCTGGGCGTACGTCGGCAGGCAGCCGATCAGGAACGTCGCGACGCCGATGAGGATGATGCTGAACTGGAGCAGCTTCTTGCGGCCGTACTTGTCGCCCAGGTGGCCGAAGACGATGCCGCCGAGCGGACGCGCGATGAACCCGACCGCGTAGGTCAGGAACGCCGCGATGATGCCGGCGAACGGGTCGTCGGACGGTGGGAAGAAGACGGTGCCGAACACGAGTGTGGCGGCCGAGGCGTAGAGGAAGAACTCGTACCACTCGACCACGGTGCCGGCCATCGACGCGGTGACGACCCGGCGCAGGCCCGAGGTGGGGGTGGCGTCGGTCGTGTCCCGGACGGGTGCCTGGGTCATTCGATGCTCCTTTGCATGACGACGTTGGGGGATGTCGGACGCTCTCGCGTCAACGACCGAGTCTGTCGTGCAACCTTCTGCATTCCAATGGCCACATGCGCGACCATGTTGTGCGAAACTGCACACCGTGTCACCGATCCCCACGCGTCGCCCGCCGAGCGCCGATGACCTCATCGTGCTGCTCGCCGTCGCCCGTGAAGGCCGCTTCACGGGGGCTGCCGAGCAGCTCGGCCTGAACCACACGACGATCGCGCGTCGCATCGAGGCGCTCGAGCAGGCGCTCGGCGGACGCGTCCTCGCGCGCGGCGCCGCGGGCTGGGTGCTGACGCCGCTCGGCGAGCACGCGCTCGCGGCGGCCGAGGACGTCGAGCGCGCGATGCGGCGCCTCTCCCCCGACGACGCGCCGGTGCTCGCGGGGGTCGTGCGGCTCTCGGCGACCGACGGGTTCAGCGGGTTCATCGCGGCGCCCGCGATGGCCGCGCTGCGGTCGCGCCATCCGGATGTCTCGCTCGAGATCGTCGCGGCGACCCGTCGCGCCGCGCAGCAGCGCGTGGGGGTCGATCTGGAGGTCGTCGTCGGGCGCCCGCACGTCCAGCGTGCCGAGGCCATCCACCTGGGCGACTACGTCCTCGGCCTCTACGCCGGCCGGGACTTCCTCGACCGCAACGGCACGCCGGCGTCGATGGCGGAGCTCTCGGGTGCACCGCTCGTCTACTTCATCGAGTCGATGCTGCAGGTCGATGCGCTCGACGAGGCGCGCCGGCCGACCCGCGGCATGGTCGACGCCGTCTCGAGCACGAACGTGTACGTGCACGTGGATGCCACGCGCGCGGGCGCGGGCTACGGACTGCTTCCGGCGTTCCTCGCCGACCCGCACGACGACCTCGTGCGGCTGTTCCCCGACGAGGTCGAGGAGCGCCTGCCGTACTGGCTCGTCTGCCGCCCGGAGGCCCTCCGCCAACCGACCGCGGTCGCCTACATCGCGGCGCTGCGGGCGCGGATGACGGAGGCGGCCGACGCCCTGCTCGGGCGCGGCCGCCTCACCGCGGCGTGACCGAAGGGTGCGGAAGCGGGCTCAGGCCCGCAAGTCCTCGTCGCGGTCGTCGAGGTCGTCGTCGTCGGCGTCGAGGTCGCGCGGCTTGACGTACGGGTCGGCATCGCCGGCGTAGTCCGCCGTCGCGGCGACGGCCGAGGTCTCGGCGTCGCGCTCACGCGCCTCGCGCAGGAGGTCCTCGATGTGCTTCGCGTTCTCGGGAACCGCGTCGGCGATGAACTCGAGCGTGGGCGTCAGCCGCGCCGTGATGTTGCGCCCGACCTCGCTGCGGAGCATGCCGGTCGCGGCCTTGAGCGCGAGCGCCGAGTCCCGGCGCTCCTCGTCGGTGCCGTACACGGTGTAGAAGATGCTCGCGTGCTGCAGGTCGCCCGTCACGCGGACGTCGGTGATCGTCACGAACCCGAGCCGCGGGTCGCGAAGCCCCTTGTCGAGGCGTCGCGCGACGATCTCCTTGATGCGGTCGGCCAGCTTCCTGGCGCGCTGGGGGTCGGCCATGGGGACTCCTTTCGAAGCATGAGCCGAGGGGGCGGAGCACCGCCCCCTCGGACCGGGACACTAGGCCCGCGGCTTCTCGCGCATCTCGATGGTCTCGATCTCGTCGCCGACCTGGATGTCGTTGTACTTGCCGAGGCCGATGCCCGCCTCGAAGTCCGTGCGGACCTCGGTGACGTCGTCCTTGAACCGGCGGAGCGACTCGATCGCGAGGTTGTCGCCGACGACCACGCCATCGCGGATGACGCGTGCCTTGGCGTTGCGCGTGATCGTTCCCGACCGCACGATGACACCGGCGATGTTGCCGAACTTGGAGGAGCGGAACACCTCGCGGATCTCGGCGACACCCGACTGCACCTCTTCGAACTCGGGCTTGAGCATGCCCTTGAGCGAGTTCTCGATGTCGTCGATCGCGTTGTAGATGACGTTGTAGAAGCGGACGTCGACACCCTCGCGGGCGGCGCGCTCGCGAGCCTTGACGTCGGGCCGGACGTTGAACCCGATGACGATCGCGTTGTCGATCGTCGCCAGGTCGATGTCGCTCTCGGTGACGGCGCCCACACCGCGGTGGAGGATGCGCAGCTGCACCGACTCGTCGACCTCGATCTTCATGAGCGATTCCTCGAGCGCCTCGACGGCACCCGACACGTCGCCCTTGATGATGAGGTTGAGCGCCTCGACCTTGCCCTCTTCCAGCGCACGCGTGAAGTCCTCGAGCGAGATGCGCTTGCGGGCCTTGGCCAGCTGCGCGTTGCGTTCGGCGGCTTCGCGCTTCTCGGCGATCTGGCGGGCCGTGCGGTCCTCCTCGGTGACGAGGAAGGTGTCGCCGGCGCGCGGGACGCTCGAGAGGCCCTGCACCTGGACGGGACGCGACGGGGTCGCGGCGGCCACGGGCTCGCCGTTCTCGTCGCTCATCGCCCGGACGCGGCCGTAGGCCGTGCCCGCGACGATCGCGTCGCCGACCTTGAGCGTGCCCGACTGGATGAGCACGGTCGCCACGGCGCCGCGGCCCTTGTCGAGCTTGGCCTCGATGGCCACGCCTCGCGCGTCCTTGTCGGGGTTGGCCCGCAGGTCGAGCCCGGCGTCAGCGGTCAGGAGCACCGCGTCGAGCAGGTCCTGGATGCCGATGTTCTCGCGCGCCGAGACGTCGACGAACATGACGTCGCCGCCGTACTCCTCGGCCACGAGGCCGAACTCGGTGAGCTGCTGGCGCACCTTGCCGGGATTCGCGTCGGGCTTGTCGATCTTGTTCACCGCGACCACGATCGGCACGTCGGCCGACTGCGCGTGGTTCAGCGCCTCGATCGTCTGCGGCATGATGCCGTCGTCGGCGGCGACCACGAGGATCGCGATGTCGGTCACCTGCGCGCCACGGGCACGCATGGCGGTGAACGCCTCGTGACCCGGGGTGTCGATGAAGGTGATCGCCCGGTCGACGCCCTCGTGCTCGGTGTGCACCTGGTACGCACCGATGTGCTGGGTGATGCCGCCGGCCTCGCCCGCCACGACGTTCGCGTTGCGGATGGCGTCGAGCAGTCGCGTCTTACCGTGGTCGACGTGACCCATGACGGTCACGACCGGCGGACGCGCCTGGAGCTCCTCGTCGGTCTCGTCCTCGAGCTCCTGGTCGAGGTCGATGTCGAAGCCCTCGAGGAGCTCTCGGTCCTCGTCTTCAGGAGAGACGACCTGGATCTTGTAGCCGAGCTCGGCGCCGAGCACCTCGAACGTCGCCTCGTCGAGCGACTCGGTCGCGGTCGCCATCTCACCGAGGTGGAACAGCACCGTGACGAGCGAACCGGGGTTCGCGTCGATCTTGTCGGCGAAGTCGGAGATCGAGGCGCCGCGGCGCAGTCGGATGACGGTGTTGCCGTCGCCGCGGGGGACGCTCACGCCGCCGAGCGACGGCGCCTCCCGCATCTCGAATTCCTGCCGCTTCGTGCGCTTCGACTTGCGGGCCTTGGACTTGCCGCCGCCACGACCGAACGCACCCGCCGTGCCGCCGCCGGGGCCGCGACCACGACCGCCGCCGCCCGCGGGGCGCGGGCCGCCGAAGCCGCCGCCGGGCGCTCCGCCCGGACGGAAGCCGCCGCCGGCGCCGCCGGGACGAGGACCGCCGCCACCGCCGCCGGGGCGCTGGAAGCCGCCGCCGCCGGGACGACCGCCGCCGCCCGGTCGCGGCGCCCCGGGACGCGGGGCGCCGGGACGCGGCGGCTGGGGCCGCGGGATGTTGCCGGGCGTCGGGCGCTGGCCCATGCCCTGCGAGCTCGCGAACGGGTTGTTGCCCGGACGCGGCTGGCTGGGCCGCTGGCCCATGCCCTGCGAGCTCGAGTAGGGGTTGTTGCCGGGACGCGGCGCGCCGGGGCGCGGCGCGGGACGCGGGATGCTCTGGCCGGGCTTGGGCGCGGCGGGGCGCGCGACGTCGCCGGGCTTGGGGCCGGCGGCCGCGGGCTTGGGCGCTTCGGGAGCAGCCGGCGCGGGCGCGTCGGACGTCGAGGCCGCAGCCTTCTCGGCCGCCGCCTGGGCGGCCTTCTGCTCGGCCTGCGCCTGGCGTTCGGCGACGCTCATGGGCGCGTCGGCCGGCGCCGCGGGTGCGGCGGGGGCGGTCGGGGCCTTCGGGCCGGGCTTGGGGCCCGGCTTCGCCGCGGCCGGCTTCGGCGCGTCGGCGGTCTTCGCCGCGCCGCCGGCCGCCTCGAGGGCGGCGCGCAGGCGGCGCGCGACGGGGGGTTCGATCGAGGACGACGGGCCCTTGACGTATTCGCCCATCTCCTTCAGCTTCTCGAGCGCGAGCTTGCTGTCGACGCCGAGTTCGCTGGCGATCTCGTGTACGCGTGGTTTGGCAGCCACTTCTCTCCTGTTCCGGGTCCTCCCCGAAACAGGGGGACCATCAATGGCGGACGGGTCTCATTTCGAGCCGCTCATGAGTTGTCCATTAGCCGTTCAACCTTTTTTCCAGATCGGATGTGTCCAGCTCGCCCTGCAAGCGGAGCGCGCGCCCGAAGGCGCGCCGCCGCTGGGCGAGTCGGAAGCACTCGAGCGTCGGATGCAGCCACGCGCCGCGCCCGTCGAGCACCGCCGATTCGTCGGCGAGGACTCGTGATTGCTGGGCGACGACCCTCAGAAGCGAGGACCGTGGAGCGCGCGAACGGCATCCGATGCACGTTCTGACGGGTTCCATCCTACACCTCCGCCCCGTGCGCCTCGGCGCGCGGGAGCGCGGCGCGGCCCGGGATCACGCCTGGTCGAGGATCGAGTCGGGCTGGATGTCGATCTTCGCGCCGGTGAGCTTCGCGGCGAGACGGGCGTTCTGGCCCTCCTTGCCGATCGCGAGCGAGAGCTGGTAGTCGGGGACGAGTGCGCGCACCGCGCGGGTGTTCTCGTCGATCACGAACGCGCTCGTGACCTTGGCGGGCGACAGGGCGCTCGCGACGAAGGTCGCGAGGTCCTCGTTCCAGTCGACGATGTCGATCTTCTCGTTGCCGAGCTCGGCGGTCACCGCGCGCACGCGCTGGCCGAGCTCGCCGATGCACGCGCCCTTGGCGTTCACGCCGGGCTGGGTGGCGCGGACCGCGATCTTCGAGCGGTGACCCGCCTCGCGTGCGAGCGACACGATCTCGACGACGCCGGACGCGATCTCGGGCACCTCGAGGGCGAACAGCTTGCGGACGAGGGCCGGGTGCGTTCGCGACACCGTGATCGAGGGCCCCTTGGCGCCCTTCGCGACGCTGGTCACGTAGACGCGGATCCGCTGCCCGTGCGGGTACTCCTCGCCGGGCACCTGCTCCTCGGGCGGCAGGATCGCCTCGACCGTGCCGAGGTCGATGTGCACCATCCGCGGGTTCGGCCCCTGCTGGATGACCCCCGCGACGATGTCGCCCTCGCGACCGCGGAACTCGCCGAGCACGGCGTCGTCGGCGATGTCGCGCAGGCGCTGGTTGATGACCTGCTTCGCCGCGAACGCGGCGATCCGGCCGAAGTCGCTCGGGCTGTCCTCGGCCTCGCCGATGACGTCGCCGTTCTCGTCGTACTCGGGGACGTAGATCGAGACGTGACCCGTCTTGCGATCGAGGTGCGCACGGGCGCCCTTGGGGTTGGCGTGGCCGTGCTGGCCGGGATTGGTGTGCTTGAGGTAGGCCATCAGGATCGCCTGCTCGATGATCTGCACCAGTTCGTCGAACGGGATCTCCTTCTCGCGCTCCATCATGCGGAGCACGGTGAGGTCGATGTCCATTACGGCCTCCTCTATTCAGCTCTCAATCCGCCTCCCCTCGTCGGCGGAACACTCAAGCGTAGCGGATGCCGCGGAGGGCGGGGAATGCCGCGGCGCCCCCGCCCTCGCGGTCGATCCCGGGCTCAGCCGCGCCAGACCTGGACGACGGACGGGCGAGGTGCCGCGACCGTTCCGTCGCCGTGCTCGGCGACGTAGTCCGGGAAGAACGAGGTCTGGGCACCGACGGCTCCGTTCTCGCCCGGGTGCTGGACGGCGACGAAGACGAGGCCCTCGCGGTCGTGGATCACCGGGCCGCACGTCTCGGCCTCGCGCGGCACCGACAGGAACTGCTGCACGTTCCCGCGTTCGGGCCCCTCGAGGGGCACGCGGAACAGGCCGTCGTTGTAGCCGATGGTGCTCGGAGCGCCATCCGTCGAGATCCAGAGGTTGCCCTCGGAGTCGAACGCGACGTTGTCGGGGCACGAGATCGGCGACACGAGCTCCTTCGGGAATCCCGCGAAGTAGGTGGAGGCGGTCGTCGCCGGGTCGCCGCAGAGCAGGAGGATGCTCCACCCGAACGTCTCCCCCGCCTGGCCGGCGGTCTCGGTGAGCTCGACCACGTGGCCGTAGCGGTTGCCCGTGATGGGGTTCGCCTCGTCCAGCGGGGCGGTCCGGCCGCGGTTGCTGTTGTTCGTGAGCGCGAGGTACACCTTGCCGGTCAGCGGGCTCGGCTCGACGTCCTCGGGTCGGTCCATCTTCGTGGCGCCGACCAGGTCGGCGGCGAGGCGGGTGTACACCAGCACCTGCTGCGTCGACATCCCGGGCACGACGCTCTCGCCGTCGCGCGTCAGTGCGATCCACTCGCCCACGCCGTCGAACGCGCCGTCGCTGGGCAGGGCACGGGTGCCCGTGATCTCTGCGGCCGGTGAATTGCCGGTGAAGCGCGCCACGAACAGGTCGCCCTCGCTGAGCAGCTCCATGTTCCTGCGGCGCGCGCCGGTCGAGGTCGCCGCCGTGTACCGGCCCTTCGACACGAACTTGTACAGGTAGTCGTTGCGCTCGTCGTCGCCCATGTACGCCACGACCCGGCCGTCCTCCGCGATCGTCACGTTGGCGCCCTCGTGCTTGAAGCGTCCCATCGCGGTGTGCTTCCTCGGCGTCGAGGTCGGGTCGCTGGGGTCGATCTCGACGATGTACCCGAAGCGGTTCGGCTCGTTCACGAAGCGGGGGTCGTGCGCGTCGAACCGCGCGTCGTACTGCTCCCACCCCGTCTCGGTCGTCGTGGTCGCCGTGCCGCTGTAGCGCTTCTGCGCCGCGGTGTCGGCGGCCCAGGCGAAGTAGCCGTTGAAGTTCTCCTCACCCGAGAGGACGGTGCCCCACGGCGTCGTGCCGCCCGCGCAGTTGCCGAGGGTCCCCTTGACCCAGCGCCCCTCGGGGTCGTCCGCGGTCGTCACGAGGTCGGAGCCGGCGGCCGGACCCGTGAGTTCGAACACCGTCTCGACGGTCACCCGCCGGTTGCGTCGTCCGTCGACGACGTAGTGCCACGGCTCGCCCACGCGCCTCCGCTCCACCTCGACGACGGCCATGCCCATCGCGGCCTTGGAGATCTCGCCTCGGCGGCGGAGCTCAGCGGCATCGGCGGTGGGGGTGAACATCAGGTTCGGGTTGACGTACTCGTGGTTGGTCACGAGCACGCCCGTCTTGCCGCTCGGATCGGCGATGATATCGAGGTAGTCGTTGTTGTAGCCGAACTGGCCGGCCTGCGCCTCGGCCGTCTGCGCGTCGAAGTCGAACGACGGAATCGACGAGAACAGCGGGTCGCCCCAACGGATGATGGGCTGCCAGCGGTACCCGGCCGGCACCGTGAACTCGTCGACCAGGCGGCCGACCGGCGCGATCGGATCGAACGCGAGCCCTGCCGTCCCCGGCTTCGCCGCGAACGCCGGGCTGACCTGCCCGCGCCCGGCGGCGTCGCCGAGGATGAGGCCGATCGCGCCGGCCACGCCGAGGCCGAGCACGGAGCGGCGCGAGATCGCCGACGACGCGATGTCCCGGAAGTGCGGGTTCGCAGACGTGTTGCACTCAGGTCCGAGGCACGCGTCGGCGCACTTCAGGCGGCAGGTGACGGGCGAACGCTTGCCGACGGCGTGGGAGACGGGCGTGATGCGGAGTTCGGGGATCGTCATGGCAGCTCCTCGTTCAGTGCGCGGATCTCTGCGCGTTCGGGCCGGAGGGGACGCGCCGAGCCTCCCGAGGGGGCATGGCCCAGTGGCGGCGCGACGGTGTCCGGCGAGTGAACGGCGTCGGTCCGGTGTGCGAATCACGATGTGCGCCCGCGCCCTACCACCGCCGAAGCGCGTCGCGCAAGCGGAGGCAAGGCCCTTGCCGAGGTCGGTTCACGAGCGGCACGCTGAGCGCATGACCACGGCTTCCGGTAAGGCCGCCGCCAGCGCGGCGCAGAACTCGACGATCCTCCGCACGCTCGCGCGCGTCGGATACGTCGTCCTCGGCATCGTCCACATCGTGATCGGTGCGATCGCCATCTCCGTCGCCCAGGGCGCGGGCGGAGAGGCCGACCAGGGTGGCGCCATGCAGCAGGTCGCGAGCTGGCCCTTCGGCGGGGTGCTGCTCTGGGTCATCGCGCTCGGATTGTTCGCATTGGGCATCTGGCAGATCGTCCAGGCGTTCCTCGAGCGGAACCCCGACACCAAGAAGAAGTGGGGCTACCGCGTCAAGTACCTCGGCACCGCGGTCGCCTACATCGCGATCGGCGTCACCGCGCTCGTCTACGCGCTCGGCGGGCGTCAGGACTCGTCGCAGTCGTCCCAGACGCTCAGCGCGCAGCTGCTCGCCACACCGGGCGGCGTGTTCCTGCTCGTGCTCGTCGGGCTCGTCATCCTCGGCGTCGGCATCGCGTTCGTGTATCGCGGCGCCAAGCGCTCGTTCGAGAAGCACCTCGACCTCCCAGGCAGTCCGGCCCCCCGCAAGGGCATCGTCACCTTCGGTGTCGTCGGCTACATCGCCAAGGGCATCGCGGTCGCCGTGGTGGGCGTGCTCTTCGTCATCGCCGCCCTCACGCACGACCCCGAGAAGGCGGGTGGACTCGACGCTGCGCTCAAGAGCCTCGTCGCGCTGCCCTTCGGCACGTTCATCCTGTGGCTGATCGGCGCGGGCCTGATCGTCTACGGCATCTTCTGCTTCGCCCGGGCCCGCTACGCGCGTATGTGATCCCACGAACGACGACGCCCCCGATGCTCCGCGCGCGGAGCGGTCGGGGGCGTCGTCGTCGAGGCGGGCTCAGCGGCCGAGGGCCTGCCGCACTCCCTCGATCGGGACGCTCGAGCGCTCCCCGGACTCGCGGTCCCATACCTCGACGACGCCGTCGGCGACGCCGCGTCCGGCGATCACGATCTTCGGCACGCCGATGAGCTCGGCATCGGCGAACTTCACGCCGGGTGAGAGCTTGGGCCGGTCGTCGTAGAGCACCTCGAACCCGGCCGACTCGAGGTCGGCGACCACGCGCTCGGCGGCGTCGAACGCCGCGGCGTCCTTGCCCGTCGCGAGCACGTGCACGTCGAACGGCGCGACGGCCGCGGGCCACACGAGGCCCTTGTCGTCGTTGTGCAGTTCGGCGATGATCGCGAGGATGCGCGTGACTCCGATGCCGTACGAGCCCATCGTCACGGTCGCGAGCTTGCCGTTCTCGTCGAGCACCTTCAGGCCCAGCGCCTCGGCGTACTTGCGGCCGAGCTGGAACACGTGGCCGATCTCCATGCCGCGGGCCAGCTCGACGGGTCCCGAGCCATCCGGTGCCGGGTCGCCATCGCGCACGTTCGCGGCCTCGATCGTGCCGTCGGCCGTGAAGTCGCGGCCCGCGACGAGCCCGAACACGTGCTGCTCGTCGACGTTCGCGCCGGTGATCCACTCGGTGCCATCGACGACGCGCGGGTCGAGGAAGAAGCGGAGGCCCGTGGAGGACTCGGCGCCGAAGACGGGCCCCTCGGGCGACCAGGGCCCGATGTAGCCCTTCACGAGGCCCGGGTGCTTCGCGAAGTCGGCCTCGGTCGCCGCCTCGACCTCAGCGGGAGCGAACGCCACCTCGACGCGCTTGGCGTCGATCTCGCGGTCGCCGGGAATGCCGACGACGACGACCTCGCGCGTGTGGTCGGGGTGCGTGAGCGCGAGCACCACGTTCTTCAGCGTGTCCGCGGCGGTCCAGTCGCGGCCGTCGGGGCGCGGGTACTCGAGGTTCGCGAGGTCGACGAGCGTGGCGATCGTCGGCGTGTTGGGCGAATCGAGCACCTCGGGTGCCGGCAGTCCGTCGAACGGGATGGGCTCGGGCGCGACGGTCGTGAACGCCTCCACGTTCGCCGCATAGCCGCCGGCCGAACGGACGAACGTGTCCTCGCCCACCGGGGTGGGGTGCAGGAACTCCTCGGACTTCGAGCCGCCCATCGCACCGGCATCGGCCTGCACGATCACGTAGTCGAGTCCGAGCCGCTCGAAGATGCGCTCGTACGCCTCGCGCTGCGCCTGGTAGCTGGCGTCGAGTCCGTCGTCGGTGACGTCGAACGAGTACGCGTCCTTCATCGTGAACTCGCGCCCACGCAGCAGGCCGGCACGCGGCCGCGCCTCGTCGCGGTACTTGTCCTGGATCTGGTAGATCGTGAGGGGCAGCTCCTTGTACGACGAGTAGAGGTCCTTCACGAGCAGCGTGAAGACCTCCTCGTGCGTGGGTGCGAGGAGGTAGTCCGCCTCCTTGCGGTCCTTGAGGCGGAAGAGCGCGTCGCCGTACTCCGTCCAGCGCCCCGTCTGCTCGTACGGCTCGCGCGGCAGGAGCGCCGGGAAGTGCACCTCGTGCGCACCGGCGCGCTCCATCTCCTCGCGGATGACGCGCTCGATCTTCGCCTTCACGCGCAGGCCGAGCGGCAGCCAGGCGAACACGCCGGGCGCCTGGCGCCGGATGTAGCCGGCGCGGACGAGCAGCTTGTGGCTCGTGACCTCGGCGTCGGCCGGGTCTTCGCGGAGCGTGCGGAGGAAGAAGTTCGTCAGGCGAGTGGGCACCGGAGAATTCTACTGAGATGCGGATGACGCGTCCGCGCGCTCGACGGAAGCCCGCCGCGTCCGGCGGCGCGGGGAACGAGCGCGCCTAGGCTGGGGCCATGCCCCGACGCCGACCGCACGTCGCCGGCTCCGCCGCACAGGGCGAGCTCGCCGCGGCGCTCGCCGAGCTCCGGCAGCAGATGGACCTTCCCGACGGATTCCCCGACGCCGTGCTCGCCGAGGCGGAGGGCACGACATCCGCGGCACCCCCGCCCTCGGCCGATCGACGGGACCTCGGCTTCGTCACGATCGATCCGGCCGGCTCGCGCGACCTCGACCAGGCACTCCACCTGGCCCGCCGACCCGGCGGGTACACCGTCGACTACGCGATCGCCGACGTGCCGGGGTTCGTCCGTCCGGACGGCGCGATCGACATGGAGGCCCGCGAACGCGGCCAGACGCTCTACGCCGCCGACGGACGCGTGCCGTTGCATCCGCCCGTGCTCGGCGAGGACCGGGCGTCGCTCCTGCCCGGCGTCGACCGGAGCGCGTACGTGTGGTCGTTCGACCTCGACGAGGCGGGTGCGGTCGCCGCGACCCGCCTCGAGCGCGCGCTGGTCCGTTCGCGCGAACAGCTCGACTACGTCGAGGCGCAGCGCCGCGTGGACTCGGAGTCCCCGGACGGGTCGCTCGCGCTCCTCCGCGAGATCGGCGAGTTGCGCGCCGAGCAGGAGCGTGCGCGCGGCGGCGCCAGTCTCAACATCCCCGAGGAGCAGATCGTGCGCACGCCCGCGGGCGGCTACGCGTTGGAACGCCGACGCCTGCTGCCCGTCGAGGACTGGAACGCGCAACTCTCGCTGATGACCGGCATGGCCGCGGCCGAGCTCATGATCGCGGCGCGCGTGGGCATCCTCCGCACGATGCCGAAGCCCTCCGATGAGGACGTCGCGTCGTTCCGTCGCCAGGCCGAGGCCCTCGGGCGGCCGTGGCCCGATTCGATCGGCTACGGGGAATACCTGCGCGGGCTGCCCCGCGACGAACCGGCGTCGCTCGCGATCCTCCAGGCGGCAGGCGGCCTGTTCCGGGGCGCGGGCTATGCGGCGATGGACGGGACCGTGCCGAACGATCCCGTGCAGTCGGCGCTCGCGGCGCCGTACGCGCACGTCACGGCACCCCTTCGCCGTCTCGTCGACCGGTGGGGCCTCGTGGTCTGCGCGGCCGTCGCCGGCGGCCATGAGGTGCCCGGGTGGGCGCGCGCATCGCTCGCGCAGCTGCCGTCGCTCATGGGCGCCTCGTCGCAGCGGGCCGCGCAGCTCGACGCCGCTTCGATCGCACGGGTCGAGGCGGCGGTGCTCGCCGAGCGCGTCGGCGAGCGGTTCGAGGCGACGGTGCTGCAGCTGCGGAACGGATGGGCGGTCATCCAGCTCACCGACCCGGCCGTCACGGCGATGTGCGAGGCGACCGCGGCCGCACGTCCCGGCGCGGTGCTGGCGGTCGTCCTCGAGCGGGCCGACATCCGCACGGGCACGGTGGAGTTCCGGGCGGCCGCCTGAAGCTCGCCGGCGAACCCGGCGAGCCCGGCGAACGGTCAGACGTCCTCGTCGTCGTCCTCGTCGTCCTCCATGGCGAAGTGGTCGACCTCGGCCTCGGCCTCGTCGGCCGCGTCCTCGGTGCCCTCGTGGAGGGTACCCATGCCATCGGGGTATCCGGCCTCGTCGGGATACTCGAACTGCGCGCCGTCTCCGTTCATCGCGGTCCCCTCTCGCGATCGGATGCCGCGTACGCGGTCATCCCGTACGGCTCACCCTACTCGCGGACGGCTCAGGACGTGACGACCTGCGGCGCGCCGACCGGCGCATCCGCGCCCATCTCGTCGGCGATCCGGTTGGCCTCGGCGATGAGCGTCTCGACGATCTCGGATTCCGGCACCGTCTTGATGACCTCGCCCTTGACGAAGATCTGGCCCTTGCCGTTGCCGGATGCCACGCCGAGGTCGGCCTCGCGCGCCTCGCCGGGGCCGTTCACGACGCAGCCCATCACCGCGACGCGGAGCGGCACGCTCATGCCCTCGAGGCCGTCGGTCACGTCGTTCGCGAGCTTGTACACGTCGACCTGCGCGCGACCGCACGACGGGCACGAGACGATCTCGAGCTTGCGCTCGCGCAGGTTCAGCGACTGCAGGATCTGCAGGCCGACCTTGACCTCCTCGACCGGCGGGGCCGACAGCGAGACGCGGATCGTGTCGCCGATGCCCTCGCCGAGCAGGATGCCGAACGCCGTCGCCGACTTGATCGTGCCCTGGAAGGCCGGGCCCGCCTCGGTCACGCCGAGGTGGAGCGGCCAGTCGCCGCGCTCGGCGAGCATGCGGTAGGCCTTCACCATCACGATCGGGTCGTTGTGCTTGACCGAGATCTTGAAGTCGTGGAAGTCGTGCTCCTCGAAGAGGCTCGCCTCCCACACGGCCGACTCGACGAGCGCCTCGGGCGTCGCCTTGCCGTACTTCTCGAGCAGGCGCGGGTCGAGCGATCCGGCATTCACGCCGATGCGGAGCGAGACGCCTGCGGCCTTCGCGCGCGCGGCGATCTCCCCCACGCGGTCGTCGAACTTCCGGATGTTGCCGGGATTCACGCGCACCGCGGCGCAGCCCGCGTCGATCGCGGCGAACACGTAGTTCGGCTGGAAGTGGATGTCGGCGATGACCGGGATCTGGCTCTTCTTGGCGATGATCGGCAGCGCCTCGGCGTCGTCGCGGCTCGGCACCGCGACGCGGACGATGTCGCAGCCCGATGCCGTCAGCTCGGCGATCTGCTGGAGGGTCGCATTGATGTTGGGCGTGGGGGTCGTGGTCATCGACTGCACGCTGACGGGGGCGTCACCGCCGACGAGCACCTTGCCCACTTTGATCTGACGGGACTTCCGGCGGGGAGCCAGGACTTCCGGCACCTTGGGCATTCCGAGATTCACTGCAGGCACCGTGCAAGTCTACGGCCGGGCCGCTGGGCGGCTCCTCCATCGAACGGATGGCTCGTCAGCCGTGGCGCGAATCCTCCTCGGCGGCCTCGCGCGCCGCCTCGCCGGCGTGCGCCTCGCGGATCTTCCGACCGAGCTCGATGTCCTCCTTCTCCTTCTCCTCGGCCTTGTCGATCTTGCGGGTGTCGCGCGGTGGAAGCTGGATCCGCTCCTCGGCCGGGATGCCCGCTTCGAGCTCGCGACCGCGCTCGAGCTCGGCGTCGAACTCGGCGCCGAAGAGCAGCGCGTTGTTCGCGATCCAGAGCCAGAGCAGGAAGACGATCGCACCGGCGAGCGAGCCGTACGTGCGGTCGTAGTTCGAGAAGTTCGCCACGTAGAGCGCGAACCCAGCCGACGCGATGACGAGCACGAGGATCGCCACCAGCGCGCCGAGGCTGATCCAGCGGAACTTCGGCTGCTTGGCGTTGGGGGTCGCGTGGTATAGCAGCGCGATGAGGACGATCACGATGATCGCCAGGAGCGGCCACTTCGCGATCTCCCACACGACGCGGACGGCCTCGCCCAGTCCGAGCGCCTCGCCGATCGCATCCGTGATCGGCCCGGACACCACCAGGATGACGGCGACGATGGCGACGGCCACGACGGCGGCGACCGTGACGCCGAGCTGCACGGGTCGCAGCTTCCAGAACGGCCGACCCTCCTCGATCTCGTAGATGCGGTTCATGGCGCGACCGAACGCGCCGACGTAGCCGGACGCCGACCACAGCGCGATGACGAGGCCCGTGACGAAGCCGAGGCCCGCCGCCGGGGAGTCGGCGAACCGCTGCAGCGGCTCGCTCAGCACCTGGAGCACCTCGGGCGGCGCGATGCCCTCGAGCACCCCGAGCAGCGCGTCGATCGCCTTCCCGCCCTGGCCGACGAGCGCGAGCAGGGAGGTCAGGGCGAGCAGGCCCGGGAAGATCGCCAGCACGCCGTAGTACGTGAGGGCGGCCGCGCTGTCCTGGCATTCGTCGTCGACGAACTCGCGGAACGTCTTGCGGAGGATGTACTTCCACGACCGCTTCGAGACCTCGGGCGGCGTGTCGGGCTTGCGCGGATCCTCCGGGTCGGGAGCGACGCGGTCGTCGTGGACGGCGCGATCGGTCATGATGCCTCCTCGGCACCCGCCCCCCGGTCGTCTTTCCATCATGCGAACCGTCACCGACGGCCGGGAGGGACTGGCGTCAGCGCCGCATGGCGCCTATCCTGCGTCGGCGTGCGTGCCGGCGCCCGCGCGAATCACGACGAGAAGGGGCTGGGTCGGACCTCCGGCGTCCCGGCCGCAGTATCCTGTGAATGAGGGAAGGCGGCGCCGAGGGGCCGGCCGGCCAGCGGCGGAATGGCGCGCATGGTGCGGGAGTCTGCGGAGGCAGTGGTGGTGTTCGACGCCGGCGCGCCGCCGGGTGCGATATTGCAGCAGGTGCGCCAGCACGCCGTCGTGCTCCAATGGCTTCCGCCCCGGATCGCGATCGTCCGCCTGCGGGCCGGGCTCCCACCCGCCCGGACCGTGGCCGGGACCAGTTGGTACGACGGCGCCGTACCCGCGTCCGTGGATCTCGCGCCCACGGAGCGGCTCTTCGTCGACGCCTGGCTGTCCCGGCGCGAGACCAAGGACCGGCCCGCGGATGGCCTGCACTGGGACGCTCCCGGCAAGGAACCCCCCGACTGGCCCGACGAAGCAGCGCATCACCCGTGACATCCGAACGCCGGCGAACCCTCATTCCCGGATCGGTCCGATGCGTCCGAGTGTCCTGAGTTCCCGCACTCCCGTGACGCCGCGGTGACGCATCCGGGTGCAGGCTTCGTGCTGTCCTTTGGGTGAGGAGAGAGCGATGGCCGGCGATCTGGACGTCATGGAACTCGCGGTCCTGGATGACTTCCCCGGACTGCGGAGTGGGGCGGATCCGACGCCGCCGATCCACCAATACGGGCGTGTCCGGATCTCCGCAGTGCCCGAGGGAACCGAGCTTCCGGAGGACGCACTCGCTCCGGACGCGGTCCCGTCGGACCTGACCGAGACTGAGCGGCTCGGCCTGGCAGCCCTGGAGCTGCGAGGCTCCGAGGACTTCCGTGCCGCGAAGCAGAACCGGCCGCGGCAGGGCGAGGAATGGGACATGGGCGGCGGGTGCACCGACATCGTGCCGATGGGCCTCGAGGAGGCGGACGCCCGGGCCTCGGCCTTCGCTGCCGCCCCCACCAGCAGCTACCTCGAGGGGACGGTGGCAGTGGGAATCGTCATCGTCCAAGGCCCGACGGCGGCGCTCAGGTTCTCCGACGCCGAGGTCCTGAAGGTGGTGGCCGAGGTCCAGAACGGGCTGGGGTACTTCGCCACGAACAACCCGATCGCCGGCATCACGTTCGCCTACGACATCCAGAACGTCACGCTCGCCACCCCGGCGGATCCCGCCGACCCGGACTTGGAGGGCCTCTGGCGGAACCCGGCTATGGGAGCGATCGGCTACAGCGCCGATTGGAACGGCGTGGTGACCTACGTGGAGGACCTTCGCACCCGCTTCGGCACGCGGTGGACCTACTGCGGCTTCTTCACCAAGTACCCGCTGGGGCATTTCGCCTACGCCTCCATCGGCGGACCGCGGGTCGTCATGGACTACAACAACGACGGCTGGGGTCCGGACAACATCGACCGGGTCTTCGCCCACGAGACCGGACACATCTTCGGTTGCCCGGACGAATACGCCGTCAGCGGCTGCAACTGCGGCGGCAGCTGGGGACGCTACGGAACGGTCAACGGCAACTGCGAGAACTGCTCCGCCGGGGGCGGCGTCGCCTGCCTGATGAAGGGCAACACCTTCACGCTCTGCGGCTACACCCCGGCGCACCTCGGTTGGTCCCCGCAGCTCCTGGTCCGCAACTACGGCGCGACCGCAGGGGGCTGGCAGGTGGGACGCCATCCGCGCCTCCTGGCGGACACGACCGCGGACGGCCGGGCGGACATCGTGGGGTTCGGCGATGCAGGCGTGTACGTTTCCCGCGCGCAATCGGACGGCCGCTTCGAAGTACCCCATCTCGCGGTGAACGACTTCGGCTACGTCGCCGGCGGTTGGAGGGTGGAGCGGCATCCGCGGTTCCTGGCCGACACGACCGGCGACGGCCGGGCCGACATCGTGGGGTTCGGCGACGCGGGCGTGTACGTGTCCCGGGCGCAGCCGGACGGGACGTTCGATGCGCTCCGCCGCGTCGTCGACAACTTCGCGTACGTGGCGGGCGGCTGGCGGGTGGAGAGCCATCCGCGATTCCTGGCCGACACGACGGGCGACGGCCGGGCCGACATCGTGGGGTTCGGCAACGCCGGGGTGTACGTGTCACGGGCACAGGCGAACGGCGGCTACGACGCGCTGAGGCTGGTGGTGGCCGACTTCGGTTACGACGCCGGCGGTTGGCGGGTGGATCGACACCCCCGGTTCCTGGCGGACACCACAGGCGATGGGCGGGCCGACATCGTCGGCTTCGGCGACGCCGGCGTGTACATCTGCCGGGCGCAGTCCGACGGAAGCTACGAGGCCCTGCGCCGGGTGGTGGACGACTTCGGCTACGTGGCGGGGGGCTGGCGCGTCGAGAGGCACCCGCGATTCGTCGTCGACCTCACGGGCGACGGCCGGGCGGACATCCTGGGCTTCGGGGACGCCGGCGTGTACGTGTCGCTCGCCCGGGCGGACGGCAGCTACGGCCCGATGACCCTGGCGTTGGCCGACTTCGGCTACGTCGGTGGCGGATGGAGGGTGGAGCGGCATCCGCGGTTCCTCGCCGACACCACGGGCGACGGCCTGCCGGACATCGTGGGGTTCGGCGATGCCGGCGTCTACGTCTCCAGGAACCTGGGCGGCGGCGCGTTCGAGTCCGCCGGCCTGGTCGACGTCCATTTCGGATATGCGAACACGGCCGGCGGCTGGCGGGTCGAGCGGCATCCGAGGTTCATGGCCGACGTGACCGGAGGCGGCAGGGCCGACATCGTCGGCTTCGGCGAAGCAGGCGTGTACGTGGCCCGGGCCTAGCACCCGCCCGGGCATGGATGCGGGGTACGCCGTCCGGCGCACCCCGCATCACGAAACGATATCGATCAGCGCTCCACGACCGATATCCCGACCTGTTCGAGGAGCGCGGCGCGGAACTCGTCGGGCCGCTCGAGGTGCGGCGAGTGCCCGCAGCCCTCGAGGCGGAGCTCGCGGTAGGTGCCGCCCTCGGCCGCGTAGCGGTCGAGCACCGCGCGGGTCTGCGCGATCATCGGCTGCGGCGGTGCGACGTCCTCGCCCGGCCATCCGGGGATGATGCCGGCCTTGCCGAGCATGTTGAGGTCGAAGTACGAGGCGTCGCCGACGATCGCGTCGAGCTCGCCGTGGATCCACGTGATGGGTGGCTTCGAGGACAGGTCGACGATGCCGCTGACGTCGAAGTTGATGGGCGCCATGGTGTTGAGCACGCCGCTGCGGCCGGCGGCGAAGCCGGGCCATGACTTCGACGCCACCGAGTCGCCCGGGTAGTTTCCCGGTCCGGTCGCGGTCGTGAGCATCGACTCCACCCAGAGGTCCTCGTACTCCGACGTGAAGCCGGGCGCCACGTAGCTCGAGCGGTACACCGCCCGCGGCGACGTGCCCTCGTCCTCGCTGCGATCGCCCGAGGCGAGGCGGGCCACGAACTCGGGGTTCGCTCCCCCGCCGCCCGTGCCCGCGGCATCCGGCGTGAGCGGCGACCCATCCAGCCGGGTGCCGCCGAAGCCGTACGGGGAGACCGGCGACTCGAGCGTCAGGCTCGCCACGAGGTCGGGGCGATCGAGGAGGAGCTGCATGACGACGCCGGCCCCCATGCTCCAGCCGACGAGGTGCACCGCGCCGAGGCCGAGTTCGTCGAGCACCGAGGCGACGTCGTCGCTGAAGTCGCGCAGGCCGCGCGTCGCGTCGACCGGCAGCGTCTCGCTGCCGCCGAAGCCGCGCAGGTCCACGGCGAGCGCACGCACGCTGGCCGGCAGCGACGACATCAACGGGAGGAAGAACAGCGAGCTCGACACGTTGCCGTGCACGAACACGATGGTCGCGTCGGGCGCGGCGGCGTCATCCGCGGGACGCTCGAAGACCTGGGCGGACAGCCGCGAGGTCGTCACGAGTCGCGACGAGACCGACGGGAACGCGGTGCGGATGTCGGTCACGCGAGCACCTCGACGGCACTGGTGTCGAGCTTCGGCTGCGTCTTCTCGACGACCTCGTCGACCGTGACGCCGGGCGCGACCTCGACGAGCTTCAACCCGTCGGGCGTCACGTCGATCACGGCGAGGTCGGTGATGATGCGGTCGACGACGCCCTTGCCGGTGAGCGGCAGCGAGCACGAGTCGACGATCTTCGGCGAGCCGTCCTTCGCGACGTGCTCCATGAGCACGATGCGGCGGCGCGCGCCGTGCACGAGGTCCATCGCACCGCCGGGACCCTTGACCATCTTGCCGGGGATCATCCAGTTGGCGAGGTCGCCGTGCTCCGACACCTGCATGGCGCCGAGGATGGCGGCGTCGACCTTGCCCCCGCGGATCATGCCGAAGCTCGTGGCGGAGTCGAAGTACGCGGCCCCGGGCAGCACCGTCACCGTCTCCTTGCCGGCGTTGATCAAGTCGGGATCGACCTCGGCCTCGGTGGGGTACGGCCCGACGCCGAGGATGCCGTTCTCGGACTGCAGCACGACCGTGACACCCTCGGGCACGTAGTTCGGCACGAGGGTGGGCAGGCCGATGCCGAGGTTGACGTACGAGCCGTCGGCGAGCTCCTTCGCGGCACGCGCCGCCATCTCCAGTCGGGTGAGCGCCATGGTCAGTTCCCCTCTCGCACGGTGCGCCGTTCGATGCGCTTCTCGATTCCGGTGCCGACCTCGACGATGCGGTCGACGAAGATGCCGGGCAGGTGCACGGCGTCGGGGTCGAGCACGCCGGGCTCGACGAGCTCCTCCACCTGGGCGATGCAGACCCGTCCCGCCATCGCGGCGAGCGGCGAGAAGTTGCGCGCCGACTTGTCGAAGACAAGGTTGCCGTGCCGGTCGCCCTTCAGCGCGTGCACGAGCGCGAAGTCGGTCGTGATGGCCTCCTCGAGCACGAACTCGTGTTCCTCGCCGCGCACCGTGAAGGTCTGCACCGGCTTGGGGGCGCTCGCGACCGCGATCGATCCGTCAGCGCCGTACCGCTGCGGCAGCCCGCCCTCGGCCACCTGCGTGCCCACGCCCGTCTGCGTGAAGAACGCGGCGATACCCGCTCCACCGGCGCGCAGCTTCTCGGCGAGCGTGCCCTGCGGGGTCAGCTCGAGCTCGAGCTCGCCCGAGAGGTACTGGCGCTCGAACTCCTTGTTCTCGCCGACGTACGACGAGGTCATCTTGCGGATGCGCCCGGCGGCGAGCAGCACGCCCAGACCCCAGTCGTCGACGCCGCAGTTGTTCGACACGACCGAGAGGTCGCCGACCCCGCGCTCGAGCAGCGCGTCGATCAGCACCATGGGGATGCCGCAGAGGCCGAACCCGCCGACGGCGAGCGACGCGCCGTCGGGGATGTCGGCCACCGCCCCGGCGGGAGTGGCGACGGTCTTGTCCAGTGTCATCGTGTGACCTCCTTGTCAGCGACTGCGTGCTCGTCGGCGAATCGTGGCGCCACGACCGCGGCGACCTGCGCCGCCCCGGCCGCCGTCATGACGATCGTGTAGTGGTTGAGCTCCGCGACCTCGGTGACGCGGAGCGCCGGCATCCGTTCTGCGAGTGCCGCCACCCGTTCGCGAGGGTACAGGGCCTCGGGCTGGTCGAGCAGCCCCCGCTCGGCGCGGAGGAAGTCGACCGGAGCGGGCAGCGAGGCGAGATCCTCGGCGTACCCGTCGCTGCCGTCCAGCTCGAGGACGTTCTGGGCGACGGCCTCCGCGATCGAGGACGAGCGCAGCTCGGGCGGTGTGCCGACGAGATCGTAGGCGACGTAGTCGGCGAGGTGATCGTCCCACGCGGGGCCGATCGCCGGGTGCGCCTTCCAGAAGTCGACGTAGGCCGACGGATCGGCGAACCGCATCTCGAGGCGCGCGAGTGCAGGCCCGAGCACCGCCGCCGCGACCTCGTCGGGCGCGAGCCCCTCGGGGTGCGGGAGCGGCAGGCCGCCGTCGACGAGCACGACCCCGGCGGCGCGGTCGGGGTGGGCCGCCGCGAGCCGGACCGTGACGAACGCGCCCATCGAGTGACCGAGCACCACGGCCCGGTCGATGCCGAGCGCGTCGAGCAGGCGGACCTGGTCATCGGCGTGGTCGCGCAGCGACCACGGGCCGGGCAGCCCGTTCGAGCGTCCGCGACCGCGCAGGTCGGGTGCGACGATGCGCCGTTCGGGCAGCGCATCGGCGACGTGGTGCCAGGCCCGGTGGGTCGCGGTGATGCCGTGCAGGGCGAGGATCGGCGTGCCCGCGGCATCCGCCCGCCATTGGCCACCGGCCAGGTCGCCGCCGCGAACAGGCACGGTGAACGGCGCGGGATCGCGCATCGGGTCGTGGGTCATCGGGCGCTCCATCCGCCGTCCATGGTGTAGCTCGCCCCGGTGACCATGCGGGCGTCGTCGCTCGCGAGCCAGCGCACCAGGCTCGCGACCTCGCCCGGCTCGACGAGCCGCTTGATGGCCGACTCGGTCAGCATGACCTTCTCCACGACGTCCTCCTCGGGGATGCCGTGCACCTTCGCCTGGTCGGCGATCTGCTTCTCGACGAGCGGCGTGCGCACGTACCCGGGGTTGACGCAGTTCGAGGTCACCCCGTGCGGTCCGCCCTCGAGCGCCGTGACCTTCGAGAGTCCCTCGAGGCCGTGCTTGGCCGACACGTACGCCGACTTGTACGGCGAAGCCCGCAGGCCGTGCACGCTCGAGACGTTGATCACCCGGCCGAAGCCGCGTTCGTACATGCCGGGCAGTGCGGCCCGGATGAGCAGGAAGGGCGCCTCGAGCATCACGCGCAGCAGCAGCGAGAATCGCGCCGGCTCGAACTCCTCGATGGGGCGCACGTGCTGCAGCCCGGCGTTGTTGACGAGGATGTCGGCTTCGAGCGACAGGTCGGCGAGCGCCGCGGTGTCGCCGAGGTCGACCGTCCACGCCTCGCCGCCGATGCGCTGGGCGACGGATGCCGCGGCCTCTCCGTCGAGGTCGGCGATCGTCACGTGCGCGCCGGCGACGGCGAGCGCCTCGGCGCACGCGAGCCCGATCCCGCTCGCGCCGCCGGTCACGATCGCCCGGCGCCCGGCCAGGCCGCCCGGCCCCGTCGATCCGGTCAGTCCCGTCATGAATCCTCCTCATCGCTGCGACGCGCGCCCCTCCCCAGGGCGCCGCCGATGAACCGCATCATCTCGTCGAGCACGTGGTCGGGCACCGCGCTGGTGCCCGAGGCGAGCGGGTCGGCCGCGTCGCCGGCCCCGTTCGCGCCGTCGCCCCAGAGCACCCACCGCATGCCGATCATCTCGCCGATGCCCATGAGCGCCCATGCGGCGACGGTCGGGTCGATATCGCCGATCTCGTCGTCGAGCTGCGCCAGTCGGAGCCCGTCGATGTAGCCCTCGACGATGCGCGTGTAGTGCAGGCGCAGCGCCTCGGGCGACACGAACTCGGCCTCGCGCACGATCCGGTACAGCGCCGGATGCTCGGCCGTGAAGCGGAAGAACGCGGCGAAGCCGGCGCGTTCGGCGTCGAGGCGCGTCGTCGCTCCGGCCGCGCCCTCGCTCATGGCGTGGCGGACGCGGTGGTTGAGGTCCTCGACGAGTTCCTCGAAGAGCTCGAGCTTGGAGTCGAAGTACAGGTAGAACGTGCCCTGGCCGACGCCGGCGCGGTCGGTGATGCGCGAGACGGATGCCTCGGTGTAGCCGTGCTCGGAGAACACGTGCTCGGCGGCCTCGAGCAGCCGGCGTCGGGTCTTCTCGCCTCGGGCGGTGCGCGGTGCCGCGCTCATGCGTCGATCCCCTCGGGCCGGGCCGCCTCGTCGAGCCGCGCGGCACGTTCGGCGAGGACCCGCCGCAGCGTCTTGGTCGCGGCGCCGCGCGGGATCTCGTCGATGAAGTGGATGTCGCGCGGCACCTTGTAGCCGGCGAGCGAGCCGCGTGCGAACTCCGTCAGCTCCGCGCCATCCGTGATCGCACCGGGCCGCAGCACCACCCAGGCCGAGCCCGCCTCGCCCCAGCGGTCGTCGGGCACGCCGACGACCGCGACATCGGCGACCGCGGGGTGCGCGATGAGCACCGACTCGACCTCGGCCGGCGAGACCCCCTCGCCCCCGGAGATGTAGACGTCGGTGAGCCGGTCGACGACGGTGAAGTAGCCGTCGGCGTCGCGGCGGACGAGGTCGCCGGTGTGCAGCCATCCGCCGCTGAGCGCGGCCGCCGTCGCCTCGGGGTCGCGGAAGTATCCCGCGAACACGCCGGGACCCGAGACCAGCAGCTCGCCCTCGGCGGGGCCGTCGAGGAGCTCGCCGGTGGCCGGGTCGGCGACGGCGACGTCGACGTGCGCGTACGGCAGGCCCGCCGACCCCACGCGCGACGTGGCCTCGCGGTCGGGCAGGCACAGCACGTTGGGCGAGGCCTCGGTGAGCCCGTAGCCCTGGGTGAGCGCGACGCCGCGCGCATGCCACAGGCGCAGCAGCGCGGGCGGCATGGGCGCGCCGCCGACGACCGCCTGCCCGAGGCTCGACAGGTCGGCACGCGAGAAGTCGGGGTGCTGCGCCAGGAACAGGTAGTTCGCGGGCACGCCCATCATGGTCGTGATCCGTCGCTCGGCGATGAGGTGCAGCACGCGGCCGGGGTCGAACGTGCGCTCGAGCACCACCGTCGCACCCGCCCACCAGCCCAGCAGCGGCTGGATGTTCCAGCCCCCCACGTGGAACTGCGGCATGACCGCGAGCACCACGTCGTGCTCGGCGATCGGGATGGTCTTCGACAGCGACAGGTTCGTCCAGAAGCAGTTCGCGTGCGTGAGCACCGCGCCCTTGGGCCGCGAGGTCGTGCCCGACGTGAAGACGATGAGCAGGGCGTCGTCGTCGCGCACGTCGCGCCGTGTCACGGTCGCATCGGTGCGCAGCGCCGGATGCGGCACGTGCTGCTCGACCCCGTGCGCGCCGAGCGGGGCGACCGGGATGCGCCGCGCGAGGCGGTCGCGGGCGGCCCGGGCGACCGACGCGAACTCGTCCTCGACGAGCAGCAGCGCGGGCTCGGCGATCTCGAGCTGCTCGGCGAGCTCGCGCGGCGAGAGCCGCCACGACAGCGGGACGAGCACCAGGCCGGCCTTGGCGCACGCGAAGAACAGCACGACCTGGTCGGCGCTGTTGCCCGTGATCGTCGCCACGCGGTCGCCGATCGCGTAGCCGGCGGCGCGGAACGACTCGGCGAGCCGGGCGGCCCGCTCGTCGAGCTCGCGGTACGTGACGACGACGCCGCGGTCGTCGATTGCGACCGCGTCCGGAGCCGTGCGCGCGCGGTCGGCGGTCCACCGCCCCAGCGTGCTGGGTCCGTCAGGCATCGACGGCCTCCTCCGGCTCCACCGGATGCTGCTTCCGCCCGGTGGCGATGCGGCCGGGGAGCCCGGCGATGCCCCCGGGGAGGAACAGCACCACGAGCACGAACAGCGTGCCCAGGATGAACAGCGGCTCGGACAGCGGAACGCGGAGCACGTCGGGCAGCGCGGCGATCGCGTCGGAACCGGCGAGCGCCGTGAGGCGCTGGTCGAGCAGTGTGTAGACGATACCGCCGACGATGGCGCCCCAGCGCGCACCCACACCGCCCAGCACGACGATCACGAGCAGCGTGAGCGTGAAGTCCGCGGTGGCGATGCGCGGCGCCGCGCCCGACTGCAGCAGCAGGTACCCCATCCCGGCGACCGCGGCGAGCACGGACGCGACGATGAAGACGAGCAGCTTGACGTCGTACGGCCGCTGGCCGATGACGCGTACGCGCAGCTCGTTCTCGCGGATCGCCTCGGCGACGTGGCCGGCTCGGCTCTTCTCGACCCAGAGCACGACGAGGTAGACGACGACCAGGATGCCGAGCGCCATCCAGTACAGGTTGCGCGTGTCGACGACGCCGACGAGCTCGGTCGGCACGTGCGCCGTGTCGAGCGAGAGTCCCTCGTCGCCACCCGTGGCGCTGCCCGGGTTCCGGCGGATCAGGACCGACCCGGCCTGCGCGAAGGCGAGCGTGACCATCGCGAACGAGATCCCGGTGACCCGCAGGGCGAGCGAGCCGACCGTGGCGGCGAGCACGAGGCCGAGCACGAGCGTGATGCCGATCGAGAGGATGAACACCACCGGACTCGGCCAGTCCGAGGGGCCGAACGCCTCGAGCGTCATGCCGAGCCCGTACGCGCCCGCGGCGAAGAAGAGCGCGTGCCCGAACGACAGCAGCCCCGCGAGTCCGAACATCATGCGGTAGCTGAGCGCCAGCGCCGCGATGAGCAGCGCGAACGCGAGCAGCTGGAGCGTGCCGGGCGTGTATGTCGGGCCGGGCAGCACGCCCGGGATGTCGATCGCGAACAGCGGCAGCACGGCGAGCACGACGACGAGCAGGATGCCGCCGACGAGCAGGCGGAGCGACTTGGCGGTCATGCGGCCTTCCCCATGAGTCCACGCGGGCGGATGAGCAGCACGGCGGCGAGGAGCACGACCACGACGAGGTCGCCGGTGCCGCCGAGGAAGAAGTTGGCGAACTGCTGCAGGACCGCCACGAGCACCGAGGCGATCGCCGCGCCCGTGAGCGACCCGAGCCCGCCGATCACGGTGACGATGAACGCGAAGATCAGGAGCACCGAGCCGAGGTGGGCCGACACGTAGCCGTAGTAGACCGAGGCGAGCACGCCGCCCAGCCCGGCCGCGGCGCCGCCGATCGCGAACACGAGGGTGAACGAGCGGCGCACGTCGATGCCGAGGGCGGTCACCATGTGCCGGTTCTCGACGCCGGCGCGGATGATGAGGCCGTACCGGGTCTTCCGCAGGAACAGCACGATGCCGCCGAGGACGAGCGCCGCGCAGGCGATGAGCAGGAAGCGGTCGTTCGGGATGCGCGCGCCGAGAATCACGGTGGTCTGCGTGAGCCACTCGGGACGGTCGGTGTAGATCGGGTCGGTGCCCCAGATGCCCTCGAACAGCGCGACCGCGGCGAGCGAGATGCCGACGGTGACGAGCGCCTGCTCGATGTGCCGTTCGTAGAGGCGGCGGATGACGAGCACCTCGGTGAGCACGGCGACCGTCGCACCGACGAGGATGCCGACGAGTGCGGAGATCAGGAGGCCCGTCCAGGTTCCGTCCGAGATCCGGCGCCCCGCCTCCCAGCCGAGGAAGGCGGCGATCGTGAGGAAGGCACCGTGCGCGAAGTTCAGCACGCCCATGAGGCCGTAGATGAGCGAGAGCCCGCTCGCCACGAGGAAGTACAGCGCGCCCAGGCCGAGGCCGGTGACGAGCAGCAGGATCACGGTGTCCATCAGGCGGCCTCCCGCTCGTCGTGCACGCCGAGGTAGCGCTGCACGCGGTCGTGGTCGTCGAGGAGCTCGTCGGCCGATCCGGTGAACACGACGCGACCCGACGAGAGCACGACGACCCGATCGGCGAGGCGACGCACCACCAGGAGGTTCTGCTCGACGAGGAGGATCGGCGTGGTGCGCGCGGCCTCGGCGAGCGCGTCGGCGACCTCGTCGACGATGCGCGGGGCGAGGCCCTTGGTGGGCTCGTCAACCAGCAGGAGCCGGTTCTCGTTCACGAGGGCGCGGGCGAGCGAGACCATCTGCTGCTGGCCGCCCGAGAGCGTGCCGGCGCGCTGCTCGAGGCGGGCCTGCAGGTCGGGGAACAGGGATGCCACGACGTCGCGTCGCGGCATCCGGTCGCGTTCGGCCAGCCGGAGGTTCTCGGCGACCGTGAGCGTGCCGAACACCTCGCGGTCCTCGGGCACGTAGGCCACGCCGCGTTGCACGATGCGGTGCGTGGGCAGGCGGTCGATGCGCTCGCCCGCGAGGCGGACCTCGCCCGATCGGTCGATGAGGCCGAGCACCGACTTGATCGTCGAGGTCTTGCCGACGCCGTTGCGGCCGAGGAGCGCGGTGACGCCCGTCGCCGGGACGTCGAAGGTGACGTCCTCGACGACCTGCTGGCCGGCGATGCGGCCGAAGAGGTTGCGGATGCTGAGGATGGGCTCGGCACCGGGCTGTTCGCCGCTCATGCGGCGCTGCCGAGGTACGCGGACTGCACGGTGGGGTTCGCCATGACGGCCTCCGGGGAATCGGCGGCGAGCAGCTCGCCGTGGTGCATGACGGCGACCCGGTCGGCGAGGCCGAGGACGACGTCCATGTGGTGCTCGACCATGAGCACGGTGCGGCCACCGCGGTGGAGCCCGCGGATCACCTCGGTGAGGGCGGGGACGTCGGCCGAGCCGACGCCCGCCATGGGCTCGTCGAGGAGGATCACGCGGGGCTCCATCGCGATGAGCATCGCGATCTCGACCTTCCGCTTCTCGCCGTGCGCGAGACCCGAGGCGGTCGCGCCCGCGCGATGGGCCATGCCGACCTCCTCGAGCGCCGCGGCCGCGCGCCGGGTGGCGGCATCCGTGCGCCGTGGGGTGCGGAACACGGATGCCGCGCGGCCCTCACGGGCCTGGGCGGCGAGCCGCACGTTCTCGAGCACGTCGAGCGCCGGGAACAGGCTCGACGTCTGGAACGTGCGACCCAGCCCTGCGGCGGCACGTCGATGCACCGGATGACGGGTGACGTCCGTGCCGCCGAGCCGGACCGCCCCCTCCGTCGGGCGGAGGACCCCCGAGGCGACGTTGAACAGCGTCGTCTTGCCGGCGCCGTTCGGGCCGATGACGCCGAGCATCTCGCCCTCGGGCACCGCGAGGGAGACGTCCTTGAGCAGGAGCGCCCCGCCGATGCGGAGGGTGACGTGCTCGAGCTCGAGCGCGACGTGGTCGGTCATGTGCAGGTCTTCCCGTCCGTGAGTGCGATCGGTGGTCGGTCGTCTGCCGGAGCTAGTCGACGACCGGCGGCGCGACGGTCTCGGCGTCGATGGTCTCGACGAGCTCGGGCTCCCACCCGGCGTCGCCCTCGACGAGCGAGACCTGGTACATCGGCTGGATGAGCGCGTGGTCCTCGGCTCGCACCGTGACCTCGCCCTTCACCGACTCGAACGACCAGCCCTCGAGCGCGTCGATCATCGACTCGACGTCGTCACCGCCCTCGCGCACGGCCTGCACGATCATCTGCGCGGCCACGAAGCCGTCGACCGAGAAGAGGTCGGGCTCGGCGCCGTTCTCCTCGAGGTGGGCGATCATCGCCTCCTCGACGTCGGTGCCGCCGGCCCCGCCGAAGTAGTGGTTGAGGAACGAGATGTTCCCCGACGCATCGCCGTACGCCTGGTACGTCGCGACGTCGCCGAGTCCCGTGACGACGGGCGCGGCGTCGAAGACGCCCTGCTGCTCCAGCGCGGTCCACATCGCGCCCGACGAGGCGCCCGCCCACGCGACGAAGATGAGGTCGGGCTGCGCCGAGACGAGCTGCTGCGCGAAGGGGGTGAACTCGGTCGCGTCCTCGGCGACGAGCACGCCCTCGACGGTCGCGCCCTGCCCGCCGAGCACGGCCTGCACGCCGGCGAGGTTGCCCTGGCCGAAGGCGGTGTCCTGCGCGAAGACGACGACCTTCTTGCCCTCGGGGTCGCCGATGAAGGTACCGGCGGTCGCGACGTCCTGGTAGGTCTGGCGACCCGAGCGGAACGTGTAGTCGTTGACGCCCGTGATCGCGTCGGTGGCGGCCGGGCCCGAGATGTAGAGGATCTCGTTCTGCGCCGCCTGCTCGGCGAGCGAGGTCGCGATGCCGGAGACCACGGTGCCGGCGAGCACCTTCGTGCCCTGGCCGATGAGGTCCTTGGCCTTGGCGACCGCGGTGTCGGGGTTGCCCTGGTCGTCCTCCCACGTGATGTCGAGCTCACGACCGTCGACCTCGCCGGTGCCCTCGGTGGCGTAGTCGAGGCCGGCCTCGAAGCCGGCGGTGTAGGCCTCGCCGTAGGCCGCGAGCGGCCCGGTCTGCGAGGTGATCATGCCGATCGCGACGGGTGCGGCGTCCGCCTCGTCGGCGTCGCCTCCCCCGCCCGCGGTGGTCGGTGCGCAACCGGCCAGCGTGATGGCCGTGGCCGCGGCGGCGACGAGCGCCGGCGCGAGGTACTTCGGTGTAACTCGCATGCTGTGAGCCTCTCTGGGTGACGTCGGTGTCCGGAGAACCTGACAGGTGGTTCAGGTCTCAGGAACGTAGACTAGAGTCGAAACCGCACGAGGCGCAAGCCCAGTCGCCGGCGCCCACGATCGTGCACAACGAGACGAAGGAGTCCCACCGAAATGAGCTTTCCCGACGTCGTCCTGGTCGCCGGAGCCCGCACCCCGTTCGGCCGGATCATGGGCAACCTCGCCGCGCGCTCGGCCGTCGAGCTCGGCACCGTGGCGATCCGCGGTGCCATCGAGAAGGCCGGCATCTCCCCCGACGACGTGGATGCGGTCATCATGGGCCAGGTGCTCCAGGCCGGCGCGGGCCAGAACCCCGCCAAGCAGTCCGCCGTCGCGGCCGGCATCCCGTGGCGCGTGCCCGCGACGACCATCAACAAGGTCTGCCTGTCCGGCCTCGTGGCGATCGCGGATGCCGCGCGGCTGATCCGCCTCGGCGAGGCGCGGGTCGTCGTGGCCGGCGGCCAGGAGTCGATGACCAACGCGCCGCACGTGCTGCCCTCGTCCCGCAAGGGCCACCTGTACGGCGGGATCGAACTCGTCGACGTCACCGCGCACGACGGCCTGACCGACGCGTTCGACCACGAGTCGATGGGCGCGTCGACCGAGCGCTTCAACGAGCGGTACGGCCTCGGCCGCGCCGAACAGGACGAGATCGCCGCGGCGTCGCACGTGCGAGCCGGAGCGGCCCAGGCCGAGGGGCTCTTCGACGCCGAGATCGTGCCCGTCGAGATCCCGCAGCGCAAGGGCGACCCGGTCGTCGTCTCGGGCGACGAGGGCGTGCGGCCCGACTCGACCGTCGAGACGCTCGGCAAGCTGCGTCCCGCCTTCGCCGAGGGCGGTGCGATCACCGCCGGCAACTCGTCGCCGATCTCCGACGGCGCGGCCGCGGTCGTGGTCGCCGACCGCGCGTGGGCCGAGGAGCGCGGGCTGCCGTGGCTGGCGCTCATCGGAGCCTCCGGCCAGGTCGCCGGGCCCGACAACTCGCTGCACTCGCAGCCGTCGAACGCCATCGCCGCGGCGCTCGAGCGCGACGGCTGGACGGCGTCCGACCTCGACCTCGTCGAGATCAACGAGGCGTTCGCCGCCGTGTCGCTGCAGTCGATGAAGGACCTCGCACTCGACCGCGAGAAGGTCAACGTCCACGGCGGCGCGATCGCGCTCGGCCACCCGATCGGCGCGTCCGGAGCGCGGCTCGCGCTGCACGCCGCGCTCGAGCTCTCCCGACGAGGCGGTGGCAAGGCGGCCGTCGCCCTCTGCGGCGGCGGCGGGCAGGGCGAGGCGCTGCTGCTCTCGCGCTAGTCGTCGCCCACCCCCGAGCGGCCGTGTCGAGGCTGGTGCAGAATTGCACCAGCCTCGGGCGGGCCGGGCGGAGAGGTGTGCGCATGAGCGAGACCACGACCCGACGTGGCGGTGCGCCATCCGTCACCGGACTCGATCACCGGCTGCGACGGATGACGGCCCGGAACCCCGACGAGCCGCACCGGACCGCCACGCCGCTGGAACTCTTCTTCGACCTCGTGTTCGTCGCGGCCTTCAGCCAGGCCGGCAACCAGACCGCCCACCTCCTCGAGCTCGGGCACTTCGCGTCCGCCACCTTCGCGTTCGTGTTCGCGGCGTTCGCGATCTCGTGGGCGTGGATCAACTACGCCTGGTTCGCGTCGGCGTACGACAACGACGACGTGTTCTTCCGCGTCGCCACCATGATGCAGATGATCGGCGTCATCGTGCTGGCGCTGGGGCTTCCCGAGACGTTCCGCTCGATCGACGAGGGCGGCGAGCTCCGGAACGGCATCGTGGTCATCGGCTACATCATCATGCGCGTCGCCGTGCTGGCGCTCTGGATCCGTGCGGCGATGCACGATCCCGAACACCGGCGCACGGCGATCGCCTACGTCGTGCTCATCTCGATCTCGCAGATCGGCTGGATCGCGCTCCTGGTGATGAACCTCCCGCTCGACCGGGTCTTCGTCCTGTGGCTCGTGCTCGTCGCGTTCGAGCTGGCCGGGCCGATCATCGCCGAGCGGATCGGCGGCCGAACGCCCTGGCACGCGCACCACATCGCAGAGCGGTACGGCCTGCTCGTCATCATCACGCTCGGCGAGATCGTGCTCGGCACGATCGTGGCGATCTCGGCGGTCGTCGAGGAGCAGGGCTGGGACCTCGAGGCCGTGCTCGTGACCGTCGGCGGCACGATGCTGGCCTTCGGACTGTGGTGGGTGTACTTCATCATGCCGTCGGCCAAGGTGCTCGCCCGGCATCGCGAACGCGGCTGGATGTGGGGCTACGGCCACATCGTGCTCTTCGGTGCGCTCGCCGCCACGGGCGCGGGCCTGCACGTCGCGGCGTACGTCATCGAGGGGGTCGCGCACATCGACGATTCGCTCGCGCTGCTCACGGTCGTCGTGCCCGTCAGCGTGTTCTCGGTGGCGCTCTTCACGCTCTACACGCTGCTGCTTCGCGAGTTCGATCCGTTCCACATCCTGCTGTTCGTCGGCAGCATCGTGCCGCTCGTGGTGGCGGCCTGGCTGGTCGCGGCCGGCGCCAGCATCGGCACCGGGATCGTGATCGCGGCCTTCTCGCCGATCGTGGTCGCGGTCGGCTACGAGACGATCGGGCACCGGCACCAGGCGGCGGCGCTCGAGCGCGCGCTCGCCTGATCCGGTGCCCGATCGGCCGACGCTAGGCGTTCGGCCGGTTCGCGCGCAGCACCTCGAGTCGCGCGCGGTACTCGGTCTCGTCGATGTCGCCCTTGGCGTAGCGTTCGGCCAGGGTGGACTCGGCGGACGCGCCGCGCGCCCACGGCGGCCCGTACGCGCCATCCGCCCACGCCCGGCGACGACCGCGCGTGATGAGGAACACGACGAGGCCGATGAGCAGGATCCAGAACACCGGAACCAGGAAGAAGAGCCAGCCGTACCCGGCCGCCCAGGGTCCGGCGTGGGTGGCCACCGTGGCGGCGGCGAGTGTCGTGAGCATGTCGGTCGCTCCTTGATCGTGCGGCCCCGGGTCGGACCGTCATGACCATGCTCTGCGCGCGGCCCGTCCGGCGAATCCGCCCGTGGGAGGCACTCGGGATGCTCCCGCGGGAGCACGCCGTCGGCGCGCGCTACTGCCAGCCGGGCGAGACGAGCCCCGACTCGTAGGCGACCACGACGAGCTGCACGCGGTCGCGTGCGTGCAGCTTCGCCATGATGCGCGAGACATGCGTCTTCGCCGTGAGCGGGCTTAGGATGAGGCGGCCCGCGATCTCGTCGTTCGTGAGGCCCTGGCCCACGAGCCGCAGCACCTCGCGCTCGCGGTCGGTGAGCGCCGTCAGGCGGGATGCGTCCGGCTCGCGCAGGCCCGTCGACATGCGCTCGAGCAGCCGGCGCGTGACGCCCGGCGAGAGGAGCGCGTCGCCCGCCGCGGCGACGCGCACGGCCCGGATGAGGTCGACCGGCTCGGTGTCCTTCACGAGGAACCCGCTCGCCCCGGCCCGCACGGCCCGCGCGACGTACTCGTCGAGCTCGAACGTCGTGACGACGACGACGTGCACGCCGTCGAGGGTCGGGTCGGCGGCGATCCGCTCCGTGGCCCACAGCCCGTCGCCGCCCGGCATCCGGATGTCCATGAGCACGACGTCGGGCGGCGTCGCGCGGACGAGCGCGAGCAGCTCTTCGCCGGTCGAGGCCTCGCCCACGACCTCGATGTCGGGTTCGGCTTCGAGCAGCGCCCGGAAGCCGGCGCGAACCAGCACCTGGTCGTCGGCGAGTGCCACGCGGATCATGCGGTCGCTCCCCACGGCAGTCGGGCGGTCAGTCGCGTTCCGCCGCGCGGCGAGCGGTCGAGCTCGACCGAGCCGCCCAGGAGCGCCGCGCGCTCGCGCATGCCGAGGATGCCGCTGCCCTCCTCGGCGCCCTGGAGGCCGTGCCCGTCGTCGTCGACCGTGAGGCGCAGCTCGTCGCCGAGCCGTTGGACCGTGACCGCGGCCTTCGTCGCTCCGGCGTGGCGGACGACGTTCGTGAGGGCCTCCTGCGCGATCCGATAGGCCGCGAACTGGACGGCCCGGCCCGGAGGATCTTCGATCCGGTCCACGAGCTCCACCTCGAACCCGGGCGAGCGGAGGCCCTCCGCGAGCCGCGGCAGCTCGGCGAGCTCCGCCAGGGGCGCGAGCGGCGCGTCGGCGTCGCCGCGGATGACGCCGAGCACGCTGCGCACCTCCTCGAGCGCCGTCTTCGAGGTGGTCTTGATGTGCTCGAGCGCGGTCCTGGCCTGGCCGGGATCGCGCTCCATGAGGTGCAGCCCGACGCTCGCCTGGACGTTGATCTGCGACAGCGCGTGGCCGATCACGTCGTGCAGTTCGCGGGCGATGCGCACCCGCTCGCGCTCCTCGGCGGTGCGCCGGCGGCGGACGGCCTCGGCGCGGTAGGCGGCGGCACGCTCGCGGCGGACGCGGACGAACGCGCCGATGCCGAAGCACGCGGCCAGGAGCGCGGTCGTGAGCGCGATGCGGAACGGATGCCACGACACGCCGAGCGTCGAACCGAGCGACAGTGCGGCGACCCATGCGGCCACCACCGAGACCACGGCCCACACGAGCGCGCCACGGGCGACCGCGAGCACGATGGCGAAGGCCAGCGCGAGGTACGGCGGCCCGACATCGGGACCGGAGAGCAGGTCGACGAGGGCGAGTGCCGAGACGACCGCCACGGTCGGTCCGGGTGCGCGACGGGAGCCGAGCAGCGCGAGGGGTCCGGCGGCCGCGAGGGCGACCTGGCCGAGTCCGGCGGCCCAGCCAACGTGCAGCCACGCCGCGATGCCGATCGCCGCGGGAACCTGCACGAGGAGGCAGACCACCACGGGCGCGAGGAGCGTGAACGTCGGCGATGGACGGAAGCGCTCGGGCCGACCGTCCCAGTGGGGCGGTCCGTCCCACGGTGACGCGGGCATCCCCCGATGCTAGCGCCGCAGCCGCCGCACCGGATCGTCTGCACGGAGGGACCGCGCGTACTCCGTAGGGAGTAGCCCGCGGCTCACAACAGCGAGACGGGCTTGACGATGTCGGCGTAGATCAGCAGGGCGCTCATGCCGCCGAGGATCACGACGACCGCGAACGTCAGCGGCATGAGCTTGGCGAGGTCGACGGGGCCGGGATCGGGCCGACGGCGCAGCTTCGCCCAGCCGCGGCGGATCGCCTCCCACAGGGCTCCGGCGATGTGCCCGCCGTCGAGCGGAAGCAGCGGGATCAGGTTGAACACGAAGAGGGCGATGTTCAGCGAGGCGAGGATGCCGACCAGTCCGGCGGCCTTCGACGCGAGCGGCACCTCGTCGAGGCTCGCGATCTCGCCGGCGACGCGCCCGACGCCCACGACCGAGATCGGACCGTTGGGGTCGCGCTCCTCGGGGCCGAAGGCGGCCTCGGCCACGTCGACGATGCGCTGGGGCAGGTTGACGATGATGCCCGCGACCGCCTGCACGTTCTCGCCGACCATGGGCAGCACGGCCGTCACCGGCTGGCGCACGGTCTCGGTCGCGGGACCGATGCCGACGAAGCCGGCCTGGACGGTGACCGGGTCGCCCGAGGCATCCGTCACGACCTGGCCCCGCTCGTCGGTCACGTACCGCTCGCTGAGCAACGGCGTGACCTCGAGGGTGACCTCCTCGCCGTCGCGGAGCACGACCATGTCGATCGGCTCGTCGGGGTGGTCGCGGATGATCGCGGTGGACTCGTTCCACGAGTCGATGGGCTCGCCCGCGACGACCACGATGGTGTCGCCGGGCTGCAGTCCCGCCTCCGCGCCGGGTGCGGCCGGGTCGCCGGACTCGCAGGTCTGGCGCTCGCTCGTGGCCGGCAGCGCGCACTCGGACACGCTGCCGATGGTCGTCGAGGCCTGGGCGACGCCGAACCCCATGAGGAGCACCCCGAACAGCACGATCGCGAGCACCAGGTTCATGAAGGGGCCGCCGAACATCACGACGATACGCTTCCACACCGGGAGGCGGTAGAACGCGCGGTCCTCGTCGCCGGGCGTGATCGACTCGGCGCTGGAGTCGCGCGCGTCCTGCACGAGACCGCGGAAGAAGCTCGTGCTGCCGGCGGTGGCGGCCTCGCCCTTGGCCGGCGGGAACATGCCGATCATCGCGATGTACCCGCCGAGCGGGATCGCCTTGACGCCGTACTCGGTCTCGCCTTTCCGCTTCGACCAGACCGTGGGTCCGAAGCCGATCATGTACTGCGTCACCTTGACGCCGAACAGCTTCGCGGGCACCAGGTGCCCGATCTCGTGCAGGCCGATCGAGACGGCGAGGCCGACGACGATGATCGCGACGCCGATCACGAATGCGAGCACGGAATCCACCCCGTCATCGTAGGGGCGATCCCTTGGTGCGCGCTGTCCGCCGGCTGGGAGACGGATGGCGCGGCGTGGGGGTCGGCGCTATTACTTCGCGATGCGCACGTCGGCGGCCCGCCGCGCGTTGCGCTCGGCCTCGGCGAGCGTGTCGACGGTGAGCGTGCCCGAAGACGCCTCGTGCGCATCGACGACGTCGCGGACGATGTCGACGATGCCGGTGAATCCGATGCGCCCGGCGTGGAACGCGGCGACCGCCTGCTCGTTCGCCGCGTTGAAGACGGCGGGGTACTCGCCGCCGGCGCGCCCGACCTGCTTGGCCAGGCGGACGGCCGGGAACGCCGCGTCGTCGAGCGGTTCGAACGTCCACTCCGTCGCGCGCGTCCAGTCGAGGGGTCGGCCGACGGCCGCGACGCGATGCGGCCAGTCGAGACCGAGCGAGATCGGCAGGCGCATGTCGGGCGGAGAGGCCTGCGCGATGGTCGATCCGTCGACGAACTCGACCATCGAGTGCACGATCGACTGCGGGTGCACGACCACGTCGATCCGGTCGTAGTCGACGTCGAACAGCAGGTGCGCCTCGATGACCTCGAGGCCCTTGTTGACGAGGGTCGCGGAGTTCGTCGTGACGACGAGGCCCATGTCCCAGGTCGGGTGCGCCAGTGCGTCGGCCGGCGTCACGCCCGCGAGGTCGTCGCGCGAGCGCCCGCGGAACGGCCCGCCCGAGGCGGTGAGCACGAGCCGGCGCACCTCGTCGTGGGTGCCCGAGCGCAGCGCCTGGGCGATCGCCGAGTGCTCGGAGTCGACGGGAACGATCTGGCCGGGACCCGCGAGTCGGGTGACGAGGTCGCCGCCGACGATGAGCGACTCCTTGTTGGCCAGCGCGAGCGTCATGCCGCGCTCGAGCGTCGCGATCGTGGGTCGGAGGCCCACCGATCCGGTGATGCCGTTCAGCACCACGTCGGCGTCGACGCCTCGGACCAGCTGGACCGCCTCCTCGACGCCGACGGCGGTGTGCTCGACGCCGAACTCCGCGGCCTGCGCGTCGAGCGCGGCACGGTTCGAGCCGACCGCGAGGCCCACCACCTCGAAGCGGTTGGGGTTGGCCCGGACGACGTCGAGCGCCTGCGTGCCGATGGAACCCGTGGAGCCGAGGATGATGACGCTGCGCACCCGACCACTCTAGGCCGCGGCCTCCCCCGGCCGGGGGCTCAGGGGCGCGGCAGCACCGCGACGGAGGCGGCGACGCGGCCCGGCACCGGCACGTCGTAGAGCCGGATCTCGTCCCAGCGGGAGCCGAACTCGGGAACGGTCCGCTCGATGCGGCCGATGCCGTCGTCCTTCCCCGGCATGCTGAGCGCGAGCCGCGACGGCTCGATGACGCCGGCGTGCCCGAGCGCGCGCAGCAGCGCCGCCTTGCGCGCCCACAGCGTCGCGCGCACGAGCGGCCGGGCCGCCGCATCCAGCGCCTCGAGCCGGCGACGCTCGTCGGGATGCAGCGCGACCTCGTCGACATCAGGACCGACCTCGCCCACGGCCGCCTCGACTCCCACGCCGAGCGGATGGCGCGGCCCGACGGCGGCGACCACGACCCCCGCGGCGACCGCGGCGTCGGCGAACCAGTGCGCCCCGGACGGCGTCGTCGGATACCGCACCGTCGGGCTTCCGTGCCGGGCGCCGCATTCCGGGCACGCGTGGTCGAGCTCGACGTCGTCGGCCGGCACTTCCGCGGTCGCGGCCAGGTGCGCGCGCAGCACCGCGTCGACGCCGCCGCGGCGACCCGCGACCGCGACCACGGCGTGCGCGCCAGTGTCGCCGAGTCGCACGGCGTCGGCGGAGAGGTCCATGCGCCCATGATGGCGCACCATGCCTCCTTCTCGTGCCCACGTGATATTCCGACGGCCGCATACCGCATGACGTACCGTCGGAACGTGAGTGAGATCGAGGCCGACGCCGTGCCAGCCCAGCCGTCGAAGCCCGGGCCGGTCTACGGTCTCGTCCGAGGCGTCCTCCGCCCGCTCGTCCGCGTGGTGTACCGGCCGACCATCACCGGCGCCGAGCACGTGCCGCGTCACGGTCCCGTCATCCTCGCCTCGAACCACCTGTCGTTCGTCGACAGCATCGTCATCCCGCTCGCGGCACCGCGTCCGGTGCAGTTCCTCGCGAAGTCGCACTACTTCACGGGCACCGGGCTGAAGGGCTGGGTCTCGCGCACGTTCTTCACGGCGATCGGCGCGGTGGGCGTCGAGCGCGGTGCCGGCGCCGCCGCGCAGGCCGCGCTCGACCAGGGCCGTCGGATCCTGGAGGCCGGCAACGCCTTCGCGCTCTATCCCGAGGGCACGCGCTCGCTCGACGGCCGCCTCTACAAGGGCCGGACCGGCGTCGCGTGGCTCGCACTGACCACGGGCGCCGTCGTCGTGCCCGTCGGGCTCGTCGGCACGCAGGAGATCCAGCCGGTGGGGTCCTCGATGCCGCGGGTCCGACCGGTCACCGTGCGGTTCGGGGCGCCGATCGACGTGAGCCGACACGGGACGGCCGAGTCGGGGCGGGCGCGCCGAGCCGCCACCGACGAGATCATGGCCGCGATCCACGCGCTGTCGGGGCAGGAGCTCGCCAACGCCTACAACGAGGTGCCGCCGCACGGCGCGCTCGCGAAGATCGCCGACCGCGTGGCCCCGCGCGAGCGCGTCTGATTCCCAGCCACGCGCGGGCTCGTGCCGGTATCGTCGGCCCGATGAGGACGACGGCGCGCTCGTGGATCGCCGCGCTCGCGGCATCCGTCGCACTGGCGCTGGCAGGCTGCAGCGCGCCCGCCGGCTTCGATCGAGCGGACGCATCGGAGGGCGACCGGCGCATCCCGTCGGCCGATCGGTTCGATCCCGGCTTCATCGTGAGCGACGACGCGTTCTTCGACTCGGGCGCGATGACCGAGGACGAGATCCAGGACTTCCTCGAGTCGCGCGACTGCCGGCCGGAGGCCGGGGTGGCGTGCCTCGACGAGTACGTCGAGGACGTCGACGACGTGCCCGCGGCCGGGCCGCGGCACTGTCGCCGCATCGCCGGGCAGGCCGACATGCCCGCCAGCCGGATCATCGCCGAGGTCGCCGAGGCGTGCGGCATCAGCCCGCGCACGTTCCTCGTGCTGCTGCAGAAGGAGCAATCGCTGCTCACCCGGCCAACGGCCCGCGGGTACGAGCGCGCGACCGGCTACGGCTGCCCGGACACCGCGGACTGCGACGCGCGCTACTTCGGCTTCTTCAACCAGGTGTACCGGGCCGGATGGCAGTTCCGGCAGTACACGGCCCAACCCGATCGGCAGTTCCAGGTCGGCCGCATCGACGTGCCGTTCAACCCGGATGCCGCGTGCGGCGCGTCGAAGGTCCGGATCCGCAACCAGGCGACCGCGAACCTGTACAACTACACGCCCTATCAGCCGAACGACGCCGTGATCGCCGACCCGTCGGGCGGGGACGACTGCTCGGCCTACGGGAACCTGAACTTCTGGCGGCTGTGGCACCGGTGGTTCGGCGACCCCCAGGACGAGCGGTTGCCCGCGTACTTCCCGCCGTGCTCACGGCTCGTGGGCGGGTACCCGTGTCCGCCCGCGGCACCGCCAGCACCCGATGCGCCCGGTGCACCGCCGCTGCCCGTCAGCTGAGCACCGCGCGACTCACTCGGCCGGAGCCGCCTCGTCGCGCACGAGCGTGACCGGCTCATGGTGCACCGGGAAGTTGACGGACGCCGCGATGAAGCACTTCTCGGATGCCTCGTGGTGCAATGACGCCGCGACCTCGCGCATCGCGGGCTCGGCGACCGTGACGCGCGGGTGCAGCACGGCCTCGACCAGCCGCCCGCCGCCCCGGCCGTCCTCGAGCATGCGCGCGGTCGCGGCATCCGAGTAGCCGACCACGACCACGCCGTGCTGGGTCGCCACGTGGAGGTACGAGAGCATGTGGCACTCGCTGAGCGCGGCCAGCACGAGCTCCTCGGGATTCCAGCGGTCGCGATCGCCGTGGAAGACGCGGTCGCTCGAGCCGGCGATCTCGTGGAGCTTGCCCTCGGCCCGGACGGCGTGCTGGCGCCCGTAGGCGCGGTACGAGCTCGTGCCCTCGCCCCGGTCGCCCTCCCATTCGAGCTCGATCGCGTAGTGGTGCTCGCCGAGCATCCGCAGTCCCCTCCCCATCGCGTCCGGCGCCGCGGCGTCCCTGCGGCACCCTCGTCGATTCTGCACCCAGCCGCCCACAGCGGCTCCGCGCCGCGGGGATAGGCTGGGGGCACCATGACTGACACCCAGATCCCCGTCGAATCCCTGCCCGCCGAGTCCGCCGCCGCGGCGCCCGCCGTGCCCCAGGAGCGACGGATCGTCACGGCCATTCCCGGCCCGCGCTCGCAGGAGCTCCACGCGCGCCGCGCCGCCGTCGTCTCATCCGGCGTCTCGAGCGTCCTGCCCGTGTACATCGAGCGTGCCAACGGAGCCGTGCTGGTCGACGTCGACGGCAACCACTTCGTGGACTTCGGCGCCGGCATCGGCGTCACGACCGCCGGCCACACGCCCACGCGCGTGGTCGAGGCCGCGGTCGACCAGGCCCGCGACGTGCTGCACACGCTGTTCACGATCACGCCGTACGAGGAGTACGTCCGCGTCGCCGAGCTGCTCGCCCAGCACACGCCCGGCGACTTCGCCAAGAAGTCGGTGCTCGTGAACTCGGGCGCGGAAGCGGTCGAGAACGGCGTCAAGATCGCGCGCAAGTTCACCGGTCGCCGCGCCGTGGCGGTGCTCGACCACGCCTATCACGGCCGCACGAACCTGACGATGGCGATGAACTACAAGGCGATGCCGTACGCGACCGGCTTCGGCCCGCTCGCCGGCGACGTCTATCACGCCCCGAGCTCCTACCCCTATCGCGACGGGCTCTCCGGTGCCGAAGCGGCCGAGCGGACCATCGGCTACCTCGAGAAGGTCGTCGGCGCGACCGACCTGGCGTGCCTCGTCGTCGAGCCCATCCAGGGCGAGGGCGGCTTCATGGTGCCCGCCGACGGCTTCCTCCCCGCCCTGCAGGAGTGGTGCACCGCCAACGGCGTCGTCATGATCGCCGACGAGATCCAGTCGGGCATGGCCCGCACCGGTCGCTACTACGCCGCCGAGCACTTCGGCTGGACGCCCGACCTCGTGCTCTCGGCCAAGGGCATCGCGGCAGGCCTGCCGCTCGCCGCGGTCACCGGGCGTGCCGAGATCATGGATGCCTCGCAGCCCGGCGGGCTCGGCGGCACGTTCGGCGGCAACCCCGTGGCGTGCGCCGCCGCCATCGCGGTGTTCGAGGCCATCGACGAAGAGGACCTCCTCGCCGAGGGGCAGCGCATCGAGGCCACGCTCACGGCCGGCCTCGAGCGCCTGCGCGAGAAGTACGACGTCATCGGCGACATCCGCGGCCGCGGTGCCATGATCGCGATCGAGCTGGTGCGCCCGGGCACGGGCGCGACGAGCAAGGAGCCGAATCCCGAGGCGGTCGGGAAGGTCGTCTCGTACGCGGCCGAGCAGGGCGTCCTGTTCCTCAGCGCCGGCACCTGGGGCAACGTGCTCCGGTTCCTGCCGAGCCTGCGGATGACCGACGCGCTCATCGAGGACGCCCTCAGCGTGCTCGACGAGGCCTTCGCGACGCTCGCCTGAACGTGGGCGCGACCTTCCCGGCCTCCGCCGCGGCCGAGCTCGCCGTGGTCGAGCGCGGCGGCTTCGTCGAATCCCGGCACGTCGGCTCGGCGGTCGTCCTCGCCCCGGGCGGCGATGTCGCCCGCGTGCTCGGCGACCCGGCTGCTCCCGTACTGCCCCGATCCAGCATGAAGCCGTTCCAGGCGATCGCCGTGATGACCTCGGGGGTGACGCTCCGCGGCGAGGACGCCGCGATCGCGACGGCGAGCCATACCGGGACCCCGCGCCATGTCGCGCTCGTCCGCGGCCTGCTCGCACGCGAGTCGCTGCCCGCCACGGCGCTGCGCTGCCCGCCCGAGTATCCGACCGATCGCGCCTCACGTGATCAGCTCGTCCGTGCGGGCGAGCGACCCGAGGCCATCACGATGAACTGCTCGGGCAAGCACGCCGCCATGCTGCTCGCCTGCCGCGCGAACGGCTGGTCGCTCGACGACTACCTCGATCCCGAGCACGCCCTGCAGAAGCGCGTGCTCGACGTGCTCGAGCGCCTGACGGGCGAGCGTCCCGTCGCGACCGTCGTCGACGGGTGCGGAGCGCCGGTGCACGCCCTCAGCCTCACGGGCCTCGCGCGCGGGATCCAGAAGATCGCGTCCTCGTCGACGAGCTCGCCGTTCGCCCTGTTCCGCGAGGCGGCCGCCGTCGGCGACGGCGTGCGATCCAACGGATGGGCGGTGGCCGGTCCGGGTCGGCCCGACTCGGTCGTCATCGACCGGCTCGGGGTGTTCGCGAAGTTCGGTGCCGAGGGCGTCCAGGTGATGGCCGCACCCGACGGAACCACCGTTGCACTGAAGATGCTCGACGGCTCACCTCGCGCGTCCGCGATCGTCGCCGCGCGCCTGCTCGCCGGCGTCGGCGCGATCGACTCGGCCGCGGTCGACGCGGTCGAGCCCGACCTCGGACTCGACGTGCTCGGCGGCGGCGCCGTGGTCGGTCGCATCCGCGCGACGGTCTGATCGTCCGGCGGCTCGTCGACGGCGGATGCCGCGGGCCCGGTGTCGGCGCCCGCGGCATCCGCTCTCGATCGGCTCAGCCCGCCGCGGCCGCGAGGCGCTTCGCGCGGGCGGCCCGCGACACCTGCGCGACCACGACGATCACGAGCGCCACGATGAACACCGCCGAGGCGATCACGTTCGCCTCGGCCGGGATGCCGCGCGACGCCGAGATGTAGATGTACTTCGGGAACGTCGACACCGAACCGGAGTTGAAGTTCGTGATGATGAAGTCGTCGAAGCTCAGGGCGAAGGCGAGCAGTGCCGCCGCCATGATGCCGGGCAGCAGCAGCGGGAACGTGATCCGCCAGAAGACCTCGCGGGGCGAGCCGTAGAGGTCGCGACCTGCCTCCTCGAGCGCCGGATCCAGGCTCGCGACGCGCGCCTTGACCGTCACCACGACGAAGCTGATGCAGAACATCGTGTGCGCCAGGATGATCGTCAGCATGTCCTTCGGAACGCCGACCGCGAGGAACTGGGCGGCCAGCCCGGCACCCAGCACGACCTCGGGCGTGGCCATGGGCAGGAACAGCAGCAGGCTGATCGCCGAGCGCGCGCGGAATCGGTAGCGGACCAGGGCGATCGCGATCATCGTCCCGAGCGCCGTCGCGACGACCGTCGCGACCAGGCCGATCACGATGCTGTTGCCGAACGCCTCGCACACCGCGCCGCCTTCGACGTTGCACACGTTCAGCCACTTGTCGAAGGTGAACCCGCGCCAGGCGATGTTCGACTTGATCGAGTCGTTGAACGAGAACACGAACGTGTAGACGATCGGGATCAACAGGAAGATGAACGCGAGCGTGACGTAGACCGGCAGCAGCCAGTCGCCGAGCCCGAGCCTTCGCCCACGCGGACGCTGCCGGCGACGGCGGTCCTCGACTTCCTCGCTCTCGCTGAACCCGCCGAGCACGGCGGCGGCCTGCACCTCACCGCTCACAGCAGGTCCTCCGTTCCGGATCGCTTCACGTAGACGCCCACGAGCACGAGGATCGCGGCCATCAGGATGATCGAGAGCGCCGCGGCCGCCGGGTAGTTCAGCAGCACGAGGAAGTTCGCCTCGATGACGTTGCCCATCATCTGCGTGTCCGGTCCTCCGAGGAAGTCGCGACTCGCGTTGACGTAATCGCCCGCCGCGGGGATGAACGTGAGCAGCGTTCCCGCGACGATGCCGGGCATCGACAGCGGCACGGTGACCTTGCGGAAGACCGTGAAGGCGTTCGCGTAGAGGTCGCTGCCCGCCTCGAGGTACCGCGTGTCGAGCCGCTCCAGCGTCGTGTAGAGCGGCAGCGTCATGAACGGGATGAAGTTGTACGTCAGGCCGAAGATCACCGCGAACGGCGTGCCGGCGAAGTACGCATCGGGTCCGAGCAGGCCGATCGCCTTGAGCGAGGTGATGATGAGCGACTCGTCGGACAGGATCTGCTTCCAGGCGAGGGTGCGCAGCAGGAAGCTGATGAAGAACGGGGCGATCACCAGCACGAGCAGCAGGCTCTGCAGCAGCGGCCAGCGGCGGGCCTTCACGCCGATGAAGTAGGCCAGCGGATAGCTGAACAACAGCGCGAACACGGTCGCGGCGAGCGCGTAGCCGAATGAGCGCAGGATATGCGGCCAGTACTGCTCGACCACCGTGACGTAGTTCTGCCAGTTGAAGGCGTAGTCGTACACGCCGATGTCGCCGAACTCGTTCGGCGCCTGCAGCGACGTGAGGATCAGCGAGATCAGCGGCGTGAGGAAGAACAGGACGAGGTAGAGGATGCCGGGCAGGAGCAGAAAGAGCGCGATCGGGCTCCTCCGTTTGGGGGCCTGCGGCTGCGCCTCCGTCGTCGCGAATGCTGCGAAGGCCATGCTCAGTTGCCCTCGAGCTCCGAGATCAGCGCCTCGCGACGCTGCACGGCGATCGACTGCGTGTCGGCGTCGGCCGGGAATCGGCTCGACTCGTCGGGCTCGTCGGCGAGGCCGAAGCCGTGCTCGACGTCCCAGCTGACCCACACCTCGGCCCCCTCGGTGGCGACCGGACCGAAGCCCATGTTCTGGGAGAAGATCGAGATCGTGCCGACCCCCGGGATGGCGACGATGTACTCGGTGCTCACGCCGGCGAACGACACGTCGATGACGCGACCCGGTCCGAGGATGTTGCGGTCGGCCGTCTCGGCGGGCTGCTCGAGGTGCAGTGCGACCTTCTCGGGCCGCACCCCGACCGTGACGAGGCCCTGGTGGCGCTGGGCGCGCGAGGTCGGCACGGTGATGCGGTTGCCGCCGGCATCGACGGTGACCGAGGTGCTCGTGGTGCCGGTCACGTCGCCCGTGAAGAGGTTCGACTTGCCGAGGAAGTTGGCGACGAACGCCGTGCGCGGCAGCTCGTAGAGCTCTTCGGGCGCGCCCATCTGCTCGATCGCGCCCTTGTTCATCACGGCGACGGTGTCGGCCATGGTCATGGCCTCCTCCTGGTCGTGCGTGACGTGGAGGAAGGTCAGGCCGACCTCCTCCTGGATCGTCTTGAGCTCGAGCTGCATCTGGCGACGCAGCTTGAGGTCGAGCGCGCCGAGCGGCTCGTCGAGCAGGAGGAGCGCCGGTCGGTTCACGATCGCGCGGGCGAGCGCCACGCGCTGCTGCTGTCCGCCCGAGAGCTGCGCGGGTCGGCGCTGCGCGAGGTGGTCGAGCTCGACCAGCTTCAGCGCCTCGTGGGCCTTGCCCTGCGCATCGTCGATGCGCCGCCGCTTCAGCCCGAACGAGACGTTGTCGATGATCGACATGTGCGGGAACAGCGCGTAGCTCTGGAAGACGGTGTTGACCGGACGCTGGTGCGCCTTGGCGTCCGTGACGTCCTTGCCGCCGATGAGGATGCGTCCCTTGGTGGGCTCCTCGAGCCCGGCGACGAGTCGGAGCGTGGTCGTCTTGCCGCACCCGGAGGGGCCGAGCAGGGCGAAGAAGGATCCCGCGGGGATGGTCAGGTCGAGCTCTTCGATGGCCGTGAAGCCGGGGAATCGCTTCTGGATGCCGACCAGTTCGAGGTCGGCACCGCGTTCGGCGAATTCGCGGACCGACATCACGATCCCAGGAGGATCTGCTGGAACTGCGCCTGGTACTTCTGCTCCTCGGCGCCGGACAGGGCGCGGAAGATGTGCGCGGTCGAGAGCGTCTCCTCGTTCGGGAAGATGAGCTGGTTCTCGGCGAGCTCGGGGTCGATGGCCATGGCGGCCTCCTGTGCGCCGACCACCGGCGTGATGTAGTTCACCCACGCGGCGACCTCGGCGGCGACCTCGGGGTCGTAGTAGTAGTTGATCAGCGTCTCGGCGTTGGTCTTGCGAGGCGAGCCGATCGGGATCAGGAAGTTGTCGTTCCACAGCGTGCCGCCCGCGTCGGGAATGGCGAACTGCCACTTGTCGCCGGCCTCGGCGTTGATGACCGTGATGTCACCCGACCAGCAGATCGCGGCGAGCGTGTCCTCGCTCTTGAGGTCCTCCAGGTACGAGTTGCCCTTGATGTTGCGGATCTGGCCGTTCGCGACCTGCTCGTCGAGGACCTCGATCGCGGCGTCGTACTCGGCGTCGCCCCACTCGCCCGAGATGTCGACGCCGTTCTGGAGCATGATGAGCCCCATGGTGTCGCGCATCTCGGAGAGCACGCCGACGCGGCCCTTGAGCTCGGGGTTCCAGAGGTCCTCGACGGAGGCGAGTCCGCCGGGCACCTTCTCGACGTTCCAGCAGATGCCGGCGAAGCCACCCTGCCACGGGAGCGAGTGCTCGCGACCCGGGTCGAAGTCGGGGTTGGCGAGCGCCGGTGCGAGGTTCGCCATGTTCGGGATGTTCGCGTGGTCGAGCGGCTGGGTGTAGCCCAGCCGGATCCAGCGGGAGACCATCCAGTCGGTGAGGCACACGGTGTCGGCGCCGATGTCCTTGCCGAGCGCGAGCTGGTCCTTGACCTTGCCGTAGTAGGTGTTGTTGTCGTCGACGGCCACCTCGTAGTTGACCGCGATGCCGGTCTCCTCCTGGAAGCGGTCGAGCGTGGGGTAGTTGCCCGCGTCGTCCTCGTCGATGTAGGCGGCCCAGTTCGCCCAGTTCAGGGTCTTGTCGTTGGCCGACTCGTCGGCGGCCGCGGTCGGCTTGGCCTGTCCGCCGCCGGTGGAACACGCCGCCAGGGCGAGCGCGGACGCGCCGGCTCCGGCGCCGGCGAGGAGTCCGCGGCGAGTCATCTGCGACTGCCGGGCTCGGGCGATGAGGGCGCGGACGATGGGGTCCTGGGGAAGGGGTCGGCTGCTCACGAGGGCGCTCCTGTCGGTCTGCTGCGCTGTGCAGGGGTGCGAAGATGATGACACACTGCGTGGCTGAAATCACGAGTTGATGTCCGAATCGTTAATTTCTGCGAACGCTACGCACGGAATCAGTGCTCCGAATAGGGCTTCGTGCGCGGAATCCGTCGTCTCAGCGCGTCAACCATGCGCGTCTCGCGGGCGCATGCTCAGGATGGGCGATCCAGCACTGGGCCGTCGGATCGTCGAGCAGCGGCGGGAGCGCCGTCGCCCGCGCCAGGGAGCGGAACTCGGCGTGGCCCCCATGCACGACGATCGTCGCTCGGGACCGTGCTGCGTGCGCGAGCGACCAGTTCGCCGCCCAATCCTCGGCATCTCCGACGATCAGGCGAATCGCATGCGACTCGGTGCCGCTCCCCGCGGCGACGGACTCGAGGGCATCCATCGCCTGCACCGCGGTCCCGGGCGTCGATCCCAGCCGGATGACCTCCGCACCGGGCAGGTGTGCTCGCAGGGCCGTCGCGTCGGCCTCGGGCGTCGCCGAGGCGACCGCCGCGATCTCGAGCCCGTCGAACGCCACCGGTTCGATCGGGTGCTCGGCGGCGTCCGGGCGAAGATCGGAATGGAGGAACTGGGCCCGCAGGCCGCGCCACTGCCCGGAGCCGGGTGGCTCATGGGCGCCCCAGTGGGTGCCCGCTCCGCCGGCGTGGACCAGATCGGAGCGCGAGGCGTGCCGGAGGAACGCGGTCGTCGTGAATCCGTCGCGGATCCCTGCGCCCATCCCGTTCGACCTGACCGCGGACGCTGCGACCGCGACGCCCGAGCGGCGTGAGATCCGGAGCAGTTCCTCGACCCGCAGCAACGCCGCGAGGCGATACTCGTCGGGCCAGGACGCGAACCGCGTGTCGAGGTCGTCGAGGACCACCAGCGCGGGCCGTCCGGCGCCGGCGTCGATTCCGCCCGAGGCCTCGAGCGCATCCCAGACGGCGCTCCGCGAGCCCTCGACCCGAAGCACCGACGAAAGGCCATGCCTCGCCTCCACCTGCCTCGCGATCGCCGCGAGCAGGCCGGAACGGCCCGAGTGCGGCGTTCCGAGCACGATCAGGGGTCCGTCGTGCGCGGGTCGCCACGCGGCGGGCGACCGACGCTGCCGATCGGGCTCGTCGACGACGCCGAGCAGGATCGCCTCGCCGTCGTCGGCCCCCCGACCGGCGATGCCTCGAGCGCCGCTCCGTCCGTGGGCGAGCACGGCGTCGACCGTGTCGAGCGTCACCAGCTCGGGAAGCGGATCCAGCCAGGGCCGCCGCGGCGGAGCGGCTTCGGCGTGGCAGGACGCGACGGCCTCGATCGCCTCCTCGTCGGCGATGGCCGACTGGAAGCGGATCCTCCGTCCGTCGCCGCCGTCGGCGATGCCCAGGCCCGGTCGGCCGGGCTCGAGCAGTGCCGCGCCGTCGGTCCCGACGACGGCCAGGCTGTCGGCGCGCTGCAGCACCCGCAGCGAGACCCGGATCCCGCAGTTCGCCATCACCTGCTCGCGCACGACGCCGTTCGGTCGCTGGGAGGCCAGGACCAGGTGCACGCCGAGCGACCGCCCGCGGGCAGCCAGGTCGGCGATGACGTCGCCGAGTTCGGGGAATCGCTCGACCATCGCCTGGAACTCGTCGACGACCACCACGAGACGAGGCAGTTCGATGCCGTCGGGAAGCGTCGCGAGGTCGCGCGCGCCCGCCGCCCGCAGCACCAGCTCGCGATGGCGGACTTCGGCACGCAGGCTCGCGACCGCCCGTGCCGCCTGGGTGTCGTCGAGGTCGGTCACGATCCCCGTGACGTGCGGGAGCGACGCGACCGGGGCGAATGCGGCGCCGCCCTTGAAGTCCACGAGGAGGAAGGCGACCCGGTCGGGCGGATGGGCGAGCGCGAGCGACGTGATCCACGCGAGCAGGAACTCGCTCTTGCCGCTGCCGGTCGTGCCCGCGACGAGCGCGTGCGGGCCGGACGTGAGCTCGAGCTCGACGGGGCCGTCGTCGGCGATTCCGACCACGGCCGGGAGACGCGTCCGGTCGCCCGGACGGGCCGTCGCCGGAAGGGGAAGCGACGAGAACGGCACGCGACGAGGCAGGTCGCGATCCGGACCGGCCAATCCGGCCCGCCTGGCGGCCTGCTCGAGCCGCGCGGCCCACGCCGACGCCTCGGCGACCGCGAGCAGTTCGGGCTCCACTTCGATCGGCCGTCGAGCCGTCCGATGCAGGACGCCCGTCCGCGGGCTCGCGAGGTGCAGCACCGAGCCGATCCCCGGTGGCAGCGCGGCGGGATCGCGAGCGACCGCGATGCGGAATGCGGCACGCTGGCGTGCGCCCGCCGCGTCCGGCCCGTCGAGCCGCGTGGTGCGGGAGGGCTCGTGGACGACGAGCGTCGGCGACGGCGGGCCACCACGGCGATGCGGGAGCACCGTCGCCCACTCCCAATCGCGATCGGGGACCTGCAGGGCGAGTTCGGCGGGACCCACGGCGTCGGCGCACTGCACGAGCACGGCTCGCGCCGCGGCCCGGGCGAGCACCGGGTCGCCGACGAACCCGATGCCGTGGCGCACGTCGACGCGGACCGGTGCGCCGTCGAGCCGTGCGGTGTCGTCGACCAGCGCGGTATCCGCGTCGTCGACCGCGACACCGTCGAGCCTGAGCTCGCTGGCCACGGGACCGCGTCCGACCACGATCGGGGGTGGCGCGGCGTGTCGCCACATCGGCACGGCGCGATCGACCGCAGCGCGCGCGGACGGCGAGCGGCGCCAGGCGGCATCGCGCTCGGTCGCATGGCGTGCCTCGACCTCGATGCGCAGTCGCGCGATCGCGTCGGCCCGATCGGCCAGGGCGCGCCGCCGGGCGCGCGCACCGATGCGACGGGCGTCGAGCATCGTGGCGAACGCGACGACAGGACCGAGCGCCGCGAAGACGAGCGCGAACGCGGAACCAGTGATCGCCCAGATCGCGATCGCCGCCGCAACCGGCGCGGTCGAGGCGATCCACGGGAATCCGGCTCGAGCGGGCTCGGCTGCGGCGGGTGGCAGCACGAGCGTCGCCGGGCCGGCGGGGCGATCGCGATCGGGCACCGGTCCAGCGGACCATACGCCGACGTCCACGCCCGGCGACCCGGGCGGATCCGGCGGTCCGTGCGAACCGCAGGGGGTGTTGAGGAGGGCTGGCGCGCTCTCAGGCGACCGTGAAGGCCTGCTCGCCGATCTCCACGCGGCTGCCCCGGGGAACCTGCACCCGCCGCCCCGGCTCGCAGCGGAGGCCGTCCTCACCCGGACGCCGGACGACCGTGCCGTTCGACGAGAAGCGGTCGGCGACCCACAGCCCGCCATCGTGCTCGCCGAACTCGAGGTGCGTCTTCGAGACCGAAAGCCCGCGATCGACGATCTGGACGAGATGGGCGAAGGATTCACCGGGTTGCGGCATCGGGCGTCGCCCGATCAGTCCGTCGCCCGAGACGGTGACCACCTCGCCCGTCGTGAAGGTGAGCACGAACGCGGCCACCTGGGGTGCGACGGGCGAGGGGCCGGTGGACGCCTCGCCGCCCGGAGGCTCCTGCCGCATCGGTTCGCCGGGGTTCGCCGGCACCTCCGGAACCTCGACGGGCGGGTGGTCCTGGAGCGGCACGCTGATCACGCCGCTCTCCGAGCGATGCAGCACGTACGTGTCGCCGGGTCGCGGGTCGAGGGGACGGCGCGACTCCGGCGTCGCCGAGGTGGAGCTGCCGCATTCGCCGCAGAACATGGCGCCCTCGGGCAGCTGCGCCCCGCAGATCCTGCAGTTCACGACCCGGCTCCCTTCCGCGAGCCAGCGTACCCCCGAGGGAACCCAGCGAGATCGCGGCCCGCATCCGCTCGCGCCGGGATCGCGGCTCGGCGAGGCGCCGCTGGAGTTCCTCCACCGCCGTCCACACGCGATCGTCGTCGCCGTCGCCCGGTCCGCCGGGCGCGTAGACGGCGCGGTCGACCACGGCGGCCAGGACGAGCGGGCCGAGCCCGCCCACGGTGGCGGCCTGCTCGGCGCGCGTCGCGGTGGGCCCGATGGGATATCCGTAGTCCGCGGCCGTGTCGGTGAACTCCTCCCAGCCGCCCTCGATGCGCTCGACGGATGTCGCAGCGCGGCGCCGCAGTCGCCGGCGACGCGCCTTGGCCGCGATGATGGCGGCGAAGGGCGCCGCGAGCAGCGCCATCACGGCCAGCACGATGCCCGCGACACGGAGCACTCCGAGGAGCGCGACGAGCCAGCCGGCGGTGTCGTCGGGATCGTCACGTCCCGGGTCTGGCTCGGCGGCGAGGTCGTCGACCGGGGTCGGATCGTCGGGCGGTGGCAGCGCCGACTGCGGTCGCGAGACGATGGTCGGCTCGTCGGGCTGGCGCTCGGGGATGTCGCGCGGTTCGGGATTCGGGTCGACCTGGATCCAAGCGCCCTCGACCGACTGCACCTCGATCCAGGCCTGGAGGTCGTCGCTGCGGAACACGTGCGTCTTCTCACCGGCCTCGGCATCGCGCGGCGGGAGGTAGCCGACGACGACGCGCGCCGGGAAGCCGATGCTTCGAGCCATCAACGCGGCGGCGACCGCGTACTGCTCCCCGTCGCCGATCATGGGCTTGGCGGTCGCCAGCTCGGCCAGGCGGTCGAGCGCGTGCCCGGACCGGCTCGGCTCATCCTCGTCGAGGCCGTGGCTCACATAGCCCTCGCGGTGGAAGCCCTCGATGACGGCGGCGAGGCGCTCGCCCTGCGAGGCCGACGCCGGCGCCCAGTCGTCGAGCAGGCGCGAGAGCTCGTCGGGCAGCTCGGGCGCCTCGGGCAGCACCGCACCGCCGGGGCTGAGGCGGCTGAGGTCCTGGCCCACGGGCGCGGCCATGGACTCCGCCTCGAACCCGTCGCCCTCGTGGAGCCCGTCGGGGAGGCCGCCGGTCCCGGTGACGTCGTTGTAGTGGAACTCCTCCCCGAGCGACCGCGGAGTGAAGCGGATCTCCTCGAGCTGGCCGATGCCGGGCACCCACACGTCGTCGTACCCGAGCACGTCCACGTCGATCCGCACCGGCTCGCCCGGCGCGGTGGATTGGTCGAGCCGGTAGGGCAGGCGCACGAACTGGCCGGACGCGGACGAACCGCCGCCGACCGAATAGACGACCCCGTCGTACGTGTCGAGCGTCGCGATGCGGATGCCGGCGCCCTCGGGCAGGCCCGTGACCGCGAGCATCTGCTCCGATGCGACGTCAGGCGCGTACGCCGCCCGGAAGCCGGCCAGCGGGCTCACGTACTTGTCGGGCTCGAACGGCGGCTGCAGCTCGGCGCGCACCACGTCGCGCGGGCCGGGCGGCACGACGAACGCGGCAGCCGTCGCGCCGACGACGGCGACGGCGGTCAGCACGGCCGCACTCGCGATGCGGCGTGCGTCGATGAGCACGGCGTCCACGGGACGGTCGAGCATGGCCTTGCGACGCTCGCCGATGGCGATCCGTACGAGCCACGCCACGGTCGTCAACAGGAACGCCAGGCCGGCCTCGACCGCGAGGTCGTCGTGCACTACGCCGAGCGCGATGCCGGCGACGAAGACGACGGCGGGCGGGATGGCGGCCGTCGCCGGACGGCGCGTGCGCAGCGCGATGGTCGTGGCGAGCACGGAGGCGACGAGCCCGAGCAGGAACGGCGGGACCAGCAGCGCCTGGTACGTGCCGACCGGCACGGTGATCGTGACGAGCTGCTTCCACGACAGGGCCGTGGCCGTGACGAGGTCGACGAGTCCCTCTGCGGTCGGGAGCACGCCGAGGTAGGTCTGGGTCGGGACGGCCAAGGGGACGCCGAGGACGAGGAACGACGCGGCGACGCTGCACGCCACCACCCATGAGGGCCACGCGAAGATCGCACCGAGCAGGCCGACCACGCAGCCCGCGAGGACGGATCCGACCGCGGCGGCGATGAACTGGGGATGCTCGTACACGGGCCACCACGGGATCATCGCCGCGAGGACCATCGCGGCGACGAGGACCACCGAGAGCGCGACCGAGAGGGGGTTCCGTCCGTCCAGTCCGCGCGGCCGGCGTCGCAGCAGCCGGGCCGTCGGCGCGGGGCCGCCGAAGCGCTCGTCCGAGGAGACCGTCATGCGACCGACGCCGTCCTCGCCAGCATCGAGCGGAGGTCGTCCAGGTACCCGATGTCCAGCACGGAGAGTCCGCCGACCACGCGCGCACTCGCCTCGCCCTCGTCGGAGCAGCGCACCACGACGCCCTCGACGCCGAGCGGGAGGCGGGCGGCCGCCGCCCGCAGGTCCGCGAGGCTCCTCCCGGCTCCGGTGACCAGGAAGGCGAGGGACACGCCCGTGACCGTCTCGGCGGCCGCCCGGACGGTCTCGGCGAGGCCGCTCATGCGCGTATCGACCTCGACGACGCACAGCGCATCGAGCAGCCGATCGCGCGAGGCGGTCGGCAGCTCGCGCATCGCCGCACCCCGCGCGCCGCCGGTTCCCGGTCGCGTCCGGTCGGGTCGATCCGCGCGCTCGGCGGGCCGGGCTCGCTCTGGTGCCGGCCGGGCGGCCGCGGAGGTCACGAAGCTCAGGGTCCGGGCGTCTCGGATGGCACGGGCGCCGAGGGAGGCGGCGGTGCTCACCGCGAGCTCGAAGTCGTCGGGATCCTCGTACGCATCGGCGGCGAGATCGAGCACGACCATGAGGCGGCTCCGGCGCGTCTCCTCGAACTGGCGCACCATGAAGGTGCCCGTCTTCGCCGAGCTCCGCCAGTGGATGAATCGGCGATCGTCGCCGGGCTGGTACTCACGCAGCGCATGGAAGGCGATGTCGCTGACCGTGAGATCCCGTGTCGGCGTGCCCTCGAGGTCGCGGAGGAATCCCGTGCTGAGGGGCGAGACGGCGATCGTGCGCGGGTGCACGTGCAGCATCCGGACTTCCGACCAGACGATCTCGCGCCGCATGAGCCCGACGGGGTCGGCGCGCACGGTTCGAACCGGGCCGACCGGGATGACACCGCGACGCGTGGTCGGCACCGCGATCCGCTCGTCGAACGCGCCTCCACGAGGCAACGCGGGGATCATCCTGGTGAGGATCCTGGTGCCGACGGGGAGCTCGAGGCGGGCGGCGGCGAATCGCCTGCGACCGGGATTGTGCGCCTCGAGGCGAGCCTCGGCCGTCTCGCCGACCGCGACCCGATCGACCGGAAGCGTGAGCTCGATGCTTCCGGCGCCGCGCCCGGCGAGCCAGGCGGAGGCGAGCGCGACGAGGAGCCCGAGCCCCCACCCGATGACGACGAGCTCACCCCAGCCCCAGCCGTACCCGACGATCAGCGCCACGACCGCCGCGAAGACGATGCCCCAGCCGAGCGGGGTCACCACGCTCCGGACCGCAGCGGTCCATCGGTCTGCGACGGATGCCGCGGCGCGGGCGGCCACGACGGCGCGCTCGATGATCACCGCGAGCAGGCCCTCCTTCGCGGCCTCCTCGGGGATCGTCGAGCGCGTGTGGAAGGTCACCCGGCCTGCCTCGCGGAGGGCGGCGGCGTCTCGATGAGCACCTGGGCGATGAGGTTGGACGCCGTCACGCCGTCGAACTCGGCCTCGGGGTCGAGGATGAGGCGGTGCGCGAGCACGGGCTCGGCGAGCGCCTTGACGTCGTCGGGCACCACGTAGTGGCGCCCGCGTCCGGCCGCATGGGTCTTCGCGGTGCGCACCAGGGCGAGCGCTCCTCGCACGCTGACGCCGAGGCGCACCTCCTTGGCCGTCCGCGTGGCGTCCACGAGGCGCGACACGTAGTCGTGGATGGTCGGGTCGACGTAGACCGTGCGCGCGAGCGCGGTCATCTCGACGATCTCCTCGGCGCGCAGGCGCGCTTCGATGCGCTGGTCGTGCGCTCGCTGGTCGGTGCCCTCGAGGATCCGGATCGTCGAGGCGTGGTCGGGGTAGCCGATGGACGTGCGCATGAGGAACCGGTCCAGCTGCGCCTCGGGGAGCCGATAGGTGCCGGCCTGCTCGACCGGATTCTGCGTGGCGATCACCATGAAGGGACGGCCGACCGGGTGGGTCTGCCCGTCGACCGTGACCTGGCCCTCCTCCATCACCTCGAGCAGCGCGGACTGCGTCTTCGGGCTCGCCCGATTGATCTCGTCGGCGAGCACGATGTTGGCGAACACGGGTCCCGGATGGAACTCGAAGACGCCCGACCGCTGGTCGTACACGGAGACGCCGGTGATGTCGCCCGGCAGCAGGTCGGGAGTGAACTGCACGCGATTGCTCCCGCCGTCGACGGACTGCGCCATCGCACGCGCCAGGGAGGTCTTGCCGGTGCCGGGGACGTCCTCGAGGAGCAGGTGGCCGTCGCTGAGCAGCGCCGTGAACGCGAGTCGGATGACGCGGTTCTTGCCCAGCAGGACCTCCTCGACGGCACCGACGAGCCGGTCGAGGTTGGCGGCGAATCGCGTCGCCTCCTCCGGAGTCATGGTCATGCGTGCTCCTCCCCTGAGCTCATCGGGCCTCGAACCTCGCGGTCACGCCGGCCACCTCGACATCCAACCAGACCCGGTCGCCGGCCTTGGCACCGGGCACCTGGCACGAGGTCGCGGTCTGCGCCACGCGGCCGACGCGGTCGCCGTCGGTGCCGCAGCGGAACGCGGCGGGCAGTCCGTTGTTCGCCGGGGCACCCGTCCACGACCACGTCGTCGTCGCGGCGTCGTAGGTGCGCCCGGGCAGGGCGAACGTCAACGTCGGGGACTCCCCCGATGGCAGCGTCTGGGACCAGGGACCGCATGAGCCCCACACCGAGCAGGCGCGGACCTGGAATCGCGCGGTCTGGCCGAACGGGCGGTTCAGCAGCTGGCGCAGCCAACCCGACCCGTTGAAGTCGCGCGCGGTGCCGACGCGCGCACCGCTCGCGTCGACCGCGATGATCTGCAGGCGCTGCGATCCGGCGTCGACGTCGTCGATGTAGCGATCCCACGTCTCGGCGTTGAGCCACGCCATCTCGCTCCGCACGTCGCCCACCCCACCCGGCGCGGGGCGCACGACCGTCCCCGCGACGTCGGTGTGCACGCAACCGGCGCGGTTGAAGCCCCACACGATGAACGAGTACCGCGCGGATTCGGTGATCGTCCCCGCGAACTGGACGCTCGCGGCATCCGGACCCACCCGCACCATCTCGGCCACGACGCCGCCGACGGCCGGCGCCACGACCGTCCCGGGTGCGGGAGAGGTCACGGAGCACGCCTGCGCGCCCGTGGGAACCGACGACTCGCCCTCGACGAGTCGCTGCACGAAGTAGCCGGCGATCGGATCGCCGTTGCCGCCGAACGGAGACCACGACACGACCACCGAACCCGCGGCCGCATCGGCGGTGACCGAGATGTCGCCCGCGACGGGCGAGCCGAACGGCGTGCCCGTCGTGCTCGCCTCGGTCCACGCGGCGAGGGCCGGGAAGGCGCCGTTGCGCGCGCTGACCGAGACCTCGACCGTGCTGCCGTTCGCGAGTTCCTGCGAGTCGATCGAGCAGAGCGAGGCCGTGCACGCGCGGGACGCCGGGATCTCGACGGGTGCACCGGCGACGTCGACGACGTACGACTGCACCGCGCTGCCGGCGCCCGTGCCGACGGGAAGCCACTGCACGCGGAGGCGGCCGTCGAGCGGGAGCGCCTGCAGGCCCGACGCCGGCGCCGGGATCACGTCGGACCACACGGGCGTCGCGAGCTGCGCGGCATCCGAGAGCCCGATGCCGTTGCGGGCCTGGATGCTCACCTCGACGGCCGCGCCCGGACCGTTCCCGGGGGTCGGGATGGTGCACGTCGTCGCGGCGCATTCGCTGGCGCCGATCTCCGCGCCGCTCGACGGGTCGAGCAAGGCGATGCGATACCCCTCGATCGGCGAGTTGTTCGCTGCTCCGGCGGCGAAGGCCACGTCGATCGCGCCGTCCTGGAAGGCGGTCATGCGCGCGTCGGCGACCGGGTCGGGTCGGTCCTGGACCGAGATCGTGGCCGTGCCCCACGAGTAGCGGCTCGGATCGCCGGTCGCGTCGGCCACCTGGTACTGGATCGTCGTGTTCACGGGGGCCGCACCCTCGGACACGGCGACGGCGAGCCGCGATCGATCGTCGCTCGGCGTCACGGACACCCCCGCCGGCAGGCTCGAGGCGTCGAGCCCTCGCACGCCGACGACGCGGAGCGGCGTGTCGGGGAACGGGTTGCCCGCCGCGTCGTTCGCGAGCACATCGACCGTCGTGGTCTGGCCGCGCGGGGCCACGGCGAGGTCGGGCGCGGGCTGGGCGACGGGTCGCGTGGAGGGCACGACCTCGAGCTGGATCCGTCCGGCCGTGCCCTCGACGTCGCCGGCCGAGACGGCGATGCCGACCGACGCGCGCGTGCCCTTCGGCGTGGATTCGGACGTGGTGACCCGCAGCTCCTGGCCGTCGAGCGCGACGTCGAAGCCCGACGGCACCTCGCCGACCACGGCGAACTGCAGCGGGGGGCCGCCCTCGTCGGGCCGGCTCGTGAGTCGCACGAGGTCGATCGTGCGCGACTCACCCGGTTCGAATGGCAGGACGCCGCCGACGAAGGTCGGCGGCTGCCCCGGCTCGGGGAGCACCTCGATCGGGATGACGATGGTCCCGGTGCGGCCCTCCGGGTCGTCGACCGACTCGCCGTCGGTCACCGTGAAGGAGATCGACGCCGGGCCGAAGTAGCCCTCCTCGCTCCGATACCGCACGGTGTCGGCATCGACGACCAGGTCGCTGCCGTCGTCGTGCGATGCCCGCACCGTCGCGGCATCCGTCAAGCGCACGGGCCGACCGGACGCCGCGACGACGTAGTCCTCGAGTTCGAGCACCGCCTCCTCGCCGGTGGCGACGCGCACCTCCGGGGCGTCGCGCCGCAGCTGCGGGAGGGCGTCGTCGCGCCCGGGAACCCAGACGAAGGCGTAGGCCCGGACGCCGGGGTCCTCGGGATGGCCGACGGAGAACGGCACGATGCGCCGACGATCCTGCACTTCGATGCTGATCGAGCCGTCACCGGTGACGCGTGCGCCGTCGTCGTAGCCGTCGACGAGCGCCACGTCGGCGTCGCCGGCATCGGCGTCGGCGATGAACACGCCGTCGAGGACGTCGACGTCGACCTGCTCCTCCTCGAGCACGTCGCTGAGGCTGAGCACGACGTCGGAAGCCTCGGGCCGGGAGAGCGGGGCGTCGGCGTCCGCCTCGATCCGCAGGAACGTCGACGCGGTTCCGAGCCGGGCGTTCTCGATCGCGTAGATGAAGCCGTACTGCCCCTCGCGGTCGGGGACCTCGACCCTGATCTCGCGACCGCGGTCGCGGATCTTCGCGGTCGCGCCGCCCGTGACCTCCTCGACCGAGACGACCTTGAGCGTCGAGCCGTCGGGGTCGGAGTCGTTCTCGAGCACGCGCACCGCGACCGTGCGGCCCGGGCGGACCGTCACGGAATCGTCGACCGCGACCGGTGAGCGCGCGCCGCCGAGTCCCGGTGCGACGCCGACCCGGACCGTGCCGGTCGCGCGCGCGCCGAGCGCGTCGACCACGGCGTACGAGAAGGTGTCGGTGCCGGCCGAGTACTCCCCCGCCCGGTACTCGAGCCAGTCGGGTCCGCGCGAGACGACCGAGCCGCGCTCGGGATTCGACTCCTGACCGAGCAGCTGCACGGAGTCGCCGTCGGGATCGGTGCCGCCGAGCGGGATCGGGATGCGCACGGTGTCGCCGGACAGCACCCGCGCCGTCGCCGTGCGGGGCACGGGGGCCGCGTTGGTCTGCGCGTCGGCCTCGCGCACGGTGATCGCCACGGACGCCGTGGCGAACTGGCCGTCGGGTCCCTCCACGCGGTAGACCGCCTCGAACTCGCCGGGACGATCCGGAGCGTGGTAGCGGAGCCGGTCCCCGGAGGTGAAGAGGAGCCCCGCCTGCGGCGGGGTCACGAGGTCGGCGGCGAGCGTGAGCGCGTCGCCGTCGGGATGCGTGTCGTTGTCGAGCACGGCGATGTCGATCACGTCACCGGTGCGCGCCGAGGCGGTGTCGGCGACCGCGACCGGCGGCTGGAACTGCGCGGGCGTGGGCACCTCGACCACCGTGACCTCGCCCTCGGCGTCGGCGAGGCCGTTGCTCACGCGGTACCCGAACGTCGCGGAGCCCGTCGGGAGCGGGCGCGTGAGCGTGACGCGCAGCACGCGGTGGTCGACGATCTCGACGCGCACGCCGGGGTCGTCGGGCGCACGGCCCGGGCCGGTGATGATGAGCACGCCACCGATCGGATCGATGTCCGTCGCGAGGACGTCGACCTCCATCGGGTGGTCCTGCCGGAGGAACGCCGTGTGCGGCACCGTGATCGGCGTGGTGTCCCGTTCCGGTGGGGCGGACACCTCGACTCGGACGCGACCGGTCGCCGTCTTCGCACCATCCGTCACGGTGTACTCGAGGTAGTGCGTGCGGATCGCCTCGCCGACGAATCGGAAGGTGCCGCCGTCGAAGTCGGGCGTGATCCTCGCCTCGGGCTTCGCGGGCACGGCCGACAAGCGCGCCTCGCCAGAGCCGCCTCGAACGTGCCGGAGCGGTTCGAGCACGATCTCCTCGCCGAGGGTCGCGAGCACGACGAACGCGTCGGCGACGAGCGGGGCCTCGCCCGTCCGCCGAACCGACATCGTGAGCACGCCGACGCCGTCGGCCCGGCCGTCCGACACGACGAGCGAGACGGCACGCGTGGAGCCCTCGCCACCGCGTTCGTCGAAGAGGACGACGCCCTCGGCGGTCGACGTCACGGCGTCGGGTTCGTCGACGCCCGCCGCCCGGAGGAAGACCGGGTCCCCGTCGGGATCGACCCATTCGCCGAGGACCGGGACGGTCGCTCGCCCGGTCACCTCGACGACGGCGCGACCCTCGCGAACCTGCTTGGGCGGCGAGTTCTCGTCGGGTGCGCGCACGGTCACCGTGATCCTCGCCTGGGCGGTCCCTCCCCGGCCGTCGTCGATCGTGTACCGGAGGCCGAACGTGCCGGTCGCCGCGTCGTCGAGCGTGAGCTGGACCTGCTGCTGGTTGGCGACCAGGTCGAGATGGGCGCCGTCGGGCAGGTCGCCGTCGACCGACGAGACGATGAGCACGTCGCCGTTGGCGTCGTAGTCGTTGAGGAGCACGGGGAGCAGGGTCGAGCGACCGGGGCGCGCGCCGAAGTCGTCGTCGACCGCGACGGGCGCCACCTGGCTCTTCTCGATGGTCGGGTCGGCCTCGGGATCGTTCTGCTCGATGGTCTCGTCGTCGCGCTCGACCTCGAGCAGGTCGGCCCAGTTGTCGATGACGCCGTAGTCCTCGGATGCCGCCCAGCTGCGGCCGGAGCGTCGGTCGTTCACCACGAGCGCATCGCCGTTCGCGAGGAAGGTCAGCGGCGCGCCGCGGGCGGCGCGGTCCAGTCTCACCGGCTCCCCCTTGGCCTCGCCGCATGCGCGCCACGCGGTGCCGTCGCCCCAGGCGGCGTGCAGGCAGCCGTGGTGGCGCACGGGTTGGGCAGGCGTACCGGATGCCTCGTCGTACCGGATCCGGGGCTCCGACCCGTCGAACGGCACCTCGACGAGCCCCCGACGGGTGGCGAGCACCACCGCGTCGGCGGCACCGGACGGTCGCTGCAACGCGAGGGTCTCGCCCGGGTCCGCGAAGTCCGACAGGTCGACGTCTGCGGCGCCCTCGCGGTGCAGCACCAGGGCGCGCTCGTCGAGCACGGCCCAGCGACCGCCGACCGAGGTCACCTGGGCGGGGGCGCCCTCCTCCAACCGCCCGAGCTCCCACGTCGCATCCGCCGAATCCGGGTCGTCGGCGGAGACCCGGACCACCTTGCCGGTCGACGGCGTGAACGCGGTGATCCGCCCGGCCTCGTCGACCGCGATGACGGAACCGGCGCCGAACGTGAACGCCGCATCCTCGTCGCTCTCGAACTCGGCGAACGCCTCGACCGGCACGACCCACAGGGACCCGTCCGCGGTGACGACCACGCGATCTCCGGCGAGCGCGATGTCGGGCTCGTCGGGCGGGACCGCGACGGTCTCGGAGACGCGCGAGATGGTGGGGTCGACGATGCCGACGCTCGCCCGGCTGCGATCGAGCACCAGCACGGTCGAGCCCCGCTGCACGACCTCGGCCTGCGCCCCGCCGCCCGTCTCGACCACCGAATTCAGTTCGAGCACCGCGGTGTTCGCACGACCGACGGACTGTTCGGTGTCGTTGGCCACCCAGACGGCCGCGTCCCCGAGGTCGACCCGCTGGGCGGTGTACCCGCCGGACGCGATGGCGACGCCGGCCGCGAGCCCGACCACGGCGGCGATCGAGACGACGGTGAGCACCGCGGACCGGCGCCGCCGCCAGAGTGCCAGGGGGTCCATCAGCGTGCCTCGACCTCGGCGCAGCGCTCGGCGCTCGGGGTGCCGGACTTGCCGTCGCGCGCCACCGCGACCGTGGCGCACACGCGCCCGGATTCGCCGGCCGCCACCGTGAGCGTCGCCTCCTCCTGCGGAGGCCGTGCGCTTCCGTCGATCGTGACCACGTAGCTGTCGCCTTGCCGCAGCCCGCCCGGATCATCCCACGAGAACACCACGGCCGCGCCATCCGTCACCGCCTTGACGTCGGTGACCACCGGGATGCCGCCGGCCCCGCGTACGAGCGTGAGCAGCCCGGCCACCACGAGCGCGACGAACACGGCGGCCGCGACACCGACGCCGAGCAGCAGCCTCCGCGTCGTCGGCGGCGCGCTCCGGCTTCGTCCGGACATCGAGCCGTGCGAGCGGGAGTCGGCGGTCCGCGTCGAGGGACGGGCCGCGGTCGAGGCGCGACGGCGACGGCGACGCGACGACGAGGTCTCGACGACCGAACCCGCCCCGAGTCGCGTGCGCTCGTCGAGGTCGACCGCCGTCGCGATGGCCCAGTCGTCCATCGCCACCTCGAGCGGTGTCTGGGGCAGCGCAAGCTCCTCCTCGACGGCCTGCAGGTCGCGGATGAACTCCAGCGCGCTCGCCTGGCGAGCCGAGGGCCGCTTCGACATCGAGCGCGCGAGCACCGCCTCGAGGCTCGCGGGCACGTCGGCGCGGCCCGTGGGCGGCACCTTCGCCTTCTCGATGCGAGTCACGAGCGCCATGGTCCCGTTGTCGCCGCCCGGGACCTCGAAGGGGCTGCGACCCGCGAGCAGCGAGTAGACGGTCGCGCCGAGCGACCACACCTCGCTCGCGACGGTGCCCGCGACCTCGTCGAGCAGCACCTCGGGCGCCGACCACGGGACGGAGAGGCCCACCGCCTCGCTGGACTCGGCCTGTCCGAGGGTCGAGGCGATCCCGAAGTCGGACAGCACCGGATGGCCGTACGCCGTGGTCAGGATGTTCGACGGCTTGATGTCGCGGTGGAGGACGCCCTGACGGTGCGCGGTCTCGACGGCGCTCGCGATGCGGACGCCGATCGAGAGGACCTCGGCGATGGGGAGCTGGACGGCCCGGTACCGCTGGCCCAGCGTGGCGGAGCAGTACTCCATGACGAGATAGGGCCGGCCGTCGGCGGCGACGCTGGCCTGGTAGACCGTGAGGATCGACGGATGGCTCGACAGCTGCGCCATGAGGTTGGCCTCGGCCTGGAACATCTGGCGCACCTCGTCGTTGACGACCTCGGCGAGGAGCACCTTCACCGCCACGAGGCGACGGGGCATGTTCTGCTCGTAGAGGAACACGTCGGCGAACCCGCCTGATCCGAGCACGCGGATGAAGGAAAACCCGGGCAGGTTCGGCGGCGTGGACGGAAGTCGCCTCGACACGTTCCTCCCAGCGTCTCCTCGGGTGCCTGGGGTGCGGCGCACCGATCGGACGCCGCGGCGTCCGATGCATCGAACCCCAATTGTAGGGTCGGCGGATGCCGTTGCCACGGCTGTTGTGGACGGGGTCGCCGCGCCCGACGGGGGCGCTCGCGAGGCTCAGCCGTCGGCGTCGGGTGCGCGCTCGGGCCGTGCCACGCGGAGCACGTCGACGACCACGACCGTGACGTTGTCGCGACCGCCGTTCCCGACCGCGGCCTCGACGAGCTGGTGCACGGCCTGCTCGGGTCGCCGGCCCGAGATGAGGAAGTGGCGGATCCCGTACGAGGTCAGCTCCTTCGTGAGCCCGTCGGAGCAGACGAGCAGCCGCATGCCCTCCTCGAGCGCGATCGCCCGGTAGTCGGGGATCGGGGCCTCGTGGAAGCCCACGGCCCGCGTGATCACGTTGGAGTGGGGATGGGTGTCCGCCTCCTCGCGCGTGATCTGCCCGGCGTCGACCAGCTCCTGCACGATCGAGTGGTCGACCGTCAATTGCTCGAGGACGCCGCCGACGAGCCGGTAGACGCGCGAGTCGCCGATGTTGAACACGATCCACGCGGGCTCGTCGCCGATCAGCCCGAGGGCGACGCCCGTGACGGTCGTCCCGCTCCCCTCGTCGGTGACGCCCGCGCCGCGGCCCATGTCCTGCACCGCGAGCCGCAGCGCGCCGTCGATGTCGGGGGTGCCGAGTGCGGGCTTGCCGCCGTGCTCTGCGAGGCGGGTCACGACCGCGGCGCTCGCGAAGTCGCCGGCGGCATGGCCGCCCATGCCGTCGGCGACGGCGAAGATGGGCGCCTGGGCGACGAAGCTGTCCTCGTTGACGGCTCGACGCAGGCCGGTGTCGGTCGCGGCGGCCCATGAGAGGGTCACCTCGGTACCGTCGGGCAGGCTGACGCGATGGCGGGTGTTGGCGTTGCCGATCTGGGTCACGGGACCTCCCCCCGTCCGGCCGCCGCGACCGAGTCGGCGACCTCGCGGGAAGCGAGGATCTCGACGAGCGCCTCGCCTCCCAGCTCGAGCGTGGTCCCCGGCGAGACCACCACCGATTCCCCCGGACGCAGGCGACGCACGCCCGCCGTCGAGCGGACGACCGTGCCGTTCGTGGAGCGGAGGTCGGTCGCCACCACGCGGCTGCCCTCGACGCGCAACTCGAGATGTGTCGATGACACGACGCCCCCGGGCGAGTCGACGCGGACCAGCGAGATCGGCCCGGGCGCCACGCGCGGCGGAGCAGGATTCCGGCCGATGTAGGCCGGCGCATCGATGGTCCTCGGCTCGCCTCCGCCGATGCGGAAGCGGGCGACGGTCCGGGCCGCCTGGTCGGCGCTCGGCGCTGCCCCGTGCGCGTCACGCTCGGAATCGGGGGCTGCGGCATCCGATCGCCCGGCGTCGTCGGCATCGCCTCGGTCGCCCCCGCGAAGCAGGCGCGGCGAGAGCACCGTGTCGGCGTCGGCCGCATCGCCGCGCACGAAGCGGACGGTGTCGCCCACCACGACCTGGATCGGCACGGTCGTCGGCCCGTCGCCGTCGCTGCGCGTCGCGCGTGCACCCGGGCGTGCGCCCCCGGTCGGCGGCCGCCGCGCCTCGAGCACGGTGTCGACATCGGGATCGGCGGACTCCGCGCCCGACGGCAGCTCGCGCCACGACCATTCGACGGCCCCGGCCCGGAACGACGCCCGTCGCGAGGGAACGGGGTCGCCGCGCAGCCCGGCCTGCCGGACGGCATCGAGTGGAGCCTGCGGACCGGCGATCCGCAGGCGGGTCACGGCCGTGAACTCCGCCAGGTGCCACGGGCTGATGCCTCGCGAGTCGAATCGCCGTGCGCCGCCCGGCGAGGCGATGTCGATCACCGCGTCGCCGCGGACGATGGCGGTCACGGGGTCGCCGGTCTCGGGCCACCACACGAGCGCGAAGTCGTCGGCGCCATGCGGGCCGATCGGGATCCGGGCGACGAGGTCTTCGAGTTCGAGGCCGTCGACCGACGCGGCCTCGGCGAGCGCCGTGAGCACCCGGTCGCGCGCCGGCGCGGCGACGGCGGCGATGAACCGCTCGCCCACGACGGCGTCCCACTGCGGCACGTCGGGCTCGATCCTGCTGCGCACCGCTCCGACGACCATGCCGTCCAGTCTGGCACTAGTCGCGCGGGTCAGCCGATGAAGCTCATCACGTGCTTGATGCGGGTGTAGTCCTCGAAGCCGTAGTTTGAGAGGTCCTTGCCGTAGCCCGAGTGCTTGAACCCCCCGTGCGGCATGTCGGAGACGAACGGGATGTGCGTGTTGATCCACACGCAGCCGAAGTCGAGGTGCTTGGCGAAGCGCATCGCGCGGCCGTGGTCGCGCGTCCACACCGATGCGGCGAGCGCGTAGTCGACCCCGTTGGCCATGGCGAGCGCCTCGCGTTCCTCGCGGAAGGACTGCACCGTGAGCACCGGTCCGAAGATCTCGCGCTGCACCGCCTCGTCGTCCTGACGCAGCCCGGTGACGACGGTCGCCTCCCAGAAGTAGCCGCGCTCGCCCTGTCGCCGGCCGCCGGTCGCGATGTCGGCGTGGTCGGGCAGCCGGTCGATCACGCCGGAGACGAGGGCGAGCTGATTCGGGTTGTTCAGCGGACCGTAGAAGACGCCCTCGTCACGCGGCGCGCCGGTGCGTGCGTTCGCCCGGGCCGCGTCGACCAGCGCGCCGACGAGCTCGTCGTGCACCGACTCGTGCACGAGGACCCTCGTGGCCGCGGTGCAGTCCTGCCCGGCGTTGAAGTACGCGGCCGACACGATGCCCTCGGCGGCCTTCGCGACGTCGACGTCGTCGAACACGATCGCCGGAGCCTTGCCGCCCAGCTCGAGGTGCACGCGCTTGAGGTCGGCGGCGGCGGCGCGAGCGACCTCCATGCCCGCGCGCACCGAGCCGGTGATCGCGACCATCTGGGGCGTGGCGTGCTGCAGGAGCGCGGCGCCGGTGGTTCGGTCGCCCGTCACGACGTTGAGCACGCCGGCCGGCAGGTGCTCTGCGGCGATCTCGGCCAGCTTGAGCGTCGACGACGGCGTGGTGTCGGACGGCTTCAGCACGACGGTGTTGCCGGCGGCGATGGCGGGTGCGACCTTCCACACCGCCATGTTGAGCGGGTAGTTCCACGGCGCCACCTGCCCGATCACGCCGATCGGCTCGCGCCGGACGAACGACGTGTGGTCGGCGAGGTACTCGGCTGCGGATCGGCCCTCGAGGTTCCGCGCGGCACCTGCGAAGAAGCGCAGCTGGTCGACGGACTGGAGGATCTCGTCGGCGACGAGGTTCGCGCGCGGCTTGCCGGTGTCGAGGGACTCGAGGTCGGCGAACTCCTCGGCACGCTCCTCCATGGCATCGGCGATGCGGAAGAGGGCCAGCTGGCGCTCGGCGGGGGTGGTCTGCCCCCACTTCTCGAATGCGGCGGAGGCGGCCGCGTACGCGGCGTCGATGTCGGCCGAGGTCGAGATCGGCGAGCGGCCGTACACCTCCTCGGTCGCCGGGTCCACCAGGTCGAGCGCCTCGTCGCCGCGGGCATCGGAGAAGCGTCCGTCGATGAAGTTGCGCAGGATGTCGGGCACGTCGTTCCTCCGAGGGTGGGGATGTCGCGGAAGCCGCGCGCGCCGAGAGGGGCGCGGGCCGCAGGTCGCGACCATGCTCGCACAGGAGGCCCCGGAAATGAACCCCGTCACGATGGAATCAGTTGCGAATAGGTATCGAAGACAACGGAATCCCTTGTCTTCAACGTTCTCGACTGTCATCATCGAATGCATGACGAACGCTTCGCGGCTGACGAACCACCGGCCGGTGCAACTCGACGACGTCTCCAAGGCGATCATCGAGCAGCTCCAGGCCGACGGGCGTCGCTCGTACGCCGACATCGGCAAGGCGGTCGGACTCAGCGAGGCCGCCGTGCGCCAGCGCGTGCAGCGGTTGACGGAGTCCGGCGTGATGCAGATCGTCGCCGTGACCGACCCGATGCAGCTCGGCTTCACACGCCAGGCGATGATCGGCATCCGTGCGGCAGGCGACACCCGCGAGCTCGCAGAGGAGCTCGCGGCGATCCCCGAGATCGACTACGTCGTGCTGACCGCGGGCAGCTTCGACCTGCTCGCCGAGGTGGTGTGCGAGAACGACGAGCAGCTCATCTCGCTGCTCAACTCGAAGATCCGTGCGCTCGACGGCGTGCAGACCACCGAGACGTTCGTCTACCTGAAGCTGCAGAAGCAGTTCTACAACTGGGGCACCCGCTGACCGCGGGACCGCCCGGAAGGAGATCCCCATGACCACCCTCGACGCAGCGACGGGCCTCGGCACGGCCGGCTTCGACGACACCGCACTGCAGCAGAAGGCGAAGGACCACCTCTGGATGCACTTCGCGCGGCAGTCGACGATGGAGGAGCACGGCGTCCCGATCATCACCCGCGGTCGGGGCCACCACATCTACGACGCACAGGGGCGGGAGTACTTCGACGGGCTCTCGGGCCTCTTCGTGGTCAACGCCGGGCACGGGCGCCGTCGCCTCGCCGAGGTCGCGGCACGCCAGGCCGAGGAGCTCGCGTTCTTCCCGATCTGGTCGTACGCCCACCCGTCGGCGATCGAACTCGCCGACCGGCTGGCCGGCTACGCGCCGGGCGACCTCAACCGCGTGTTCTTCTCGACCGGTGGCGGCGAGGCTGTCGAGACCGCGTTCAAGCTCGCGAAGTACTACTGGAAGCTCAAGGGCCAGCCGACCAAGCACAAGGTGATCTCGCGCGCCGTCGCCTACCACGGAACGCCGCAGGGCGCGCTCGCCATCACGGGCATCCCGGCGATGAAGCAGATGTTCGAGCCCCTCACGCCCGGCGGCTTCCGCGTGCCGAACACGAACTTCTACCGCGCGGCCGACGTCGGCGCGCCCGCAGACGACCTCGAGGCCTTCGGCATCTGGGCCGCGAACCGCATCGAGGAGATGATCCTCTTCGAGGGCCCCGAGACCGTGGCCGCGGTGTTCCTCGAGCCGGTGCAGAACTCGGGCGGCTGCTTCCCGCCGCCTCCCGGATACTTCCAGCGGGTCCGCGAGATCTGCGACCAGTACGACGTGCTCCTCGTCTCCGACGAGGTCATCTGCGCGTTCGGCCGCATCGGGCACATGTTCGCGTGCGACGCCTACGGGTACGTGCCCGACATGATCACGTGCGCCAAGGGCATGACCTCGGGCTACTCCCCGATCGGCGCGACCATCATCTCCGAGAAGATCTACGAGCCCTTCAAGACCGGCAACACGTCGTTCTACCACGGCTACACCTTCGGCGGACACCCGGTCTCGGCCGCGGTCGCGCTCGAGAACCTCGACGTCTTCGAGGAGGAGGGCCTGAACGAGCGCGTGCGCGAGAACTCGCCGCTCTTCCGCGCCGAACTCGAGAAGCTGCTCGACCTGCCCATCGTCGGCGACGTCCGCGGTGACGGGTACTTCTTCGGCATCGAGCTCGTCAAGGACAAGGCCACTCGCGAGACCTTCAACGACGAGGAGTCCGAGAGCCTCCTTCGCGGGTTCCTCTCGAAGGCCCTCTTCGACGCCGGGCTGTACTGCCGCGCCGACGACCGCGGCGACCCCGTGATCCAGCTCGCGCCGCCGCTCACGATCGGCGTCCCCGAGTTCCAGGAGATCGAGCAGATCCTGCGGGGCGTGCTGACCGAGGCGTCGAACCGCGCGGCCGACTTCCGGGATCACCGCCACGGCGGCGAGCACCTGCTGGTGCCCGCGCGGGTCTGAGCGCCGGGTCCCGGCACGCGGCACGCGGCGGGGTGGGGTGGCCAGGCGCCATCCGCCCCGCCGTCGCCGTTCCCGGCCTCAGTCGTCCCGTTCGGACGGCGTCGTCAGGTCGGGCCCGAACGCCCAGTCGGGAAGCGCGCCCGACCCGAAGAAGCGTCGGAGCAGCGCGGCCATGGTGTTGCCGGGATCGGCGGCCAGGGCCTGATCGATGAGTGCGCCGCCGGCGGAGCTGCGGCCGAGCGCCCAGGCGAGCCAGGCGGTGACGCACAGGACGCCCGCCCGGTCGGGCGACGGCGCGTGCGCCGCGGCCACGGCGAGCGTCTCGATCGACCGCTCGATCCGGCCGACGTCCGGCCTGGTCTCCACCATGCCGAGCAGCAGCCGCGACAGGAACTCCTCGGTCGACTCCGCACGGTCGTCGGAGGCCGCCTCGTCCGACGCCGGGGTGCTCCATCCGGTCGACGCGGCCGGCAGCTCGGCGGCCCGATCCGCGCAGTCCAGCGCCAGCTCCCCCACCACCGGCCCGAACGCCACCTGCAGCATGAGGGCGTCGCGGAACGGCGGGCAGGCCGCGAGGTGGACGAGCCACGCGAGCATCTCGGGCGTCTGGCCCGCTCGACCGGTGGCGAGTCGTTCCGCCGCGACGAACGGATCGAGCGCGTCGCCGATGGCGGCATCGAGCGAGGCCAGGGCGTCGGTCGGCGTGCCGACGACCTCGTCGTCCGAGGCATCCGGGCACCCGATGCCGGAGGCGCGAAGCGTTGCGAGGACCTCCGCGACCTCGGCCGAGCGGGCCGGGTCGGCGGGCGGGATCCGGACGAGGTCGGCCGCCGACGCGGCCGGATCGCGCAGGGCCCCGGGGTGGCGTGCGACCGCGCTGCCGGCCACCAGGTCGAGCGCCCTGCCGCCGGCGGGAAGTTCGTCGTCGAGCAGCGAACCCCAGCCGTCGGCAGCCACGCAGAGGGCGTCGCGGACGAGGAAGCCCGCCTGCTCGGCACGTTGCACCACCGCCGCGAGCAGTTCGGCCTCGGGAACGCCACCGCCCGCGAACCCGACGTCGGTGTACGCGACCGGGACCACCGCATCCACGTGCGGCATCCGGCAGAGGGTGCCCACGACAGCGGTGACGAGCACCTCTCGGTCGGCCGCGTCTCGCGGCAGGTCGTGCCTGAGCACGCCCGCGGTGCGGTTGCCGTCGAATGCGACGCACAGGAGCGACCGGGACGGGAGGTAGCCGACCAGCGTCGGGACGAGGGCGAGGAAGTCGTGAGCGGCACGTGCGCGGATGATCGTGGTCATGCAGCGAGGATGTCGGGCCATCCCGGCGATCGACGGGGCGGCACCCTGTCCGGTTCGCGCGACGTCCGGCGGGCCGCTGTGGAGGAGAAGTGGCCGGACCCGTCCTCCACAGCCCTGCCTCTGCCGGGGCGTTTCGCGGTGTCCGAATCCCGCCAGTCCCTGACGGTGGTCGCGGTTACCCTCGGAGCATGACCACCCCATACCTTCTCCGGTTCGACAGCCCGATCGGGCGCATCGAACTGGTCGGCGATGACGCACACCTCATCTCGCTCTCGATCGAGCGCGAGGGCGCACTGCCCCACGACGACGAGCCCGACCGCCCGAACGCCGTGCTCGAATCCGCACGCGACCAGTTGGCCGAGTACTTCGCGGGCGCCCGCACCGAGTTCGACATCCCCGTCCGGCTCGACGGCACCCCGTTCCAGCAGGCCGTCTGGGCAGAGCTCGTCCGACTCGGGTGGGGCGAGGCGACCTCGTACGGCGCGCTGGCCGCCGCCGTGGGGCGACCCGGCTCCGCGCGAGCGATCGGCGGCGCCGTGGGCGCGAACCCGGTCCCGATCATCGTGGGCTGCCATCGCGTGCTCGCCTCCGACGGGCGCATCACCGGCTACTCCGGCGGCGACGGCATCCCGACCAAGCTCTGGCTGCTCGCGCACGAGCAGATCGGCTTCGCGGCGTGAGCGGCCCCGCACGCGCCGAGGTCGTCATCGGCGACGACGGACTCGGGAGATGCGCCTGGGGTGCGTCCGACCCCGAGTACCGCCGATACCACGACGAGGAATGGGGCACTCCGCAGCACGATCCCACCCGTCTCTACGAGAAGCTCTGCCTCGAGGGATTCCAGGCCGGCCTGTCGTGGATCACGATCCTCCGGCGCCGTCCCGCGTTCCGCGAGGCCTTCCTCGGCTTCGACCCCGAGCGGGTCGCGGCGATGACCGGCGACGACGTCGATCGGCTCGTGGCCGATGCGCGCATCATCCGCCATCGCGGCAAGATCGAGGCGACGATCGCCAACGCGCGCGCCGTACTCGATCTCGATGTCCCGCTCGACGAACTGCTCTGGAGCTTCGCGCCGCCACCGCGGCCGGCGCCTCCCGTGTCGTTCACCGAGATCCCCGCGACCTCGCCCGAATCCACCGCGATGAGCCGGGCGCTGCGCGCGCGCGGCTTCCGGTTCGTCGGTCCGACGACGATGTACGCGCTCATGCAGTCCACGGGCATGGTCGACGACCACCTCGCGGGATGCTTCCGTTCCCCAGCAGCGGCGGCATCCGTCGCCTGAACCGGCGACCGACCGCGTCAGGCCACGAGCTGCAGCTCGTGATGCGCCGCACCCGGCTGGGCCGACTCGAGGGGGATGCCTCGCCCGCGGGCCCAGGCGAGCAGGTCGGCGACGTCGGTGGGATCGGCGCGGTCCTCGAGCAGGGCGCGGGCGAACAGGCCCTTCGCGCGCTTGTTGAAGTGGTTCAGCGCTCGCCGTCGTCCGCGTTCGTCGACGGAGACGACGCGGACGAACACGGAGTCGGGGCGCTGCGGCGCCGGACCGAGCTCCGCGTACCCCTCAGACCGCAGGTCGACCACGAGTCCGTCGACCGCCTCGAGCTCGGCGCCGATCGGCTCCCGCCAGTGCGACCTGAGGCGGAGTCCGGGCAGCCGGGAGTCATGCGACAGCCGGTATGCGGGGATGTGATCTGCGGCGCCGACCAGGCCGAACAGCGCGGAGTGCACGACGACGCGCTCGCCGGCATGCGCACGGGCCGCCGGATCCAGCGAGGCGGCGTCGAGCGCGTCGTAGAGCACGCCGGTGTAGCGGTCGATCGCGGGCATGGTCGGTGATTCGTCAAGTCGCCGGTTCCGCTCGACCTCCCCGGCCTGTCGCGGGCCCAGCTTGAGGGCGCGCATCATCGCGGCATCATCGGCTGCGAGCCGTATGGTGGCCTCGAGCACGGTCGAACGCGCCGCGTGCAGGCCCGAGAACGACAGGTTTCCGAGCTCGAGCGGTGAGCCGTCCCCTCCGTCGCGCTTGGTCTCGGAGGGCGGCAGCAGGAGCAGCACCGAGGGTCGTGCCTTCCTATGCGGCGATGAAGGCGAGCGCGGCCTCGACGTTCACGCCGAGTGGCTGCGCGCTGTCGATGGTGACGCGCGGCAGCGCCGAGGACGGCCCGGTCCACGGTGCATAGCCCTCAAGGCTCTGCTCGACGGCCCGCCACGTGGTCTCATCGAGGTGCGGCAGGCGGCGCTCCCGCTTCTCCAGCCGCTCGCGGTGCACGCGCGGATCGGAGCAGACGACCTCGATGACGCGGAGCCGCACGTCGTTGCGCGCGGCGAGGTCGCGCCACTGGAGCCTGGCCGACTCCGCGGCGTTCACCGCATCGACGATCACCGTGCGTCCAGAGGCGAGCTCCTTCTCGGCGATCTGCTCCGCCACCAGGTACGCGGCGAGACCGGTCGGCTGGTCGGCCTCGATCCCGGCGCGCAGGATCGAGGACTCGATCGGATCGACCGACACGACCGTGGCGCCGAGCCGGGCGCCGACGATCTCGCCGATCGTCGACTTGCCCGCGCCCGGCAGCCCGGCCATGACGATGAGCTGGGTGACGCTGAGGTCACCGAACTGGCGGTCGAACGGCTGCTCCCCCTGCATCCGCGTCCTCTCAGGCGAGCGCGGCTCGCGAAGCCACGACCTGGACGGCGTCGGACTGCACCGAGAGGAACCCGTCCTCTGCGTCGGCGGTGATCTTCTCACCACCGGGGAGCGTGACGCGCACCTCGCCCCCGGCGAGGATCGCGAGCATCGGCTCGTGACCCGGCAGGATCCCGATCTCGCCTTCGACCGTGCGCGCCACCACCATGGCCGCCTCGCCCGACCAGACCTCCTGGTCGGCCGAGACGACGCTCACATTGAGGGCGGCCATGATCAGCCGTTCTCCTTCTGGATCTGCGCCCACTTCTCCTCGACGTCGGAGATCGGGCCGACGTTGAAGAAGGCCTGCTCGGCGACGTGGTCGAAGTCACCCCGGGCGATCGCGTCGAACGACTCGATGGTGTCCTTCAGCGGGACGGTCGAACCCTCGACGCCCGTGAACTTCTTCGCCATGTAGGTGTTCTGCGAGAGGAACTGCTGGATGCGGCGCGCACGCGACACCGTGATCTTGTCCTCCTCCGACAGCTCGTCGACACCGAGGATCGCGATGATCTCCTGCAGTTCCTTGTTCTTCTGGAGGATCTGCTTGACGGTGGTCGCGACGCGGTAGTGGTCCTCGCCGAGGTACCGGGGGTCGAGGATGCGCGACGTCGAGGTCAGCGGGTCGACCGCGGGGTACAGGCCCTTCGACGCGATCTCGCGCGAGAGCTCGGTGGTCGCGTCGAGGTGCGCGAACGTGGTCGCCGGCGCCGGGTCGGTGTAGTCGTCGGCAGGCACGTAGATCGCCTGAAGCGAGGTGATCGAGTGGCCGCGCGTCGAGGTGATGCGCTCCTGCAGGATGCCCATCTCGTCGGCGAGGTTCGGCTGGTAGCCCACCGCGGAGGGCATGCGGCCGAGCAGCGTCGACACCTCGGAACCCGCCTGCGTGAAGCGGAAGATGTTGTCGATGAAGAGGAGCACGTCCTGCTTCTGGACGTCGCGGAAGTACTCGGCCATCGTGAGGGCCGAGAGGGCGACGCGAAGGCGGGTCCCGGGCGGCTCGTCCATCTGGCCGAAGACGAGGGCCGTCTTGTCGAAGACGCCCGCCTCCTCCATCTCGTGGATGAGGTCGTTGCCCTCACGCGTGCGCTCGCCGACGCCGGCGAACACGGACACACCGCCGTGGTCCTGCGCCACGCGCTGGATCATCTCCTGGATGAGGACGGTCTTGCCGACGCCCGCGCCACCGAAGAGGCCGATCTTGCCACCCTGCACGTAGGGCGTGAGCAGGTCGATCACCTTGATGCCGGTCTCGAAGAGCTGCGTCTTCGACTCGAGCTGGTCGAAGCTCGGCGGCTTGCGGTGGATCGGCCAGCGCTCGGTGATCTCGATGGTCTCGCCCGGCTCGCCGTTGAGGACCTCGCCGATGACGTTGAAGACCTTGCCCTTGGTCACGTCGCCGACGGGCACCGAGATCGGCGCACCGGTGTCGTGCACCTCCTGGCCGCGGACCAGGCCGTCGGTCGGCTTGAGCGCGATCGCGCGGACCAGGTCGTCGCCGAGGTGCTGCGCGACCTCGAGGGTCAGCTCGGTCGACTGGCCCTCGATGTCGATCGTCGTCTTGAGGGCGTTGTAGATCTCGGGGATCGAGTCGTGCGGGAATTCGATGTCGACGACGGGGCCGGTCACGCGGGCGATGCGGCCCACGGTGGCCGCCGTGCCCTGGACTGGCGCGGTAGCGGTGTCAGTCATGTTCTCTTCCTTCTGGGTGAATCTGTAGCTACTTGGAGGAGGAGAGCGCGTCCGCTCCACCCACGATTTCTGCGATCTGCTGCGTGATCTCGGACTGGCGGGCCTCGTTGGCGAGGCGCGTGTAGTCGAGGATCAGCTTGTCGGCGTTGTCGGTGGCCGACTTCATGGCCTTCTGCGTGGCGGCGTGCTTCGCCGCGGCCGATTGCAGCATGGCATTGAAGATCCGGCTCTCGATGTAGACCGGGAGCAGCCCGTCGAGGACCGTCTCGGCGTCGGGCTCGAACTCGTACAGCGGGAAGACCTCGGCCTTGCCCGACGGCGCCGCCTCGGCCTCGGCCTCGACGACCTCGAGGGGAAGGAGCCGCGTGACGACCGGGACCTGGGTGATCCGGCTGACGAAGCGGTTGTAGACGATGTGGATCTCGTCGACGCCGCCGTCTGCCGAGTCGCGGAGGAACGCCTCGAGCACTGCGTCGGCGATCTCCTTGGCGGTCTCGAACTCGGGGTTGTCGGTCCCGCCGATCCAGCTGCGCTCGTAGTCGCGCCGGCGGAACGAGAAGTAGCCCACCGACTTGCGGCCGACGAGGAAGTACACGACCTCCTTGCCCTGGCTGCGGAGCAGCTCGGTGAGCTCCTCGGCCTCACGCAGGACCTGCGAGTTGAACGCACCCGCGAGGCCTCGGTCGGAGGTGAAGATCACGATCGCCGCGCGGTCGACCCGCTCGGGCTCGGTGGTCAGCACGTGCGACACGTTCGAGTAGCTCGCCACCGCTGAGACGGCGCGAGTGATCGCGTTCGAGTACGGCGTCGATGCGGCGACGCGCGCCTGCGCCTTGGCGATCCGCGAGGCGGAGATGAGCTCCATCGCTCGCGTGATCTTCTTGGTCGTCTGCGCCGACTTGATCTTCTGGCGGTAGACCCGAAGCTGCGCTCCCATGTTTCTCCTGTGTCCTGGGTTCCTGTCCCTGAGGCGCTCGGCCCGGCCGATCCGGCCGATTCCCCGAGCGCCTCAGGGAACGAAGGAATCGACTAGCGACGGCCCTTGACGATCTTCTCCTGCACGACCTCGTCCTCGCCGATCGCCTCGAACTGCTCCTTGCCCACCGAGGCGAGCGACTTGCCCTCACCGGTCTGGAACTCGAGCTTGAACTTGTCGACCTCGGACTCGAGGGTCGCGACCGTCTCGTCCGAGAGGACGTTGGAGTCGCGCAGGTCGGTGAGCACGGTCGTGTTGCGGCCGAGGTAGTCGAGGAACTCGCGCTCGAAGCGCAGGATGTCCTCGACCGGCACCTCGTCGAGCTTGCCGTTGGTGCCCGCCCAGATCGAGACGACTTGCTCCTCGACGGGGTACGGCGAGTACTGCGGCTGCTTGAGCAGCTCGGTCAGGCGCGCGCCGCGCTCGAGCTGACGGCGGCTCGCGGCGTCGAGGTCGGACGCGAACATCGCGAAGGCCTCGAGCGAGCGGTACTGGGCGAGCTCGAGCTTGAGCGTGCCCGACACCTTCTTGATCGACTTCACCTGCGCGTCACCGCCCACTCGGGAGACCGAGATGCCGACGTCGACCGCGGGACGCTGGTTGGCGTTGAAGAGGTCGGACTGCAGGAAGATCTGGCCGTCGGTGATCGAGATCACGTTGGTCGGGATGTAGGCCGAGACGTCGTTCGCCTTGGTCTCGATGATCGGCAAGCCGGTCATCGAACCCGCGCCGAGCTCGTCGGAGAGCTTCGCGCAGCGCTCGAGCAGGCGCGAGTGCAGGTAGAACACGTCGCCGGGGTACGCCTCGCGGCCCGGCGGGCGGCGCAGCAGCAGCGAGACGGCGCGGTAGGCCTCGGCCTGCTTCGACAGGTCGTCGAAGATGATCAGGACGTGCTTGCCGGCGTACATCCACTGCTGGCCGATGGCCGAGCCGGTGTACGGGGCGAGGTACTTGAAGCCTGCGGGGTCGGAGGCGGGAGCCGCGACGATCGTCGTGTACTCCATCGCGCCGGCGTCCTCGAGCGCACCCTTCACCGAGGCGATGGTCGAGCCCTTCTGGCCGATCGCGACGTAGATGCAGCGGACCTGCTTGGTCGGGTCGCCCGACTCCCAGTTCGCCTTCTGGTTGATGATCGTGTCGATCGCGATGGCGGTCTTGCCGGTCTGGCGGTCGCCGATGATCAGCTGACGCTGGCCGCGGCCGACCGGGATCATCGCGTCGATCGCCTTGATGCCGGTCTGCAGCGGCTCGTGCACCGACTTGCGCTGCATGACGCCGGGCGCCTGGAGCTCGAGGGCACGACGGCCCTCGGTCGCGATCTCGCCGAGGCCGTCGATCGGAGCGCCGAGCGGGTCGACGACGCGGCCGAGGTAGCCCTCGCCGACGGGCACCGAGAGGACCTCGCCCGTGCGGGTCACCTCCATGCCCTCCTCGATGCCGGTGAACTCGCCGAGCACGACGACACCGATCTCGTCCTCGTCGAGGTTCAGCGCGAGGCCGAGCGTACCGTCCGCGAAGCGGACGAGCTCGTTGGCCATGACCGAGGGCAGGCCCTCGACGTGCGCGATGCCGTCGGCGGCGTCGACGACGTAGCCGACCTCGGTCTTCTGGGCCGCGCCCGGCTCGTACGCCTGGGCGAACTCCGAGAGAGCCGAACGGATCTCGTCGGGGCTGATGGAGAGTTCTGCCATTGCCATTTCCTTTAGCTACTGGATGTCGTGGCGCGGGACGCCGGTCGTGGTCGGCCGGCGTCAGCCGGCGAGCTTCTGCCTCAGGTCGTTGAGGCGGCTGGCGACGCTGCCGTCGATGACGTCGTCGCCGATCTGCACCCGGACACCGCCGAGCACCGAGGGGTCGACGATGGCGTCGAACCGGACGCGCCGGCCGGCCTGGGCTCCGAGCGACTGCTCGAGGCGGGCGAACTGGGCGTCGGTGAGCGGCACCGCCGTGGTGACGGTCGCCACGTCGAAACCGCGCTGGTCGGCGACGACGGATGCCGCGCCGCGGAGCATCTCGCCGATGCGGCGGCCCCGGGGCGACTGCACGAGGTGGCGCACGACGAGCGTGGTCGCGGGCGACGCGACCGGCGCGAGCAGGCGCTCGACCAGCTTCACCTTGGCGTCGGTCGATCCGAGCTTCGAACCGAGCGCGAGCTCGAGCTCGGCGTCGGAGGCGACGGTCCGCTGGAACGCGTACAACTCGGCATCGACCTCGGCGTCGGCGGCATCGGCCGCGACGCGCAGGCCGAGCTCCTCGAGTCCGTCGAGGAAGTCGGCCGACGACGACCACCGCTGCGACGCCGCGCTCACGAGGAGCGTGACCGCCGCCGGGGCGATCCGTCCGCCGAACACGCGCTCGGCGAGCGCGCGCTTCTCAGCCGGTGCCACTTCGTTGTCGGTGAGCGCCGTGCGCAGCTGCGGCGTCGCGGCGACCACCCGGGTCGCGGCGAGGAGGTCGCCGGCCACCGGGAGCTCGGCCCGGCCGAGCTCCGCGAGTTCGGCTCGCGTGCCGGCCAGGGCCTCTCTCGTAGCGCTGCCCATGGACTACTTCTTCCCTCCTGCGGCGGCCTGCTCGGACGCCTCGAGGTCGGCGAGGAAGCGGTCGACGACGGCCTGGGCCTTGGCGTCCTCGGAGAGCGACTCGCCCACCACGCCCGACGCGAGGTCGATCGCGATGGTGCCGACCTCGGAGCGCAGCGACACGAGCGCCGCCTGGCGCTCCGCCTCGATCTGCGCCTGGGCGCTCGCGGTCACCCGCGCGGCCTCGGTCGTCGCCTGGTCCTTGGCCTCGGCGACGATCCGCTTGCCGTCCTCGCGAGCGGTCTCGCGGATCCGGCCCGCCTCGGCACGCGCGTCGGCGAGCTGGGCCGTGTACTCCTCGAGTGCGGCCTCGGCCTTGCGCTGGGCCTCGTCGGCCTTCGCGATGTTGCCCTCGATCGCCTCGGCACGCTCGTCGAGCAGCTTCTGCATGCGCGGAAGCACGTACCGCCAGAAGAAGACGAGGATGATGACGAAGCAGACCGCCGACCAGACGATGTCGTAGGTCGCCGGGAGGACCGGGTTCGGAGTCGCCTCGTGACCCTCCTCAGCAGCCCTGAGTACTGCGTGAAGCACAGTTGCCTCCTTGGTGGCCGCGGAGCGACTAGGACGTGAAGATGAAGTAGGTCGCGATACCGATGAAGGCGAGCGCCTCGGTGAAGGCGATGCCGATCCACATCAGGACCTGGAGGCGACCGGCGAGCTCGGGCTGGCGAGCCACGCCCTCGATGGTCTTGCCGACGACGATGCCCACGCCGATGGCGGGGCCGATGGCGGCGAGGCCGTAGCCGACCGTCGCGATGTTGCCGTTGATCTCAGCGAGAACGGTGGTTGCGTCCACGTTGGGGTTTCCTTTCTTGGGGTTCTCTTCGGGCGGATGCCCTGGCTCAGTGCTCCTCCGCCACCGCGAGCTGGATGTAGACCGCGGTGAGGAGCGTGAAGACGTAGGCCTGCAGGACGGCGACCAGCACCTCGAACAGCGTGAACACGAGGCCGAAGGCCAAGCTGCCCGCGCCGAGCAGGGTGTACCAGCCGCCGAGCGTGAAGACGAAGAACTGCGTCGCCGCGAAGAAGAGCACGAGCAGCAGGTGGCCGACGATCATGTTCATCATGAGTCGCAGCGTCAGCGTGACGGGGCGGATGATGAACGTAGAGATCAGCTCGATGGGCGTGACGATGATGTACACCGGCCACGGGACGCCCGACGGGAAGAGGGAGTTCTTGAAGAAGTTGCCGGGGCTCTGCTTGATGCCGGCGTAGATGAACGTGACGTACGACACGATCGCGAGCACGAGCGGCACGCCGATGACCGAGGTTCCCGCGATGTTCAGGCCGGGGATGACGCCCGTCAGGTTCATGAAGAGGATCAGGAAGAACATCGTCGTCAGGATCGGCAGGAACCGCTTGCCGTCCTTCTTGCCGAGCAGGTCGTCTGCGACGTTCACCCGGACGAGGTCGAGCCCCATCTCGACGAGGCTCTGGAACCGGCCGGGCACCACGCGCATGCGGCGCGTGCCGAGCCAGAACACGAGGAGCAGCGCGATGACGGCGACCCAGCGGACCAGGATGATGCGGTTGATCTCGAAGGGCGTGCCCTCGAATGCGATCGGGTCGGGGAAGAATTCCTCGATCGAGGGCCCGTGGAATTCACCATCGTTGGTTTGGATTCGAACCAGCAGGTTCACAGCGTTCGCTAGCAGCGCTATCTCCTGTTTCGGGGCGTGGAGCGGGGCTCTCGCGACGACGAACATCGGAACACGGCCCGGCACCCATGCGCGAGCAGGGCGGAGCCGTGGGGGATCGCCCCTACTCTAGCAACAACTCGGGCCCCCGACGAATCGCTACGGCGTGTAGAAGTGCGTCGCGACCGGGCCGCATGCCGATCGGCGCATGACACGGCCGATCGATGCCCGCGGCGTCAAGCGTTCAGTCGTCGGACGGTGCCGGCGGGAGCTGCGTGTCGCTCGCGTACGGCAGCCGCGCGCGCGCCACGACGAGCACGTCGACGACGAGCGATCCGATGACGCCGGCGACGATCGAGAGGAAGAGCACCACCGGGTCGAGCCAGTCCGCGCCGCGCAGCAGCACCACCAGGATGATGAAGACGATGAACTTCAGCAGCCAGCCTCCGAGCACGATGCCGAAGAACGCGCCGACGAAGAGATCGGAACCGGCGAACCGGTTCGCGAGGAGGATGCTGCCGGCGGTGATGCCCATGAACACCACGGCCATGAGCGTGCCGAGGAGCGCGCTGACGAGTCCCTCGACGCCCGCGACCGCGAATCCGACCACACCGCCGATGACGGCGATCACGGCCGCGAGGACGCCGCCCCACAGGAGGGCGCGTCGCAGCACGGGGTTCGAGGTGGGCGTGCGGTCGGCGCGGTCGCGCGGCGCGGTGCTCATCGGGCTCCTGAGGGGTGCTCGTCCGGCGCGGCCGAACGTTCGGGGTGGGTGAGGGGTCGTGCGCCAGAGAGCTCGTCGAGTCCGGGCTCGAACGGCGCGGTGGCGGATTCCGCCTCGGCCGCCACGGTCTGACGCTTGCGTCGCCCGAGCGGGGCGAGGGTCAGCGCGGCGAGGACCACGAATCCGACGCCGATGAAGAGGAACGCCCAGCTCGAGTCGATGCCGAAGTACACCGGGAACACGAACGCGAGGAGGCATCCGAACGAGGCGACCGCGGTCCAGCCGTAGAAGATGAGCACGGCGTGCAGGTGCGAGTGGCCCATGTCGAGCAGGCGGTGGTGCAGGTGCTTCCGGTCGGCCGCGAACGGCGACTTGCCGGCGCGGAGTCGCCGGATGACGGCGAGGCCGAAGTCGAGCAGCGGGATCACGAGCACCGCGAACGGGATGATGATCGGGATGAAGGCCGGGAACAGCTCGTCGGTGCCGAGCAGCGACGGGTCGACCTGACCGGTCACCGCGATCGCCGACGTGGCCATGAGCAGCCCGACGAGCAGGGCCCCGGCGTCGCCCATGAACAGCTTGGCCGGGTGCCAGTTCAGCGGCAGGAACCCGAGGCAGGCTCCGACCACCAGCACCGCGAGCAGTGACGCGAGGTTGAAGTAGTTGGTCGGCGAGGTCTGCTGCACGAGCAGGTAGGAGTACAGGTAGAACACGCCGCTCGAGATGAGCGCGACGCCCGCCACGAGCCCGTCGAGTCCGTCGATGAAGTTGATCGCGTTCATCACGAGCACGATCGTGAACACCGTGATGGTCGCGCTCATCCACGACGACCCGACCGTGATCCCGCCGTCGGGACCGCCGATCGGCAGCGACACGATCGACACGCCCTGCCATGCGATGAGTCCGGCGGCGATGAACTGGCCGGCGAGCTTCGTGACCCAGTCGAGGTCCCAGATGTCGTCGGCGACGCCCATCGCCACGATGAGGGCGGCGGCGAGCAGGATGGCGGGGACCTGCCAGCGGTCCTGGAAGATGATCGACACGTTCGCGAACCGCTCGATCCCGAGCGTGGAGACCCACGCGGCGGCGCCGAACGCGACCAGGATCCCGACGAACATGGCGATGCCGCCGAGCCGCGGCGTCGGACGCGTGTGGACGTCGCGCTCGCGGATCTTGGGGTAGAGCCGGTACTTCAGGCTCAGCTTCCACACGACCAGCGAGCCGCCGAACGTCACGACCGCGGCGACGAGCGCGAGGACGACGAACAGGGTCATGAGGCGGCGGCGTCCCTCCGGTCGGCACGCACGTCGGCGGAACCCGCCTCGTCGGTGGCATCGGTCGCGTCGGCGGCATCGTCAGCGCCCGTCTCGGCGGCGGCGGCCTCTGCTGCGGCCGCCGAGGGCTCGGCGCCCGCCTCCCCGTCGACGTCGGCGCCCGCCGGCGCGGCGGCCGGCGCGAGCAGGTCCTCGCCCACGACCTCGGCGATGCGCTCGCGCGAGATGACGCCCGCGCGGACGATCCGCAGCAGGCCCGTGCCGTCGGCCTCGACGCCCGTGGCATCCACGATCGTCGACGACGTGTCGCCGGGGCGCTCGCCGATCGCCTGGTACGCCCGACCCGCCTCGCCGCCGTCGAGGTAGACCGCCACGAGGTCGCCCAGCATGTCCGCGGCGTCCTGCGCCGAGGTCGCGGACGGCCGCCCCGAGAGGTTCGCCGACGACACCGCGAGCGGTCCGGTCTCGGACAGCAGCTCGAGCGCGATGCGGTGATCGGGCATGCGCAGCGCCACCGTGCCGCGGGTCTCGCCGAGATCCCACTGCAGCGAGGGCTGGGCACGGAGGATCACGGTGAGGCCGCCGGGCCAGAACTCGGCGACGAGCGACCGGACGGCCTCGGGGACCTCGACCGCGAGCGCGTCGAGCGTGGGGATGCCCGGCACGAGCACGGGCGGCGGCGACGTGCGCTCGCGGCCCTTCGCATCGAGGAGTCGCTGCACGGCCGCGGGGCTGAACGCGTCGGCCGCGAGGCCGTACACCGTGTCGGTGGGGATGACGACGAGCTCGCCGCTGCCGATGGCGCGACGAGCCAGGCGCATGCCGGCGAGGAGCTCGGACTCGACCGAGCAGTCGTGGATGACAGTCATGACCGACTGATTCTAGACGTGGAGCGGGTGCGAGGGCTGGGCATGACGGATGTCGCTGGGCGCGTCGGCCCCGCGACATCCGTCATGGACCGGCGACGCGTCAGCGACGGCCCGCCTTGCGGCGGAAGAGCCACGCACCCCAGACGGCGGCCACGACCACGAAGAGCACGCACCAGCCGACCGCCCACCAGGCCGCGTCGCCCATGGGCGTGCCCATGAGCAGGCTCCGGATGGCCTCGATGACCGGCGTGATCGGCTGGTGCTCGGCGAAGGCGGCCAGCCAGTCGGGCAGCGTCTCGACCGGCACGAACGCACTCGACAGGTACGGCAGGAAGAGGAGGATGAAGCCGTACGCGTTCGCCGCCTCGGGGCTCGACGCCGCGAGTCCGATGGCCGCGAAGAGCGAGGTGATCGCGAGGATGTACAGCGCGATGAGCCCGATCGCCGCGAGCCACTCGACCGGCCCGGCCGTCGGCCGGAACCCGACGAGCAGCGCGACGACGATGACGACGCCGGTGGCGAACAGGTTGCGGAGCACGCTCGCCACCACGTGGCCGGTGAGCACCGCGCCGGCACGGAGCGGCATCGTGCGGAACCGGTCGATGATGCCGGTCGCCATGTCGCGGGCGACGTACAGCGCGGTCGAGCTCGCGCCGAACCCGGCGCACAGCAGGATGATGCCGGGCACGACGTAGTCGACGTACCCGCCCGACGGGTCGAGCGCGCCGCCGAACACGTACGTGAACAGCAGCATGAGCATCGTCGGCAGGATCACCGCCATCAGCAGCGCCTCGGTGTCCCGGAGGGTGTGCGTGAGGCTGCGTCGGATGAAGACCGCCTCGGCCGCGAGCCCGCGCGGTCGCGTGCGCAGGGGCGCCTGCTGGGCCAGCGCGGTCATCGGCGCACCGCCGCTCCGACGAGGTCGCCCTCGTCGACCTGATCGGCCGCGTGCGACGTGATCGCGAGGAACACGTCGTCGAGGCTCGGCCTGCGGATGGAGACGTGGGTGCCGCCCGTCGCGGAGGCGGCGAGCCGGTCGAGCTCGTCGACGGCCGCCCGGAGTCCGTGCACGGTGCCGTCGGTCGGCAGTTCGGCGATCAGCTCGTCGTCGGGTCCGCGGAGCTCGACGACCTCGCCGCCCACCTGCGCCTTCAGCTCCGACGCGGTGCCCTCGGCGGCGATGCGGCCGCCGTCGAGTACGGCGATGCGATCGGCGAGCCGGTCGGCCTCCTCGAGGTACTGCGTCGTGAGGAACACCGTGGCGCCGCCGTCCGCGATCTCGCGGATGATGTGCCACAGCTCCTGCCGGCTCCGTGCGTCGAGTCCGGTCGTCGGCTCGTCGAGGAAGATGACCGCCGACGGCACCACGAGGCTCAGCGCCAGGTCGAGGCGCCGTCGCATGCCTCCCGAGTACGTGGCGACCCGCCGCCCCGCCGCAGCCGCGAGCTCGAACCGTTCGAGCAGCTCGTCGCTGCGCGCCGCGGCGGCGCGGCTGGCCAGGCCCGAAAGCCGCGCGAGCATGACGAGGTTCTCGCGCCCGGTCAGCACCTCGTCGACCGCCGCGGACTGGCCGGTGAGGCTGATCCGCGCGCGCACGCCGTCGGGGTCGGCGCCGAGGTCGACGCCGGCGACCGTCGCCGTGCCGGCGTCGGGACGCACGAGCGTCGTGAGGATGTTGATGGTCGTCGTCTTGCCGGCGCCGTTCGGCCCGAGGAGCCCGAACACGCTTCCGGCGTCGACGGCGAGGTCGAGGTCGCGGAGGACCTCGGTCGCGCCGAATCGCTTGGCGATCCCGCGCGCGTCGATCGCGAGGGTCATGAGTGCGCCTTTCGCTGGTGTAGGAAGTAAACTGTTTATGTCGTGCACTGCGGTTTAAGTAATACACAGTTCTAGACTGGACGCAAGCATCGCCCGCCGATTGGAGCCGGATGACCGCCGAGACGCCCGCCGATCCCGAACTCCCGCGGGGCGTCGCCCTCGCGTGGGGCGTCGCCGCAGACCCGCAGCGAGGCCCCAAGCGCGAGATGAGCATCGAGCGGATCGTCGACGCCGCCGTCGAGATCGCCGACGCCGAGGGGCTCGCCGCCGTGTCGATGAGCCGCGTCGCGCAGTCGCTCGGCTACACGACGATGTCGCTGTACCGGTACGTCACGGCCAAGGACGACCTGCTCGTGCTCATGCAGGAGCGCGGAACCGGCCTGCCGCCCGAGCCCGACCCGGAGCTCGACCCGGCCGACTGGCGCGGACGGCTCCGCGCCCTCGGACGCGCGCAGCTCGCGATCCATCGCGAGCACCCGTGGCTGCTCGATATCCCCATCCAGGGCACGCCCGTCACGCCGAACAACCTCGCATGGATGGACGCCATGCTCGCGGCACTCGCCGATGCGCCCCTCGACGAGGACGAGCGCGTGGCCGTCATCCTGCTGGTGACCGGGCAGCTCCGGTGGCAGAGCACGATCGAGCGGTCGTACGAGGTCGCCGCCGGTGCAGCCGGCATCGACCCGCAGGCGATCGACGACGGGCGCTCGGCCATCCTCGACGCGTTCGTCACGTCCGACGACTACCCGGCGCTCCGGCGAGCCGTCGACGCCGGCGTCTTCGCGACCGGCGAGGACCCGTTCGCCTTCGGGCTCGAGCGCGTGCTCGACGGGGTCGCCGACTACCTCGCCAAGCGCGCCGCCGGCGGGCGGCCCGCTCCCCCGCCGCGCGACGACGACGCGCCCGAGGTCGCCTCCGACAAGCGCGTCCGCGAGGCGCGCAAGGGCGTGCGAGAGGCCGAGAAGCGCCTGCGCGACGCCCGCAAGGTCGAACGCCAGGCGGTCCGCGAGGCGCGCGCCCGGCACCGCGACCGCTGAACGACGGCGAGCGGATGCGGCGGCGTCAGCGCCGCGCGGTCGTCACCCGGTCGCGGCCGGTGAAGTCGCGATGGTGCGCGATGGCGTGCCATCCGTCGCCCGACAGCAGCGCCCCGATCTCGGCCGACTGCGTCTCGCCGTGCTCGATCATGAGCGTGCCGCCCGGATGCAGCAGGGCGAGTGCTCTCCGGGACAGGACGCGCACGACGTCGAGTCCGTCCTCGCCGCCGAAGAGCGCGCGCTCGGGATCGTGCAGGCGCACCTCGGGATCGCGCGGGATCGCGCCGGCGGGGATGTACGGCGGGTTGGATGCGACGACCGCCGCGCGGCCGTCGAGCTCGGGCAGCGCCTCGCCGAGGTCGCCGAACACGAGCTCGAGGTTCGACGCGCCGACCTCCTCGACGTTCCGGCGCGTCCACGGGAACGCCTCGGGCGAGTTCTCGACCGCCCACACGCGCGCGTGCGGCACCTCGGTCGCCATCGCGAGCCCGATCGCCCCGCTGCCGGCACCGAGGTCGAGCGCGATGGGCTCGGGCTCGGCCGCGGCGCGCAACGCGTCGATCGCGAGCTGGGCGAGCAGCTCGGTCTCGGGGCGCGGCACGAAGACACCCGGGCCCACCGCGAGGTCGAGCGAGCGGAAGGCCGCGCGGCCGGTGAGGTGCTGCAGGGGCTCGCGGCGCGCGCGCCGCTCGACGAGCGGTGCCAGGTCCCCGAGCTCCGCCGCCGTCGCCTCGGAACCGATCACCAGCCGGGCGTGCACGCCGCCGCGCGAGAGCCCGAGCACGTGGCCGATGAGCAGGTCGGCATCCACGTCGGGATCCGGCACGCCTGCCGCCGCCAGCGTGCGGACCACCTCGTCGCGGACCTCGCGGAGCGGACGCGGCGAACCGGCGTCGGATGGTGCATTCACGCAATGGAATGTAACCCACTCCCCCGCGCGCGCCGCCCTCCGTATGCTGGACCGCGGCACGACGCCGTCAGGAGAGGGAGCATCATGGCTCAGGTCTACGAGAACATCACCGAGGTCTTCGGGCGCACCCCGCTCGTGAAGCTCAACAAGGTGACCGACGGCGCGGCCGCGACGGTCTACGCCAAGCTCGAGTTCTACAACCCCTCCGCGAGCGTCAAGGACCGTCTCGGCATCGGCATCGTCGACGCCGCCGAGGCGTCCGGCGAGCTCGCGCCCGGCGGCACCATCGTCGAGGGCACGAGCGGCAACACCGGCATCGCGCTCGCCATGATCGGCGCGGCCCGCGGCTACCGGGTCGTCATCGCCATGCCCGAGACCATGTCGAAGGAGCGCCGCGCGCTGCTGCGCGCCTACGGCGCCGAGCTCGTGCTCACCCCCGGCTCCGAGGGCATGAAGGGCGCCGTCGCGCGCGCCGAGCAGATCGCGGCCGAGACCCCCGGCGCCGTGCTCGCCCGGCAGTTCGAGAACCAGGCCAATGTCGACATCCACCGCCGCACCACCGCCGAAGAGGTCTGGGACGACACCGACGGCGGCGTCGACATCTTCGTCTCGGGCATCGGCACCGGCGGCACGCTCACCGGCGTCGGCCAGGTGCTGAAGGAGCGCAAGCCCGAGGTGCAGATCGTGGGCGTCGAGCCGCTCGAGTCGCCGATCCTGAACGGCGGCCAGCCCGGCCCGCACAAGATCCAGGGCATCGGCGCGAACTTCGTGCCGGCCATCCTCGACCGCGAGGTCTACGACGAGATCATCGACGTCAACATCGACCAGGCGGTCGCCACGGCACGCCGGCTCGGCGTCGAGGAGGGCATCCTCGGCGGCATCTCGTCGGGCGCGACCGTGCACGCCGCGACGCAGCTCGCGCAGCGGCCCGAGAACGCCGGCAAGACGATCGTCGTGATCGCCGCCAGCTACGGCGAGCGCTACCTCTCGACGGTGCTCTACGAGGACCTGCTCGACTGAGCGCGCCCGCCGATCTGCTTGACTGAACGGGTGGGATTCTTCGACCGGCTCAGGGAGGATGTCGCGACCGCGCGTTCGCACGATCCCGCCGCCCGGAGCCGCATCGAGGTCGTGCTCGCCTACTCGGGCCTGCACGCGATCTGGGCGTATCGCCTCGCGCACCGCATGTGGCAGGTGCCCGTGCTGCGGCTGCCGGCGCGCGTGGTCTCGCAGCTCACGCGATTCCTCACCGGGATCGAGATCCACCCCGGTGCGACGATCGGCCGTCGGTTCTTCATCGACCACGGCATGGGCGTCGTGATCGGCGAGACCACGATCGTCGGCGACGACGTGATGCTGTACCACGGGGTCACGCTCGGCGGGAAGGCGCCGCGGGGCGCACCCAGGGGTGCGAAGCGCCATCCCACCCTCGGCGACGGCGTCACCGTCGGTGCGGGCGCCAAGGTCCTCGGCGACATCGAGATCGGCGCGGGCAGTGCGATCGGCGCGAACGCCGTCGTCACCAAGGGCGCTCCGCCGCAGTCGCTGCTCGTCGGCATCCCGGCCGTCGCGAAGCCGTTGTCTCCCGCGACGGCGGCCGCGGCGCGCGGCGAGCACGACTGGCACGTCGACTGGCACATCTGATCGCGAGGCGCCGAACGCACGTCGTGAGCCGACGACACCGCGGCGAGGGCCGATCAGAGCGCCAGGAACATCACGTGGAGGCCGACGCGACCGTGCCGTCGCGATCGGAATGCGCCCGGCACGGTGCCGACGACGTCGAACCCGAGCGACCGCCACAGTCGGACCGCGGCCTCGTTCGAGGCCACGACCGCGTTGAACTGGATGCCCTCGAATCCCGAGCGGCGATGCCAGTCGATCACCCACTCGCCGAGGAGCCGCCCGACCCCGGCACCCCGCGCCTCGGGAGCCACCATGAACGACGCGGTGCCGATGTGGTCTCCGCGACCGGGACGGTTCGGGCCCATCTTGGCCGTTCCGACGATGTCGCCGTCGCGCTCGGCGACGACGGTGAGGCCGGGCGGCGATTCCACCCAGAGCGCGCGTGCCGACGACGACGTCAGATCGGACGGATAGGCATAGGTCTCACCGTCGCGCACCACGTCGTCGATGATTCGGAAGACCGACGGCCAGTCCTCGTCGCGGATGGGCTGGACGACGAGCGTGCTCACTGGTCGCCGAGGTCGGCGAGCCGGGCCTCCTCGTCGGCGCGCACGGCCGACTCGATGACGGGCTCGAGTGCGCCGTCCATGACCTGGTCGAGGTTGTACGCCTTGTAGCCGGTTCGGTGGTCGGCGATGCGGTTCTCGGGGAAGTTGTAGGTGCGGATGCGCTCGGAGCGGTCCATCGAGCGGATCTGCGACTTGCGGGCGTCGGATGCCGCGGCCGCGAGCTCCTCCTGCTGTCGCGCGAGCAGGCGCGCGCGGAGCACGCGCATCGCCGCCTCGCGGTTCTGCAGCTGCGACTTCTCGTTCTGCATCGCGACGACGATGCCCGTGGGCAGGTGCGTGATGCGCACCGCGGAGTCGGTCGTGTTGACCGACTGGCCGCCGGGGCCGCTGGAGCGGTAGACGTCGATCTTGAGGTCGTTCTGGTTGATGTCGACCTCTTCGGGCTCGTCGACCTCGGGGAAGACGAGCACGCCCGTGGTCGACGTGTGGATGCGACCCTGGGTCTCGGTGACGGGCACGCGCTGCACGCGGTGCACGCCGCCCTCGTACTTGAGGTGCGCCCATACGCCCTGCGACGGGTCGCCCGCGTTCGACTTGATCGCGACCTGCACGTTCTTGTAGCCGCCGAGGTCGGATTCGTCGCGCTCGAGCAGCTCGGTCTTCCAGCCCTTCGACTGCGCGTACTGGATGTACATGCGCAGCAGGTCGGCTGCGAACAGCGCGCTCTCGGCGCCGCCCTCGCCGCCCTTGATCTCCATGATCACGTCGCGGCCGTCGTCGGGATCGCGCGGGATGAGCAGTCGCCGCAGCTTCTCCTGCGTGTCGGCGAGGTGCTCCTCGAGCGCGGGCACCTCCTCGGCGAAGGCCTCGTCCTCCTTGGCCAGTTCGCGGGCGGCCTCGAGGTCGTCCTGCGCCTGCTGCCACGCGACGTGCGCGGCGACGATGCGGCTGAGCTCGGCGTAGCGCCGGTTCACCCGCTTCGCGCGCGCAGCGTCGGCGTGCAGTGCCGGGTCGGCGAGCTCCTCCTGGAGCGCGGCGTGCTCGGCGATGAGGGCCTGGACGGACTCGAACATCGGATCAGCGGTGGTGCTCGTTGTCGTGCCCGTGGCCGTTGCCGTTGCCGCCCACCGGCGAGGCCTTCTGCATGAGCAGCAGGAACTCGGTGTTCGACTGGGTTTCGCGCAGGCGCCCGAGCACGGCCTCGAGGGCCTGCTGCGGCTCGAGGCCGGCGAGCGCGCGACGCAGCTTCCACGTGATCTTGACCTCGTCGGCCGAGAGCAGCATCTCCTCGCGACGCGTCGACGACGCGTTGACGTCGACCGCCGGGAAGATCCGCTTGTCGGCGAGCTGGCGCGAGAGGCGGAGCTCGGAGTTGCCGGTGCCCTTGAACTCCTCGAAGATCACCTCGTCCATCTTGGATCCGGTCTCGACGAGTGCCGTGGCGAGGATGGTGAGCGAGCCGCCGTTCTCGATGTTGCGCGCGGCACCGAAGAAGCGCTTGGGCGGGTAGAGCGCCGACGCGTCGACGCCGCCCGACAGCACGCGACCCGATGCGGGTGCCGCGAGGTTGTAGGCACGGCCGAGGCGCGTGATCGAGTCGAGCAGGACGACCACGTCGTGGCCCAGCTCGACGAGGCGCTTCGCACGCTCGATGGCGAGCTCGGCGACCGTCGTGTGGTCCTCGGCGGGCCGGTCGAACGTCGAGGCGATGACCTCGCCCTTGACCGTGCGCTCCATGTCGGTGACCTCTTCGGGGCGCTCGTCGACGAGCACGACCATGAGGTGCACCTCGGGGTTGTTGATCGCGATGGCGTTCGCGATCTGCTGCAGCACGATCGTCTTGCCCGCCTTGGGCGGCGAGACGATCAGGCCGCGCTGGCCCTTGCCGATGGGCGCGATGAGGTCGATGATGCGCTGGGTGAGCTTCGTGGGCTCGGTCTCCATGCGCAGCCGCTCCTGGGGGTAGAGCGGCGTGAGCTTGCCGAACTCGATCCGCGCGGCGGATTCCTCGGCGGTCTGCCCGTTGACCGAGTCGACCTTGACGAGCGCGTTGTACTTCTGGCGCGTGTTGCCCTCGCCCTCGCGCGGCTGCTTGATCGCGCCGACGACGGCGTCGCCCTTGCGCAGGTGGTACTTCTTCACCTGGCCGAGCGAGACGTAGACGTCGCTCGGGCCCGGGAGGTACCCGGTCGTGCGCACGAACGCATAGTTGTCGAGCACGTCGAGGATGCCCGCGATGGGGATGAGCACGTCGTCGTCGAGGATCTCGGGCTCGACCTCGTCGGTGCCGCCCTGTCCACGGCGCTTGCGGTCGCGGTAGCGGTTGCGGCGGCCGCCGCCCTCACCGTCGGCCTGCGCCTGCTGGTCGCCGCGGCCCTGCTGGCCGCGCCCGCCCTGCTCCTGGCGGCCCTTGTCGGACTCGCCCTGGGCCTGCCGATCGCCCTCGGCCTGCTCGTCGGCGCGGCGGCCCTGGCGCTCGCCGCCCTGTGCGGCCTGGCCGCCCTGTGCGGCCTGGCCGCCCTGGCGCTCAGCGCCCTGCTCGCCCTTCTGGGCGTCGCCGCGGTCGCCGCGGTCGCCGCCCCGGCGGCCCCGGTTGCGGCTGCGGCCCTGGCGCGGCTCCTGGGCGGGCTGCTCGGCCGGAGCCTCGCCCTCCGTCTCGGCCTCGGCGCCCTGCGCCTGGCGAGGCTCGCCGGTCGCCGCCGCGAGCTCCTCGCGGACGGCCGCACGAGCCGCCTCGCGCGCCGCGTCGGTCGACGTCTCGGCGGCCTCCGACGGCACCAGGTCGATGCCGGTCGCACCGGCGTTGGCGTGCTGCACCGCTGCCGTCGCGCTCGTCGCGCGGCGCGGCTGGCGGCCACGGCGGACGGGCTCGGCCTGGGCCGGGGCGACGGGCTGCTCGGCCACGGTGGGCTCGGGCTGCTCGGCCGCGGCCTGCTCGGCCGCGGCGGGCTCGGGCTCCTCGGCCACGGCGGGCTCGGGGTGCTCGGCCTCGGTCACGTCGAACGCCGCCTGCTCGAGTGAGAGCGCCTCGGCGTCGGCGGGTGCGCCCGCGTCGACGACCTCGTCGAGCTGGGCCGTGCCGGCGCCGTCGGTGTGGGCGGAGATCAAGTCCACGAGTTCTCCTTTTCGACGCTTCGAGGCGCCCGCGATGCCGAGCGAGGCCGCGAGCTCCTGGAGCTCGGCGACCCGCATGGCGGTCAGGCGGGTGCGGTTCGCCACGCCCTCGGCGTAGTCGGTTCCGTTGGTCACTGGGATCGTCCTTTCCCCTGGCCAGGCAAGTGGGTTGGCCGAGGAGAGCTGGGTCGCGGCACGCGGAAGTGTTGCGCACGAGGCGCAGACCTGCGCGATTGCGAAAGCATGAAATGCCGGGAATTGCACGATGTGGTTGGGCGCAGACGCTGCGCCTGCCCGGGGTGCGGTCTCAGTCTAGCACCGACCCGCGGGCCCTCCGACCACGCGCCACGCCGTGCGCCGCGCGACGCGCCGCGCATGGCTCGCTGCCGCGTGACGCCGCCCGCCGGATCAGTCGGCGTCCACCGCCTGCACGGTCGCACCGAGGAAGTCGACCGCGAGCGGCAGGGCCTGCCACGCGGTCTGCGCGGACTCCTCGACGAGTCGGATCGCGTCCGCGCGCTCGCTCGGGTCGCTCGCGAGCACGAGGATCGACGGGCCGGCGCCCGACACCACGGCCGGGTGGCCGGCGGCGCGCAACGCACGGATGAGCCGGTCGGTCTCGGGCATGGCCTCGGCACGGTAGCGCTGGTGCAGCTTGTCCTCGGTGGCGGCGAGGAGCAGCTCGGGGCTCTGGATGAGGGCCGCGACCAGCAGTGCCGACCGGGAGACGTTGAACACCGCATCCTCGTGCGGAACCGACGTGGGCTGGAGGCTGCGCGCGAGCGCGGTCGACATCTCGTGCTCGGGCACGAGCACGAGCGGCGAGACCCCGCGGTGCACCATGAGCTTCTTGTGGCGGGGGCCCTCGGGTGTCACCCACGCGATCGTCAGGCCGCCGAAGAGCGCCGGCGCGACGTTGTCGGGATGCCCCTCGAGCTCGGTCGCCAGCTCGAGCAGCTCGTCGGGCGAGATCTCGATCTCGGGCTCGAGCAGGCCCTTCGCCGCCATGATGCCCGCGACGATCGCCGCGCCGGACGAGCCGAGCCCGCGACCGTGCGGGATCGCGTTGCGAGCGACCAGACGGAGCGGCGGCCGCTCCAGGCCGAAGTGGGCGAAGGTGTGCGCGATGGCGCGCACGACGAGGTGCGACTCGTCGAGCGGGACTTCGCCCCGGCCCACGCCCTCGACCTCGATCGCGAGGCCGTCGTCGACGACCTCGACCTCGAGCTCGTCGTAGCGCGCGAGCGCGAGGCCGAGCGTGTCGAAGCCGGGCCCGAGGTTGGCGGACGTCGCAGGTACCTTGACGCGCACCCGGCGGCCGGCGAGATCGGCCGCAGTCGGCGCGGTCGCCTCGGCCGACGCGGCGGTCATGAACCGAGCCCCAGCACTTCGGCCACGTGCGCGACGTCGGCGGGCACGACGGTCGGCTGCACCTCGGAGCCGTCGGGCAGGCGCAGCGCCCACTGGGGGTCCTTCAGCCCGTGACCCGTGACGGTGAGCACCACGCGGGCGCCCTTGGGCACCTCGCCCGCCGCGGAGCGCTCGAGGAGTCCGGCGACGCTGATCGCCGATGCGGGCTCGACGAAGACGCCGACCTCGGCGGAGAGGATGCGCTGCGCCTCGAGGATCTTCTCGTCCTCGATGGCGCCGAAGTAGCCGTCGGTGAGGTCGCGGGCTTCGAGCGCGAGCTGCCACGACGCCGGGTTGCCGATGCGGATGGCGCTCGCGATCGTCTCGGGGTTGCGGACCGGCTCGCCGCGCACGAGCGGTGCCGACCCGGCCGCCTGGAAGCCGAACATGCGCGGGAGCCGCGTGGCGTTGCCCGCGGCGATGTCCTCGCGGTAGCCGCGCGTGTAGGCCGTGTAGTTGCCGGCGTTGCCGACGGGGATGAAGTGCAGGTCGGGCGCATCGCCGAGCACCTCGACCACCTCGAACGCCGCCGTCTTCTGGCCCTCGATGCGGTCGTTGTTCACCGAGTTCACGAGGTGCACGGGGTAGTTCTCGGCGAGGTCGCGCGCGATGTCGAGGCAATCGTCGAAGTTGCCCTGGATCTGGATGAGGTGCGCGTCGTGCGCGATCGCCTGGCTGAGCTTGCCCATGGCGATCTTGCCCTCGGGCACGAGCACCGCGGCCTTGATCCCGGCGTGCGTGGCATACGCCGCGGCCGACGCCGACGTGTTGCCGGTCGAGGCGCAGATGACGACCTCGGCGCCACGCTCGACGGCCTTCGTCACGGCCATGGTCATGCCGCGGTCCTTGAACGAGCCCGTGGGGTTCATGCCCTCGAACTTCACCCACACGTCGGCGCCCGTGCGGCGCGAGAGCGCGGGCGCCGGCAGGAGCGGCGTGCCGCCCTCGCCGAGGGTCACGACGGGCGTGGCATCCGTCACGTCGAGCCGGTCGGCGTACTCGCGGATGACGCCGCGCCACTGTCGGGACGGGGCCTTCGTTGCCTGCTGGTTCACTCTGCTCCTTCGACTCGGATCACGGATGCGACGGAGGTCACGACCGGGCTGTCGGCGAGCGCGCGCACCGTCTCGGCGAGCGCGGACTCACGCGCCTCGTGGGTGCCGATGACCAGCGTAGCCCGCCCCGTTCCGTCGTTGATGGTCTGCTCGAGCTCGCCGACGCTGACCCCGTGGTCGGCGAAGACGTGCGCGATCGTCGCGAGCACGCCGGGTTCGTCGGCGGCTTCGATGGTGATGGCGTACCGCGTGCTGATGCGGCCGATGTCGAGCACGGGCAGCTCGGCGTGCGTCGACTCGGCCGTTCCCGGCCCGCCGAGCACGTGCCGGCGCGCGATGGCGACCAGGTCGCCGAGCACGGCGGAGGCGGTCTGGACCCCGCCGGCCCCGGCGCCGTAGAACATGAGCGGTCCGGCGGCCGACGCCTCGACGAACACCGCGTTGTTCGCGCCGTGCACGGCCGCGAGCGGATGGGCGCGGTGCACCATCGCGGGGTACACGCGTGCGGAGACGCCCTCCTGGCCCGTCTCGGGATCGACGAGCCGCTCGCAGATGGCGAGCAGCTTCACGACGTAGCCCGCTCGCCTGGCGGACTCGACCTGCGCCGCGGTCACGCCCGTGATGCCTTCGCGGTGCACCGACTCGACCGGCACGCTCGTGTGGAAGGCCAGGCTCGCGAGGATGGCGGCCTTCTGCGCGGCGTCGTAGCCGCCGATGTCGGCCGTCGGGTCGGCCTCCGCGTATCCGAGTTCGGTGGCCGTCGCGAGCGCGTCCTCGAGGGACGCCCCCGTGGTGTCCATGCGGTCGAGGATGAAGTTCGTGGTGCCGTTGACGATGCCGAGGATGCGCTCGATCCGGTCGCCGGCGAGGCTGTCGCGCAGCGGGCGGATGATCGGGATGGCGCCGCCGACCGCCGCTTCATACGAGAGCTGGGCGCCCACCTGCTGGGCGGCGGCGAACAGCTCGGGTCCGTGCGTGGCGAGCAGCGCCTTGTTGCCCGTGACGACGTCGGCGCCCGACGCGATCGCCTTCAGCACGAGCGTGCGCGCCGGTTCGAGGCCGCCCATGAGCTCGATCACGACGTCGGCGCCGAGGATGAGCGACTCGGCGTCGGTCGTCAGGAGCTCGCGGGGCAGGTCGACGTCGCGCCGCGCATCGACGTCGCGCACCGCGACGCCGACGAGCTCGAGTCGGGCGCCGATCCGGTTGGCGAGCTCGTCGGCGTGCTCGAGCAGGAGGCGTGCGACCTGCGAGCCGACCGACCCGGCGCCGAGCAGCGCCACGCGGATGGAGCGGTATTCGATCATGCGGTGACTCCGTGCGCGTCGTCGTGGTCGTCGAGCCCGGCATCGCGGGCGAGCAGGTCGTCCTCGGTCTCGCCCCGCACGATCACGCGCGCTCGGCCCTGGACGACGGCGACGACGGGCGGGCGGGGCACGTGGTTGTAGTTCGACGCGAGCGACCAGCAGTAGGCGCCGGTCGCGGCGACCGCGAGCAGGTCTCCCGGCGTCACGTCGTGCGGGAGCCAGTCCTGGTCGACGACGATGTCCCCGGACTCGCAGTGCTTGCCGACGACGCGCACGAGGGCCGGCGGCGCGTCCGACGTGCGCGACGCGAGTCGCGCGGTGTACCGGGCCCCGTAGAGCGCGGTCCGGATGTTGTCGCTCATCCCGCCGTCGACCGAGACGTAGTGGCGCCATCCGTCGTCGGTCGGCACCGCCTTGACCGTGCCCACGCGGTAGAGGGTGACGCCCGCCGGCCCGATGATCGAGCGACCGGGCTCGAACGCGAGCTTCGGCACGGGCACGCCGTGACGGCGGCTCGCCGAGGCGACCGCCGAGGCGATGCCGTCGGCGATGACCTCGATCGGCTGGGGGTCGTCGGCCTCGGTGTAGGCGATGCCGAACCCGCCGCCGAGGTTCAGCTCGGGCACCGGGGCGTCGGCGGAGAGCTCGGCGTGCACGCCGAGCAGCCGCTCGGCCGACTCGGCGAAGCCGGCGGCGTCGAAGATCTGGGAGCCGATGTGGCAGTGCAGCCCGACGAAGTCGAGCGAGTCGTGCGAGCGGATGGCGCGCACCACGCGTGGGGCGTCGGCCAGCGGAACCCCGAACTTCTGGTCCTCGTGCGCGGTGGCGAGGAACTCGTGCGTCGACGCGTGCACGCCGGAGTTGACACGCAAGCGGACGCGCTGGACGCGCCCGGACCGGCCGGCGGCCTCGGCGACGCGCTCGACCTCGATCTCGCTGTCGAGGATGATCGTCCCGACGCCCGCGGCGACCGCGCGCTCGATCTCGCGCTCGGACTTGTTGTTGCCATGGAAGCCGATGCGAGCGGGGTCGGCGCCGGCGGCGAGCGCGACGGCGAGCTCGCCGCCCGTCGCGACGTCGATCGCGAGTCCCTCGGCGGTCATCCAGCGCACGATCGCGCCCGAGAGGAACGCCTTGCCCGCGTAGTACACCGTCGCGGTGGTGCCGATCCCGGCCGCAGCCGATTGGAGCGCCGAACGGATCCGGACGGCGCGCGCGCGGGCGACGGCCTCGTCGACGACGTAGAGCGGCGTTCCGAAGCGCGCGGCGAGCGCGACGGCGTCGGCTCCGCCGATCGTCAGTCGCCCGGCGAGGTCGCGGTGGGCGCCGTCGGGCCACACCTGCGGCGCGAGCGCGTTCGGGTCGGCGGGCGCGACCGGCTGCGTGGGAACGGGTGCACTGGATGACACGGGAACCTCACGGGACGGTGGAACGAACGACGGATCACTCGGACGGCGAGCGAACCCGGATCGGTTCCTGAAGCCTCGGTGCGACCGCCCTTGTGGGGCGATACCCCGGCGAGTCTAGCGAGCAGCGGCGCGGCGGCCGAATCGGCGACGACGCCGGGTGACCTAGTCGCAGCTCCCCGTCGTCGCGAGCGTCTCCTCGACCAGGGGCAGGTCGCTCGCCTCGGCCCGGACGGTGACACCGTCGGGCTGGACGTCGAGGCCGGTCACCTCGACGCCCTCGGGCAGGCGGTCGGCGACGCAGATCGGCAGCGGGTCGCCGCCGAGCAGCCGGTCGACGAGGCCGGAGACGTCGATGCTGCCGCCCCCCGCCTGGACGTCGGCTCCGACGGGTGCGAGGAGCACCCGGTCGCCCGCCGCCTCGGGTTCGGCGGTGACGGTGAACCCGATCGGGATGCCGAGGACGGCGACCTCGTCGCTGTACGCCACGGTGCCGTCGCCGAGCTCGAGTCCACCGGGTACGCCCTGCGACTCGGCGATCGCGTCCACGGCCGTCTCGTCGACGCTCGCGACCGCCTCGGCGCGCTCCACGGAGCCGCCCGCGGCGAGCGGGACGCCGTACGCGGTGACCGTCGCGTCCACGGGCACCCCGTAGACGTCGAGCTCCGGCGCCGTCGCGACGATCTCGTCCATGCTGCCGCGCAGCACCTGCCACAGCGCCGACAGCCCGTGGATCTGCACGTCGACGTCGCCCTCGACGCCCTCGGGCAGGTCCTGCTCGATCGAGGCCGCGATGTTGCGCTCGGCGATGCCGCGACCCACCGTCTCGACGAGGACCAGCACGCCGACGATCACGACCAGGAGCATGCCGATCACGATGAGCGCCCGCGTTCCCCCGGACGTGCGGCGGCGGGGTCCGCCCGACTCGTCGAGCGGCTGCAGGCGGACGGTCTCGGCGTCGGAGGCGGCCATGCCTCGGAAGGCTACATGCGCTCGGGCGCCGACACGCCGAGGAGGTGCAGCCCGTTGCGGATGACCTGCCCGGTGGCATCGTTCAGCCACAGCCGAGTGCGGTGGAGTTCGCCGACGGGTTCGTCGCCGAGCGGGAGGACGCGGCAGTTGTCGTACCACCGGTGGTAGAGCCCCGCGAGCTCCTCGATGTAGCGCGCGACCCGGTGCGGCTCGCGCAGCTCGGCCGACTGCGCGACGATGCGCGGGAACTCCTGGAGTGCGCCGAGCAGCGCGGACTCGGTCTCGTGGTCGAGCAGCTCGGGCGCGAACGCCGAGCGGTCGACGCCGCTCGCCTGCGCGTTGCGCGCGACGGCCGCGGTGCGCGCATGCGCGTACTGCACGTAGAACACCGGGTTGTCGTTGGTGCGGCGGCGCAGCTGCTCGGGGTCGATCGCGAGCGGCGAATCGGCCGGGTAGCGCGCGAGCGTGTATCGGAGGGCATCGGTGCCGAGCCAGGCCTGCAGGTCGTCGAGCTCGATGATGTTGCCCGCGCGCTTGGACAGCCGCGCGCCGTTGACCGACACGAGCTGCCCGATGAGCACCTCGACATCCTTCTCGGGGTCGTCGCCCGCGGCGCCCGCGAGCGCCTTGAGGCGGTGGACGTACCCGTGGTGGTCGGCGCCGAGCAGGTAGATCTTGTGCTCGAACCCGCGGTCGCCCTTGTCGAGGTAGTAGGCCGCGTCGGCGGCGAAGTAGGTGTAGACGCCGTTGGCGCGCCGGATGACGCGGTCCTTGTCGTCGCCGAAGTCGGTCGTGCGCACCCAGACCGCGCCCTCGTCATCGAAGACGTGGCCCTGCGCGCGCAGCCGCTCGACCGCGGCGTCGATCGCCGACACCCCGTCGTCGTCCTTCGCGTGGAGCGTGCGTTCGCTGGTCCAGACGTCGAAGTGCACCTCGAAACGAGCGAGCGACTCGCGGATCTCGGCGAGCTGCAGCTCGTAGGCGATCTCGCGCGCCGTGTGCAGCGCGACCTCGTCGTCGAGCTCGAGCAGGTGCGGCTCGCGCTCGAGCACCTTGGCGGCGAGGTCGGCGACGTACTGCCCGGGATAGCCGTTCTCGGGAGTGGGCTCGCCCTTGGCAGCCGCGAGCACCGAGGCGCCGAAGGTGTCCATCTGCGAGCCGGCGTCGTTGATGTAGTACTCGTTCGCGACCTTCGCTCCGGCGGCGCGGAGCACGCGGCCGATCGAGTCGCCGAGCGCCGCCCAGCGCGTGTGGCCGATGTGCAGCGGTCCGGTCGGGTTGGCCGAGACGAACTCGAGGTTGATCACGCTGCCCGTGAGCGCGTCGACGTGGCCGTACGCGTCGCCCCGTTCGACGATCGTGCGCGCGAGCGCACCGGCGGCGGCGGCATCCAGTCGGATGTTGATGAAGCCGGGGCCGGCGACCTCGGCGCTCGCGACGCCCTCGACGCCGGAGAGGCCCTCGGCGAGCTCGGCGGCGAGCGCGCGCGGGTTGGTGCCGAGCGGCTTGGCGATGCGCAACGCGATGCTCGAGGCCCAGTCGCCGTGCTCGCGCAGCTTGGGGCGCTCGAGGGTGACCGCCTCGGGCGCCAGGTCGAGCGCCACCTCGTCTCCGGCCGCTCGTCGTCGCGCGACCAGGCCCATGACGAGGTCGTACAGGGCACGCGAGAGATCGGCGGGAGTCACTCGAAGATCCTAGCGTTCGGCGTTGGTAGGGTTTCCCGCATGCCGCGCCCGAACACCCCCGCCACTCGACTCGCCGCGGTCGCCCTCGCCGCGCTCGCGACCACCGCCGCGCTGAGCGGCTGCACGCCGGGATCCGCGCCCGGCGCGACCGACGTGCCCACGGCATCGGCAACGCCCTCGCCGGGTGCCTCCGCCACGGCCGTCCCGACGCCCGAGCCGACCGAGGAGCCGATCGCGTTCGAGATCGCGTGCGATGCGTTGCTCACGCCCGACCAGGTGTACGAGTTCAATCCCAACTTCGGCACGGCGCCCGACTACGCACCGTCCGACGGCGCGGTCCGCGAGGTCGTGGACGCCGAGGGAACCGCCTGCGGATGGAGCAACCAGACCAGCGGCGAGGTGATCGAGGTCGGCGTCGCGACACTTCCGCCCACGGCATTCGACCTGCACGTCGGCCAGGCCGCGATGTCGAGCAATCCCGTACCGACCTACGGCACCCCGCCCGACGTCGAGGGCTTCTTCCTGCTCTCGGGCGGGGTCGGACAGGCGCAGGTCTTCACCGGCGAGCAGTGGATCGTCGTGCAGTCCGAGGTGCTCGTCGAGCCGGGCGACGCGCAGCAGTTGGTTGCCGCCGTCCTCGCCAATCTGCCCTGAGCGAGCGGCCCGCACGAGGTCGGGTCGAGCCGCCGCAGGTGGTAGTGTTGCTGGCTGTGCGCCTCCGTAGCTCAGGGGATAGAGCGCCGGTTTCCGGTACCGTAGGTCGGGGGTTCGAATCCCTCCGGGGGCACGTCGTGAAGAGCCGGGTCCACTCAGTCAGCTGAGGGCCCGGCTCGTTCCGTCTCAGGGTGCCTTCCCCACGCCCGCCGGCCGATCCGCGCGCCCGACCGCCGCTCTGGACGTTGACTGAACGTCCGCCGGGAATGCGTGGACGGGCTCTCGGCGGCCCCCATAGACTCCAGACATCCGGTCGAGGGGAAGGCAACGGGTGGGCATGCGGTCGGTTCGCAGGAGTTCGATCGTGCTGGCCGCAGCGGTGGGGCTCGCGCTCGCCGTGCTGCCCCAGGCCGCGCACGCCGAGGACCCGGTCTCGTTCGGCTCGAGCCCGATCGTCGACACCGCCGGAGCCCTCACGGCGAGCGAGGCCGCCGACGTCGAGGCCGCGATCGCGGCCGCCGCGGACACCTCCGGCAGGCAGCTGTTCGTCGCCTACGTCGACGAGTTCACGAACCCCGCCGATGCCGGTTCATGGGCGACCGACACCGCGAACGCCAACAACATGGGCAGCGAGGACTACCTCCTCGCCGTGGCGATCGAGGGTCGGGCCTACTACCTGTCGGCCGCCGAGGACGCCTCGCTCTCGGCATCCGACATCGACCGCATCGCATTGGAGGTCGTGGAGCCCGAGCTGCGCGACGGCGACTGGGCGCAGGCGGCGATCGCGGCCGCCGACGCCATCGGAGGCGGGTCGGCCGCCGGCGCGGGCGGGTTCGGCCTCGGATGGCTCTGGCTCGTGCTCATCGGCGTCGGCATCGTGGTCGTCGTGGCGATCGTCCTCGCACGCCGTCGCCGTGCGGTCGCGGGCGGCGCCGCGGTGCCGGGAATCCCGCCCGCGCAGCCCCCGGTGCCCGTCGAGGAGCTGCGCCGCCGCGCCGGCGGAGCGCTCGTGCAGGCCGACGACGCGCTCAAGACGAGCGAGGAGGAGCTCGGCTTCGCGGTCGCGGCCTACGGGGACGAGGCGACCGCGGGGTTCCGCGCCGCGCTCGAGACCGCGAAGGCCAAGGTGCGCGAGGCGTTCACGCTGCAGCAGAAGCTCGACGACCACGAGCCCGACACCGAGGCGCAGCAGCGCGAATGGTACGAGCGGATCGTCGCGCTGACGGGCGAAGCCGACGGACTGCTCGACGAGCAGGTCGAGCGCTTCGACGAGCTCCGCTCGCTCGAGCAGAACGCGCCCGAGGCGCTCGCCCGGGTCGAGGGCGCCACACGGGCCGCTGAGGAGGCGATCGCACCGGCTGCCGAACGCCTCCGCGAACTCGGCGCGCGCTACGCCGCGACCGCGCTCGCCGCCGTGGCCGACAACGCCGACCAGGCCCGCACGCGGATCGCGTTCGCTCGCGACTCCATCGAGCAGGCGCGCGCCGCCATCGCGCGCGGCGAGGTGAGCGAGGCCGCGGTCGACATCCGAGCCGCCGAGGAGGCCGCCGACCAGGCCCAGCTGCTCGGGACGGCGATCGAGCGCCTCGCGGCCGACCTCGAGGCGGCCGACCGCGCCGTGGCCTCCGGGGTGGACGACCTCGACACCGACGTCCGGACGGCACGGTCCCTGCCCCAGGCCGGCTTGGCCCCGCTCGCAGACCGCGTCGAGGCCGAGGCCTCCGCCATCCGCGCCGAGCTCGCGCAGCCCGATCGATCGCCGCTCGAGCTCAAGGCCCGGCTCGACCGCGTCAATGCCGAGATCGACCAGGCCGTCCAGGGCGCTCGCGATGCGCAGGTCGCTGCCGAGCGGGCACGCGCGCAGCTCGATCGGACGCTGCTGTCGGCGCGCTCGCAGGTGCAGGCCGCCGAGGACTACCTCGTCGCGCGACGCGGCGCGATCGGCAGCGAGGCACGGACGCGCCTGGCCGAGGCCGGCCGCCTTCTCGTCGAGTCCCAGTCGCTCGCGGTCACCGATCCGGCACGAGCGCTCGCGTCGGCGCAACGGGCCGAGCAGCTCGCGGGCCAGGCCATGTCGCTCGCCCAGGAGGACGTCGGCGGGTTCGGCGGCAGCTACGGCGGGTACGGCCCGCCCCGCTCCGCGGGAGGCGGCGGGGGCGACCTCTTCGGCGCCGTGCTCGGCGGCATCCTCATCAACTCCGTCCTCGGCGGCGGGGGCGGCGGCGGCATGTTCGGCGGTGGCGGCGGCGGCGGCTTCGGCGGTGGCTTCGGGGGCGGTGGGCGACGCTCGCCCGGCAGCTTCGGAGGGTCGGCCACGCGGTCCCGCCGCGGGAGCGGAGGCCGCTTCTGAATCGACCTGTTCCAGACGAACGCAACTGACCACCACACGGAAGGAGACCAGGATGGTCAAGCAGTCCATCTTCGGACGCATCTCGCAGCTCATGCGAGCGAACATCAACGCCCTCATCGACCAGGCCGAGGATCCGCAGGTCATGCTCGACCAGATGGTCCGCGACTACACGAACTCGATCGCCGACGCCGAGGCCGCGATCGCCGAGACCATCGGCAACCTGCGGTTGCTCGAGGACGACCACCGTGAGGACGTCGAGGCCGCGCGCGAGTGGGGCGACAAGGCGCTCGCCGCGAGCCGGAAGGCCGACGAGCTGCGCACCGGCGGCGACACCGCCGACGCCGACAAGTTCGACAACCTCGCCAAGGTGGCCCTCAGCCGCCAGATCTCGTCCGAGAGCGAAGCGCGGGCCGCCGAGCCGCAGATCGCCGCGCAGACCGAGGTCGTCGACAAGCTCAAGAGCGGCCTGAACGGCATGAAGCAGAAGCTCGTCGAACTGCAGAACAAGCGCAGCGAGCTCATCGCACGCGCGAAGACCGCTCAGGCTCAGCAGCAGGTGCACGAGGCCGTCAAGTCGATCGACATCCTCGACCCGACCAGCGAGATCGGGCGCTTCGAGGACAAGATCCGGCGCGAAGAGGCCAAGGCCCGCGGCCAGGCCGAGATCGCCGCCTCGAGCCTCGATGCCCAGTTCAACGAGCTCGACGACCTCGGCGAGCTCACCGAGGTCGAGGCCCGGCTCGCGGCCATCAAGGCGGGCGGTTCGCCGTCGGCCTCGCAGGGCCAGATCTCCGGTTCCTGACCCTCGGTGCGGATGTCGCGGGCCGACGCCGCGGCATCCGCACCGTCGCACGTCCCGGTTCCGGCGAAGGAGCGATCGTGGCGCGCGCCTCCGACCTCACGCCCGACGAGGCGGCTTCGCTGCTCGGCGTGCCCCGCGACGCCGACCTGTCCGAGGTCGAACGCGCGTACCGGCGATTGGCTCGCGAGCTCCATCCCGACCGCTACGCGGGCCGACCGGTCGACGAGGCGGCCGCGGCCGCGGCCCGGTTCGTGGAGGTCGGTCGGGCGCACGAGGTGCTCGTCGCCGCCGCGGCCGACCGGGCCGCGAGCTCCGACGCGGCGACCGGGGAGCCGCTCCCCCGAGAGGCCGGAACGCCTCCTCCACGGCCGCTCCCCCGGTTCAGCTGGTGGCTGTTCGCCACCTGGGCGCTCGTGCTCGTGGTCGGGGCGGCACTCTCGACCGCGACGGGACCCATCCTCGTCCCGCTCGACCTCTGGGGCCGGCTCGGGCTCCTCGTCGCCTTCGCCCTGGCGACGGCCCTCACGCGCCGGCGATGGGTCTGGTGGGGAACCCTCGTGCTGCTCGTGCTGAGCGGCATCACCGTCATCGCCTCGACGACGGTCGCAGGTCTGCTCGGGCTGGGGTTGATGGGCGTCGCGAGCGTCGGGCTCGCCGTGCAGGCCGGGCTGGTCCGGTTCCCCGACCAGTAGTGCCGGAGCAGCGCCCGGGAACATACTGGGAGGCATGCCGGCCACCTTCCTCGTCGTCCCCGAGTGGCAGGGCTCCGTCTCCGCGCGCGCCATGAGCCACGCCGACGGCGCCCTCGCGATCCACGGCGACCTGCCCTCCTCCGCGACCGTGCTCGTCGACGTGCCCGTCGAGGCGGGCGACGCGCTCGGCACCGGCGTGCACCGGTACAGCGCGGTGCGCTGGGTACGCGAGCGCACCGCCGAGGCACTCGGCGCCGCGCCGGGTGTCCCCGTGGCGATCGGGGGCGATTGCGGGATCGCGCTCGCCCCGGTCGCCGCCTCCGCGGCGGCGCATCCCGGCGGCCTCGCGGTGCTCTGGCTCGATGCGCACCCCGACCTGAACACGCCCGAGACGAGCCCGTCCGGCGCGTTCAACGGCATGGTCCTCCGCGCGATCACGGGCGAGGGCGCCGAGGGACTCGCGCTCGAGGGCGACGAGCGCGTTCCGGCCTCGCGCATCGTGCTGGGCGGGGTGCGCGCGGTCGATCCCGGCGAGCAGGCGTTCATCGACGCCGAGCGGATGACGGTCCTCGCCGTCGACGCGTTCGGCGATCCCGACGCGGTCGTCGCCGCCATCACGGCGACGGGTGCCACCCACGTGTACGTCCACGTCGACCTGGACGTGCTCGACCCGGCCGCGATCGCCGGACTCTCGTACCCCCTGCCCTTCGGAGCACAGCCGGACACGCTGGTGGCGCTCGTGCGCGCGGTGGTCGGGGTGGTCCCGCTCGCGGGCGCGTCGATCGCGGGCTTCGCGCCGTCATCGCCCGATGCGGCCATCGACGACCTGCCGACCATCCTGCGGCTGGTCGGTGCGCTGACCTCTGGCGCAGCCTGAGGCGGCGCGCCGCCTCGCCGGCATGGCCCAGCCGCGCGGCGCTCCCTAGGCTGGTCGGGTGCCGGGCGACGACCGGCGCCGGGAGGGAGCCGAGATGGTCCGCTGGTTCGACGTCGTGGTGCTCGGAGCCGGGCCGGTGGGCGAGAACGTCGCCGACCGCGCGCGCGCCGCGGGTCTCGAGGTCGCGATCGTCGAGCACGAGCTCGTCGGCGGCGAGTGCTCGTACTGGGCGTGCGTGCCGTCGAAGACGCTGCTGCGCAGCGGTTCGGCGCTGCGGGCGGCTCGGCGGGTGCCCGGCGCGGCCGAAGCGGTGACCGGAGAGCTCGACGTGGCCGCGACCCTCGCTCGACGCAACTGGTTCGTGTCGGACTGGAGCGACCAGGGCGGGCAGGACTGGCTCGCGAGCGCGGGGATCGAGCTCGTGCGCGGGCACGGGCGCCTCGACGGCGAACGTCGCGTCGTCGTGACCCCGCCGGGCGGTGGCGAGGACGTGGTGATCGAGGCCCGCCACGCCGTCGCCGTGTGCACCGGATCCGATCCCGTCGTGCCCGACATACCCGGGCTCGCCGAGGCGCGCCCCTGGTTGAGCCGCGACGCCACGAGCGCGCAGTCGGTGCCCCGGCGGCTCGCGGTGATCGGCGGGGGCGTCGTGGCGGCCGAGATGGGCACCGTGTTCGCGACCCTCGGGGCCGAGGTGACCGTCCTCGTGCGGAGCACGATGCTCCGCAGCATGGAGGAGTTCGCGGGCGAGGCCGTCGTCGCGGGCCTGCGGGCGCTCGGGGCGACGGTGCGGCTCGGCGTCGCGCCGCGACGGGTCGAGCGGACGGACGACGGCGAGGTGCGGATCGAGCTCGACGACGGCTCCATCATCGTGGCCGACGAGGTGCTCGTCGCCAACGGCCGTCGTGCGCGGACGGACGGGATCGGGGTGGAGGTGGTCGGGCTCGAACCCGGCGAGTTCATCGAGGTCGACGAGACGCTCGCCGTGGCATCCGCCGCGCCCGCCGAGGGTGCGCCCTGGCTCTACGCGGTCGGCGACGTGACCGGACGCGCGCTCTTCACGCACCAGGGCAAGTACCAGGCGCGCGCGGCCGGCGACGTCATCGCCGCGCGCACCCTCGGCCGACCTGTCGACGACGCCCGCTACGGCGTGCATGCCGCGACGGCCGACCACACCGCGGTGCCGAACATCGTGTTCGCCGACCCCGAGGTCGCCGCGGTCGGGCTCACCGCGGCGGCGGCCGAGGAGTCCGGCGTCGCCGTGCGAACCGCGGACGTGCCGTTCTCGAGCGTGAGCGGCGCCGGCATCCTCGCCGATGGCTACGAAGGTCGGGCGAGGCTGGTGATCGACGACGAACGGGACGTGGTGATCGGCGCCACGTTCGTGGGCCAGGGCGTCGCCGAGCTGGTGCAGCAGGCGACGATCGCGATCGTCGGCGAGGTTCCCGTGGCCCGGCTCTGGCACGCGGTGCCGGGCTTCCCCACGCTGAGCGAGGTCTGGCTGCGCCTGCTCGAGGCCGATGGACGTCCCGAGGCGGTCGCATGAGCCGGGTGGTCCGGATCCGGCTCACCGATTCCCGCATCAGCCGCGCGGGCTACTGGTGGGCGACGGCGGTCGGATTCACCTGGGGATTCCTGTGGAGCCGTGGCCCGATCGAGGTGCGGCAGGGGCTCGTGGTCTTCCGCGGGATGCCGAGGTGGACGTTCGGGCGCGGAGGTTCGTGCGTCGGCGGCTGCTACCTGACCGACCGCAACGACTCCGACGCGGTCCTCGGCCACGAGGCCGTCCACAAGGCGCAGTGGCGCACCTACGGCGCCCTCTTCCCGATCCTCTACTGGATGTCGGGGCTCGACCCCCTGCGCAACCGGTTCGAGATCGAGGCGGGGCTCGAGGCCGGCGGCTACCTACGACGACGGCCCGGACGCAGTGCGCGTCCGGGCCGTCGCGCGGCATCCGACTGAGGATGCCCGCTCAGGGCGTCACTGCTGGACGGCGCCCGCGATGGCCTCGACGAGGGTCGGAAGGCCGCCCTCCCAGTCGAAGCTGAGCGCGGTCGGCGGCGAGACCGACGAGACCGTCACGGGGTCGTACACCTGCGCGACCCGTCCGGCCGCGACGGCGGGGATGGCCTGCAGTTCGGGCTTGGCGAGGAAGGCTTCGGCCTCCTCCTTCGTGTTGTGGTAGCTCACGATGACATCGGCCTCGAGCCGGTCGAGCTGCTCGTAGCTCAGCTCGTAGAAGAAGCCGCCGTCGCTCGTGTCGAGCTCGGACACGCTCGGAGCGACTTCGAGGCCGAGCTCGGTGAGGACCTCGATCCGCGAATCGGCGGCGGTGTAGACGTAGACGAAGCCGTCGCCGTCCCAGACTCCCGCGAAGGTCGTGCCCGCGAACTCGGGGTGCTCGGCCGCCTGCTCGGCCAGGCCGTCGGTGATGCCCTGCAGCACTCCCTCCCCGTCGTCGGCACGCCCGAGCGCCTCGGCCGTGATCCGGATGGTCTGGTCCCACGGGGTGGTCCACGGCGCCTCGGGGTACGCCACGACGGGCGCGATCTCCGAGAGCGTGTCGTACTGCTCCTCGGTCAGCCCGGAGTACGGAGCGAGGATGAGGTCGGGCTCGGCCTCGATGAACTGCTCGTACGGCACCGTGGCACCGCCCTCGGGATCGCTGATGAGCGTCGGGAGTTCCTCGCCGGCCTCCTCGTACGCCGCCTCCACCCACGGGAGGTAGTTGCCGGCACCGACGGTCCACACCTGCTCGGCGATGGCGACGGGGTACACCCCGACGGCGACGGCGGCCTCGGTCGCGCCCCAGCCCCAGGTCGCGACGCGCTCCGGGGCGTCCTCGATCACGGTCTCGCCGAACGCGTGATCGACCGTCACTGGGAATCCCTCGGCCGCGCCGGCGGCGGACGTGTCCTCAGCCGAGTCGGACGACGGACCGGCGCAGGCCGACAGGGCGAGGGCGGCGACAGCGGCGCCGGCCACGGTGATGAGGGAACGTCGAAGACGCACAGGTGCTCCTTGGCTTGGAAGGAAGGAAGGAATAGGTAAGCCTATCCTAAGCAAGCGGTCCAACCAGTCACGCCGCGTCACGCGGCATGGAAGCGCCCGATCGGCACGACCATCGGCCCGCCTGACACCGGGTCGGGGATCACGCGAGCCTCCAGGCCGAACGCGCCGCGCACCGTCTCGGTCGTCAGCACGTCGTCGGGCCCGCCCTCGGCGACGATCCGTCCGGCCGACATGACCACGAGGTGGTCGGCGTAGCGAGCAGCGAGGTTGAGCTCGTGGAGCACCATCACGACGGTCGTGCCGCGCTCGCGGTTGAGGTGGGTCAGCAGGTCGAGCAGCTCGAGCTGGTGCGTGACGTCGAGGAAGGTCGTCGGCTCGTCGAGCAGCACGAGGTCGGTCTGCTGGGCGAGGACCATCGCGATCCACACTCGCTGGCGCTGGCCGCCCGAGAGCTCCTCGATCGGGCGGTCCGCGAGGTCGGCCACGCCCGTGGCGGCCAGCGCCTCGGCGACCACCTCGTCGTCGTCGCTGGAGTGCCGGCCGAACCATCCCTGGTGCGGGTATCGCCCGCGCCCGACGAGGTCCGCCACGCGGACGCCGTCGGGTGCGCTCGACGACTGCGGCAGCACGCCGATGCGCCGCGCGACGTCGCGGCGCGGCATCCGCCCCACGTCCTGACCGTCGAGCGTGACCCGTCCGGCCTCGAGCGGATGCAGGCGTGCGAGGCCGCGCAGCAGGGTCGACTTGCCGCACGCATTCGGACCGACGATCGCGGTGATGCGGCCGGGCGGGATGACGAGGTCGAGCCCGTCGATGACGCGACGCCCGTCGTAGCCGAGGCTCACGCCCTGGGCGGCGAGCCGCACGACGCCACGGGGCGCGGGAACGTTCGGGGAGCTCATGCACGGGTCCTCTCGGTGCGGGCGAGCAGCCACAGCAGGTACGGGGCGCCGATGACGCCGGTCACCACGCCCAGCGGCGCCGTGAAATCGGGGATGGCGAACTGGCCCACGACGTCGGCCGCGAGCGTGAGCGCCGCGCCGACCGCACCGGCAGCGGCCACCGACGCGCCACCGCCGCCGGCGAGCCGTCGCGCGATGGCCGGAGCGATCAGCGCGACGAAGGCGACCGGACCCGCGACCGACGTGGCCATCGCCACGAGCGCGACGGCGATGACCAGCAGCACGACCCGAGCGGCATCCGCCCGGATCCCGAGCGCGACCGCGTGCTCGTCGCCGAGCACGAGCGCTCGCAGCGGCCGGGTCGCGAAGGCGAGGGCGACGGCGCACGCCACAGTGCCGACCACCAGCGCCGTGAGTTCGTCGCCCCGGACGTCGGCGACGCTGCCGACCGTCCAGTGCAATGCCGTCTGCGCCTCGCGGACGTCCGAACGCGCGAGCAGCCAGGCCACCGTCGAACCGCACAGGTACGCCATTCCGACGCCCACGAGCACGAACCGCACGCCGTGCAGCCCGCGGCGCCACGCGGCGAGCCAGATCACGAACGCCACGAGGAGCCCGCCGCCGAACGCGGCGCCCGCGACCAATGCGCCGCCCGCGCCGAGCACCAGGATGGCCCACACCGCGCCCAGGCTCGCTCCCGTCGAGACGCCCAGGATGTCGGGGCTCGCGAGCGGGTTCCGCAGGGTCGCCTGGAACACCGCGCCCGCGAGCGCGAACGCCACCCCGACGAACACCGCGGCGAGGATCCGGGGCAGGCGGAGGTCCAGCACGACGAACCGGTCGAGGCGATCGCCTCCGCCGAGCAGCACCGCGAGGACGCGATCGGGGCTCACGCCCGCGGCGCCGAAGGAGAGCGCGGTGAAGCCGAGGGCGACGACCACGGCGATCCCGATGCCCGCGACCGCCGAGTGCCGTCGGCGGGACGACCTGCGGACCTCCGCGACCTCGACGACGGCCGTCACAGCCCGGCCACCCGTCGGCTCCGGGCGATCGCGATGAGCACCGGCGCGCCGAGGAATGCGGCCACCACGCCGGCCTCGAGTTCGGCGTTCGGGACGACCAGTCGCCCGATGACGTCGGCGGCGAGCAGCATGATGGGCCCGAGCACCACCGCGGCGGCCGTCATCCACCGGTAATCGCTGCCCACGAGCCGGCGGGCGAGATGCGGCACGACGAGCCCGACGAGGGCGATCGGCCCGGCGAGCGCGACGGCCGTGCCGCACAGCAGCACGATGGCGACGCCCGAGACGGCCCGCGTCACGCCCACGCGCTGGCCGAGCGCGGTGGCGACGTCGTCGCCGAGCGCGAGGAGGTTGAGGCGGTGCGCGAGGCCCGCGGCGAGTGCGATGCCGACCACGAGGAACGGCCAGAGCGCCGCGACGGTCGAGAGGTCGCGACCCGTCAGGGACCCGACGGCCCAGAAGCGGTACTGATTGAACGCCTCGGTGTCGCGCAGGAGCACGAGCGCGATCAGCGGGGTGAGCAATGCCGTGAGCGCCGCTCCGACGAGCGCGAGCCGCACGGGCTGCGCGCCGCCGATCGCGAACACGACGACCGCCGCCGCGGCGGCTCCGGCGAACGCGAACCAGATATACCCGAGCGGCGAGCCCACGCCGAGCAGCGAGATGCAGAGCACGACCGCGAGCGAGGCGCCGGCATTCACGCCGAGCAAGCCGGGATCGGCGATGGGGTTGCGGGTGACGCCCTGGATCAGGGTGCCGGCGAGACCCAGTGCGACGCCGGCGGCGATGCCGAGGATGGTGCGCGGGACCCGGAGCTGCATGATCACCGCCTGATCGGGGTCGGCCGGGTCGGGTGCGACGAGGGCCTGCCATACGTCCGTCGGCTCGACCAGGCGCACGCCGAGCGCGAGGCTGGCGGTGACGACGGCCACGAGGGCGAGGGCGGCGATCGCGAGGACCGCGACGGCCCGCCGCGCACGAGGCCGATCGGCGGGCCGGTCCCGAACGGACGTGCGTGGCGGCGTCGCGGTGACCACGGTGGTCGCCGCGGTCACGAGAGCTCGGCGCGGCCCCGCCGCCAGTAGCCCATGAACGCCACCTGGCGTCGGTCGAGCCCGGCCTCGCGGACCAGGAAGCGGCGGAGCGCGGTGATGACGGATGCCTCGCCCGCGAGCCACGCGTAGCAGTCGCCGTCGAGGCTCGTGCCCTCCGGCACGTCCCAGAGGATGCCGTCGGCGTCGGCCGCGGCCTCGAGCTCGGCGAGCGTGCGACGTGCGATCTCGGCCTGCGCGCTCGCGGGGTCGGCGCAGTCGCGCAGCCAGCACGTTCGCGCGACCCAGTCGCGCACCGCCGGCACGAGGCGTTCGCCCTGGGACTGCTCGGTCGCGCGCGGCAGCCAGCGCACCTCGACGCCGGCGGGGGCCCGCAGTTCGAGCACGTCGGCAACGGAGGGCACCTCGATGATGGCCGCACCGGTCGCATCGACGGGCAGCGACTCGACGATGGCGCAGATGGCGGGTGCCGCCGTCTCGTCACCGGCGAGCAGGACCGTGTCGACGGCGCCGGGACGCCAGTCGATGCCGATCGTGCGACCCTCGCTGAGCTCGTCGGGCCCGATCAGGACGGCCTCGTCGCCGGTCCGGGCACGCGTCGCCCACGCGGAGCCCGGGCCGGTGTCGCCGTGGGCCACGAAGTCGATGTCGACCTCGCGCAGTTCGGGACGCACCGCGCGGATGGTGTAGGTGCGGAACGGGTTCCGTCGCTCGACGGGAAGCTCGCGCCAGGCCGCGTACCAGTCCTCGCCCTTCGGGAAGTCGACGAATCCGGCACCCGGGAGGGGCAGCACGACTTTCACTCGCTGGTCGAGGCCCGCCGTGCCGAAGCCGGCCAGGTCGTCGCCGCCGAACGTCACGCGCGTGAAGTGCGGCGTGAGCTGCCGAACGCGCGACACGGTCGCGCGGAACGATCGGTACGCGGGGCGCGGGCGTGCGGCGACGTCGGTCGCGTCGAGTGAGGTAAGCATTACCTAAGTCTTGCACACCGCCCCGGACGGCCGGAACGACCCGACTCGGAGGGTCACCGCGGTGCGGCGGGCCATCCGACCCGCGGGGGCCGCCTCACCAGGTCGGTGGGCGCCGCCGGCCGCGCCGCGCCGCGCGCTCGAGCTGCGCGGCGATCGCGAACAGCGTCGACTCGCCCCCGGGACGGCCGATGAGCTGCACGGCCATCGGCAGGCCGGACTCGGTGTCGTGCACCGGCAGGACGAGTGCGGGCAGTCCTGCGACGTTGACGAACGACGTGTACGGCGTGAAGCGCACCTGCTGGGCGAAGTTCTCCTCGCCGTCCTCGGCGTCGTACCAGCCGACCGGACGCGGTGTGAGGGCGAGCGCAGGCGTGAGCACCGCGTCGTACGGCGCGAAGCGGGCGATCGTGCGTCGCTCGAATTGCACGAGCCAGGCGAGCGCCGCGGCGAGGTCGCCCGCCGACCGCTCGCGCCCGCGCGCCATGAGCCAGCGCGTGAGCGGCTCGAGGAGGTGACGTCGCTCGGCGGGCACGTCGATCGTCGCCGCGCCCGCCTGCCAGATCGTGCGGAAGGCGTCGGGATAGTCGGGTTCGGGCGCCGGCGGGACCTCGTCGACGCCGTGTCCGAGGCGATCGAGCAGGACGATGCCGGCGTCGAGGGCGTCGCGCGCTTCGGGGTCGAGCCGGATGTCGGTGAACGTGTCCCAGGGCGTGTCGCGCAGCACGCCCACCTGGAACCGCCCTTCACCGCGGATCGCCGCCCCGAGGAAGGGGCCGTCGTTGCCGGGTGCCCGCACCGCGAACGGATGGCTCGGCGGGTACCCGTGCGGCGCGATCATGCCGTCGAGCAGGAGCGCCGCGTCGGCGACGGTGCGCGCGATGGGCCCGACGACGCCGAGGCCGGCGAGGCGGTCCAGTCCCGACCCCGAGGGCACGCGCCCGCGGGACGGCTTGACGCCGACGAGCCCGCAGGAGGCCGCGGGAATGCGGATCGATCCGCCGCCGTCGTTGCCGGGTGCGAACGGCAGCAGGCCGGCCGCGACGGCCGCCGCCGCCCCGCCGCTCGAGCCGCCGGCTCCGAGCTCGAGGTTCCACGGGTTGCGCGCCGGTCGCCCCGCGAGCGGCTCGGTGTACGACGGCAGGCCGTATTCGGGTGTCGCCGTCTTGCCGAGGCTGACGGCGCCCGCGGCGTCGAGCGCCGCCACCAGGTCGTCGGAGGCGTCGGGCACCTCGCCGGCGTGCGCGCGCGAGCCGAACGCGGTCGGCACGCCGGCCCGGGGATGCAGGTCCTTGTCGGCGAGCGGCATGCCCCAGAGCGGCGCCGCCGTCGGCACGTCGCGTTCGACCGCACGGGCGCGCTCGAGCGCCGCGTCGGCGGTCACGTGCGCGAACGCGCCGACGACGGCGTCGAGCCGCCCGACGCGTTCGAGGTAGTGCGCCGTCGCCTCGACGGGCGAGACCTCGCGTCGCTGCAGCAGCTGGTGGAGTTCGAGGGCGGAGTACTCGTGCAGGGCGTCGACCACGCGTCGAGCCTATGCCCCGGCCACGTCGCTACTTCAGCGTCTTCTGCAGCAGGATCGTGCCGAGCCAGCGGTCGAACTTGAACCCGACGCGGCCCATGCGGCCGATCTCCTTGAACCCGAAATTCTCGTGCAGGGCGATCGAGGCGTCAGCGCCCTGGTCGGCGATGACCGCCAGCATCTCCTTGAGCCCCGCGGCCTTCGACGCGTCGATGAGCGCTCCGAGCAGGGCGCGGCCGAGCCCCTTGCCGGATGCAGCGGGGCCCAGGTAGATCGAGTCCTCCACGGTGTACCGGTAGGCGCGCTTCGGCTTCCACGGCGCCACCAGCGCGTACCCCAGCAGCTGTCCGGAGGGCGACTCGGCCACGAGGAACGGAAGCCCGAGCTGCTGCAGCTGCGCGAACTTGTGCTTCCACTCACGCAGCGTCATCGCGTCCTCGTCGAAGGTCACCGTGGAGTTGGCCACGTAGTAGTTGTAGATCTCGCGCACGGCCGGGAGGTCGGCGGGACGCGCCGCCCTGATCTCGTACGAGAAGGGCGACTCGCCCGGCTGCGGCGCGCGAAGGTGCCGCGGCAGCACGCGCCGCTGCTGGTATTCCTCCTCGAGCATTCCGCCATGCTACGCGCGTGACATTGCGGGCGGATGTCGCGGCCGCGCCTCAGTCGGGGATCGACCAGTCGACGGGCTCGCCGCCCTGCGCCGCGAGCAGCTCGTTCGCGCGGCTGAACGGCTTCGACCCGAAGAACCCGCGCGACGCCGAGAGCGGACTCGGATGCACCGACTCGACGCGCGGCACGTCCGCCAGGAGGGGTCGCAGCGACTGGGCGTCGCGTCCCCAGAGGATCGCCACGAGCGGCCCGCCGCGGGCCACGAGCGTGCGGATGGCGTGGTCGGTGACGCGCTCCCACCCGGCCCCGCGGTGCGAGCCCGGATCGCCCGGCCGCACGGTGAGCACGCGGTTGAGCAGCATGACGCCGCTGCGGTTCCAGGCGCCGAGGTCGCCGTGCGCCGGCGCACGCACGCCGACGTCGTCGGCGAGCTCGCGGTAGATGTTCGCGAGGCTCCGGGGCAGCGGGCGGACATGGCGCTCGACCGCGAAGGACAGGCCGATGGGATGGCCCGGCGTCGGATACGGATCCTGCCCGACGATCAGCACCCGCACGTCGTCGACCGGCTGCTGGAACGCGCGCAGCACGCGGTCGCCCGCGGGCAGGTAGGGCCGTCCGTCGGCGACCTCGGTGCGGAGGAACTCGCCCATGCGCGCGATGTCCGGGCCGACGGGCGCGAGCGCGGCGGCCCACGACGGATCGATGAGACCCGACTCGGCGAGTTCGGGCAGCGTGCGCGCCATCAGCCCGCGAGGCTCCGGACCGACACGCCGTCCGCGGCCGCGGTCACGCTCCAGACGGTCCCGCCCCCGGCGACGCGGAGACCGGCGGTACCGATCGAGAACAGCGTGTCCTCGTCGATCGCGATGCCGCCGTCGACGAGGCCGGCCTCCGTCGCCGCGATGAGCCGCGTGAGCGTGCCCCACTGCGCGGCATGGCAGTCCACCGTGAGGTCGATGAGCCCGATCCCCGCCTCGGCCGTGACGTCGTCGAGGTCCTCCGCGGCCTCCTCCGCCACGACCGGGACGCCGCCGATGCGCCATCCGCCGAGCAGCGCGGTGTCGGAGGCGATGGCGGCGCCGGCCGAGTAGCCGAGGTAGGGCAGGCCGGATGCCACGAGTCGGCGCAACTCGCCCGCGATCGGCTCCACGGCGCGGCGGTACGCGGGCGTGAGGCCGCCGCCGATGAGCACGCCGTGCGCTCCGGCGAGTGCGGACGGCTCGAACGAGCCGTGCTCGTCCACGGCCGTGACGGCGACATCCGCCTCGGCGACGGACTCGAGCGTGGCACGCCAGCGCGGCACCTGCTCGGCGGCCTCGGCGCCCCCGCCGACGAGCAGGACCGCCACCCTCGGGCGGTCGACGCCGTCGCGTGCCGCCGCCTCGGCGGCCTCGGCGAGGAACGGGCCGTAGACGGATGCGGCGTGCTCGGGTCGCCATCCGCCGCCCACGAGGTGCACGCTCATCGCGCGGACGTCCCCGCCTCGACGGGCGGCAGCGACGACCACGGGAACACGATCCAGTCGTCGGTCTCGCGGTAGGCGAAGTCGGGCACCAGCACGGTGCGCGGCTTGACGTAGAGCGTCGCCGTGCGGACCTCGGCCCCGGCCTCGGCGAGGAGATCGACGACCTTGGCGAGCGTGCGGCCGGAATCGGAGACGTCGTCGATGAGCAGCACGGACTTGCCCGCCACGGCGGGCACGTCGAGCATCGGCGGATGGAGGATGGGCTCGGGCAGCCGCTCGTCGACGCCCGTGTAGAACTCGACGTTGATCGAACCGCACTGCTTCGTGCCCAGGGCGTACGAGATCGCGCCGGCCAGCAGCAGCCCCCCGCGCGCGATCGCGATCACGACGTCGGGGCGGAAGCCGGAGTCCAGGACCTCGGCGGCGAGACCGCGTGCTGCCGACGAGAAGTCGTCCCAGGTCAGGATCTCGCGGCGGATCCCGTCCGCACCGCTCGCGGCGTCGTTCGCATCGAAGCTCATTCCGCCAAGGCTAGTTGTACTTCCCCGGCAGGTTGTGAACGCGGTCTGATGGGGTCTGGCCGCCGATGCCGGTGTGGGGTCGGTGGTGATTGTAGTGATGGAGCCAGGTGTCGTATGTTGCGGCCCTGGCTTCATCGCTGTCATAGACGGCGGCGTATGCCCATTCGGTGGCGAGCGTGCGGTTGAATCTCTCCACCTTCCCGTTGGTCTGCGGCCGATAGGCGCGGGTGCGACGATGCTTCACCCGGTCGCCGAGCGCGACCGCGAAGACGCCTGACCGGTAGCAGGAACCGTTGTCGGTCATCACCGCGGTAACCGTGATACCCGCCTCGGCGAAGAAGGCGTTCGCACGACGCCAGAAGCCAGCGGCAGTCTCCTTGCGTTCGTCGCCGAGGATCTCGGAGTACGCCAACCGGGAGTGGTCGTCCACGGCATGGTGCAGGAACGCATACCCACGACCACCGCGACCGTGACCGTTATTGTTCTTCTTTCCAATCTGCTTGCCGAGCATGCGCCATCCGCCGCCGTCGGGGATGCGGCCCAGTTTCTTGATGTCGACGTGGACCAGCTCGCCGGGAGCTGCGGCCTCGTAGCGGATCGGCTTCGGCTTGCGCACCGGCAGGCCCGTCGCCCGGTCGACGTGAGCCAGCGTCGGCATCCTGTACCGCGTCAGCACTCGGCCCACCGTCGACCGAGGGATGCGCAAGTGGTAGCCGATACGGTGTGGACCCCACTGGCGTGTGAACCGCAAAGCGATGATCCGCCGTTCCATTCGCTGCGGCAACCGCGTCGGCGACGACAGGGGGCGTGAACTGCGATCGACCAGCGTCAGTCCTGCTCGGTAGCGGCGAGCCCACCGGAACGCAGTTGCCGGCGAGCACTGGACTCGCTCGGCAGCGCGTCGGACGGACCAACCCTCCTCCACGATCAAGACGGCAAGACGTCGACGCCCTTCCGGTGTCAAAGGCGCGTTAGCGTGAGTCACGAAGACCTCCGTGGTCAGGATGGTGAGTGTGGTAACCCACATCCTGCACGGAGGTCTTCGCTACCTCAGCCGTTCACAACCTGCCGGGGAAGTACAGCTAGTCGCCGGGCGGCCGGACGGTGCCGGACCCGTGTCCACCGGATCGGGGGGCGTCCTCGACGGCGGGCAGGTCCTCGCGCAGACCGGCGGCCGGCGCACCGGTCGCATCGTCCATGAGGCCCGTGCGCTCGGCGAGCGGCGTGTCGGCGCCGGTCCCGCGCCGCAGCTTGGCCAGGCGCTCGTTGAGGACCGACACCAGCGCCGCCGACGCCGTGCCGAGGATCGCGACGCCGCCGGCCATGAGGAGGACCGCGTAGAGCCGACCGAGCGTCGTCACCGGATACGTGTCGCCGTATCCGACCGTCGCGAGCGTCACGCAGGCCCACCAGAGCGCGTCCCCGAACGTCACGATGTTCGCCCCCGGCGCGTCGCGCTCGACGTGATAGGTCACGAGCGCGATGAAGAACACGAACACGAAGGCGTAGGTCAGCGCCTCCGACACGAAGCGGGCACGGACCGCGCTCGTGGTCCGGCGTTCGAGCGCCGGCAGGTGCCGGACGAGCGACACCACGCGCAGCGCACGGAACAGCGGCAGGACCGCCGAGAGCACCTCGACGGGGTGACGCCACACCCAGTTCCACCGGCGCCCGCTCGGGGTGAGGAGGATCTGCACGACCACGTCGAGGACGAACGCGAGCCATCCGGCGATCAGCAGGATGACCAGGATCCCGAGGACGGCGTCGGGCGGGTGCTGCCACAGCACGAACACGACGTACCCGACGACGAAGGCGACTCCGGCCACGGCGAGCGGCTTCTGCGTGGCCTCGGTCCACCGCATCCGGCGCGACTCGTCGGAGGCCGCCCCGCGTGCGCTCACGACGCCTCGCTCCCCCGCACGCGCAAGGCGCCCTTCGCGAGCCGGTGGGCCGCGGCCTGCGCCACGGGCCTGACCACGATGAGGTCCAGGTCGACGTGGCGCGGTCGGGAGATCGCGTCGACGATGACGGCGCCGACATCCTCCGCGACGAGCGGCTCGGGGACATCGTCGTACACGGCATCGGCGCGCGCGCGATCGCCGCCGAACCGGACGAGGGCGAACTCGTCCGTCCGCACCATCCCGGGCGCGACCTCGACGACCCGGATCGGCTCGCCGTTGAGCTCCAGCCGGAGCACCTTGGTCAGGGCGTGCGCCGCGAACTTCGCGGCGTTGTACCCGCCGCCGCCCACGTACGCCTCGTGCCCGGCGACCGACGTCACGTTCACGACGTCCGCGACCCCTCGCTCCTCCGCTCCGCGTCGCAGCAGCGGGAGCAGCGCGCTCGTGACGCGCTTCACGCCGAGCACGTTGACCTCGAACATCCACGCCCAGTCGTCGAGTTCGGACTCCTCGACGGACGCCAGGCCCTTGGCGCCGCCGGCGTTGTTGACGAGCGCATGGATGGCACCGGTGCCGGCCAGGTGGTCCCGCAGGGCCGCGACATCGGCGTCGCTCGTGACGTCGGCGACGAACGTCGATGCGCCGGTCTCGTCGGCGAGCGCGGCGAGCCGGTCCGCGCGCCGCGCGACCGCGACCACGTCCCATCCGGCCGCCCGAAGGCCCCGCACCGTGGCGGCACCGATCCCCGAACTCGCTCCCGTGACCACCGCGCGCTTGCCGTCCATGCCGTCATTCTGCACCGCGCCGCGCGCCGCGACGTGCCGGAGGTCCCGGCGGTGCGGGACAATGGGCGGATGCTGCCGACGCCCGCCGACCGCGCACCCCGGCCGCCGCACCGCAAGCGCCGGGTCCCCCTGTGGGACAACGCCCGCTGGATCGCGATCACGCTCGTCGTGGTGGGCCACGGCATCCTGCCGCTCATCGGCGAGGACGACGCGGCCTACAGCGTCTACCTCTTCATCTACTCGTTCCACGTCGCGGTGTTCGTCACCGTGTCGGGGTACTTCGCGAAGTCCGGCCCGCCGAACGCGCGCGCCATGCGGCAGATCCTCACCGACATCGTCTTCCCCTACCTGATCTTCGAGACGATCTGGACCGTCGTCCGGTTCCTCCTCGGCGGCGACTTCGCGCTCGACTACACGACCGCGTCCTGGACGCTGTGGTTCCTCATCGCCCTCGCGATCTGGCGCATCGTGCTGCCATACCTGGTGCTGCTGCGCTTCCCGCTGCTCATCGCGATCGCCATCTCGATCGGCGCGGGTTACACGGCCGAGATCGACTCCACGCTCGCGCTGTCCCGCACGTTCGGCATGCTGCCGTTCTTCGTGTTCGGCTGGAAGCTGCGGCAGTGGCGCATCACCGACCGCTGGCTCGACCTCACGACCGCCTCGACCTGGCGCTGGCGTGCGGGCGCCATCGCCGTGTTCGCCGCCCTGCTCGCGGTCATGCCGATCGCGATCGAGACCTGGCGCGACCTGAAGCTGCGCCGCTTCATGCTCTACGACGAGTCGTACGTCGCGATCGGCTACGACGAGCCGTGGTCGGGCGCCATCCGGCTGTTCCTGCTGCTGCTGGCCATGCTGCTCTCGGTGGCGTTCCTCATGCTCATGCCCCGGCGCACGACGTGGTTCACGGCGTTCGGCAGCGCGACCATGTACATCTACCTGCTGCACTCGTTCGTGCTGTTCCCGCTGCGCGAGACGCCGATCCTCGAGGGCGAGCAGCCGTGGTGGGTGCTCCCGGCCATGATCGTCTTCTGCGTGCTCGTCTCGGTCGTGCTCTCGCTGAAGCCCGTTCGCCGCGTGTTCCGCCCGCTCGTCGAGCCGCGCGCGAGGTGGCTCTTCCGCCCCGAGCCGATGACCGCCACGGGCACGATCGTGCTGCCGCCCGAGGCGCTGCCGCCGCTCCCCGCCGCGCCGCGCGCCGAGGCGGAGGATGCGACGGCACCGGATGCCGCGCCGGGCGGGGAGGCGCGGAAGGACGGCGAGCCCTCCGGATGACGCCGTGTTGCGGCATCCGTTGAACCCGGAAGGGGCCGCTCGTACGGTGGTCGACGGATGCGGCGGGGCCGCACCCCGACCCCGAAGGAGTCCCACATGGCTGAGAACGCCGCCGCCGACTGGCGCTTCGAGACGAAGCAGGTGCACTCGGGCGCCGCGCCCGACCCCGTGACCAAGGCTCGCGCCACACCCATCTACCAGACCACGTCGTACGTGTTCGACTCCGCGGAGCACGCGCAGAACCTCTTCGCGCTGGCCGAGTTCGGCAACATCTACACGCGCATCATGAACCCGACCCAGGCCGTCGTCGAGGAGCGCCTCGCCGCGCTCGAGGGCGGCAGCGGTGCCCTCCTCGTCGCGTCGGGCCAGGCGGCCGAGACGTTCGCGGTGCTGAACATCGCGCAGGCCGGCGACCACATCGTCTCGTCGAGCTCGATCTACGGCGGCACCTACAACCTCTTCAAGTACACGCTCGCGAAGCTCGGCATCGAGACCACGTTCGTCGAGAACCAGGACGACGCCGACGAGTGGCGCCGCGCGGTGCGCCCGAACACCAAGCTGTTCTTCGCCGAGACGATCGGCAACCCCAAGATCAACGTGCTCGACATCGGCCTCGTCGCGGGCATCGCCCACGACAACGGCATCCCGCTCATCGTCGACAACACGATCGCGACGCCCTACCTGATCCGCCCGTTCGAGCACGGCGCCGACATCGTGATCCACTCGGCGACCAAGTTCCTCGGCGGCCACGGCACGGTCATCGGCGGCGTCATCGTCGACGGCGGCCGGTTCGAGTGGTCGAAGAACGTCGAGAAGTTCCCCGGCCTCACCGAGCCAGACCCGTCCTACCACGGCGCGAGCTACACCGCCGCGGTGGGTGACGCGCTCGCGTACGTCATCAAGGCGCGCGTGCAGCTGCTGCGCGACCTCGGATCGTCGATCGCCCCGGCCAGCGCCTGGCAGCTGATCCAGGGCATCGAGACGCTCTCGCTCCGCGTCGAGCGCCACGTGCAGAACGCGCAGGAGATCGCCGAGTGGCTCGACGATCACCCCGACGTGGCGCACGTCAACTACTCGGGCCTGCCCTCGAGCCCGTGGTACGCGGCGGCCAACACGTACGCCCCCAAGGGCGTCGGCGCGGTGCTCTCGTTCGAGCTCAAGGGCGGCGTCGACGCCGGCCGCGCGCTCGTCGACAACCTGTCGCTGTTCAGCCACCTCGCCAACATCGGCGACGTGCGCTCGCTCGTCATCCACCCCGCCTCGACCACGCACTCGCAGCTCACGCCCGAGCAGCAGCTCACGACCGGCGTCACACCGGGCCTCGTGCGGCTGTCCGTCGGCATCGAGAACATCGACGACCTCAAGGCCGACCTCGAGGCGGGACTCGCCGCCGCGCGTCGCGCCACGGAGGCCGCCCGCGTGTGAGCACCACCTGATCGACGACCGGATGCCGCGTCCCGCCCGGGACGCGGCATCCGTCGTCTCCGGTGCGACGACGTAACAGTCGCCTCGGCGGCGGCGCAGTCCGGGAGAATCGAGGCATGGACTGGCAGACGATCTCGGAGACGGTGCCCGCGAGCATCGTGCCCGAGGCCCGTGCCGCCCATCAGCTCGCCGGGCGCGCACCGGTCACGGGCGCATGGCGCGAGGGCGACCCGGTCGGCGACCGCCGCTTCGCCCGCGTCGGCGATCTCGCACTCGAGTCCGGCCAGGTGCTCCCGCGCGTGCGCATCGCGTACGAGACGTGGGGCGAGCTCTCCGCCGCCCGCGACAACGCGATCCTCGTCCTCCACGCGCTCACCGGCGACAGCCACGTGCTCGGCCCGTCCGGGCCCGGCCATGCGAGCGCCGGGTGGTGGCCCGGCGTCGTGGGCCCCGGTCGCGCCATCGACACCGAGCGGTACTTCGTGGTCGCGCCGAACGTGGTCGGCGGATGCCAGGGCTCGACGGGTCCGGCGTCGGTCGCCCCCGACGGCGTGGAGTGGGGGGCCAGGTTCCCGTTCCTGACCATCCGCGACCAGGTGCGCGCGCAGGTGGCCTTCGCCCGCGCCCTCGGGATCGAGCGCTTCGCGGCCGTGGTCGGCGGCTCGATGGGCGCCATGCACGTGCTCGAGTGGGCGGCGATGGCGCCCGAGGCGGTCGAGCGCATCGCCGTGCTCGCCGCGCCCGCCGCGACCTCGGCCGACCAGATCGCGCTGAACTCGGTCCAGCTCGAGGCGGTTCGCAGCGATCCCGCCTTCAACGGCGGCGCCTACTACGACGCGCCCGACGGCGAGGGCCCCACGCGCGGACTCTCGCTCGCGCGGCGCATGGCGATGCTGAACTACCGAACGCCGGCCGAGCTGAACCACCGGTTCGAGCGCAGCTGGCAGTCGAGCCTCGACCCACTGGGCGGCGGCGGTCGTTTCGCGGTCGAGTCCTATCTCGACTTCCACGGCAACCGGTTCACGCGGCGCTTCGACGCCAACAGCTACCTCGTGTTGACCGAGGCGATGAACTCGCACGACCTCGGCCGCGGCCGCGGCGGGGTGGATGCCGCGCTCCATCGCATCACGGCGCGAAGCCTCGTGCTCGGCATCGACAGCGACCGGTACTTCCCGCTCGACGGGCAGCGCGAGATCGCCCGCCGGCTGAGCGGGAGCATCCACGGCCCCGAGCCCGTCGTGCTGCGGTCCGACTACGGCCACGACGCCTTCCTCATCGAGGACGATGCGGTCGGCGCGGCCCTGGCCGACCTGCTCGCGGCGTGACGTTCCGGGTGCGATGGTCCGCTTCGTGGCCGATTGACCCGCATACGGGGGTCGTCCTGCGTTATCTTCGTACCTGACGGCGATGCAGTGCGCCGTGCCGACGGGCGTCACAAAAGGGGGTGGCATGCGTCGCATCGACAAGGAGCGCGACCGGCTGCTGCGACGCCTCGCGCGCGCCGGCGGCCTCACGGGCGCGATCCTCGCGCTCGCGTGCCTGCTCGTCCCGGGGGTGCTCGACGACGAGCGCTTCGCGCTGGTCGTGGCACTCGACCTGCTCCTGATCCTCCTCACGGTGCTCGCGACCTCGCGCGGCGCCCTGCTCCCCACCGTCGGCGCCCTGGCCGCCGCGGTCGGGCTCATGGTGGCGATCGGGGTCGACACCGTGCTCGATCCGGCCGCCGCCACGGCGCTGGCCATCACCGCGGGTCTCACCACGCCCGCGATCGCCGTTCCGACCATCGTCCGTCCGAACGGCACCGGCATCGTCGTCGCGGCCGTCGCCGCCGTGCTCGGCTCGCTCGGCATCTGCGCCGCCACCGGCTCCGACGTCGGCCTCGTGCTCGTCGCCGCGATGGCCGGCTGGATCGCGATGATCGCCACGGGAGTCTGGCTCGCCCGGGCGATCGCCCGCGCAGCCGAACGGATCGACGAGGTGGGTCGGGCCCACGAGGCCGAACGGCTCGCGAGCGAATCCGAGGCGCAGCAGCGACAGGATGCCCGCGTGCTCCACGACACGGTGCTGGCCACGCTGAGCCTGCTCGCCCATTCCGGCGTCGGCGTCGGTGCGAGCGCCCTGCGCCAGCAGGCCGGCGACGATGCTCGCCTGCTCCGGCAACTGCGACTCGGTGCCCCTCTCGACAACGGATCCAGCGCCATCTTCTCCCCTGAGTCCGCGGTCGCGGGCGGCGGGCTCGGGACGACCTTCGAGTCGGTCCGCAAGCGGTTCGCGCGCATGGGCCTCGACGTGAAATGGCATGGCGCGGGCCAGCTCATGCTCCCGCGCGACACCCTCGATGCGCTGCTCGGCGCGCTCGGCGAGTGCCTCGAGAACGTGCGGCGCCACTCCGGCGTGAACGAGGCCGATGTCACGATCACCGACGACGAACGCACCGTCCGCGCCATGGTCACCGACCAGGGCCACGGGTTCGAGCCGGCCGCGGTCGATCCGGCCCGGCTCGGCTTCGCCGAGTCCGTCGTCGGCCGCCTGCACACCGTCGGCGGGCGCGCCCGGGTCTTCAGCTCGCCGGGCTCGGGCACGACGGTGATGCTGGAGGTGCCGAAGCCGTGAACCTGCTGCGACGCACGGCGCGCGACGACGAGGCGCCCCGCGACACCACGCACGAGAGCCAGTTCCGCCGGCCGACGCGGTCGGCCCGCGCCGCGGAGGACATCCGCGGCGCGCACGGCGGACGCCGCCTCGCCGCGGGGGTCGCGCTCGCGGCGGGTGCGATCGTGCTCGCGCACCTCGTCCACGCGATCTCGCTGACGTCGACGTTCCCTCCCGACACGTCGGCGCTCCCCGGCTGGATCGCACTCGCCGTGGTCACGCTCGGCGGCGTCGTGGCGACGCGCGGGATCAGCCAGGTCTCCGACACCGTGCTCGTCGCTCTCCTGATCGGCCTGGCCGTTCCCGTCTGGCTCGACGTGGCCGCGACGTCGAGCCTCCTGCCGCTGGGAATCACGCCGACGGCAGCTCCCGCCGCCGCGGCTGTCCTCATGCCGGTGGCCGCCCTGCGCGAGACCCGCACGCCCGTCGCCGCGGCATCCGTCATCGCCGCCGTGCTCGCCGTCGTGGCGCTCATCCAGGCCCCCGAGGCGGGGACCACCACGGTCGTCGGACTCGGCGTCGCCGCGAGCGCCGTCGTGCCCGTCGTGCTCGTGACCGTCGCGGTCCGCGGGTTCCGGCGGCTCGTCGGCCGCGAGCTCGACCTCTCGCTCGTGCAGTCGACCGTGGCCACGCCGCGATCGGCGGTCGGCATGCGCGCATCCGAGGAGCTGGCCGAGCTGGATTACGACGCCGAGTCCCTGCTCGACGACGTCGGGTCCGGACGGATCGCGATCCCGCTGCCCGGCGACGCCGCCGACCGCGCGGGCCGGCTCGCCGCCCGGCTGCGCGTCCGGCTCATCGAGGGACGCACCGACACCTGGCTCCGTCACGCGGTCACCGAGTCCGCGTACCTCAGCCGCCGCGTGTCGGTCGACGATCCCGGCGGCCTCGCGGGACTGCTCGCACCGCCGCAGCGCGACGGACTCCTGCTCGCGCTCTGGCTCATCGCGGGCCAGCGGCGTCGCAAGGCGTCCGAGCCGCCGCTCGAGGTGCGGGTCGTGTGCCGCGATGCCGAGGCCGAACCCCAACACGACGCCGACCCGCTCGGCGACGCATCGCGGGTCGCCATCCGATTCGAGGTTTCCGGTGTCACCGCACGGAAGGTCGACGCGGCGACCTGGGAGGCACTCGCTAGTGTCGGAGGACATGACGTCGTCCAGGGACCCGACGGGTTCCGGGTCGACGTGGACTGCCGGATCGAGCCCACGGTCCGTGGAGGCACATCGGCGCCACGCAGCGCCGCTTATCCGAGGGGGGTATGACGTGGCCGACCTGGAACCGTCGCGCATCCGACTGGCGATCGTCGACGATCATCGCATGCTCCTCGGGGCCCTCTCAGAGTGGCTCCGAGGTGCCGCGTCCGACATCGACCTCGTGGCCGCGGTGCCCTCGTGGTCCGAGCTGCTCGCGCATCCCGCGTTCCCCGTCGACGTGGTCCTGCTCGATCTCGACCTCCGCGACAACATCCCGATCTCGATCAAGCTGTCGACCCTCAAGTCGGCGGGCGTGCGCACCATGCTCATGAGCACCTACTCCGAGCCTGCGGTGGTGCGCGAGGCACTCGGCGCGGGCGCGCTCGGCTACCTCGTGAAGTCCGAGCCCGTCGAGACGATCGTCGAGGCGATCCGCGCCGCGCAGCGCGGCGAGTCGTACCTCAGCCGCGAGCTCGAGGACGCGCTCGACGACGACGGGGCCGCACCGCGCCTGAGCGCGCAGGAGCGCCGCGTCATGGCGCTCTACGGAGCGGGGCAGCCCGTGAAGGCGGTGGCGTTCCAGCTCGGCATCTCGGAGGAGACCGCCAAGAGCTACCTCAAGCGCATCCGCGAGAAGTACCGCCTGGCCGGCTACGACGTGGGCACCAAGGTGGCGCTGCGCAAGCGCGCCATCGCCGACGGCATCCTGCTGCAGTCCGAGTGAGTCGCCACCTCAGTCGACGATGGCGCCGATCGCGCCGGTGACCGAGGGCATCGGGATGCCGCGGCGCCGGCGCGCCCGGTCGAGGGAGAACGTCGCGAGCGCGAGGGCGCTGCCGGCCACGGTGAACAGGAGGCCGACCCACACGGGCGCGACGTAGCCGAGCCCGGCCGCGATCACCATGCCGCCGACGATGGCACCGAGGCTGTTGCCGATGTTCAACGCCGAGTGGTTCAGGGCCGCGGCGATCGACTGGCTGTCGCGCGCGATGTCCATCAGGCGCGCCTGGATCGTCGGCGAGAGCGCCGCGGCGGATGCCCCGACGAGGAAGACACCCGCTCCGAGCCCGAGCGGATGCCACGCGGTGAGCGCCGTGAGCACGAGCGAGCCGGCGAGCGTGGCGAAGAACAGATACATCGAGCGTCGCACGCTCCAGTCGGCGAGGCGCCCGCCGACGAGGTTGCCGATCGTCATGCCGAGGCCGAACACCACGAGCACCACCGGGACGAACGAAGCCGGCAGCCCGGTCACCTCGGTCGCGAGCGGGGCGACGTAGCTGTAGACCGCGAAGAGTCCGCCGAACCCGATGGCGCCGATCGCGAGCGCGAACCACGCCTGGACGCGCGTGAAGACCCGGAGCTCGCGCACGATCGTGGCGGACGGGTCGCCGGCCTGCCACGGCACGGCCGCCGCGACGGCGACGAAGGTCGCCACGAAGATGGCCGCGACGGCGACGTACGCCACGCGCCATCCCGCCTGCTGGCCGAGCCAGGTGATCAGCGGGACGCCGACGACGTTCGAGATCGTGAGCCCCGAGAGGACGAGTGCGACGCCGCGGGCGCGCTTGCCCGGCCCCATCAGGCCGGCGGCGACGAGGGAGGCGATGCCGAAGTACGCGCCGTGCGGCAGCGCCGCGGCGAAGCGAGCGGCGACCACGAGCTCGAAGGTCGGCAGCAGCGCCGAGGCGAGCGTTCCGACGCTGAACGCGGCGAGCAGGACCAGGAGCAGCCGCTTGCGCGGCCAGCGCGCGGCCGCGGCGGCGATGGTGGGCGCGCCGACCACCACGCCGAGCGCGTACGCCGAGATGATCCATCCGGCCGCGGCGTTGGCCGCCTCGGTCGATGTCGCGGCCAGGCCGGGCAGGAGGTCGGCGGCCATGTCGGGCAGCAGCCCCATCGCGACGAACTCGGTCGCGCCGATGCCGAAGCCGCCCATCGCGAGGGCGAGGAGCGCGAGACGGATACGGGCCGGCGACAAGGTCGTCGGCCCGTCGGAAGCGTGGGTCACCCGACGATCATGCCATGGATCGAATCGATTCGATAATCGGGAGCCGCGAGCCCGACTCGCGGCGGCGTGCTCGGAGCAGGCCGTCAGCCGTCGTTCTCGAGGGCCGCCTCGAGCCGATCGAGCTTGGCCTCGATCTCGCCGGTGTAGCCGGGCCGGATGTCGGCCTTGAGCACGAGCGACACGCGCGAGCCGTAGTCGGCGACCGCGTCGCACGCGTCGCGGATCACCCGGAACACCTCGTCCCACTCCCCCTCGATCTCGGTGAACATCGAGGTCGTTCGATTCGGCAACCCGGACTCGCGCACGATGCGCACCGCCTCGGCGACCGCGTCGTGCACCGAGCCGTCGCTGCGGCCGGTGCCGCTCGGAGCGACGGAGAACGCGACCAGCATGGGTACTCCTCCCACCCGGCGCGCGCCCGAATCCTCAGGCCTCGGGATTCCTCGACGGCGCGCGCGCGGACCCAGCCTGCCACACCGCCCGCACGGCCCACGCGAGCAGCACGAGCAGCAGCAGCACCTTGACCGTCAGCAGCAGCACGAATCCCGGATTGGCGATGAGCAGCCATCCGTACCAGTACGGATAGATCACGTGGGTCAGCACGGCGACGGCCGCGGCCAGGGCGGCCGGCACCAGGTACCGCGAACCGCCCAGCACGAGGCCGAGCACGACCGGTGCGGCCAGCCAGGTGGCGAACTGCGGCGACCCGACCTTGTTCGCCACCATCAGCACGGTCGTGAAGCCGACCGCGAGCGGCGGAAGCACCGCCACGAGCGGGGCGCCGCGCCGAACCGCCCGGATGCCGGCCACGAGCACGACGGCCACGCCGATCGCCATCAGGGGCGTGGTGAGCGCGGCCGCTACCTCCGCTCCCGGACCGGCGATCTGGAACGTCAGGATGTCGCGGTCGTACACGATCGTCGCCTCGGACGTCCCGGCAACGATCCACCACAGCCACGGCACCGCGAAGGGGGACTCGACCTGGAGGCCGCGACCCGCCTGCTCGGCGATGAAGCCGAGGGCGTTCGCCCCGGAGCCGGCGAGCAGGCTCACGCCGAGGATGCCGACGGTGAGCGCCGCACCGACGATGACGACCTCGCCGCGCCGGCGGACGGCCACGACGACCGCCGCGAACAGCGCGGCGGGCCACACCTTGATCCACGCGCCGATGGTGAGCATCGCGGCCGCGAGGCGCGGGCGACCCGCCGCCCACAGCAATCCGACGATCGCGAATGGCACCGTCACCGCATCGATGCGACCGAGCGCGATCGGTCCGAGCAGCAGCAGGAATGCCAGCCACCACCACGCGGCCGCGCGTCGCCGACGGGACAGCGTGCCGACGCCGAGCAGTACCGCGAACGCGATCGCGTCGAGCATCGTGACCATCCCGAGCCACGTGGCCCCGTAGAAGTCCGAACCGAAGGCGAGGGCGGCCGTCATGGGCGCGAACGCCAGGATCGGGTACACCCAGGGCACGTCGATGCCCATCCGCACCCAGCCCTGCTGCGCCGTCTCGGCCCAGACCCGATAGACGAGCGTCACGTCGCCGAGCGCATTGCCCACACCCGAGAGGTTGACGGCCACGAGCACGGCGTGGACGACCGCGAACGCGATCCACAGCGCCGCGCGGCCGCCGAGCCGTCGGCGGAGGCCGCCCGTCCGGCGCTCCGACCCTTCGGCTGCACCGACGACCTGCTCCGCCATGGCACCCGAGCCTAACGAACGCGTCACAGTACGCCGACTAGCGGCCGAGCAGGCCGCCGATCACCCGAGGAACGGCGCCGGCGACATCCATCGCGGTGACCGGGCCGCCGTCCCACGCGTCGCTCGCCCGGCGCGCCGCCTCGGAGTGGATGAAGGCGGCCGTCGCGGCGAGGTGGGTGATCGCCGTGGCGTCGGCCGCGAGCCGCTCATGGTGGGTCGCCGCGAGCGCGCCGATGATGCCGCCGAGCACGTCCCCGGTTCCGGCGCTCGCGAGCCAGTGCGTCGACTCCGTCACCGTGAGTCGTGTGCCGTCGGGGTCGCAGACGTGGGTCACGGCGCCCTTGAGGAGCACCGCGACCTGCAGCTCGTGCGCGGCACGGGCCGCGGAACCGGCGGGGTCGTCCTCGATCTGCTCGACGGAGCCGTCGATGTCGCGGTCGGCGAGCAGGCGCGCGAGTTCGCGGGCGTGGGGCGTGATCACGGTCGGTCCGGAATGGCTGCCGACGAGGTCGAGGCCTCCGGCGTCGAGCACGATCGGCTCGCCGGACGCGAGGGCGTGCTGCAGGTCGCCGGCGAGCACGAACGAGCGCCGATCGGCGTCCATGCCCGAACCGAGCAGCCAGGCCTGCACGCGCCCGGGTACGGCCACGGTCTCGGGACGCGCGGCGAGGACCGCCTGGCGCACCGCGCGAGGGCCGGTGAAGCGGACCATGCCGACGCCCGTGCGATGCGCCGCCTCGACGCCCAGCACGGCGGCGCCGGGGAAGTCGGGCGACCCGGTGATGACCCCGAGCACGCCACGGCGGTACTTGTCATCGTCGGCCGTGGGAGCGGTGAGCCATGCGGATGCGTCCTCGGCGGTCCATTCACGCCATGCGCCGGTGGTCATGACCCAACGATAGGTTGAAGGGTATGCCCCCGACCAATCTGCCGCCGATCAGCCTGGCGCCCCGCGTCGTCGTCTTCGACTACGGCGAGGTGATCTCGCGTGCGCCGTCCGAGGCCGATCGCGCCGCGCTCGTCGCGCGATCCGGCGCCGACGACGCCGACTTCTGGCCGGCGTACTGGGAGCACCGCGACGAGCTCGACCGGGGCACGCTCTCGATCGCCGACTACTGGGCGGGCGTCGCCGACCGACTGGGCATGTCGTGGTCGGCGCTCGACGTCCACGAGCTCTGGGCCCTCGACCATCGCAGCTGGCTGAGCGTCGATCCCGCGACGCTGGCGGTGCTGCACGCGCTGCACGAAGGGGGCACGCGGATGGCGCTGCTCTCGAATGCCGGGGCCGACTTCGCCGGGTGGCTCCGGAACGGGTCGTTCGCGTCGCTGTTCGAGCACGTCTTCGTCAGCGGCGAGCTGGGCATGATCAAGCCGGGCGCCGACGTCTACGGCCACGTCATGGCCGAACTCGGCATCGGGCCGTCCGAGTTGCTCTTCGTCGACAACAAGGCGGTGAACGTCGAGGGTGCGCGCGCCGTGGGCGGCGACGGGCATGTCTTCACGGATGCCGCGGGGCTCGAGTCCTGGCTGCGAGGGCTCGCGGCATGAGCGCCGCCACGACTCCCGCGCCGGGCGCGGTCCGCACCGACGACGTGCCGGCGCTCTTCCGGCCCATCCGCATCCGCGAACTCGAGATCCGCAACCGCGTGTGGGTGCCGCCGCTCTGCCAGTACTCGGTGACCGAGCTCGACGGCGTGCCGCACGACTGGCATCTCGTGCACCTCGGGTCGATGGCGGCGGGCGGTGCCGGGCTGGTCATCGCCGAGGCCACCGCGGTGAGTCCCGAGGGTCGCATCTCCGATCACGACACCGGCATCTGGAACGACGCGCAGGCCGAGGCGTGGGCGCGCGTCACGCGATTCATCCGGTCGCAGGGCGCCGCCTCCGGCATCCAACTCGCGCATGCCGGCCGCAAGGCGTCGGTGTGGCAGGAGCACCTGCGCAGACCCGGGTCGCAGCCGATCGAGGAGGGCGGCTGGCAGACCGTCGCGCCGTCGGCGATCGCCTTCGACGGTCTGCGCGAGCCCGTCGCGCTCGACGAGGACGGCATCCTCGCCGTGATCGAGGACTTCCGGACGGCCGCGCGTCGTGCGGTCGAGGCGGGCTTCGACGTGATCGAGGTGCACGCCGCGCACGGCTACCTCGTGCACCAGTTCCTCTCGCCGCTGTCGAACCGGCGCGACGATCGGTGGGGCGGCCCGCTCGAGAACCGGGCGCGACTCCTGCTCGAGCTCGTCCGCGTCGTTCGAGCCGAGATCGGCGAGCGGATGCCGCTGTTCGTGCGGTTCTCGGCGACCGACTGGGCCGCGGGCGGATGGGACGAGGAGCAGACCGCGACCGTCGCCCGCTGGGCCGCCGAAGCGGGCGCCGACTTCTTCGACATCTCCACGGGCGGGCTCATGCGCGACGTGCAGATCCCGGTCGGGCCGGCCTACCAGGCGGCCCACGCCGAGTTCGTGGCGGGGCGCGCGGGCGTCTCGGTGTCGGCCGTGGGTCGCATCACGACCGCGGCGCAGGCCGAGGCGCTCGTCGCCTCCGGGGCCGCCGACGCGGTGATGTTCGGCAAGGCGATGATGCGCGACCCGCACTTCGCGCTGCGCGCCGCCTACGAACTCGGCGCCGGATGGGCGATGTGGCCGCCGCAGTACCTCCGCGCCCGGGCGGAGGTCAACGACGGCGAGTTCTGACGGCGGTGCCTGCTTCGTCGACCTGCTGCGGCATCAGAGGCGGGCGTCGGCCATCACGGCCCTCGCCTCATCCATCGACATCTGGTTGGGCTGGGCGAGCGAGATGATGTTGCCCTCGCTGTCGTCGAACCACGCTCCGCGCTCGCCGTTCATCTCGACGACGCCGTTCTCGGTCTTGATGCCCGGCAGGTCGTACTCGTGGAACTCGACGCCCTTCGCACGGAGCGCGGCCATGTCCCGATCGAGGTCGTCGGTCAGGATCGACAACGCCGTCGCCCTGTTCGTGCCCGCGAACTGGGACTCGTAGATGAGGACGCCCACACCGCCGATGACGTAGAAGTCGGCCATGCCGTCGTTGCGCACCGGCACGAGCCCGAACACGTCCTTCCAGAACTTGCGTGCGCGCTCCTGGTCGGAGGCGGCGAGGGTGGCCAGAGCGATGGAATTCTCGAACATGAGTGCACCTCGGTTCTCGTGACGCGCGAAGTCTACGCCGCACCCGGCTCGGGCCGCGCCTCCCCTCCGGGTGGCGTCCGGCCCGGCCGCAGCGGTCTCAGCCTCGCCGAGTGGCGTCCTCGACCTCGCCGACGAGCTCCTCGATGATGTCCTCGAGGAAGATGACGCCGGTGGTGGCGCCCTGGTCGTCGAACGCCCTCGCGACGTGCGCGCCCTGGCGTCGCATGGTCGCGAGCGCATCCTCGAGATCGGTGCCCGCGAAGATCGACACGAGTCGCCGCACGCGCTTGGGCGGCAGTGGGTCGTCGAACTCGTCCTCGTCGAGGTCGATGACGTCCTTGAGGTGCACGTAGCCGTCGGGCTCGCCGTCGGGGCCCGCGAGCACGTACCGCGAGAAGCCGCGGCGCGCGACAGCGCGCTCGACGTCGGCCGGCGTCGCCTCCGCGGGGAGGCAGACCAGCTCGGACATCGGCACCGCGACATCCCGCACCTGCTTGGTCGTGAACTCGAACGCGGCCGAGAGCGTGCCGCTCGCATCCTCGAGCACGCCCTCGCGGCGCGACTGGTCGACGATCGTCTGCACCTCCTCGAGCGTGTACGTCGAGGTCGCCTCGTTCTTCGGCTCGACGCCGAACAGGCGCAGCACGCCGTTGGCCGTCGCATTGAGCGCGACGATGACCGGACGGAAGATCCGCGCGACGAAGACGAGCGGCGGAGCGAGTACGAGCACCGCGCGATCCGGCAGCGAGAACGACAGGTTCTTCGGCACCATCTCGCCGAGCACGACGTGCAGGTACGACACGAGCACGAGCGCGACGACGAAGGCGATCGTGGAGACGACCTCCTCGGACCAGCCGGTGACCGCGAGGGGGACCTCGAGCAGGTGGTGGATCGCGGGCTCGGAGACGGTGAGGATCAGCAGCGAGCAGATCGTGATGCCGAGCTGGCTCATGGCGAGCATGAGCGTGGCATGCTCCATCGCCCACAGGGCGGTCCTGGCGCTGCGCCGTCCCTTCTCGGCGAGGGGCTCGATCTGGGAACGCCGCGCGGAGATGACCGCGAACTCGGCGCCGACGAAGAAGGCGTTGCCGAGCAGCAGCACGAACAGCCAGGCGAGTCCGGCCCAGTCGCTCATCGCTCGACCTCCGTCACCGAGTCGGCATGGGTTCGCGCAGTCGCGGGCGTGAACTGGATGCGGTCGATGCGCCGGCCGTCCATGCGCTGCACGCGGAAGCGGCCGCCCTCCACGTCCATCTCGTCGCCGACGACCGGCATGCGGCCGAGCGCGGCCATCACGTACCCGGCGACGGTCTCGTATGCGCCGTTCTCGGGCACCCGGATGCCGGTGCGATCGAGCAGCTCGTCGGGTCGGAGGATGCCGGGGAAGCTCACGAACTCCCCGCGGCGGACCACGCCGGCGCGCGTCCGGTCGTGCTCGTCGGACACCTCGCCGACCAGCTCCTCGACGAGGTCCTCGAGGGTCGCCACACCGGCAGTGCCGCCGTACTCGTCGACCACGACCGCCATCTGGTAGCCGCGGCCGCGGAGCTCGCCGAGCAGCATGTCGAGCTTCATGGTCTCGGGGACGCGGAGCGCCTCGGTCTGGAGCGCCGAGGCGGGCACGTCGCCGCGCTTCTCGCGCGGCACCGCGACCGCCTGCTTGACGTGCACGAGACCCACGACGTCGTCGAGGTCCTCGTCGTAGACGGGAAATCGCGAGAAGCCGGTCTGCCGGGCGAGCTCGAGGACGGCCTCGGTCGGCTCGGTCCGCTGCACGGCCGCCACGCGGGGCCGCGGCGTCATGACGTCGGACGCGTCGTGCTCGGAGAAGCGCAGCGTCCGGCCCAGCAGCGTCGCGGTGTCCTGCTCGAGGAGGCCGGCGCTCGCCGAGCGGCGCACCAGCGACGACAGCTCCTCGGCTGAGCGCGCGCCCGACAGCTCCTCCTTCGGCTCGATGCCGATGAGCCGGAGCAGCCCGTTGGCGCTGCCGTTCAGCACCGCGACGGCCGGGCGGAACACCCAGGTGAACGCGGACTGGAACGGCATCACGATCTTGGCGGTCGCCAGCGGCAGCGCGAGCGCGAAGTTCTTGGGCACGAGCTCGCCGATGATCATCGACAGGAGCGTGGCCACGATCATCGCGGTGGTCGCGCCGACGGGCCGGATGGCTCCCTCGGGAAGCCCGAGGGCGCGCAGCGGCTCGGCGAGCAGCGACGAGATCGCGGGCTCCATCGTGTAGCCGGTGAGCAGGGTCGTGAGCGTGATGCCGAGCTGCGCGCTCGACAGGTGCGTCGAGGTGATCTTGAGCGCCTCGATCGTCATGCCGAGCCGGGTCTCGCCCCGCGCGCGGCGCGCCTCGAGGTCGGACCGGTCGAGGTTCACGAGCGCGAACTCGCTCGCGACGAACAAGCCCGTGCCGATCGTGAGGAGGAGTCCGATGCCGAGGAGGATCCACTCAGACATCTGCACCACCCGGTTCGGTCACGGGCGAGGGTCTATGGCCAGGGGAAGTCGCAGAGGGAGGGTCATCCATGGTCGGCCCAGTATATCGACGCATGCTGCGCAGGCGCCGAGCCGTCACACCCCTGTAACGTGGCGCCGGTGCGTTTCGCGCACGGACTCCCTCCTCGCCCTCGGTCCGCCCCTCGCCTCGCCAGCCGGCGATCGTCTTCGATCGGCTCATGTCGATGCAGCCTCACATGAGGCCCCACTCACACGGGCGATCCCACTCCTGGGCCCCACGGCGTCACTCGTGTCAGCGCGCGCTCACACGAGGCACGCCGCACGCGATCGACGACGACGCCACTCACCGCGCCCACTCATGTCAACACGGCCTCACATGAGTCACGCCGCCGCCATCCGACCGTGGCGCCACTCACCTCACCCGCTCATGTCACACGGCCTCATGTGAGGCTGCGCTCACACGAGCGAGCCGGAAACCGTCGTCGACCCGGCGTCGAGCGGACGGGTCAGGCGGGTCGGCCAACGGTCCGGTCGCGGTCAGCGGCGAGCGCGGCACCCCGTCCCCACTCCGCGGCTCGCTCCGCCGCCCGATGCTCCGCCGCGACACCGAACCGATGGAGCCGCGCGCGTCGCGACCGAGGCGGATCGACCAGTGGGGCACGACGTTCGGCGGTTCCGTACCGCTGGTCCCAGAGGCGGAAGAGGTGTTCGACCTCCTCGTCGAGACGGGCGAGGAAGTCGGCGCTCAGCCGATACGCCCTCGATCGCGGCTCGACGGGATCAACAGCGGACGAGACCGCACCATGTCGACGCAGGGTTCGGAGATGGTGACTCACCGCGGTACGGGAGACCCCGTGCTCCGATGAGATCACGTCGCACAACGTTCCGGCCGAATGCTCGCCGACGGCGAGAATTTCGACGACGCGCCGGCGCACCGGGTCGGCGAGGATCGCGAACGGATGGGCGGGATGCGGCGCCTTCGTCATGCCCGGAGCGTAGCCAGTCCCGTCAGCGGCGAGACCGCTTCATCCACAGGCGACGTGCTACCAGCTGACGGGGAGCGCCTTGCCCTCCTCGTAGCCCGCGGCGGACTGGATGCCGACGAGGGCGCGCTCGCGGAACTCGGGCAAGGTGCGCGCACCGGCGTAGGTGAACGAGCTCCGCACGCCCGAGGTGATCATGTCGAGCAGGTCCTCGAGCGACGGGCGCAGCGGGTCGAGGTAGATGGCCGACGACGAGATGCCCTCGGCGAACAGCTCCTTGCGCGCCAGCTCGTACGCCGAGAGGCGTCCGAAGCGCTCCTTGACGGCCTTGGTCGAGGCCATGCCCCAGCTCTCCTTGTACACGCGCCCGTCGAGGTCGCGTCGCAGCGTTCCGGGCGCCTCGATCGTGCCGGCGAACCAAGAGCCGATCATGACGGATGCCGCGCCCGCCGCCAGCGCGAGGGCGACATCCCTCGGATAGCGCACTCCCCCGTCGGCCCAGACCGCCGCGCCGGCCTCGCGCGCCGCCTCGGACGTCTCGAGCACCGCCGAGAACTGCGGACGGCCGACCGCCGTCATCATGCGCGTGGTGCACATCGCGCCCGGTCCGACGCCCACCTTGAGCACGTCGGCGCCCGCGTCGACGAGATCGGCGACCGCGTCGGCGGTCACGATGTTGCCGGCGACGATCGGGATGCCGAGCCCCGCCGCCTTCACCGCGCGCACCGCGGCGATCATGCCCTCCTGGTGGCCGTGGGCCGTGTCGACCACGAGCATGTCGACACCCGCCGCGGCCAGCGCTCGCGCCTTCGCCGCCACGTCGCCGTTGATGCCGACGGCGGCCGCGACCCGCAGCCGCCCCGAGGCATCCGTGTTGGGCTCGGAGACGGTGCCGCGCAGGGCACTGCGCCGGCTCAGCGTGCCGACGACACGGCCGTGCTCGAGCACCGGCGCGAAGTCGATGCCGGCGTCGACCATGAGGTCGAACGCGCGGCGGGGCGTGTCGACGTCGTCGGCGTCGAGCGACGGGATGGCGCCGTGCACGAGGTCGCCGAGCCGGGCGTCGGGTAGCGCGGTCGCGAGTCGCGCGGCGGGGATGGTGCCCGCGTACGCGCCGTCGCCGTCGTGCAGCACGATGCCGTGCCCCTCGACGGGCGGCAGGACCTCGAGCGCGTCGGCGGCCGTCTGGTCGGCCGAGAACGCGTGCGGCACGTCGTAGGCCGACGGCCGCGACTTCACCCAGCGGATCGCCTCGTCGAGGTCCTGCAGCGGGAGGTCCTGCGGAAGCACGCCGATGCCACCCCGGCGCGCGAGCGTGGCCGCGAGGCGCGGGCCAGTGACGGAGTTCATGTTCGCCGAGACGATCGGGATGCTCGCTCCGGACCCGTCGTCGGGCGCCAGCGACACGTCCAGGCGGCTCGTGACCCCGGACCGGCTGGGCACCAGGAAGACGTCGGAGTAGGTGAGGTCGTGCCGCGGCGTCGTGCGGTAGAACTGCATGTCGTTCACGCTACCCTGCGCGGTGCCGGGCCCCGCCGGAAGGGGTTTAGGCTTGTGTGGGCGCCGCGCGACCAGCTGCGCGCCGCGCTGCCACGTGAGCGAACATCAACGGAGAGAGTGGGCGAGAGGCTGTGTCGAGCCAATTGACCGGGTCGGGATCCGACGAGACGACGTCGGCGGAGTTCGGAGCCAACGAGTGGCTCGTGGACGAGATGTACGAGCGGTTCCTCGCCGACCCGCAATCCGTCGACGAGACCTGGCGCCCGGTGCTCGAGCACTACCGCCGGGTCCGCACGGGTGAGGCCGCCCCGGCTCCGCAGGCACCGGCGTCGATGCCCGACGAGGCCGAGGTGCTGCGTGCCGCGAGCGAGGGCACGGATGGCGCGGCCCCCGCCCCGACGCAGGCCCCGGCGCAGGCGCAGCCCGCTCCGGCACAGGCGCAGGCCGCTCCGGCCCCGACGCAGGCGCCGGCCCCTGCGCAGCCCGCGGCCCAGCCCACCCAGCCGCCCGCGACCTCCCCCTCGACCGCGCCGAGCGCCGTGATCGGCCAGGCGCCCGCGGCGCGCACGACGTCGGTCGCCCCGCGCACCGCGCCCGTGCCGGCCGACGTGCCCGTCACGAGCCCGCAGCCCAAACCCGACGCCGGCGAGCGCGAGGACGAGGTCGTCCCGCTCAAGGGCCTGCCGAAGACCCTCGCGGCCAACATGGACGCATCGCTCACCGTCCCCACCGCGACGAGCGTGCGGACCGTGCCGGCGAAGCTCATGATCGACAACCGGATCGTGATCAACAACCACCTGCGTCGCTCGCGCGGCGGCAAGGTGTCGTTCACGCACCTGATCGGCTGGGCGCTCATCCAGGCGCTCAAGGAGTTCCCGAGCCAGAACGTCTACTACTCCGAGGTCGACGGCAAGCCGAGCCTCGTCAAGCCCGCCCACATCGGTCTGGGCATCGCGATCGACCTGCCCAAGCCCGACGGCAGCCGCGCGCTCCTCGTGCCCGCGATCAAGCGCGCCGAGACCATGACGTTCAACGAGTACCTCACGGCCTACGAAGACCTGGTGTCGCGCGCCCGGGGCAACAAGCTCACGGCCGACGACTTCAAGGGCGCCACGATCTCGCTCACCAACCCGGGCGGCATCGGAACGGTGCACTCCGTGCCGCGACTCATGAAGGGCCAGGGCTGCATCATCGGCGCGGGCGCCCTCGAGTACCCGGCCGAGTTCCAGGGCTCGAGCGAGAAGACCCTCGCGAACCTCGCGATCGGCAAGACGATCACGCTCACCTCGACCTACGACCACCGCGTCATCCAGGGCGCGGGCTCGGGCGAGTTCCTCAAGAAGGTGCACGAGCTGCTCATCGGCGATCGCAACTTCTACCAGGACATCTTCGCGGCGCTGCGACTGCCGTACGAGCCGATCAAGTGGAACGAGGACATCTCCGTCGACATCGCCAGCGCGATCGACAAGACCGCGCGCGTGCAGGAGCTCATCAACTCCTTCCGCGTCCGCGGCCACATGATGGCCGACATCGACCCGCTCGAGTACGTCCAGCGTTCGCACCCCGACCTCGACATCGAGAGCCACGGCCTGACCTTCTGGGACCTCGACCGCGAGTTCGTCACGGGCGGCTTCGGCGACAAGCGCACCGCGCTGCTGCGCGACATCCTCGGCGTGCTGCGCGACTCGTACTGCCGCACCATCGGCATCGAGTACATGCACATCCAGGACCCCGTGCAGCGCCGTTGGATCCAGCACCAGGTCGAGCGCAAGTACGAGAAGCCCACGCACGACGAGCAGATGCGCATCCTCGGCAAGCTCAACGAGGCCGAGGCGTTCGAGACCTTCCTGCAGACCAAGTACGTCGGCCAGAAGCGATTCAGCCTCGAGGGCAGCGAGTCGATGATCCCGCTGCTCGACGAGGTGCTGCAGGGTGCGGCGAAGGAGGGCCTCGACGAGGTCGCCATCGGCATGGCGCACCGCGGGCGGCTCAATGTGCTCACCAACATCGCCGGCAAGACGTACGGCCAGGTGTTCCGCGAGTTCGAGGGAACCCAGGACACCAAGGGCTTCTCGGGCTCGGGCGACGTCAAGTACCACCTCGGCACCGAGGGCACGTTCACCGCCGACGACGGCCAGCAGGTCCCGGTCTCGCTCGCTGCGAACCCCTCGCACCTCGAGGCGGTCGACGGCGTGCTCGAGGGCATCGTCCGCGCCAAGCAGGACCGCAAGCCCATCGGCACGTTCTCGGTGCTGCCGATCCTCATCCACGGCGACGCCGCGATGGCCGCCCAGGGCGTGGTGTTCGAGACGATGCAGATGTCGCAGCTGCGTGCCTACCGCACGGGAGGCACCATCCACCTCGTCGTCAACAACCAGGTCGGCTTCACGACCGTCCCCGGCGACGCCCGTTCGTCGATCTACTCGACGGATGTCGCGAAGGCCATCCAGGCGCCGATCTTCCACGTGAACGGCGACGACCCCGAGGCGGTCGTGCGCGTCGCGGAACTCGCGTTCCGCTACCGCCAGGAGTTCAAGCGCGACGTGGTCGTCGACCTCGTCTGCTACCGGCGCCGCGGTCACAACGAGGGCGACGACCCGTCGATGACGCAGCCGCTCATGTACAACCTCATCGAGGCCAAGCGCTCCGTCCGCAAGCTGTACACCGAGGCCCTCGTCGGTCGCGGTGACATCACCGAGGAGGAGTACGAGAACGCGCACCGCGACTTCCAGGACCGCCTGGAACGCGCGTTCGCCGAGACGCACGCGGTGCAGACCGGCGCGATCCCCGTGGTCGGTGCGACCGAGTCGGTGCGCGAGCCCGAGGTCGTCTCCGGCGAGCTCGAGACGACCGGTGTCTCGACCGAGGTCGTGCACGCGATCGGCGACGCCTTCAACAACAAGCCCGCGGGCTTCACGGTGCACCCGAAGATCCAGCAGCTGCTCGCCAAGCGCGTCGACATGAGCCGCAACGGCAACGTCGACTGGGGGTTCGGCGAGCTGCTCGCGCTCGGCTCGCTCCTGCTCGAGGGCACCCCGGTGCGACTCGTCGGCCAGGACGCCCGACGCGGCACGTTCGTGCAGCGTCACGCGGTGCTCCACGATCGCGTGAACGGCCAGGAGTGGCTGCCGCTGCAGAACCTCTCCGACCAGCAGGCGCGGTTCTGGATCTACGACTCGCTGCTCAGCGAGTACGCCGCGATGGGCTTCGAGTACGGCTACTCCGTCGAACGGGCCGACGCGCTCGTGATGTGGGAGGCGCAGTTCGGCGACTTCGCCAACGGCGCGCAGACGATCATCGACGAGTTCATCTCGTCGGCCGAGCAGAAGTGGGGCCAGCGCTCGAGCGTGGTGCTGCTGCTCCCCCACGGCTACGAGGGTCAGGGCCCCGATCACTCGAGCGCCCGCATCGAGCGGTACCTCCAGCTCGCGGCAGAGCAGAACATCACCGTCGCGCGCCCGTCGACCCCGGCGTCGTACTTCCACCTGCTGCGCCGCCAGGCCTACGCCCGGCCGCGACGTCCGCTCGTGGTGTTCACGCCGAAGGCGATGCTGCGCCTGCGCGGCGCGACCAGCGAGGTCCCCGACTTCACGAGCGGCCGCTTCGAGCCCGTCATCGACGACGCCCGCATCACCGACAAGCAGGCCGTCAAGCGCGTCGTCTTCCTCTCGGGCAAGTTCTACTACGACCTCATCGCCGAGCTCGAGAAGAACCCCAACCCCGAGGTGGCCGTGGTGCGCCTCGAGCAGTTCTACCCGCTGCCGGGCGCCCAGCTGAAGGCCGTGGCCGACGACTACCCGAACGCCGAGTTGATCTGGGCGCAGGAGGAACCCGAGAACCAGGGCGCGTGGCCGTTCTTCATCATCGAGACGAACAAGCTCGGCCCGCGAGAGGTCCGCGTCGTCGCCCGCCCTGCGGCTGCCTCGCCCGCCACGGGCTCGGCGAAGCGCCACGCGGTCGAGCAGGCCGACCTGGTGCGCCGCGCCCTCACGCTCTAGCGCAGAGTCGGCACGACGACGAGCGGATGCCCTCGGGCATCCGCTCGTTCGTCGTTCCGGACCGGGCGCGGCGCGGGGGGACGATGCACCGCGCCCGGGGGCCTCATGTGGTCGGCACGGTCGTCCGATCCCGAGGATCCGGTTCGAGGTCGTCCTGGTCGGCCACGCCGCCGGCGTCGTCCGGCGAGCCGGTCGTCGCGCCGGGAATCGCGGGGGCGGCGTGCACCCCGTGCGTCCGATCCTGTCGGGCGAGCCGGCTCGGCCACCAGATCGCACGGCCGATGTCGTAGGCCGCCGCCGGCACGAGCAGCGTGCGCACGAGGAACGTGTCCAGCAGCACGCCGAACGCGACGATGAACGAGATCTGCGCGAGGAACAGGATGGGCAGCACGCCCAGTGCGGCGAACGTCGCCGCGAGCACGAGTCCCGCGGACGTGATCACCCCGCCGGTGAGCCGCAGTCCGCGCAGTATGCCCTCGCGCGTGCCATGCGCGACCGACTCCTCGCGTACCCGCGTCATCAGGAAGATGTTGTAGTCGACGCCGAGTGCGACGAGGAACACGAACCCGAAGAGCGGGACGGACGGATCGGCACCGGGGAATCCGAAGACGTACTCGAACACCAGTGCGGAGACGCCGAGCGCGGCCGCGAAGGACAGCACGACGCTCGCGATGAGCAGCAGCGGCGCGACGATCGACCGCAGCAGGAGCATGAGGATCAGGAGGATCGCGAGCAGCACGAGCGGGATGATGAGGCGCTGGTCGGCGACCGCCGCCGCGTTCGTGTCGAGCGCCACGGCCGTCGGTCCGCCGACGAGCACGTCCGTGCCGACGTCGTCGAGGCGCTCGCGGAGCTCGCTCACCGTGGCCTCGGCCTCTGCGGAGTCGGCCGGGTCGTCGAGGGTCGCCTGGACCAGGACGGTGCCGTCGACGACGGTGGGGTCCGGCGCCGGCGTGCCGGGCGGCCCGAACGCCTGGATGTCGTCCTCGGTCACGGGTGCGCTGCCGGCAGGCGACTCGGATGAGACGACCGCGACGGAGGCGACCCCGGGCGTGTCGAGCGCGAGGTCCGCCATCGCCTGAAGCTCGTCCTCCGGACCGATGATCACGGCGGGCGTGCCGGATCCGCCGGGGTAGTGCTCGCTGACGAGCGCCTGCCCGTCGCGCGCCTGCGACTCGCCGAGCACGAACTCGCTCGACGGCACGCCGTCGGCGTCGAGTCGCGCGAGTCCGAGCGCCATGACGCCGAGCAGCAGCGTCGAGATGATCCACACCGTGCGCGGGCGGCGGGCGACCAGGCGGCCGATCGCGCCCCAGAGCCCGCGCTCCCCCGAGACCGACGGGTCGAGCACGGTGGCGTGCCGGCCGTGGTCGGCCGAGGTCGCGTCCGCGTCGGTCGCGACATCCGCTCGGGGCAGGCGTCGCGGCCAGAACGCGACGCGACCCGCCCAGAGCAGGAGCGCGGGCAGCAGCGTGAGCGCCGCGAGCAGCGCGAACGCGATGCCGATGGCGGCGACCGGGCCGAGCACCTTGTTCGAGTTGAGCTGGCTCGCGAGGAGGATCAGCAGGCCCACGATGACCGTGCCCGCCGAGGCGGCGATCGGTTCCCACGCACCGCAGAGCGCGGCCCACGTCGCATCCCACTTGCGGTCGTGCTGCCCGAGCGCCTCGCGGTAGCGCGCGATGTAGAGCAGCGCGTAGTCGGTCGCGGCGCCGATGACGAGGATGAAGAGGATGCCCTGCGTCTGGCCCGAGAGCACCAGGACGCCGGCCTTCGCCAGCTGCACGACCGTGAACACCGAGGCCGTGAGCGCCGTGAGGCTCGTGAACAGCACGATGATCGGCAGCAGCGGCGACCGGTAGACGACGATGAGGATGACGAACACCGCCGCGAGCGCGACGGCGAGCAGGAGTCCGTCGATGCCGGCGAAGGCCTCGACGAGGTCGGCGGTGAAGCCGGCGGGCCCGGTGACCGCTGCCGTCGTGCCGTCGATCGGCTGGTCGGCGACCAGCGCGCGCATCTCCTCGACCACCGCGCCCGATCCGGCCTCGCCGTCGCCCGGCGCGATCGAAGCGACGAACTGCGCGGCCTCGCCGTCGTCGGACGGGATGAGCGGTGAGGTCTCGTCGGCGACGACGCCGTCGATGTCGAGCATGCCGTCGCGGAGCGCCTCGACATCATCGAGCTGCGCCGCGGTCAGGTCGGACCCGTCGTCGCTCGCGACGATGACGATCGCCGGCACGTTGTCGGAGTCGCGGAACCCGTCCTGGAGCTCGTTCACCTCGGTCGCCTCGGCCGACGCGGGGAGGAACGACGCCTGGTCGTTCTGCTGGACGTCGGAGAGGGTTCCGAACGCGGCGCCGCCCGCGCCGAACAGCGCGAACCACACGAGGATGAGGACGGTGGGGATCAGGACCCGGAGCCACGCCGGGACGCGCCCGGTCGCCCGGGAGGAGGCAGCAGTCGTGTTCATCGTCCTCGACGCTACGAGGCGGATGCCGCGACGCGCGTCAATCGAAAGTTCGGACCCGCACGGCGTCGACGGGCGCCGGTCGCCCCGGCGGCGAGGTCAGTCGACCAGCGCGCCGTGCCCCGACTGGACGGTGCGGATGCGCGTGAGCACGAGCGCGCGCAGCTCCTCGGGTGCGCTCTCGCGGCACGCGCGCTGCACGACCTCGGTGATGGTGACGCCGACCCGCAGCTCCGCACGGCAGTCCGCGCAGTTCTCGACGTGCTCGCGGATGTCGGCGGCATCCTCGCGGCACAGCTCGTTGTGGAGGTACTCCTCGAGTTCGGCCCTGGCCTTCTCGCAGCCGCAGTCGGTCATTTCGCGCTCCTGGTGGTTCGTGCCGCCGGCTGCGCTGCGGCGAAGCCGCGCTCGCGGGCGTAGTCGGCGAGGGACTCGCGCAGCAGTCGCCGGCCACGGTGCAGGCGGCTCATCACGGTCCCGATCGGGGTGTTCATCATGTCGGCGATCTCCTGGTAGGAGAATCCCTCGACGTCGGCGAAGTACACGGCGAGGCGGAAGTCCTCGGGCAGCGCCTGCAGCGCATCCTTGACGGCGGAGTCGGGCAGGTGGTCGATCGCCTCGGCCTCGGCCGACCGGCTCGCGGTCGCGGTCGTCGACTCGGCACCGCCGAGCTGCCAGTCCTCGAGGTCGTCGATCGTGCCCTGGTACGGTTCCCGCTGCTTCTTGCGGTACGTGTTGATGAAGGTGTTCGTCAGGATGCGGTAGAGCCACGCCTTGAGGTTGGTGCCCTGCGTGAAGGACGCGAACGCCGCGTACGCCTTCACGAACGTCTCCTGCACGAGGTCCTGCGCGTCGGCGGGGTTCTTCGTCATGCGGAGCGCCGCCGCATAGAGCTGGTCGATGAACGGGAGCGCCTGCTCCTCGAACAGCGCGCCGAGGTCGCGCGTCTCGTCGTCGACCGATGCCTCGGTCGGGGTCGCAGTGTCATCGGCGCTCATCAGGGGCCATCCTAGATCGTCGGCCTGCAAGCCGGCCGGGCGCTCGAGCACCGCTACGGACACGCGCACCATCTCCTTCCCCGTTCGCCGGACGCTACTGTTGGTAACCGATGCAGGTATCGAGGTATTCCGCGCCCGAGTTCGACCCGTACGGCGACCAGCGCCCCGTCGAGGGCGATGGCGGATGGCACGCGCCCGTCGCCTCCGCGCCGCTCTCCGCCCACCTCTCGCTCCCCGGTTCGAAGTCGCTGACGAACCGCGAGCTCGTGCTCGCGGCGCTCGCCGACGGACCGTCCGTGCTGCACGCGCCGCTCTGGTCGCGCGACAGCGACCTCATGGTCGAGGGTCTGCGTCAGCTCGGCACGCGATTCGAGCGGATCCCGGGCACCGGCGGATTCGGCGACGACCTGCGCGTGATCCCGGCCGATGAGCTCCTCGGATCGACCACGATCGACTGCGGCCTCGCCGGCACGGTCATGCGCTTCCTCCCGCCGGTCGCGGCGCTCGCCCTCGGTCCCACGACGTTCGACGGCGACGAGGCGGCGTACCGCCGGCCGATGCGCGGGGTCATCGACGGGCTCCGCGGCGTCGGCGTCGACCTCGACGACGACGGTCGCGGCACGCTCCCGTTCACGGTGCACGGGTTCGGTCGCGTCGAGGGCGGCGAACTGGCGATCGACGCGTCGGCCTCGAGCCAGTTCGTCTCGGGCCTGCTGCTGTCGGCACCGCGCTTCGAGCGCGGCCTCGACCTCACGCACTCAGGCGAGCGCCTGCCGAGCCTCCCGCACATCGAGATGACGATCGACGCGCTCGCCCGCCGCGGGGTCGCGGTCGAGCAGCCGGCCGTCGGCCGCTGGCGCATCGCCCCGGGCCCGATCGCCGCGCGCGACGTCGATATCGAGCCCGACCTGTCGAACGCGGCACCGTTCCTCGTCGGGGCGCTCGTCGCGGGCGGCTCGGTCACGATCAGCGGATGGCCCGCCGACACGACGCAGGTGGGCGCACAGCTGGCCGATCTCCTCACGCGCTTCGGCGCCCGAGTGGATCGCGACGCCGACCGGCTCACGGTGCATGCGCCCCCCGTCGCCGAGAGCGGCGGACGCGGCATCCGCGGCGCCGATCTCGACCTGTCCGAGGCCGGCGAGCTGGTCCCCAACCTCGTGGCGCTCGCGGCGTTCGCCGACGGGCCGAGCGAGTTCACGGGCATCGGCCACATCCGCCATCACGAGACCGACCGGCTCGCGGCGCTCGCCGCCGAGTTGAACGGCCTCGGCGGTCGCGTCACCGAGCTCGAGGACGGCCTGCGGATCGAACCGGCACCGCTGCACGGCGGCGAGTGGAAGGCGTATGCCGATCACCGTATGGCCACGACCGGCGCCATCGTGGGCCTCGCCGTCGAGGGGGTCGTCGTCGACGACATCGGATCCACTTCCAAGACCCTGCCGCAGTTCACCGCGCTCTGGGAGCAGATGCTCGGATGAGCTGGTGGGAGACGGACGACGACGAGGACGAGCCCGAATACGACGAGTCCGACGTCCGCGTCCGTCCCAACCGACGCGGCAGCCGGCCCCGCACCAAGGTGCGTCCCGAACATGCCGACGCCGTCATGGGCGTCGTGCTCGGCGTCGACCGCGGCCGCTACACGGTCATCGTCGACGAGGGCGGCCCCGACGAGCGGGAGATCACGGCGGCGCGCGCGAGCGAGCTGCGCCGCAAGTCGGTCGTCACCGGCGACCGGGTCGACCTCGTCGGCGACACCTCCGGTGAGGAGGGCTCGCTCGCGCGAATCGTCCGGATCCAGGACCGGACGACCCTCCTGCGCCGCAGCGCCGATGACACCGACGCCGTCGAACGCGTGATCGTGGCGAACGCCGACCAGATGCTCATCGTGATCGCCGCCGCCAACCCCGAACCGCGCGTGCGGCTCGTCGACCGATATCTCGTCGCCGCGTACGACGCGGGCATCGCGCCGCTCGTGTGCGTCACGAAGACCGACCTCGCCGACCCCGCGCCGTTCCTGGCCAACTTCGCCGGTCTCGACCTCCCGGTGTTCCTCAGCCGGGCCGACGACATGCCGATCGGCGAGATCACCGACCGGCTCGTGGGCCACCGCACCGTCTTCGTCGGACACTCGGGCGTGGGCAAGTCCACGCTCGTGAACGCCCTCGTGCCCGATGCCAACCGTGCGACCGGGCACGTCAACGTGGTCACCGGGCGCGGACGGCACACGTCGTCGTCGACCGTCTCGCTCCGCCTCCACGACGGCGATCGCACGGGCTGGGTGATCGACACGCCGGGCGTGCGCTCGTTCGGCCTGGGCCACGTGGACCCGGCGAACATCCTCGGCGCGTTCGCGGACCTCGCGCGCGTGGCCGAGGACTGCCCGCGCGGCTGCACCCACCTGCCGGACTCGCCCGACTGCGCCATCATCGAGGCGGTCGAGGCCGGCGAGCTCGGCGAGGCGGGGCGCGTGCGGCTCGACTCGCTGCAGCGGTTGCTCGCGACCTTCGCGTGATCGCCCGCGGCGTCGCCTCGCGGGGTCCGTCTCGCGGCGTCCACGTCGCCGCGCGCGTCTACGATCGAGGGATGACCGACGCTCGACTCGCCGCCGGCGACCTCGCCCCCGACTTCACCCTTCCCGACCAGGACGGCAATCCCGTCACGCTGTCGGCGCTGCGCGGGCAGAAGGTGGTGCTCTACTTCTACCCCGAGGCCATGACGCCCGGATGCACGACCGAGGCCTGCGACTTCCGCGACAGCCTCAACTCGTTCGCGGCCGCCGGCGTGCGCGTGGTCGGCGTCTCCAAGGACGCCACGGCCAAGCTCAAGACCTTCGCCGAGCGCGACCACCTGAACTTCCCGCTGCTCTCCGACACCGACCTCGCGGTCCAGCAGGCCTACGGCGCGTGGGGCGAGAAGAGCCTCTACGGCAAGACCGTCACCGGGTCCATCCGATCGACGTTCGTCATCGACGAGGACGGCCGGATCGAGCAGCCCATGTACAACGTCAAGGCCACCGGGCACGTCGCCCGAATCCGCAAGGAGCTCGGCCTGGAGGCGTAGGGCTCAGCCCCGCCGGTCCTCGGGGTGCGAGTACGCCTCGCGGACCGGCCGCCACAGCAGCAGGCCGATCACCGTCACGGCGGGGATGAGCAGCGCCCACCCGAGATCGGGGCGCGCGAAGAGGCCCTGGAAGGCGCCCACGGCGACCGACAGCTGCAGGACCTGCCACACGATGGCCGCCGCGCGCGACCACGGCGCGCGATGAGCGGATGCCACGGCGATCGCACTCACCCAGGCGGCGCCGATCGCGACCAGGACGATCAACGCGACGGCCATGGCGAACGACGACGGCCGCAGCACCAGCAGGTCGACCACGAGCCAGACGAGGACCGCGATGAGCGCGCCCGCCTCGGCGAAGAGCAGCGCCGTGACGGTGACGACGGCCGCCCGCACTCCGCCGCGCACGGGCACGTCACGGGGCCCGTCGACCGCCTCGTCGGGACCCGTCCCGGGCCGTTGATTCACAGGGTTCTCCCGAAGTGCACTCTTGATTCGCTTCCATGCCTATGCGACCATTTACGAGGCCGAATTGATGCTCACAGGGACGTGAGCCGATCGCTCCCACGATCCTACTTCCCGAGATTCGGCTTTCCCCCTGCAGCACACGCCGGTTCCCGGCGGCGCACGCGTGCGTCCGCTGCGAACCGACAACACAAGGAGCATCTCCATGGATTGGCGCGACAAAGCCGCCTGCCTCACCGCCGACCCCGAACTGTTCTTCCCGGTCGGCAACACCGGTCCGGCCGTCGACCAGATCGAGAAGGCCAAGGCGGTCTGCGCCCGATGCACTGTGACCGAGCTCTGCCTCCAGTACGCCCTCGAGACCGGTCAGGACTCGGGCGTGTGGGGTGGCCTCAGCGAGGACGAGCGACGCGCCCTGAAGCGCCGTGCCGCTCGCGCCCGTCGCGCCGGCTGAGCCGACGCGAACCGCGCGCCGCGACTCCGGCGGCCATCGGCCGCCCCGCCCGGAGGCATCCCGGACGGCGCGTCACTCCCCGCAGCACCCGAACCGGAACGGCACCCGCGCTCGCGCGGGTGCCGTTCCCCGTTCCGTGGCGCGCCCAGCCGGTCGCCCGGCTCGGGCCGACATTCAGGCCGCGGTGATCCAGCGCAGGGGCACCTCGATCGTGACCTCGGTGCCGCTGCCCATGACGGTGTGCCAGTCGATGGTGCCGCCGAGCTCGCCCTGGATGAGCGTGCGCACGATCTGCGTGCCGAGTCCTTCTCCGACGCGTCCCTCGGGCAGGCCCGAACCCGTGTCGCGCACCTGGACGGTCAGCATCGTGTCGGTCCGCCCCGCGATCACCTCGACATCGCCCTCCTGACCCGCGAGGCCGTGCTCGACGGCGTTCGTGACCAGCTCGGTGAGGGCGAGGGCGAGCGGAGTGGCGTACTCGCTCGGGAGCACGCCGAACATGCCCGACTTCTTGGGGTGCGCGGTCGTGTTGTGCGCCGCCGCGACCTCGGCGACCAGCAGCAGCGCGCGATCGAACACCTGGTCGAAGTCGACGTTCTGGCTGAGGCCCTCGGAGAGCGTGTCGTGCACGACCGCGATCGCGCCGACCCTCCGCATCGCCTGCGTCAACGCCTCGCGCGCCTCGTCGGAGTGGGTGCGCCGCGCCTGGATGCGCAGCAGCGAGGCGACCGTCTGCAGGTTGTTCTTGACCCGATGGTGGATCTCCCGGATCGTCGCATCCTTCGTGATGAGCTCCTGCTCCTGGTGGCGGAGCTCGGTCACGTCGCGGGTGAGCACGATCGCGCCGATCCGCTCGCCGCGGCGACGGATCGGGATGGCCCGCAGCGTCACCGTCACCCCGCGCGACTCGACGTCGGTGCGCCACGGTGCGCGACCGGTCACCACGAGCGGGAGGGACTCGTCGACGACGAGCTTGCCCGAGAGCAGGCGGGTCGCGACATCCGCGAGCGACTGGCCCTCGAGCTCGTCGTCGAAGCCCATGCGGTTGAACGCGGAGAGTGCGTTGGGGCTCGCGAAGGTCGTGATCCCGTCGACGTCGAGGCGGATGAGGCCGTCGGACGCACGCGGCGCGCCCCGGCGCGGACCCGTCGGCGCGCCGAGATCCGGGAAGTCGCCCGAGGCGATCATCTGGAACAGTTCGCCCGCGCAGTCGTTGAACGTGAGCTCCTGGCGACTCGGCGTTCGCGTGGAGCCGAGGTTGGTGTGCCGCGTGATGACCGCGACGGGCTCGGGCGCGAGCTCGGTGCCCGTGACCGAGAGGCGCCGCATGACCGGCACGGCGCGCACGCGCGTGGGCATCTCCTCGTACCAGTCGGGCGCCGAGGAATCGACGATGTCGCCGGTGGAGACCGCCTGGGCGACGAGCCCCTTCCACTCCGAGCGGATGGCCTGCCCGACGAAGTCGCGGTAGAACAGGGTGGCGGCGCTCGACGGCCGCGAGTGCGCGACCGCGACGAAGTCGTCGTCGCCGGACGGCACCCACAGCACGATGTCGGCGAACGCCAGGTCGGCGAGCAACTGGAGGTCGCCGACGAGCATGTGCAGCCAGTCGACGTCGGCCTGGCTGCTGCGCCCCTGGGCGAGGACGAGGTCACTGAGGGTCGACACCCGTCCAGCGTAGCGACCCGAGGGCGGTGCCCCTCGCGCGGTCGCAGGTCGCGGGGCGTGCCCCTCGGTTCAGGCGGCCGCGGGTCGGCGTCGCCACCCGGTGAGCGCTGCAGTCCTCCGGCGCGGCTCGGGCGCCGGAAGGAGGTGCCCGTCGACGTACGAGCGGAGGGCCGCACGAAGCGGCGAGCGCGGCGCGGCATCGCGAAGCGTGCGCGCGGTGAGGATCGCGGCATCAGCGGCCCTGCCGTCGTGCGGCAGCAGCGTCGCGTCGGCGAGACCCGCGAATCGGCGCAGGGTCTGGCGGACCTGCGCGTGCGCGTCGATGCCGAGGGCACTGGCCCGGACCCGGTTCACCACGACATCGACGCGCTCGGGTTCGACCAGCTCGACCAGCTCGGCGTGACCGCGCAGGAGTCGCGCGAGGCCGACGGGGTCGGCGAGCCCGATCGCGACGACACGGTCGGCGGCGGCCAGGGCCGCGAAGGTGGCGGCGTTCCGGCGAGGCGCGAACGCATCGCTCGTGAGCTCCTCGTCGCGTTCGAGGCTGAACCCGACGTCGACCACCACGTACTCGAACCGCACGCGCATCGCCTGCAACGCGCCGGCGACACGGTCGTGCGTGAGCTCGGGCCAGCGGCTGGGTCCCACCAGCCCGGTGTAGACGTCGAACGAGGCGCGCGGCGACGAGTAGCGCTGGGCGATCCGCTCGAGCTCGGCGCGGTCGAGCGCGCCGGTGCCCGCCAGCCGGCAGGCCGAGGCGAATCCGGGCGTTTCGTCGAGCAGGCCGAGCGCCGGCGCGATCGCTCCGCCGTACGGGTCGGCGTCGACGAGGGCGACCGAGTGGCCGGATGCCGCGAGCTCGGCCGCCAGGTTCATGGCCGCCGTGGTGCGCCCGGGCGCCCCGGCCGGGCCCCAGACGGCGATCACACCGGAGGCGCCGACGGCCGGTCGTGCCGCATCACCCTCGCCGATGCGCGACGGGACCGGCACGCCGCCGGAGACGAGCGACTCGAGGTCGCGGACGTCGGCGCGGGCATCGAGCACCTCGTGCAGGCCGAGCCCGGTGGCCTGGGCGCGGTCGCGGTCGGAGTCGGCCAGCGCGATCACGCGGATCCCACGCTGGTCGCAGGCGGTGAGCAGCTCGGATGTCAGGGTGGAGGGCCCGGCGCCGACGATCACGACATCGGGACCGAGCGAGTCGAGCCCATCGAGCACGTCGCGCCAACCGACCAGTCGCGCGACGATCGTGTGCCCCGCCTCGACCAGGTCGGCGAGGATGCGGTCCTCGACCGCGGGATCGAGGGCGAAGGCGAGCCGGGCCATCAGTCGTCGCCCGCCGGCCGGGCGGGAACGAGGTCGATCACGTCGCCGGCGGCCAGCGCCTCGAGTACCGCGGCCGTCTTCTCGCGCGGGATGAGCAGCTCGACGCTCGGGGCCGACGAGGACATCATGCCGTCGGCCTCGACCACGGCCGCCACCTCGGCACCCGAGACCAGGACCGCGGGGGGTTCGATCGCACCGCGCTCGGGCTCGGCCGCGGCCCACACGTCGACGAGCGCGCCGGGTGCGACCTCGCCGGCGAGCGCCCCGCGGCCGGGGATCACCACGGTCGCCAGGCCGGCCGTATCGTGTTCGGCCACGGATGCTGAAGGCACGAGCTCGCCGGCGCGGACGGTGCGCACGACGACCAGACCGCCGTCGGGCACGTCGGCGGGCCGCATGTATCCGGCCGCCACCGCGCCCAGCCGCACGGACTCGACCCGCAGGTCGTCGGCGCCGATGCGGGACCCGGGGGTCAGGGTCTCGGACGCGACGACGACGTCGGTCGTGTCGTCGAGCGCCTCGATCAGCGCCCAGACGCCGAGCGCGGATCCGGCGACCAGGGCGACCCCGATGACGAGTCGCGGATCGATCCTCGCTCCCCCGCGCTCACGCCGCGTGCTCCGAACCGCCATTGCTCGTCTCCTCTCGTGGCCATCGCCGCGACCATCGTGGCGCGACTCCGAGAGGACGCCGTGAAGTTATCCACACCGCGTCCTCCGCGCGGCGGCCAGGCCGATAATCGAGTGATGATCCAACACGGCCCGGGCGATGCGATCGGCCGCTTCCTGAGCGTCGCCGACGCAGCAGAGGTGCTCGCCGTCGACGTCGAGACCGTGCACGACCTGATCCGGTCGGGTGAGCTGCCGGCCATCCGCGTCGGCGAGCGCGGCCCGTGGCGCATCGAGCGCACCCAGCTCGAGGTCTGGATCGACGACCAGTACGAGGCGACGCGTCGCCACTCGGTGTGGCACCAGGGCGAGTTCGCGAACGTCGTCGAGCTCTCCGGCGCGCGGAGCCGCGGCATCCGGCCCGTCGACTGACGACGCCTCAGCGGAACGTCACGAGCAGCACCCGCTCGAACGGCACCATGCGATAGCCGTGCACGTCGCGCTCTCGTCGCGGGACGCCGGTCTCGTGCACGGCCAGGTCGAGATGGTCGCGCGCCACGCGATCGATCGTGCCGTGGTGACGGCCGTCGGTCGTCGTGACCTCGACCCCGAGGCGTCGGCGGGCGAGGTCGCGCAGCACGAACGCCAAGCCGATGCGCTCGGCGAGACGAGCGGCGGACTCGGGCTGCGGTGCGAGGCTCGCCTCGAGCTGACGGCGGCCCGGGAGCACCGCGGCGATCGCGGAGAGCGGGATGACGCACTGCGGCGGCGCCGAGGTCGATGCGTGCGTGCCTGGCTCGAGGCCGGTCTCGTCGGGAGCACCGGGTGCGCCGAGGTGGCCGCTCAGCCAGTCCCGACCGAATGCGGCCGGGCGCACCTGCACCACCCGCCCACCCACGAGCTCGAGCCGCACGGCGGCACGGGGGCCGCCCTCGGCGGACATCGCGGCGAGCCGGTCGCGCAGCCCGAGCCGGCCGATGCGGAGGCGTTCCCCGTCGAGCTCGATGGCGCGTTCCTCGGCCCGCTGCTCGTGGTCGAGCTGCGACTCGAGGTCGTCGAAGAGCCGGTCCCAGCGCATGCGCCGACGCTACCGGTGCGGTCGTGCACGGCCGACGTTCTCCACAGGCGCGCGAATTCCTTGACACCTCGTCGCCCGCGCCCGTACGGTTCAGTCAGGACCCCGCACACCCCCGAACAGGGGGTACAACGTCGTCGGCGCGCCGGCGACCGCCCCACCCTACTGGAGCCGTCATGACCGCACGCCAGGCCGGCGCGCCCCCGACCGCCATCGTCGGGACGAGCGCACGACGCCTCGACCTCGACGACGACGAGTTCGCCCGCCGGCGCTCCGGCCGGGCCGAGCTGCCCGACCCCGAGCCCGTCCTCCGCAACCTCACGCACTGCGTCATCGAGGTGCTCGCCGGCGCGCGCGATCTCGAGCAGCTCGCGCGCTGGGTGACCGACGACGTCTACCGCAACCTCGGCAAGCGCGTGGTGCTCGCCGCGCGGGCCCGACGGGTCAAGGGCCTCGTCGCGCAGCGGCCGGCGTTCTCGGTCGGCAGGGTCGTGATCGGCGAACCCGTCGACGGCGTGGTCGAGGCGGTCGTCATGGTGCACCAGCGCGCACGTTCGCGGGCAGTCGCCATCCGGCTCGAGGGCCTCGACCAGCGCTGGCGGGCCAGCGTCATCAGCGTGCTGTAGGCCGACGACGAACGGCCCGGGCAACGCCCGGGCCGTCGTCGCGATCAGCGTCGACTCAGCGCTTGCGCTCCTGCGCCCGGCGCTCGGCGCGGTTCCCCGGCGCCGGCGCGCCGCCGTCGGTCCGCTGGCCGAACGCTCCACGGGCGGCCGGCTGCTGCGGCGCCTGCTGGGGCTGCTGGCCCTGCTGCGGCTGCTGGGCCTGGGCGACCGCGCGGCGTGCGCGCTGCGTCGCGGCCTGCTGGAGCTGGCCGCGCTGGTTGCGCACCTCGACGCCGCCCGAATCGCTCGGCGCGGTGTAGCTGAGCTTCTCGGCCGGAGCGGCGGGACGCTGGAGTCCCTTCGCCTCGATGCGCGGTCCGCCGACGCCGGGCTGCGCCGCGACCTCGACCTCGAGGTTGAAGAGGAACCCGATGGTCTCCTCGCGGATGGAGCCCATCATCTGCTGGAACATCCCGTAGCCCTCGCGCTGGTACTCGACCAGCGGGTCGCGCTGCGCCATGGCTCGGAGGCCGATGCCGTCCTTGAGGTAGTCCATCTCATAGAGGTGGTCGCGCCAACGCCGGTCGATCACCGACAGCACGACGCGACGCTCGAGCTCGCGCATGGCCGGGCTGCCGAGCTGCTCCTCGCGCCGCTGGTAGGCGAGCTTCGCATCGGAGAGGATCTCGCGACGCACGAAGTCGCGGTTGATGCGGCCCTTCTCGCCGGCCTCGGCGACCACCTCGTCGATCGTGATGCCGATCGGGTAGAGCGTCTTCAGCTCGGCCCACAGGGCGTCGAAGTCCCACTCGTCGGGGTTGCCGTCGGCGGTGTGCTCGTCGAGCACCTCGTCGATGACCTGCTCGAGGAACTGCTGCACGCGGTCGTGCAGGTCGTCGCCCTCGAGGATGTGGCGGCGGTCGGAGTAGATCGCCTCGCGCTGGCGGTTGAGGACGTCGTCGTACTTCAGCACGTTCTTGCGGATCTCGGCGTTGCGCGCCTCGACCTGCGACTGCGCCGAGCGGATGGCGCGCGTGACGACCTTCGACTCGATGGCCACGTCGTCGGGCACGCCGCGCGACATCAGGCTCTCGGCGGCCCCGGCGTTGAAGAGCCGCATGAGGTCGTCGGTGAGCGAGAGGTAGAACCGGCTCTCGCCGGGGTCGCCCTGACGACCGGAGCGACCGCGCAGCTGGTTGTCGATGCGACGCGACTCGTGCCGCTCGGTGCCGAGCACGTAGAGGCCGCCGGCGGCGAGGACCTTCTCGCCCTCCTTCGCCGTCTCGGCCTTGGTCTGGTCGAAGACGGCGTCCCACGCCGCCTCGTACTCCTCGGGCGTGTCGACGGGGCTGAGGCCGCGCTCGTGCATGCGCTGCACGGCGATGAACTCGGCGTTGCCGCCGAGCATGATGTCGGTGCCGCGGCCGGCCATGTTGGTCGCGACGGTGACCGCGCCGAACCGTCCGGCCTGGGCGACGATCGCGGCCTCGCGAGCGTGATTCTTGGCGTTGAGCACCTCGTGGCGCACGCCCTTCTTGGCGAGCAGGCGCGAGAGGTACTCGCTCTTCTCGACGCTCGTGGTACCGACGAGCACCGGCTGGCCGTTCTTGTGGCGCTCGACGATGTCCTCGACGACCTGCGCGAACTTCGCCTCCTCGTTCTTGTAGACGAGGTCGGGCTGGTCGAGGCGCACCATCGGCTTGTTGGTCGGGATGGGCACCACGCCGAGCTTGTAGGTGGACATGAACTCGGCGGCCTCGGTCTCGGCCGTGCCGGTCATGCCGGAGAGCTTGTCGTAGAGCCGGAAGTAGTTCTGCAGCGTGACGGTCGCGAGCGTCTGGTTCTCGGCCTTGACCTGCACGCCCTCCTTGGCCTCGATGGCCTGGTGGATGCCCTCGTTGTAGCGGCGGCCCACGAGGATACGGCCGGTGTGCTCGTCGACGATGAGCACCTCGCCGTTCATGACGACGTAGTCCTTGTCGCGCTTGAAGAGCGCCTTGGCCTTGATCGAGTTGTTGAGGAACGAGATCAGCGGAGTGTTCGCCGACTCGTAGAGGTTGTCGATGCCGAGGTAGTCCTCGACCTTCTCGATGCCGGGCTCGAGCACGCCGACGGTGCGCTTCTTCTCGTCGACCTCGTAGTCCTCAGCGGGCACGAGCCGGGTGGCGAGGCTCGCGAACTCGGTGAACCAGCGGTTCGCCTCGCCCGAGGCCGGACCGGAGATGATGAGCGGCGTGCGCGCCTCGTCGATGAGGATCGAGTCGACCTCGTCGACGATCGCGAAGTAGTGGCCGCGCTGCACCATGTCGGCCGCCTGCCACGCCATGTTGTCGCGCAGGTAGTCGAAGCCGAACTCGTTGTTGGTGCCGTACGTGATGTCGGCCGCGTACTGCTCGCGGCGGACCGCCGGCGTCTGGCCGGCCACGATGCATCCGGTGGTCATGCCCAGGGCGCGGAAGACGCGGCCCATGAGCTCGGACTGGTAGCTCGCGAGGAAGTCGTTGACGGTCACGACGTGCACGCCGCGGCTGGTCAGCGCGTTCAGGTAGGCCGCCGTCGTGGCGACCAGCGTCTTGCCCTCACCGGTCTTCATCTCGGCGATGTTGCCGAGGTGCAGCGCCGCCCCGCCCATGAGCTGCACGTCGAAGTGGCGCAGGCCGAGCGTGCGACGGCTCGCCTCGCGGACCGCGGCGAACGCCTCGGGCAGGAGGTCGTCGAGCGACTCGCCGTTGCCGTAGCGCTCGCGCAGCTCGACGGTCTCGTGCTTGAGCTCGTCGTCGGACAGCGCCCGGAAGTCGTCTTCGAGGGCGTTGATCGCGGCGGCGTAGTTCTCGAGCCGCTTGAGCGTGCGACCCTCGCCGACGCGGAGGACCTTTTCCAGAATCGAAGCCACGAACTGCTCTCCCGTTGTCATTCAGGCGTGCGACGTCGGGGTGGGGCACCCGCGCACGCCGGAGGATCCGCCTTGCAGACGGTCATCATAGCCATGCTACTGGGCAGCGGTCTGGGCGTCGGCTCCGTACCGGGACGGCGTCGGCCCCGGGCGGGCAGGACGCCCGGCCGGGGCCGACGGGTCGCGGGATCAGGAGACGGTGCCGGCCAACGAGGCGGCCGCCGCGGCTCCGGACGTGGCGTCGACGTCGCCGTGCTCGTCGAGCCCGATCAGGCCGTAGTCCCAGCCCTTGCGGCGGTACACCACGCTCGGCCGGTGCGTCTCGGCATCGATGAAGAGGTAGAAGTCGTGGCCGACGAGCTCCATGTGGTACAGGGCGTCGTCGACGGTCATGGGGGTCGCGGCGAAGACCTTGCGGCGGATGACGACCGGCGAGTACGCCTCGTCCTCCTCCTGCTCCGACGTCTCGGTCACGATCGGGATGTTGCCCGTGCGGACCTTCTCGAGGATCTCGACGTCGGCCGCCTGCACGCCCACGTCGCTGAATCCGGCTTCGGTCGCCTCGCGGAGCGAGGTGGGGCGCCGGCTGCCGCCGCGATGCATCTTGCGGCGATCCTTCGCGCGGCGGATGCGCTCGACGAGTCGTCCGAGCGCGACGTCGAACGCCGCGTACTTGTCGGCCCCGTCGGCCTCGGCGCGGACCACCGGGCCCTTGCCGACAAGGGTGAGCTCGACCCGGTCGAGCCCGGAGTTGCCGTTCTTCTCGTTGTGGCGGCTGACCTTCACATCGAGCGAGATGGCACGGTCGGACAGGTTGGAGACCTTCTCGGCTTTCTCGGCCGCGTAGGCGCGGAATCGATCGGTCACTTCCAGGTTGCGTCCGACGATGTTCAGTTCCATGAGGACCTCCATCCAACCGGCGTGTCACCCGGATCGGAAGGGTGGTTCGACCACGCCTGTCCTGACACCGTAGCCCCCGTGGTGTCGGATGTCACGGGCCGTTCGTCAGTCGTTCAGGTGATGCACGGGAATGCGCAGCGGGGTGTGCGCGAGGACGGCCACGGCCCCGACCGAGCCCCCGGCCGAGCGGATGGCGCGTGCCGCCGCGGCCAGCGTGGAACCTGTCGTGACGACGTCGTCGACGAGGACGAAGCGGCGCCCGTCGAGGCGTCGGACGGGCGCGAACGCCCCGTCGGCGTTCGCCCGTCGCGCCGACCGGCCGAGCCCGGCCTGGTCGGCACGCTCGCGCGCGCGCAGCACCCGCACCGACCGGAAGCCCGCGTGCCGCACGAGCAGCGCCAGCGGCTCGTATCCGCGCTCGCGGCGGGCCGCCGCGGTGGATGGCACCGCCGCGAGCTCGAGACCCGTGGCGCGGGGCGCCGAGGCGCACGCGGCCGCCAGCGCGGCTCGGAGCGCAGGTGCGAGGGCCGGAGCGGCATCCGTGCGCCCCTCGTCCTTGAACGAGCGGATGGTGCGTGCCGCGACGCCGGCGTACGCGAGGCCCGCCCACGCCTCGATCTCGGGCCGCGGCGCGCGGGCGGGCACCGGCGCGAGGGCCGCCCGGCAGGCGCCGCAGACGGCGCGGTCGGGCGCGCCGCATCCCCCGCACGAGACGGGGACCAGCAACCCGAGCGCGTCGCTCAGCGCCTCGCGGACGACCCGGACTGCGCGCGCGCTCGTCCGCGGACCGGGGCGCTGGTCGATCGGCACGAGCCCCACCCTGCACTGCCGCACGTCGATCGTGGAGCGCTCCGATCGATCCGTCGGGTCCGCCGGGCGGCGCCTGCCCGTGGAGGAGGAGTGCCGATCCCGTCAGCCGGTCTGCTGGGTCGCGAGGAACACGATGTCCCGCGACTGCACCTGCCAGCCCACCCCCGCGCGCGTCGCGATGTCGCCGTCGGAGGTGAGCACCCGGAGATCGCGAATGCTGTTCGCGCCGTCGACCTGGATGGCGTTCGCCGGCCCCTCCCCCGGGTCCGACGGCGCGCCGAGCTCCTGCAGCGCGAGGCGCGGCTCACCGGTCGCGGACTGCGTGAGCGTACCGACCGTCCCGGGGTCGAGCCAGGCGACGTCGATCGGCGCGCCGCCGCTCCCGGCGAGCTCGAGTGCCACCGGCCCGAGCGCGATCGGCAGCCCCGCCTCGTCGCGCTGGATCGAGGCCGCGACGACCCGCGTGCGCGACCCCTCGGCGAGCAGGGCCACCAGCCGGGTGCCGTCCCGCGACACCTGGAGCGTGAGGATGCTCGAGGCCGTCCACGGGACGCCGATCTGGTTCCCGTCGCCGCCGTCGGATGCGAACCATGCGAGCTCGTCGGGTGCGTCGGCCGGAACCGACCAGACGATGCCGTCGACGTCGAGCGCCGGCACGATGAGCCCGGCGCGAGGATCGAGCAATTCCCGCTCCGCGTCCTCGCGCACGAGCCACACGCCATCGGCCGAGCGGACGGCCGCGGCCGTCCCATCGGGCCCGAGCGCCGCGCCCGTGGGGGCGAGCGCGACGACCTGGTCGGAGATGCCGCCGATCGGCGAGACCTCATCTCCCGTCGCCGAGAGGTGGCCGAACGCCTGTCCGTCGTACACCGCGGGGCGCGGATCCACGCGCGGCGAGCGCTCCGGCCGGTCCGTGAGCTCCGGGGAGTCCTGGACGACGCCGTTCAGCGAGAGCTGCACGTCGTCGACGTTGCGCACGGATTGCAGGCTCTGCTCCAGCTGGTACTGCATGAGCTGGATCGTGCGGAGGTTGTCGAACGCGGCGCCCGCGAGCGAGACCTCGGCGACGCCGTTGCTCACCGGGACGGTGCCGGGGTCGAGCGTGAGGTCCTCGGGGAACGCGGACACGACGCCTGGCGCGAGCCATTCGGCCGGCCCGGCGAGCAGCGCGCGCACGATGCTCGTCTGGGCGGAGTCGCGTCCGGCGAACCACCGGACGTCGGGCACGACGAACCGGAACTGCGGGTCGAAGAAGGCGAGCGTGTAGTCCCGGTAGACGAGCTGGAAGTTCGTCTCGTCCATGAGCACGCCACTGGGGGCGCTCGAGATGCGCCACTCCTCGTCGACCTGCTCGAAGCGGTACTCGAGCTGCAGCGGCACGCCGGCGAGCGTCTCGAGGTACTGCCCGTTCGGCGCGAGGCTCGCCGCCGGCACCGCCTGCGCACGGATGACGTCGGCCGACACGGGCGTGAAGGACCGGTCCGCGAGGACGTCGATGGTCACGCCCGTGTCGGCCTCCCACACGTCGGCGAACCCGTCGGTGAGGAACTGCCGGGCGATCTCGTAGTTCCCGCTCGGACTCGCGGCCGCGTCGATGAACCCGTCGAGGATCTGCTGCTGCGTGGCACCCGGCTGCGGCCCGCGCGCGAAGACGTCGAGGTCCACCGGCTGGTCGGGTGCCTCGGCCAGACCGGGGTTGACGGATCCGCTCGTGGGGATCGACACGCAGCCCGTCGTGACCGCGAGCAGGGCGATCACGACGGCCGCGAGCGCCGCTCGGAGGGTGCGAGGGTGCCGTACTCGATCACGCATCGCGCACCTCCTCGATGACGGATGTATCGGTCGGGACCGACCGGGTCGCCGGACCCGTCGCCTCGGGGTCGTCGGGCTCGAGCGCGAGCGGCGACACGATCGCGGCGGGATCGGCGCCGCGTTGCCGGGGCAGCGTGAGCCGGAACACCGTGCCGTGTCCGCGTTCGGACCACACGTCGAGCGTGCCGCCGTGGGCGACGGTGTCCTCGAGCGAGATGGCGAGCCCGAGTCCGGTGCCGCCGATGCTGCGGCGACGGCTCGGATCGGCGCGCCAGAACCGGTCGAACACGCGCTCCGCCTCGTCCTCCGTCATGCCGAGCCCGTAGTCGCGCACCGAGAGCGCCACCGCGGTGGCGTTGCTGTCGACCGAGACGACGACGGGACGCCCCTCGCCATGCTCGATGGCGTTGCCCACGAGGTTGCGCACGATGCGGCGGATGCGGCGCGGGTCGACGTCGGCGTCGAGATGCCCGCCCGGGGCGTCGAGGCGCAGCTCGCTGCCGCGTTCGAGCGCGAGCGCGTGCATGGATTCGACCGTCTCACCGGCGAGGTGCACGAGGTTGGTGGGCTCGGTCTCGAGCTCGACCGAGCCGGCGTCGTAGCGGCTGATCTCGAGCAGGTCGGCCAGGAGGTTCTCGAACCGCTCGGTCTGCGTGCGCAGCAGCTCGACCGTCCGCGAGGTCGCGGGTGCGAAATCGTCGCGCTGCCCGTACAGGACGTCACCGGCCAGCCGGATGGTCGTGAGCGGCGTGCGGAGCTCGTGCGAGACGTCGGAGACGAACCGCTGCTGCATGACCGAGAGCTCGGCCAGCTCGCCGATGCGGGCCTGCAGGGTGTCGGCCATGCCATTGAACGACTCCGCGAGTGCGGCGAGCTCGTCCTCGCCGCGGACCGGGAGGCGCACCCCCAGGTCGCCGGCAGCGAGCCGCCGGCTCGTCGCCGCGACCGCCTGGATCGGCTCGATCACCCAGCGGACCACGATGAGCGTGATGGCGCTCAGCATGGCGATGAGCGCCACCGCGCCGATCACGCCGGTGAGCTGCATGAACGACAGCGTCCGGTCGGCTTCGGCGAGGTCGTAGCCGATGTACACCTCGTACCGGCCCGCGCCCGGGATCTCGAGGTCGCTGCCCACCACGATGCCGGGGACGGGGACGCCGTCGTCGTCGAGCTCGACCGACTGCCAGAACTGGTCACCGGGATTCTCCTGCACGCGCTCGCGCAGCTCGGGCGAGATCTTGCCGCTCAGGTCGGGGCTCAGGAAGTCGGGGGGCGCGATGCTCGACGGCGCCGTCCCGGGCACCCGGAACACCGCGATGTCCGCACTTCCCGACACGCCGATGATCGTGCGGATCGCCGAGTTGGTGACGGCCTGCACCGAGGCGCGGTCCGCGGCATCCGACGCGAAGATGGCGGCCTGTGCCGCCGCGTCGGCCGTCGCCGACGAGGCGAGCGCTCGTTGGACCTGTGCCTGGAACAGGTTGGATGCGACGGTGAACGAGATCGTGAAGCCGATGACGAGGATCGCGAGGGTCGAGAGCCCGAGCGTGATGAGGACGGTGCGCAGCTGCAGCGAGCGACGCCACGCGGTTCCGAATCGGCGCGCGCGATCGCGCACCCACTGCGCGACCGCCGCCGCCGGGTTCGCCGCCGCCGACATCCCTCGGCCCGCCTCAGGTCGTGGCGCCGGCGCGGTATCCGACGCCGCGCACGGTCATCACGATGCGCGGGTTGTCGGGGTCGTGCTCGACCTTGGCCCGCAGGCGCTGCACGTGCACGTTCACGAGCCGCGTGTCGGCCTTGTAGTGGTAGCCCCAGACCTGCTCGAGGAGCATCTCGCGCGTGAACACCTGCTGCGGCTTGGACGCCAGCGTGAGGAGGAGGTCGAACTCGAGCGGCGTCAGGTTGATCCGCTGGTCGCCCCGTCGCACCTCATGACCCGCCGCGTCGATCTCGAGGTCGCCGATCGCGATGGTCTCGACCGCGGACTCGGGCGCCGGACGCAGGCGGGTGCGGATGCGGGCGACGAGCTCCTTCGGGTTGAAGGGCTTGACCATGTAGTCGTCGGCGCCGGACTCGAGGCCGCGCACGACATCCGCGGTATCGCCCTTCGCGGTGAGCATGATGATCGGCGTGCCCGACTCCGCGCGGATCCGACCGCACACCTCGATGCCGTCCATTCCGGGCAGCATCAGGTCGAGCAGGACCAGGTCGGGCCGGGTCTCGCGGAACGCGGCGAGCGCGCCGGCGCCGTCCGCGCAGAAGGCCGGATCGAATCCCTCGGTGCGCAGCACGATCCCGATCATCTCGGCGAGGGCCGTGTCGTCGTCGACGACGAGTACGCGTGGCGTCATGCGTCCGTTCTCCGTCGGGCCCGGCGCGCGAGGCGTCGGACCGGAAACCAGTGCCCACCAGCGTAGTCGGTCCGCCCCGGCAGACCGCCGTGGGCGGGCTGTGGCAGCATTGGTGGCATCCCGGAAGGAGCGCAGCAGGTGTCCGATCACGACTGGGCGCAGCCCGTCCCGCCGCCGCTCCCGCCGGGGGGCGCCGCTCCCCCTCCGTACGTGCCGCCGGGCGCGACGCCCCAGTACCCGCCGCCCGCGTACGGGCCGCCCACGCCGGGCGCCTGGCCGCCCCCGGCCGGCCCGCAGGCGTGGACGCCGCCGCCCCGGCCCGGCCTGCTCCCGCTGCGTCCGATGGGCTTCGGCACGCTGCTGTGGGCGCCGTTCCGAACGCTCCGACGCAATCCAGCGCCGGTCTTCGGGACCGGACTCGTCGTGCAGCTCGTCTCGGCCGTGGCCACCGCGGCGGTCTTCGTCCCGCTGTTCGTCTGGGTCTTCGGCCGCGTCGAGTCCGCGAGCGCGGCCGATGTCGACGCCATCCTCTCCGGCGCGGTCGGATGGGTCATCCTGCTCTCGCTCGTCCCCATCGCGATCTCCGTGGTCGCCGGCGCATTCCTCCAGGGGGTCATGGTCGTCGAGGTGGCCAGCGGAACGATCGGAGAGCGCCTCTCGTTCGGCGCGCTGTGGCGACGCGCCGCCGCGCGGATCTGGCCCCTCATCGGGTGGACACTGATCGTCGGCGCCATCGTGGGCGGCGTGTTCGCACTGGTGGTCGGCGCCGTGATCGCGGTCGCCGTCATCTTCCCCGATCCCGCCACCGTCCTCGCGGTCGTGCTCATCGCGGTGGCCGCGCTGCTCGGCCTGGGCGTGCTCGGCGCGTGGCTCGGCACCAAGCTCGCACTCGTTCCCAGCGTGATCGTCCTCGAGCGATCCGGCGTGCTCACCGCGGTCCGCCGGTCGTGGGCGCTGACGAACGGCAACTTCTGGCGCACGTTCGGCCTCATCCTCCTGGTGGGGCTCATCCTGTCGTTCGCCGCGCAGGTCGTCGTGCAGCCGGTCTCGTTCCTCGGCGCCATCCTCGCCATGCTCCTCGACCCGACGGTGGGCGAGGCGTACCAGGCGATCTCGATCGGCACCACGGTCGCGGCGCTGGTGCTGTCGGTGCTGATCGGGGCGATCACCTCGGTGGTGCAGGCGGCCCTGATCGCGGTGATCTACATCGACCTGCGGATGCGCACCGAGGGACTCGACCTCGAACTCGAGCGCCACGTCGAGGCGCGCGACGCGGGCCGGCCGACCACCGACCCCTACCTGCCCGCCTCGGAGCAGGGTCCGGTCGCGACGTGGTCCTGATCCACGCGGTACGGCTCGACCCGCCGCTCGAACCCGATGCCGTCGAGGCGCGTCGCCTGGTGCTCGACGAGCTCGCCCGGCCCGAGTACCGCGCGGCCGAGCCCACCGCGTTCGACCTCGCGGCCCAAGCGGTCCGAGACTGGATCGCCGACCTGCTCTCGGGCGCCGGCGGGCTGCCGCTGCCGGCGCTCTGGCTCGTCCTCGTGACGATCGCCGTGGTCCTGGTCGTGCTGGGCCTGCTCGTGTTCGGCCTGCCCCGACTGCGCCGCCGGGCCGGTGCCGCCGTCCCGCTCTTCGACGACGGCGACGTCCGGGATGCCGCGACGCTGCGCTCGGCCGCCGACGCCGCCGCACGAGCGGGCGACTGGCCGCTCGCGATCGAGGAGCGCTTCCGCGCGCTCGTGCGCGGGCTCGTGGAACGCGAGCTCGTGCGCGTCCACCCGGGCACCACGGCGCACGGCATGGCGGCTGCGGCGACCGTCGCGTTCCCAGACCACGCGGCACGGCTCGAAGCCGCGGCCGCCGACTTCGACGCCGTGCGCTACCTCGCCCGTGCCGGCTCGGCCGCCGCGCACGAGCGGATCGCGCAGCTCGACGGCGAGCTCGCGGCCTCGGTGCCCGAGCTCGAGCGCGAGTTCGCCGAGGCGTCGCCGATCGGACGACCCGAGTGACGGCGGTGGCCGCCAGCCCCGCCGTGACGCCGGGCCTGCGCGCCCTCGTCCGGCGACGGCGCGCGTGGATCGTGATCGCCGCGGCCCTGGTGCTCGGCGCCCTCGTGCTCGCCCTCGTCCAGGGTCTGGTCCGGCCGCCGGGCGCGCCGCTCGCCGCCGACAACCCCGCACCGAGCGGCGCGCAGGCGCTCGCGCGCGTGCTCGGCGACCAGGGCGTCGACGTGTACACGGTGGGATCGCTCGACGAGGCCCGTCGCGCCGCCGAGGGAGCCACGGTGTTCCTGTACGACCAGGCCGGACTGCTCGGGCGGGACGACGTGGCGGCGCTCGCCGGCGCCGCCGACAGCCTCGTGGTCGCGCGACCCGATTTCGCTGCGCTCGAGGTGCTCGCGCCGGGCGTGAGGCTCGCGGGGTCGGCCGAGGGCTCGATCGACGAGGTCGCGTGCTCGCTCCCGACCGCTCGACGGGCCGGTGAGCTGTCCGAGGGCCAGCAGCTGCTCGCGATCGACGACGACGCAGCGGCATCCGGATTCTCGGGCTGCTTCGCCGACGGCGAGGGCTTCGCGGTCGTGACCGGCCCCTCGCCCGACGGTGCGCAGGTCGCGCTCGTCGGCTCCGAGGCGGTCTTCGCCAACGAGACCATCGACGAGGCGGGCAACGCGGCGCTCGCGATCGGCCTGCTCGGCGGCCGCGACGAGCTCGTCTGGTACCTCCCCGGTGCGGCCGACATCGACGGCGCCGCGGCGCCGACCCTCGACGAGCTGACGCCCGGATGGGTCAGTCCGGTCGCCGTGCTCCTCGTCCTCGTGACCGTCGCAGCCGGCATCTGGCGCGGTCGGCGCTTCGGCCCGCTCGTCGTCGAGGACCTCCCCGTGCACGTGCCCGCCGCCGAGACCGGCGAGGGGCGCGCACGCCTCTACGCGCGCTCGTCGGCAAGGGCGCACGCGCTCGACCAGCTGCGGATCGGAACGATCCGGAGCCTGGCCGAGGTGCTGCGGCTCCCGCGCAGCGCCCCGGTCGACGCCGTCGTCGCCGGCGTGTCCGACGCGACCGGGCGCCCCGCGTCATCCGTTCGCGCCATCCTGGTCGACGCCCAGCCCCCGGGTGACCGCGAGTTCGTCGACCTCGCCCGCGACCTCGACGAGCTCGAACGGACCGTGCGCGCCGCCATGCGCCCGGCCGGCGACCCCGACGCATCCGACCCGACAGGAAGGCGACCATGACCGACCCGAATCCCGACGACGCCGAGCTCCGCTTCGCGCTCGACCGCGTGCGCACCGAGGTCGGCAAGGCCGTCGTCGGACAGGACGGCGCCGTGACGGGCCTCATCATCGCGTTGCTGGCGAACGGGCACGTGCTGCTCGAGGGCGTGCCCGGGGTGGCCAAGACCCTGCTCGTGCGCACCCTGAGCCGTACGCTCCGGCTCGAGACGCGCCGGGTGCAGTTCACGCCCGACCTGATGCCGGGCGACGTGACCGGCTCGCTCGCGTACGATCCGCGCAACGGCGAGTTCGCGTTCCGCGAGGGGCCCGTGTTCACCAACCTGCTCCTCGCCGACGAGATCAACCGCACGCCGCCCAAGACCCAGTCGGCGCTGCTCGAGGCCATGGAGGAGCGCCAGGTGTCGGTCGACGGCGTCACGCGGCCCCTTCCCGACCCGTTCCTCGTCGCCGCCACCCAGAATCCCATCGAGTACGAGGGCACGTACGCGCTGCCCGAGGCGCAGCTCGACCGGTTCCTGCTCAAGCTCGTGCTCGACGTGCCCGAGCGCGACGCCGAGGTGCGGATGCTGCGACGACACGCCGACGGGTTCGATCCGCACGATCTCGAGGCCGCCGGGGTCGCACCCGTGCTCGGCGCCGCCGAACTCGCCTCGGCGCGCGCCGCGGCCGGTCGCGTGGGCGTCGCCGACGACGTGCTCGCGTACGTCGTCGATCTCGCGCGCGCGACGCGACGGAGTCCGTCGATGCGCCTTGGCGTGAGTCCGCGCGCAGCGGCCGGGCTGCTCGCGGCGTCCAAGTCGTGGGCCTGGCTGACCGGGTTCGAGAAGGTCACGCCCGACCACGTCCAGGCGATGCTGCTGCCGGCGTGGCGCCACCGCGTGCAGCTCCGCCCCGAGGCCGAGCTCGAGGGCGTGTCCGTCGACCAGGTGCTCCGCTCGGTCATGCAGCAGGTGCAGGTGCCGCTCTAGCGATGACCCTCACCGGCCGGTTCACGCTCCTCCTCGCCCTCGGCGCGGTGCCCGTCGTGCTGTTCGGCGGCGCCGCGGATGCCGCGTGGGTCGTGCTGCTCGGATGGCTCGTCCTCGCCATCGTGCTCGGCTCGGTCGATCTCGCGCTGGCCGCGTCACCGCGACGGGTCGCCCTCGCCCGTGAGCTGCCCGACCGCGTGCGGCTCGGCGAGACGGCGACGTCCGAGCTGGTCGTCCGCAACCTCGGGCCACGTCGGCTGCGCGCCGTCGTCCGCGACGGCTGGACCCCGTCGGCCGGGGTGCACGGCGCGAACCGCACCCGCGTCGACGTCCCGCCCCGCGAGGCGCGACGGATCTCGCTGCGCCTGACCCCCACCCGACGGGGCGAGCGACGCACCGAGCAGGTGACGGTGCGTTCCTTCGGTCCGCTGGGGCTGTGGGCGCGGCAGGCGACGCTCTCCTCGCCCGGACGCCTCCGCGTGCTTCCTCCGTTCCATTCGCGCGCCCACCTTCCGTCGCGTCTGACCCGGCTCCGCGAGCTCGACGGACGCACCCCGCTGCTGATCCGGGGGCAGGGAACCGAGTTCGACTCGATCCGCGAGTACGTGCGCGGCGACGACGTGCGCTCGATCGACTGGCGCGCGACCGCACGCCGCGCCGACCCCGAGTCGCGTGGCACGACGCGGCTGATGGTGCGCACCTGGCGTCCCGAACGCGACCGGCGCATCGTCATCGTCGTCGACACCTCACGCGCGGCCGCGGCGCGGATCGGTGACGAGCCGCGCCTCGACACCGCGTTCGAGGGCGCGCTGCTGCTCGCGGCACTCGCATCGCACGCCGGCGACCGGGTGGACTTCCTCGCGTGGGACCGCCGGCTGCGAGGGCGCGTGCACGGTGTCGGCGGCGCCGAGCTGCTCGCACGGATGGTCGACTCGATGGCCGACATCGATGCCGAGCTCATCGAGGCCGACTGGGCCGCGGTTCCCGGACAGGTGCGCCGGGTGACGAGTCGGCACGCGCTCGTCGTCCTGCTCACGGCGGCGGACTCCCCCGGCACGGCGAGGGGCATGCTGTCGATCCTGCCGCAGCTCACCGCACGCCACACCGTCATCGTCGCCTCGGTCGCCGATCCCGATCTCGTCGCCGCGAGTCGCGAACGCGGGTCGCTCGACGAGGCCTACCGGGCTGCCGGCGCCGAGCGCGGCCTGCTCGACGGCGAGCGCGTGGCGGCGGCGATCCGGAGGCTCGGCGGCCTGACCGTGACCGCGCCGCCGAAGGAGCTGCCGCCGACGCTGGCCGACCGGTACCTCGAGCTCAAGGCCGCCGGGCGGCTCTGACGCCGCGCGATCCGGTCACCCGGAGACGACGCGCCGTGCGCCGGCGTCGAACGCGGCGAGGTCGCCGGTCTCGCCCGCACGGTGCGCGCGACGGCCGAGCACGAGCATCATGACGAGCAGCCAGGCCATGGCGAGCACGCCGATGCCGATCTTGACCGGCCACGGCCAGGGCGCCGGCGTGACGAACCCCTCGATCAGGCCCGCGACGAGGAGGAAGAACACGAGCCCGATCGCGACCGAGAACAGGGCTCTCGCGTCCTCGGCGAGGGCCGCACCCCTCGTCCTCGGGCCCGGCGCCACCCACGCCCAGAAGATCCGGAGGCCGGCTGCCGCGGCGACGAACACGCAGGTCAGCTCGAGGAGACCGTGGGGCGCGATGTAGAGGAAGAAGGTGTCGGCCTCGTCGTAGGCGAACATGACGGCCGCGGTCAGCCCGAGGTTCTGCGCGTTCTGGAGTACGACGTAGGGCACCCACACGCCGGTGATGCCGAACGCGACGCACTGCGCCGCGATCCACGCATTGTTGGTCCACACCGAGCCCGCGAACGACGCGGCCGGGTTCTCGGAGTAGTACGCGACGAAGCCCTCCTCGGCGAGCGCCCGCAACTCCTCCTCGGACCCGAGGTTCGCGAGCACCCTCGGGTCGCCGGCGACCCAGAGGGCGTACAGCGCGGCGACGACGAAGGTCGCGACCGCCACGGCGAGGGTCAGCCATCGCACGCGGTAGAGTGCCGCCGGCAGGCCCACGAGGGAGAACCGGGCCAGCTGCCGCAGTGGATTCTCGGGGGCGCCGGTGAAGCGCAGCCGCGCCCGTGCGAGCGAGACGGAGAGGCGGTCGCCGAGCGCCGTCGAGCCGGCCGTGGCCTGGACGAGCGACAGGTCGGATGCGGCGGCCTGGTACCGCTCGATCAGCTCGTCGGCGGCGGGGCCGTCGAGCCGCGGCCGCCGTGAGAGCACGTCGAGGCGCTCCCAGTCGTCGTGGCGGGCGGTCGCGAGGGCGTCGAGGTCCATCTGCTTGAATACTAGCCATGGCCGACGCGTCCGCCTCCGTCCGAGCCGCCGGTCGTATCGATGACGAGGCGCTCGTCACCGGCGAGGCCGTCGCACTCGACGTGCGGCCCGCGAGCGCCGTCATGCGCGCGGGCGGCGCGGCGATCGACGTGATCGCGACGCTCATCGTGGGATTCGCGGCGTTCCTCGCGATCGCCGGCCTCGATCTCGACGAAGCCGCGATCCGCGCCGTCGGCATCTCGCTCGTCGTCGCCTGCATCGTGGTGCTGCCGACCACGGTCGAGACCGCGTCGCACGGTCGCTCGCTCGGCAAGCTGGCCCTGGGCCTGCGCGTCGTGCGCGACGACGGCGGGGCGATCGGCCTGCGCCACGCGTTCATCCGGGCGCTCGTCGGCGTGCTCGAGATCTGGATGACGTTCGGCGGGCTGGCCGTGCTCGTGGGCTTCCTGAATCCCGATTCCAAGCGCCTCGGCGACCTGCTCGCGGGTACCCACGCCCAGGTCGAGCGCGTGCCGCGATATTCGCCGCAGGGGTTCGGCGTGCCCGCTCCCCTCACCGCGTGGGCCGCGATCGCCGACGTCGGACGCCTGCCCGATCCGGTCGCCCGCAGGGTCGCGGCGTTCTTCCACAACGCGCCGCACCTCGCGCCGGCGAGTCGGCGGCGCGTGGCCGAACGGCTGGCCGTCGAGGTCGCTCCGTACGTGTCGCCGATGCCGTCCGGCGACGCCGAACTCGTGCTCGCCGGCGTCGCCGCGCTGCGCCGCGAACGCGACCTCACCGCGCTCGCGCTGGAGTCGCAGCGCATGTCCGCGCTCGAGCCGGTGCTCGATGCCCGCCCCCTCGGCTTCCCCGAGCGGTGACGGCCGGATGCCGCGTGGCGACGCCCGCCCGCGGCATCCGCTCGGCTCGGCTCAGTAGCGGTAGTGGTCGACCTTGTACGGCCCCTCGACCGGCACACCGATGTAGGCGGCCTGCTCGGGGGTCAATACGGTGAGCTCGACGCCGAGCGCGTCGAGGTGCAGGCGAGCGACCTTCTCGTCGAGGTGCTTGGGCAGCACGTAGACGCCGATCGGGTACGCCTCGGGCCGCGTCCAGAGCTCGAGCTGCGCGAGGACCTGGTTGGCGAACGAGTTCGACATGACGAACGACGGATGGCCGGTCGCGTTGCCGAGGTTCATCAGGCGACCCTCGGAGAGCACGAGCACGCTGCGGCCGTTCGGCAGCCGCCACTCGTGCACCTGGGGCTTGATCTCGACGCGCTCGGCGCCCTCGAGCGACTCGAGCCCGGCCATGTCGATCTCGTTGTCGAAATGGCCGACGTTGGCGACGACCGCGAGGTGCTTGAGCCCGAGCAGGTGCTCGACCCGCACGACGTCCTTGTTGCCCGTGCCCGTGACGAGGATGTCGACCTCGCCGATCACGGACTCGAGGCGCGCCACCTGGTAGCCGTCCATCGCGGCCTGCAGGGCGTTGATGGGATCGACCTCTGAGACGATCACGCGCGCACCCTGGCCGCGGAGCGCCTCGGCGGCGCCCTTGCCGACATCGCCGTAGCCCGCGACGAACGCCACCTTGCCGCCGATCAGCACGTCGGTCGCGCGATTGAGGCCGTCGGGCAGGGAATGCCGGATGCCGTACTTGTTGTCGAACTTCGACTTGGTCACCGAGTCGTTGACGTTGATCGCGGGGAAGCGCAGCTCGCCTGCGGCGTGCAGCTCGTAGAGCCGGTGCACGCCCGTCGTGGTCTCCTCGGTGACGCCGCGGATTTCGGCGGCGATGCGCGTCCAGCGGTCGGGCGAGAGCTCGACCGACCGCCGGAGGGTGTCGAGCACGACCCGGTACTCGGCGCTCGCGTCGTCACCCGCGGCGGGCACGGCTCCGGCGGCCTCGAACTCGCGGCCCCGGTGCACGAGGAGCGTGGCGTCGCCGCCGTCGTCGAGGATCATGTTCGGCCCGATCCACTCGGCACCCGCCGCCTCGGCCTCGGCCGACCAGTCGAAGATCCGGTCGGTGCACCACCAGTACTCCTCGAGCGTCTCGCCCTTCCACGCGAACACCGGGACCCCGCGCGGCTCGTCGACGGTGCCGTCGGGCCCGACGACCACCGCGGCGGCGGCTTCGTCCTGCGTCGAGAAGATGTTGCAGCTCGCCCAGCGCACCTGCGCGCCGAGCGCCACGAGCGTCTCGATGAGCACCGCGGTCTGCACGGTCATGTGCAGGCTGCCCGCGATGCGTGCGCCCGCGAGCGGCTTCGACTCGCCGAACTCGGCGCGGAGCGCCATGAGGCCCGGCATCTCGTTCTCGGCGAGGCGGAGCTGGTGCCGCCCCGACTCGGCGAGCGAGAGGTCGGCGACCTTGAAGGGCAGAGCGGATGTCGCGGTGGAGGCGGCGAGGGTCATGCCGTCCATTCTCGCATCCGGCCTCGGCGCCGGGCGCTACGCCCGGATGAGGGCGAGCACCTCGTCGCGCACGGCCGCCATGGTCGCGGCATCCTCGCCCTCGACGTTCAGGCGCAGCAGCGGCTCGGTGTTCGACGGGCGCACGTTGAACCACCAGAACGGCTCGTCGCCCGAGGTGAGCCCCGTGGCGGTGAGCCCGTCGAGCTCGTCGAACTCGGCACGACCGGTGAACGCCTCGACGATCCGGGTGTACGCCGCCGGCACGTCCTCGACGGTCGAGTTGATCTCGCCCGAGAGCGCGTACGGCGTGAAGCGGGCGGCCAGCCGCGAGAGCGGCGCGGGCTGCGAGCCGAACTCGGCGAGGACGTGCATGGCCGCGAGCATGCCGTTGTCGGCGCCCCAGAAGTCGCGGAAGTAGTAGTGCGCGGAGTGCTCGCCGCCGAAGACCGCCCCGGTCTCGGCCATCCGGCCCTTGATGAGGGAGTGGCCCACGCGCGTGCGCACGGCGACGGCTCCGGCCGCCTCGATCGTCTCGGGCACGAATCGAGAGGTGATGACATTGTGGATGACCGTCGGCTCGTCCTCGCCGAGCGCGCGGACGCGCGCGATCTCGCGCAGCGCGACGATCGCCGCGACGGCCGACGGATCGACCGCCGCACCGCGCTCGTCGACGACGAAGCAGCGGTCGGCGTCGCCGTCGAACGCGAGGCCGAGGTCGGCGCCATGCTCGACGACCGCGCGCTGCAGGTCGACGAGGTTCGCGGGGTCGAGCGGGTTGGCCTCGTGGTTCGGGAAGGTGCCGTCGAGCTCGAAGTAGAGCGGCACGATCTCGAGCGGGAGCGCGGGCAGTCCGGCGGCCTCGCCGAGCACCGCGGGCACCGTGAGTCCGCCCATGCCGTTGCCCGCGTCGACGACGACCTTCAGCGGGCGGATGCCCCCGAGGTCGACGAGCGAGCGGAGGTGACGCGCGTAGTCGGCGAGCACGTCCACGCGCTCGATCCGGCCCGGCTCGGCGACCGGCGGGATGCCCCCGTCGAGGTAGTCGCCCGCACGGTCGCGGATGGCCGCGAGGCCGGTGTCGAGCGAGATGCCCTGCGCGCCCGCGCGCGAGAACTTGATGCCGTTGTAGGAGGCCGGGTTGTGGCTCGCGGTGAACATCGCCGCCGGCGCCTGCATCGATCCCGATGCGAAGTAGGTCTGGTCGGTCGAGCAGAGCCCGATCGCGACGACGTCGGCGCCCCGCGCCGTGGCACCGCGCGCGAACGCCTCGGCGAAGCCCGGCGAGGAGTCGCGCATGTCGTGGCCGACGACGATCCGGCCGCCGGCAGCGCCGACCTCGTCGGCGAACGACGCACCGAGCGCTTCGACGACCTCGTCGGTCAGCGCGTCCCCGACGATGCCCCGGACGTCGTAGGCCTTGACGATCGTTTCGAGGCGCGCGCGAGCGCCCGAAGTGGAGGGGGGATTCATGCGCTGAACCCTATCTCACCGAGGGTGACGTGCCGAATGATCTGCCAGCCGCGCGGGGCGGACGTGCGCTCGGCATGGCGGGCGCAGAGATCGTACGAATGGGGCTCGCGAGCGAACGAGAGCGGGCCGAGCACCGCCATCGAGTCGGCGTAGTCGAACGTGAGCGTCGCGACCGCCTCAGCGGTGCATGCGGTGCGCGAACAACGTCTCATGGCCACCCCAGACTAGCGATCCGGAGCGCCGCTACAGTGGAGGTCATGCCCCGTTCCCGCCGTGTCGGCGCGACACCCGCCTCGCCGAGGCGCCTCGCACGTGATCGCCACGGTCGGGGCATGCGGTCGGCGGTCACCGGGCCGCACCTCGAACCCCTGCGGACGCGGATCGAGGACTTCGACGTGACGGTCGCCTCGACGGCCGCCTACCTGCGCGGGCTCTGGCCCGATCTCGAGGGGGTCACCTTCCAGGTCGCCGACGCACCCGCCGAGGCCATCCACGACGACCATGTCGACCGCTGGAAGGTCTACCACGACGATCGCCGCATCGTCTTCTTCCGGCTCCCGATCGTCCGGTTCCTACGCACGCAGGAAGGCGAGGAGAAGGACGAGAAGCTGCTCGTCGAGAGCTGCGTCTTCCGCGCGGTCGCCGACTTCCTCGGGCGTGACCCGTGGGAGCTCGCGCCAGGGCGGTACCGGCACTTCTGAGTCACGGGGCGGCGCGTGCTACTGGGGGTAGACGCGCACCGGCGCGTCGAGCGGGCCGGGCGGCGAGACCGGCATCGATGAGAGCTCCGCGTCGCCGCTGAACGACACCGTGGCATGCAGGCCCTCGACGCCCGTGAGCACGACGCGTGCGTCGGGTGACAGGTCGACGGATGCCGTTGCGCCGGCGGGCACGCCGATCTCGCGCTCCGCGCCGTCGACCTCCACCGAGACGGTCGCCTCGCCGTCACCGGGATTGGTGATGTGCAGGACCGCACCGGGCCCGGGCGGGACCGCCACGGTCGCGCCGTCCAGCAGGGGGGCCGTCGACGTCGTCCAGGAGAGGTCGGCGACGATCGGGTCGTCGCCGTCGCCGAGCACGGTGGCCCGCGCGGCGGCGACCACCGGCGCATCGGCGGTCACGAGCAAGGTGTAGGACCCGGGATCGACCGTGCCGAGGGGCACGTCGAGCGTGCGGCCGGCGACCAGCTCGGCCTCGATCCGGGCCTCGACCTCGCCGTCCTCGCCGATCAGCTCGATGGCGGCCACCGTGTCGGCCTCGGGCGCGAGGAGCCGGACCGCGGGATGGTCGTCGCCTTCCGCATGGTCCTCCTGCGGGGCGACCCCGCGACGGTCCACGATCACGACGCCCGGGATGACCTGCGCCGTCGCGGGCGTCGCGGCCGGACCGGAGAGCTCGACGCCTGCGGGTTCCAGGCCCAGCACGACCGAATGCTGGAGCGCGGCAGCCACGGGGCCGCCCGTGCTCGTCACGTGCACGACCGTGGACCGCATGTTGGGTGCCAGCCCGGCCAGGGAGATCACCCGCTGCGTGCCGGGCGGCAGGACCACCCCGATCGCGGCGGGGGCGTCGATGGGGCCGCCCTCGCCGATGACACGGACGTCGACCGTCGACGCCACCGCACCAGGGTTCGCGATGAAGACGAGCCCCGAACGGCCGACGTCGGTGGCTCCGGCGACGAGCCACGATTCGGTGGCCGGCTCGGTGCACGCGGCCGCGGCGAATCCGCTGATGGACGTGGCCTCGGCCGACTGCGACTGCGCGCCCGCGAGCAGACCGGCGTCGACGGCCCCGGGCTCCGCGGCGATCGAGATCGGACCGCCGTCGGTCGCCGACGCGGGATTGTCGGGCGCCTCGACCGGTGCCTGTTCGACGAGCGCATCCGCCGGATCTGCGGCGATGGCGACCGGCGCCGCGCCGAACGAGGTCGCCGTGGTGGCCTCGGCCGAGTCCTCCGCGAGCTCGAGGAGCGGCCCCGGGCAGACGCGGAGCTGGCGGCTCTCGGCCGGCTGCACGACCACGGACGGCGCGTCGGTCTCCACCTCGGGCAGGGGCGCCACGACGGCGGCGGCCAGGATGCCTGCGGCGACCGCGACGGCGGCGACCACCGATGCGCCCCGTCCGACGCCGACGAGCAGTTCACGCCTGATGCGCATCGCGGTCACCTCCGGTCGCGTCGGTGCCGACGACGAGGTCGGCGCTGGATGTCGCTGGCTCCGGGCCGCGCTCGTATTCCGCTTCGGGCGCCCGGTCGGAGTCGGGGAGGCCGTGATCGGGCTCGGCCTGGGACTCCGGCTCCGGCTCCGGCTCCGGGTCGACGGGTCGCTCCGAGTCGGCCGGGGCGGCCGATGCCTCCGGGGCGGATGGCTCCGGGGCGGCGGGCGCTGCGGCGCCGGCCGGGCCCGCGGGGGTCCGGCGCGGCCATCTCGGACGTCGCCTCGCCCGCTGCGACGGCGGGCGCCGATCGGGTTCGCGCCCGCCTCCGGTCGGGATCGACAGCAGGACGGCCGAGCCGATCACGATGAGCTGTCCCGCGACGATCCATCCCGCGGCCGGATCGGCGGCCGGGATCTGCGCTCCCGGCGCGTCCGGCTGTGCATCCGCGAAGCGCCACAGCGGACCGAAGTCGGTGTCGCCGCTCGCGGTCACCTGGGCGTTGCCGTCGAGTGCGACCGTCGCCCGCTGTTCCACCGCGGCCGCGCCGGGGTCGTCGCCGGCCGGCCCCAGGAGCACGTACGACAGGCCGAAGCGCTCGACGGCGGCCGTGGCGTCGTACCCGCTGCGCGAGGCGAGGTTGCCCGCGAGGTCGGCGATCGCCTCGGTGGTGTCGGTGAGCTCACGCTGCGTCGCCGCGAGCGTGGACTGGATGTCGAGCGTCGCACCGGTGCCGCGCTCGATCGTGGCGCGGAGGCCTCCGCCCGTCGTCGGATCGATGCGCAGGGTGCCGACCCGCGGATCGGTGGCAGCCTCGGCCTCGACGAAGGCGGGAAGGGTGCGTTCGGGTGCCGGCCCGATCGGCGCGCGCCCGAGCGCGAGGAGCACCAGCGCGGGCGCGACCGCCACGAGGGAGCACACGGTCACCAGTGCGGCGACCGCGGCCGCCCCGCGGCGCAATCCGTCGAGTGCGAGCACGGCGGCCCCGCTGAGTCCGAGCCACATGAGGCTGAGCCCGGCTCCCGCCCAGAGCGGGACCGGCAGGTCGCCGGAGACCGCGAACGCGATCCCGCTCGCGAGCACGGCGGTCGCATAGCCCGCCGTGGCGATGCCGAGCGAGAGCAGTCCGGCGCGGAACCGCGGTGTCGCGACGACCGCGAGCGCGACGAGCACCAGCGGAGCGAGGAGCACCCCGAGCACGACGGGAAGCGGCACGAACTCGGCGACGACCCCGTCGAACAGGTCCTCCCAGCGCGCCCAGCCGTCCGACGACTGGCCGAGCGCGGCTTGGAACGGCGTCGGCGCGGCGGACCACTGCGGCACCCCGGGATCGGCGAACACCGCGAGAGGCGTACCGCGCGTCCACTGCTGGACGAGGAGCGGCAGGAAGAGCGCGATGGCCGGGAGGGGGATGCCGACGAGGCGCACGGCGGCCCGCCGGCTGAGCGGCAGGGCGACGAGCCACCCGAGGATGAGGGCGGGCGCGAGCGTCGGGGCGCACGCGAGGATCGCGGCGAACACGAGCGACGCGCCGGCGGCCGCCGCCCACGAGGCACCCGCCGCGAACATCAGCACGACGAGCCAGGGCAGCAGCATGTGAGCGAGCACCGGACCCGGTCGGCCGACGGCGAGCGCCTCGAGCAACGGCGGCGCCGCGGCCCACAGGATGCCGCCGAGCACGCGCAGGGAGGCCCGTTCGGTCAGGCGCGATGCGGCGAACCAGCCGCCCAGCGCGGAGACCGGGATCGCCAGGAGCCACAGCGCGATCATCGCGCCGGACGGGTTCCAGAACGACAGCGAGCCGAGGGTCGCGAGCACGCCCGCGAACGGATCGGCCGCGCCCATGAAGCCGCCGCCGAGGTCACGCCATCCGGCGGCGGCGTTCCGCCAGAGGCTCGCCACGTCGGGTGAGAGCGGGAGCAGTCCGCCGCCGGCGATGGCGCCGCCCGCCGCGATGGGGGCGAACAGCACGACCGAGGCGACGACGCCGGCGAGCAGGACCCATCCGCCCCCCGTCTGGAGGAAGCGCAGCTCATCGGCCCGGCCCCTCGCCCGCTGTCGCCGAGCCTCGGCCGCCTGCTGCCGCCGGAGCCGCACCTCGTCGGCGCGAATGCGCAGCGGAGCGAGCGCGGACCATCGGGCGGTCTTCGCAGCGGACAGCGCTCGCCTCGAGCGGATGACGCGCTGCGGCGTGACCATGGTCTCGACCGCCGCGCGGAACTCGCCCGCGATGCTTCCCGGGGACTTGACCAGCAGGTGGCGGATCGACCGGAGCACCGCGATGGGCAGGAGCGCCAGCCAGTGGAGCGGGGCGAGCACGGCCGGCGCATACACGAGGCGGCGATGCAGCTGCGCGGCGCGCGCCTCGCGCGCACGCCGGCGGGCCGCGCGCCCACCCCGAACGGATCCCTGTCCGGCGACGCCGCCGTCGGCGTAGCGGATCCGAGCGGCGGGCACGGCGACGACCCGGTGACCCGCGAGCCGCGCCCGGACACCCAGGTCGAGGCCGTCGTCAACGGTCGGCAGCGCGGGATCGAGGCCGCCGAGCCGGCGCCACACGGCGTGCCGGACGAGGAGGCCGACCGAGTCGGCGCCGAGCACGTCGGAGAGGTCGTCGTGCTGGCCCTGGTCGAGCTCGTCGTCGACGACCGGGAGGCTGCGGCCCGACCGCGTCATCGACCGGCCGAATCGCAGGATGCGCGCGGGCTCGTCCCAATCCACGAGCTTGGGCGCGGCGATCGCCGCCGACCGGGCCGTGGCGAGTTCGGCGACGAGCGCCTCCAACGCACCGGGTTCGGGCGCGGCATCCTCGGTGAGCAACCAGATCGCCTCGTCGTCGCCGGACGGCTCGGGCAACGTCGACTCGACCGCACGAACGGCGTCGCCGAACGGGAGGACCGTCTCGAGCTGGACGACGTGCTCCGGCTCCGCCGCCTCGACGGCGGCGCGCGTCGCGTCGTCGCTGCGCAGGAGCACGACGGCGAGGGCGTCGGCCGGGCGTCGCTGGGCGCGAAGCGCCGCCAGCGTGGCGGCGAGGCGGTCGCCGCCATGCTGCACGACGAGGACGGCGGTGACTCCAGGGAACATCGGGGACAGCATAGGCGGCGGTCCCACTGCGATCGATCACGTTGCGGGCGTGCCTCGAATCACGCGCCCCGCCGGCCGCTGGGAGCGCTCAGCCGGCCTGCCGCCGCAGCTTGCGCCGCTCGCGCTCGGAGAGCCCGCCCCAGATGCCGAATCGCTCGTCGTTGGCGAGCGCGTACTCGAGGCACTCGGCGCGGACCTCGCAGCCGGTGCAGATGCGCTTCGCGTCCCGCGTGGATCCGCCCTTCTCGGGGAAGAACGCCTCCGGATCGGTCTGCGCGCACAGCGCGTCGGTCTGCCACGCCAGTTGGTTGTCGTCGTCTGCGACCCCGCGAACCCCCGGAACGCCGAGCCGCACGGGGTCGACGAACCAATCCTCAGGTACCCCAGAACGATATTCAGGCCTGCCCATATCGTCTCCCACCCAGTTGTACCGACATCCCCGAGGGGCGTGTCATGAACAATTACATCGGTGTAATTCGGTGGAAGTCAAGTCGCGAATCGTAAACCCTCAATCGTGCATCGAGGCTTCAGCCGGGCCGCGACACGCTGATCGCGTGTCCGAGTCGTGATCACGCGTCGGCGACGGATGCCGCGCGCCGGGCCGACCACGCGCTGGCGACCATCTCGGCGAGCCCGTGACGCATGCGCCAGTCGAGGTCGCGCGCGGCCAGCTCGCCCGACGCGACGATGCGCGCGGGATCGCCGGCGCGCCGGGGGGCCACCTCGGGTTCGAACGCGATCCCCGTGACGCGAGCGACCTCGCGCATGATCTCGCCGACCGAGACCCCGTCGCCCGAGCCGAGGTTGTACACCGGCTCGATCGGCTCGCCCGCATCGAGTCGGCGGGCCGCCGCGACGTGCGCGTCGGCGAGGTCGGCGACGTGGATGTAGTCGCGCACGCACGTGCCGTCGGGGGTGGGATAGTCGTCGCCGTTGATCCTGGGCGTCCGGCCGTCGAGCAGCGCGTCGAACACGAGGGGGAACAGGTTGTGCGGGCTCGGGTCGTAGACCTCATCGGTTCCCGAGCCCACCACGTTGAAGTACCGCAACGACGTGTGACGCAGTCCAGCGGCACGGGCCTGGTCGGCGAGCAGCCACTCGCCCACGAGCTTGGACTCGCCGTACGGCGATTCGGGGTGCTTGGGGGTCGCCTCGGTGACGAGGTCGACATCGGGCGTGCCGTACACCGCCGCGCTCGACGAGAACACCATGCGGTCGACGCCGCTCGCCTCCATGGCGCCGAGCAGGGTCGCGGTGCCCGTGACGTTCTGCCGGTAGGTGTGCAGCGGCTGCTTCACCGAGACGCCCGCGTACTTGAAGCCCGCCAGGTGCACGACGCCCACGACGTCGTGCTCCTCGATGGCCCGCTCGAGCAGCGCGCCGTCGAGGATCGAGCCCTCTACGAACGGCACGCCCCGCGGCACGAATCCTCGCTGTCCCGACGAGAGGTCGTCGACGACGACCGTCTCGATGTCCTGGGAACGGAACGCCCGCACGACGTGCGCCCCGATGTACCCGGCTCCCCCGGTGACCAGCCAGCTCATATCCGCCTTCCGCCGCCGGTGCGTCCGGCGTCGTGACGATGCTAGCGGCCCGTGGGAACCGGGTCTCGCGGACTCAGGCCCGGCGCAGCGGCATCCGCTCGACGTGGCGGTTGCGGTCGCGGATCTCGGGACGGCCGTAGCCGTCGGTGTCGAGCCGGAGCAGCGTCGCGACGACGCCCCAAGCGGCAAGCCCGGCGATGATCAGCAGCACGATGGTCTCCATGGCAGTAATTGTGCTCCTTGCAACATCCTGCCGGAAGTGGCAGACTCGCCATAGATCGACATATTCCTGCCAGTGTCCGCTGGCCTGCCCGGGAGGCCGCTCGTGCTCCAGACCATCGCCTGCATCGCCGTCCCGCAGATGGCGCCGTTCGAGTTCGGAGTCATCTGCGAGGTGTTCGGCATCGACCGGGCCGAGCACGGCGGTCCCACGTTCGACTTCCACGTCGTGGCCGCCGAGCCTGGTCCCATCTCCACCAAGCTCGGGTTCGACATCGTCGTGCACGAGGGACTCGCGGCGGCAGAGACGGCCGACCTCGTGGCCGTGCCCGCGTCGCTCATCGACGAGCCCGCGCATCCCGAGGTGCTCCGGGTGATCCGCGAGGCCGTCGACCGAGGCGCGTGGGTGCTCAGCGTCTGCTCCGGCGCATTCACGCTCGGCCGCGCCGGCGTGCTCGCCGGCCGCCGCGCCACGACGCACTGGATGTACACCGATCGGATGGCCGACGAGTTCCCCGACACCGTGGTCGACCCCGACGTGCTCTTCGTGCAGGACGGCAAGGTCGTCACGGGCGCCGGCACCGCCGCCGGCATCGATGCGGCGCTGCACATCGTCCGCACCGAGCTCGGCGCGAGCGCCGCCAACATCGTCGCCCGCCGGATGGTCGTACCGCCCCAGCGCGACGGCGGTCAGTCCCAGTTCATCCAGACGCCCGTCGCAGAGGTGCGCACCGACTCGTTCGCGCGCGTCACCGAGTGGATGCTCGAGCACCTCGACGAGGACCTCACGGTCGACCGCCTCGCGCGCACCGCCCTGATGTCGCCGCGCACCTTCGCGCGCAAGTTCCGTGCCGAGACCGGCACGACGCCGAACGCCTGGCTCAACCGGCAGCGGCTGCTCCGCGCGCAGCAGCTGCTCGAGGAGACCGACCTCACGCTCGAGGAGATCGCCCGCGAGACGGGCTTCGGCGCGGCCGCGGTCATGCGGCACCACTTCGTGAAGGTGCTCCAGACCACTCCGACGCAGTACCGCCGGGTCTTCGGGCCGCGTCAGGTCGGCTGAGCGTCCTCGCGCGGCCTGGCGCGCCTCAGCGTCCGGCGACGACGCGCGTGGTGGCGATCCACGCCACCCCGTCGCCGTGCACCTCGAGCGCTCCCTCGTCGGGCGAGACGAACACCGCCTCGCCGCGCTCGACCCTTGCGCCCCCGCCGAGGCCCGCGACGTCGACCCCGGCGCCCTCGGCGAGCACGATCGCCGGTCCGCCGAGGGGCACGCGTGCGGCATCCGTCGCCTTCTCGACCCGGAACAGCGTGAAGTCGGCCACCGGGGGGCGGTACTCGACCACGCCCGGCGACACCTGCACCGCGGCGAGCACCGGGGGCTCGATCGGCGTGAAGTCCAGCACCTCCACGAGTTCGGCGACGTCGACGTGCTTCGACGTCAGGCCGCCGCGGAGCACGTTGTCGCTCGCGGTCATGAGCTCGATGCCGAGGCCTGCGAGGTAGGCGTGGATGTTGCCCGCGTCGAGGAACAGCGCCTCGCCGCGGCGGAGCGTGACGCGGTTCAGCAGCAGCGAGATCACGATCCCCGGGTCGCCGGGGTACTCCTCGGCCAACTGCCCGACCGTGCGGAACGACGCCTCGAACGGCGACGTGAGCGCCGTCTCGGAGCCGGCCAGCCCGGTCACGCGCTCGACGACCCACGCGGCCTCGCCCGTGTCCCCGCCGCGTCCGTCCTGCAGCAGCCACTCGACGGCCTCGCGCAGCGGCTCGGCGGACTCGAGCCGCGAGGCCAGGAGGTCGATCGCCCCCGGCTGCGGCTCCTCCGACGCGACGTCCGCGGCCCGGAGGACGCGCAGGATCCCGGCGACCTCCTCGAGCGGCCGGAAGCCGGAGAGCGCCTCGAACGCGTCGCTCACCGCGACGATCAGCTCGGGCTTCGAGAAGGGGTCGCGGTAGTTGCGATCGAACGCGTCGAGGGCCACGCCCTCGGCCTCCTCGCGCGCGAATCCGGCGCGCGCCTGCTCGGGGTCGGGGTGCGCCTGCAGCGAGAGCGGTCGGTCGGCCGCGAGCAGCTTGAGCAGGAAGGGAAGGCGGGCGCCCTCGCGGGCGAGCTCGGGCCCGAGCGCCGCGGCGGGGTTGGCGGCGACGAGCTCGGCGAGGTCGGCGGCGCCGACGGATGCCGCGTCGATCACCTCCGCGGGCGAACCCGCGTGCGCACCGAGCCACAGCTCGGCCTCGGGGCCGCCGCTCGGTCGCACGCCGCGGAACTCCGCGATCGCCGTGTGGGATCCCCACGCATAGCCCCGGGGATGGTTGCGGATGGCGACAAACATGCGTGGTGGCGTCCTTTCGCGGTTTGGCTCCAAACTACCAACGGCTGCGGTTCGGCCCGCCGCCGTGCCTAGGCTCTGGACATCCACGACGAGGAAGGTCCGACATGTCCTACGAGCCGCTCTCGAGCGACTTCTATTCGTACGGGTCGCTGCTGACGGCGCGCGAGCAGGAGGCGCTCGCCGCGCTGCGCGCCTGGCTCGAGCGCGACGTCCAGCCCATCGTCAACGACCACTGGGAGCGCGCCGAGTTCCCGATGGAGGTCGTGAAGCCCCTCGCGGACCTCGGGGTGCTCTCGTTCGCCTGGGACGAGACCGCGCCCTTCGAGAACTCGGCGGTGTTCCGCGGGTTCGTCGCGCTCGAGCTGGCGCGGGTCGACCCGTCGGTCGGCACGTTCGTCGGCGTGCAGAACGGCCTCGCGACCGGGTCGATCGCGGTCGCGGGCTCGGAGGAGCAGCGCCGCGAGTGGATCCCGAAGCTCGCCTCGGGCGAGGTCGTGGGCGCGTTCGGCCTCACCGAGCCGCTGTCCGGCTCTGACTCGGCCCGCGGCCTGCAGACCACCGCGCGCCGCGAGGGCGACGCGTGGGTGCTGAACGGCGCGAAGCGTTGGATCGGCAACGCCACGTTCTCCGACATCACGATCATCTGGGCGAAGGACGAGGCCGACGGGCAGGTCAAGGGCTTCATCGTCCCCACGTCGACGCCCGGCTACGCGGCGACGAAGATCGAGGGCAAGATCAGTCTCCGGATCGTGCAGAACGCCGACATCACCCTCACCGACGTGCGCGTGCCCGAGTCGCTGCGCCTGCAGAACGCGAACTCCTTCCGCGACACCGCGGCCGTGCTGCGCCAGACCCGCGCCGAGGTCGCCTGGGCGGCGGTCGGCACCGCGATCGGCGCCTACGAGGCCGCCGTCCGGTACGCGACGGAACGCGTCCAGTTCGGCAAGCCCATCGGCGCGCACCAGCTCGTCCAGGACCTGCTCGTGAAGTGCATCGGCAACATCACCGCTTCGCTCGGCATGGTCGTCCGGGTGTCCGAGATGCAGGACCGCGGCGAGCTGCGCGACGAGCACTCCTCGCTCGCGAAGACGTACGCCACCGAGCGCATGCGCGAGACGGTCGGCTGGGCCCGCGAGGTGTGCGGCGGCAACGGGATCGTGCTCGACTACGACGTCGCCCGGTTCTTCGCCGACGCCGAGGCGCTCTACTCGTACGAGGGCACGCGCGAGATGAACACCCTCATCGTCGGCCGCGCGATCACCGGGCACGCGGCGTTCGCCTGAACCACCCGGCCGGCGCCTAGCTGACGGATGCCGCGGCGAATGCGCGAAGCTCCCGTGGCGCCGCACGGAACCGGACGAGCGGCACCCCGGCAGCCTCGTCGCCCCAGTACGGCATCTGCACATACTGCACGCCGTCGATCTCAACGAGATCGTGTTGAAGCAGGTCGAGCCCGCCACGCGCGATGTATTGGAGTGCCCGCTCGTGGTCATCACGCAGGATCAAGTCGAACAGGACCTTGTACTCGGCCGGCACGACGTTCCAGACCGGTTCGTTCGCCTCAGGTGCGAGCGAGGCGAGTCCGGACCGGAGGGCGGCATAGGCATCGTGGCTCATCCGCGGCAATTCGGCGGTTGCCACCGCAGCGTCGTAGCCGAGGAACTGCGCTCGCCGCGCCTCGCATACCTCGGGCGTGGATTCGCGGCTCAGCACCTCGAGCGCTCGCACCGCCGTGGCGAACCGATCGCGGATTTGCGCCGTGTTGACGCCCTGCTGCGTCATCGACGACCCGTCGTGTCGGATCCGCCATGAGACCACCGCGCGACGGAGCACGTCGATGCGCTCCGCGCGGGCGTAGGCGCGGGCGCTCACCAACTGGTCTTGGAAGTGACCGCCCTCGGGGAAGGCAAGCCCCGCCGAGTCCCAGAAGCTTCGACGGTACACCTTCGTCCACTGCACCGCATTGACCATGATCTGCGCGAACTGCACGACCGAGGTTCGGCGCCGATCCGTCTCGTGAGCCTCGTCGATCCAAAACGCCGGCGGGGTCCTGCGACCGTCGACCAAGCGGTCGTAGCTGCCGACCGCGAAGTCGGATCCCGAGGCCTGGAGCGCCTCCACGAGGTCCCGGAGCGCGCCGGCCAGCATGAGATCGTCGCCGTCCAGGAATGCGAGGTACTCACCCTTACCGTGTGAGACGCCGAGGTTGCGCGCGGCGTTCACATCGCCGAACGAGGCGTCCACCAATCGCACCCGCGAATCGCGCTCGACCCAGCGACGGACTCGATCGCGCGTCGCGTCCTCGGACGCATCGTCGACGACGATGAGCTCCAGCCTCCAGTAGCCCTGCGAGAGGACGGACCTGATCGAAGCATCGACGTAGTCCGCGACGTCATGGACCGGCATGACGACGCTGATCCAGCCGCTCGTGCGTTCCGCCACGGGAATCGCGGCTCCGGCCCGACGACCGCGGTTGCGGCGTACCACCGCGGCGATCGGCGCCAGGGCTCCCTTCATCCGAGCGCGTGCACGGTTCACCACTCTACGAGGACCGGGCATGGAGTGCAGCGTAGCGGCGAAGCGGCTGGGGGTCGGAGCCGATCACCCTCCAGCAGGTCGCCCCAGCACCTCGGCACGGACTTGCTCGACGACGTCACGCCGCTGCTCAGCGTTGAGCTCGCCCTCCTGGACGCTCGTAGGTCGGGCGCGCCCCGACGATCCCGGCAGGCCATCCGGTCGTGCGGGCGACCGGCCCTCGGTCGGGCCGGCCGGCGCAGCGTCCGCCTGCGGCGCCGAGCCCGTCCGCTGGGCGGCGCGCTGGAGGGCGCCGACCGACGTCGCTGCCAGGCCACGAAGCACGGCCCTCGCGAGATGCCTCGGCAGGAACGCGACGACTCGTCCGACGCGGAACGTGAAGGACCTTCGCGTCGCCTCCAGTTCCGCCGCCAGGCGAGCGCGGAGCCGCCCCTTGACTCGCGCCTGGATGCCGACGTTCCGCTCGGAATAGAAAGTCATCCAGTCGAGGAGGAGGGAGGCGTCGGCGAGCGACGGTGCGGGCGAGTACTCCGGCGGAAGGCTTTCGGAAAGCAACCGGGCGTAAAGGTCCGCCATGTCATGGGACCGCGCGCGCCGTGCGGCCGCCAGTGACGCCTCGGAGAGCTTCGCGTAATCCGCGGGGTCGCGGCTGATCCGAGCGATCTCGTGCGCCAGGTCGGTGACGGACCCCTGACGAACGGCACTCACTCCGTCGTTGTCCTTCGTGGTCTCGACCCATGGCAACTCGTACATGGCGATCGGCATGCCCATCGCCTGCGCTTCGACGAGCGTCAGCGGATTCCCCTCGATCACGCTTGTCGAGACGAGCAGGTGCGCCTCGGAGAGCGCATCGAGAAGGTCTTGTCCATAGAGCGGGCCTGGCAGGCTGACGGCATCCGCAACTCCTCGACGGGCCGCCTCGTCCAGCAGTTCCGCCGCAGTCAGGTCGGCCGTGTCCGGCCCGATGATCGTCAGATGGAAGTCGATGTCGAGTCCGCGGAGATGCTCGGCGACGGCGATCAGGTCTCGGACCTGCTTGGTGTGCTGCTGCAGCCGCCCCCACCAGACCAGATTGACCGTGCCGTCGGGTGGCGACTTCGGCTGGCGTTCACCGAGCTTCGCGAGCAGGGTCGAAGGGGGATTCGGCAGCCAGACCACGCGCTCGATCCCCTGGAGCTTCCAGAAGGAGACGTCTTCGGTCGAGAGCACCACGACGGTCCAGAGCAGGGGAAGGTGCGCGCGAAGGAATGAGCCGCGGGTGCCGAAGTCGTACACCGTCCGTAGCGCGAAATTATGGAGCCAGCCGATGGTCGGCACTCCGATCGTCCGAGCGATCAGCGCATAGAACGGCCAGTTCTCGTTGTACAGGACGTTGTGGTCGATGACGACGTCATGCTTCTTGCAGATCTCGAGCCAGGAACGCAGCTTCCCTGCGAGCGTGGTGCCGTCGATGACGATGAGGCGAACCTCGGGCGGCAGGTCATGGACGGCGTCATCCGACTTGTGCACGGCGACGGTGACTGACAGGCCGTTCTCGACGAGGTACCGAGACTGGGCGGCCACGACGCCCTGCACGCCACCGGTCTTCATGTCATGCGTCGCGATCAGAACCCTCTGAACGTTGCGAGGCGCCTCAGGCGCCTCGGCACGGCTCGACAGGAGAGCGCGCGCGTCTGGACGGAAGCTCGCCGCGGCACGGATCATGTCGACGTCGCCGACCCGTTCACCGAGCAACGAGACGCAATCCGGCTGGAGCTTCTTGGAGACGTTCCTGATGCAGTATCCCAGCACGCTCCCGATGATCGAAAGGCGGGCGGACTCGTAGCTCGCGAAAAGGTCGGCGGGATCTTCCAACCTCTCGCCGAGCTCCCGAATGCTCTCCTCGATGCACTCGATGGAGTCGACCGCGCCGAGATAGAAGCGGAAGGCATCGAGATCCACGACCTGATGCCCGCTCCGCCCGCGCCGGAAGAAGTAGCGGTAGAGGTGCTTAGTGGTCGAGGCATACCTCCGCGCTCTCGCGAAGGCCAGGAAGGCGATGGGGATGTCGTTGGCGCGGAACAGAATCAGGTCGTCGGGCAGGCCGGAATAGGCTTCCAGCAGGAGCTCGCGCCGATAGAGATTCCGCCAGAGCTGACCCTGTGCGACCTTCCCCTGAGGGAAGATCCCCGGCACGATGCCGGCACCGGTGAGCGTGCGATGACGCGGTTGCAGTGACGCTTCGAATTCCCCGCCGGTGGATCCGTCCGGCTTCACCACCTCGACGCCGAAGCCGACGATATCCGCTGCTTCGGCACGAGCACGCCTGAGCGCGACACGTGCAGCGTCGGGCGCGAGTTCGTCGTCGCCGTCGAGGAAGAGCACGTAGGGAGCTGCCGCAGCCTCCACCCCACGCCGTCGTGCCTGGAAGGCGGAGAGGTTGGCGTCCTGCTTGAGGAGCCGGATCCGGGGGTCCTTCCGTCGGTGCGCATCGACCACCGCAGCCGTGCCGTCGGTCGACGCGTCGTCGACGCAGATGATCTCGATGTTGCGCAGCGTCTGGCGCGTGCAGCTCTCCAGTGCGCTCGCGACCCACTCCTCGTCGTCATGGAGTGGGATGACGATGGACACGTCAGGGGTCGAGCTCACGGGGGTCTCCTGCTTGAACCGGGAATCAGCGCCCTCGCTGTGCATGGGCATTCCGGAGGGTGAGGGGACCGCCGAGCAGCGGCCGGTGACGATTTTACCGTGCCAGCGACCTTCACCGCGCCACGCCGTGCGTACGCCGACCGGTGGGCCGTCAGCGACCGAGGCCGCGGTACTCGAACCCGGCCGCCCGCCAGGCAGCGGGCTCGAGCGCGTTGCGCCCGTCGATGATCCGAGCGGTGCTCATGAGGCCTCCAGTGGCCACCGGGTCGAGCGAGCGGTATTCACCCCACTCCGTCACCAGGACGGCGAGTTCGGCGCCGCGAAGCGCGTCAGAGGCATCCGGCGCATACGCGAGCTGCGGATGCCTCGCCCTCGCGTTCTCGATGCCCTCGGGGTCGGTCGCGACGACGGCTGCACCGAGCCCGTTGAGGCGCTCGGCGACATCGAGGGCCGGCGAGTCGCGCACGTCGTCGGAGTTCGGCTTGAAGGTGAGCCCCAGCACCGCGATCCGCCGCTCGAAGACAGAGCCTCCGAGCAACTCCAGCGCGAGTTCCACGACCCGCTCGCGGCGCCGCAGGTTGATCGCGTCGACCTGCCGGAGGAACGCGACGGACTCCGCGCGCCCGATTTCCTCGGCACGAGCAGTGAATGCGCGGATGTCCTTTGGAAGGCAGCCCCCGCCGAATCCGATGCCGGCGTTGAGGAAGCGGCGGCCGATCCGGGCGTCATGGCCGATGGCATCGGCGAGGGTGGTCACGTCCGCGCCGGTCACCTCGGCGATCTCCGCCATGGCGTTGATGAAGCTGATCTTCGTCGCGAGGAACGCGTTGGCAGCCGTCTTGACCAGTTCCGCCGTGGCGAAATCGGTCACGATGCGCGGTGCGCCGCGGGTCAGGATCGCCGAGTAGACCGCGTCGAGCAGCTCGGCGGCGCGCTCGTCCGAGACGCCGTAGACCAGCCGGTCGGGCGTCAGCGTGTCGGCGACCGCGAACCCCTCGCGAAGGAACTCGGGGTTCCAGGCGAGGAGCGCCTCGGACCCCGCGGCCGCGAGGCGCTCGGCCAGTTCCGCGGCGGTGCCCACGGGAACGGTGCTCTTGCCGACGATGAGCGACCCGGAGGCCGCCACCGGGGCGAGGGCGTCGAACGCCCCGTGCACGTACGTCAGGTCCGCGCCGTCGGCACCGGGGAGCTGGGGCGTACCCACCGCGACGAAATGGACTTCGGCCTCCGCGGCCTCGGAGATATCCACCGTGAAGCGGAGGCGGCCGGACTCGACACCCTCGCGCAACAGGTCGGGCAGGCCCGGCTCGAAGAACGGCGCCTCGCCCGCGGCGAGCCTGGCGATCTTCGCCGGATCCGTGTCGACGCCCACCACGTCGTGCCCGAGCTTGGCCATGGCGGCGGCATGCACCGCTCCGAGGTAACCGCACCCGATGACTGAGATCTTCACTTCGCTCCTTCGTAAGCTCCTGACATTCTCGCCTACGGAAGCGGGTGGTCCTCTCCGCACCTTCGTCCGCGCTGGTGGGCCGAATGGTGCGCGATAGCCTTGTGCGCATGACCACGGGACGGCGGCACGCGCTCGAGGGTGCGTTCGCGACGTTCGCGTTGTTCACCGCGTTCGCCGGGCAGTTCTGGCGCAACCTCCTCGGCTGGTGGGGCTTCGGCGCCATCGTCGTGCTGATCGTCGTCGGCGCGGCCTGGCTGTGGTGGTCGAGGCGGCCGCAGCTCGCGTGGCGTCGCGTCCCCAAGTCGACGCTCGCGTTCGTCCTCATCGCGACGGCCTCGCTCGCGTGGTCGTTCTACCCGACCGCGACCGCGCTCGGCCTCGGCATCATGCTGGCGACCGCGTTCATCGCGCTGTCGCTCGCGCTGTCACTCGGCTGGCACGGCTTCCTGCGTGCGCTCGGCGGGGCGCTGAAGTGGCTGCTCGCGCTCTCGCTGCTCTTCGAGCTCTGGGTCGCACTGTTCGTGCGCGAGCCGCTGCTTCCACTCTTCCCCGACTTCGACCCCGACGCCGGCAAGCTCCCGATGGCCTTCTACTGGTCGCGCGCGCTCCTGTTCGAGGGCGGCCCCATCGAGGGGATCGTCGCGAGCCGCAACCTGCTCGCGATGGCCGCGCTGCTGGCGATCATCCTCTTCGGCGCACTGCTCGCGAGCGGCGGCATGCGCCGCACCCAGGGCATCGGATGGCTCGTCGTCGCCGGCCTCGTGTTCGTGCTGACGCGCTCGGCGACCGTGATCCTCGTCGCGGTCGTGGTCGCGATCGCGCTCGCGTTCGCCCTGTGGGCCCGGCGCGTCGGACCGGATCGGCGTCGGGGCGTGTACGTCGCCGCGAGCGCCGCGCTCGTGGCATCCGTCGCCCTGCTCCTCGTCTTCTGGAACGCGCTGCTCGACGTGTTCGGCAAGGGCGAGGACCTCACCGGCCGGCTCGACATCTGGGAGTCCGTCATCGGACTGGCGACCGAGCGACCCTGGTTCGGCTGGGGCTGGGTCGGGTACTGGAACCCGTTCGTCGAGCCGTTCGACGATCTCGCCGTGCGGAAGGGCGTGACCTACCTGCAGGCGCACAACGCCTGGCTCGACGTGTGGATGCAGCTGGGCGTCGTCGGGCTCATCGCCTTCGCATCGATCGTGATCGGCGCCCTCTGGAGGTCCTGGTTCCTCGCCGTCGACCCGCCGATGGACGAGCAGGGCGGCCGGCTGCCCTACTCCGCGGCCTCGCTCATCCCCCTGCTGGCCCTCGTCGCGCTGATCGGGCAGTCCCTCGCCGAGAGCCGCATCCTGATCGAGTCGGGCTGGCTGCTGCTCCTGGCGATCGCCTGGGGCACCAAGCAGCGGCAGTGGGCGCCCGAGGCGCTTCCGCCCATGCCGCCGACCCGTTCCCCTCGACGTTTCGCGCGCCCGCAGGTGCGTTCGTGAGGTCGGCGCTGCGCGAGTTCGCCGGTTCGGCGCGCTTCGCCCAGTCGCTGACGCTCATCGCGATCGCGCTCGCGTTCTCGACCCACGCGATCCGGTCGATGATCGGGTGGCCGGGTCTGCTCGCCGCGCTCGCGACGCTGATCGTCCTCTGCGGGCTCTCGCTCGTGGCCCGCTGGCGCGCGGTCGAGTGGTACGGCATCCTCCCGCTCACGATCCTCGTCTTCGTCGGGTGGGTCGCGGCATCCGTGATCTGGAGCAACGCGCCGGTCGCCACGCTGGTGCGCGTCGGCTACCTCATCGCCTTCGGCGTGCTCGGGCTGTACGTGGCGCTGATGCGCGACACGATCCAGATCGTGCGCGCGTTCGGCGACGTGTTCCGCGTGCTGCTCGCGGTGTCCCTCGCGCTCGAGGTGCTCTCCGGCGTCCTGCTCGACCTCCCGATCGCCTTCCTCGGCATCCAGGGCGACATCGCCTCGCTCGGGCCGATCCAGGGCATCTTCGGCTCGCGCAACCTGCTGGGCTTCGTCGCGCTCATCGCACTGCTGACGTTCATCATCGAGTGGCGAACGCGCAGCGTCCAGCGCGGGCGGGCGATCGCCTCCCTCGTACTGGCCTCGATCGCGCTCCTCCTGGCGGGATCCCCCGTGACGTGGATCGCGCTCGGCGCGTCGCTCGTCGCCCTCGCCGCACTGTTCGGCCTGCGCCGCGCCCCCGAGCACGACCGGTGGCGGTGGCAGCTCGCGCTCCTGGTCACGGGCGTCGTCACGCTCGTGACGGCATGGGTCCTGCGGGTGCGCATCATCGAGCTACTCGATGCGCGCGGCGAGTTCGACGTGCGCCTCGACGTCTGGCGCGAGGTCTCCCGCTACCTCGCCGCCAACCCGCTCCAGGGCTGGGGTTGGGTGGGCCGTTGGCCCGACGCCGCCCCCTACGAGTGGATCGAGCGGGCGATCGGCCGTGAGCTCAGCTCGGCGCTCAGCGCCTGGATCGACGCGTACTTCCAGGTGGGCGTGATCGGCATGCTGCTGTTCGCCGCACTCGTCGGCGTCGCGCTCGTGCGCTCGTGGCTGCTCGCCTCGAACCGGCGGAGCGTGGTGTACCTGTGGCCCGCCCTCGTGCTCGTCGCGATCACGGTGACGAGCTTCGCCGAGAGCTTCGCGCTGCAGGAGGGCGGCTGGATGCTCGTCGTGGTGTGCGCGGTGAAGGCGGCGCGCGACATGAGCTGGCGCGATGCGCTGGCGGCCGCGCGCGCCGCCGAATGAGAGCCCGCTCGCGATTCTGCCTCGCGAGAGGCGATGACCGGGTGCTCAGGAACGAGCCAGTACACTCTCCCGAGTGATCAACCCCGCGCCGCCTGACGACCTTGCAGGGTTCAGCGTCCCGGGGAGCGGGCGGGGCATCCTCGAGGTGTTCCGATATCGCTACCTGCTGCGCCTCCTCGTCCGAAAGGGCACCCAGACCCGCTACCACGGGTCGGCTCTCGGATGGGGGTGGTCCTACGTCAAGCCGGCCGCGCAGTTCGTGATCTTCTACGTCGTCATGGGCCTGTTCCTCGGACTGCATCACGGCATCGAGAACTTCCCCATCTACCTCTTCTCAGGAATCATCGTCGTCAACCTGTTCAGCGAGGCGTTCAGCAATGCGACGAAATCGATCATCAACAACAAGGCGCTCGTCAAGAAGATCTACCTCCCGCGTGAGTTGTTCCCCGTCGCTGACGTCTTCATCGCCTTCGTCCATTTCCTGCCTCAGTTGGCCATCCTGCTGGTCGTACTCCTCGTCGTCGGCTGGGTGCCGACACTGGTGCAGATCTCCGGCGTGGTCCTCGCGATTCTCATCATCCTCACCTTCGCACTGGGCCTCGGGCTGTTCTTCGGCGCGCTCAACGTCTCCTTCCGCGATGCCCAGAATCTCGTCGAGATCATCCTGCTCTTCGCCACGTGGACGGCGCCCGTGCTCTACCCGTTCACCGTCGTCCGCGACGCGCTTCCGACGTGGCTGTTCGAGCTCTACATGCTCAATCCGCTCACCGTCGCCGTCGAGCTGTTCCATTCGGCATTCTGGTTCCCTACGACGGCGGAGAACATGGAACGCCCGGCACACCTCTGGTTGCTCGCGGGGATCGCGGCGATAGTGGTCGCCGCCGTCATGGTCGTCGGGCAGTTCGTCTTCCGCAAGTTGGAGGGCCGCTTTGCCCAAGACCTCTGACGCTCGACCGAGCATCATCATCGAGGATGTCGGGAAGCGCTTCACGCTCCGGCACACACAGTCCTTCAAGGAGCTGTTCATCGCCTGGACGCGGCGCAAGCCACTCGCCAGCACGTTTCAGGCACTCGACGGCATCGACCTGCGCGTCGCCGAGGGCGAATCCGTCGCACTGCTCGGATACAACGGTTCCGGGAAGTCGACCCTGCTCAAGCTCATCTCGGGCGTGCTGCGCCCGGACCAGGGCCGCGTGCTGACACGCGGCCGGGTCGCCGGGCTCATCGAGGTCGGTGCCGGCTTCCACCCCGACCTGTCCGGACGCGAGAATGTCTACCTGAACGCCGCCATTCTCGGAATGAGCCGTTCGGAGATCGACCGCCGGTTCGACGAGATCGTGGAGTTCTCCGAGATCGGTGAGTTCATCGACACCGAGGTGAAGCACTACTCGTCGGGCATGTTCGTGCGACTGGCGTTCTCGGTCGCCATCCACACCGAGCTGGACATCCTGCTCGTCGACGAGGTCCTCGCCGTGGGTGACGCGCCGTTCCGGGAGAAGTGCAAAGCCAAGATCCGGGAGCTCGCCGACGAGCGCAAGACCATGTTCGTGGTCAGTCACGACCTCGGCATGGTGAGCTCCCTCTGCACGCGCGGAATCGTGCTGCGTCGCGGCAAGATGATCTTCGACGGCCCGGTCGAGGACGCGGTCGCGGCCCTCAAGGAGAGCACTCGATAGTGACGAGCGAACGGACCATCGCCGTCGTCCTGGCCGGCGGAGTGGGCACACGGGTAGGCCTCGGGATCCCGAAGCAGTTGATCCGCATCGCCGGGAAGGCGATCGTCGAGCACACCCTGGAGTCCCTGAGCCGGAACCAGCTCATCGACGAGATCCTCGTCATGATGAATGCCGAGAGCCTCCACGAACTCGAGTACCTGCGAGACGGTGCCCGATTCCCGAAACTGCGCGGCATCTTGCCCGGCGGGAAGACGCGCAACGACACCACCCGGCTCGCGCTCGACGCCCTGCCCGACGACCCCTCCACGAAGGTCCTCTTCCACGACGCAGTGCGTCCCTTCCTGGACGACCGGATCATCCGGGACTGCGTGGTCGCGCTCGACTCGTACGAGGCGGTGGACACCGCCATCCCGTCAGCCGACACCGTGATCCAGGTGGACGACCACATCATCACCGACATCCCCACGCGCTCCCGATTGCGCCGCGGGCAGACGCCGCAGGGATTCCGGCTGGGCACCATCCGACAGGCGTATGAGCTCGCCGCCGGCGACACCGACTTCGCCGCGACCGACGATTGCGGCGTGGTATTCCGATACCTGCCCAACGTGCCCATCCGAGTCGTCGAAGGCTCGGCCGAGAACATGAAGATCACCGAACCGCTCGACCTCCACATCGCGGACAAGATCTTCCAGCTGCAGTCCGCCGCGCTAGCCCGGCCGGCGAGCGCCGATATCCCCGATCTCGCCGGCAAGACCGTCGTCGTGCTCGGCGGCAGCTACGGGATCGGGGCGAGCATCGCCGACCTCGCCGAGCGTTCGGGAGCGGCGGTCCATTCGTTCGGTCGCAGCACGACCGGCACGGACGTGACGGATCGCCGCGCCATCCGGCGGGCACTCGCACGCGCCGCGTCGGGCGGGGGGATCGACTACGTCGTCGTCACCGCCGGGATGCTCACCATCTCACCACTCGCCACGACCAAGCGGAAGACGCTTCGATCGACGCTCGAGGTCAACCTCCTCGCGCCGGCACAGATCGCGCAGGAGGCGTACCGGTACCTGCGCGACTCACGCGGCCACCTGCTGTTCTTCACGTCGAGCTCGTACACGCGCGGTCGCGCCGGATACAGCCTGTACTCGGCGACCAAGGCCGGCGTCGTGAACCTCACCCAGGCGCTCGCCGACGAGTGGTCCGAGCACGGCGTGCGGGTCAACTGCATCAATCCCCAGCGCACGCGAACGCCGATGCGCACCAACGCGTTCGGCGAGGAGCCGGCCCATACCCTCCTCGACCCCGAGGACGTCGCAGCCGTGAGCCTGAAGGTGCTCGAAGCCGACGTGACCGGGCAGATCGTCGACGTCCGCGTCGCGAGCTGACTCGCGCGCGGTCGGCGCCGTGCGGCGGGCCGGAGCCCGCCGAACCGCGGAGCCGTCAGTCGCGGCGTTCCCGCAGGCGGTCGAACACCAGGTCGTAGAGCTCGGCGATGCGCGCCGAGTCGCGCCGCAGCTCGTCGATCTCGCTGCGCAGCTCGGCGATCTCGCGCTCGAGCCGGGCGACACGCTCCGGCGTGTTGCGGTCGCCCGCGTTCGCGGCCCTCCGGCGCCGTACGGCATCCCGGATCCTCTTCACGTCGGATCACCCTCCACTCCGGGCGTTCCCGCCGCGCACCACAGCTCGACGGTCGCGATGAGCCGTGTCCCGGCGGTCGTGCGCCGATAGTCGTAGCGCCGGACCGCGATGCCCAATCCGAACGGCTGCGTCTCGGTGCGCAACCACGCGATCGGCAGGTGCCACGTGTCGGGCCGGTGGTGGTCGTACCGCATCGACGGGTTCACCGGGAACGAGGCCACCGCGACGCCGCCGTCGGCGAGCAGGCCGCGCAGGAGGAGGAAGACGTTCGCTCGCGTGGCGCGGTTGACGTACGCGAGGACATCCGAGAGGAGCACGTCGACGCGGCGCCCCCGTCCGAGCTCGTCGGCGGCGAGGTCCAGCACCGCGCGACGATCCGCGAGGTTCACGCGTCGCGACTCGAACGCGGCATCGGCCGCGCGCCGCGTGGCCTCGACCGCGGAGTTCGCGAAGTCCGTCGCGAGCACGTCGCGTCCGGCGTCGGCCAGTCGGCGTGCGAGGTCGCCGCGACCGCACCCCAGGTCGAGCACGCGGCCGCCGTCCGGCGTGGCGCCGAGCAGCGCATCGGCGTCGGGGATCCAGGGATCACGCCCCGTGCGCTGACCCGCCCGTTCCCAGAAGTGGCGATTGAGGTCGTAGACGCCGAACCAGTTCTCGAACCGCCGCCGCGTTCCCATGGGAGTACGGAACCGGAATGCGGGGTCGGGCACGCGCCATCCTGGCCCGTAGCAGAGCTCGAGCCACCCTTCGGGGTCCGCGACCGCCGGGTAGGTCCGACCGCCGAGCGACGCGGTGCCGAGCGGCAGGATCTGCTGCTCGGTGAATCGACCCCGCACGGCGATGGGCTGGTGGTACACGCCCTCGTGGAAGAACCCCATGAAGATGTCGACGTGGGCCGCCTCGGCGCCGGGGATCCCGACCAGCACCTGCAGGTGCGCGTCGCTGTGCCGGATGATGCGGTGCCCCCGTTCTTCGAGTTCGCGCTCGATGGCGTACGACTCGAGCGAGACCTCGGCCGGGTGCATGCTGCCGAGGTAGACGAAGACGTCGGCGTCGTCGTCACGCTCGAGGATCGCGCCCTCCCGTACGGCGCCGAGCAGGGTTCCGCCGGTGATGCTCGCGACGCGGCCCGCGGCCGCGAGGTCGGCGAGCACGCGGTCCAGACCAGCCATGAGGGCCTGGTGCAGATGCGACGTCGGCGCGGCGCCGATCTTGCCCCACTTGTCGACCACGAGCCCGGCGCGCGACAGGTCGGCCAGCGTGCGTGCGTCGCGTTGGCGGCCGAGCGCGTATGCACCGCGGGCGATCGCCGCGCCGGTCGCCTGGTCGCGAACGACGGCATCGCCCGTTCCGCCGAGGTGCGGCTGGAGCGCACCGGGCCATTCGAGCCACCGTCTTCCCGCCGGCGACACGGGGGGCATGGGTTCCGACCACAGCCGGTTGCCGTCGATCTCGATGTCGACGATCCGCGCCACCGAGCCGGGATCCGACCATGACAGCCCTTTTCGCGAGACCGAAAGGACCGGCACCGTCGGGGGCGCCGGAATCCTCATGGCGTGCAACTGGGACGTCACGGCACCTCTCTGCGACTCGTGGGACAGCCGTGACCGGCCGGTGCGACCAGTGTACGCACACGCACGTGGGAATCCGCCGCATCCGCGCCGTGGTGGACCCACCCGCTCGGCGGGACCGTCCACACCGGATCCGCGATCGTGCGCGGGATGCGGCAGAATTGAGCGTCACAGCCCCCTCCTGTCGGGCAGGCTGCCCGACCGAGGAGGACTGCATGCGCAACGGCGTCATCGCGCGCGCACTCGGCGGATACGGCCTCTCGGTCGTGTTGAGCGGAATCGTGAGCCTGCTCGTCATCCCCGCCGTCATCATCGCGGCCGGCACGGAGTCGTGGGCGACGATCGCGGTCGCCCAGGCCGTCGCCGGCTTCGCGTTCGTGCTCGCGGTGTACGGCTGGGGCGTGGTCGGGCCGACCGAGGTCGCATCGCGGCCGGTCGAGGAACGCGGCGCCTACTTCGCCGACTCGGTGCTCAGCCGGGTGTGGCTCAGCATCGTCGTCGTGCCCGTGGCCGTCGTGGTGGCCATCGCGATCACCCCGCAGCAGCCGCTGCTCGCCGCCCTCACGACGATCAGCGGCATCCTGGTCGCGCTCGGCGCCGGATGGTTCTACGTCGGCGAGCGCAGCCCGATCCGGTTCCTCCTGCTCGACACGGCACCGCGCCTCGTCGGCACGCTGGCCGGCGCGGCGGCGGTCATCGCCACGCACGACGCGGTGTGGTTCGCGGGCCTGCAGCTCGCGGGCGTCGCGATCTCAGCGCTGATCTGCACGGTCGACATCCTGCGTCGGTACCGCGGCTGGCACCCCACGCTCTCGCCGGTCCGGGCCCTGCGCAACCTGCGCGGCCAGGGTCACACGGTCGCCATGTCGGCCACGTCCTCGGTGTACGTCAACGTGCCGATCGTGCTCGTCGAGCTGTTCGTGCCGGCCGCGACGGCCGTGTACGCGCTGGCCGAGCGGATGGTGCGCCTCGCGCTCTACGCGACTCGTCCGGTCGTCCAGGTCGCGCAGGGATGGGTCCCCCACCCCGAGCCCGACGTGCTCGTCGCACGTGCGCGCCGCGTGACCGGCATCGCGCTGCTGCTCGGCGCGCTGGGCGGACTCGCCTATGCGGTGCTGTCCCCGTGGGCCGGCGCCATCCTCTCGGGCGGTGAGTTGACGATCGACTGGGACCTCGCGATCCCGATGGGCGTCAACCTGGCCGCGATCCTCGCGTCGCAGCTCACCGGCTTCGCGTGCCTCACGGCGCTCGGGATGTCGCGCGTGCTGTCCACGAGCACCATCGCCGGCGCCGTCGTCGGCACCGCGCTGATGATCCCCCTGCTGCTGCTCATCGGCGCACCGGGCGTCGCATGGGGTCTCGCGGCGGCCGAGATCGCGGTGCTCGGCGTGCAGCTCTGGAAGCTCGCACCCAGACTGCGTCCGGCGCTCACGGTAGGCTCGTAGCGGCCGGCCGTCGCCGGCCCATCGACTTCCCCGGAGAGCAACCAGTGACCTCGACCTGGACCGAGCTGCAGCGCGTCGTGTTCCCACAGGACGGCGACCCCGACGTCCTCCCCCTCTTCGTCGACGCCGACGTGTGGGCCCGCTTCGGCACGCGCGAGGTGCGCGTGAGCGATCGCGCCCACATCGACGACGTCCTCGGCCGCGACCGGTTCCGCGTGGCATCCGGCGAGCGCATGTCGTTCGCGGGGTACTTCAACGCGTTCCCGGCCTCGTACTGGCAGCACTGGACCGTCGTAGACCGCGTGCGCCTGCGCGCGACGACGAGCGGCTCGGGCACGCTGCTCGTCTACCGCTCGACCGCCCAGGGCGTCCCGCAGCGCGTCGCGTCCGAGGCGTTCTCCGGCGAGGCGGCCGTCACGCTCGTCGAACTGCCCGTCACCACCTTCGGCGACGGCGGGTGGTACTGGTTCGACATCGTCGCGGGCCGCGGTGACGTGGTGCTCTCCGACGCCGCGTGGGAGACCGACGTGACGCCGGTGCGCGACGGGCGCGCCTCGATCGGCATCACGACCATGAACAAGCCCGACTACTGCGTCCGCACGCTCGACGCGCTCGCCTCCGACGAGACGGTCGGCGACGTGCTCGATCGCGTGTACGTGGTCGACCAGGGCACGCAGCTCGTGCGCGAACGCGAGGAGTACCCCGAGCTCGCCGAGCGCCTGGGCGATCGACTCGAGGTCATCGAACAGGCGAACCTCGGCGGTTCGGGCGGATTCGCCCGGTCGATGCTCGAGACGCTCGAGGCCGGGGCGAGCGACTACGTCATCCTGCTCGACGACGACGTGACCATCGAACCCGAGAGCATCGTGCGCGCGGTGCGGTTCGCGCGCTACGCCACGCAGCCCGTCCTCGTGGGCGGTCACATGTTCGACCTGCTCGACCGGCCGGTCATGCACGCGTTCGCCGAGACCATGGACATGTACCCGTTCATGTGGCACGCCCAGCCGCACGACGAGGTCCCGCACGACTTCCGCTTCAGCAACCTCCGGCAGACGCGGTGGATGCACGCGCGCATGGACGCGGACTACAACGGCTGGTGGTTCTGCCTCATCCCCGTCGCCGCCCTTCGAGCGGCCGGGCTGGCACTGCCCGCGTTCATCAAGTGGGATGACGCCGAGTACTGCCTGCGCGCCCGCGCGCACGGCTTCCCGACCGTCACCCTGCCCGGCGCCGCGCTCTGGCACGTCTCGTGGCTCGACAAGGACGACTCGATCGACTGGCAGGCGTACTTCCACGCGCGCAACCGGTTCGTCGCGGCGCTGCTGCACTCGCCGTACGACGACGGCGGCAAGCTCGCTGAAGACAGCTGGCGCTGGGACCTCCGGCACCTGCTCTCGATGCAGTACTACCCCGTCACGCTGCGCCATCGTGCGCTGAAGGACATCCTGCGCGGTCCCGACCACATGCAGGCCGAACTCGGCTCGATCCTGGGCGACCTCCGCGCCGAGGCGAAGCGGTTCCCCGAGAAGACCGTGCTGAAGACCGACGACGAGGTCCCGGCCACCGTCGACGGCAAGAAGGTGTTCCCGCTCGGACCCGACGGCAAGCCCGGCAAGGGCCCGCGCGGCATCCCACTGGTCATGTTCACCGCCCGGATGACGGCGCGCCAGTGGTTCACGAAGCCGAACCCGCGCCACGTCGCCGCACCGCAGGTCGAACTCGCCAAGCGAGACGCGACGTGGTTCCGCCTCCCGATCTACGACAGCGCGCTCGTCTCGACCGCCGACGGCACGGGAAAGGTGCGGTACACGCGCGACCCGCGGACGTTCCGCCGCCTCGTCCGCGAGAGCCGGCGCCTGCACCGAGAGCTCAAGCGACGCTGGCCCGAGCTGTCGAAGCAGTATCGCGAGGCACTGCCCGACATCACGTCGCCCGAGGCGTGGCGCCGCACGTTCGAGCGCTGATCGCCGAGCGGCCGTCGACCCGTCCTCGGACCCGTCCACGGCATCGTCCGACGGGCGCGGTGTCGGCCGGACGCGTCCGTCGGGGTCAGAAGCCGAAGCGGACGAGTGCCGACGCGACCGTGAACCGCAGCGGCGACTCGCGGCGCAGGGCATCACCGAGGCGTCGCGGCAGCAGGGCGGCCGGCCGCGCGTGTGAACGGCGCGCCGACGCCGCATCGAGGAGCGCACGGGTCGAGACGCCGGGCGTGCACGCGAGGTCCAGGACCTGCCGGTCGAGCCGCGACAGCACGCGCTCGGCCCCGGGTGCGGCGCGTCGGCATCGTTCGATCGCGGCGACGAGCTCCATCCGGTCGTCGTCGGCCCAGTGTGCCTCGAGGGGTCGGTTCGCGACCCAGCCGAGCACGTTCACGCGGTAGACCTTGGCCACCACCGATTCCCGCTCACGGGGGTCGAGCTCACGGAACTGCGCGGACGCGAACAGGCTGTCCAGGATGACGGCGTCGGTCGCGAGCGGGCGAACGGACGTCGACGTGCGGCTCGGCGCATCCGAGTGGATCAGGTAGGCGGGACCGCGCCGATCGAACGCGATGCGCGCGCCGGAGTACCAGAGCGCGGTCACGTACTCGATGTCCTCGCCTGCGGCGAATCCCGCGGGGAACCGCATCGCGCCGAATCGGGCCCGCGAGACCAGGCCGAGGGGCGCGCTGCGATAGGCGAGCCGGTCGCGCACGCCGTCGAGCCGGGTGCGCCGCAGCGGCCGTGCCGGCGGCGTGGGCACGCGAGGTCCGTGGGCGATCCGGAGGCTCGGCAGGACGAGGTCGGCCCCGCTGCGCCGCGCGAGCGCGAGCCACGAGTCGATCGCGCCGCGTTCGAGCTCGTCGTCGGATCCCATGATCGAGGTGTACTCGGCGGTCGCCGACTCGAGTCCGAGGTTGAACGGCCCGGACGGGCTGGGGATCCCGTCGTCGAGGTCGAGGAATCGCAGGCGTCGGTCGGCGGCGAGGGACGCGAGACGCTCGCGCACCGCCGCACCGTCGGTGTTGTGGCAGACGACGGTGACCCGGGTCGAGGCCCTGGTGTCGCGCAGGGCCGAGCCGACCGCCCGCTCGATGCGGCGTTCCGGATCGTGGACGGCGATCACCAGGTCGACGTCATGTTCCGGCACAAGGCGACGCTAGCAGGATTCACGGCCGGGACCGTCTAGACTGCCCTTCCGTGGCGACCCCCGCAATCGACGACCGCGCCGCGGCTCCCGCGGCGCGGTTCCGCGACCCCGCGGTCCGGCGCCCACGGCTCGACTCCCTGACAGGACTGCGCTGGTGGGCGGCGTTCGCCGTGTTCCTGCACCACATGTCCAATCTCGCGCCGCTGCCGATCGAGGGCGTGCTGCGCTACGGCGCCTACGGCGTGACGTTCTTCTTCGTGCTCTCCGGCTTCGTGCTCACCTGGTCGGCTCGTCCCGGAACCCCGGCGACGACCTTCTGGTGGCGGCGTTTCGCGCGGATCTACCCGTCGCACATCGTGGCGCTGCTGCTCGCGATCCCCGTGTTCTACAGCTTCGCGCCCGACCCCGCCGACTGGTGGGTCAAGCCGTTCGACATCGGCATCCTGCTGCTGTCGGTGGTGCTGCTGCAGGGCTGGTCGCGCGATCCCGTCGTGCTCTTCTCAGGCAATCCCGCCGCATGGACCCTGACGTGCGAGGCGTTCTTCTACGCGCTGCATCCGGCGCTGCACCGCGCGTGCGTCTCCCTCCGCGTCCGCGGCGCGCTCATCGCGACCGTCGGCGTGTTCGCGCTGGCGCTCGCCTACCGCATCGCCGTGGTGCTCATGCCCGGATCCTGGTTCGCCGCATTGCCGCTGCCCGTGGTGCGGCTCTCCGAGTTCGTCATCGGCATCGGCATCGCGCAGGCGATGATCGCCGGGTGGGCCGTCCGCATCCCGCCCCTCGCGTGCTACCTGGGCGGTGCGGGCCTGATCCTCGCCATCGTGCTCGCACCCCGCATCGCCGAGCCGGGGAATCCCGCGGCGTGGTTCCTGGCCACGTCGAACGAGTGGATCATCCTGCTCTGCGCGCTCACGATCGCCGCGGTCGCCTGGCGGGACGTGGTCGGCCGGTTCTCACTCCTGCGCTCGCGCGTGCTCGTCCGCCTCGGCGAGTGGTCGTACGCGTTCTACCTCGTGCACGCGACGGTCATCTACGCGGTGCTGACCTTCATCGGGCCGTTCGCGCCGTCGTGGGTCAACCTGGGCTGGTACGCGCTGCTGCTCGTGGGCTCCCTGGCCGCGGCGGCCGCGTTGCACCACCTCGTCGAGAAGCCGTTCGAGCGCCGCCTCCGCTCGTGGTGGGACGCCCGCGCGGCGCGCCGCGCGGAAGCGCGGACCGCGGCATCCGCTCCTGCGCCGGTCGCGAACTGACGGCTCAGGCGTCCACGCCGAGGAACGACGCCGCGGCGCGCGCCGACGCGCGTCCGTCGTGCACCTCGCGCGCGAACGCGGCACCGTCCGACGCGACGCCGCGGAACCGGGCCGGATCGGCGACGATCGCGCGGATGACGCCGGCGACCTCGGACGCGGACGATTCCACGATGGGCAGATCGCGTCCGTACGTCGTCCGCACGGCCTCGCGAACCGACGCGTCGACGTTGCCCACGACGATGCGGCCGGAGGCCATGGCCTCGCACGCGGCGACGCCGTAGTCGCCGAGGCGGAACTGGTCGAGCACGATGTCGGCCTCGCGGAAGATCCCCGGCACCTCGGCCGAGGGCACGCCCTCGACCCGGCGGTACTCGATGAGGCCGTCCTCGTGCAGCCGGCGCACCTTGGGCTCGATGAGGTCGGATCCCTTGACCACCGCCTTGCTCGGCAGGTGCACGACCACCGGCCGGGCCCTTTCGAGCGGCGTCGGGCCGCCGGCCCACCGCTCGACGTCGACCACGACGGGGAGCCAGACGGCCTCCGGGACATCGGCCAGCATGCCGGGCGTGGACGCGAAGATCGGCACGCCCGCCTCGTCGAGGAGCGCACGGTTCCGCGCCGCCTCGGCCTCGAGCACGGGCGACAGCGACCACTCGCCGTACGGCGAGTCGGGGTGCGCGGCGACGTGGCGGGCCGGGCTGCGCATGTCGCTCCCGTGCGTGAGCATGGCCACCCGGACCCCCGCGGCCTGCAGGTCGCGGATCTCGTCGAGCACGCGCTCGTCGTACGCGCGGCCGAAGAGGTGCCGGCCCGCCTCGAGGATGACGTGCGTGAACCGGGAGCGCACCGCGGTGCGATGACGGCGCTGCCAGGACCCCGACAGCAGGTACACGGACGCGGGGACCTCGATGTCGATCGGGAAGCCGTAACCGGAGGTCGCCGAATAGGCCATCGAGACCGCGGAGACCCCGGGCAGGTTGCGCTCGAGCGCCCGTGCCCACTGCCATCCCTGGCCGGCGAAGTTCACCGGTCCGACGAACACGCGGACCGGCGCGTCGGCCCGCGGCTCCGGGGTCGGGACCGACCACGGGTCGAATCGCAGCCGGCTCGGCAGCCCGATCGAGAGCAGCCGGTCGGGCACGTGCCGCAGCGTGCGGATGCCGAGCGCCTGGAGCCCCGAGGGCAGCATCAGGCGAGCCCGGCGAGCGCCGCCTGGACCCGGAAGTCGGGCACGCGGTCCACGAGCTCGGCGAACGTGCCCTGCGCGACGATCCGGCCGTCGTTGAGGTAGCAGAGCAGGTCGTTGTCGCGGACCGTCGAGAGGCGATGGGCCACCGACACCACGGTCACCTTGCCCTGGAGCTCGCGGATGGCGCGCGAGACATCCGCCTCGGTCTTCGTGTCGAGGGCGCTGGTCGCCTCGTCGAGCACGAGCACGAGCGGCTCGCTGTACAGCGCGCGGGCGATGCCGAGGCGCTGGCGCTGCCCGCCCGACAGCGAGATGCCCGCGTCGCCGATGAGCGAGTCCATGCCCCCGGGGCGCGCCGCGATGGCGGGCCACAGCTGCGCGCGCTCGAGCGCGCGGCGCACGCGGTCGTAGTCGATCTCGCCCTCCCACGACAGCGCGACGTTCTGGGCGACCGAGCCGTTGAAGAGCGCGACCTGCTGCGGCACGTAGCCGACCCGGTCGCGCCAGGCCGCGAGCACGCGCTCGAGCGGCATGCCGTCGACCTCGATCGTGCCCTGCGAGGGCGAGATGAGGCCGAGCAGGATGTCGACGATGGTGGACTTGCCCGCACCGGACGGTCCGACCAGCCCGACGGTCGAGCCCATCGGGATGTCGAGGTCGATGCCGTCGACGGCCGGACGGTCGGACTCGGGGTAGCTGAACGAGACGTCGTGCAGCACGAGTCGCCGGGGCTCGCCCTGCAGCGGCTCGTGGCCGATCTCCTCGGCGCGGCGCAGGTGCTCCTGAGCGTCCTCGACGTCGCCGACGACCATCTCGACGTGGGGCGCGTTGGCCTGGGCGTTCGTGAGCAGCCCCTGGAACGAGATGATCGAGGGGACGATGCGGAACCCGGCGACGCCGAACAGCGCGACGGCGGCGATCGCCTCGGGGAGGCCGCCGATGAGGTACGCCGCCCCGCCGACGATCACGAAGCCGCCGACGAGCGCGCCGTCGAGCACGAACTTCGGCACGGCGCCGAGGAAGTAGAGGTTGGCGCGGGCCCGCGTCGACGAGATGCGGTTGCGGTGCACGTTCGCCGCGACCTCGGCCGCCTTGTTCCGCAGCGTGATCTCCTTCAGCGCATTGACCATGTCGGTCATGATCGATGCGGCGCGGATGGAGTAGTCGCGGTTGACCCGGCCGGCCTGCACGGCGCGACGCCCGACCCACCGGTACAGCAGCAGGGCGATGAGGCCGAGGTAGACGAGGGTGATGAACGCGGTCAGCGGCGCTGCGACCAGCACGACGACGAAGACGGCCACGAACGTCGTGAGCAGCGACGGCAGGGTGATCACCGGCAGGAGGAACCCGGTCGTGGTCGTCGCGACGCCGACGTCGACCAGGCGGACGAGCTGGGACGTGCTGCGCGTGATGCGCTCGACCCACGGGGCGCGGATGTACGCGTCGAACAGCCGGTCTCCCACGGTGAGCTCGTACTTGGCGAACTTGCGGGTCGCGAACCACTGGAGGAGGACGTTCAGGCCCGACTTGAGGATGATCAGCAGCGACACGACGAGGAGGACCCACACGTAGCCGTCGGTGCCGACCTCGCCGATGATCGGGAACGGGATCGGCGCGTACTGCACCATCGATCCGAGCGCGAGCGCGAGGATGCCGAGGGCCACGATGTCGATGAGGGCGAGCGCACTGGAGAGGACCACGAACCACCACAGGAACGCGCGTTCCTCGGGCGGCAGGATGGGCAGCAGGCGGCGCAAGGTGCGCCAGATGAGCTTCACGGAACCAGATTCTCCTCTCACGTGTCGCGGGGGTCATCCTCCCACATCGCCGGTGCGAGGCCACTGAGTCCCCGCGGTCCGGGGATCCCGCCCCGGGGTCGCGCTCCGGAGGCTCCCGTTTCGTCACTGGTACGATCCCTCCATGCTTCCGAGGCCTCAGGGCACGCTCATCGTGCTGCCCGCGTTCAACGAGGAGGCCTCGGTCGGACCCGTCCTGCAGGAGATCCAGCGCGCGATGCCGGGGGTTCCCTGCCTCGTCGTCGACGACGGGTCGACGGATGCCACGGCCGAACGCGCACGCGCCGCGGGCGCCACCGTGCTCCAGCTGCCGTTCAACCTCGGCGTCGGCGGGGCGATGCGCGCCGGCTTCCGGTACGCCGAGGACGAGGGCTATCGCACGGTCGTCCAGCTCGACGCCGACGGCCAGCACGATCCGGCCGAGGTTCCCGAGCTCATCGCCGCGCTCGGCGAGGCCGACATCGCGATCGGTGCCCGGTTCGCCGGCAAGGGCTCGTACTCGACGCGTGGGCCGCGACGTTGGGCGATGCTCGTGCTGTCGCGCGTGATCAGCGGGATCAGCCGCACGCGACTGACCGACACCACGAGCGGCTTCAAGGCCAACGGACCGCGGGCGATCGCGCTGTTCGCCCAGCACTACCCGGCCGAGTACCTCGGCGATACCGTCGAGGCGCTGGTCATCGCGGCCAGGGCGGGCCTGCGCATCCGCCAGGTCCCGGTCGCGATGCGGCCGCGCCAGGGCGGCGAGCCCTCGCACCGCCCGGTCAAGGCGGCCGTGTACCTCGTCCGCGCGTTCGTGGCGCTGGGCTTCGCGCTGTTGCGACCCCGCGTGATCATCCCCGAGAGCGGAGGCAGCCGATGAGCACGGGCACCTACCTGCTCGGCGTGGTCGCGTCGGTCATCGCGTTCGCGGCGGTCGTGGAGCTGCTGCGACGCCGGCGGCTCCGCGAGCGGCACGCGGTGTGGTGGTTCATCGCGGCCCTCGGGGCACTCGTCGTCGGCATCTTCCCGTCGACGCTGACCTGGGCCGCCGACGTGCTGAGCGTGGAGGTCCCGACCAACCTCGTCTTCTTCGTCAGCATCGTCATCCTGTTCCTCGTCAGCCTCCAGCACGCCGGTGAGCTCACCGATCTCGAGGACCGCACCAGGACCCTCGCCGAGGAGGTCGCGCTGCAACGGGTAAAGTTGGAGCGCCTGGACGGCGCGTCGCGACCCGACGACGCCGAGACGGACTCCCCCGACTGATCGCCGCCGCACGCCCGCACGCGGGCATCCGGCCGGAAAGGACACCCCCCGTGACAACGATCGCTGCGAGTGCGGACGTCGCCGACGACGCCACCATCGGCGAGGGAAGCAAGGTCTGGCACCTCGCGCAGGTGCGCGAGGGCGCCCGCCTCGGCGAGAACTGCATCGTCGGCCGGGGCGCCTACATCGGCAGCGGCGTCGTCATGGGCGACAACTGCAAGGTGCAGAACTACGCGCTCGTCTACGAGCCGGCCGAGCTCGGCCAGGGCGTGTTCATCGGTCCCGCCGTGGTACTGACCAACGACACGTACCCGCGCGCCGTCGGCCCCGACGGCTCGCTGAAGAGCGCCCGCGACTGGACGCCGGTCGGCGTCACCATCCGCGACGGCGCGTCGATCGGCGCCCGCGCCGTGTGCGTCGCGCCCGTGACCATCGGTCGCTGGGCGACGGTCGCCGCGGGCGCGGTGGTGACGAAGGACGTCCCGGACTTCGCGCTCGTCGCCGGCGTCCCGGCCCGACGCATCCGCTGGGTCGGCAAGGCGGGCGTGCCGCTCGAGCAGCGCGGCGACGCATGGGTGTGCCCCGAGACGGGCGAACGATACATCGAAGACGCAGGGATCCTGCGGGAGGAGCAGTCATGAGCGAGTTCATCCCGGCCGCCAAGCCGATCGTCGGCGAGGAGGAGCGCGCTGCGGTCGACGCGGTGCTGGCCTCCGGCATGCTGGCGCAGGGCGCCGAGGTCGCCACGTTCGAGCAGGAGTTCTCGGACGTGCTGCTCGACGGCCGCGCCGTCGTCGCCGTGAACTCCGGCACGGCCGGCCAGCACCTCGGGCTGCTCGCCTCGGGGATCGGTCCCGGCGACGAGGTCATCGTGCCGTCGTTCACATTCGCCGCGACGGCGAACTCGGTGGCCCTGACGGGCGCCACGCCGGTCTTCGCCGACATCGAGCCCGACCACTTCAACCTCGACCCGGCCGATGTCGCGTCACGCATCACCGAGCGCACGGTCGGCATCATGCCCGTGCACCTCTACGGCCACCCGGCGAACATGACGGCGTTCGAGGAGCTCGCGACCCAGCACGGCCTGGCGCTCTTCGAGGACGCCGCGCAGGCGCATGGGGCGAGCCTCGACGGCCGCAAGGTCGGCACGTTCGGCCGCTTCGCGATGTTCAGCCTCTACCCGACGAAGAACATGACGAGCGGCGAGGGCGGCATGGTCTCGACGGGCGAGGCCGATGTCGAGCGGATGCTGCGACTCCTGCGCAACCAGGGCATGGAGAAGCAGTACGAGAACGAGGTCGTGGGCTTCAACGCCCGCATGACCAACATCCACGCCGCGATCGGCCGCGTGCAGCTCACCAAGGTGCTCGGCTGGACCGAGACCCGCCGCCGCAACGCGGCCTTCCTCGACGCGAACCTCGAGGGCGTCGTCACGCCGCCGGTCGCCGAGGGCGCCGAGCACGTCTACCACCAGTACACGATCCGGGTTCCGGAAGACCGCGACGCGTTCGCCACCGCGCTGCGCGAGCAGTACCAGATCGGATCGGGCGTCTACTACCCCATCCCCAACCACCGCCTCCCGTCGTTCGGCCTCGAGCTCGACCTGCCCGAGACCGAGCGCGCGGCCCGCGAGGTGCTCTCGCTGCCCGTGCACCCCTCGCTCTCCGAGGCCGACCTCGAGCGCATCGTCTCCGCGGTGAACGCGCTCGCGAAGGCGGGTGCGTGATGGCGGAACTCCGGATCGGCGTCATCGGCCTCGGCATGATGGGCCGTCACCACGTGCGCGTCACGCGTGAGGTCGACGGGGTTCGCCTCGTCGCCGTCGCCGACGCGCAGGGCGACCCCCACGGCGTCGCGGGCGGGCTCCCCGTCCTCGAGTCCGTCGCGGCCCTCATCGAGCAGGGAATCGACGCGGCGGTCGTCGCCGTGCCGACCGGCTACCACGAGGCCGTCGCGCTCGAGCTCGCGAACGCGGGGGTGCACACGCTGGTCGAGAAGCCCATCGCGAGCGACAGCGCCGCGGGCGAGCGGGTCGCCGCCGCGTTCGAGCGGGCCGGACTGGTCGGTGCGGTCGGGCACATCGAGCGCTACAACCCCGCCCTGCAGGACCTGCGCCGCCGCCTCGAGGAGGGCGAGCTCGGGGACCTCTACCAGATCGCCACGCGTCGACAGGGCCCCTTCCCGGCTCGCATCGCCGACGTCGGGGTCGTGAAGGACCTCGGCACCCACGACATCGACCTCACCGCCTGGCTCGCGCAGTCCCGGTACACGGCCATCGCGGCTCGCACCACCACGCGCAGCGGACGGCCGCACGAGGACATGGTCTCCGCGACGGGCCAGCTCGAGAGCGGGGCGATCACGAACCACCTCGTGAACTGGCTCTCGCCGATGAAGGAGCGCATCACGGTCGTCACCGGCGAGCGCGGCGCGTTCGTGGCCGACACGGTCAGCGCCGACCTCGCGTTCTACGAGAACGGCACGCAGACCACCGAGTGGGAGTCCGTTGCGGCGTTCCGCGGCGTCTCCGAGGGGTCGATGACCCGTTACGCGCTCACCAAGCGCGAGCCGCTCCGGTCCGAGCACGAGGCCTTCCGCGACGCCATCCTCGGCATCTCGTCGAACACGGTCACCATGCGCGAGGGCCTGACGACCCTGCGCGTGGCCGAGGCCGTCGTCGACTCCGCGCGCACCGGCCAGTCGCGATCGCTGCCCGCCGCGTAGCGATGGCGGACGCCCCCGAGTCCTCATCGCCTCGCGCCTGTTCGCGCCCGAGGTGAGCGCCGGCGCGTTCCGGCTCCGTGCCCTCGCGCGCGGCTTCGTCCGACGCGGATGCCGCGTACGCGTCGTGACCACGACGCCGCCCCCGAGCGCGCCCCCCGGCGCGGTGGAGGAACCCGGTCTGCGCGTGTCCCGGTTCCCGGTCCTGCGCGATCGCGGCGGGAACGTGCGCGGCTACGTGCAGTACCTGAGCTTCGACATCCCGCTCGCCTTCCGGCTCCTGTTCGCCCGGTACGACCTGGCGGTCGCCGAGGCACCGCCCACGACGGGCATGGTCGTCTCGGTCGTGAGCGCCCTGCGGCGCAAGCCCTTCGCGTACTATGCGGCCGACGTCTGGACCGACGGCGTGATCTCGATGGGTGCGCCCGGCCTGGTCGTGCGCCTCATGCGCGCGATGGAGAGCGCCGTGCTCCGCCGGGCTGCGAGCGTGCTGTCGATCTCCGACGAGGTCACCGACCGGTTGGTCGAGCTGGGCGCCCGCCGCGACCGCGTGGCGACCGTCGGCAACGGCGTCGACACGGGGATGTTCTCGCCGGACGGACCCGCGAAGGACGACGGCGCGCCCTACCTCGTGTACACGGGCACCATGTCGGAGTGGCAGGGCGCCGAGCTCTTCGCGAGCGCGATGCCGGCCGTGCTCGAGCGTCATCCCGATGCCCGGCTCAGGTACTTCGGGCAGGGTGCGTCCGAGCCGGCCATCCGCGCCGAGGCGGCACGCGTCGGCGACCGACGCATCGTCCTCGGCGGCGTCGTGCCGCCGGCCGAGGCGGCCGAGTGGATCCGCGGCGCCGCCGCCGCCCTGGTGAGCATCGTGCCCGGCATCGGGTACGACTTCGCGCGGCCGACGAAGACCTACGCGGCCGCGGCGTGCGGCGCTCCCGTGATCTTCGCGGGCACGGGCAGCGGCGCGGCACTGGTCCGCGACCACGGCCTCGGCGAGGCGGTGGACTTCACGACCGCCGCCGTGTCCGACGCCATGGTGCGGGCGATCGACGCGTGGCGATCCGGTGGTGGCGAGGAGGAGCGCGCCGCTCGCGCGGCCTGGGTCCAGGCCAACGCGTCGCTCGACGCGGTGGGCACGAACGCCGCCGACGCCGTCCTGGCCGCGATCCGCTGATCACGATGGCATCCGCCCAGGGCATTCGGCGAGTGCGGATGCGGCGTCGAGTACGCTTGAGCGTCGTCCCGAGAGGAACCCCCACCCCGTGAACACTGACCTGCTCGTCGTCGGATCCGGCTTCTTCGGCCTCACGATCGCCGACCACGCCGCCCGCGAACTCGGCCTCCGCGTCACCGTCATCGACCGGCGACCCCACATCGGCGGCAACGCCTACAGCGAGGACGAGGCGCAGACCGGCATCGAGGTGCACCGCTACGGCGCGCACCTGTTCCACACCTCGAACGAGCGGGTGTGGGAGTACGTCAACCGGTTCACCACCTTCACCGACTACGTGCACCGCGTCTACACGCAGCACGGCGGGGAGGTGTACCCGATGCCGATCAACCTCGGCACGATCAACCAGTTCTTCCGCTCGGCGCACGGTCCGGGCGCAGCGCGAGAACTCGTCCGCGAGCAGGCGGGCGAGCTCGCCGGCACCGACCCGCAGAACCTCAACGACAAGGGCATCCAGCTGATCGGCCGGCCCCTCTACGAGGCCTTCATCAAGCACTACACCGCGAAGCAGTGGCAGACCGACCCGAGCGACCTTCCCGCCGAGATCATCTCGCGCCTGCCCGTCCGGTACACGTACGACAACCGCTACTTCAACGACACGTACGAGGGCCTGCCCACCGACGGCTACACCGCGTGGCTCGAGCGCATGGCCGACCACCCCAACATCGAGGTGCAGCTCGGGACGGACTTCTTCGACGAGTCCCAGCCCTACTCGAAGGGCAACGCCGTCGGTCGAGTGCCGGTCGTCTACACCGGGCCCGTCGACCGCTACTTCGACTACGCCGAGGGGGCGCTGCAGTGGCGCACGCTCGACTTCGAGGAGGAGGTCCTCGACATCGGCGACTTCCAGGGCACGAGCGTCATGAACTACGCCGACGCCGAGGTGCCGTACACGCGCATCCACGAGTTCCGCCACTTCCACCCCGAGCGCGACTATCCGACCGACCGCACGGTCATCATGCGCGAGTACTCGCGGTTCGCCGAGCACGGCGACGAGCCGTACTACCCGGTCAACACGGCGGCCGACCGCGAACGGCTCCTGAAGTACCGGACGCTCGCCAAGCAGGAGCGCGACGTGCTGTTCGGCGGCCGACTCGGCACGTACAAGTACCTCGACATGCACATGGCCATCGGGTCGGCGCTGAGCATGTTCGACAACCGCCTCCGTCCGTACCTCGAGGGCTCCGCGCCGCTCGAGTCGGGCGACGGCGAGGCGTGAGCCGAGCCCGCTCGCACCGATGACCTGGTTGGAGGCCGTGCCCGCGATCGCCGTCGCGATCGTGCTCTTCGTCGTGCCCGGAGCGCCGTTCGCGATCCTGCTCGGACTGCGCGGGGCCGCGGCCCTCGGCGTCGCAGTCGCCGCCTCCGTGGGCATCGTCGGAGCGGCGTCGCTGCTCGCGCCGCTCATCGGGCTCGACTGGGGACTCCTCCCGGTCGGCATCGTGGCGCTCGTCGCCGCGCTCGTGTCCTGGGGCCTGCGCCGCTTCACCGCCCGCGCCGGCTCCGATCCCGGGCGGTGGTCCGAACTGCTCCCGGTCCTCGGCGGCGTCGCGACCGGCGGGGCGCTGATCCTCGCCACGCTGCTGCCCGGGATGGGTTCGCCGCGGCATCCCTCGCAGACCTACGACGCGCTGTTCCACCTCAACGCGATCCGCTGGATCGCCGACACCGCCGACGCCTCGCCGCTGCATATGACCATGACCACGCCGGCGGCGGCATCCGGCTTCTACCCGACCACCTGGCACGCATTCGCGGCACTCGCCATGCAGGCGACCGGTTCGAGCGTCGTCGTCACCGCGAACGCGGTCTCGCTCGCGGTCGCCGCGTTCGTGTGGCCGGTCGCGTGCGCCTTCCTGGTGCGGATGCTGTTCGGCTCGCGTCCGCTCGTCCTCGTGCTGGGCGGTGCGCTGAGCGCCGGCTTCGCCGCGTTCCCGTACCTGCTCGCGTGGTACGGCGTGCTGTACCCGAACTCGCTGGCGGTCGCGCTCGTCCCGGTCGCCCTCGGAGCGCTCGTGGGCCTGCTGCGCGGTGGCCCGCGCCGCCTCGGTCGGGCGGGCGCCGGAACCGCGCCCGATCCGGAGGTCGAGCCCGCGGCACGACCCGCCACCGGGGCGGGCATGACCGCGACGGGCTGGGCGATCGCCGCGGTCATGGCGACGGGCGCCGCCACGATGGCGCACCCCAACGCGCTGTTCTCGGTGTTCGCGCTGAGCGCGCCCCTCGTCGTCAGCGCGGCCGTGCGCGGCCTGCGAGCGCCCTCCCGCGCCTCGCGTCGCGCGCTCATCGTGGTCGGCACCCTCGCGGTGTTCGCGGTCGAGGCCTTCGTGTGGACGCGCTTCGGCACCGGTGACAACGGCTGGCCGTCGGTGCGGCCCTTCTACCTCTCGGTCGCCGAGGCACTGCGCAACAGCCCGCTCGACATCACGGTCGGCTGGGTCTCGACGATCCTCGTCCTCGTCGGCGTCATCGGCGGCCTCCTGCTGCGTCGCACCCCGGTGTGGCTCGTGGTGTCGTGGCTGCTCGCCGCGGTCCTGTTCGGCTTCGCCAACGGATGGCCCGAGGGCCCGCTCCGCACGGCGATCACCGGCCTCTGGTACAACGACGCGTTCCGCCTCGCCGCGCTCGGACCCGTCGTCGCCGTTCCGCTGGCCGCCATCGGACTCGTGCTGGTCCTCGAGTGGGTCGAGCTCGGGCTCCGGCGCCTCGCTCGCGGCCGCGGCGCCGAGCCCTCGAGCGGGCTCGTGCTCGGCGTCGTCGCGCTCGTCGCCGCGATCGCGGTCGTGGGGACCCAGTTCGGCGCCGTCCCGAGCATGCGGGGCGACCTCGAGCGCTCGTTCCGCCTCGACGCGCAGAGCGCGTCCGTGAACCCCGACGAGCTCGAGTTGTTCGGCGACGTCGACCGACTCGTGCCAGAGGATGCCGTGATCGCCGGGAATCCGTGGAACGGCAGCGCGCTCGTCTACGCCTACACGGGCCGACGTGCGCTGTTCCCCCACGTGGGCGGCGCCTACCCGCCCGCGCACCGCGCGATCGCCGAGGGGCTCGCCGACGCGACGCCCGAGGCGTGCGAGGCCGCGCGCGAACTCGGCGTCACCCACGTCATCGACTCCGACGACCGGATGCTGTTCGTCGACGACGCCCGCGCCGAGCTGTATCCCGGCCTGACCGACCTGCCGCGCGACCCCGAGGGCCTCACCTTGGTGGCCGAGCGCGGCGACGCGAGACTGTACGAGGTGACGGGCTGCTGAGTCCCGCCACGACACGAGGAAGAGAGCACACGTTGAAGATCGCCGTCATCGCCCTGGGCAAGATCGGACTGCCGCTGGCCGTGCAGTTCGCGTCGAAGGGCCACGACGTCGTCGGCGTCGACGTCAACCCGCGCACCGTCGAACTCGTCAATGCCGGCACCGAGCCGTTCCCCGGTGAGGCGCACCTGCAGGAGCAGCTGTCCGAGCTCGTGCATGCAGGCCGGCTCCGCGCGACGACCGACTACGCCGACGCGATCCCCGGCGCCGACGCGGTCGTGCTCGTGGTGCCGCTCTTCGTGGACGCCGAGGCCCGCCCCGACTTCGGGTGGATGGATGCCGCGACGCGCTCGCTCGCGGAGCACCTCTCGCCGGGCACGCTCGTCGCCTACGAGACGACGCTCCCCGTCGGCACGACGCGCGGACGCTGGAAGCCCATGCTCGAGGAGGTGTCGGGCCTGGTCGAGGGACGCGACTTCCACCTCGTGTTCTCTCCCGAGCGCGTGCTCACCGGCCGGGTCTTCGAGGACCTGCGCAAGTACCCCAAGCTCGTCGGCGGGCTCTCCGACGAGGGCGCCCGCCGCGCCGTCGAGTTCTACGAGGCCGTGCTCGACTTCGACGAGCGGACCGACCTCCCCCGCGCGAACGGCGTCTGGGACCTCGGGTCGGCCGAGGCGTCCGAGCTCGCGAAGCTCGCCGAGACGACCTACCGCGACGTGAACATCGGCCTCGCGAACCAGTTCGCGCGGTTCGCCCAGAAGTCCGGGGTCGACGTGTACAAGGTCATCGAGGCCTCGAACTCGCAGCCCTACAGCCACATCCACCAGCCGGGCATCGCGGTCGGCGGGCACTGCATCCCGGTCTATCCGCGCCTGTACCTCTGGAACGACCCCGACGCGACCGTCGTCCGCGCGGCGCGCGAGGCGAACCTCGACATGCCCGACTACGCGGTCGGCATGCTCGAGGGCGCATTCGGCGATCTCGCCGGAGCCAGGGTCGTGGTCCTCGGCGCCGCCTACCGCGGTGGCGTCAAGGAGACGGCGTTCTCGGGCGTCTTCGACACGGTGGAGTCGCTCCGCCGTCGCGGCGCCGAGCCGCTCGTGCACGATCCGCTGTACACCGACGAGGAGCTCGCCGGATACGGGTTCGCGCCGTACCGGCTGGGTGAGCCGGTCGACGCGGCGATCGTCCAGGCCGACCACCGCGAGTACCGCGACCTCTCGCCGACCGACCTTCCCGGCGTGCGCGCGTTCATCGACGGGCGCCGTGTGAGCTCCGCCGAGGCGTGGGGCGACGACGTGACCTACCGGGTCATCGGCCGGGCCTGACCCGCGGCGCTCGGGCGGCGGGCTCGTCGCGTCGACCGGCTCGCCGGCCGCGCGCTGCCTCGCGGTAGACGCCCTCGTACGCCGCGGCCCGGGCCTCGGGCCGGAAGCGGTCGCGGATCGCGTCCGCGATGTCGTCGGCGGTGCGGTCGGCCGTGAGCGCCAGGGAGCGCTCGACCGCGTCGGCGTAGGCCGTCGCAGTCCGTTCCGCCACGAGGATGCCGTCGGGCTCGTCGACGAAGTCGCGCTGGCCGCCCGTCGCGCCGACGATGACGGGCCGCCCGCTGAGGAGCGCTTCGGCGATCGAGACGCCGAAGGTCTCGACCGAGGTCGGCATGAGGAAGAGGTCGGCGGCGGCGAGCGCCTCTCGGACGTCGTCCGGCGGGACCTCGCCGACGAACTTCACGGCGTCGTCGACCCCCAGCCGGGCCGAGAGCTCGGCCACCTCGTCGCGCATCGGACCCTCGCCGACCCAGGTGAGCCGTGCGTCGCGCCCGCGGCGATGCAGTTCGGCGACCGTCTCGACGGCGAGATCGGGACCCTTGCGCGGGATGAGCGCGCCCACCGCGACGAGCCGCAGCGGCGCTTCGTGGATCGGGCGTGGCGCGGGGCGCGCGGGCGCGTCCACTACGTCGGGGATGACATCGACCGGCCGTCCGAGATGGGATGACAACTGCTCGGCGAGCGCGCCGCTGACGGCCACCACCGCGTCGGGGCGTCGCATGAGCCGCCGGGTCGCCGCGAGTCCGATCCGCACCGCCGGACCGACGGTCGACGTGTCGAGCAGCGCCGACCAGTGCTCGGTGTGCACCCACGGGATGCGCACGCGGACCGGTGCGAACGGAAGCAGCGCGGACGGCGACATCGTGTGCACCAGGTCGTACCGGCGGAGTCCCGCGCGCAGCGTGCGGGCGGCGCGGAGGACCTGGGCCGGACTCGACGTCGACATCTCCAGGCGGCGGACGCCGGCGGCGACATCCGCGCGGCCGACGGCACCGGGTGGGTGCAGGTGCAGCACGTCGACGTCGTGCGCGTGGCGGAGCAGTTCGACGTCGCGCTCGACGAACACCCCCGAGGTGGGCGCCGCCGCCGAGGGGAACCACGTCGTGACGGCGAGGACCCGCACCCGAGTACGGTAGCACCGGCCCCGCCACGTAGAATCGAGGCCCGTGAAGGTCATCAGCGTCGTCGGTGCACGTCCCCAGTTCGTCAAGCTCGCCCCCATCGCCCACGCGGCCGCCGCCGCGGGCGTCGAGCACGAGATCGTGCACACGGGCCAGCACTACGATCCGATGCTCTCCGACGTGTTCTTCGACGACCTCGGCATCCCGGCGCCGGGCGTGCACCTCGGGGTGGGCTCAGGCAGCCACGGCGTGCAGACCGGGGCCATCCTCGGCGCGCTCGACGCGGTGTTCGAGGAGCATGCACCCGATTGGGTGCTCGTCTACGGCGACACCAACTCGACCCTCGCCGCGGCGCTCAGCGCCGTGAAGCTGCACCTGCCCGTGGCGCACCTCGAGGCCGGGCTGCGCTCGTTCAACCGCCGCATGCCCGAGGAGCACAACCGCGTCCTGACCGACCACGCCGCCGACCTCCTGCTCGCGCCGACGGATGTCGCGGCGCGCCACCTCGCCGATGAGGGGCTCGCCGAGCGCACCGTCGTCGTGGGCGACGTGATGACCGACGTCCTGATGCAGGTGCGGGACGCGCGGGCGGGCCAGCCGGTCGCGCTCATCGACGAGCTCGGCCTGCAGCCGGGCGGTTACTCGGTCGCCACCATCCACCGCGCCGAGAACACCGACGATCCCGAGCGGCTCCGGATGATCGTCGAGTCGCTCGCCGCGATCGACCACCCCGTGGTCCTGCTCGCGCACCCGCGCGTGATCGCGCGCGCCCAGCAGCACGGCATCCATCTCGACGCGGGCTCGCTGGTGTCGCACGCTCCGCTCGCGTACCCCGACCTCGTCGGCGCGGTGCTGTCGTCGCGCGGCGTCGTCACCGACTCGGGCGGCCTCCAGAAGGAGGCGTTCCTGCTCCGCGTGCCCTGCACGACGGTCCGCACCGAGACCGAGTGGGTCGAGACGGTCGAACTGGGCTGGAACGTGCTCGCGAACAGCGGCGACGAGATCCGGCACGCGGTGGCACGACCTGCGCCCGAGGCGACGGATGCCACGCCCTACGGCGACGGTCGCGCCGCCGAGCGCGTCATCGAGGAACTGGTGCGCCGCTCACGCTGAGCCCGGCTGGGCCGCGAGGGCGTCGATCGCGCGACGCCACACGGCGACCTGGGTCGCGCTCGAGAGCTCGTGCGCCGCACCGTCCGAGGCGGCCTTCCACCGCCGGACGGTCTCGGCGTCCATGCGATCGATGGCGTCGGTGAGGTCGGCGACGGCGAACCCCCTCGCCACCGCACCGATGCCGTGGCGCTCGACGATGGCGGCCATCTCGGGCGACGGTCCGATGAGGACGCCGAGCCGCGCCTGCACGTAGTCGAACAGCTTGTTCGGGAGCGCCCAGCGGTTGTTGAAGCTCGTGGGCGGCAGCGCGTGGATCCCGACGTCGTATCCGTTCAGGGTCGCCGACAGCTCGACGTACGGGACGGGCGGATGCAGCGTCACGCGCTCGGAGCGGCGCTCCCGCAGTTCCGCGATGAGGGTCGGGTCGTTCTCGGTGAGGTACAGGTCGAGGGTGACGCGCGAGGATGCCGCCTCCACCGCCTCGACCAGGGCGAGGATGTTGCGGTCGCGCAGGCCGGCCCCGCTGTGCACCAGCCGGATGGGGTCGCCCACCGGGCCGGGCGCCGCCTCCACGTACGGAGCGGCGTTGGTCACCACGCCCGCGTCGACGCCGAACACGCGCCGGTACTCGTCCGCGATGCCCTGTCCGACGGTCGTGACCGAGTCGGCGCGGGTGACGGCGCGCCGCACGAGCCACGTCATGAGCGGACCCAGGAACAGGCGCCAGACGAGCACGTCCTCCTTCTGCTTCGGTGCGTACTCGTGCAGGTCGGCGTGGACGCCCTTCGCGGGCGCGAGCCGGAGTGCGATCGGCACGGTGTCGACATCGTTCGCGAGCACCACGTCGAAGCGGCGGCCGTCGAGCAGCGGCCAGGCGGCGGCCACCGCGGGATTGGTCCAGTAGGCGCGGCGGAAGCGGCGGAGCACGACCGACGGCTTGTCGTACCGCCACGCGGCGGCGTCGTCGGGCAGCCGGACGTGGTCGACGACGCCGTCGGGCCGCTCGCCGTACCCGCAGGTGGTGACGTCGTAGTCGCGCGAGAACTCCTGCACCTGCTTCAGCACGCGGGCGTCGGACCGGATGGCGGAGAACGAGATGATGAGCAGGGACGTGCGGCTCATGCGCGAGCCTCCTCGATGATCCGGCCGACGCAGTCGGCCCAGACGTGCACCTGCGCCTCGGCCGACATGGGCTCGGCCGCGGCATCCGCCGATCGCTTGAATCCCGCGACGGCCTCGCGGTCGAGCGCGTCGAGTGCCCGTGTGAGGGCCTCGGCGCTGAAGTCGTCGAGGACGAGTCCGAGGTCGTGCGTCCGCACGTACTCCGCCATCTCGGCGGACGGCCCGACGACCACCCCGAGGCGCGCCTGGACGTAGTCGAACAGCTTGTTGGGGAGCGCCCACTCGTTGTTGAAGTTGACCGGCGGCAGCACGTGGATGCCGAGGTCGAAGCCATTGAGCGTGCGGATGAGCGAGTCGTAGGGCACAGGATCGTGCAGGACGACGCTCGGCACGCCGTCGGCGCCGGCGCTCTGCTCGGCGAATCGACGGAGTTCCTCGAGGTAGCCGGGATCGTTGGGCGTCAGGTAGAGCTCGAGCGACACCGGGGCGGATGCCGCGGCCACCCCCTCGGCCATGGCCATGATGTTGCGGTTGCGCAGGCACGCTCCGCTGTGCACGATGCGGATGCGGTCGCCGACCGGGGTGGGCTGCAGGTCGGCGTACGGCGCGGCGTTCGTGACGATGCGCGGCGAGAAGCCGAACTGCCGTTCGTACTCGCGCGCGAGCCCGCCGCTGACGGTGGTCCAGGAGGCCGCGCGGGTGGCGTAGCGACGGGCGACCCATTCGTGGAACGGCCGGATCCGGCGGTTCCAGGCCTCGTGCTCCTCGTGCAGGCGAGGCGTGTACTCGTGCAGGTCGGCGTGAACGCGCGTCCCTCCGGCGAGCCGCACGGCCACGGGAACGGCCTCGAGGTCGTTCGCGAGCACCGCATCGAACCGCCGTCCCGCGAGTGCGTCGCCGGCCCAGGCCACGGCCGGGATGGACCACAGGGCACGCCGGTACCAGTGCAGCGTGATCAGCCGGCCGTTCAGGTCGTGCGCGGGGCGGTCGTCGGGGATCCGGACGTGCTCGACGACGCCCTCCGGCGGCGGACCGTATCCGCACGTCGTGACCGCGTAGCGGTCGCGGAAGAGGCGCACCTGCTTCAGCACGCGCGCGTCCCCTGCGATCGACGAGAACGACAGGATGAGCAGCTGTGGTTTCGACATCGTTCCTTCCTCGGCCGCTCGCGCGGCGGGTGTTGCGCTCAACGGGGCCATCCGACGTACCGGAGCATGCGTCGCAGGTCGCTCTCGCGGTCGAGGGCCCGCCACGGGGAGCGGGTCAGCAGGCGATCTGCCCGATGCGCCGCGTCGTGGCGGCGCACCGCCTCGACGACTGCGCCCTCGGGCGCCGAAGCGAGGACCGCGTCGAGCACCGCGCGATCGCGCCGGGACATCGGCGCGAGCGCGTCGGGGGCCAGACGGAGCCCGGCGGCCAGGAGGCCGCGGTAGGCCTCGAGGTCGCCGTCGGCGAACGCACCCGCCCGGGCGCGACGCAGGACGGCGCCCATGAGGTGGATGCGGACCGTCTTCACGACGAGCGCCTGGCGACGAGGACGCGGCAGCGCCGCGACCCAGGGCTCCGCGAACAGGTCGCGGTACGGGCGGACCTCGTCCTCGACGTCCATGGGGGCGGCGGTCACGCGGTCCACCGCGTCGGCCCCGATGACGTAGCCGGGGTCGGCCGGGTGGAAGTCGATGCGCTCCGCGAGGTTCCAGAGCCGGGCCGAGAAGCCCGCATCCTCCCCGCTGCGCAGCCCGGGCGCGAACTGGAGGCCCAGCTCCCCGACGAGCGGGCGCTGGATGAGCGCGAGCGGTGCCGTCCGGTAGGCCAGTCGGTCCTTGACGGGGTCGAGGCGACGGTGACGGGCTCGCCGGCTGAGGGGGTTGGCCATCGGAGGCCCGTCCTGGTGGCGCAGCGGATAGAGCAGGACCTGCGGAGCGTCGGCGCGAAGGCGGCCCACGAGCGCGTCCACCGCGCCGGGGTCGAACGAGTCGTCCGACCCCATCACGCCGACCCAGGGCGCCTCGGCGAGTGCGAGGCCGTGGTTGAACGGACCGGCGGGGCTTCGGATGCCGTCGTGGAGCTCGAGCCAGCGCACGTCGGCGTCGGCGAACCGCTCGGCCGTCTCGCCGAAGGCGGTCGCCGGAAGGTTGTGGCACACGACCGTCACGCGGACGGGCGGCGCATCCGCCCGGGCGCCCGGCGCGCCGACGATCGACTCGATCGCCCGGCCGACCGGTCGACGTGCATCGTGCACCGCGATCACGACCTCCGCGATGGGAGTACCGGCCCTCACCCGCCAGACCTCACGGAGCACACGCGACGATCCTAGCCGACGAGCGCGCGGCGTCATGTCGGCCCGCGCGCCGTCGATCAGCCGATGAGCTCCATCGCCTGCCATCCGGTGCCGACGTCGCGCGCCGACAGCCAGCCGCCTCGTCCATTCCCCGGGTACAGGCGCAGCACGCCATCGGACGTGCGCGCGAGCACGTCGGATCGGAGGTCGCCGTCGAAGTCACCGGGGCTGCCGAGCCAGGTCATGCTCTGCCAGCCGTTGCCGACGAGGCGCGCCGCGTTGTAGCCGCCCGCACCGTTGCCGGGGTAGAGCCGCAGGTCGCCCGTGGGGGTGACGGCGAGCAGGTCGGGTCGCGCGTCGCCGTCGAAGTCACCAGGGCTGAAGACGCGACGCATGTCCTTCCAGCCCTGCCCGATCGCCGCGGGCGCGCCGAATCCGCCCTTGCCGTCGCCGGGGTAGCGCCAGAGCACGCCGGCCGCGTCGGTCGCGACGAGGTCCCAGTCGCGATCGCCATCGAGGTCGCCGGCGCCCACGATCGCGGTGAAGCCGCTCCATCCGTTGCCGGCCTTGACCCGTGCGCCGAACCCGCCGACTGCGTCGCTCGGGTAGCGCCAGAGGTCGCCCGCCGCGTCGCGTGCGAGGACGTCGCGGAGCCCGTCGCGGTTGAAGTCCCCGGCGCCCAGCACCAGGTTCAGGCCCTTCCAGTCACCCGGAGCCGTGCGACGGGGCAGCCAGCCGCCCGAGCCGTTGCCGGGATAGATCCAGGTGCCGACCCCGGTGTCCTGCGCGAGCAGGTCGCGCGCCCCGTCACCGGTCAGGTCGCCCATGCCCGTGGCCAGCGCGACGGAGGCGACCGCCTCCGCGCCGGGACCCGCCATCATCTTCATGCCGCTCCAGCCGGTGCCCACGATGCGCGGGGTCCTCCATCCGCCCGAGCCGTTGCCGGGATAGAGGCGGAGCGTCCCGGCGGCGTCCCGGGCGAGCACGTCCTCCGCGCCGTCCCCGTCGAAGTCGCCCGGCGTGAGGATCCGGTCGAACGCCGTCCAGCCCGTGCCGATGCGCGACGCCCCCGACCAGCCCGCGCGACCGTTTCCGCCGTACAGCCACAGGCCGCCGACGGAGTCGCGCGCGAGCACGTCGGTGCGTCCGTTCCGGTCGAAGTCGAGACCGCCGACGAGCGCGGTGAAGGGGCCCCAGCCGACCCCCACCGTGCGCGGGGCGGCGAAGACGCCGGCCCCGTTGTTCGCGTGCAGTCGCAGGTTCCCGGCGGCGTCGCGCGTGAAGACGTCCTGGTCGCCGTCCCGATCGAAGTCGCCCGCGGAGAGCAGGGCGGTGATCTGCCCGTACCCGGTGCCGGCCGCGAGGCGCGGCACGAAGCGACCGGACCCGTCGGTCGGGTAGATCCAGAGCGCACCCTCGCCGTCCACGGCGAGCACATCTCGGTGACTGTCGCCGGTCACGTCGCCGACGCCCTCGACGAAGCGCATGCCGCCCCATCCGACGCCCGCCTTGAACCGCGGACCCCAGCCTCCGCGCCCCGTGCCGGGGTAGAGCCAGAACGCGCCGGCGCCGTCGACCGCGTACACGAGCGGGATCTCGTCGGAGGCCACGGAGGTCGGTGCGGCCGGGGCGCTCGTGGCTCCGAACCAGTCGGTGAACATCCGCCAGAAGTTGCGGTTGCCGTAACTCGAGCACGAGTCGCCCGTGCCGTACAGGTTCGCGAGCGCCGCGGCGTTGGGGCGGTAGGGGGTGTAGATGTAGAGCCCCGCGGTGGCCTGGTTCTGGATGTACACCTGGGACGAGCCGCATCCGGTGTTCGGATGCCACAGGATCGTGTTGTAGCGGCCGGCCTGGTACGCGCGGATCGTCGGGTTCGCCCGGTACTTCTTGAACTGCCACGCGGCGTTGTACACCTGGTTGAAGAAGCCGTAGTACAGCGTGTCGCAATCGGCGGTGTCCGGGCATCCGTACCCCGTGGCCGAGCGGAACTGCCGGGTCGACGGCGTGGAGTCCGAGATGAGCCCCTGCTCCTTCTCGATGAGCACGATGAGCGCACGCGGATTGATGCCGCACGCGCGGGCGACCTTGTAGATGATGAGCGCGGCGGACTCGCTGGACTGGCCGGTGTAGGCGGTGCACCCCTCGCTCCGTGCGGGCTGGCTCGTCGTCGCCTGCGCGTAGTTCTTCAGGCAGACGTAGCCGCTCGCGCACGACGGCACGCGCGCATCGAGGAAGGCCTGGATCTGCGCCACCGTCATGGTCGAGCTGTCGTAGAACACCTGGTCGCTGATGATCATGCCCGGATTGAAGTCCTTCGGATCCGCCGCGACCGCCTGCTCGGCCGATCCGCCGGCCGCGGTGACGGCGCCGGCGACCAGCGCGACGACCGCTGCCGCCGCCGCCCAGAACCGTCGAACCGAACGCATCACCACTCCCGCCGCGCCTCCCGCGCCGGGCGGGACACGCGCCACATGCTACGGGCGCACCGCTCGTGCGGGCGCCCGCTCGTCCCGGCGCGTCGTGTTACCGTCGGACGCCCGGGATCGACGCCGACGGGGCCCGATCAGGCGTGGTCGACGCTCGAGCCGCGCGCGATGAGGCGCCGGTAGGCGCGGCGGCGGATGGGCTCGGGCACGAATCGGTAGGTGCCGCGAACCGCCACGTTCCGCACGTACTGGGTACGCGACGTGAAGCCGATGCGCCGGAGTGCGCGTTGCAGCTGGAGTTCGCTGCGCCACTGCGCGACACCGCCGCGACGGGCGTACGCGCCCTCTCCGACGCGGTACATGACGAGGGGCTCGGCGAGGTTCCCGACGCGCGCGCCGGTGTGGATCATGCGCGCGAAGAGCCAGTAGTCCTCCATGAGGCCGAGCGGCTGGTATCCGCCCGCGCGCTCGACCGCCGTGCGGCGGTAGACGACCGTCGGATGGCTGAACGGGTCGTGGAACCGGGCGTACCGCTCGATCTCGGCCTGCTCGGTCCGAGGCACGCGCCGGCCCACGATGGAGCCGTCGTCGTCGAGGAACTCGAGCATGCCGGTCCCGACGAGGTCGAGTCCGCCCTCGATCAGCGGCACCTGCGCGGCGAATCGCTCGGGCAGCGAGATGTCGTCGGCGTCCATGCGGGCGACGATGTCGTGCTCGCTCAAGGCGAGTCCCTCGGCGAGCGCTCCGGCCAGCCCGGCGTTCTGCGCGATGCGGTGATGACGCACCGGAACGGGCGACTTGGCGATCGCGCCCTCGATGGCGCCTTCGAGTCCGGGCGACACCGGCCCGTCCTGGACGAGCACGACCTGCGCGGGCGGGCGCGTCTGGGCCATGACGGACGATGAGAACGCCTTGTCGAAGTGCACCGGGTGATCGCCGCGGTACACCGCCATCAGCAGGGCGAACGGCTCGCTCACGCCGGCTCCACCGCTCTCACGGCATCGCTCGCGCGGCCGAGGTCGGCCAGTGCGTCGGAGTTCGGCCGCGGGCGGAACCTCGTGCCGTCGCGCCATCCGCGTCGCCAGCCGTCGGCCAGCGTGGCCCGGTCGTGCGAGCGGACGACCGTGCGGAGCCATCGCAACGCGCTCGAGCCGCCGTAGAGCACCTTCTCCCACCACGCGAGGCTCCGCGAGCGGCGGAACATCCACAGCTTGTTGCGGACCTCGTAGTAGAACCGCTCCCCCGGGTCGGTGTCGGTCGACCCGAGCACGCGGGTCTTGTGCACGACGACCGAGGCCGGCACGTGCAGCCCACGTCGGCCCCGCAGCGCGCGCGTGGAGTACTCGAAGTCGTCGTTCCAGATGAAGTAGTCGGCGATCGGCAGTCCGACCGCTCGCACGACGTCGGCACGCACGAGCATCGAGACGAACGAGGTGCTCCGGATGGGGACGGCTCGCCCGGACGCGGCCTGGCGCCGCTCGCCCGCGCTCGCGAACGGCTTCGGCCGGGGCGTGTTCATGGGGTGCTCGCTGCCGTCGAACCACTCGACCCGCGAACCGGCGACCGCGACGTCGGTGCCGGAGACGGCGTCGAGCAGGGCGCGCAGCGCCGACGGGGTGGGGACGGTGTCGTCGTCCATGAGCCAGATCCAGTCGGGATCGTGGTCGGCCAGCGCGACCGCCATGCCGGCGGCGAACCCGCCCGCGCCCCCGGTGTTCCGGGGCAGTTCGACCAGGTCGACGAGTTCGCCGGCCGCTCGAGCGACCTCGGCCGAGCCGTCGGTCGACGCGTTGTCGACGACCACGATCCGCGCGACGGGCGAGTCCTGGGCGATGAGGGCCTCGAGGACCTCCGAGAGGAGGTCGCGTCGGTTGTACGCGACGACGACCGCGACGACGCGGGCTGGCGGGGAAGTCGGACTCATCGGCTCTCGGACTCGGCGGGAACGGGACCCATCCATCTTGCCCTGTCCGGAGCCGCCCGGCTGTCCACAGCCCGCGCGATCCCGACCTCGCCGACGGGCCGCCGGGTACAGTTGACGAGCCGTCCGAGCCGCCGAGCCGCATCAGAAGGAGGGGCATGCCCACCACGCTCCGCGTGATCGTCGACCAGGTCGTCGCCCCCGTCCCGGGCCCGATCGGCCGGTACGCCGAGGCCCTCACCCAGGCGCTCATCGCCACCGCGCCGCGCGGCTGCGACGTCGAGGGCATCGTGTCGAGCTCGCTGCCGACCGACTACGAGCGCATCGAGGCGATGTTCCCCGGCCTCGCCGGGCTCTACAAGTCGAGCCTCGCCCGGCGCGAGTTGGCCGCCGCGTGGCAGTTCGGCCTCACGACCTCGCCCGGCGGCGGAATGATCCACGCGCCGTCGCTGTTCGCGCCGCTGCGCCGTCACGACCGCACGACGCCCGGCGAGCAGATCGTGGTGACCGTGCATGACCTGCTCGCCTGGACGCACCCCGACTCGCTGACCTCGGCGACCGTCGCGTGGCAGAAGGCCATGCTCAAGCGCGCCCGCCGGCACGCCGATGCCGTGGTCGTGCCCACGCATGCGCTCGCCGAGCGGCTCTCCTCGATCGTCGACCTGGGCGACCGGGTCCGCGTGATCGGAACCGCGCCTCGCCTGGGGCTCGAGCGCCCGCCCGAGGTGCTCGTGCGCTCGAGCGCGATCGAGCTCGGCCTGCCCGACGACTACCTCGTGGTCGAGGGCTCCCTCGAGCCGCGCAAGGGCGTCGGCGACCTGCTCGCCGCGCTCGGCCGCCCCGGCGTGCCCGACCTGCAGCTCGTCGTGCTCGGTCCCGAGAGCTGGGGCGAACTGCACCTCGCGACGGTCGCCGAGGAGGCCGGGGTCGCGCCCGAGCGCGTCCACGCGATCGAGCCGCGCGATGCGGCCCAGCTCGCGAGCGTGCTGGCCGGCGCCGTGGCGTTCGTGGCGCCGAGTCACGACGAGGGTGATGGCACGTCGATCATCGAAGCCATGAGCATCGGCGTCCCGGTCGTGCACTCGGATACGCCGGCGTACGTCGAGGTCGCGGCCGACGCCGGGATCGCGGTTCCCGTCGGCGTGGGCGGCGGCTACGTCGATCGGCTCGCCGCCGCCATCACCGCCGTCGTCGAGCACCGCGATGTCGCCGAGCGCCTCTCGATCGCCGGATCCGATCGTGCGCGCGCCTTCAGCTGGCGCGACTCCGCCGAGCGCGTCTGGCAGCTGCACGCCGACCTGTAGCGGCGAGCCGCCGTGCCGCGCGTCGGTCGCGACGCGCGGTCGCGTCAGCCCGCGGGTTCCTCGGTCGCCGGCGGCGCGACGGCCTGCGCGACGAGCGAGTGCACGAGCTCCCAGTCGGGCTCCATGGGATCGACGCCGGTCTCGGGGACGAGCTCGACCGTCGTGATCGGCTGCTCCCTCGTCTTCATCGCGAGGTCGACGAAGTAGCCGAGCATCGACTGCGGGATGTCGGTGCGAACCGTCTCCTCGCCCGCCTGGGCGACGTCCTGGAACTTGGTCAGCACGTTCGCGGGCGTGAACTGCCGCAGGATGGCCTCCTGAAGGACGCGCTGGCGCGCCATCCGCGCATAGTCGCCGCCCGCGACCCCGTACCGCGCTCGGCCGTACCAGAGCGCGTGATAGCCGTCCAGCTTCTGGAGCCCGGGCTCGATCCATCCGTCGACGTTGTTGTTGTCCTCGTCGCCGCCGATCGGGATGCGGGTCTCGACGTCGATCTCGACGCCGCCGAGCGCGTTCACGAGCTGCTCGAAGCCCTGCATGTCGATGAGCACGAAGTACTGGATCGGCAGGCCGGTGACGCCCTCGGCGGCATCCATCATCGCGTCGATGCCGGGCTCGCTGCCGCGAGCGGTCGCGTCGGGGTACAGTTCGGGGCTCTTGAGCTCGACCTCCGTGTAGATCGAGTTGAGGTGGCACGTGTCGACGTTGCACCCGTCGATCGATCCGTAGCCCTCGGGGTACATGGCGGCGAGCGGCGAGTGGTCGGGGAACGGCACGTCCTCGAGATCGCGCGGCAGGCCGACCATGACGGCGCTGCCGGTCTCGGCGTCGATGCTCACGACGGTCATGCTGTCGGGTCGCATGCCCTCGCGATCCGGACCGGAGTCGCCGCCGAGCAGCAGGATGTTGTAGCGGCCGTCGACGGGCGGCTCGCTCGGGCCGGCCGCGAACACCGACGAGAGGAAGCCGCTGGCGGTGGTCGCGACGTACGCGCCGTAGGCGGCCGTGCCCGACACGAGCACGAGCGCGACCGTCGTGAACGCGGCGATGCCCGCGCGCGCCGACGGCGCGGCCTTCACGAGCCGCACCAGGCGGAGCGTGTCGAGGGTGAGCACCACCCACAGCCCCGCGTAGAACACGAGCCCGATCGCGATGATCCACAGCGCGATGCTGTTCGACGCGATCGTGTAGATGATCGTCGGTGCGACGAAGTACGCGACCACGCCGAGGACGACGAGGGCCCAGAGCGTGAGGGTCGCGCCGAGCCCGAACCGGCCCAGCCGGCGATCGCCGGCGAGCACCTGCGCCGAACCGGGGATGAGCAGGTTGAGCACGACGAGCCACCATCCGCGCCGCGTCATGAGCGGCCGGGACTTGGTGTCCGGGTACCGGATGGGGCTTGCGGCGAGGGTCATCGGGTGGACTTCAGTCGCTCGTTCTTCTCCTCGACCAGCGCCGCGAGCGACGCGGCGTAGTCGGCCAGCGCGTCGCGGAGCGAGTCGTCGGAGGTGGCCAGGATCTTCACGGCGATCAGGCCGGCGTTCTTCGCGCCGCCGATCGAGACCGTCGCGACGGGCACGCCGGCCGGCATCTGCACGATCGAGAGCAGCGAGTCGAGTCCGTCGAGCCGCGAGAGCGGCACGGGCACCCCGACGACCGGCAGGGTCGTGACCGAGGCGAGCATGCCCGGCAGGTGGGCGGCGCCGCCGGCGCCGGCGATGATGACCCGGATGCCGCGGCCCGCGGCCTCCTTGCCGTACGCGATCATCTTCTCGGGCGTGCGGTGCGCCGACACCACCTCGACCTCGTGCGGAACGCCGAACTCGTCGAGGAGCTCGGATGCCTCGCGCATCACGTTCCAGTCGGAGTCGGAGCCCATGACGACGCCGACGAGCGGGGTGGGGTTGCCTGCGATCACCCGATAGATATTAGGGCTGGCGACTGGAAGAAGTCGGAGGGCGCTCCGTCAGTCCTGGAGGGCCTTCGCCGCGGCCCGGGCCTCGTACACGGCCTCGTCGAGATCGGGCCCGACCGCCGTGACGTGTCCGACCTTGCGGCCGGGGCGCGGCGCCTTGCCGTAGTTGTGGATCTTGACGGTCGGATGACCGGCGAGCGCGTCGGCGTAGCGGTCGGTGAGCGTGCCCTCGGGAGGCCCGCCCAGCAGGTTCACCATCACCGACCAGTCGTCGTGGCATCCGGTGCCGCCGAGCGGCAGGTCGAGCACCGCCCGCAGGTGCTGCTCGAACTGGCCGGTGGTGCAGCCGTCCATGGTCCAGTGGCCGGAGTTGTGCGGACGCATGGCCAGCTCGTTGACGAGCACGCGGTCGTCGCTCGTCTCGAACAGCTCGACGGCGAGCACGCCGGTCACGCCGAGCCCCTCGGCGACGGCGATCGCGACGTCGGCCGCGACATCGGCCAGGCGGCCGGCCGAGCTCGGGGCGGGCGCGATGACCTCGCTGCACACTCCGCCGACCTGCACGGTCTCGACGAGCGGCCAGGCGACCACCTCGCCGGACGGGCGGCGTGCGACCAGCTGCGCGAGCTCGCGCCGGAAGTCGACGAGCTCCTCGGCCAGCAGCGCGCCATCGCGGCCGTCCTCGCCGGCGGCCGCGAACCACTCCGCGACCTCGGCGGCGCTGCGCACGACTCGCACGCCCTTGCCGTCGTACCCGCCGCGCGGGGTCTTCACGACCGCGGCGCCGGCGTGGTCGGCGATGAACGCGTCGAGCTCGTCGGGCGTGGTCACGCGCGCCCAGTCGGGCACCGGCTGGCCGAGCTCCGAGAGCCGCGCGCGCATGAGCAGCTTGTCCTGCGCGTAGCGGAGCGCGTCGGGGCCGGGATGCACGGGGACGCCGGCATCAACGAGCGTGCGCAGCACGTCCTGCGGGACGTGCTCGTGGTCGAACGTCACGACGTCGACCCCACGCGCGAAGGCGAGCACGGTCGCAGCGTCGGTGTAGTCGCCGACCCGGTCGGCCGCGAGCGATGCGGCCATGCCGTCGCCCTCGGCGAGCACCCGGAGCTCGACGCCGAGCTCGATCGCCGCTGGGATCATCATCCGTGCCAACTGCCCTGCGCCGATCACTCCGACTCGCACCGGTCCGAACCGTCCGTTCCCGCGACGCCCGGTGCGCCGCGACACCCCAGTCTACGGCGGGGTCGCGGCTAGGATCGGGGGATGCCCGGCACGCTGCGCTCGCTCGCGACGCGCGCGTGGCACGGGTTCCTGGCGTATCTCGTGAAGTTCGGCGTCGTCGGTCTCATCGGCTTCGTGATCGACATCGCGCTGTTCAACGCGCTGCGGGTCGGCGTGTTCGGCGAGGGCACGTGGGCCCAGTCCGCGATCGGCGCCAAGACCATCTCGACGACCGTCGCGATCGTGTTCAACTGGCTGGGCAACCGCTACTGGACGTTCCGGCGGCACCGTCGTCGGCACGCGCTGCGGGAGTTCGCCGAGTACGCGATCGTGTCGGTCGGCGGCATGGCGATCGCACTGCTGTGCCTGTGGATCAGCCATCACGTGCTCGGACTCACGAGCCTGCTCGCCGACAACATCTCGACCAACGTCGTGGGCCTGGCCCTCGGCACGGCGTTCCGCTTCGTCCTCTACCGGTACTGGGTGTTCGGCCACCACCGCACCGACGGCCTGTCGAACCGCGCCCGGGTCGAGGAGGCGCAGCGTGCGCTGTTCGAGGAGCCGCCGCTCGAGCCGGCGCCCCTCGAGGGGTCCGGCCATTCCGGCGAGGCCTTCGGCGCGAGCGAGGGGCGCGCCGGCGAGCGAGGCTCCGACTACTCGGCGCCGCCGAGGAACCAGGGCGGGTAGACCGCCACGCGGACCTTCGCGCCGACGGCCTGCAGCGCGGCGCGGACACGGTCGCGCACGCGATCGTTCGCGACCGCGATGAGCGCGATGCGCTCGATCGGCACGCTCCCGCGCACGAGCACCTCGGCGGCGCGCAGGCCAGCGCCCTCGTCGGCGAAGGTGACGCGCGCGATGGCGCGTTCGGCGTCGGGCCACGTCGCGGCGATCGCGGCGCCGCCGAGCGCGGCATCCGTCTCGCTGACGGCCACCTCGCCCGGCGAATGGAGCCGGGCGCCCGCCGCGGCCGCGACCGAGGTCACGAGCAGCACGTGGTCGGCGGCCGGCCGGCGCACCGCCTCGGCGGTGAGGCGCGGGTCGGGCGTCCCGGTGCGGATCGCGTCCCACACGTGCGCGTCGGTCGAGAGCAGGAACGGGACGTACTCGGCCACGTGCGCGCCCGTGTCGCCGACGCTCGTCGACCGACGGTAGGCGCGGGCGGCCGGGTCGGCGACGTCGACGACCGGCGACGCCGGCGGGTCGCCCGCGTCGGCGAGGAGCGCGCCCGCCCCGAGGATGCGGCCGAGGTTCTCGATGTGGGTCACGTGGTAGAGCCGGGCCTTCCCGGCGTCGAGCGGCGGTGCCGACGCACCGGCGAGGCGGGGCGACCGAGCGGATGCCGCGGGGCGCGACGCCCGCGTCGAGCCGCCGCCGCGCGCCGCGGCGGGACCCGTCCCGGCCGCACGCGTCGCACGGGTGCGCGCCGCTCGAGCGGGGGCCTCGGGCTCAGGCGGTGGGGAGCAGATCGCGCAGAGACCCTCGTCGAACCCGTGGATGCATTCCTCGCCCAAAGTGGTGGTGCCTTTCTCGCCCGGCCCGCGGGGAGCGCGCGCCGCCCGACTACAGTACGCGCTCCGGCTGGCTGCCTCGCACGAGCGGGTGGGGCGGAACCGTCAGCGGCCGCCCCAGGCGAAGGTGTCGCCCTCCATCGGGGTGGGCGGGCCGAGCGCCGACGGCCCGAGCGCGGGTCCGCCGAGTGCGTGGGACTCCGCCATGAGCTCGTGCAGCGCCGCCTGCACGGCGAGCGGGTCCGGAAGGTCCTTGAGCACGATGGGCACCTCGTGCCCGGTCTCGAGTCGCACGTCTCCCGAGCCGATGAGCCGCTGCATCCACGATCGGCTGATCTGCACGTCGTAGCCGCGCCGGTGCCAGAGCTCGCGGCGCACGCGGACGAAGAGCCCGCGGCGCACGATGACGCGCCGGGTCGTGACGGTGGCGCGCGAGGCGAGCCACGCCAGGTACGGCACCGCGCAGCCGACCACCGCGACGAGCGCGGCGGCGACCAGTGCCGCGAGCTGCGGCCAACCTTCGAGCGCGGGGACGAGATACGCCGTCGCGCCGGCGGTCGCGATGAGTAGGAGGGCCGGCAGCGCGAGCACGCGGCCGTGACGCCGCAGCCGCGCCACGACGCGTTCGTCGGCCCCTGCCACGGGTCCCGTGCGCGCGTCCGCCATACGGCCCATTAATACCGCAGGTGCGTGACGTCTCCTGCGGCGACAGCCTGCGGCTCGCCGTTCTCGCGGTCCCGCACGACGAGGCGGCCGTCGTCGTCGAGGCGCTCGGCGACGCCGACCAGCTCACCGCCCCCCGGCAGCTCGACGCGCACCTCGTGCCCGAGCGTGCCGCACACGGCGGCCACGCGCTCGGCCACGCCGCTCGCCGACGGGTCGCCGCCGGACGCGATGAAGCGGTCGACGAGGTCGAGCAGGCGCGAGAGGTACCCGCTCAGCACGGCATCGGCGTCGGGTCGGCGTCCGGTCGCGAGCAGCAGCGACGTCGAGGTGAGCGTGGGCAGGTCGTGCTCGTCGAGCGTCAGGTTGAGTCCCGCGCCGATCACGACGGCGTCCTCGGCGACGAGCTCGGAGAGGATGCCGCACGCCTTGTACCCGGACACGAGCACGTCGTTGGGCCACTTGAGCTCGACGTCGACGCCCCCGGTGCCGTCGTCCTCGCCGCCGCGGTCGGCGGATGCCGCGGCGACCGCATCGCGCACGGTCTCGGTCATGGCGACCCCGGCGATGAGTGGCAGCCAGCCGAACGCATCGGCGGGCAGCCGTGTGGCCCGTCCGGCGCCGGGTCCTGCCGCCGCGGCGGGCCGGAGCAGGACCGAGATGGCGAGCGTCTTGCCGGTGGGTGCGAGCCAGGTGCGGCCGAGCCGCCCGCGACCACGGGTCTGGTCGTCGGTCACGACGACGGCGCCGTGCGGCCACCCCGCGGCATCCGGCCCCGTCGCCGCCTCGCGGAGGACGTCGTTGGTGGACCCCGCCGTCTCGAGCCACTCGAACCTCGGCACGACCGCGCGCGATCGCTCCCACTCCATGCCCGACCTCCCTCGTCGGGTTCAGGCTAGTGTCCGTGCGTCGGGTCGGCGTGGCGATCACCACCACCCGGCCGTGCCTTTTTGTGGGAATCCCTCAACGAACCGGCCCGTATGGGCGCCGGTAGAGTGAACCGCGTGACCGAATCGACGACCGACGGCCCCGACCTCTCCACCACCGCGGGCAAGCTCGCCGACCTCAAGCAGCGCTATCACGAGGCCGTGACCGCCTCCGGCGAGGCGGCCATCGAGAAGCAGCACGCCAAGGGCAAGATGACCGCTCGCGAGCGCATCGCCGAGCTGCTCGACCCCGGTTCGTTCGTCGAGCTCGACGAGTTCGTGCGCCACCGCACGCACGCCTTCGGCATGGACCGGAAGCGCCCCTACGGCGACGCGGTGGTCACCGGCACCGGCACGATCCACGGCCGCCAGGTCGCGGTCTACTCGCAGGACTTCACGATCTTCGGCGGATCCCTCGGCGAGGTCGCGGGCGAGAAGATCATCAAGGTCATGGAGCTCGCCCTCAAGACCGGGGTGCCCATCATCGGCATCCTCGACTCGGGCGGCGCGCGCATCCAGGAGGGCGTCGTCGCGCTCGGCAAGTATGGCGAGATCTTCCGCCGCAACACCGCGGCCTCGGGCGTGATCCCCCAGATCTCGATCGTCTGCGGCCCCGCCGCCGGCGGCGCGGTGTACTCCCCCGCGCTCACCGACTTCGTGATCATGGTCGACAAGACCAGCCAGATGTTCGTGACCGGCCCCGACGTGATCAAGACCGTCACCGGCGAAGACGTCGGCATGGAGGAGCTCGGCGGCGCGCTGACGCACAACACGGTGTCGGGCGTCGCGCACTACCTCGCGAGCGACGAGTCCGACGCGCTCGACTACGCGCGCACGCTGGTGTCGTTCCTCCCCGACAACAACATGTCCGAGGCGCCCGTGTACGACGCCGACGTCGAGCTCGAGGTGACCGACGACGACCGGCGCCTCAACACGGTCATCCCCGACTCGCCCAACCAGCCGTACGACATGCACTCGATCATCGAGGGCATCGTCGACCACGGCGACTTCCTCGAGGTGCAACCGCTGTTCGCGCCGAACATCGTCGTCGGCTTCGCGCGCGTCGAGGGCCGCTCGGTCGGCATCATCGCCAACCAGCCGAGCCAGATGGCGGGCACGCTGAACATCGCGGCGGGCGAGAAGGCCTCGCGCTTCGTGCGATTCTGCGACGCGTTCTCGATCCCGATCCTCACCCTGGTCGACGTGCCCGGCTACCTCCCCGGCACCGACCAGGAGTGGACCGGCGTGATCCGCCGGGGCGCGAAGCTGCTCTACGCCTACGCCGAGGCGACCGTGCCGCTCGTGACGGTCATCACCCGCAAGGCGTACGGCGGCGCGTACATCGTCATGGGCTCGAAGCAGCTCGGCGCCGACATCAACCTGGCCTGGCCGACCGCCGAGATCGCCGTCATGGGCGGCCAGGGCGCGGTGAACATCCTGTACCGCGGCGAGATCAAGCGCGCCGAAGAGGCCGGCGAGGATGTCGCGGCCGTCCGGACGCGGCTGGCCAACGAGTACACGTACAACGTCGCCTCCCCGTTCCTCGCCGCCGAGCGCGGCGAGCTCGACGGCGTCATCGAGCCCGCGGCGACGCGCGTGTCGGTGACCAAGGCGCTCCGGGCGCTGCGTACCAAGCGCGCGAGCCTGCCGCCCAAGAAGCACGGCAACATCCCGCTCTAGGAGGCCTCGTCATGACCACCGCATCGGGCGACGCCGGCGAGGCCGCGTCGTCGATCGACCTGAAGTTCCTCACGCGCGACGTGTCGGCCGAGGAGGCCGCGGCCGTGACCGCCGTCATCGTCGCCGCCGTCGGCGAAGTGCAGGCCGCACCCCCGCCGCCCGGGCGCAGCGAATGGGCCCACCTGCGCGGCGCGGTGCGTCCCCACGTCGAGGTCGGCCCGCGGCGATGGGCCATGTCCGTCCGCTGATCCGGGTGTGTCCCCCGAGTGGGGCGCGTCGCGCGGCCGGGTCCGCATGATGTCCCCCTCGTTGTCCCCCGAAATGCTGACTTCGCAGACGCGCCCCGATCCGTACCATGGACGTACGGGCTCCTCAGGAGGCCGTCTCGTCACCGGCTGGGTAACCGGTGGCGCTCTGGGGGCGAGTCAGGGCGATATTCGGGTTGTCGCCGTGACTCGGGCTTGCTGGGGGGTCGGTAGGGGCCGACCCCCCGCTTCCATGTCCGGACCCGTTCACGCGGCACGAGCGCCTCACCCGGCTCGCGGGATCTCCATCCAGAGGTCGACCTCGGCGTCCTCCGACTGAGCGACCTCGTCCTCGCCGCCGCCCCGCAGCCCGACCACGGTGACCGCGACGGGCGAGCCCTCGGCCGCCGTGCGGGCGATGAGGCGGTCGGCGCGCGTGGCGTCCAGCGCATCGGCGAGCTGCGAGAGCACGCGGTCGCGCGACGCCTCGTCGAGGTCGTCGATGCCGCCCTCGTCGAGCAGCGTGACCGTCGCACCGCGGTCGCGCGCGCGCTTGACCGCCTGTCGCACGGCGTCGGTCAGCAGCATCCGCCCTCGGATCTCGTCGCGGATCGCCGCCTCGAGCGTGCGGCACTCCCGCCGTTCGGCATCGGTGAGCGAGTGGTCCTCGTCGGCGATCCGCCTGAGCATGGGCGCGGCGAGCCGTTGGGTGTGCGCGAGGCGCATCCGCCCCTCGAAGAGGTGCGCGTCCTGGGCCGCCTGCCAGGCGGCCGCCTCGCGCTCGGCCTGCGCATACCGCCGCGTCGCGCGCGCCGCGCCGGCGAGCGCCGCGGAGAGCATGTGCGCGATCGCCACCCAGACGATGCTGCCGATGACTCCCAGTTCGCCGAGCGCGAGCGGCCCGGCCCACACGACGGTCTGCACGGCGAGCGCGATGACCCCGAGCCAGGCGGCCACCAGCTGACGACGGGCCGCGGTGATGGTCATCAGCGTTCCCACTGCGGCCACGTACCAGGTCGCGTAGCCGTTGTCGTTGTTCGGATCCAGCTGGCTCGTGACCAGCATGGGCAGCACGATGCTGACGGCGAGGTTGAGCGCCGCGAGCCAGTCGGGCATGCGCGCCCGGCGGACCGGCCACAGGCTGAGTGCGGTGGCGACCGCGTAGAGCGCGAGCGCCACGAGCGCCGGCCACGGCGAGTCGGGCACGGTGAGCGAGATGACGCCGAGCACCACGTGGTACGCGGAGAACAGCGCGGCGAGCACGAGGAGCAGCCAACGAGGGACCGAGATCACGATCGGCCCCCGTCCAGCCCGGCGGGCCAGGCGAGCGTCACTCGCGTGCCTCGGCCCGGGGCGGAGTCGATGCGGGCCGAGCCGCCCGCGTTCGCCATCCGCTCCTCGATCGACACGCGCAGGCCGAGCCGGCTCAACGGCACCTCGGCCGGCTCGAAGCCCGAGCCGTTGTCCACGACCTCGATCACGCATCCGCCCGCGCCGACGCCGCGGATCTCGAGCTCGCGCCGCACCCGGCCGATCGGGCCGTCGGCGTGCTGGACGCTGTTGACCATCGCCTGCACCGCGGCGGACGAGAGTGCGTCGACCGCCTCCACGGGGAGCTCGACCCCGCTCGTGTCGGTCACGCGCACGATGAACGGCGCGGAGAAGCCCGTGACCGCCGAGCGCAGGCGACGGGCGAGCACCGAGAGATCGGCTCGATCGGCGACGCCGGGCACCTCGACGGCGGCCTCGTCGAGACGTCGCACGGCATCCGCGGCCATGCGCGACGCGAGCTGGCGCTCCGCGGGCGTGTTCGCAGCGGCGGCGGACAGCAGGGTGGTCAGCACGCTGTCGTGCACCAGCGCATCGACCTTCACGCGCTCCATCTCGTTCGCGTGCTGCCTCGCGGCCATGTCGTAGCGCTGCAACGCGCCCTCCTGCGCCGCGTCGACTGCCTCGGCGGCTTGGCGCAGCATGGTGATGATGACCAGCACGACGATGCCGAGGATCACCGCGTAGAGCGTGTCGAGGACGGCGCGCACGGGCTCGTCGGCCGCGCCACCGGACGGGCTCAACCGCACGACGCCGTAGAGGGCGGGCACCGCGACCGTATAGGCGGCCGCGGGCGCCACGGGCACGGCGATCACCGACGCGGTCGTCGCCACGGTGCACAGGTAGTACAGCCACGGCGTCTCGCCATCCATGGCCGCGGTGTCGACGACGAGCACAGGGCCAGGCGATCAGGCACAGCACGTAGAGTCCCGCGAACGCGACCGCGGCGCCGCGCACGGCCAGGCGGGTGAACGTGGCGGCCGCGAGCGCCGCGATGGCGCCGTAGAGCAGCGCCATCATCGCCACGCCCGCGCCGTCGACGAGGTAGGCCGACTGTTCGATCGCGGTGGGGACCGTCTGCGCCCCGAAGACGACGCCGAATGCGCCGAGTGCGCGTCCGGAGACGATCTCGACCTGCGCACGGCTCACCGCTCCGCGGCGCGACGCGAGCCGGCTCGCGCGCCAGTCAGGCCCGGCCATCACCGGCCTCGGCGTCGAGCCCCGGCAGGATGCCGTCCTCCACCGCCCGGCGCAGCAGGTCGACCTTCGTGGGCGCCGGGCGCCCGACCTCGACGTACTTGGCCCGGATGCGGTCGAGGTACTCGCGAGCGGTGGAATGCGCGATCCCGAGCTGCTGGGCGACGAGCTTCAGCGGCAGCCCCGAGGCGTACAGGTGCAGCACGTCGCGTTCGCGCCGACCGAGCTGCGCCTTCGCGAAGTCGCGGTCGGCCTCGATCGCGCTCGCCCATTCGACGTTGTTGAGCGCCTCGCCGCGCGCCACCGTCGCGATGGCCGCGATCACGGCCGAGGTCGGCGACGACTTCGGGATCACCCCGGCCGCGCCCGCAGCGAGCGCCTCGCGGACCGCGGCGACGCGATCGGCGATGCTGTGCACGAGCACCTGACTGCCCGAGGCGAGGACGCTGCGTACGTTGTCGGTCACGCTCGATCCGTCGCCGAGCGAGAGGTCGAGCAGCACCACCCGCGGAGGCTCGCTGCCCGGATCCTCGAAGGCCGCGAGCAGGGTGGGCACGTCGGCGGTGTCGGCGACGACGTCGTAGCCGGCGTCGCGGCATGCGGCCCGCAGGCCGAGGCGCACGGCCTCGTGGTCGTCGACGATGGCGACGGTCGTCGCGCCGCGGCCCCCATCGGACTGCTCCGTCACTCGGCCACCCCCGTCATCCGGCTTCCGTCGTCTGGTTCCGTGCTGGTCCTCACACGATAGCGGCCAGTCGCGCGACCGCCTCGACGTGGTGCGTGTCCGGGAAGAGGTCGAAGGCGCGGAGCGCCTCGAGCTCGTACCCGTGGGCGCGGAACAGCCCGACATCCCGTGCCAGCGCGACGGGGTCGCAGGCGACGTAGACGACCTGGGCGGGCCGCAGCGCGGCGAGCCGGTCGACGACGGCCCGACCCGCGCCGGACCGCGGCGGGTCGAGCACGACGGTCGCCCCGCGCAGGCCCCGCGTCGCGGCATCCGGCGCCGCCGCCAGTTCGTCGAGGTAGCGGTCGACCCGTGCCGTCACGGCGCGAGCGCCCACCCAGTCGGCGAGGTTCGCGCCCGCGTGCTCGGTGGCTCCGGCGTCGGCCTCGACGGTGGTGATCCGCACGCCCGACCCGAATCGATCGCCCACGGCGGCGGCGAGCAGGCCGACGCCGCCGTAGAGGTCCTGGTTGTCGGCGGCGGGATCGAAGCGATCGGGGTCGACGAGGTCCTGCACGGCGGCCGTCAACGTCGCTGCCGCGCCGACGTGCACCTGCCAGAAGCCGTCGCGGTCGACCGTGAAGCGCCGTTCGCCGACGCGCTCGGTGATCGTCGGCGCCGCATCGCGTCGGCTGCGGTGGTCGCCGGGCGAGCGGACGATCAGCTGGGGGTCGCCGTCGGCCGGGGCGACGAGGTCGACGGCGGTGGCGCCCTCGAGCGTGCGTGCGATCGGTGCGATGGCCTGGATGGCGGGCGCCGCGAGCGGCAGCGAGGCGACCGGCACCACGGTGTGGCTGCGCGCCGCGTACGGACCCACGGTGCCGTCGGGCGCGACGTGGAGTCGCACGCGAGTGCGCCATCCGGTGCCGGCCTCGGGGTCGACGCCCGGCGCGACGGCGGGATCGACGGGCTCGACCGCGGCCTCCGCCTCGACTCCGCCCATGCGCCGCAGTGCATCGCGCAGCACGTCGGCCTTGAGCTCGCGCTGCCTGGCCATCGCGATGTGGCCGAACTCGGCGCCGCCGGCACGCTGCTCCGGGGCCCGGTCGACGGATGCCTCGGCCCAGGGGTGCTCGCGGCGATCGGGCGAGGCGCGCAGCACCGAGATCGTCTCGGCGCGCCAGAACCGCTCGCGTCCCGCGTCCACGACCTGCGCCGCCACGCGCTCGCCCGGGATGGCGTCGGCGACGAAGACGACCCGGCCCTCGTGCCGGGCGACCGCGACGCCGCCGTGCGCGATGCGCTCGACCTCGAGGTCGAGGACGGGTCCCGGCGCAGCGGGCCGGGCCGAGCCGCCTCGGCGGTGGCCGCGGGCCGGGCGGCGACGACGACGATCCTGTGCCATGACCCGAGCATCGCACACGGCGCGACCGGCAGGATGGGGGGATGCGCCTCTACCTCGCCTCCACCTCGCCCGCACGTCGGCAGCTCCTGCGGCAGGCGGGCGTCGAGCCGCTGCTCGTCGCACCCGCGGTCGACGAGGAAGCGGCGGTGACGGCGCACGAGGCAGAGCACGGCCCGCTCTCGCCCGACGAGCTCGTGCAGCTCCTCGCGCGGCGCAAGGCCGAGGCGATCGTGGGCCGCGACGTGGACGGCCGGCCGATCGACGGGCTCGTGCTCGGCGGCGACTCCGCCTTCCTGGTCGGCGGCGAGCTGCACGGCAAGCCGCACCGGCCCGAGGTCGCACGCGCGCGCTGGGCCGGGCAGAACGGGCGATCGGGCGTGCTGTGGTCGGGCCACTGGCTCATCGACCATCGCGACGGGGCGCCTCGGGCCGCGGTTGGCCGTCCCGCGTCGGCGGTGGTGGAGTTCGCCCGGCTCGACGACGCCGAGATCGACGCCTACGTCGCCACGGGCGAGCCGCTCGCGGTCGCTGGCGCGTTCACGGTCGACAGCCTCGGCGGGCCGTTCATCCGGTCCGTGACCGGCGATCCCTCGACGGTGGTGGGACTCTCCCTGTCGACGCTGCGCGAACTCGTCCGCGAGTTGGGCGTCCGGTGGACGGATCTCTGGGACTTGCGCTGAAGCGTCGAATCGGAGCCCGACCAGCCGGAACACGCGGAGCGGCATCCGATCATTGTTCGCGAACGACACGCTCCCCCGGCTTTTTTGTCGACCGCGCCCAAAGGCGGCTGGGAATCCGCCAATAGGCTTGGGGATCATGCGTCGCATCACCAAGGTCCTCATCGCCAACCGTGGCGAGATCGCCGTCCGCGTCATCCGCGCGGCTCGCGACGCGGGCATCGCTTCGGTCGCCGTCTACGCCGACCAGGACCGCGATGCCCGCCACGTCAAGCTCGCCGACCAGGCGTACGCGCTCGACGGCACGACGAGTGCCGAGACGTACCTCGTCATCGACAAGCTCCTCTCCGTCGCCCGCCGCTCCGGCGCCGACGCCGTGCACCCCGGGTACGGCTTCCTGGCCGAGAACCCCGACTTCGCCCGCGCCGTCATCGCTGCCGGCCTCGTGTGGATCGGGCCGTCGCCCGAGGCGATCGAGCGCCTCGGCGACAAGGTCTCCGCCCGGCACGTCGCCGAGAAGGTCGGCGCGCCCCTCGCACCAGGCACGCTCAACCCGGTGGCGGATGCCGCGGAGGTGCTCGACTTCGTCGACGAGCACGGCCTGCCGGTCGCCATCAAGGCCGCATTCGGCGGCGGCGGCCGCGGACTCAAGGTCGCCCGCACGCGTGAGGAGGTGCCCGAGCTCTTCGAGTCGGCCACGCGCGAGGCGGTCGCCGCGTTCGGCCGCGGCGAGTGCTTCGTCGAGAAGTACCTCGACAAGCCCCGCCACGTCGAGACCCAGTGCCTCGCCGACGAGCACGGCAACGTCGTCGTCGTCTCGACGCGCGACTGCTCGCTGCAGCGGCGGCACCAGAAGCTCGTCGAGGAGGCGCCCGCGCCGTTCCTCACCGAGGAGCAGAACCGGCTCCTGTACGACGCGTCGAAGGCCATCCTCAAAGAGGTCGGCTACGTCGGCGCGGGCACATGCGAGTTCCTCATCGGCCAGGACGGCACGGTCTCCTTCCTCGAGGTGAACACGCGCCTCCAGGTCGAGCACCCCGTCTCCGAAGAGGTCACCGGGCTCGACCTCGTCCGCGAGCAGTTCCGGCTCGCCGAGGGCGGCGTCCTCGACTACCCCGACCCCGAGACCACGGGCCACTCGATCGAGTTCCGCATCAACGGCGAGGACCCGGGTCGCAACTTCCTCCCCGCACCCGGACCCATCCACCAGCTGCGCTTCCCCGGGGGCCCCGGCGTGCGCGTCGACTCGGGTGTCACGAGCGGCGACGAGATCTCGGGCGCGTTCGACTCGCTGCTCGCCAAGCTGATCGTCACGGGCGCGACTCGCAAGGACGCCCTCGAGCGCGCTCGTCGCGCGCTCGACGAGTTCGAGGTCGCCGGACTGCCGACGGTGCTCCCCTTCCATCGCGACATCGTGGCCCACCCCGCGTTCGCTCCGACCAACGGGCAGCCGTTCTCGGTCTACACGCGCTGGATCGAGACCGAGTACGACAACCGCCTCGAACCGTGGACCGGTGAGCTCGAGGAGGCCAAGGGCCCGGCGGCTCGCACGAGCGTCGTGGTCGAGGTCGACGGCCGCCGCGTCGAGGTGTCGCTGCCGAAGCGCCTCGCCGGCGCGACCTCCGCGTCGGCGACCGCCGGACCCGCGCCGCGCCGGCGCGCGGTGCACCACTCGGTCGACACCTCGACGGGCGACGCGGTCACCGCGCCCATGCAGGCGACGGTCGTCAAGGTCGCCGTCGCCGAGGGCGACAAGGTCGTCAAGGGCGACCTCGTGCTCGTGCTCGAGGCGATGAAGATGGAGCAGCCCATCGTCGCCCACAAGGACGGCGTCATCGGGCTGGTCAACGCCGAGCCCGGTGCGACCGTGTCCAGCGGCCACCTGCTCCTGTCGATCGCCGACGCGCCCGCCGCCTGACGGGCGTAGCGGCGTCGCGCCGACGGCCTCGGCGCGCGCGGCTCAGCCGAACGGCGGAGCGCCCTGCGGCGTGGGGAGCTCGACCTCGCTGACCTCCTCGCCCACGCGCGAGCGTCGGCGGCCGTAGAGCAGGTAGATCACGACGCCGATGGCGAGCCACACGAGGAACCGCACCCAGGTGAGCGTCGTGAGGTTGAGCATCAGCCAGAAGCAGAGGACCGCCGACAGGATCGGCAGCACGGGCGACCACGGCACCCGGAAGCCGCGCGGCAGGTCGGGCCGGGTGCGACGAAGCACCACGATGCCGAGGCTCACGAGCACGAAGGCCGAGAGCGTGCCGATGTTGATCATCTCCTCGAGCAGCCCGACGTCGGTGAAGGCCGCGACGAGCGCCACGATGGTGCCGCCGATGATCTGGATGCGCGCCGGCGTCTTGGTGTGGTGCGTCGTCACCGACAGCCACCGCGGGAGCAGGCCGTCACGGCTCAGGGCGAACACGATGCGCGAGAGCCCGAGGAGCAGCACCATGATCACGGTCGTCAGTCCGGCGAGCGCGCCGACCGAGATGACCGCTGACGCCCATTCCTGGCCGACGAGCCGGAATGCCGTGGCGAGCGAGGGCGCCTCCTCCTTCGCGAGCTCCTGGTACGACACCATCCCGGTCATCACGATCGAGACGAGCACGTAGAGCGCCGTCACGATGCCGAGTCCGAGGAAGATGCCGCGCGGCAGGCGCTTCTGCGGCTCGCGGACCTCCTCGGCGCTCGTCGCGACGACGTCGAAGCCGATGAAGGCGAAGAAGACGAGCGAGGCGGCGGCGAGCATGCCGAACACGCCGTACTGCGCGGGCGCCGCGCCGGTGGCCCACGAGAACAGGGACTGCGTCCACACGTCGGCCGAGCCGCCCTCGGTCGGGACGGGTTCGGGGATGAACGGCGTGAAGTTCGCGGCGTTGAGGAAGAAGAACCCGACCACGATCACGAACAGCACGATCGCGACCTTGATGAGCGTGAACACCCAGCCCACGCGGGACGTGAGCTTCGTTCCGGCCACGAGCAGCGCGGTGAACACCGCGACGACGAGGAACGCCGGCCAGCTGACCTCGATCCCGCCGAGGTCGAGCGTCGCGGGGAACGGCACTCCGAACGCCAGCAGCGCCTCGCCGAGGTACACGCCCCAGTACTTCGCGATCACGGCGGCGCCGGTGAACATCTCGAGGATGAGGTCCCAGCCGATGATCCAGGCGAGCAGCTCGCCCATCGTCGCGTACGTGAACGTGTAGGCGCTGCCGGCGACCGGCACGGTCGACGCGAACTCCGCGTAGCACATGATCGCGAGCCCGCAGGTGATGGCGGCGAGGATGAACGAGACGATCACGCTCGGCCCGGCGAAGTTCGCCGCCGCGTTGGCGCCGACCGAGAAGATGCCCGCGCCGACCGCGACCGCGATCCCCATGAGCGCCAGGTCCCACGTGCCGAGCGACCGCTTGAGGCTGCGCTCCTCATCACCTGAATCGGCGATCGTCGCCTCGACGGACTTCACGCGCCAGTCCATGAGCCTCCCCCTCTCACGCGCCGTCGGCGTCGAGGCGCACAAGGGTCAGCGTACGACGTGCATGGCCCTCGCGGCATCCGTCAGCGAACCCGACAAGGACGGATAGACCGGGAAGGCCTCGGCGAACTGGTCGACGGTGAGCCGGTGCTCGACCGCGAGCGCGAGCGGGAAGATCAGCTCGGACGCCTTCGGGGCGACGATCACGCCGCCGATGATCGCGCCGGATCCGGCGGAGGCGAACAGCTTCACGAAGCCGTCTCGGATGCCCATCATCTTGGCGCGCGGGTTCGACGAGAGCGGCAGCTTGTACACGGCTCCGGGCACGACGCCCTCGTCGATCTCCTTCTCGGTCCAGCCGACCGTCGCGATCTCGGGCTGCGTGAAGATGTTCGAGGTGATGTTGCGATTCTCGGGCGGGTTGACGATGTCGCCCATGGCGTGGAACACCGCGGTGCGGCCCTGCATCGACGCCACCGATGCGAGCGGCAGGAACGTCGTGCAGTCGCCCGCCGCGTAGATGTTCGGCATCGAGGTGCGCGCGACCCGATTGACGCGGATGTGCCCCGACTCGGCAAGCTGCACGCCCGCCTCCTCGAGGCCGAGGTCGCGCGTGTTCGGCACCGACCCGACCGCCATGAGGCAGTGCGAGCCGCGCACCTCGCGCCCGTCGGTCAGGGTCGCCACGACGCCGTCGGCGTCGGCGACCACCGACTCGGCGCGGGACTTGTTCATGACCTTCATGCCGTTGCGCTTGAAGACCTTCTCGATGACGGATGCCGCGTCGGCATCCTCGCCCGGGAGCACCTGGTCGCGGCTCGAGATGAGCGTGACCTTCGCGCCGAGCGCCCGATAGGCCGACGCGAACTCGGCGCCGGTGACGCCCGAGCCGACGACGATGAGGTGCTCGGGCACCTGCGTGAGGTGATAGAGCTGCGTCCACGTGAGGATGCGCTCGCCATCGGGCACGGCGGTGGGCAGCACGCGCGGCGTCGCGCCCGTCGAGATGACGAGCGTGTCGGCCTCGATGCGGTCGAAGTCGGTGCCGCCCTTCGCGGTCGAGACGATGATCGCGTTCGGCCCGTCGAGCCGGCCCTCGCCCTGCACGAGGTGCACGCCGGCCTCGATGAGGTTCGAGCGCATGTCCTCGGACTGCTGGGCCGCGAGCCCGAGGAGCCGCTTGTTCACGGCCTGGAGGTTGATCGCGACCTGCGGCTTGACGGCCTTCTCGTGGTCGCCCTTCGCGTAGAACTGCACGCCGAGGTCGGCGGCCTCCTTGACCGCGTTCGACGCCTCGGCGGTCGCGATGAGCGACTTCGACGGCACGACGTCGGTGAGCACCGCGGAGCCGCCGACGCCGGCCCGCTCGACGAGCGTGACCTCGGCGCCGAGCTGTGCGGCCGCGAGCGCGGCCTCGTAGCCGCCCGGTCCACCTCCGAGTACGGCGATCCGCTGCGTGCGCTCGAACTCGGTGTGAGACATGCGGACCATTCTTCCGCACGCGCGACCGCACGCGCGAACGCGGCCGAGCGGTCGGATGGCGCGCGCACGCGAGCACGCCGGTGCGCACGCCGTCCCGCGGCATCCGACCGATGCGTACCATGATGGGATGCAGCAGCAGAACCCGCTCGACGACCCCGCCGCCGACCCGTTCGCCGTCGCTCGCGACGCCGCCGCCCGCATCGCGGAGCTCACCGGCGTCGAGCGGCACGACCTCGCCCTCACGCTCGGATCGGGCTGGGGCGCCGCGGCCGAACTGATCGGCGAGACGACCCACACGATCCCCGCGACCGAGGTGCCCGGCTTCTCGAAGCCCGCGCTCGAGGGACACGTCGGCACGCTCCGCTCGGTCGCCCTGCCGAACGGCAAGCGCGCGCTCGTGATCGGCGCGCGCACGCACTACTACGAGGGACACGGCGTGCGCCGGGTCGTGCACTCGGTGCGCACCGCGGCGGCCGCCGGCGCCACGACCATGATCCTCACCAACGGCGCCGGCGGCATCAAGGAGCACTGGACGCCGGGCACGCCCGTGCTCATCAGCGACCACATCAACCTCACGGGCGACTCGCCGCTCGAGGGCGCGACGTTCGTCGACCTGACCGACCTGTATTCGGCACGGCTGCGCGGCGTCGCGAAGCAGATCGACCCCTCGCTCGAAGAGGGCGTGTACGTGCAGTTCCGCGGGCCGCACTACGAGACGCCGGCCGAGGTGCAGATGGCCAAGACCATCGGCGGGCACATCGTCGGCATGTCGACCGCGCTCGAGGCCATCGCGGCGCGGCAGGCCGGCATGGAGGTGCTCGGGATGTCGCTCATCACCAACCTCGCGGCCGGGATCCAGACGACGCCGCTCAGCCACGAGGAGGTCATCGAGGCCGGCCGCAACGCCGAGGCGGCCATCTCCGACCTGCTCGCGAAGGTCGTCGCGGCCATCTAGCCGCGGTCCGCACCCGGCCCTCGCGGCGCGACGACGCGCCGCCGCATCGAGAGAGAGAAGGCAACGGATGCCGCAGTCCACCGACGCCGACCGCATCGCCCTCGCCGAGGCCTGGATGGCCCAGGACCCCGACCCCGAGACCCGCGACGAGCTCGCCGCCATCGTCGAGGGCGCGCGGTCGGGCGACGCCGCCGCGGCCGCCGACCTCGCCGATCGCTTCGACAGCCGGCTCGCGTTCGGCACCGCGGGGCTGCGCGGCGAGATCGCCGCCGGTCCCAACCGGATGAACCGCGTGCTCGTGTCCCAGGGCGCCGCGGGCCTCGCGGCCTACCTGCTCGAGCGTGCGACGGACGGCACGACGCCCTCGGTCGTCGTCGGCTACGACGGCCGACGCAACTCCCAGGCGTTCGCCCGCGACGTCGCCGAGGTCATGGCGGGCGCGGGCGTGCGCGCCATCCTGCTGCCCCGGCTGCTGCCCACTCCCGTGCTCGCCTTCGCGGTCCGGCACCTCGGCACGAGCGCCGGGGTCATGATCACGGCCTCGCACAACCCGCCGAACGACAACGGAATGAAGGTGTACCTCGGCGGCGAGGATGCCGGATCGCAGATCGTGGCGCCGGCCGACGCCGAGATCGCGGCGCACATCTCGCGGGTCGCCGAGGGCACGACCGTGCCCGAGCTGCCGCGCGGCGCATTCGAGACCGCACCCGAGTCGGTCGTCGACGCGTACGTGGCCGAGACGGCGGCCATCGCCGGCCCCCCGCCGGCGCAGCCGCGCGTCGTCTACACGGCCATGCACGGGGTGGGCTGGGAGACCATGCGGCGCGTGCTCGAGACCGCGGGCTTCGACGTCCCCACACTCGTCTCGGCGCAGATCGAGCCCGACGGCCGGTTCCCGACCGTGACGTTCCCGAATCCCGAGGAACCGGGCGCCATGGACCTCTCCTTCGAGGCGGCCCGCGAGGCGGGCGCCGACCTCGTCATCGCGAACGACCCCGACGCCGACCGGCTCGCGATCGCGATCCCCGACCCCTCGGCCGAGGGGGGCTACCGCAGGCTGACTGGCAACGAGGTCGGGCTGCTGCTCGGCTGGCTGGTCGCACAGCAGGTGACCGGGGCGGATGCCGCGGCGCCGGCGGCGGACGGCGGCGGCACGCGGGGCACGCTCGCGTGTTCGATCGTCTCCTCCCCCGGCCTCGAGGTCGTGGCGCGCGCGCACGGACTCGACTTCGCCGCGACGCTCACGGGCTTCAAGTGGATCTCGCGGGCGCCGGGCCTCGTGTTCGGCTTCGAGGAGGCGCTCGGCTACCTCGTGAATCCCGCGACGCTGCGCGACAAGGACGGCATCTCGGCAGGCGTGGCGTTCCTGTCGCTCGCGGCCGCCGCCGCGGCCGATGGCCGCACGGTCGCCGATCTGCTCGACGAGTTCGTCGAGCGGTTCGGCGCGTTCGCCTCGTCTCAGGTGTCGATCCGCGTGACCGACCTCTCTCGCATCGCCGGCGTCATGGCGCGGCTGCGGGCGCAGCCCCCGGCCGAGGTGGGCGGGGTCCGCGTGGAGCGGATCGACGACCTCGCGCGCGGCGTCGACGGGCTCCCGCCGTCCGACGTGCTGCGCATCCGGCTCGATGGCGGCGCGCGGGTCATGGTCCGACCGAGCGGCACCGAGCCGAAGCTCAAGGTCTACATCGACGCGGCGTCCGCCGAGGGGACGGTGGCCGAACGGCGTGCCGCCGCCTCCGACATGGTCGCTCGACTCGAAGCGGGCATGCGCGAGCTCGTCGCCTGAGCCCGAGTCGCCTCAGCCGAGCGACGCGTCGAGCTTGCGGCCGATCTCCTCGACGTCGAAGTAGTTCTCGACCTCGACGATCTCGGACCAGGTCCGGCCGAGCGCGGCGCGCACCCGGTCGGCCAGCTCGGTCGAGGTGAGCACGACCTGCGCGTCGGCCGCGGCGTCGGCGATGCCCGCGAGATCACTCGCCGTCACGTCGGCCGAGAGCCCGAGCCGGTCGAGCGCGCGTTCCGCGTTCGCCTTCAGGATGGCCGACGTGCCGACGCCGAGCCCGCACACCGCGACGATCCTCATGAGGCCGCCCCCGTGCCATCCGTCGCCTCGCGGCGCGCCTCAGCGCCCTCGTCGAACACGGCGATCACGTCGGCCGCGGAGCGCGCACCGGCGAGCCGGTCGATGGCCGACCGCTCGTTGAAGACGTTCGCCAGGCCCGCCACGCTGGCCACGTGCTCCTCGGCGTTCGAGACCGCGAGTCCGACGACCACGCGCACCGGGTCGTTGTGCGGATGGCCGAACGCCACGGGCTCGGCGAGGGTGACGACCGCGAGCCCGCTGCGCACGACGTCAGGTCCCGGTCGCGCGTGCGCGAGCGCCAGGCCGGGCGCGATGACGATGTACGCGCCGAACTCCTCGAGCACCGCGATCATGCGGTCGGCGTAGCCCTCGCGCGTCGCGCCGGATCGGGCCAGCCCCCGCCCGGCCTCTCGGACGGCGGCACGCCAGTCGTCTGCGCGAGCGGCCAGGATCACGGCATCGTCGGGGAGCGGGGGAAGCGTCATGCGATCGGAATCGGGTCAGGCCTCGTCGAAGCCGTCCTGGATCTGCTCGACCAGGTCCTCGCGGTCGTCGAGAGGCAGGAACGCGGCCGCGGCGGCGTTCAGCTGGAACGTCTCGAGGTCGTCGAGGTCGTAGCCGAAGGCGTCGACGAGCAGCGCCAGCTCACGGGTGAGGCTCGTGGACGACTGCAGGCGGTTGTCGGTGTTGACGGTGACACGGAAGCCGAGCTGGTAGAGCAGGTCGAACGGGTGGTCGACGAGTTCGTCACCCCACCGCGCGATCGCGCCGGTCTGCAGATTCGACGACGGGCTCGTCTCGAGCGCGATCTCGCGGTCGCGAACCCACTGCGCGACCGGACCGAGCGAGACGTAGGTGTTCTCGTCGTCCTGGCGCTCGATGGTCAGGTCCTCGGCGAGGCGGACGCCGTGGCCCAGGCGCAGGGCCCGGCCGTCGAACAGTGCGCTGCGGATGGACTCGAGGCCGTCGCCCTCGCCGGCGTGCACGGTGACGGGGAGGAACCGCGTGGCGAGGTAGTCGAAGGCCGTGCGGTGCCGGCTGGCGGGGAACCCGGCCTCGGCTCCCGCGATGTCGAAGCCGACGACGCCGCGATCGCGATGGCGAACCGCGAGCTCGGCGATCTCGAGCCCGCGGTCGGCGTGGCGCATGGCCGTCACGAGCTGCCCCACGCGGATGCGACCGCCTTGCCGACGCACCTCGTCGACGCCCTCGTCGAGACCGGCCTGCACGGCCTCGACGGTCTCGTCGAGCGAGAGCCCGCGCGTGAGGTGCTGTTCGGGCGCCCAGCGCACCTCGCCGTAGATCACGCCGTCCTCGGCGAGGTCGAGCACGAACTCGCGGGCGACTCGGGCCAAGCCGTCGCGCGTCTGCATGACCGCGGTCGTCAGGTCGAACGTCTTGAGGTACTCGACGAGCGAACCCGAGTTCGACTGCTCGGCGAACCAGGTGCCGAGCGCCTCGGCGTCGGCCGCGGGCACCTCGTGGCCGATCTCGTCGGCGAGTTCGATCAGGGTCTGCGGCCGCAGGCCGCCGTCGAGGTGATCGTGCAACGAGATCTTGGGCAGCGACCGGATGTCGGTGCCGTCCCCCTCGAGCCGGTAGTCGGTCGCGTGCGTGTCCACCCCACCACGATAGCGGCGCGCGCCTCGCCCGGCGTGGCCATTTCGCGCGGCGTCAGCGGCCGATGCGGTCGGCGATGAGGGGGCCGCCGTCCTGGATCTCGTCGCCGGGCTCGCCGATCGTCCACGCGCCCTCGACGGCCTCGAGGGCGCGTGCGAAGCGCTCGGGCTCATCGGCGTGGAGCGTGAACAGCGGCTCGCCCTTGCGGACCGCATCGCCGGGCTTGGCGTGCAGGTCGATGCCGGCGGCGTGCTGGACCGGGTCCTCCTTGCGTGCCCGCCCGGCGCCCAGGCGCCATGCCCCGATGCCGAACGGCAGCGCCTCCTGCCGGACGAGCACGCCGTCGCGTTCGGCCACCACCACGTGCTGCTCCCGCGCCGTCGGCAGCGGCGCGTCGGGGTCGCCGCCCTGCGCGCGGATGGCCGCACGCCAGGTGTCCATCGCGCGACCGTCGTCGAGCGCGGCCTCGACGTCCACGTCGGCCTGCCCGGCGAGCGCGAGCATCTCGCGCGCGAGTTCGACGGTCAGCTCGCGGATGTCTGCAGGCCCGCCGCCCGCGAGGACCTCGACGGACTCGCGCACCTCGTTGGCGTTGCCGATGGTGAGTCCGAGCGGGACGTTCATGTTCGTGAGCAGCGCCGACGTCGCCACGCCCGCATCCTCGCCGAGCTCGACCATGGTGCGAGCGAGCTCGCGAGAGCGCTCGATGTCCTGCAGGAACGCGCCCGAGCCGAACTTCACGTCGAGCACCAGCGCCCCCGTGCCCTCGGCGATCTTCTTCGACATGATCGACGAGGCGATGAGCGGGATGGCCTCGACGGTCCCCGTGATGTCGCGGAGCGCGTACAGCTTCTTGTCGGCGGGGGCGAGGCCCGCGCCCGCCGCGCAGATCACGCCGCCGACGTCGCGCAGCTGCGCGAACATCTCGTCGTTCGACAGCTCGGCGCGCCATCCGGGGATGGACTCGAGCTTGTCGAGTGTGCCGCCCGTGTGGCCGAGACCGCGGCCCGACAGCTGCGGCACGGCGACGCCGAAGGACGCCACGAGCGGCATCAGGGGCAGCGTGATCTTGTCGCCCACGCCGCCCGTCGAGTGCTTGTCGGTCGTGGGCTTGCCGAGGCCGGAGAAGTCCATGCGCTCGCCCGAGGCGATCATCGCCATGGTCATGTCGCGGATCTCGCGGCGCGTCATGCCGTTGAGGAAGATCGCCATGGTCATGGCCGACATCTGCTCGTCGGCGACGTATCCCCGGGTGTACGCGTCGACGAGCCAGCCGATCTGCTCGGTCGACAGCTCGCCGCGATCGCGCTTCGTGCGGATCAGGTCGACGGCGTCGAAGGCCTCGACCGCGCTCATGCGGACTCCCCTCGGAACTCGGCGAGCTGTCGCGGACCGAACGCGTCGGGCAGCACCTCGTCGATGGTCTTCAGTCCCGACACGGTCTCGAGGATCATGCCGTCGGCCGAGTGCTCGAAGAGCAGCTGGCGGCACCGGCCGCAGGGCATGAGCACGTTCCCGTGGCCGTCGACGCACGTGAACGCCGTGAGCCGGCCGCCGCCCGACATGACCAGGGCGGAGACCAGCGAGCATTCGGCGCACAGCGTGACGCCGTAGGAGGCGTTCTCGACGTTGCATCCGCTCACGATGCGGCCGTCGTCGGCGATGGCTGCCGCGCCGACGGGGAACTGAGAGTACGGGACGTACGCCTTCGCCATCGCCTCGCGGGCGATCTCGCGGAGGTGGTCCCAGTCGATCGCGTGCTGGGCGGTCATGGTGCTCCTCGGGTCAGGACTTGATGTACGGCTTGCCGTCGGCCGCGGGCGCCCGCGACTTCCCGACCAGGCCGGCGACGGCGAAGATGGTCACGACGTACGGCAGCATGAGCATGAACTCGCTCGGCACGGGCGAACCGATGACCGACAACGTGTTCTGCAGGTTCGATGCGAAGCCGAACAGCAGCGCCGCGAGGGTCGCCTTGATCGGATCCCACTGGCCGAAGATGACGGCGGCGAGCGCGATGAAGCCCGCGCCCGCGGTCATCTCCTTGTTGAAGGCGATGCCCGAGCCGATCGTGAAGAACGTGCCGCCGAGGCCGGCGATCGCGCCCGCGAGCGCCACGTTCCAGAACCGGGTGCGGTTGACGTTGATGCCGACGGTGTCGGCCGCCTGCGGGTGCTCGCCCACCGCGCGGACCCGCAGGCCCCACTTGGTGTGGAACAGGCCGACGTAGACCAGCGCGACCGCGATGTACATGAGGTACACGATGATCGTCTGCCGGAACAGGACGGGTCCGATGATCGGGATCTCGCTGAGGATCGGGATGGGCAGCCGCTCGAACCGCTGGCCGGTGTTGTTGAGCTCGGCGGCGTTCGGGGCGAGCACCTGCGAGAAGAAGAAGCTCGTGAGGCCCACCACGAGCACGTTGAGCACCACGCCCACGATGACCTGGTCGACGAAGTACTTGATCGCGAAGGCCGCGAGCACCATCCCGACGAGCATGCCGGCGACCATGGCCGCCACGGTGCCCGCGATGAGGCCGAGCCAGGACTGGCCGGTCGACGTCGACACGATCGAGCAGACGACGGCCGCGGTGAAGGCGCCCGCGAGGAGCTGGCCCTCGATCGCGATGTTGACGACGCCGGCACGCTCGCCGATGACGCCGGCCAGCGAGCCGAAGATCAGCGGGACCGCGAGGCTCAGCGAGCCGAAGAGCAGGCCGATCATCGGCAGCGATGCACCCGCGCCGGCCCAGGTCAGGAAGCCGAACATGAACAGGATCGCGTAGACGACGACCAGCCAGAGCGGCACGCGGCGCTTCTGCGAGACGAGCCACGCCGAGTACGCCGTGGCGATCGCGAGCAGGATCACGACGGTCCACAGCGCGGGCATCGCGGGGACGACGAGCTCTGGGAGCTGGATGACGTCGTTGGCCGTCGAGAGCCGATAGGTGGTCGTGCCGCCGGATCGCGGTGCGAACACGGCGAAGGCGAGCAGCACGAGCGTGAAGATGCCGAAGGCGATGGGCGCCTTCCAGCTCGTCACGACCGTCGTGTCGAGCGACGCGGACTGCGGGGCCACGGGGGCGTTCGCCAGTGAGCTGGTCACTTCGCCACCACCTCCTTCGGGGTCACGCGCGTGGGTCGCTTGCGGCGGTCGGGGTCGGGCAGTCGGAAGATCGTGCGCACGAGCGGCGGCGCGGCGATGAAGAGCACGATGAGCGACTGCACCACGAGCACGATCTCGATCGGCACGCCCTCGGCGGCCTGCATGGCGAAGCCGCCGGCCTTGAACGCGCCGAAGAGGATGCCGGCCGCGAAGGTGCCCCACGGCGTCGAGCGGCCGAGCAGTGCCACGGTGATCGCGTCGAAGCCGATGCCGGCGTCGATGCCGGCCGTGAAACCGCTCGTCACGGTGCCGAGCACCTGGCTCACGCCGGCGAGGCCCAGGAGCGCGCCCGAGATGAGCATCGCGTAGACGTACATGCCCTTGACGTTGATGCCGGCCACGCGCGCCGCGTTGGGGTTGATGCCGACGGCGCGGAATTTGAACCCCAGGCTGGAGCGGCTCAGGATCCACCAGACGACCACGGTCGCGATCACCGCGAGGATGAACCCGAAGTGCAGGTTGTACTGGTCGCCCAGCAGCGCGGGGAAGACCGCCGTCTCCTTCATCGCGGGCGTCTTGGGGTTCGACGACCCCGGCGCCTGCAGGAGGCCGGGCGTTCGGAGCAGCCACGACACGAGGTAGAAGGCCACGTAGTTCAGCATGATCGTCACGATCACCTCGTGGGCGCCGGTGCGCGCCTTGAGAACACCGGCGATGCCGGCCCAGAGGGCGCCGCCCACGAGTCCGCCGACGAGGGCCACGAGCATGTGGATGCCCCAGGGCAGGTCGAAGCCGAATGCGAGCCATCCCGCCACCGACGCGGCGATGAGCATCTGGCCGCGTCCACCGATGTTGAACATGCCGACGCGGAACGCGAGCGCCACGCCGAGGCCACCCGCGATCAGCGGCGTCGCGAAGGTCAGCGTCTCGGTGAGCGGGCGGATGCCGTCGATGAAGTTGTCGCGCCGGAAGTTGTAGACCGCACCCTGGAACAGCGCCGAGTAAGCGCCCGACACGGAATCCCAGACCGCGATGAGCGTGTCGGTCGGACGCGCGAAGAAGTAGACGCTCGTCTCCTGGACGCGCTCGTCGGTGAAGGCGATCATGATCGCGCCGACCAGCAGCGCGAGCAGGACCGCGAGCACGGAGATGATGGCGTTGCCCGTCGCGATGTCGCGCAGGGTCGTGTGCCAGCGGGACGGCGGCGGCACCTCGGCGCCTTCGGGCGTCGGCGTGACGCCGGGGCCGGCGACCGGGGCCGCGGCGGGCTCCTCGGACACGGCGCCGGGTTCTTCGAGGACGACGTCGATGTCGAGGTCGGGCTCGTCGGCGCGGGGCGCGTCGCCCCGCGGGTCCTGGGGGTCGCTCATGCGGCCGCTCCTTCTGCGGGGGTTTCGCCGGCCATCATGAGGCCGAGGACGTCGCGGGGCGTGTTGCCGGGGACGATCCCGACGATGCGACCCCGGTACATGACCATGATCCGGTCGGCGAGCGCCTCGACCTCGTCGAGCTCGGTCGAGACGACGAGCACCGGGACACCGGCGTCGCGCGCCTCGACGATGCGCTTGTGGATGAACTCGATCGAGCCGACGTCGACGCCGCGGGTGGGCTGGGCGGCGACGAGCAGGCGCAGGTCGCGGCTCAACTCGCGCGCGAGCACGACCTTCTGCTGGTTGCCGCCCGAGAGCCGGCTCGCCCAGACGTCGATGCCCTGCGTGCGGATGTCGAACTCGCGCACCTTCTCGCGCGCGAACTCGGCCAGCGCACCGCGCTGGAGGTTGCCGGCCCGCACGAACGGCGGACTCTCGCTCCGGTTCAGCATCAGGTTCTCGGCGATCGTGAACTCGCCGACCAGGCCGTCCTCGTTGCGGTCCTCGGGCACGAAGCCCACGCCGGATTCGAGGATGCGGCGCACGCTGGCTCCGACGAGCTCGACGCCCTCGAGGCGGACCGTGCCCTCGACGCGTTCCTGCAGGCCGAGCAGCGCCTCGGTGAGCTCGGTCTGGCCGTTGCCCTGGACGCCCGCGACGGCGAGGATCTCGCCCCGACGCACCTCGAAGCTCACGTCGTTGACGACGAGGTGACCGAGCGGGTCGATCACGGTGAGGCCGTCGACCACGAGCGAGGGCTCGCCGAGCGTCGGCTCCTCCTTGTGGACCTTCAGCTCGACCGTGCGACCGACCATGAGGGAGGCCAGCTCGGCGTTCGACGCGGTGGGGGACGCCTCGCCGACGACCTTGCCGAGGCGGATGACCGTGATGCGGTCGGCGACCTCGCGTACCTCGCGCAGCTTGTGCGTGATGAACACGATGGACGTGCCCGACTCCTTGAGCTGGCGCATGATGCCCATCAGCTCGTCGGTCTCCTGCGGCGTGAGCACGGCCGTGGGCTCGTCGAAGACGAGCACGCGCGCGTCGCGGGAGAGCGCCTTGATGATCTCGACGCGCTGCTGGACGCCGACGGGGAGGTCTTCGACCAGCGCGTCGGGATCGACGTGGAAGCCGAATCGCTTCGAGATCTCGGTAACCTTCTCGCGGGCCGCCGCGAGGTCGAGCAACCCGCCGGTGCGGGTGGACTCGTTGCCGAGCATGACGTTCTCGGCCACCGTGAACACGGGGATGAGCATGAAGTGCTGGTGCACCATGCCGATGCCAGCGGCCATCGCGTCACCCGGTCCGGCGAAGTGCTGCACCTCGCCGTCGAGGAGCACCTCGCCCTCGTCGGCTTGGTACAGGCCGTAGAGCACGTTCATCAGCGTCGACTTGCCCGCGCCGTTCTCGCCGAGGAGGCAGTGGATCTCTCCAGCCTCCACGGTGAGGTCGATGTGGTCGTTGGCGACCAGGCTGCCGAAGCGCTTCGTGATGCCGCGAAGTTCGAGCTTCATGTCCCCGATCCTAGTGAGCGCGCTGCATCTGTTGGGGGTGCTGCGCGGATGTCGGAACGGCCCGAGGGGGCCTGCTCACATGTTGACGCGCCTGCGCGGATGCGCGGGCAGGAATGCCGAACGGGGAGGTCGGCTGGTGCCGACCTCCCCGTCCATGCGGGTCGTCCTTAACCGGCGAGGTAGGACTTGACCTCGATGTCGCCGGCGATGATCGCATCCTTCAGCTCGTCGAGCTCGCCCTGGAGCGTGTCGGAGACCTTCGACTCGAAGTCGTGGAACGGCGCGAGGCCGACGCCCTCGTTCTCGAGCGTGCCGATGAACGGCGTCGCGTCGAACTCGCCCTGGCCGGCGGCGAGCACGGCCTCGTAGGTGCCGACGTCGATGCCCTTGAGGATCGAGGTCAGCACGAGGTCGGCGACGTCGGGGTCGGTCTCGGTGAAGTCCGCGTCCACGCCGATGAGGGCGATGTCACGGCCGGCCTCGCGGATCGCCGCCGCAGCCGACTGGTAGATCGGGCCGCCGACGGGCAGCAGCACGTCGACGTCCTGGTCGATCAGGCCCTGGGCGACCTGGCGAGCGGTGTCGTTCGCCTCGAATCCACCCGTGAAGAGGCCGTCGGTGCCGTCCCAGCCGAGGACCTGGACGCTCGTGCCCTTCTCCTGGTTGTAGTAGTCGGCGCCCTGCTTGAAGCCGTCCATGAAGATCGAGACGGTCGGGAAGTTCATGCCGCCGAACGTGCCGATCTTGTCGGTCTCGCTGAAGTCTGCCGCCGCGTACCCGGCCAGGAACGCCGCCTGGGCGGTGTCGAAGAGGATCGGCTTGATGTTCTCGGAGTCGACGGTGCCGTCGAAGTCGTTGTCGGCCGCGTCGTCGATGATGACGTACTCGATGTCGGGGTTGGCGAGCGCCGACTCGACGGTCGCCGCCGAGAGAGCGAAGCCGACGGTCACGATGAGGTCGCAGCCCTGGTCGACGAGGCTCGTCAGGTTCGGCGCGTAGTCGGTCTCGGACGCGGACTCGACGGTGATGGCCTCGACGCCGAGCTCGTCGGCCGCCTTGGTGATGCCCTCGAAGCCGAGCTGGTTGAACGACTTGTCGTCGAAGCCGCCGGCGTCGGAGACCATGCACGGCTGGAAGTCGATCGCCTCGCCCGAGGCGCCGCCGTCTTCGGCCTCTTCGGGGGCCGATGCGCAGCCCGCGAGCAGCGCGACCGCGCCGAGCGTCGCCAGGCCGCCGAACGCGGCCTTCTTGAACGTGAACGTCACAGTGTCCTCCAAAAGACTGCACCCCGATCAGGTCTCGGGGACCGTGAGGTCACGTTACCCAATGTTTCGGCGGGCGCCACGGGTCGTTCGGCCCGGTCGGGCAATGGTTATGAAGCCGCGACATTCTGCTCATATGAGCAGGGATGGCTCACCCCCGAGCGGGGGACGCACCATCCGGCTCAGGGCGTGGAGGGCGACTCGACGACGAGCTCACCCGAGATGATCCGCTGCCTGACGCCCTCGATCTCGCCCTGCAGCTCGGCGGGGACGAGCGATTCGAGGTCGTGGTACGGCGCGATCTCGACGCCGCCGTTCTCGAGCGTGCCGACGTAGGGCTCGTTCGTGAAGGAGTCCTCGACGACGTCGCCCACGATCTCGACCATCGCCTGCTGGGTGTTCTTCAGCACGCTCGTCAGCAGGACCGCGCGGTACTGCTCGGGAAGTGTGTCGTAGCCGTCGCTGTCGACCCAGATGATCGACGTGCCGCCGCGCTCGAGCGCGGCCGCGGCCGCCCCTTCGCCCACCTGGCCCGCGACGGGGAGGATCACGTCGGCCCCCTGGTCGATGAAGCCCTCGGTGAGCACCTTGCCCTTGTTGACGTCCTCGAAGTCGCCCGTGAACGCGCCGTCCTGCGTCTGCTTGTTCCAGCCGAGCGCGCGCACCTGGGTGCCGTGCACCTCGTTGTACATCGCGACGCCGTCGACGAAGCCGTCCATGAACAGGGTGACCGGTGGCTGGTTGCCACCGCCGAAGGTCGCCACGACGCCCGTCTTCGAGACGCCCGCGGCGAGGTAGCCGGCGAGGAAGGACGCCTGCGCGGTGTCGAAGACGACGGGCTTGACGTTCTCGGCCTCGACCACCTCGTCGACGATGGAGAAGGCGAGATCGGGGTTGGCCTCGGCCTGGTCGAGCGTGGCCTGCGCGAGCTCGTATCCCACGGTGACGATGAGCTCGCAGCCGGAGTCGACGGCCTGCTGCACGTTCGGCTCGAGGTCGGTCTCGCCGGTCGAGACGAGCGCCTCGGCCTCGATGCCGTACTCCTCCTCGGCCTGTTGCAGGCCCTCCCAGCTGGACTGGTTGAACGAACGGTCCTCGAGGCCGCCGGAGTTGGTGACCATGCGCGCGCACACCTCGGCCTGGGCGCCGTCGTCGCCGCCCTCGGGTGCCGGGCCGCACCCGGCGAGGGCGAGGGATGCCGCGACGAGCGCGGCTCCGAACGTGAGGACCCTGCGCACCGACATCCCGACCGCCTTCCCGTGCCTACAGCACGTCGCTGGATCCGCCGAGACGCAGGGCGTCGACGACGGCCTTCACGCGCTGCGCGTGCTCGCTCGTGGTGACGAGCAACGCGTCCGGCGTGTCCACGACGACGATATCGCGGACCCCGATGAGCGTGATGACGCGATCGGCACGGCTGACCACGATGCCGCTCGCGGCGTCGGCGAGGACGCGCGCATTCTCGCCGAGGATCGCCAGCTCGCCCGAACGGCCGGCCGTGTTCAGCTTCGCCAGCGATGCGAAGTCGCCCACGTCGTCCCACTGGAAGTGGCCGCGGATCACGGCGAGCCGGCCGCGCTCGGCGGCGGGCTCGGCGACCGAGTAGTCGATCGCGATCTTCTCGAGCCCCGGCCAGATGCGGTCGACCGCGGGCCCGCGGGTGGCCGGGTCGTCCCATTCCGCGGCGAGCTCGACGAGGCCGGCGTGGAGCTCGGGCTTGGTGCGCGCGAGCTCCTCGAGCAGGCGGTCGGCACGTGCGATGAACATGCCCGCGTTCCAGAGATGGCGGCCGCCCTCGAGGTAGGTGCGAGCCGTGTCGAGGTCGGGCTTCTCGACGAAGCTCGAGACCGCCGACGCATGCCTCGCCCCGGGGATCTCGAGCTCCTCGCCGCACTCGATGTAGCCGAAGCCCACCGCCGGCTCCGTCGGCGTGATGCCGATCGTCGCGATGTAGCCCGCGTCGGCCGCGGCGACCGCGGAGGTGACCGCCTCGCGGAACAGCGTGGTCCCGGAGATCACGTGGTCGGCCGCGAACGAGCCGATGATCACGCCCGGCTCGCGGCGCTCCAAGATCGCCGCCGCGAGGCCGATGGCCGCGGTCGAGTCGCGGGGCTCGCTCTCGAGGACGATGTTCTCGTCGGTCAGCTCGGGCAGCTGGGCCTCGACGGCGGCGCGGTGCGCGCGACCCGTGACGACCATGATGCGCTGCTCGCCCGACAGCGGCGCCAGGCGGTCCCACGTGTCCCGTAGCAGCGTCTGCCCCGAGCCGGTGAGGTCGTGCAGGAACTTGGGCGCGTCGGCGCGCGACAGCGGCCAGAGCCGGGAGCCGACGCCGCCGGCGGGGATCACGCTGTAGAAGCGTTCGAGGGGAGCCTGTCGCATCCGATCAGGATAGTGGCGGGGCCCTGCATGGACGCGGCGGCGAACGAAGCACGCTCGCGGCGGGGATAGACTCGGTGCCGGGCCATCGGTCCCGTCACGCCCACAGTCGGGCGACGCACACCGCCAGGAGGGTTGTCCATGTCCGCAACGACGACACGGACCCCGACCGCACCCCAACCGGCACAGCAGAAGCCGGGCGGCACGCTCTACCGCGGCCGCGAGGGCATGTGGTCGTGGGTGCTGCACCGGATCACCGGGGTCGCGATCTTCTTCTTCCTCCTCGTGCACATCCTCGACACCGCCCTCGTTCGCGTGAGCCCCGACGCCTACAACGCGGTCATCGGCACCTACCAGACGCCGATCATGGGCCTCGGCGAGGTGGCGCTCGTCGGCGCGATCGTCTTCCACGCGTTCAACGGACTGCGCATCATCCTCGTCGACTTCTGGTCGTGGGCCACCCGCAACCAGAAGGTCCTCTTCTACGTCGTCGTGGCGCTGTGGGTGCTCACCATGCTCGCGTTCACCCCGCGCCACCTGATCAACGTCTTCAGCCACTAGGAGCGCGAGATGACCGTCATCGAATCCCCGCGCACGCCGGCGCGGCGGGCGCCCCGCAGGGGCGTCAACCTCGAGAAGTGGGGCTGGATCTGGATGCGCGCCTCGGGCGTGCTCCTCGTCGTCCTCATCTTCGGCCACCTCTACGTGAACCTCGTCGACGGCGAGGGCGTGAAGGCCATCGACTTCGGCTTCGTCGCCGGCAAGTGGGCCAGCCCGTTCTGGCAGGTCTGGGACCTCCTCATCCTCTGGCTCGCGCTGATCCACGGCGCGAACGGCATGCGCACGATCATCAACGACTACACGAGCCCCGGCGCGGTGCAGAAGGTGCTGAAGGGCGCGCTCCTGCTCGCGACCGTCGTCCTGCTCGTGCTCGGCACGCTCGTGATCTTCACGTTCGACCCGTGCCCCGCCGGATCGCCGGCCGAGCTCCTCCCCTCGTTCTGCACCGCATAGGAGACACGTGACCACCGAGAACCACGTCGAGACGACGGTCGTCGACGGCGTCCACCTCCACCAGTACGACATCGTCATCGTCGGCGCCGGCGGTGCCGGCATGCGCGCGGCCATCGAGGCCGGGCCCGGCGCGAAGACGGCCGTCATCTCGAAGCTCTACCCGACCCGCTCCCACACGGGCGCGGCGCAGGGCGGCATGGCCGCAGCGCTCGCGAACGTCGAGGAGGACAGCTGGGAGTGGCACACGTTCGACACCGTCAAGGGTGGCGACTACCTCGTCGACCAGGACGCGGCCGAGATCCTGGCGAAGGAGGCCATCGACGCGGTCATCGACCTCGAGAACATGGGCCTGCCGTTCAACCGCACGCCCGAGGGCAAGATCGACCAGCGCCGCTTCGGCGGGCACACGCGCGACCACGGCAAGGCGCCCGTGCGTCGCGCATGCTACGCGGCCGACCGCACGGGTCACATGATCCTGCAGACCCTGTTCCAGAACTGCGTGAAGCTCGGCATCGAGTTCTACAACGAGTACTACGCGCTCGACCTGGTCATGACCGAGGTCGACGGCGTCCCCCAGCCGTCGGGCGTCGTGGCCTACGAGCTCGCGACGGGCGAGCTGCACGTCTTCCAGGCGAAGGCGATCATCTTCGCCACCGGCGGCTTCGGCAAGATCTACAAGACCACCTCGAACGCGCACACCCTCACGGGCGACGGCGTCGGCATCATCTGGCGCAAGGGCCTGCCGCTCGAGGACATGGAGTTCTTCCAGTTCCACCCGACCGGCCTCGCGGGCCTCGGCATCCTCCTCACCGAGGGTGCCCGCGGCGAGGGCGCGATCCTGCGGAACGCGTCGGGCGAGCGCTTCATGGAGCGCTACGCGCCCACCATCAAGGACCTCGCGCCCCGCGACATCGTCGCGCGCTGCATGGTGCAGGAGGTCGCCGAGGGCCGCGGTGCCGGGCCGCACAAGGACTACGTGCTGCTCGACTGCACGCACCTCGGCGCCGAGGTGCTCGAGACGAAGCTGCCCGACATCACCGAGTTCGCACGCACCTACCTCGGCGTCGACCCGGTGTACGAGCCCGTCCCCGTGATGCCCACCGCGCACTACGCGATGGGCGGCATCCCGACCAACGTGGCGGCCGAGGTGCTGCGCGACAACACGACGGTCGTGCCCGGCCTGTACGCGGCCGGCGAGTGCGCGTGCGTCTCGGTGCACGGCTCGAACCGCCTCGGGACCAACTCGCTGCTCGACATCAACGTCTTCGGCAAGCGCGCCGGTCGCAATGCCGTCGAGTACGTCAAGACGGTCGACTTCACGCCCCTCCCCGACGACCCGGCGGCCGGCGTGCGCACGCTCCTCGACGCGCTGCGCGACTCCGACGGCACCGAGCGCATCGCCGCGATCCGCAAGGAGCTGCAGGACGAGATGGACAAGGGCGCCCAGGTGTTCCGCACCAGCGAGTCGCTGGCCCACGTGGCATCCGTCATCTCGAACCTGCGCGAGCGCTACAAGCACGTCGCGGTCCAGGACAAGGGCAAGCGGTTCAACACCGACCTGCTCGAGGCGGTCGAGCTGGGCTTCCTGCTCGACCTGGCCGAGGTCGTGGTGACGTCCGCCGCGAACCGCGAGGAGAGCCGCGGCGGCCACATGCGCGACGACTTCCCGAACCGCGACGACGCGAAGTACATGCAGCACACGATGGCGTACCTCTCGGGCGACCCGCAGTCCTCGCACGCGGCCGACCACATCCGGCTCGACTGGAAGCCCGTGACGATCACCCGATACCAGCCGATGGAGAGGAAGTACTGACGTGACGACCGCCACGCTCGAGACCGCGTCGACCGGCGCCGCGGATGCCGCGACCCAGGCCTTCACCGTCACGTTCCTGATCCGCCGCTTCGACCCCGACGTCGACACCGAGCCGCGCTGGCAGGACTTCGACGTCGAGATGTACGCGACCGATCGCGTGCTCGACGCGCTGCACAAGATCAAGTGGGAACAGGACGGCTCGCTGACGTTCCGCCGCTCGTGCGCGCACGGCATCTGCGGGTCCGACGCCATGCGCATCAACGGCCGCAACCGACTGGCGTGCAAGACGCTCATCAAGGACCTCGACATCTCCAAGCCGATCTACGTCGAGGCGATCAAGGGCCTGCCGCTCGAGAAGGACCTCGTGGTCGACATGGAGCCGTTCTTCGCGAGCTACCGCGAGGTGCAGCCGTTCCTTCAGGCGAACACGACGCCCGAGCCCGGCAAGGAGCGCATCCAGGACGTCGCGTCGCGCGCCCGCTTCGACGACACCACCAAGTGCATCCTGTGCGCCGCGTGCACCTCGTCGTGCCCCGTGTTCTGGACCGACGGCCAGTACTTCGGCCCGGCCGCGATCGTGAACGCCCACCGGTTCATCTTCGACTCGCGCGACGACGAGGCGAAGGTGCGCCTCGACATCCTCAACGACAAGGAGGGCGTCTGGCGCTGCCGCACGACCTTCAACTGCACCGACGCGTGCCCGCGCGGCATCGAGGTCACCAAGGCCATCGCCGAGGTCAAGCAGGCCATCCTGCGCGGCTCCCCCTGAGCCCGGTCCACGCTCCCGCGGAGGGGTCGGCGCGTCGCGCCGGCCCCTCCGTCGTTCCCGGGGTGCCATGCGAGCGCCGGGCCCTTGGCCCCGCCGGTGCCGTGGCATCCGCTCGCTAGGGTGAGCGTGTGAGCGAACGCGATCGGGGGCGCGGGGACGGGACGCCCGACGATGCCTCGGGCGTGCCCGCCGACGGGGCCTCGCCCGCGACATCCGCTCCGGAATCGAACGGCCGTGCCCGGTCACCCGCCGCCGAGGTCGCCGAGAGCGTGCGCGAGCGTTTCGACGAGCCGATCGCGAAGGTGACCGAGCTCACCTACCGCACCATGGAGTTCTTCCCGATCCGCGTCTGGCGGCACTTCCTCTCGCGCAACGGCTTCCTCCTGACCGCGGGGATGAGCTACCAGTCGCTGTTCGCGGTCTTCGCCGCCGTGTACGTGGCCTTCGCGGTGGCAGGGATCTGGCTGACTTCCAACGAGGAGACGCTCAACGCGCTCATCTCGCTCATCAACACGTACGCACCCGGGCTCGTCGGGCCGCAGGGCATCATCTCCACCGAGGACCTCCAAGAGGTCGCGACGACGAGCACGAGCCTGTTCGGCCTGACGGGCGCAGTGGCCCTCGCGGGCCTGATCTGGACCGCGACCGACTGGATCACCTACACCCGCCTCGCGGTGCGGAGCACGTTCGGACTGCCGCGCGACGACCGCTCCTACGTGATGCTGAAGACGCGGGACTTCCTCGCCGCGCTGGCCTTCGGCATCACGCTGCTCGTCGCGGCGGTGCTCTCGATCGTGGCGACCACGCTGTTCGAGAGCCTGCTCAGGTGGTTCGGGGTCTCGGGCGACTCCGGGTCGGCGATCGCGTCCGACACGATCCGCGCCGGTTCGCTCGCCGTCGTCTTCGTCATCGACACGCTCGCGCTCGCGGTGCTCTTCCGGTTCCTCTCGGGCGCCGCCGTCCCGTGGCGCCGCATGTGGGTGGGGTCGCTGCTCGGCTCGGCTGCGCTCTCCGTTCTCCAGCTGCTCGGCGGCACGCTCGTCGGGCTCGCGACGCAGAACCCGCTGCTCGCGACGTTCACGGTGTTCATCGGCCTCCTGCTGTGGTTCCGGATCGCGAGCATCATCATCCTGGTCGCGGCGGCGTGGGTCGCGGTCGAGACGGCGGATGCCGCGGAGTCGCTGCAGCTCGTGACCGATGCCCAGCGCACGGCGCAGGCGTCGCTCGCGCGCCGCCGTGCCGACACGTCCGAGCGGCGCAGCGAGGTGCGCGCCGCGGCGGACGCCCTCGAGAGCAGTCCCTGGTACCAGCGCTACCAAGCCCAGCGGCGCGTCTCGCGCGCGAAGTCCGCCCTCGCGGACGCCGAGCTGGCCGAGGCCGACGCCGAGCGCGACCTCGAGCGCGCGAACGCCGCCGCCGGGCCGCGGGGGCCGCGTCCGACCGACCCGCGACGCGCGTCACGACGGAAGGACGGCGGCGATCCGGGCACGTGAGCGGGCGGCCGGCGGCGTCGGTGGCCTCGCCTAGGATCGAAGGCATGCCCTCCGCGTCCCCGCTCCGTATCGCCAGCGCCAACGTGAACGGGATCCGGGCGGCGTTCCGCCGCGGCATGGGCGAATGGCTCGCCGCGCGCGACATCGACATCCTCGCGATGCAAGAGGTCCGAGCGTCCACCGACGACGTCGCCGAGCTCCTCGGCGACGAGTGGAGCCTCGTGCACGACCCGGCGTCGGCGAAGGGCCGCGCGGGCGTGGCGATCGCGAGCCGTGCCGATGCGAGCATCCACCGCGTCGAGCTCGGCGTCGGCGACCACGACACCGCCGGGCGGTGGCTCGAGGCCGATTACGAGGTCGACGGCCGCATCGTCACCGTGGTGAGCTGCTACGTCCCATCCGGTGTCGCCGATTCGCCCAAGCAGGTCGAGAAGTACCGCTTCCTCGATGCGATGAGCGAGCGGATGGCGCAGCTCGCCGACCACGAGCTCGCCGTCGTCGTCGGCGACCTCAACGTGGGCCATCGCACGCTCGACATCAAGAACTGGAAGGGCAACCTCAAGCACGCCGGGTTCCTGCCCGAGGAGCGCGCCTACTTCGACCGCTTCCTGGGCGCCGAAGGCGACGACGGCTACAACGCCGGCGCCGGCTTCGGCTGGGTCGACGTCGGTCGACGCGTCGCCGGCGAGGTCCCCGGGCCGTACACCTGGTGGTCGTGGCGCGGCAAGGCGTTCGACAACGACAGCGGATGGCGCATCGACTACCAGCTCGCGACCCCGAAGCTGGCCGAGGCGGTGGCCGCGTACTCGGTCGACCGCGCCGACGCCTACGACGAGCGATGGTCCGACCACGCCCCCGTCGTCGTCGACTACGCCATCTGACCTCAAGGACCTGACACCGATATGAACACCGCACGCCCCGTCGTCTTCTCCGGCATGCAGCCGTCGGGCGACTCGCTCCACCTCGGCAACTACCTCGGCGCCCTCGTGAACTGGGTCGCCCTCCAGGACGACCACGATCCGATCTACTGCGTCGTCGACCTGCACGCCATCACCGTCCCGCAGGATCCGGCGGTGCTGCACGAGGCAACGCGCCGCACGGCCGCGCAGTACCTGGCCGCCGGCGTCGATCCCGAGCGAGCGACCCTGTTCGTGCAGTCGCACGTGCTCGCGCACACCGAACTCGCCTGGGTGCTCGGCACGTTGACCGGGTTCGGCGAGGCCAGCCGCATGACGCAGTTCAAGGACAAGTCGGCCCGGTACGGCGCCGAGGCGACCACGGTCGGCCTCTTCACCTACCCGGTGCTCATGGCCTCCGACATCCTGCTCTACGGCACGCAGCTCGTTCCCGTCGGCGACGACCAGCGGCAGCACCTCGAGCTGACGCGCGACCTCGCAGCGCGGTTCAACTCGCGCTTCGGCGAGACATTCGTCGTGCCCGAGGCGCTCATCCCGAAGGAGTCGGCCCGCATCTACGACCTCCAGGAGCCGAACACCAAGATGTCGAAGTCGGCATCGAGCCCGAACGGCCTCGTCAACCTGATGGACGACCCGAAGGTCATCGCAAAGAAGATCAAGAGCGCGGTCACCGACAACGAGCGCGAGGTCAGGTACGACCCGCAGGCGAAGCCGGGCATCGCCAACCTGCTCGACATCTACGCGACCGTCACGGGCCGCACCATCCCCGAACTCGAGGCCGAGTACGACGGCCGCGGCTACGGCGACCTGAAGAAGGACCTGGCCGAGGTCGTGGTCGATCGCGTCGCGCCGATCCGCGCGCGCACGCTCGAGCTCATGGAAGACCCGGCCGAGCTCGATCGGCTGCTCGCGATGGGCGCCGAGAAGGCCGCCGAGCGCGCCGATCGCACGCTCGCGACGGTCTACGAGCGCGTCGGGTTCCTCCGCCGACGGTGAACGCGAGCCCGACCCACAGTGCGGAGTCGCGTGAGCCGACGGCCCGCGGCGCCGTCGTCTTGTTCGACCTCGACGACACGCTCATGGCGCATCGCGAGGCGGTCGCCTCGGGCATCCTCGCGCACCTGCGTGAGCGAGGATACGAGGCCGAGGTCGCGGAGTCCCGCGCGCTCTGGCACGAGCTCGAGGAACGGCACTACCACGCGTACCTCGCCGGGGAGCTGACCTTCGAGCAGCAGCGGCGCGCCCGCGCGGCCGAGTTCGCCCGCGCGCACGGCGACGCCCTCGACGACGAGGCGGCGGGGGCGTGGTTCGCGCGATACTTCGAGCACTACCGCGCGTCGTGGGCGCTGCACGACGACGTCGAGCCGGCGTTCGACGCGCTCGAGCGGGCCCTTCCGGGAGTGCGATTCGGCATCATCACGAACGGCGAGGAGGCCTTCCAGCTCGCCAAGCTCGTGCGGCTCGGACTCGAGGTGGGGCATCCCGGTCGCATCGAGCACGTGGTCGCCTCGGGTTCCGAGGGCGTGACCAAGCCCGATGCGCGGATCTTCCGTGCGGCAGTCGCGCGATTCGCTGCATCCTCGCCGGTCGGAGCGGCCGCCTACGTGGGCGACCGACTGCGCACCGATGCGATCGGCGCCGCACGGGCGGGGCTCGTCGGCGTGTGGCTCAACCGGTCCGGCGAGCGACCCGACGAATCCGACGCGGCCGATGCCGCGGCCGCCGGCGTGCTCGAGATCCGCTCGCTCGCCGAGCTCCCGGCCCTGCTCCGCGACCGCCTGGTGGTCGGGTAGCGCCCGCCAGGGGCGTGCCACCCGACCACCGGAGGGACGACGGCGCTCGGATCAGCGCACGTCGTCGTCGACCCAGTCGAGGGTCTTCGTGACGGCCTTCCGCCAGTTGCGCAGCAGCCGGCCCTGCTCGGCCTCGTCCATCGAGGGCTCCCAACGACGATCCTCCTGCCAGTTCTTGGCAAGGTCGTCGAGGTCGGCCCAGAAGCCGACCGCGAGGCCGGCCGCGTAGGCGGCGCCCAGCGCGGTCGTCTCGGCGACGACCGGTCGCACGACCGGCACGCCGAGGATGTCGGCCTGGAACTGCAGCAGCGTGTCGTTGGACGTCGCCCCGCCGTCGACGCGAAGTTCCGTGAGGTCGATCCCCGCATCGGCGTTCACGGCGTCCACGACGTCGCGCGTCTGGAACGCGATCGCCTCGAGTGCCGCCCGCGCGATGTGCCCCTTCTGCACGTAGCGGGTCAGGCCCACGAGCGCGCCCCGCGCGTCCGGACGCCAGTACGGGGCGAAGAGCCCCGAGAAGGCCGGCACGAAGTACGCGCCGCCGTTGTCCTCCACCGACTTCGCGAGCTCCTCGACCTCGGCGGCCGACGAGATGAGCCCGAGGTTGTCGCGCAGCCACTGCACGAGCGAGCCCGTCACCGCGATCGATCCCTCGAGCGCGTAGTGCACGGGCTGGTCGCCGAGCTTGTAGCCCACCGTGGTGAGCAGCCCGTTCTTCGAGTGGACGATCTCCTCGCCCGTGTTGAAGATGAGGAAGTTGCCCGTGCCGTACGTGTTCTTCGCCTCGCCCACGTCGAACGCGGCCTGGCCGAAGGTCGCCGCCTGCTGGTCGCCGAGGATGCCGGCGATCGGCGTCTCGCGCAGCAGCGAGTGCTCGTTCGCGACGCCGTACACCTCCGACGACGACCTGATCTCCGGGAGCATCGAGCGCGGGACGCCGAACGCGGCGAGGATCTCGTCGTCCCACTGGAGGGTCTCGAGGTCCATGAACATCGTGCGGCTGGCGTTCGTGACATCCGTCGCGTGCACGCCGCCCTCGACGCCGCCCGTGAGGTTCCACAGCACCCAGGTGTCGGTCGTTCCGAAGAGCAGGTCGCCCGCCTCGGCCCTCTCGCGCGCCCCGGGCACGTTCTCGAGGATCCACACGATCTTGGTGCCCGAGAAGTAGGTGGCCAGCGGCAGGCCCACCGTGTCCTTGAACCGCTCGACGCCGCCGTCGGCGGCGAGGCGATCGACGATGGGCTGCGTGCGCGTGTCCTGCCAGACGATCGCGTTGTAGACGGGCTCGCCGGTCGTGCGATCCCAGACCACCGCCGTCTCGCGCTGGTTGGTGATGCCGACCGCGGCGATGTCGTGGCGGGTCAGATTCGCCTTGCCGAGGGCCTGGCCGATGACCTCGCCCGTGTTGCGCCAGATCTCGGCGGGGTCGTGCTCGACCCAACCGGCCTTCGGGAAGATCTGCTCGTGCTCGAGTTGCCCGGTCGAGACGATCGATCCGGCCCTGTCGAAGATGATCGCACGCGACGAGGTGGTGCCCTGGTCGATCGCGAGGACGTAGTCAGCCATCTGAGAACTCCGTTGCTGTCAGTGAATGGGTGATGCGGGTGGGTGGGGTGGGCGGATGCCGCGGCTCAGCCGAGGAGCGGCAGGAGCGGGATCGCGACCCAGCCGGCGAGCAGGCCGCCGACGATCGGGCCGACGACCGGAACCCAGGAGTAGGACCAGTCGCTGCCGCCCTTGCCGGCGATGGGGAGGATGGCGTGCGCGATGCGCGGGCCGAGGTCGCGGGCCGGATTGATCGCGTACCCGGTCGGACCGCCGAGTGAGGCGCCGATGCCGACCACGAGGAGTGCGACGGGCAGCGCGCCGAGCGCCGCCAGGCCCGAGGCGTCGCCCTGGCGGCCGAAGCCGATGACGACGAAGACGAGCACGAACGTGCCGATGATCTCGGTGACGAGGTTCCATCCGTACGAGCGGATGGCGGGGCCGGTCGAGAAGACGCCGAGCTTGTTCGCGGGCTCGGGCTCGGCGTCGAAGTGCTGCTTGTAGGCGAGCCAGGCCACGACGGCGCCGAGGAACGCACCGAGCAGCTGGGCGCCGATGTAGGTGAGCACCGAGAGCACGTCGACCGGCACGCCCGTTCCGAAGGCGGGGTTGCCGAACTCGGTCGCGCCGTTCGCGACGAGCCCGAGGGTCACGGCCGGGTTCAGGTGCGCGCCCGAGGCGTAGGCGACGATGACGCCGGCGAAGACGGCGAGGCCCCAGCCGAAGTTCACCATCAGGAACCCGCCGTTGAGTCCCTTGTTCTTGGCGAGCGCGACGTTGGCGACGACGCCGCAGCCGAGCAGCACGAGCATGGCCGTGCCGACGAGTTCCGACAGGAACACGACACCGAGAGTGTCCACGTTGACCTTCTTTCGTTGTGATCGGGATGCCGCATCCGCGCGGCCCCGATGAAACGTACCGGCGCGTTCCCCCCGGAAACCGGCGTCCCGGGTGCACGTCTGTGCAGATTCGCTCCCCGGCTACTCGATCAGCGACGCTGCCTCGAGCACGACGCCGTGGCGGTCGGCGAGCACGCGGAGCGTGGCCTCGACCTCGGCGCGTCGCTCGACGGCCTCCCACCCGAGCTCGTCGCCCGCGACCGCCGCGAGCTCGTCGAGCAACAGGGGCGTGAGTGCGCCCGTGAAGGCGAGGCTCGTGCGCCGGAGGACGAGGTCGGCGAGGTGCACGACGCGCTCGTTCCGCACCAGCCAGGCGACCTCTTCGCGGGTGTACCCGTCGTGCCCGGCGAGCGGTGTCTCGGGGCCGCCCTCGACCTCGCGGATCAGCGCCTCCGCGCGCGTGCCGTAGCGCTCGAGCAGCGCCTCGGCGCGCGCACGCCCGACCCCGTCGCCGTGTCCGGCCACCCACACGAGGCGGGCGTCGTCCGTCGTCGGATACCCCGCGCCGCCGCCGATCGGCAGGCCCTTCGTGGAGCGCACGCGTGCTCGGCCGAGCAGTCCGAGGACCTCGTCCGCGAGGTGCTCGGCGAGGGCCCGGAAGGTGGTCCACTTGCCTCCCACGAGGCTGAGCAGCGTGGTGCCCGGGCGTTCTGCGACATCCGCCCGCTCGATGCGGTAGTCGCGGCTCACGAAGCCGGGCTGGGTGTCGTCGTGGCGCGGCAGCGGCCGCACCCCCGAGAAGCGGTACACGATGTGCAAACGGTCGACGAGGATGCCTGGGAAAACGTGCGCGATGAGGTCGAAGAAGTAGTCGACCTCGGCTTCGGTGCACACCGCGGGCTCGCGCATGTCGTGCTCGAGGTCGGTGGTGCCGACCATGACCCGGCCCTTGAGCGGATAGATGAGCACGATGCGGCCGTCCTCGTGCTCGAAGAAGATCTCGCGGCCTCCGGTCGCCTCGAGCAGCTCCGGATGGTCGAGCACGATGTGGGAGCCCTTGGTGCCGCCCATGAAGCGACTCTCGCGCCCGAGCCGCGCGTTCGTCAGGTCGGTCCAGGGGCCGGACGCGTTGACGACGACGTCGGCGGCGAGGTCGAACTCCTCGCCCGTGATCGCGTCGCGCACGCGCACCCCATCGGCACCGAACCCGATCGCCTCGAGGTGGTTCGCCGCCCGGGCATGCGGGCCGGCCGCCAGGCCGTCGAACAGCACGTCGAGCGCGAGCCGCTCGGGGTCGTGCATGCTCGCGTCGAAGTAGGTCGCGGTGTACTTCAGGTGCGGGTTCAGCGCGGGCAGCTCGGCGAGCGACTTCTTCGCGCCGAGGAACCGGTGCCGCGGCACGCTGCCGCCGTCGCGGGAGAACGCGTCGTACATGGTGAGGCCCGCCTTGATGAGCGCCGCGCCGCGCTCGGTGGGCCGGCCCTGCTTGTGCGTGAGGAACCGCAACGGCGCGGAGAGGATGCCGGAGAACGTCGAGTGGATCGGCACGGTCGTGCGCAGCGGCTTGACGTAGTGGGGCGCGATCTTCAGCAGCCCGTTCCGCTCCTCGACCGATTCCTTGACGAGCCGGAACTCGCCGTTCTCGAGGTAGCGGATGCCGCCGTGGATCATGTGGCTCGAGGCCGACGAGGCGCCCGACACGAAGTCGTCACGCTCGACGAGCACGACGTCGACGCCCTGCAGGGCGAGGTCGCGGAACGTGGCGAGGCCGTTGATGCCCCCGCCGATGATCACGACCTCGGCGGTCGGTCGTGCGCGCAGCGCCGACACCTCGGCTCGGATGCGGGGCGCGTGCGGGCGGGTCGTCGTCGACGTGATGGGCGACATCGCTGTCCTTTCGAGCTGCGGTCACGCCGGCTTGCGGAGGCGGGCCGGCTGTGGATGAATACATCGTGAGCACATGCGCACATGCTTGCAAGCCGATTGAACATACGTGCAAGGGGCGAAGATGACGGTGACGGATGCCGCGGGGCCGGCGATCGACGGCGAACTGCCCACGGGCAAGACCCGCGACGCGCTGCGAGCGGCGCACCTCTACTACCTGCAGGACCTCACGATGGACGCCATCGCGAAGGAGCTGCACACCTCGAGATCGTCGGTCTCGCGCCTGTTGAGCCATGCACGCGCGACCGGCCTCGTCGAGATCTCGATCCACTCGCCGCTCGACCTGCCGAGCCGGCTCGAGCAGGAGATCCTCGAGCGCCACGAGGTCTCCGCGCACGTCGTGCCCGTGCCCGACCACGCGAGCGACGTCGACCGGCTCGAACGCGTCGCGCTCTCGGCTGCACGGATTCTCAGCCGCTTCATCGACTCCAACCAGACGATCGGCGTCGCGTGGGGTTCGACCATGAGCGCGATGAGCCGGCACCTCGCGCCCAAGGCGACGCACAACTCCGAGGTCGTGCAGCTCAACGGCGCCGGCAACCTCCGCACGACCGGCATCCTGTACGCCTCGGAACTGCTGCGCCGGTTCGGCGACGCGTTCGGCGCACGCGTGCAGCAGTTCCCCGTCCCCGCGTTCTTCGACGATCCCGCCACGAAGCAGGCCTTCTGGCGTGAGCGCAGCACGCGGCGCATGCTCGACCTCCAGGCCGCGATGGATGTCGCGATCTTCGGCATCGGCTCGCCCTTCGCCGAGGTTCCGAGCCACGTGTACCAGGGCGGGTACCTCGAGCGCGCCGACTACCAGTCGCTCTCTCGCGACGGGGTCGTCGGCGACGTCGCGACGGTCTTCTACCGTGCGGACGGCTCGACCGACGGCATCGAGATGAACGCACGAGGCACCGGGCCCGACTTCGGCACCCTTCGACGCGCACCCCGCCGCATCTGCGTCGTCTCGGGGCGGGCCAAGCTGCCGAGCCTGACCGGCGCCCTCGCGGCCGGACTGGTCACCGACCTCATCATCGACGAGGGTACGGCGCGAGGTCTCGTCGGCGAGGCGTGACAGATTCGTGATCGCGCGGAGCAGGCCCGACGGGTAGCGTGACCGTCGGATGACCGACCCACCCCGCCCGCCCGAACGACGCAGCCCGGCCGCGACCGCCGTGGTCGCGGTCGTCGTCGGCGTCCTCATCGCCGCGGTCGGCCACCAGCTCGTCGCCACCGAGCTGCACCGGCAGCTCTGGCCGTCATGGGTCGCGGCCGACGCACGCCACGACGAGGCCGACGCGGCCTACGACCAGGCCGCGGCGCGCGCCGAGTCGGCCGCGAGCCGCACCGAGTCGCTCGAGGCCGTCCTCACGCCCGACCTCGTGGGCGAGGATGACCGCACGGCCTTGGCCGATGCGCTGGTCGGGCTGCGGTCGGTGCTCGACGCCGACGCGGGCGCGTCACGGCTCGGCATCGTCGACCTGGTCGACCCCGACGCGTTCGCCCCCGCCTGGGAGCTCTACGCCGACCTGTGGGAGATCTCGGAGCTCGTCCCCGAGCGTGCGGCCGCCGCCGCGTCGAGCGAGGCCGCGGCCGAGGCCGTGCTGGCGGCCGCCGACGAGGTCGACGCGGCCACCGAGACGCTCATCACGGGCGCGCAGGAGGTCGCGCGAGCGGAACTCGCGGCGAACCCCTCGGCGACCACCGAGACGCGCCGAGTGCTCGAGCAGCTCGTCGACGGCGGTGGGTCCGGCACCGATGCCGCCGCCTTCACCGCACTCGCCACGGCGGTCGCCGACGTGCGCGCATCGCACGCGGCCGAGGTCGCGCGTGCCGAGGCCTATCCGGTGCGCGCCGAGATCGAGGCGTTCGCACGCTCCATCGCCAACGGCGTCGCGCTCGACTTCGCCTGGGCCTATGAGGTCGCCGGGCTCGAGAGCGACACGTGGTACTCCGGCACCGCCGAGTTCGGAGTCGACGGCGGCGAGTGGGGCTTGATCACCCTGAGCGAGAGCATCGAGTGGGCGTGGGGCGACGACCCGAACGCCGAGGCGGTCGTCGTCCATGAGGTGGGCCACACGCAGGTGATCCGCGAGGCGTGTCGGGCGCTGTTCGAGCAAGCCGGCAGCGACCACGAGTCGTGGGCGACGGCGTGGGCCATCGGGATGGGCTACGACCTGCCCGGCTCCGGCATCGAGGCGTACGGGCGGCCGACCGATGCGCAGGTGGCCGCGGCCGCGCAGTGCCGCTGAGGGCTCGGCTCCGCTGGCACCGGGAGCCGGGAATACGATCCGCTCCCCCGCGTTGACCTAGAATCGAACACGAAACGTGCTCCGGGGTCGGTGCAAGTCCGAACCGGCGGTGAAAGTCCGCGAGCCGGGAGCGCGTGGCCGTCCGGCCATGCGCGAGCGGTTGAACCGGTGGAACTCCGGTACCGACGGTGAAAGTCCGGATGGGAGGCGGCACGTGTCGGCGATGCTCACGAGCGCCGTCGACGTTTCCGGCGCCGCCGGGAATCCCGGAGCCTGGAAGGCAGGCGACCGATGTCCACGGCGACGCGCGCGGCGACGGATGTCGCGGCCATGCGCCGGGCGCTCGAGCTGGCCGAGCGCGGCCCGGCCCGCGGGGTGAATCCCCGTGTCGGATGCGTCATCCTCTCGCCCGACGGCGACGTGCTCGCCGAGGGATGGCATCGCGGTGCCGGAACCCCGCACGCCGAGGTCGACGCACTGTCGACCCTGCCGCCCGGCGCGGCTCGCGGCGCGACCGCCATCGTCACGCTCGAGCCGTGCAACCACACGGGACGCACCGGCCCCTGTGCGCACGCCCTCGTCGATGCCGGCATCGCGCGCGTCGTGTACGCGGTCGACGACCCCGGTGATCACTCCGCGGGCGGGGCGCGCACCCTGCGGCGCGCCGGCGTCGAGGTGGTGGCCGGCGTGCTCGCCGACGAGGTGGGGGCGTTCCTCGAGGACTGGCTGTTCGCCGCCCGGCACCGCCGTCCGCGGGTCACCGTGAAGTGGGCGTCGAGCCTCGACGGGCGGGCGGCCGCCGCGGACGGCACGAGCCGGTGGATCACCGGACCCGAGGCACGCGCCGACGTGCACCTCCGCCGCGCGGCATCCGATGCCATCGCGGTGGGCACGGGCACCGTGCTCACCGACGACCCGGCGCTCACCGCGCGCGACGCCGACGGCGAGCTGTTCGAGAACCAGCCCGTGCCCGTCGTGTTCGGCCGTCGCGAGGTGCCATCCGGGGCCGCGCTCGAGCGCCACCCGCACGAGGCGATCCGGATGGCGGGGACCGACCTCGCCGCCGACCTCGCCGAACTGCAGCGCCGAGGCATCCGCTCGCTCTTCATCGAGGGCGGCCCGAAGCTCGCGAGCTCGTTCCTCGCGGCCGGACTGGCCGACGAGGTCCTCGTGTACCTCGCCCCCGCCCTCATCGGCGGCCCGCGGACCGCCGTCGACGACCTGGGCGTCGCGACCATCGCCGACGCCCTCCGCTACGACTTCACCGACCTGGTGCGACTCGGCGACGACCTGCTCGTCGTCGCGCGGCCGCGAGCCGCCGCGCACCACGACATCCCCACCCATGGAAGGGCCTGACATGTTCACCGGAATCATCGAGGAGCTCGGCGAGGTCACTCGCGTCGAGCCGAACGCCGACGTCGTGCGGCTGACCGTGCGCGGGCCGAAGGTGGTCGAGGGCGTCCGACACGGCGACTCGATCGCCGTGTCGGGCGTGTGCCTCACGGTCGTGGAGAGCGACGCGATGTCGTTCAGCGCCGACGTGATGGCCCAGACGCTGCGGATGTCGACGCTCGACACGGTCGCGGCCGGACGGCCCGTGAACCTGGAGCGCGCGGCCCTCGTCGGCGATCGCCTCGGCGGGCACATCGTGCAGGGGCATGTCGACGGCACCGCCGAGGTCCTCGAGGTCCGCCCGGGCGACGAGTGGCGCGTCATCCGGTTCGCGCTGCCCGACGCGCTCGCGTCGCTCGTCGTCGACAAGGGCTCGATCGCGGTCGACGGCGTCTCGCTGACCGTGTCGGCGCTCGGCGACGAGGCGGACGGCTCGTGGTTCGAGGTCTCGCTCATCCCCGAGACGCTGGCCGCGACCACGCTCGGCCGGCTCGAGCCGGGCGACCGGGTCAACCTCGAGACCGACGTGCTCGCCCGTCACGTGCAGCGGATGCTGCGGCTCGACGGGCACCGGTCGTTGCCGTCCTCGCTCGCCGAGCCGGTCGGAGGTGCCCGATGAGCCTCGCGACGATGCCCGAGGTGCTCGACGCCCTGCGTGCGGGCAAGCCCGTGATCGTGGCCGACGACGAGGGCCGCGAGAACGAGGGCGACGCCATCATGGCGGCCGAGTTCGCGACCCAGGAGTGGATCGCGTGGATGGTGCGCCGCACGAGCGGGTACCTGTGCGCGCCCATGCCGAACGCGTTCGCCGATCGCCTGCGCCTGCCGCCGATGGTCGAGCGCAACGAGGACGCGCGAGCAACCGCGTACACGGTGTCGGTGGACGCCGCCGACCGCATTTCGACCGGGATCTCGGCGTCCGATCGGGCGCACACGCTGCGGATCCTCGCCGACCCCGCCGCGACGCCCGATCGACTGATCCGCCCCGGGCACATCCTGCCGCTGCGCGCGGTCGACGGCGGCGTGCGCGAGCGCGCCGGCCACACCGAGGCGGCGGTCGACCTGATGCGCCTCGCGGGCCTGTCCCCCGTCGCCGTCATCGGCGAGCTCGTCGCCGACGACGGCGAGATGATGCGACTGCCCGAGCTCATCACGCTCGGCGAGCACGAGGGCCTGCCGGTCACGACGGTCGAGGCCCTCGTCGCCTGGCTGCACGAGTGGCACGACGGACAGGACCTCGCGGCGGGTGAGGCGCCCGAGCCCATCGCGGAGTCCTCGCGCGTGCAGTTCGAGGTCGAGACGAACCTGCCGACCATGCACGGCACGTTCCGGGTGCGCGCCTACCGCGACCGGAACACCGGCGCCGACCACCTCGCCATCATCGCGGGCGATCCCACGGCCGACCCATCCGGCGCCATCACGCGCGTGCACTCGGAGTGCCTGACGGGCGAGGCGTTCGGCTCGCTCAAGTGCGAGTGCGGCCCCCAGCTCGACGCGGCGCTCGAGACGATCGCCGAGCGCGGCGGCGTCGTGATCTACCTCCGCGGTCACGAGGGCCGCGGCATCGGCCTCATCAACAAGCTGCGCGCGTACCGGCTGCAGGAGGGCGGGCTCGACACGCTCGACGCCAACGTCGCCCTCGGCCTGCCCATCGACGCGCGCGACTACACCGCGGCGAGCGCCATCCTCGACGACCTCGGCGTCGAACGGGTGCGCCTGCTGACGAACAACCCCGAGAAGGTCCGCCAGCTCGAGGCGCACGGCATCCGCGTTGCCGACCGGCTGCCGCTCGTCGTCGGCGTCGGCGCCGTGAACGCGGGCTACCTCGAGACCAAGCGCACCCGTATGGGTCACGCGATCGACGACGAGCAGCTGACGGATGGCGCTGCCGACGAACTCCTGAAAGGACACGCATCATGAGCGGAGCCGGATCCCCCGAACTCGACGTCGACGGCCGGGGCCTTCGCGTCACGATCGTCGCCGGCAGCTGGCACGACGAGATCACGAACGGCCTCATCGCTGGCGCGACGCGCAGGCTCGAGTCGGCCGGCGCCGAGTTCTCGCTCGTGCGGGTGCCCGGCAGCTTCGAGTTGCCCGTCGTCTCGAAGGCGGCGCTCGAGGCGGGTGCCGACGCGGTGGTCGCCCTCGGCGTGATCATCCGCGGTGGAACGCCCCACTTCGAGTACGTCTCCTCGGCCGCGACCGACGGCCTGACGCGGGTCGCCCTCGACACCGGCAAGCCCGTCGGGTTCGGCGTCCTGACCCTCGACGACGAGCAGCAGGGCCTCGACCGCGCCGGCCTGCCCGGCTCGAAGGAGGACAAGGGCCGCGAGGCCGCCGAGGCCGCGATCGCGACGGCGAACCTGCTGCGGGGTCTGCGCGCCTGAGCCCACTCGCGGTCTTCAGCGCTGCAGCGCTGCCACGGCAGCCGCGTCGGAGTGTCGCACGCGACCTCAGTCACCGATTCCGCCGCGGTGCTCGGCGGCGCGTCACCGCCGAGGCGCAGGCGACGTCGCTCGGCGAGAACGCGTCAGCGTCGTCGATTCGTGATGGCAATCACCTCGAAGACCCGGTGGAAAGGTATCCGCCGGATACCTTTCCACCCGGTTTCGAGCGGAACCACCTGTTCGATCTCGACAACATCAAGATCGGGGTCAAGCTCGTGGTCGCCGTCGTGATCACAGAGCTCGTGTTCGTCTTCCGCAAGAAGACCCGGCGCCGTCGTGGGCGCTGTGGAGCGTCGGCGGGCTCACCGTCCTGAACGTCATCCTCGCCGTCGCCTGGCGCTGAGCCGTCGCGTCGCGGCCCCGAGTCGACCCCATGCCCACCACGCGGCGAGGCCCACGGCGAAGGAGGCCGCGATCGCGAGCGGCGGCGAGACCTCCTCGATGGGCGGGTACACCTGCCAGTGCGTCAGGTAGACGAACATCGAGGCGGAGGCCACGGTGCCGACCGCTCCCGCAGCGAACGCGGGGACCGGCAGGCTCGTGACCCAGACGAGCAGGCCGAGCCCCACGAGCACGATGGACTCGCGCACCGGATCGCCGAAGAACCCGGCAACGGTCGCGAGTACGATCGCGGTCGCGGCCACCCGGCGCAGCAGCGTGGTCGAGCGGGCCACCAGCCAGCCCAGCGCGATGAGCCAGGCGACCGCGGGCAGTGCGTAGCGCATGGGCGAGTCGGGGGTCACGCCGCCGGCGACGACGTACCGCCAGGCCAGCACCGCGCCGAGCACGACCAGCGCGAAGGCATACGGATACCGGCGCTCGAGCGCTCCGACCCGCGGCACCGCGAACAGCACCGCGAGCCCGACGAACGACCAGATCAGCGCCTCGAGGAACCAGAACTGCCACTGCTCGCTCCACCCGGTCGCGCCGGGCACCGCCCAGTTCGACAGGAGCACGGTCGCAGGATCGTACGTGCCGGCGATGAGCGCGACGCCGCCGATCCACAGTACCGCCGGCACCGCGAGGGCCCGGACGCTTCGCAGCAGCCCGCGCACGCGGCGTGTGCGGGCTTCCCGTTCCTCGCCGCCGCGCACGGCGGCCCCGCTGAGACGGAAGCGCGCCAGGTTGAAGCCGGCGACGGCGAGCAGCAGGTGCGCGCCGCCCTTGAGCTGCACCACGTCGGCATGCGTCGCGACGATGAGCAGGATCGCGGCGGCGCGGAGGACGACCGAGGTCTCGAGCCGGGCGATGCGGCGCCGCGGCTTCGGCTGGTCGAGGTCGTGGACCGTCCTCGCCTCGTCGGCCGGGACGGTCGCGGGGTCCGCTTCGGAGCGCGGTGCAGCACGAGGTGCGAGCTCGCGAATCCGCCGGCTCGGCCAGTCCGCGGGCAGGGCGCCGATGCGCTCCTCGAGCCGCAGCGCGAGTTCGACGTAGTTCAGCGAGTCGCCGTCGAGCGTCGTGAAGCTGTCGTCCTCGGTCGCGTCGGGACGAGCGAGCAGCTCGGCGTACAGGTCGCGGAGGTCGGACGCCGAGTCCGCCGACGCGGTCGATGCCGACCCCGAGGCATCCGTCGCCGTCGCCGCCATGACCGTCGCCTGCAGCATCGCGGCATGGGCGCGCAGCGCTGCGTGATCGGGCTTGCCGTTGGCCGTGCGCGGGAACTCGGCGAGCGCGTGGACGTCGAATGCGTGCGTCGGCAGCCCGCTGTGGCGCTGCACCGCCTCGCGCGCGGCCGCCGCGAACCGCTCGTGCCGCACGAACACCGCGAGTCGCTCGTCGACCCCGACGCTGCGCGCCTCGATGCCGTCGGTGGCGAGCAGCCGCTCGATTCGGTCGAGGTCGAGCCGCAGGCCGTAGCCCTTCACGAAGCGGCTGAGCCGACCGGTGATCTCGTACAGCCCGTCGTCGCGCTGCCGCGCGAGATCGCCCGTGCGCAGTTCGTCGTGCTCGGGCCCGTGGATGAAGTCGGAGGATTCCTCGGCGTAGCCCATCATCACGTTGGGTCCCGAGTAGACGAGCTCGCCCTCACCGGGCGCGCCGCCGCCGACCGACTCGTCGATGCGGAACGACCCGCCCGGGATCGGCACGCCGATCGCCCCGGCCGCGGACTCGGCGAGCGACGGCGGGAGGTAGGCCATGCGTGCGGTCGCCTCGGTCTGGCCGTACATGACGACGATCTCGAAGCCGCGTTCGCGGCCGAGGAGGGCGAGAGAACGGACACGTTCGGGTGCGAGCCGTCCGCCGGCCTGCGTGACGTAGCGCAGCGAGGGAAGTCGGCGCTGCGCGAAGTCGGTGGAATCGAGCAGGTCGTAGGTGTAGGGCACCCCCGCGAACGACGTCGCGCCCGCCGCGTCGAACTCGCTCCAGAACTCGGGCTCGACCACGGAGCGATCGGTGAGCAGCAGGCTGCCGCCCGAGATGAGGTGGCTGTTCACGACCGAGAGGCCGTAGCAGTAGTGGAGCGGCAGCGTCGTCGCCGCACGGTCGTCGGGCGTCAGTCGCAGGTAGTCCGCGATGCTGCGCGCGTTGCTCAGCACGTTGGCACGCGAGAGCCGGACGAGCTTCGGCGACCCCGTCGATCCCGACGTGCTCGCGAGCAGCGCGAGCTCGGGATGGAACGCGTGCCGGCTGCCCGCACCGCGGTCGTCGACCTCGGCGTCCGCGCCGTCCGGGCCGGCGGTGACGATCACGTCGGGCCGGTAGCGGTCGATGAGGCCGTCGAGTCCGGGCGCGCCATCCGCCCCGCCCGCCTGGAGGAGCACCGGGTGTCCGCCGGCGAGCGCCGCGAGGTACGTCACCACGGTCTCGACCGTGTTGGACCCGGTGAGGAACACCAGCCGGCGGCCGGTTCCCAGCGCGGCTCGACGGTCGGCCACGCGCTCGGCGAGCTCCCCGTAGTCCACCGTCACGTCGCCCGTCACGATCGCCGCTGCGGAGGAGTCGCCCCCGAGCAGGTCGAGCACGGCGGGCTCGGTCCTGGTCAGGGTGGTGCGCATGCGGGGGCTCCGGAATCAGACGAGGGCTGCGCCGACTGGGCGCCAGAGGTAAGGCTAACCTTACGTGACGTCCCAGACGAGCCGAAATCGGATGACACGACCGTTCGTCGCACGACCGGGCCGTTCGTCGCATCCGAGTCGCGAGCACCAACACGCCTGCGTAGGGTGTGCAGGTTGCCACAAGCAGCGGTTCCCTCCGCCGACGCGGTGCGGCGCCCACCGAGCGCCGACGTGCCGGCACTCGTCACCATCGGAGTCCCGTCCTGCCATGACCGCAACCGAATCCCCCGCCGACTCGACCGCGCCGGCCGTCACCCGCGCCGCCACCGCGCCCGCCAACTCGCGAGGGCGCGTCATCCTCGCCAGCCTCGTCGGCACCACCATCGAGTTCTACGACTTCTACGCCTACGCGACCGCCGCGGTGCTCGTGTTCCCCATCCTGTTCTTCCCGACCGGCAACGAGACGACGGCCCTGCTGTCGTCGTTCGCCGTGTTCGGCGCGGCGATGGTCGCGCGCCCCATCGGCGCGATCGTGTTCGGCCACTTCGGCGACAAGTACGGCCGCAAGGCCACGCTCGTCGCGTCGCTGCTCACCATGGGCGTCGCGACGTTCCTCATCGGCCTGCTGCCCACGCATGAGCAGATCGGATGGTTCGCCGCGCTGTTCCTGCTGATCCTCCGCCTCGCGCAGGGCTTCGCGCTCGGCGGCGAGTGGTCGGGTGCGGCCCTCGTCGCGACCGAGAACGCGCCGAAGGGCAAGCGCGCCTGGTACGGCACCTTCCCGCAGCTCGGCGCGCCGATCGGCTTCATCATCGCCAACGGCGTGTTCCTCGCGATCAACCTGCTCTCGCCGTCGCGCGAGTGGTTCTTCGAGTGGGGATGGCGCGTACCGTTCCTCTTCTCGGCCGTCATGGTCATCGTCGGCCTGTGGGTGCGGCTCAAGCTCGTCGAGTCGAGCACCTTCACGAAGGCCGCGCAGAAGGGTGCGATCCGCAAGCTCCCGCTCGGCACCGCGTTCCGCCACAACTGGCGCGAGCTCATCCTCGGCACGTTCATCATGCTGGCCACCTACGTGCTCTTCTACCTGATGACGAACTTCACGCTGTCCTACGGCACGAAGGCCGCCGACCTCGAGACCGCGAGCGCCGCCGCGCAGGCCGCCGCCGAGGCGTCGGGCCAGCCGTTCGACGCCGACGCCTTCGCCGCCGCGTTCTATCCCGGACTCGGGTTCACCTATCCCGACTTCGTCATGATGCAGATCATCGGCGTCATGTTCTTCGGGCTGTTCACGCTGCTGTCGGGCCCGATCGCCGACGCCATCGGACGCCGCCGCCTGCTCATCTGGGTGACCGTCGCGATCATCGTCTTCGGCCTCACCTTCAACCTGTTCCTCATGCCGCAGCTCGACCCGAAGTTCACGGGCGCCCTCGTGCAGGCCTTCCTCATCTTCGGGTTCCTGCTCATGGGCTCGACATTCGGACCGATGGGCGCGATCCTGCCCGAGCTGTTCCCGACGAACGTGCGCTACACCGGGTCGGCCGTCGCGTACAACGTCTCGTCGATCCTCGGCGCGGCCGTCGCCCCGCTCATCGCCGTCGCCCTGTGGGCCGCGGCGGACGGGCAGCCGTGGCCGGTCGGCATCTACCTCTCGGTCATGGGCGTGCTGACCCTGGTCGCACTGATCATCTCGAAGGAGACCAAGGACGTCGACTACGACGACGCCGGAGTCGGCGCCCGCGACCAGCTCGCCGAGAGCGAGGCCGAGGCGGCGTCGCTGTAACGCGTCGCACCCGATCCGGGGCGGATGTGGCGGGGCTCACCGGCCCCGCGGCATCCGCCCTGTTCCGTTCGTGTTCCGGTTCCGTTCCACGCCGGTGACGGATGGCGCGACCCCCTTCTGGCCGTGCGAGCCGCGGCGTACCATGACGCCGACAGGGTCGCCGGGACACTCAGCCGGCAACGTCGACGCCCGGCCCCCCGGAGACGGCAGGTGCGCGGATGAACATGACGATGGACATGATGAAGGGCGCGATGTCGGCGTCCGACATGCCGATGAAGGATATGGACATGTCGATGATGCAGGAGTGTATGGAGGCCCTCTCCGCGTGCATGCAGGCGTGCATCATGTGCGCCGACGCGGACGCGGGCGAGGGCATGGGCCGCTGTGCGGCGATGTGCGCCAACTGCGCCGACGTGTGCGACACGATGATGCGGATGATGCTCCGCACGACCGGCTACGACACGCAGGTCATGATGTCGATGATGGAGACGTGCGTGAAGATGTGCCGCGCGTGCTCCGCCGAGTGCAACATGCACGCCGAGATGAGCGAGCACTGCCGCATGTGCGCCATGGCGTGCGACCAGGCGGTCATGGCCATGGAGAAGATGATGGGCGCGATGAAGGAGATGATGCCCGCGAGCTGACGTCACCCGATCGGCGTGGACGCGGCCTGGACGGCCGCGTCTCGCATGTCGGGGCTCAGATGGCGGCGACGCTGAAGCGGTCGTCGCCGCGCGCGAGCACGCCGTAGACGCCGTGCAGCGCGACCGGGTCGCCGACCGCGAGGCCGCCGGTCAGCGCGCCATGGTGCCACACGCGGTGCAGCCCGCCGTCGAGGTCGAGCAGCTCGACGAAGCCGTCGGTGCCGCTCGCCGTGACCACTGCGTCGACCCAGCGGCTCGACGCGATGCGCGACAGGCGGTCCTGCATCGGGTGCAGCCCGTGGCCCGGGCGGTCGCTCGCGCATGCCTCGCCCTCGACGCAGCCGCGCATGCCCATCGCGAGGCCCGTGCGGGACTCGGCGGCGGCGTGCGGCTGGTGGGTCGACATGGCGTGCTCCTCGGGGTTCGTACCGTGCAGGCGACGATACGCCCGGGGTCACCGGATGTCGCGGTGGGCCGTCACACGTCGAAACAGTGACCGGGATCAGGCGAGGAACAGCGCTCGCAACCGCCTCGTGGTGAAGAACATGCCGAACGCGATCATCACGACGTAGTAGCCGACGTGGACGAGCATGGCCGGACCGACCGCCCCCGTCGTCAGCCCGCGGACGAGTTCGACGCCGTGCCACAGCGGCAGCGCCTGGATCACCCACTGGATCGGCTCGGGGTAGACCGAGAGCGGGTAGAAGGTCGCCGAGAACAGGAACATGGGGAGCATCACGAAGTTGATCCAGTCCATCTCCTGGAACGACTTCAGGTAGCTCGTGACCGCCATGCCGACACTCGCGAACCCGAAGGCGATGAGCAGCACGGCGGGGATCGCGAGCAGCGCCCACCACGACAGCGCCAGCCCGAGCACCTGCATCACGACCATGAACCCGGCCGCGTACAGGCCGCCGCGCAGCAGGGCGAGCGAGATCTCGCCGAGCGCGACGTCGAGCGGACCGAGCGAGGTCGCGAGCATGCCCTCGTAGAGCTTCGCGAACCGGATCTTGAAGAAGACGTTCCACGTCGAGTCGTAGATCGCGCCGTTCATGGCCGCGACCGCGAGCAGCGCCGGGGCGATGTAGGCCGCGTAGGGCACCTCGCGCCCGTCGACGGTCACGGTGCCGACGAGCGCGCCGAGCCCGATTCCGAGCGAGAGCAGGTAGAAGATGGGCTCGAACAGGCCGCTGAGCATGACCAGCCAGTTCGTGGAGCGCGTGGCGCGCCATCCGCGGTACATGACCGATCGGGCGTTGCCGGCGTACAGCGCCCCGACCCCTCGACGGGTGCGGTGCTGGGCGGCGTGGTCGACCGTGGTCATGCGGTCAGCCTCCGGAATGCGATGCGCCGCGACCAGGCCCACCCGACCGCGGTCATGGCCACGAGCACGACGACGTGGAGCACCGTGAGCCAGATCGGCTCGGCGTACCCGAACGTGAGCACGCGCGCGAGCTCGGTGCCGTGCCACAGCGGCGAGAGCCATCCGATCCACTGGAGGAACCACGGCAGCTCGGTGAGCGGGAAGAACGTGCCCGAGAACAGCGTGAGCGGCAGCACGACGAGCCGCTCGACCATCGCGAGCTGCCCGGTGTCGTCGCGGATCGTCGAGGCGTACGCCATGAGCAACGTGCCGAATGCCATGCCGGTGAGGGTGGCGACGACGATCGCCATCCAGCCCGTCGGAGACGGCACGGCGCCGAAGAGGAGCATGAAGACGAAGTACACGGCCATCGTCGCCGCGAGTCGGATGACCACCGAGATGACCAGCCCGTCGACGATCTGGCCGGGCCTGATCGGGCCGGCGTGGATGCCGCTGAACGTGGGGTTCCACTTGTAGCCGAGCAGCACCGGGTACGAGAACTCGATGGTGGCGGTGGTGAGCCCGGCGCTGCACAGGAGGGCCGGCGCGACGTACACGAGGTAGCCGACGCCGGCGGCCTCGGCCCCGAGGTTCTGGTCGACGAGCGTCGCGAGCCCGACGCCCATCGCGTAGAGGTAGATGAGCGGCTCGCCGAAGCCCGTCGCGATGATCGTCTGCCCGTACGACCACATGACGCGCAGGCGGTGCTCGGCGACGTACCAGGCGCCGAACCGCCGAGGGCGCGCTCCGCCGGCGAGGGCCAGGCGGGCGTCGTCGCTCACGGCCTCGGGCGTCGTGCGGGAGTCGCTCATTCGATGAGGCTCCGTCCGGTCAGCCGGAGGAAGACGTCCTCGAGGCTCGAGCGCCGCACGAGGCTCGTGAGCGGCCGCAGCCCCGCGTCGGAGATGCGCTCGAGCTCGGCCTCGCCGTCGCCCGTGTAGACGAGGATGCGATCGGGCAGCACCTCGACGCGGTCGCCCGTGCCCTCGAGGGCCTGCGCGACCGCTTCGTTGCGGTCGGAGCCGAACCGCAGTTCGAGCACCTCGCGCGACGAGTGCCGGCGGATGAGCTCGGCCGGCGTGCCCTCGGCCATGATGCGGCCGTGGTCGACCACGATGAGCCGGTCGCAGAGCTGCTCGGCCTCATCCATGTAGTGCGTCGTGAGCACGAGCGTCTTGCCCTGCTCCTTGAGCCGGAACAGCCGGTCCCAGAGGATGTGGCGGGCCTGCGGGTCGAGCCCGGTGGTCGGCTCGTCGAGCAGCAGGATGCGGGGATCGTTGATGAGCGCGCGCGCGATCGTCAGTCGCCGCTTCATGCCGCCCGAGAGCGCGTCGACCTTGGCGGAACCCCGATCGTCGAGCTGCGCGAATCGCAGCAACTCGTCGGCGCGTTCGGCCACCACGCGTCGCGGCAGCCCGAAGTACCGGCCGTAGACGAGCAGGTTCTCGCGAACGCGCAGTTCGGCGTCGAGGTTGTCGGCCTGCGGCACGACGCCGAGCTGCGAGCGGATGTCGGGACCGTGCCGGTCGGGATCGAGCCCGAGGATCGACAACTCGCCGTCGGTGCGCGCCGAGACTGCGCCGATCATGCGCATCGTGGTCGACTTGCCGGCCCCGTTCGGCCCGAGCAGCCCGAACGACTCGCCGGGGGCGACCTCGAAGGAGAGTCCGTCGACGGCGGCGAACTCCCCGTATCGCTTGACGAGGTCGGCGGCGACGATCACGGGCTGCGGCACGGTTCCCCACCCTAGACCCGGGTGCCGACATAGCATGGCGCCATGCAGCCCGCCCCCTCCCCCGGCGCCGGGAGCGCCATCCGCGTCGGCGATCGCGTCCGCGAGGCCGTCGCCGCGGGGCGCCCGGTCCTCGCGCTCGAATCGACGATCCTCACGCACGGCCTCCCCCGCCCGCGAAACCTCGCCGTCGGTCTCGAGGCCGAGGCCATGGTGCGCGAGGCCGGGGTCGAGCCGGCGACGATCGGGGTCGTGGCCGGGGTCCCGGTCGTGGGGCTCGAGCCCGACGACATCCGGCACCTCTGCACCGCCGAGGCCGTGGTGAAGGCGAGCACGCGCGACCTGCCGCTCGCCCGCGCGCAACGCCTCGACGCGGGCACGACCGTCGCGGCGACCGCGTGGCTCGCGCATCGGGCGGGCATCCGGGTGTTCTCGACCGGCGGGCTCGGAGGCGTGCATCGCGGCGCGGGCGAGACGTTCGACGAGTCGGCCGACCTGCCGACCCTCGCCGTCACCCCCATCACGCTCGTGAGCGCGGGTGTGAAGTCGATCCTCGACATCGCCGCGACGCTCGAGCGGATCGAGACGCTCGGCATCCCCGTGGTGGGATACCGCACGGACCGATACCCGGGCTTCTACGTCGCCGACTCCGGCTTCCCCGTGCCGGCGCGCGTCGAGTCCGCGGGCGAGATCGCGGCGGTCACACGGGCGCGTGACGAGCTGGGGCTGCCGGCCGCCGTCCTCGTCGCGAACCCGATCGCCGAGGCCGAGCAGCTCGATCCGGCCGAGCACGACCGCGTGCTCGCCGAGGCGTTGCAGGCGGCGGATGACGCGGGCATCACCGGGCACGACACGACACCGTTCCTCCTCGACTACGTGCAGCGCGCCACCGGTGGCCGCAGCCTCGAGGTGAACCTCGCCGTGTACTTCGGCAATGCGCGCCTCGGCGCGGAGATCGCGCGTGAGCTCGCCGGCTGAGGGGGCCCACCCGGCGGATGGGCGACCGACGACCGGTGTGCTCGTGGTCGTCGGCGACCTGCTCGAGGACATCGTGGTGTGGGCGACCGAGCCGATCCGCGCGGCGACGGATTCCGCATCACAGGTGTTCCGCTCGCGAGGCGGCAGCGCGGCGAACGTCGCCGCGCACGCGGCCGCCCTGGTACCCACCCGCTTCATCGGCCGGGTCGGCGACGACGGCGCGGGCCGCGCCCTCGAGGCGGCGCTCGCTGCGACCGGGGTCGACGTGCGCGTGCAGCGTGCCGGCCGGTCGGGTGCGGTCGTGCTCATCGTCGCGCCCGACGGCGAGCGCACGATGTTCCCCGACCGGGCGGCCGCGGCCGAGCTCGAACGCGTCGATCCGGGCTGGCTCGACGACGCCGCCTGGCTGCACGTGCCGAGCTACGGGTTCGAGCACGAGCCCATGCGCGGCGAGGTGCGACGCCTCGTGGCGCGTGCTCGCGACCGCGGCGCGACGGTGTCGATCGACGCCTCCTCGACCGGCCTGCTCGAGACGCTGGGCGTCGAGCGCGTGCTCGGGTGGCTCGCCGACCTGCGCCCCGACGTGCTGTTCGCGAACGAGACCGAGGCGGCACTGCTCGGGGTCGCGCGCGGCGGTGACGTCGCGGCATCCGTCGCCCGGCGTGTCGTCGTCAAGCACGGGCCCTGGCCGACCGAGGTGTTCGACGCGGCTTCGCTCGTCGAGCGCGTGCCCGTCGCTCCCGTTGCCTCGGTGCGCGACCTGACCGGCGCGGGCGATGCGTTCGCCGCGGGCTACATCGCCGCGGCACGCTCCGGGGCGGATGCCACGGCGTGCTGCCTCGCCGGACACGCGCTCGCGGCATCCGTCATCGCCACGCCGGGCGGCGACGTCAACGGCGGTTGACGTCCTGGTCTTCGTCAACTACGGTTGACGCATGGACGACGGCACGCTCAAGACCGCCATCGCCGCGGCCGACGGCGACGATCCCTACCGCGCGCTGCGCCGCATCCGCGCCGCGCGCATCGAGGTCACCCGTGAACTCGATCGGGCCGAGGCCGCCGCGGTCCGGCGCGCTCGCGCGTCGGGGTCGAGCTGGCAGCTCATCGCACTCGCGCTCGACGTGAGCAAGCAGGCCGTCCACAAGAAGTACGGGCGCGCGTAACCGCGATCCATCCACAGGCCCGAACCCGCGGCCACGGCTCCCAGCCGGGAGACGTATGCTGCAAGGCGGCCCGCGAGCGCGACGACGGATGCCGCAGCCGCGCGCCACGCGACAGGAAGACGACATGAGCGACATCGAGACCCGTCCCGGCACCCGCGCCGCCGCACGCGCCGCAGAACGCGCCGCCGAGCGCTCGGCCCGCACCGGCGGCATCCCGCTGCCCGGCCGCCGCCCCGCGGCCACCGACCGTCCGACGACGGAGCGTCCGGCATCCGCCCCGGGCGCGGGCGGCGAGCGGCGCCGCAACCCATTCGGCCGTCGCGGCGAGACTCCGCCCGGCCCTCGCGCGACCTTCCGCCAGCTCCTGCCGTTCATCTTCGAGCACCGGCCGGTGCTCATCCTCGTCGCCGTGCTCTCGGTCGTCGGCGCCGTCGCGAGCCTCGCCCAGCCGTTGCTCGTCGGCCGGGTCATCACGATCGTCGAGGCCGGCGAACCGCTCGACGGGCTGGTCTGGGCACTCGTGGCGCTCGTGGTCGTCAGCGCGATCATCACCGGGTACCAGCACTACCTGCTGCAGCGCACGGGCGAGGGCGTGGTGCTCTCGAGCCGCCGCCGGCTCATCGCCAAGATCCTGCACCTGCCCATCGCCGAGTTCGACACGCGTCGCACCGGCGACCTCGTCTCGCGTGTGGGCAGCGACACCACCATGCTGCGTGCCGTCCTGACACAGGGCCTCGTCGAGGCGATCGGCGGCGCCGTCACGTTCGTCGGCGCCCTCATCGCGATGCTCATCATCGACGCGGCACTGCTCGGTCTCACGGCGCTCGTGATCGCCATCGCCATCACGACCGTCACCCTGCTGTCGTCGCGCGTGCGCGAGGCGTCGCACGCAGCGCAGGCCAAGGTCGGCGACGTCGCGGCATCCGTCGAACGCGCCATCACCTCGGTTCGGACCATCCGCGCCGCCGGAGCGACCGAGCGCGAGATCGTCGCGGTCGACCGCGAGGCCGAGGGCGCCTGGTCGATGGGCGTGCAGGTCGCCAAGATCTCGGCACTCATCGTGCCGATCGCCGGCATCGCGATGCAGGTGTCGTTCCTCGTCGTGCTCGGCGTCGGCGGCTTCCGCGTCGCGTCGGGCGCGATCACGGTCGCCGACCTCGTGGCGTTCATCCTGTTCCTGTTCATGATGATCCTGCCGCTGGGCCAGGCGTTCGGCGCGATCACCTCGGTCAACCAGGCGCTCGGCGCGCTCGGCCGCATCCAGGAGATCCTCGAACTCCCCGACGAGGACGCGCACGACCGGCAGCTCGCCGCTCGCGCCGTCGTCGTCGGTCCCGCCAACGAGGGGCTGCTGCCCGATGCCGCGGCGATCGAGTTCGACGACGTGCACTTCGCGTACGCGCTCACGCGCCCGTCCGACCCGGCCGACCCCGCCAACGACTCGCCCGACGAGCACCTGCCCGAGCCCGACGTCACCGACCGGCAGCCGGTGCTGCGCGGCGTCTCCTTCCAGGTGCCGCGCGGGCAGCGCATCGCTCTCGTCGGCCCCTCCGGAGCCGGCAAGTCCACCATCCTCGCCCTCATCGAGCGGTTCTACGACCCGAGCGTCGGCACGGTGCGGATGGGCGGGCTCGACGTCCGCGCCGTCGATCGGGCCGAGCTGCGCGCCCAGATCGGCTACGTCGAGCAGGATGCACCGGTGCTCGCCGGCACTATCCGCGACAACCTCAAGCTCGGCAGCCCCGATGCGTCCGACGACGAGTGCGAGCACGTGCTCCACGCGGTGAACCTCGGCTCGGTGCTCGATCGCGATCCCGCCGGGCTCGACGCGCAGGTCGGCGAGAACGGCATCATGCTGTCGGGCGGCGAACGCCAGCGACTCGCCATCGCACGAGCGCTGCTCGCGGCGCCGCCGATCCTGCTGCTCGACGAGTCGACCTCGTCGCTCGACGGCGTGAACGAGCGCATGATGCGCGAGGCGATCGACGCGGTCGCCGCCGGCCGCACGCTGATCGTGATCGCGCACCGGCTGTCGACGGTCGTCGACTCCGACCGGATCGTCGTCCTCGACGAGGGTCGGGTGATCGGCGAGGGCACCCACCAGCAGCTCGTCGAGACCGTGCCGCTGTATCGCGAACTCGCCGAGCACCAGCTCCTCGTGTGAGCCCTCGAGCGCCGGGAGGCGCCGCGAGTCGACCGATCCTCGCCGCCCGGGTTCAGGGTTATCCCCCATGTCGACCCGGGGCGGACTCCGATGTCGCGCCGGAGCATCGTCCATAACGTGGCCTCCATCGCAATCCCGGCGCGCTCGCGCCGCCCCAGACGGAGGACCACCATGACGCTGCTCGATTCCCCCCGGACCGCAGGCCCCGCGGTCCTCTCCTCCCGCGACCTCGTCGCCGCGCTCGACACCCCGCCCGTCGACGACGCGCCCGCCGCAGCCGCGCCCGGATTCGACGAACTCCGCGGCCGCCTGCAGACCTGGCTGCGCGAATGGGACACCCAGCGCCTGCCCGCGTTCGAGCAGGCCCGCTCGGTCATGCCGCAAGGCGAGCGGACGAGCGCCTTCCGCACCGCCGCCACGCGCGCCGACGGCGCCGTGCGCATCACCGCGAGCCTGTACGACGCGCCGAACCGGCAGGGCGACGCCCTCGCCTGGTCGCGCAACTGGCTGACCGCGGTGACGCTGCCGGCCGCGCCGGTGGACGGTCGCCTCTTCTACCGGTTCCGCGCCGGAAGCCGGCTGGTGCTCGACGGGCGCGCCGAGACCGCCCTCGCCTCGACCAGCGTGCACGTCGGCGTGACCGCGGATGCCGCGACGTCGAGCCCGTTCGACGCGCCGGGCTTCGGGACCCCCGTGTGCCGGCCGCTCGTCGGCGTCGAGGCCCGCGAGGACGTCGACGCACGTGCCGAGCACGACATCGAGGGCTCGATCGACCTCCGCGCGGGCGACCGCCCGGCCATCGCGATCGTCCTCGGCGCCAACCTCGTCTTCCGCGACGGCTGGATGCGCGTCCACGAGGGTTCGGGCCTCTGGATCGGTTCCGCCGGCGGCGGGCCGACCGGGTCCATCGAGGTGCGGTTCGCGCCGTCCGCCCTGCTCGAGCTGTTCGACCAGGCCGGCATCGCCTGACCGCCCCGGCCCGACCATCGACCGACGCGTCCCATGCGGCGTAGCCTCGCCGCATGGGACGCTTCGCCGTGGTGCTGCCGCTCGAACCGCTCGCGTCGGGCGACGCGTTCCCGGTCGCGGCGTGGCCACTGCACGTGACCGTCGTCGAGCCGTTCGAGACGCGGCACGACGCCGTGTGGGTCGCCGAGCTCCTCGGCCCGGTGCTGCACGGCCGACGTCCGATCGAGGCCCAGGCGTTCGACCGGGCGATGTTCGGACCGAAGCGCGACGTGCCGGTCACGCTCGTCCGCGACCGCGGACCGCTCGGCGCGATGCGCACGCGCCTGCTCGGCGCACTTCGGGACGCCGATGTCGACGTCGCGCGCGCCCGGCTCGACTATCGACCGCACGTGACCGACAACTCGCACGGATCGATCCCGCCCGGCCGCACCGTCCGGCTCACCCAGGCGGCACTCGTGGACCTCAGGCCGCCCGAGGGACGCGCGATGCGGACCGTCGCCGCGGTCTGGCCGCTGGCCACCTGACGCTCAGCTCATGCCGGGCGGCGCTCGACCGTTCAGAAGCCGCCGCGATCCCACTCGCGGATTCCGGGATCGTCACGGCGGCGTTGTGCCTCCGCGTCATCCCAGAGGTCGGGTCCCTCGGTCCCGGCCGACCGATCGCGCCGGATCCGCATCGCCAGCAGCACACCCAGGACGACGAGCCCGACGATCAGCAGACCGGCGATCCACAGCCAATCCATGCGCCGCACGGTACTCCTCCGCGGTGCGCCCGGCAACGCGAACGAGCCGCACGGCACCACCTCGCGGATGCGGGCACACCCGGCCGCGCGGGTATGGAGCCGTGCCCGCCCGACGGAACTACGCGCGCTCGGCGCCGCCGGTGGGCGCCGGCGCGGCGGGGGCATCGGCCACCTCGTCGTCGATGGTGCCCAAGCGCGCCTTCTGCCAGGGCCAGCGACCCGCGATCTCGACCTCGAGCGACCAGCTGAGGAACGTCCGGATGAGCACGATGAGCCCGAGGACCGCGACCGACTCCATGGTCGGCGTCACGGCGACCGTGCGGATGATGTCCGCGGCCACGAGCAGCTCGAGCCCGATGAGGATGCCGCGGCCGAGTACGCGCCGGAACCGCGCGTAGACCGGGCCGGTGCGTCGGAGGCGCCGCACCGCGGCATCCGTCAATGCGTAGAGCACCCCGACGACGATCGCGACGACGCCGATGATGTCGATGACCTCGCCGACGCGCGTGATGACCGTGCCGAACTCCATGCCGCCCTCCACGGCTCACGGTAGACCCGCGCGACGATCCCGCGAGCGTGGCGCCGGGCGTGGCGTGAAGGTCTACCGCAGGGCCGGCCGTGAGGAAGGGCGACGGATGCCGCGGGCGAGGCGCGCCTTCCCGTGCACGCCGCGCCCGCGGCATCCGTCGCCGTGCGCGCACCCCCATGCGCGCGGCCGCCGGCCGCCCCCGCCCAGGGACGGCCGGCCGCGAGCGATCGCTACGCGACCTGCTGCTGCAGGTGGTAGCGCAGGCTCGAGAGCTCGGCGTTGAGTGCGGCGGGCACCCGGTCGCCGAACTGGGCGAAGTACTCCTCGGTGAGGTCGCACTCCGCGAGCCAGGTCTTCGGGTCGACCTCGAAGAGGTGGTCGACCGTGTCCTGCGAGATCTCGAGTCCGTCGAGGTCGAGCGAACCCTCGGCCGGGAGCAGCCCGATGGGCGTCTCGCGCGCCTCGGCCGTGCCCTCGACGCGGCCGACGATCCACTCGAGCACGCGCGAGTTCTCGCCGAACCCGGGCCAGAGGAACTTCCCGTCGTGGCCCTTGCGGAACCAGTTGACCTGGAAGATCTTCGGCGCGTTCGTGCCGAGGATGCGCCCCATCTTCACCCAGTGGCCCCAGTAGTCCGCCATGTTGTAGCCGCAGAACGGGAGCATCGCGAAGGGGTCGCGGCGCAGCTCGCCCACGGTGCCCTCGGCTGCGGCGGTCTGCTCGGACGAGATCGTCGCACCCATGAAGACGCCGTGCTTCCAGGTGCGCGCCTCGGCGACGAGCGGCACGTTGGTGGCGCGGCGGCCGCCGAACAGGATCGCGTCGATGGGCACGCCGTCGTGGGCGTCCCAGTCGTCGGAGATCTGCGGGCACTGCGCGGCCGCGACGGTGAACCGCGAGTTGGGGTGTGCGGCCGGGCGTCCCGATTCGGGCGTCCAGTGGTTCCCCTCCCAGTCGATGAGCTCGGCGGGCGCGGTGTCGGTCAGGCCCTCCCACCACACGTCGCCGTCGGGCCGCAGCGCGACGTTCGTGAAGATCGTGTTGCCCCACAGCGTCTGGACGGCGGTGGGGTTCGTCGACTCGCCCGTGCCCGGCGCGACGCCGAAGAAGCCCGCCTCGGGGTTGATCGCGTAGAGGCGGCCGTCCTCGCCGGGACGCATCCACGCGATGTCGTCGCCGATCGTCTCCACCTTCCAGCCGGGGATCGTGGGCTGCAGCATCGCGAGGTTGGTCTTGCCGCACGCCGACGGGAATGCGGCCGCCACGTGGTACGCCTTGCCCTCGGGCGAGGTGATCTTGATGAGCAGCATGTGCTCGGCGAGCCACCCCTCGTCGCGCGCCATCACCGAGGCGATGCGCAGCGCGAAGGCCTTCTTGGCCAGGAGGGCGTTGCCGCCGTAGCCCGAACCGTACGACCAGATCTCGCGCGAGTCGGGGAACTGCACGATGTACTTCGTCTCGTTGCAGGGCCACTCGACGTCGTCGCGGCGGTGGCCGACGCCGTCGACGAGCGGGTAGCCGACCGAGTGGATGGTGCGCACCCACGGTTCGCCGGTCTCGATGAGGCGGTACACCTGCTCGCCCATGCGCGTCATGATGCCCATCGAGAGGACGACGTAGGGCGAGTCGGTGATCTCGACGCCGAGCTGGCTGATCTCGCCGCCGAGCGGACCCATCGAGAAGGGCACGACGTACATCGTGCGACCCTTCATCGAGCCGTCGAACACGTGCGAGAGCTCCTCGCGCATCGCGTGCGGGTCGCGCCAGTTGTTCGTGGGCCCGGCGTCCTCCTCGTAGGTCGAGCAGATGAACGTGCGGTCCTCGACGCGCGCGACGTCCGACGGGTCGGTGCGCGCGAGGAAGCTGTTCGGACGCCACTCGGGATTGAGCTTGATCATCTTGCCCTCGGCGACCAGCTGCTTGGTGAGCAGGTCGGCCTCATGCTTCGAACCGTCGCACCAGACGATCTCGTCGGGCTTGGTGAGTGCGGCGATCTCGGCGACCCACGCGCGGAGGGCGGGGTCGGTGGTGCCGCGCTGGCGGTCCCCCGCGTCCGAGGCGGATCCGGAGGCGCTGACCGAGAAGTCGGAGATGGTCATCGTCGTCCCTTTCGTGGAGGTTCGGGAGCCCCAGGTTCGGTGGCGTGTTTCCAGTCTGCGAGAAGACAGGACATACATTCAGCCCCATGACGTGTTAAGAACGCGTGATCTTTCGATATTCTGAAGGCATGAAGCTCGGCAGTCCCGACCTGGCCACGCTCGGCCACCGCATCCGCCACTACCGCGGCGAACGCGGCCTCACCCTCGACCAGCTCGGCGACCGCGTCGGCCTCGCCGGGAGCCAGCTCTCCCTCATCGAGAACGGCAAGCGCGAGCCCAAGCTCTCGACGCTCGACGCGCTCGCGACGGCGCTCGAGGTCGACATGTCCGACCTGCTCTCGCGCGAGGCGCCGAGCCGCCGCGCCGCGCTCGAGCTCGAGCTCGGGCGCGCCCAGTCCAGCCCGCTCTACGCCACCCTCGGACTGCCGCACGTCAAGCCGTCGCGCGGCATGAGCGACGAGTCGCTCGAGGCGATCGTCGGCCTGCACCGCGAGCTCGAGCGTCGCGCGGGCGAGGCGATCGCGACGCCCGAGGAGGCGCGCCGCGCCAACACCGACCTGCGCGAGCGCATGCGCGACCAGGCGAACTACCTGCCCGAGATCGAGGACCTCGCCGAGGAGCAGGTGCGCGCCGCCGGGCACCGCTCCGGCGCCCTCACGCACCGCGAGGTGAGCGTCATGGCCGAGCGACTCGGGTTCCAGCTCATCTACGTCAACGACCTGCCCGACTCGACGCGGTCGATCACCGACCTGGCGAACGGCCGCATCTACCTGCCGCCCGCGTCGATCCCGGGGGGCCACGGCCTGCGGTCGATGGCCCTGCAGGCCATGGCGCACCGGTTGCTCGGCCACACTCCTCCGGCCAGCTACGACGAGTTCCTGTGGCAACGACTCGAGATCAACTACTTCGCGGCGGCGGCGCTCATGCCGCAGGACGCGTCGGTCGCGTTCCTGCAGGATGCGAAGAAGGACAAGCGACTCGCGATCGAGGACTTCCGCGACGCGTTCGGCGTGACGCATGAGGCGGCGGCGTTGCGGTTCACGAACCTCGCCACGAGCCGGCTCGACATGACCGTGCACTTCCTGCGGGTGAACGGCGACGGCGCGCTGCTCAAGGGCTATGAGAACGACGGCCTGCCGCTGCCGACGGATGTCACGGGGTCGATCGAGGGCCAGTGGGTGTGCAAGAAGTGGAGCGCCCGAACGGCGTTCGAGCACACGAACCGCACGACCGAGAACTACCAGTACACCGACACGCCCGCCGGCACGTACTGGTGCGCGACGCAGACCGGCCGAACGGATGCCGCGGAGTTCTCCATCACGATCGGCGTGCCGTTCAGCCAGGCGAAGTGGTTCCGCGGGCGCGAGACCACCGTGCGCGCGAGTTCGACGTGCCCCGACGAGTCGTGCTGCCGACGCGCGCCGAACGAACTGGCGGAGCGGTGGTCGGGCCACGCGTGGCCGAGCGCACGCCTGCACGCGCACGTGCTCTCGCCGCTGCCGTCAGGCACGTTCCCGGGTGTCGACGACGCCGAGGTATATGCGTTCCTCGAGGCGCACGCCGGCGAGTAGGCGGCGAGCGGCACGTACATCGTGATGCGCCATCCGTCATCGCGCGTGTTGCAATAGTGTGCGACGCACAGTACAGTGCCTCACATGAGCATGGATGACACCACCTCCGGCCACCTGCAGGAACTGCGGCGCGGCACGGTCGTGCTCGGCTGCCTGATCAGGCTGCGCGAGCCCGACTACGGGTACGCCCTGCTCGAGGCGCTCAACGGCATCGGCATCACAGTCGACGCGAACACGCTGTACCCGTTGCTCCGGCGCCTCGAGAAGCAGGGCCTCCTGACGAGCGAGTGGAACACCGACGAGGCCCGGCCACGCAAGTTCTACCGCACCAGCCCGGCGGGCGAGCAGCTCGCCGGCGTCCTCACCGCCGACTGGAAGAACATCGACCGGGCGCTGACCCGGCTCACCTCGGGAGACGAACGATGAGCGAACCGACGCCCACCCTGACCGACCGCTACATCTGGGCCGCCGCTCGCCGGATGCCCGAGACGCAGCGCGCCGAGTTCGGCCGCGAGCTGCGCGAACGCATCGGTGATGAGGTCGACGCCCGCCTCGCCGACGGCACCGCCCCGGCCGACGCCGAGCGCGCCGTGCTCGTCGAGCTGGGCGACCCCGACGCGCTCGCGGCCGACTACGCCGACCGGCCGATGCAGCTCATCGGGCCGCGCTACTTCCTGGCTTGGAAGCGGCTGCTCACCCTGCTGTACGCGATCGTGCTGCCGATCGCCGGGGCCGGACTGCTGCTCGCGCAGTTGCTCGCCGGGGCACAGCCCGGCGAGGTCGCCGCCAGCGTCGTGTCGACCGTGCTCGCACTCGTGGTGCACCTCGCATTCTGGGTCACGCTGGTGTTCGCGATCCTCGAACGCTCGCCGAAGACGCAGGACCTCGCCCCATGGACGCCCGAACAGCTCCGCGAGCTTCCGGATGCGGGCCGGTCGGGTCGCCTCAGCGACCTCATCGCGTCGCTCGTGTTCCTGACGCTCTTCGCCGTCGTGATCCTGTGGCAGCAGGCGGTGCCGTTCGCCTTCGGAGCCGCCCAGGCGATGCCGATCCTCAACCCCGACCTGTGGTCCTTCTGGCTGCCGTATTTCCTCGTGCTGATCGTGCTCGAGATGCTCTTCGCGATCGCGATCTACGTGAAGGGCTGGAACTGGTGGCTCGTCGCAGCGAACGTCGTGCTCAACGTCGCGTTCACGGTGCCGGCGCTCTGGCTGTTCGCCACCGGCCAGTTGTTCAATCCCGAGTTCCTCGACGTCATCGGCTGGCCGTGGGGCGAGGGGTCCGACGTCACGACGATCGTGCTCGTGGTCGTCTTCGTCGGCGTCGCGATCTGGGACGTGATCGACGGCGTCGTCAAGACCGTGCGCGGTCGCGGCGGGTCGGCGCTCGCGCTCGGCCGGGTCTGAGTCGGGCGGGCGGATGCCGCGGGGTTCGTCGGCCCCGCGGCATCCGCTGTCTCACGACTACTTCGGCTGCATCCGGATCGCGCCGTCGAGGCGGATCACCTCGCCGTTGAGCATCGGATTCGCGATGATCGAGCGGACCAGTGCGGCGTACTCGGCCGGGTGCCCGAGGCGCGACGGATGGGGCACCTGCTGCTCGAGCGACGTGCGGACCTCGTCGGACATGCCGGCCATCATCGGCGTCTCGAAGATGCCGGGCGCGATCGTGACGACGCGGATGAGCAGCTTCGAGAGGTCACGTGCGATGGGCAGCGTCATGCCGGCGACCGCGGCCTTCGACGCGGAGTAGGCGGCCTGTCCGATCTGCCCGTCGAACGCGGCGACCGACGCGGTGCTCACGATGACGCCGCGCTCGCTCGTCGCCGGCCCGCCCGGCACGCCGGCCGACACCGGCTCGGTCGCGGCCATCGCGGCCGCCGCGAGCCTCGTCACGTTGAACGTGCCGATGAGGTTGACCCGGATGGTGCGCTCGAACGCCTCGAGGGGCGCCGGACCGTCGCGGCCCACGGTCCGGTTCGCGGTGACGATGCCCGCGCAGTTCACCGCGACCCGTAGCGGCCCCACGGCCGACGCCGCGTCGACGGCCGTCTGCACCTGCGCCTCGTCCGCGACATCCGCCGGCACGAACCGGGCGAGGTCGCCCAGCTCGGCCGCCGCCTGCTCGCCTCGGGGGCCGGGCAGGTCGACCAGCACGACGTGCGCGCCGCCGTCGACGAGGGCCTGCGCCGTCGCACGCCCCAGTCCTGAAGCGCCGCCGGTGACGATCGCGGATGCGCCGCTGAGTTCCACGTGTCGGGTCCTTTCGTCGGGTGAGTGAGCTCGGACGAGCTCAGAGTCGTTCGATGATCGTCGCGTTGGCCATGCCGCCGCCCTCGCACATGACCTGGAGGCCGTACGTGCCGTCCGTGGCCTCGAGCTGGTTGACGAGCGTCGTGAGCAGGCGCGTACCGCTCGACCCCAGGGCGTGCCCGAGCGCGATGGCGCCGCCGCGCGGGTTGAGCTTCGAGACATCCGCCCCCGTGTCGGCGAGCCAGGCGAGCGGGACCGACGCGAACGCCTCGTTCACCTCGTAGGCGTCCATGTCGTCGTGGGTCAGGCCCGCGCGCTCGAGCACCTTCGCGGTCGCCGGGATCACCCCGGTGAGCATGTACAGCGGGTCGCTGCCGACGACCGAGAACGCGCGGAAGCGGGCGCGCGGCTCGAGCCCGAGCCGCTCGGCGGCGTCGGCGCTCATGATGAGCGCGGCCGACGCGCCGTCGGTCAGCGGCGAGGAGTTTCCCGGGGTGATGTTCCACGAGACATCCGGGAATCGCTCGGCGAGCGCGTCGGTGCGGAACGACGGGTTCAGGGCCGCGAGCGAGTCGACGGTGGTGCCGGGACGGACGGTCTCGTCGACGAGCCGGTCGACCCCGGAGACGGGAACGACCTCGGTCGCGAACGCGCCCGACTCCCCCGCCTCGGCGGCGAGCGCGTGCGAGCGCGCCGCGTACCCGTCGAGCTCGTCGCGCGAGAAGCCCCACTTCGCGGCGATGAGCTCGGCGGAGACGCCCTGGTTCACGAGGCCCTCGGGGTAGCGCGCGCGGAGGCGCGAGCCGAACGGGTCGGCGCCGGCCGCGCTCGACCCGAGCGGCACACGGCTCATCGACTCGACGCCGCACGCGATCACGATGTCGGCCTGGCCGGCGAGCACGGCCTGCGCGGCGAACGTCGCCGCCTGCTGGCTCGAGCCGCACTGCCGGTCGATCGTCGTGCCGGGCACCGACTCGGGGAAGCCGGCGGCGAGCAGCGCGTTGCGGGTGACGTTGTACGACTGCTCGCCGATCTGGCTGACGCAGCCGCCGATCACGTCGTCGACGAGGGCGGGATCGAGGTCGTTGCGGTCGACGATCGCGGTGAGCACGCCCGCGAGAAGGTCGACGGGGTGCACGCCGGAGAGCATGCCGCCCGGCTTGCCGCGCCCGACGGGGGTGCGGATCACGTCGATGATCACGGCGTCGTGGGTCATGCCTTCAGCCTACGGCCGCGCAGGACTCAGCCGACCTCGGCGACCTCGGGCACGGCCGCGGCGACGACCTGCTCGACGCGCACCGGCTGCCGCTCGGGCAGCACGCGCGGGTGAACGCCCGACATGGCCTCGATGACCCGCACGACCTGGCACGAGTAGCCGTACTCGTTGTCGTACCAGACGTAGAGCACGACGTCGGTGCCGTCGGCGATCGTGGCCAGGCCGTCGACGATGCCGGCGCGGTTCGATCCCACGAAGTCGGTCGAGACCACCTCGGGCGACTCGATGTAGTCGACCTGCTGGCGAAGCGGCGAGGTGAGCGAGACCTGGCGCAGGTACGCGTTCAGCGTCGCCTTGTCGGTCGGCCGCTCGAGCTGCAGGTTCAGGATGGCGAGGCTCACGTCGGGCGTCGGCACCCGGATGGCGCTCCCGGTGAGCTTGCCCTGCAGCTCGGGCAGTGCCTTGGCGACGGCCTTCGCGGCACCCGTCTCGGTGATGACCATGTTCAGCACGGCGGACCGACCGCGCCGGTCGCCCTTGTGGAAGTTGTCGATGAGGTTCTGGTCGTTCGTGAACGAGTGCACGGTCTCGACGTGGCCGCGCACGATGCCGTACGCGTCCTGGATCGCGGCGAGCACGGGAGTGATCGCGTTGGTGGTGCACGAGGCCGCCGACAGGATGCGGTCGTCGGTCGTGATCGCGTCGTGGTTGATGCCGTGGACGATGTTCTTGATCGCACCCTTGCCCGGAGCGGTGAGCAGGACGCGCGCCACGCCCTTCGACTCGAGGTGCCGCCCGAGGCCCGCCTCGTCGCGCCAGCGGCCGGTGTTGTCGACGACGATCGCGTCGGAGATGCCGTGGGCGGTGTAGTCGATCGTGCCCGGGTCGTCGGAGTAGATCACCTGGATGAGCGTGCCGTTCGCGAGAATGGTGTTCGCCTCCTCGTCGACGGTGATGGTGCCCTGGAAGGGACCGTGCACCGAGTCGCGACGCAGCAGGCTGGCGCGCTTGGCGAGGTCGTTCTCGCTGCCCTTGCGCACGACGATCGCGCGAAGGCGCAGGCCCTGGCCGCCGCCCGCGTGGGCGATGAGGATGCGGGCGAGCAGGCGCCCGATGCGGCCGAAGCCGTAGAGCACGACGTCGGTGCCGGATGTCGCGGGCTCGCCGCCCTCGACGAGGACCGGCGCGAGCTCGGACCGCAGGAAGTCGACGAGGTCGGTGCCCGGCGCGGCGGTGTGGAAGCGCGCGACCAGGCGGGCCACGTCGATCGACGCGGGCGAGGGTTCGATCTCGGCGAGCGCCTCGAGCACGCGCATGGTGTCGTCGAGCGCGAGCTCGACGTCGCCGGCCTGGCGGGCGAAGCGGTGCGCCTTGAGCAGGTCGACGGTCGAGGCGTTGATGAGCCGGCGGCCGTGGATGGAGGTCACCACCCCGTGCCGTCGGTAGAGGCCGCCGATGAGCGGGATCATCCGCTCGGCGAGCTCCTCTCGGGCGATCCATTCCTCGCGGCGGGTGTCGAACTCGTGGCTCACGTCATGCCCTTCTCGGCCGCGCGCGATGGTGGGCAGCGTCGACCGCACTCAAGTTGGGGATGTTCAGATGGTACCGGCCCGGATGAGCGGGAAGGGCGTACACGGTGGTACCTCGGGCCGCTGCCAGTGTACTCGACGTCGATACGGGGGACGTCGTCGGCCAGGGCGATCAGGCCACGTCGTCGTCGACGAGCGCGATGTCGTACACCGCGACGCGCTGCGGAACCCCGTCGAAGGCCGCCGCACGGGCATCGGACGCGAGGTACTCCTGCTCGAGGGCGCGGAAGGCGGCGGCGTCACCGGGCGCACTCACGGCCCACACGAACTGGTTCCCCTCGCGGATGCCGTACGCGAACTCGATCGTGAAGCCCGCGGAGGGCCGCACGCGCGGCATCCACTCCTCCCACCACGCCACGAAGGCGTCGTACTCCCCGTCGACGAGCGTGTACCGGCGCAGTTGGATCGTCTTCACGCGAGCCATTCTGCCGTGCGGGTCGAGGGGATGACGCACCGCATCCCTGCGCGGTCGGTCAACCGCGGCGCACCGCGCGACAAGCCCGCGGGCGACCGCCTGCCTAACGTGGACGGCCACGACTCGATGTGGAGGAGACCATGACCATCGACACCCCGACCGGCGTTCTCGAGGCGCCCTACGCCGACCTGCTCGACGCGATCACGCCCGAGACGGGCGAGGTCCGCGACATCCTCGACCCGGCGACCGGCGAGCTGATCGGCCGCGCGCCGGTGCACACGGTCGAAGACCTCGACCGCGCCGTGGCCACCGCCCGGGCCGCACAGCCGGCGTGGGCGGCACTCGGGCACGAGCGTCGCAGCGAGCTGCTGCTCGCCGCCGCCGACGCGATCGACGCGAACGCCGAGGCGCTCGCGCACCTGCTGTCCCGTGAGCAGGGCAAGCCGCTCAACGGCCCGAACGCCCGCTTCGAGGTGGGCGGGGCATCCGGATGGATGCGCGCCGCGGCCGCGACGCCGCTCGAGACCGAGGTCGTGTTCGACGACGGGCAGACGCACGCCGAGCTCACCTACCGCCCGATCGGCGTGGTGGGTGCGATCGGGCCGTGGAACTGGCCCCAGATGATCACCGTCTGGCAGATCGCGCCGGCGCTGCGCATGGGCAACACCGTCGTGGTCAAGCCGTCGGAGTTCACGCCGCTCAGCGTGCTGGCGCTCGTCCACGTGATCAACAGCGTCCTGCCCGAGGGCGTGCTTCGCGTCGTCAGCGGCGGCCGCGACGTGGGCGCCGCGCTCTCGACGCACCCCGAGGTCGGCAAGGTCATGTTCACGGGCTCGACCGCGACGGGCAAGGCGATCATCCGCAGCTCGGCCGACACGGTCAAGCGCCTGACCCTCGAGCTCGGCGGCAACGACGCCGGCATCGTGCTGCCCGACGTCGACCCGAAGGCCATCGCCGAGGGCCTGTTCTGGGGCGCCTTCATCAACACCGGGCAGACCTGCGCCGCGCTGAAGCGCCTCTACGTGCACGAGGACGTCTACGACGCCGTGTGCGACGCGCTCGTCGACGTCGCGCGGGCCATGCCGATGGGCGTCGGCCTCGACGAGCAGAACGTCCTCGGGCCGCTGCAGAACCGGCAGCAGTTCGAGATCGTCGACCGTCTCGTCGAGGCGGCCAAGGCGTCGGGCGCTCGCGTGCTGCTCGGCGGCGAACCCGACCGCGACCAGCCGGGCAACTTCTACCCGACGACGCTGATCGCCGACATCCACGACGGCGCCCCGCTGGTCGACGAGGAGCAGTTCGGACCGGCGCTGCCGATCATCCGCTACCGCGACCTCGACGAGGTGATCGAGAAGGCCAACGGCACCGATGTGGGCCTGGGTGCCTCGGTCTGGTCGTCCGACCGCGAGCGCGCCCGCGCCGTCGCCGCCCGCATCGAGGCCGGCACGGTGTGGATCAACTCGCACGGCGCCGTGCACCCCATGGTGCCGTTCGGCGGCGCCAAGCAGTCGGGCTACGGGCTCGAGTTCGGCGTCGAGGGCCTGAAGGCGCTCGGCGTGCCACAGGTGATCAACGGCTGACGCCTCCGATCGCCACGACACGGCGGCCGCCCGGGATGCATCCGGGCGGCCGCCGCCGTCGTCCCCCGTATCGTGGAGGGCGAGCGAACCGACACCCGGGAGAGGCCATGCCGAAGATCGTCGATCACGACGAGCGACGACTCTCGATCGTGCATGCGACGTGGCGGCTGATCGCCGCGAAGGGCTTCCGCGCCACGACGATGCGCGAGATCGCCAAGGCGTCGGGCGTCGCGAACGGCGGCCTGTCCCCGTACTTCCGGAACAAGGAGGAGCTGATCGGGGCGACGTTCGAGCATGTCTTCGAGGCGACGAACGAGCGCTTCGCCGCGGTCCGCGCCGATCTCGAGGGACTGCCCGCCCTGCGCGCGCTCATGCTGCAGATCTTCCCGCTCGACGAGGAGCGGCTGCTCGAGGCGCGCATCGTGATCCCGTTCTGGGAGTACGCGGCCAACGAGCCCGAGCTGCTCGCCCTGCACGAGCGCACGATGCAGCAGTGGCGCGGCGAGATCTCCGACCACCTCGAGACCGCCAAACGGCTCGGCGAGATCCGCGACGACGTGGATGTCGCGCGCTCGACCGACCTCTTCATGGCGCTGCTCGACGGGGTCCAGGTCGTCGCGGTGGTCTCACCGGGCACGTCCTCGGCCGACCGCCTCACGGGCCTGCTCGACGGCTACCTCGATCTGCTGCGCTGACGTCGCTGGGGCGGATGGCGCTGATGCGCGCCATCCGCCCCGGATCGGATCCGTCGCTCAGTGCGCGTGGCCCGAGCACGTGCAGGCCCCCGTGGCGCAGTCGCACGAGCCGGCGGCCTCGGACGCACCGTGCCCCGCGACATCCGCGTGGCAGGCCATGCCCATCGACTCGGAGGACGGCACGTTCAGCGTGGGGTTGCGGTCGAAGAAGCCGTAGGGCTTGAGCGTGAACTTCGCGTAGTCGACCGGCATGACCGGCCAGTCCTCGACGCGCGGGAAGTGCGTCGGGCCGAACGTGTGCCACACCACGAGGTCCTCGCCGTCGATCGAGCGGTCGGCGGCGGTGTAGCGCGGAAGGCCATCGCCGCCCGGGTTCTGGTTCACGAGGTCGCCCGCGGGGTACCGCTCGTCCTGCGCGTAGCGCGTGACCCAGAGGTGGTTGCGCGTGAAGCCGGCACGCTTGGCGATGACCGACTCGGGGTCGGCCATGAGCGTCGGCAACCCCTGCGCCAGCAGCTCGTAGGCGACGGGCTGGCCGAGCCGGTTCGTCTTCTCGGTGTTCACGATGTGCCAGGCGCGGCCCACGCTGAGGTCGGCATCGCGAACGCCCTCGGACTCGGTCCGCAGGCGCGTGCGCTTCTTGGTGAACGCGTTGCCGTACTCGTTCCCCTCGCCCATCGGCACGCGCACGGCGTCGACCTCGTCGACCGCATTGGCGACGCCGTCGACCATCATGTCGAGGCGCGCGCTGAAGAGGTGCTGGTGGTAGGGCGCACCGAGCCCGGGCGCGACCTGGCTGGCGTAGTCGCCGGCCTCGGGATCGTAGGCCGAACTGAACAGCACGCCGGTGAGCTTGGCCTCGCACTCGATCGTGCCGTCGAGGTAGAGGTACCAGTAGAACCCGTAGTCGTAGTTGCCGACGGTCGTGAAGAAGCTGATCACGAGGCGGCGCTGACGGCGCACCTCGTTCGAGCCCGTGTAGATGTCGGTGTGCTTCCAGAGGGTGCCGTAGTCCTCCTCGTGCATGCAGATCGCGTTCGGGATGACGCGGGGGTTGCCGAACTCGTCGGCGAGCGTCGCGTCGAAGTAGCGGATCTCGCCGAGGCAGTCGCACCCGAGCACGAGCGAGTTGGCGTAGCGGCCGAAGACGTACTCGCCGGTGTCGAAGTAGTTCTGCCAGAATCTCGCGGGCGACGGGTCGCCGTAGGGCACCACCATCTCGGCGATGGACGCGCGGTAGATGATGTCGCGCTCCTCGCCGCCGTGGTCGGCATCGGCATAGCGGATGCGGCGCAGCACGAGCCCCTCGCGCGCGTCGAACGCGATCGAGAACCGCCAGTTCGCCCACGAGACCTGGTCGCCCTCGACGGTGAAGCTCGGCCCCTCGGGCTGGGTGATCGCGATCGGCTTGAGGGTGTCGAGCGGCGCGCCCTGCACCTCGGGGTCGTCGAAGTTCCCGCCCTCGGCGGGGATGTCGTAGACCTTGTGGTCGACGAGCTTGAACATGCGGCCCTCGACCATGTCGACGTAGGCGCACAGGCCGTCGACCGGGTGCGCCCAGCAGTGGTCCTGCTCGTACTGCCGCATGAAGGCGAGCACGCGGATGACGCGGCGCCCGCGCTCGTCCTCGAAGCCGTACTGCCCTGCCGACAGCGGCGCGAGCGCGACCTGGTCGTGCGCGATGCCGCGCTTGGCGAGCGCCGCGTGCCACTCGTCCTCGGCGCCGAGCATGTCGGAAATGGCCTCGAACTCGACGTCGAGGATCGGCAGCTGGCCGTTCGCGCCGTCGATCTCGTCGGCACGGAGCACGGCGTGCTCGGTCAGCGAGACGCGCGCGTCGTGCGCGGCGCCGGTGGCCTGGTCGAGGAGCAGGGCACGGATGACGCGGGGCAGGTCGCCGCCCGCGAGCACGTGGGCCTTGTCGGGCTCATCGACGCCCACGTAGACGAAGCGCGTGGTCTCGGCGACGAGGCCGGCCTCGGCGAGGATCGCGCGGGTCTCGACGATCTCGTCGGCGTCGATGCCGCGGAGCGGATCGGCGGGCCCGATGGCGGAAGCGGATCGCGCGGGGCGAGCGGTCGCGGTGGCGGAGTGCGAGTGATGGGCCTGAGCGGCTGACAACGTCGTCATGCTGGTTCCTTTTTCTCTACGTTCGTTGAATAATAGCTTGCGATCACGAGACAGGGAAGTCCGGAGATGAGCGAACTCGCACACGGCGCGATGCTGGTCGGCGCACTGGGGGGTGCGGCCTGCGCGGTCGGCGGCCGTCGCACGGCCCTCGACGTCGCGGCATCCGCGGCCATGCTCGTCGCGATGACCGACATGGCGTTCACCCGATTCGTCGCCGCACTGGCGTGGACCGCGGTGCTCGCCGGCTTCGGCATCGCGCTCGGCACCCGCCTGCGGCCGACTCGCGGCGCGCACGGAGCCCCGCTCTCCCCCGGACGCCGCGGACACGCGCTGCACCGGGCGCTCGCGTTCATCGTGGGCGCCTGGGCCTTCGTCGCCGCCGACGGTGGATCGGGCGCCGGCGCATCGGAGGCGGGCCACGCCCATGCCGGCACGGAGCTGCTGTTCGTGGCGGCGACGATGGCGATGACGGCCTTCGGCGGATGGCTCGTGGCTGTGGAGCTGCGGAACCGCCGACGGGCTCGGAGCTCCGGGCCGGCCGACGGATCGCGCGGATGGGCCCGGCACGCGGCCGAGGCGGCGAGCACGACCGTCATGCTCGCCGCCATGGCCGTTCCGGGTGTGCTCGCCGCCCTCGCCTAGATCCCGCGGTGCGGCTCGTGGTCGAACGCGGCGGCTTCGGCCTCCTCGATGCCGTGACCGATGTTGCGGTACAGCGCGGGGTCGCGGCGACGGAGCACGAAGGCCCAGATCACGCCGAGGATGCCGGGAACGATGAGCAGCGCCGGCAGCACGAACGTGAGCGCCGAGGGCTCGGTCTGGCCGAGCAGCACGTCGAAGTTCGCGACGATGAGCACGAACACCGTGAACAGCACGATCGCCGCGATGGTCGGCGCGACGACGGCCGCCCAGGTGCTGACACCGCGGCGGTCGCGCCGGAAGAAGCCGATCACGGCGATGGCGATGATGCCCATGAGCAGCACGAGGCCCATGGCGCCCGTGTTCGTGAGCCAGGTGAACATCGTGAGCACCGGGTAGAGGAACTCGACCGGCGCGAAGTCGGCCTTGAGCCCGAGCCCCTCGCCTGCGATGACGAACGCGAGGGTCACGACGATCGCGATGACGCTCTGCGCGACCGAACCCGCCCACGGCGCGCGCGACCCGGTGCGAACCGCACCGAGCCCACGGTGGATGACGCCCTCGCGACCCAGCGAGTAGAGGTAGCGCGCCACCGCGTTGTGGAACGACTGCAGCGCCGCGAAGAGGCTCGTGAGGAACAGCACCTGCATGATGTCGCTGATGATGACGGGCGCGTGCTCACCCATGAACGCGAACATGAGGTCGGGTCCCGCCGTCGCCGACGCTTCGACGATGTTCGAGGGGCCGATGCCGACCGTGAAGGCCCACGCGCTGAAGGCGTAGAACAGGCCGATGATCGCGACGGCCGAGTACGTGGCGCGCGCCACCGTCCGCTTCGGGTCCTTCGCCTCCTCGCCGTAGATGGCGGCCGACTCGAAGCCCATGAACGCCGCGATGCCGAACGCGAGCACCGCGCCGACGCCGGGCACGAAGAGGTTCGCGGGCTGCAGGGCCGCGGTGCTGAGTCCCTCGGGCGCGACCGCCAGCGAGACCAGGTCGAAGACGAGCACGGCGACGAACTCCAACGCGACGAGCGCACCGAGCACCTTCGCAGAGAGGTCGACGCGGTTCACGCCGAGGACGCCGACGATCACGATGCAGACGAGGATCCAGAGCCACCACGGCGTGACGATGCCGAACTTCGTCTCGAGGAACATCGAGGCCTGGAAGCCGAACAGGCCGTAGATGCCGATCTGCATCGCGTTGTACGCCACCAGCGCGACGAGCGACGCGCCCACGCCGAACGGCCGGCCGAGCCCCTGCGCGATGTACGCGTAGAACGCGCCGGCGTTCGTCACGAACCGGCTCATCGCCGCGTAGCCGACCGCGAACACGGCGAGCGCGGCGGCCAGCAGGATGAACGAGAGCGGCACGCCGATGACGCCCGTCACGGCGAAGGTCGTGGTCACGCCGCCGGCGACGACCGTGAGCGGCGCCGAGGCCGCGATGATCATGAAGGTGACGGATGGCACGCCGAGGCGGCGGTGACCGAGGTCACCGGTGGTCGTCGGCGGCGGCATCGTCGGCGCTGAGGTCATGGCAGGAGCCCTTCGTTGGGTCGGAGCGAAGCCGGGGCAGCCTCGCACGATGCCCGCCATCATCGTCCCGCATCATGGTGACCGATTGTCGGTGTGCGAACGCCCCTTGTCCATGGCTGCACGACCCGCCTGTCGTTTTTGTCCCTACAGGCGTAGAATTACCTGACCCGTGCCGGACGACGACGTCCGGAGGAAGACCGAGGTCACGCCGTGCCCCACGTCCCCGAGACATCCGCCGCCCAGCCCACGCTCGCGCCGCTCGACTTCACGGAGTTCAGCGCGATCGTGTCGCAGTCGTTCGTGCCGTTGCGCGTGCACGTCGATCGCCCGGAGCCGTTCCGCGGCGAGGTCCGCACCGCGTCATCCGACGAAGTGCACCTCTCGGTCGTCACCGCCGATGCGCACGACATCCAGCGCACGCCGGCCCTGGTCGCCCGCAAGGAGCAGCGGTACTTCAAGCTCGGGCTGCAGCTCTCGGGCACGGGGCTCCTCATCCAGGACGGGCGCGAGGCCGTCGTGCGCCCCGGCGACCTCGCCATCTACGACACGAACACGCCCTACTCGCTCGTGTTCGAGGAGCGCTTCAGCACCGCGGTGCTCATGGTGCCGCACCGGCTCATCGAGCTGCCCACCGACGCGGTGCGGGGCATGACCGCGACGACGCTCTCGGGCGAGGACGGTCTCGCGCGCGTGGTGTCGGGCTTCCTCGGCGGCCTCGCGGGTCAGCTCGAGCAGCTCGACGGACCGGTCGGCGCCCGCCTCGCACGCAACGCCGTCGACCTCGTCACGACCATGTACGCGCAGCAGCTCGACCTGGCGCGCGACGCCGACAAGCCGCACCGCCCCATGCTGCGCCGCGTGCAGGCGTACATCGACGAGCACCTGCCGCTGCCCGACCTGAACCCCTCGACGATCGCGGCCGCGCACTTCATCTCGACGCGGCACCTGCACGCGATCTTCCACGAGGAAGGCCTCACGGTCTCGAGCTGGATCCGCTCGCGCCGCCTCGACCGCTGCCGCCGCGAGCTCGTCGATCCGCTCGCCGCGCACCGGCCCGTGAGCGAGGTCGCGGCTCGCTGGGGGTTCCCGGATGCCGCGCACTTCAGCCGCGCGTTCCGGGCCGAGTTCGGCGAGCCGCCGTCGGCCGTGCGTGCGCGGGCGATCGCGGGCTGACGCCGCCGGTATACTCGTCGCGTCCAGGCGCCACTCCCCGAGGCGGCGCCGGCGCTCGAAAAATGGGCGCGAAGCGTCGCCGATGCCGGCGTCGGCCGCGAGACACATACGGAACACACGACCTCCGTCCCGTCTCGAAAGGCTCCGCCATGCCCACCGTCTCCGCGCACGTCGCCCGCACCCTCGCCGCCCACGTCGACCACGTCTTCGGCGTCATGGGCAACGGCAACGCCTACTTCCTCGACGCGCTCGAGCGCGACACCGGCGCGACGTTCACCGCGGTGCGCCACGAGGCCGGCGGCGTCGTCGCGGCCGACGCGCACTACCGCGCATCCACCCGTCTCGCCGCCGCGACCGCGACGTACGGCGCCGGATTCACGAACACGCTGACCGCGCTCGCCGAGGCCGTGCAGGCGCGCGTGCCGCTCATCCTCGTCGTCGGCGACGAGCCCACGTCGGGCCCGCGCCCCTGGGACGTCGACCAGATCGCCCTCGCGTCAGCGGTCGGCGCCCGCACGTACACGGTCGGCCGAGCGGATGCCGCGGCCACCACGATCATCGCCGTCGAACACGCCCTGACCTACCGGGTGCCCACCGTGCTCGCCATCCCGTACGATGTGGCGGCCCTCGAGGCGGGCGAGGTGCCGACGGCGCCGCAGCCGAACCTGCCCGAGCCGCTCGCCCCGCGCAGCCCGTTCGCCCGGCGGGCGATCGCCGACCTCGCGCGGGCGCTGGCCGGCGCGCGCCATCCGCTGCTGCTCGCCGGCCGCGGCGCAGGGCTCGCGGGCGCCGGCGAAGCGCTCGGCGCACTCGCCGAGGCGACCGGCGCGATCACGGCGACGACCGCGCTCGGCCGCGGCGTGTTTCCCGACGGCCGCTACGACCTGGGCGTGACGGGCGGCTTCGGCGCCGAGGACGCAATGGAGCTCATCCGCGAGGCGGACGTCGCGGTCGTCTTCGGCGCGTCGCTCAACCAGTTCACGATGCGCTTCGGCGAGCTCTTCGCGCCGGGCACGCGCGTGGCGCAGGTCGATGTGGAGCCGGCGGCGACGCATCCGAATGTCGGTGCGTTCATCCAGGGCGACGCAGCGGTCGTCGCGCGCGCACTCGTCGACGAGCTGGCGGTCCTCGGCGCATCGGGCTCCGGATGGCGCGAGTCGGTCGACCTCGCGCCGCTGCGCACGCACGACCGGGGCGTCGGCATCATCCCGACCGACGGACGGCTCGACCCGCGCTCCGTCGCGGCCCGGCTCGGCGAGCTGCTGCCCGAGGACCGCGTCGTCGTCTCGGACGGCGGGCACTTCATCGGCTGGGCCAACATGCACTGGCCCGTCGCCTCCCCCGACCGCATGATGATGGTCGGCACGGCTTTCCAGTCGATCGGCCTCGGCTTCCCGAGCGTCGCGGGTGCCGCCGCCGCGAAGCCCGACTCGACCATCGTGCTCACGACCGGCGACGGCGGCGGCCTCATGGCGATCGCCGACCTCGAGACTGCGGTGCGCACCGCCGGCGGACGCGGTATCGCGGTCGTCTGGAACGACGCCGCGTACGGCGCCGAGATCCACCTCTACGGACGCAAGGGCCTCGCCGAGCCGCCCATGCGCATCCCCGAGACCGACTTCGCCGCCCTCGCGACGGCCGTCGGGGCCGAGGGCGTCGTCGTGCGCGAGCTCGCCGACCTCGACCGCCTCACGAGCTGGGCGGCCGAGCCTGTCGACGAACGGCGCTTCCTGCTGCTCGACTGCCGCATCTCCGACACGGTCACCGCCCCGTACCAGGAGGAGATCCTGCGCGTGAACTCGCGCCCGCGCGACTGAGGCGTCCGCCGGCCCGGCCGATCAGGTCCGCCGCGGCGCGCTTCACGCCGCAGGACGAAGCGCCCGTTCACTACGGTCGAACCTCGCGTCGAATGTCGGTCGCCGCGGGACCGGCGGGGACGGCGGGCGTGCGAGGCCACGTCCAGGCGGAGCGCAGGATGACGGCCAGGAGCAGCAACTCGATTCCGATGGAGAGGGCGTAGAAGGCGGCCCACTCCCAGGTCGACCCAGCGGCGTTGAAGATCGAGTACGGGACGAGGAGCGATGCCACGACGAGGTTCGTGGCGCGGTTCACCCGGGCGGGCAGCGTCATGGAGAGCACCACCATCAGAGCCGGGATCGACACGGACACGAGGAAGATCGTCAGCAACGTCGCGCTGATGTCGAACCTCCAGATCTGGCCATTCAGGATGGCGTCGACGACGCCCGGCTTGTAGAAGTTCAAGATGTCGACGTAGACGTAGAGGAACATGAAGCTGGTCCATGCGGCGGCCAGCTTGGCCTGCACGGGGATCGGCGGAGTGTCGAGCGGGTTCGCGGTTGTCGTTCGGATGGTCATCGGTTCTTCCCTTCGATAGCGGAGCGGTCGCCGCCGGAGCGGCAGGTCTGGGCGTGCATGTTCACGGGTCGGGTCGTTCTCGTCCGGGGCCCTCGTCAGACGGTGATCACGACCTTCCCTCTGGTGTGGCCGGCCGCGACGTAGCGCGTCAACGCTCGACGCACCGCCGCCAGCGGCTCCGATTCCACGTTGTCGAGGATGACGTCGTAGCGCTTCCCGGTGCGGGTGAAGTCGGTCCCGGTGTAGTCGACGACGTGGTCGGCACCGAGCGACCGGACCATGTCGACGTTCCGGGTGCTGCACACTCCCGTCACCTCGGCGCCGAAGGCCTTGGCGATCTGTACCGCGAAGGAGCCCACGCCGCCCGACGCCCCCGTGACCAGCACCGACTGCCCCGGTCGGACGTTCGCGATGTCGCGCACTGCCTGCAGCGCCGTCATGCCCGACGTGGGCACCGCTGCCGCGTCCACGAACGACAGGTCGGCAGGCACGGACACGAGCCGGTCCGCCGGAACCGAGGCGTACTCCGCGAGGGCTCCCGCCGTGCTCCATCCGAACACCTTCTCGCCGGGACGGATCGCCGTGGCATCCGTCCCGACCGCTTCCACCACGCCGGCGAGGTCCCTGCCCGGGATGCCGTGACGCGGCCGGCGAAGCCCGAACGCCAAGCGCACCACGTACGGCTCACCGGTCATGACGAAGTAGTCGCCGGGATGCACCGAGGCCGCGCGCACCTGGACGAGCACCTCGCCTCGATCGGGGCGCGGGACCCCGACCTCGGACGACTCGAGCACTGAGGGCGGGCCGTAACGGTGCTGGACGGCGGCCCGCATCGTCGCCGCGCTGGCCGGAGTCGGATCCGGCATCGGACGTGCTCCGGCATTCCATCGCGCTTGGATTCCCATGGACGTCTCCTCAACTTCGTACACTGTACGTCGTACGCTGTACTATGACCGTACGCTGTACGATTGTCAAGCGTCATCGAGGCAGCGAGGAGATCCGTGTCACAGCGAGAAGGCCACCAGGTCGCGTCGGACACGGCGCTGAGCAAGCGGCGCGTCGTGGTCGAGGCGGTCCGACTCGCCGACCGCGAGGGGGTGCACGGGCTGAGCATGCGCCGGCTGGCCGGGGCGCTCGGCGCAGGCGCGATGTCGCTCTACCACTACGTGGCGAGCAAGGAGCAATTGCTGGACGCCATGATCGACCTCGTCTTCGAGGAGATCGAGTTTCCGCCGGAGGAGACCGACTGGCAGTCGGCGATGCGAAGGGAGGCCGAATCCACTCGACAGGTTCTCGCACGTCACCCGTGGGCGGTCGGCCTGATGGAGTCGCGGACCTCGCCGGGACCTGCGAACCTCCGCCACCGCGAGGCGGTCACCGCCTGCTTGCGGAATGCCGGCTTCTCGGTCGAGATGGCGACGCACGCCAATTGGCTGCTCAACAGCTATGTCTACGGTTTCGCCCTGCAGGAGGCGAGCCTGCAGTTCGACACCGCCGATGAATTCGCGGACATGACGCAGGACGTCTTCCTGCCCCAGCTGCCGCCCGACGAGTTCCCCTTCCTCAACGAGTCCGCCGCGGCCCTCGTCGCTGCCGACTACGACCCGGCGCAGGAGTTCATGTTCGGCCTCGACCTCGTCCTCGCCGCCCTCGAGCCCCTGCGAGCCTCCGAGTAGCGGCGCGCCGGACCGGCCACCGTCCGGGCGCTCGCGGTGTCGGCTGAGCCACTCGCCCCGAGCCCGTGTGGAAGGCTGCTCCCATGCCGTCTCCGCAGTCGTTGAGCGAGCCCGATCGGCGCCAGGTCGCGGCGTGGGCGGCGGAGTGCGCCGAGCACGTGCTGCACCTGTTCGAGGCCGAGGCGCCGTCGGATGATCGGCCGCGCGACGCGATCGCCCGCGCTCGGGCCTTCGCTCGGGGCGAGCTGGACGCCGCCGGCGAGATCCGCCGACGATTCGTCGCCGGCCGGGCGGCGCACGCTGTGAGCTCCCCTGCCGCCGTGGCCGCCGCCCGCGCCGCAGCACAGGCCGCGGGTGTCGCGCACATGGGGGCGCACGCGCTCGGCGCGGCTGCCTACGCCGCGAATGCTGCAGGGCTCGCCGCACCCGATCGAGCCGCGGCGACCCGTGCCGAGATCGCCTGGCAGCTCGAACGCGTGACCGATGACACCCGGGCGGCGCTCCGGCGCCTGCTGGCCGTCGGTGAGGATGGCACGGGCCCGCTCGGTCCCGGGCTCCTCGCCTCCGGCCGCCTCGGGGCGATCATTCGCGAGATCCAAGCCGCCCTCGGCGACGACGAGCCGTGAAACGAGCGGATGCCGCGTCCCCGTGAGGCACGCGGCATCCGCTCCTTCGGATTCGAGCCGGGCGCTACTTCTCCCAGACGAAGTGCCGCTCAGCCTGCTCGGCCTCGTGGTCGGGTCCGAGCGGGATGCCGGTGCGGTCGCGCAGCAGGAGGGTCGCGATGAACGCGACCACCATGACGCCGGCGATGTAGAACGCCACGGAGGTCGCGGTGCCGGTCGACTGCACGAGCCAGGCGGCGATCGTCGGGGCGAACGCGCCGCCGATGATCGCGCCGATCGCGTAGGTGATCGACACGCCCGAGTAGCGGATGGAGGCCGGGAACAGCTCGGTGAAGTACGCCGCCTGCTGGCCGTAGGTGAAGCCGTTGCCGATCGCGAAGAGCGAGACGCCGAGGAAGAGCAGCCACGGGTTGCCGGTGTTCGTGAGCGGGAAGAGGAGGAACACGGTCGCGAGGAACGCGATCCAGCCGATGATGTACGTGTTCTTGCGGCCGATGCGATCGGAGACCGCGCCGGCGGCGAAGGTCGTGATGAGCCAGACGATGGAGGCGCCCGCGACGGCGAGGAGCACGGGCGTGCGATCCATGCCGACGAGCCCGCCCTCCTCGACGGGCATCGTGGCGTAGTTCTGCAGGTACCCGCCCGTGGTCATGTAGCCCGCGGCGTTGTTGCCGGCGAAGGTGAGGGCCGCGAGCAGCACCAGCAGCCAGTGCCGACGGAAGAGGGTCAGGATCGGGGTCTTGGCCTTCTCCTTCTTCGCGGCGATCTCCTGGAAGACCGGGCTCTCGTCGACGGCGCGGCGCACGACGATGCCGACGATGATGAGCACGAAGCTCAGCAGGAACGGGATGCGCCAGCCCCACTCGAGGAACGCGTCGCCGGGCGAGATCACGCCGGTCATGAGCGCGAGCATGCCGGAGGCGAGCAGGAGGCCGATCGGCACGCCGATCTGCGGGAACGCGCCGAACCGGCCGCGCTTCCCACCGGGGGCGTGCTCGACGGCCATGAGCACGGCGCCACCCCACTCGCCGCCCGTCGAGAGGCCCTGGAGGATGCGGAGCAGGATGAGCAGGACCGGTGCGGCCATGCCGATCTGCTCGTAGGTCGGGAGCACGCCGATGAGGGTGGTGGCCGAGCCCATGAGGATGAGCGTGATCACGAGCATCGCCTTGCGCCCGATCTTGTCGCCGTAGTGGCCGGCGAGGAACGCACCGAGCGGGCGGAAGAGGAAGCTGATGCCCACCGTGGCGAACGAGAGGATCGTCGCGAACTGCGGGCCGGCCGGTGCGAAGAAGAGTGCGCCGAACACGAGGGCGGCGGCGCTCGCGTACAGGAAGAAGTCGTACCACTCGATGGTCGTGCCGATCACGGTGGCGAAGGCGACGCGCCGCAGCTCGTGCGGTCGTGTCGAGGCGTGGAACTCGGTGCCGGGTGTCGCGGTCATGGCGGGATTCGACTCCTCTGTCGGTCCGCGGATGGATGGATGCCGCCTCGAAGCGTGAGGCAGGCTCGGAGACTATCGTATATGATTTCGGATACCAAATGTGATCACGCTTTCGCGTAGCATCACGAGAGGCCTCGACGACGGAGTGGAGACACATTGCTCGACCCAGCACGCATCACCGAGATCGCCGACGAGCTGCTCGCGGCCGATCGCGATCGCACCACCGTCCCGCTCCTCACCGCTCGCAACCCCGACATGACCGTCGAGGACGCGTACGCGGTGCAGCGCCTGTGGGCGGATCGCGCGATCGAGGGCGGCCGCCGCCTCGTCGGGCGCAAGATCGGGCTCACGTCGAAGGTCATGCAGGTCGCGACCGGCATCGCCGAGCCCGACTACGGGGTGATCCTCGACGACATGGTCCACGAGTCCGGCGCCGTGGTCGAGTTCGATCGCTTCTCGAACGTCCGCATCGAGGTCGAACTGGCCTTCGTGCTCGCGAAGCCGCTCACCGGCCCGGGCACGACGATCTTCGACGTGCTGGAGGCGACGGCCTACGTCGTGCCGGCGCTCGAGATCCTCAACTCGCACATCGAGATGCAGGGCCGCACGATCGTCGACACGATCTCCGACAACGCCGCGATGGGCGCCATGGTCGTCGGCGGGACCCCCGTCAAGCCCGACGCCGTCGACCTCCGCTGGGTCTCGGCGCTGCTCTACCGCAACGAGACCATCGAGGAGTCGGGCGTCGCGGGGGCAGTACTCGGCCACCCCGCCATGGGCGTCGCATGGCTCGCCGACAAGCTCGCCCAGCACGGCCAATCGCTCCAGGCGGGCGAGATCATCCTCGCCGGCTCGTTCACGCGCCCGATGTGGGTCGAGCGCGGCGACACCGTCCATGCCGAGTACGGACCCCTGGGAGCGATCACGTGCCGATTCGCCTGAACCTGCCCGAGACCTTCGCGGCGCGCCTCGCCGCGTCCGACCGCCCGCTCGTCGGCCTGTGGGTCTGCTCGGGCAGCCCGGTCATGGCCGAGCTCGTGGCGGGCAGCGGCGTCGACTGGGTGCTCATCGACGGCGAGCACTCCCCCAACGGGCTCGAGTCGATCCTCGCCCAGCTGTACGCGGTGTCGGCCTACCCGGTCGCGCCGGTCGTCCGCGTGCCGATCGGCGACACCGTGATCATCAAGCAGGTGCTCGACCTCGGTGCGCAGAACCTGCTCGTGCCGATGGTCGACAGTGCGGCGCACGCCGAGGAGCTCGTTCGGGCCATCCGCTACCCCGCCGGCGGCGTGCGCGGCGTCGGCGCCTCGCTCGCGCGCTCGTCGCGCTGGAACCGCGTGCCCGGGTACCTTGCGAACGCGTCGTCGACCCTGAGCCTCACCGTGCAGATCGAGTCGGCGGCGGCCGTCGAGGCGGTCGACGAGATCGTCGCGGTCGACGGCGTCGACGCGATCTTCATCGGGCCCGCCGACCTGGCGGCATCGATGGGCCGGCTCGGCGAGCCGTCGCATCCCGAGGTCGTCGACGCGGTGGTCACGGCCCTCCGTGCCGCAGCTGCGGCCGGCAAGCCCGCGGGCGTCAACGCGTTCGTGCCCGAGGAGGCCGAGCGGTACCTCGCCGAGGGTGCGGCGTTCGTGGCGGTCGGAGCCGACGTCTCGCTCGTGGCCCGAGCGACCGAGACGCTCGCCGACCGATTCATCGGGGCCGGTGATCGCGGGCCGGATGGCACGTCGCGCGCCTCCTACTAGCAGTCCCTTGCACCGCCCCAACCGATCGTATACGATTTGAGATACGAAGAGACGAGGACGCTCATGGCCATCGACGGCATCGCCACGCCCGGCAAGATCATCGCCGTGCACCTGAACTACCCGTCGCGCGCCTCGCAGCGGGGCCGCACGCCCGCCGCGCCCAGCTACTTCCTCAAGCCCGCCAGTTCGCTCGCCGCCACGGGCGGCACCCTCGAGCGACCCGCCGGCACCGAGCTGCTCGCGTTCGAGGGCGAGATCGCCGTCGTCATCGGCGAGCCGGGCCGGCGCATCGCGCCCGCCGACGCCTGGTCGCACGTCGCCGCCGTCACCGCGGCCAACGACTTCGGCGTCTACGACCTCCGGGCCGCCGACAAGGGCTCGAACGTCCGGTCGAAGGGCGGCGACGGCTTCACCCCCTTCGGTCCCGCGCTGATCCCGGCGACCGACCTGTCCCCCGACGCCCTGCGCGTGCGCACCTGGGTGAACGGCGAGCTCGTACAGGACGACACCAGCGACACCCTGCTGTTCCCCTTCTCGCAGCTCATCGCCGACCTCTCGCAGCTCATGACCCTCGAGCGGGGCGACGTGATCCTCACGGGCACACCCGCGGGCTCGTCCGTGGTGGTTCCCGGCGACGTCGTCGAGGTCGAGGTCGATGCTCCGGATGCCTCGGGCTCCCCGAGCTCCGGCCGGCTCGTCACGCGAATCTCCCAGGGCGCCGAGCCGTTCGGCGACCATGGCACCAAGCCCGCCGTCGACGACCTTCAGCGCGTCGAGGCGTGGGGCTCCGAGGAGGAGCTCGCCGCGGCGGTCGCCGCCGGCCGTGCGACGGCGCCCTCGGGGTCGACGGCGCCGACGGGGTCGAGGGACGCCGCGACATCCACCCCCGTCTTCGAGCTCACCGACGACCTCCGCGAGCGACTCGGGCGCGTCGGCGTCGCGACCCTCTCCGTCGCGCTCCGCAAGCGCGGGTACCACGACGTGGTCATCGAGGGCGTGCACGCCCTCCGACCCGGCCAGCGCCTCGTCGGGCGGGCGAGGACCCTGCGCTTCGTCCCCTTCCGTCCCGACCTGTTCGCCTCGCACGGCGGCGGCTTCAACGCGCAGAAGCGCGCGTTCGACGCGGTCGAGCGCGGCGAGGTGCTCGTGGTCGAGGCGCGCGGCGAGCGCCGCACGGGCACCGTCGGCGACGTGCTCGCCCTCCGCGCGAAGTTCCGCGGGGCGGCCGGCGTCGTGACCGACGGCGGCGTCCGCGACGCCGACGCCGTCGCCGAGATCGGGCTGCCCGTGTTCTCCCAGGGCCCCCACCCGGCGGTGCTCGGTCGACGTCACGTGCCGTGGGAGACCGACGTGACGATCGCGTGCGGCGGCGCCGCGGTGCAGCCTGGCGACGTCATCGTGGGCGACGGCGACGGGGTCATCGTGATCCCGCCGGCGCTCGTCGAGGAGGTCCTCGCCGAGACCGAGGCGCAGGAGCGCGAGGACGCCTGGATCGCCCAGCAGGTCGCGCGCGGCGAGTCCGTCGACGGGCTGTTCCCGATGAACGCCGACTGGCGGGCTCGCTTCGATCGCGAGGAGCAGGGCCGATGAGCGCCGAGAGCAAGTCCGAGCGCGCCTACCGCTTCCTGCGCGAGCGCATCGACGACGGCCGCTACGTGCCCGGCTATCGGCTCGTGCTGGCGCAGATCGCGTCGGAGCTCGATGTCTCGGTCGTGCCCGTGCGCGAGGCCATCCGCCGACTCGAGGCCGAGGGCCTCGTGACCTTCGTACGCAACGTCGGCGCGCAGGTGGCCCTCCAGCAGGAAACCGAGTACCTGCACACGATGCAGACGCTCGCGCTCGTCGAGGGGTTCGCGACGAGCCTGTCGGCACCGCACCTCACCCCCGACCACCTCGCGCGGGCCCGCGAGGTGAACGAGCAGATGCGACGCACGCTCGACGACTTCGATCCGCACCGCTTCACCGAGCTCAACCTGCAGTTCCACGCCGTGCTCTTCGAGGAGTGCCCGAACCCGCACGTGCTCGACCTCGTGCACCGCGGCTGGAACCGCATGCGAGTGCTGCGCGACTCGTCGTTCAGCTTCGTGCCCGGCCGGGCACGCGAGTCCGTCGAGGAGCACGCCCGCATCATCGACCTCATCGAGCAGGGCGCCGCGCCGCTCGAGATCGAGTTCGCCGCGCGCGAGCACCGCACCACGACGCTCGACGCGGTCCTCTCGTACCAGTCCGAGCACAAGCCGCCGGCGGATGCCGCGCCGGCGCACCCCACGACCCGACCCGTTCCCGAGCCCGGCGCCGACGCCGCGGCATCCGCTTCGAGCCAGGAGGCACAGATCGCATGACCCACCACATCCCCGAGGGCCTGCCCGACCGCATCCGCCACTACATCGACGGCGAGTCCGTCGACTCGATCGGCGGCGAGACGTTCGACGTGCTCGACCCGGTGTCGAACGAGACCTACGTGCAGGCGGCCGCAGGACAGAAGGCCGACATCGACCGCGCGGTCGCCGCCGCCTCGCGCGCGTTCCGCGAAGGACCGTGGCCCCGGATGCTGCCCCGCGAGCGCTCGCGCGTGCTGCACCGCATCGCCGACATCGTCGAGTCGCGCGACGCGCAGCTCGCTGAGCTCGAGTCCTTCGATTCGGGACTGCCGATCACGCAGGCGCTCGGCCAGGCGCGCCGCGCCGCCGAGAACTTCCGGTTCTTCGCCGACCTGATCGTCGCGCAGGCCGACGACACGTACAAGGTGCCCGGCCGCCAGATCAACTACGTCAACCGCAAGCCGATCGGCGTGGCCGGACTCATCACGCCGTGGAACACGCCCTTCATGCTCGAGTCGTGGAAGCTCGGCCCCGCGCTCGCCACCGGCAACACCGTCGTGCTGAAGCCCGCAGAGTTCACGCCGCTCTCGGCATCGCTCTGGGCGGGCATCTTCGAGGAGGCGGGCCTGCCGAACGGCGTCTTCAACCTCGTCAACGGCCTCGGCGAAGAGGCGGGCGACGCGCTCGTGAAGCATCCGGATGTGCCGCTCATCTCGTTCACGGGCGAGAGCCGGACCGGGCAGATCATCTTCGGCAACGCCGCCCCGTTCCTCAAGGGCCTCTCGATGGAGCTCGGCGGCAAGAGCCCCGCGGTCGTCTTCGCCGACGCCGACCTCGACGCCGCGGTCGACGCCACGATCTTCGGCGTGTTCTCGCTGAACGGCGAGCGCTGCACCGCGGGCAGCCGGATCCTCGTCGAGCGCGCGATCTACGACGAGTTCGTCGAGAAGTACGCGGCCCAGGCGAAGCGGGTGGTGGTCGGCGATCCGCACGACCCGAAGACCGAGGTCGGCGCGCTCGTGCACCCCGAGCACTACGAGAAGGTCATGAGCTACGTCGAGATCGGCAAGACCGAGGGCAGGCTCGTCGCGGGTGGCGGCCGCCCCGAGGGCTTCCCCACGGGCAACTACGTCGCCCCGACCGTGTTCGCCGACGTCCCGAAGGACGCCCGCATCTTCCAGGAGGAGATCTTCGGCCCGGTCGTGGCGATCACGCCGTTCGACTCCGACGAGGAGGCGCTCGAGCTCGCCAACGGCGTCCGGTACGGCCTCGCGGCCTACATCTGGACCAACGACCTCAAGCGCGCCCACAACTTCTCGCAGGCCGTCGAGGCCGGCATGGTGTGGCTGAACTCGAACAACGTGCGCGACCTGCGCACCCCGTTCGGCGGCGTCAAGGCCTCGGGCCTCGGCCACGAGGGCGGCTACCGCTCGATCGACTTCTACACCGACCAGCAGGCGGTGCACATCACGCTCGGCGCGGTGCACAACCCGACGTTCGGCAAGCAGGAGCACCACGACGAGACCGACCTCGACGACCCCGACCCGCGCTGACGCGCCATCCGCTTCACCATCGCATCGAAGGCAAGGACGCTGACATGACCAACCGCGACGACAAGACCCTCACCTCATCGGGCTTCTACGTGAGCCAGGAGGCACCGATCCACACCGACAACCCGATCCCGACCCCGTCGGCGCCGGCGCCCGACATCCTGCGCTGCGCCTACATGGAGCTCGTGGTGACCGACCTCGAGGCGAGCCGCAACTTCTACGTCGACGTGCTCGACCTCACGGTCACCGAGGAGACCGAGGACACCGTCTACCTGCGCTCGCTCGAGGAGTTCATCCACCACAACCTCGTGCTGCGCAAGGGCCCGGTCGCCGCGGTCGCCGCGTTCTCGTACCGCGTGCGCACGCCGGAGGACCTCGACAAGGCCGTCGCGTTCTACACCGAGCTCGGCTGCCGCGTCGAGCGTCGCGCCGAGGGCTTCACCAAGGGCATCGGCGACTCGGTGCGCGTCGAGGACCCGCTGGGCTTCCCGTACGAGTTCTTCCACGACGTCGAGCACGTCGAGCGGCTCGCGTGGCGCTACGACCTCTACACGCCCGGCGCGCTCGTGCGCCTCGACCACTTCAACCAGGTCACCCCAGACGTGCCGCGCGCGGTCGCGTTCATGCAGGACCTCGGCTTCCGCGTGACCGAGGACATCCAGGACGACGAGGGCACCGTCTACGCGGCGTGGATGCGCCGCAAGCCCACCGTGCACGACACCGCCATGACCGGCGGCGACGGCCCGCGCATGCACCACGTCGCGTTCTCGACGCACGAGAAGCACAACATCCTCGCGATCTGCGACAAGCTCGGCGCACTCCGGATGTCGGATCGCATCGAGCGCGGACCGGGCCGCCACGGCGTCTCGAACGCGTTCTACCTCTACCTGCGCGACCCCGACGGGCACCGCGTCGAGATCTACACGCAGGACTATTACACCGGCGACCCCGACAACCCCGTGGTCACCTGGGACGTGCACGACAACCAGCGCCGCGACTGGTGGGGCAACCCCGTCGTGCCGTCGTGGTACACCGAGGCCTCGCTCGTACTCGACCTCGACGGCAATCCCAAAGAGGTCGTCGCCCGCACCGATGCCAGCGAGATGGCCGTGACCATCGGCGCCGACGGGTTCTCGTACACGCGCCACGACGAGGGCGAGGGCTCGATGCCCGAGTGGAAGCAGGGCGAGTACAAGCTCGGCAACCAGCTCTGACGCGCTGACCCCCGGTCGGGAGGCACCCACGGGCTCTCCCGACCGCGCACGTCCCGCTACAGTCTGAGCATGCCGCCGGAACGAACCCAGCTCCTGTCCGGGAGGGTGCGCGTCCTCGAGCTCGACCGGTTCGCCGACGAACGGGGTTCGCTGGTGCCGCTCGCGTTCGACGACCTCGCCTTCCGCGTGGACCGCGCGTTCGTCGTGAACGCACCCGCCGGCGCCGTTCGCGGCGGCCACGCGCACCGCCGTGTGCGCCAGGTGCTGCTGCGAGCGAGCGGGACGATCGAGGTCGAGGTCCGACACGATGGCCAGCAGGAACGCATCACGCTCGACGACGCCCAGCCGGCGCTCCTCATCGAGCCGGGCGTGTGGGCCGAGCAGCGCTACCTCGACGAGTGCGCCGCTCTCGTCGTGTTCGCCGACGGCCCGTACGAGGCCGACGAGTACGTTCACGAGCCCGTCGACGTCTCCGAGACGCCGTCGTGAGGCGGCGGCGCGTCGCGGTCCTCGGGGCCGGCATCATGGGCAGCGCCGTGGCGATCCACCTGGCCCGGCGTGGACTGGACGTGACGGTCCTCGACCGGGAATCGGCACCCATGTCGGCCGCCAGTCGGTGGAACGAAGGCAAGATCCACCTCGGCTACTTCTACGGCGCCGATCCGACGCTCGCGACGGCGCAGCACCTGCTCACCGGCGGTCTCCTCTTCGGCGACCGGCTGCGCGAGCTCATCGACGAAGACCTCGCGGGGCACGCGACGACCGAGGACGACATCTACCTCGTCCACCGCGACTCCGTCGTGGGTCCCGACATCCTGCGGCCGAAGTTCGAGGCGATCAGCGAGCTGATCCGCGTGCACCCCGACGCCGGCCGATACCTCGTCGATGTCGGCGACGCCCGGGCGACCGAGATCGCTCGCGATGAGCTGGCGCACCTCGCCGGGCCCGACGTCGTCGCAGGCTTCCGCGTTCCCGAGCGCTCGGTCGAGACCCGTTGGGTCGCCGACCGCCTCGCGGGCGCACTCTCTTCGCAGGCCGGCGTGACCGTGCGCACGGGCACGGACGTCGTCGCGGTCGAGCCGACCGACGGCAGGACAGGCTCCTGGCGTGTGCGGACGGCCGACGGCGAGCACGAGGAGGCCGACCTCGTCGTGAACGCCCTGTGGGACGGGCGGCTGGCGATCGACGCGACCGCGGGGCTCGCGCCGCAGCCGCCGTGGACCCACCGGTACCGGCGCTGCCTGTTCGTCCGCACGCGCCGCGCCCACGAGCTGCCGAGCGCACTCGTGGCCGTCGGCCCGTTCGGCGACATCAAGAACTACAACGGGCGGGAATTCTACCTCTCCTGGTATCCCGTCGGCCTCGTCGCCGAGACGTCCGACGTCGTGCTCGCCGCACCCGATCCACTGGACGTCGCCGAGGCGGCCGACTTCACCGCGCGCGTGCGGGCGGGGCTCGAGCCGCTCATGCCGGGCATCGGTTCGGTGCTCGACGACGCCGAGTCGGTCCTCGTGCACGGCGGCTTCGTCTTCGCGCGTGGGGCCGGCGCGCTCGACGATCCGCGCTCTGGGCTGCACCGGCGCGACCGGTACGGCGTGCAGCGGCACGGCAACTACTACTCCGTCGACACCGGCAAGTACTCGACCGCGCCGTGGCTCGCGCGCGAGCTGGCGAACGAGATCGCGGGCTGAGGCGACGTTCGGAAGGATGGAAGGGAACGCGATGGCGGATGCCTCGACCCCCCTGGTGAGCGCCCTGGTGCCGACGTACAACGGCGCCGCGTTCATCGGGCGCACGCTCGACAGCCTCGCGGCGCAGACCTGGCCGAACCTCGAGGTCCTGATCGGCGACGACCGCTCGACGGATGACACGCTCGCCGTGGTCGAGCGCTTCGCCGCCGCACATCCGAACGTCCGGGTGCTCGAGCGCGACACCAACCTCGGATGGCTCCGCAATTCCAACGAGCTGATGGCCGAGGCCCGTGGCGAGCTCATGTTCTTCGCGTTCCACGACGATGTCGTCGCGCCCACGTATGTCGAGGCGCTCGTCGCCGCACTGCGCGCCGACCCGGACGCGGTGCTGGCCTTCAGCGACATGGAGGTGCACGAGCTCGACGGCAGCGTGGAACTCCACGTGTTCGACCAGCTCGACGGCGTCCGCTCGCGTTTGGAACGCGGCCGCGTGATGGTGCGACGGCCCGGGGACTGGTGGGTCCCGAACCGGGGCGTCTTCCGCGCCTCCGGCTTCGCCGCCGTCGGCGGCATCCACCCGAACGAGCGGGGCGAGTACAGCGCCGACTGGACCTGGCTGCTGGGGCTCGCACTGACCGGTGCGTTCGTGCGAGTGCCCGAGGTGCTCTGCACGAAGTACTACCAGTCCGGGAGCCTCTCGAAGAAGTGGCCCCACGACGCCGCCCAACGGCTGGCCCTGCAGCGTGCGGGTATCGCCGAGATCCGTCGGAGCCGCGGTCTGAGTCGGATCGAGAAGGCGAGGCTCGCCGGGCACCTGCGGCGCCGCGTGCTCGGGCGCCGCCTGCCGGGCGGGCTCAAGCGCGTGCTGAAGCGCCTCGGCCTCTGACGCCGGGAATTCCGCGGGAGCGTAGCGCACGCGGCGCACCGGCGGAATGCCTAGACAATCTAAGTACCGTGTGGTCTTGTTGGTCTTGTGATCGCGGACAAGGGAACGACCGCACAGCGGGCGATCACGGCTGGGGGGTCGACCCCGGGGGGTCGGGGCCCCCCGGGTCACCGCAGCGCCGTCGTCCAACCGGTCATCCCGGTCGTCGACGACGCGCGAGCAGGACGAGCTCCCCTCCGGAGCTCGCCATCCCCCTTGACGCACCGCGTCGTGCGGTGCCTCGCCGACAGAAAGGCACATCCGTGAACACGCTGCTCATCATCGTCGCCATCATCGCCGTCATCCTGCTCTTCACCGGCGGCTTCGTGCAGTCCCTGAACTTCCTGCTCTGGGTCGGCATCATCCTGCTCGTACTGGCGGTCATCATCTGGCTCGTCCGGATGCTCACGGGCAACCGCACGCCCTGACCGACCGCTGACCCGTGCTGCGGGCCGTCGCAAAGGGGGCGACGGCCCGCCGTCATGTCACCGGGCGGATGACGCGATACCGCTCATCGAGCGGCCGGATGCCCTCGCCCGCGTCCGGATACTGCGGTGGTCGCGGGGATCAGGACAGGAAGGCGATCGCCGCGTCCTTGAACGCCCGAGCCGTGAGCGTCGAGACATGGTCTCGGCCGGGGATCGTGACCAGGTCGCTGCCCCAGTCCAGGGCCAGTTCCTGCACCCCGCGAGGCACCGGATCGTGCTCTCCGGCGACGAAGAGCACCGGGATGCCCCCGGGGATCGCGAGCGGGGCGCCCTGCACGCCCTCGATGCACGCGAGCAGCGCCTCACGATCCGCGCCGTTGCGGATCGCCGGCGCGAGCACCGCGGCGATGAGCGGATTCGAGGGCGGCGCGTCATGCAGCAGGTACGCCCTCGCTTCGTCGAGGCTCCAGGTCGCGAAGAGCTCGGTCGGTCCCGCACCGCCGACCACGGCGCGTCGCACGCGGTCGGGCGCGAGCTCGCACAGCGCCGACACGACGCGATTGCCCATCGAATAGCCGATCACGTCGACGACCGGCGCGCCCGCAGAGTCGAGCACGGCGACCAGGTCGGCCCCGAGCCGGTCGGGCGAGTACGCCTCCCCCTCCGCCGGCTTGTCGCTCTCACCATGACCGCGCAGGTCGACCAGGATGACCGATCGACCCGCTTCTTCGAGGGCGCGGACCCAGCCTGTGCCCTCCCAGGTCACGGCCGAGGTGGACGCGAAGCCGTGGACCAGGAGCACGGGCGGAAGCGACGCGTGGCCGGCGTCGAGGTCGCCGACGGTGCGGTACGCGATGAGCACGCCGTCGGCCGCCTCGGCGTGCAGCATGGGAAACGGCGCGGGCGACGACGCCCTCACGCGGACATCCCCGCCGAGGTGTCCGCGTCCGCATCGCCGGGTTCGCCGGACTCGGGCGACGCGACGATCGTCGCGGCCGGCAGGGCGCCCGAGTCCACGATCGCGACTCCCGCGTGCCCGAGCTCGGCGATGGCGGCGTCGGACGTCGTCTCGTCGACCCCCGCGACGAGGTCGCGCAGCACGCGCACGTGCTGGCCGTGCTCGAGCGCGTCCAGGGCGCTCGCACGCACGCAATAGTCCGTCGCGATGCCCACGAGGTCGATGTCGGTGATGCCGTGCCGCGTGAGCAGGTCGGCGATCGTGTCGCCCGCGTCATCCGTGCCCTCGAAGATCGAGTAGGCGGCGATGCCCTGGCCCTTGCGGATGTGCGCGTCGACGTGCGACGTGTCCAACGCCGGGTGGTACTCGGCGCCCGGTGTTCCGGCCACGCAGTGCACGGGCCAGGTCGTGATGTAATCGGGCTCCGATTCGGTGGCGAAATGACCGTCGTTGTGCTCGTCGGGGTTGTGCCAGTCGCGCGAGGCGACCACGAGGTCGTATCCCGCGCCGTGCTCGGCGAGGTACTCGGAGATCCGCGCCGCCGTCGCGGCGCCGCCCTCGACGCCGAGGGCTCCGCCCTCGGTGAAGTCGTTCTGCACGTCGATGATGAACAGGGCGCGACTCATGATCGGCTCCTTCGCTCTTCGGGTCTCGACGGGACCATCCGTCGTCGATTCCATTCTGGCGCGGATCGGCGCGGTCGGCGCTCCGTCCTCGTCCGCTCGTCGCGATCAGGTGTTCGCGAGCTCGTCGCCGCAACGGTAGAAACCCGTGGCGAGCGTGTCGATGGCCTGTTTCGCGGCGTCGGTGACGTTGCCGAGCGCGTAGATGGCGAACGTGAGCGTCGTGCCGTCCTGGGCGTGGATGATGCCGGACAGCGTGTAGCCGGTCGTGATCCACCCCGTCTTGGCGAAGACCGCGCCGTCGGCGATCGCATTGTCGCCCGCGAATCGATCCGCGTACGACAGCGAGCCCTTCTGCCCCGAGACCGGCAGCCCGTCGCGGATGACGCCCAGGTTGCCCTCGCGCGACTCGATCTTCGCGAACAGCCGCGTCAGGTAGGCCGGCGGCACGGCGTTGTCCGGGGACAGGCCCGAGCCGTCGACGACGCGGATGCCGCCGCGCGCGATGCCGTAGGTCGCGAGCACCTGGCGCATCGCGGGGTCGATGGCCTCGAAGGTGCCGCCGGTGCCGACCTCGATCGCGACCAGGCGCGCGAGCATCTCGGCCGCGGTGTTGTCCGAGACGATGAGCGACTTCTCCACGAGCTGCGCGACGGTGGGCGACCAGACCCTGCCGAGCTCGGCCGCGCCCGACGGGGCCACGCCGCGCTCGATGGCGCCGATTCCGCCGACCTCGGCGGCGAATGCCTCGCCAGCGCGACCGACGGGGTCGGTGCCGCGTGCCGACGTGTTCGCGTACGGGTCCTGACGGTCTCCGTCGACCATGAGCGCGGTGATGTCCGGCATGTAGCCGAGTTCCCGCTCAGCGGGATCCCAGCTCGCATGCCACGGCTCGCCGCCGAAGAGCGAGCTGTCGAGCACGAGCTTGGTCAGCGGCGGGTTCGACGGATCGGCCTCCCACGCGGCGCGGACCTGCCGGGCGAGCTCGTCGAGGTGCGCGGCGCCGGGGTACACGGTCTCGCTGCCGCTCGGAGTGCGCGAGAGGGTGAGGTCTCCGCCCCCGACAAGCACGACCGAGCCCGGCTCGGCCCCGCGCACCACGGTGGTGGCGAAGCGGTGGTCGGGGGCGAACACGGCGAGCGCCGCGGCGGACGTGAGCACCTTCATGACGCTCGCGGTGCGCGACGCCGTGAGGCCGCCCCGGTCGAAGAGGATCTCGCCGGTGCCGGCGTTCATCACCTGCGCCTGCAGGTTCGCCAGTCGCGGATCGGCGGCGAGGTCGGCAACGGAACACGTGCGAACGCGCGGCGGCGGCACGCTGGGCGCGGCCGCCTGCGGGGTCGGCGTCGGAGTCGGCGAGGGCGTCGTGGTCTCGGTCGGCAACGGCTCCGGCGCGGCCGACGGCGGATCGTTCAGCGCGGCACCGAGCGCGACCGCTCCCCCGCCGACGAGGGCCACGGCCACGAGCGCCGCAGCGGCGGCCACGGCGCGGTGGCGGGCGATCACGCCGCGGATGCCGCGGGGCGAGGTCTGAAGATCCATCCGCGGCATTGTACGGATCGCACCCGGGTGCACCGTGGGAAGCGGTCCGCCGTCAGCCTCCGCAGAAGTCGGCGATGACGTCCTCGACGATCGCGACGAGGGTCCGAAGCGACGCGACCGTGACCCATTCCTCATCGGCGTGGGCGCCCCCGCCCGCGGGGCCGACGAGCACCACGGGGATGTCCGCGTCGGCGATCAGTCCGGCATCAGTCCACCACGGGTCGCCGCGACGCACCGCGGGTGTCCCGCTTTCGCGCTGCACCGCCGCCAGGACGGCTTCGGCGATGGGCGACCCGGGATCGGCCTCCATGCCGGGACGCGCGACGAGTTCCTCGATGCGTGCGGGCCGGGATGCCGCGAGCGCACGCTCGAGCTCTGGGCCCGGGTCGGGTTCGCCCGGGAGCGTGCGACGCTCGACGACGAGCGTGCAGCGGTCGGCGACGGTTGCGGCATCCGTCCCGCCGTCGATGGTCGCCAGCCGAACGCTTCCGTTGCCGAGCAGCGGATGTCGCGGGCGCGCACGCAGCTCGCGCCCGAGTTCGCGGAGCGCGACGAGGCCGTCGAGTGCTCGGTCGATGGCGTCCACGCCGAGTTCGGGTTGGGAGCCGTGCGCGGCGACGCCCTCGTACTCGACGCGGTACCAGGCGAAGCCGCGATGCGCGAGCGTCACCTCCAGGTCGGTGGGCTCCAGCACCACCGCGGCGTCGGGCAGCGCCGCTTGCTCGGCGTCGAGTGCGGAGAGGAGCTCCTCCATGCCCACCGAGCCGAACTCCTCATCTGCGGCGAACGCGAGCACGACGTCGCCGGCGAGGTCGTGCGGCGCCGCGGCGGCCGCGATCATCGCGGCGGCCAGTCCGCCTGCCATGTCGTACGCGCCACGACCCACGACACGCTCGTCCGAGAGCGGCACGGACGCGCCATCCGCCCCCGACCCCTCGCCGCCGACCGTGTCGAGGTGACCGGCCAGGAGGAGCGTTCGCCCACCGCCGGTGCCCCGCCGCCGGGCGAGGACGCTGGGCCGAGCGGGGTCCGCACCGACGAGGCGGACCTCGAACCCGCGAGTCCCGAGCCATCCCGCGACGAACTCGGCGAGTTCCCGCTCACCCGCCCCGCCCGCGACGAGCGACGGGTTGGCGGCGTCGATGCCGACCAGCCGGCGCGTGAGCGAGACGACGTCCGCGTCGTCGGGCCGCGGCTCGGCCGGCCCATCCGCCCGGATCAGTCCTCCCCCGGATAGCGCAGCCCGATCTCGGCGCGGATGCGGTCGAGCGTGCCCATGATCTCCACCGATTCCTCGGCCGAGAGGATGTCGCCGCCGTCGAGCCGGCCCTCGGCCACAAGGCGTTCGAACGCCTCGGCCTGGAAGTGCATGCCCCGGCCGGTGACCTCGGAACGGAACTCCTCGAGCACCGAGCCATCGGGCGCGACCACGCGGAACGTGGTCGGCGCGTACCAGATCGCGTCGATCTCGATGCGGGCCTGCGTGCCGAGGATCACCGCGCGGTTCGACCCCGCCGTGTCGCTCGCCGAGTACGTGCTGGCGATGCGACCCGAGTCGTACCCGAGCTGGACGGCGATGCCGGCGTCGGCACCAGTCGAGCGGAACACCGCGGTCGACTGGATGGTCGTCGGCGCGCCGAAGAGATCCCAGGCGAAGGAGATCGGGTAGATCCCGAGGTCGAGCAGCGCACCGCCGCCGAGCGCGAGGGCGTTGAGCCGGTGCGCGGGATCGTCGGAGAGCTTCTGCGTGTGATCGGCGACCAGGGATCGAACGTCGCCGAGCGTACCCGCTGCGACGATCTCGCGGATGCGCACCATGTGCGGCAGGTAGCGCGTCCACATCGCCTCGAGGGCGAGCACGCCCCGCTCGCGCGCCGCGTCGGCGACCGCGCGGGCCTGAGCCTGGTTCAGGGCGAACGGCTTCTCGACGAGCACGTGCTTGCCCGCCTCGATCGCGAGCAGCGCGACCGCGGCGTGGAACGGATGCGGCGTGGCGATGTAGACCGCGTCGATGTCGGGATCGGCAAGGAGCCGATCGTAGCCGCCGTACGCGGTCGGGATCCCGAACTCGTCGGCGAACGCCTGCGCGGTGTCGAGCGAGCGCGACCCGGCGGCCCTCACGTCGAAGCCATTGAGCAGCAGGTCGTTCGTGAAGACGTGGGCGATGCCGCCCGGCGCGAGGATGCCCCAGCGAAGTCGATCGGTCATGCGGGTCAGCCTATCGGCGGGTCGGGACCGGCCGGCCGGGCGATCGTCGGCGTCGGATCGCGATGACACCCGTTCTGGGAAGGTGCGGATTCCTCGGCTACCCGCTACGGTTCGGCCATGTCGGCACGTTCGATCCGAAGGAGCCGCATCGTCGGCTCGACCGTCGCGGCCATCGTCGCCCTCGCCGCCGCCCTCGGCGGTGCCGCACCCGCTGGTGCCGAACCTCCGCCGCCCGTCGCGAAGTACGTCGCGCTCGGCGATTCCTACGCCGCCGGGCAGGGTGCCGGCGTGCCGCTCGACCAGTGCCTCCGCAGCACGGCTGCATATCCCGTGCTGCTCGACGCCGAGCCGCGCACCAACCTGCTGCGATTCGCCGCGTGCACCGGGGCGACGATCGACGACGTGCTGTCGTCGCAACTGTCGCAGGTGAACCGCGGCACGACGCTCGTCACCGTCACGGTCGGGGCCAATGACCTCGGTGCCGGAGCCGCGTACGCGGTCTGCGTGCCGGATCCCGCATCGCTGCAGTGCACTGCCGCGATCCAGGCGGTCTTCGAGATCTTGCAATCCGGAGTGATCGCTGAGGACCTCACCGCCCTCATTCTGGCGATCGGCGAGCGCGCACCGAACGCCCACATCGTGGTCACGGACTACCCGATCCCGTTCGCCGACGGGCTGGGGACCGTGACGGACACCGTCAACCTCGCAACCCTCGCACTGAACGAGCAGATCGCCGAAGCCGTGCAAGCGGCGGCCGCTCTGGGCGCCGACGTGGAGCTCGCGAGCGTCCAGCTGGCGTTCCTCGGGCATGGGGTCGGCAGCCTCGATCCCTGGCTCGGCGACGACCCGTCGGACCCGGTGAGCTTCCTGCATCCGACCCCTGCCGGCCAGCAGGTGTACCTCGCAGCGATCCTCGCGGCGCTGGCGGACTGAACGGCGGATGACCATGGACCCCGCACGCGCCGCAACCGCTGACGACGACGGCCCACGGCGCTCCCGAATCGCATTGGTGGTCGCCACGGCGATCCTGGCGGCGCTCGCCCTCCTGCTCGGCACCGCGGCGTTCGGTCCCGCCGAGCCCGCCTCGGCCGCCGTCGCGGCGGGCAAGCCCGTCAAGCCGCCGAAGCCCGGGGGCTCGACGGAACTCGAGTACGCGGCCGTCGGTGACTCCTTCGCCGCCGGCGTCGGTGGCGGCAGCTACCTCGACACGTCGTGCTATCGGAGTGCGAACAGCTACCCGAGGCAGCTCGACGCCGATGCGAACAAGCGCCTGGTGTCGTTCCCCGCCTGCACGGGTGCGTCGACCGTCGAGACGCTCGCGCAGATCGCGACCATCTCGACGACCGCCAAGGTCGTCACGGTCACCGTGGGTGGGAACGACGTCGGATTCAGCAACGTCATGCGGAACTGCTTCGCGTTCCCGTCGGACTCCTGCCAGTCCTCGATCGACGCCGGCGCCGCGATCGCCGCCTCGCAGGCGTTCCGCGACAAGGTCGCCGGAGTCATCACCGCCATCCGCACGCGCACCGAGCCCGACGCGAAGGTCATCGTGGCCGGCTACCCGCTGCTCTTCCACCTGAATTCGTCGGGCGTGAACACGAGGTACCAGTGGGCCGACGAGGTCAACGCGGAGACCGTGGTGCTCAACAACGTCATCGAGTCGGTGGCGGTCGGCACCGGGGCGACCTTCGTGGACGTCGAGGATGACTTCGCCGGTCACGGCATCGGCAGTGGCAGCTCGTGGATCGTGGATTGGATGTACGTCAACTGGAACACCGCGTTCCATCCGACGGCGACCGGGTACGCGGCATACGCCAACGCGATCCGCGCGGTTCCCGTGCCCTGACGCGGGTCGGGAGCAGAATCGGGAGATGGACCTCTCCTCGTTCGGCGTGCGCGCAACCGCGGGCACGCTTCGCGCCGCCGACGGCGTGACGCTCGACCACGTCTGGACCGACGAGGGCGTCGTCGCGGCCCCGGCGACCAACGGCGCCCAGGTGCTGCACCTGTCCGTGGCGCTCTGCATCCTCAACGACACGTACCGGGAGGCGGATCGGCTGGGGATCGAGCTCGCCGGCATCGCCGTCGAAGCCGACGGCGGCTTCACCGACGCGTGGCGCTCGACCGGCATCGAGTATTCCGTGACGCTCGATTCCACCGCCTCGGCCGATGACCTCGAACGGCTCCGCGCTGCGGTCGACGCGGTCGCCGAGATCCCTCGCGCGATCCGTGCGGGTGCGCCGGTCTCGCGCCTCGGATGACTCCGGAACGACGAACGGCCCGGACATCGTCCGGGCCGTTCGCGCTGGAGCCGCCTGTGGGAATCGAACCCACGACCTATTCATTACGAGTGAATCGCTCTGCCGACTGAGCTAAGGCGGCGTGACCTCGTCTCGGCGGAACCGGACGGGCACGAGAGACCATGTTAGCGGGTTTTCCGAGCGCTCATGACCATCGCACGGGTCGCCGCGAGGTCAGCACCCGGGGTCGGACGAGGGCACGGTTCCGTCGAGGAAATACGCCTCGACGGCCTGGTCGACGCACGCATTGGACTTGCGATAGGCGGTGTGCCCCTCGCCGTCGTAGGTCACGAGCACGCCGCTGTCGAGCTGATCGGCGAGCGCGACCGCGTCGTCGTAGGGGGTGGCCGGATCGCCGGTCGTGCCGACGACGAGGATGGGCGCCGCGCCCTCGGCGGTGGTGGGCGCTGGCGGCCCGTCGGCCGCATACGGCCAGTTCGCACACCCGATGTCGCCGAAGCTGAAGTACGGCCCGATGATCGGCGCGGCCTCGGCGAGCTCGGCCGCCCGCTGCCGCATCGACGAGACATCATCGTCGTAGGTGTTATCGAGGCAGTTGATCGCGCGGAACGCTTCGACCGAGTTGTCGCGGTACGTGCCGTCGGTCTCGCGGCCGTTGTAGCCGTCGGCGAACGCGAGGGCCGTATCGGCCTGGCCGAACATGACGGACTCGAACATGTCGCTGAGGTACGGCCAGGTCTCGGGACTGTAGAGCGGATAGATGATCGCGAGCACGAGGGCGTCGGCGCCGAGCTGCCGCCCGTCGCTGCCCTGCAGCGGACTCGCGTCGACCGAGGCGAGCAGGCGCCCGACCTCGTCGGCCGCTTCGTCGACCGTGCCCGCGAACGGGCATTCGTCGGACGCGAGGCAGTCGGCGAGGTAGCCCTTCAGCGCGTGCTCGAACCCGATCGATTGGGCGATGTTCACTTCGTCGAGGGTGGTCGTCGGGTCGACCGCGCCATCGAGCACGAGGCGGCCCACCTTGTCGGGGTAGAGGTCGGCGTAGGTCGCGCCGAGGAGCGTGCCGTAGGAATACCCGAGGTAATTCAGCTTCTCGTCGCCGACGATCGCGCGCAACAGGTCGAGGTCGCGCGCCGCGCTTTCGGTGTCGACATTGGCGAGCAGCTCGCCCGTGCGGTGGGCACACGCGGCGCCGAAGTCCTCGTTGGCATCTCTGGCGGCGGCGATCCACTCGTCGCTGCCGCGCTCGGCCGGGATCACGCCGTAGAGGAACGCGTCCTTCTCGGCGTCGTCGTCGAAGCAGGTCACGGGGGTGGAGCGCCCCACGCCGCGTGGATCGAACCCGACCACGTCGAAGTGCTCTTGGAGACGAGGGCCGACCGCGTAGCCGAGTGATTCGGAGATGAACTCGTACCCGGACGCGCCCGGGCCACCCGGATTCACGAGCAGCGATCCCTGCTTCTCGCCCCGCGCAGGCTGCCGCACCAGCGCGAGCTCGATGGAGTCGGTCTCGGGCGCCGACCAGTCGAGAGGCGCAGTGGCCGTGGCGCACTGCATCTGGCCGCAGGGTTCCCACTCGAGCACCTGTTCGTAGTACGGCTCGAGCTCGGCGCTCACCTTCTCGCCCGTCGGCTCGGAGCGCGCACTGCCCGGCCCTGTCAGGAACGACGGGAGGGAGCATCCGCTCATGACCAGGACGGTCGCCGCGGCGACCGCCGCCAGCCATCGGCGCGCGCGCCTCACGATCGCACCCCTCGTGCCGGCTCGGGACGCCGGATCGCCGCGACCAGCATCGCCTCGAGCGCGAGCGCGGGCTGCACGTTGCCGTCGATGCGGGTACGGGCCTCCTGGATGGCGTCGAGCGTGGCGAGCGTTCGTGCGGGCGGGGCGGATGCCGCGGCCCGCGCGATGTCGTCGGCGATCTCGACGTTGACCAGCTCGACGTCGGCACCGAGCTGGGTGATGAGGATGTCGCGGAACAGCGAGGCGAGGTCGACCAGGATGCGGTCGATGCCGTCGCGCAGGCTCCGGGTCGCGCGACGCTTCTGGTCCTCCTCGAGCGCCCGCAGCTGGGAGCGGAGGGCGGCCGGCACGGCCTGGCCGGGTGCCACGCCGAGCGAGCGGAGGGTGTGCTCGCGTTCCTCGGCGTCGCGCAGCTCGGTGATCGCCTTCGCGTCGTCACCGGCGATCTCGAGCATCCGAGCCGCCGCGGCGACGGCGCCCGGCGTGGACCGGACCGAGAGCGCGAGGCGGAGGGTCTCGGCACGACGGTCGCGCGCCTCGACGCTCGTGGCCAATCGGTGCGCCATGCCGATGTGGCTCTGCGCCTCTCGCGCGGCGCGCTCGGCGATGATCGGATCGACGCCGTCACGGCGCGCCAGGAGCGCGGCGACATCGGCCACGCTCGGCACCTGGAGTCGCACCGACCGTACGCGCGATCGGATGGTGGGGATGAGGTCGGCCTCGCTCGGCGCACACAGGATCCAGACGGTGCGCTCCGGCGGCTCCTCGAGCTCTTTCAGCAGCACGTTCGAGGTCTGCTCGGTCATCCGGTCGGCATCCTCGACGACGATGACGCGGTGGCGTCCGACCGACGGCGCGTAGTGCGAGCGCTCGACGATCTTGCGCACGTCGGCGACCTTGATGATCACGCCCTCGGTCGCGAGCACGTGGAGATCGGGGTGGCTTCGCGCGACGACCTGCGCGTGCACCGCCTCATCGCCGTCGGGCGCGCCCGAGAGCAGCGCCTCGGCGAACGCGTAGGCGAGGTTGGAGCGACCGGAACCGGGCGGACCGGTGATCAGCCAGGAGTGCGTCATGTCGGACGACACGGGGGCGCCGTGCGCGGCCGTCGACGCGGTCGCCGCCGCGCGCAGCACGGCGATCGCGGCATCCTGGCCGGTCAGGTCGCTCCACACGGTCACGATTCCACGCTACCTGCCGCCGCCGACGCGGATGCCGCTCCCCGGCGCACTCACAGCAGGGGCTCGACCCGCTCGGAGATACGCGCGGCGATCTCGTCGACGGGCAGCGTCGCGTCGACGACGAGGAAGCGCTCGGGCTCGGCGGCAGCGAGGCCCAGGTACGCGTCGCGGACCCTGGCGTGGAACTCCCCCGCCTCGGCCTCGAGCCGGTCGTACCGCGTGCGCGCATCCTGGAGGCGGCCTTGCGCGACGTCCCATGGCAGGTCGAGCAGGACCGTGAGGTCGGGCATGAGGCCCTCGGTCGCCCAGTCGGACAGCGCGCGCACCTCGCGCGCGTCGAGCACCCGGCCAGCACCTTGGTATGCGACCGACGAGTCGACATACCGGTCTTGGACCACCACGTCGCCGCGGGCGATGGCGGGCCGCACGACCGTGGCGACGTGGTGCGCCCGGTCGGCCGCGTAGAGCAGCGCCTCGGCCCGCGGCGCGACGTCGCCGCGATGGTGCAGCACGATCTCGCGGACCTCGACGCCGACGGGCGTGCCGCCGGGTTCCCGCGTCCGGAGGACCGCACGACCATGCTCGGCGAGCCACTGCTCGAGCAGGCTCGCCTGCGTGGACTTGCCGGAACCGTCGCCGCCCTCGAGGGTGACGAACAGTCCGCGACTCACGCCGAGCTCGACTTCTTCGAGCGCGTCGAGGTCGAACGCTTCGCCGTGGTCGTCCGCTTGGCGCGCGGCGCGGCGGGACCCTTGTCGCGCTTGACCTGGAGCAGTTCCGCCGCACGTTCGAACGTGATGTCCTCGACGGATTCGCCGCGCGGGATCGTCGCGTTCGTCGTCCCGTCGGTCACGTACGGTCCGAACCGGCCGTCCTTGACTTTGATCGGCTTGCCGCTGACCGGGTCCTCGGCGAACTCCTTGAGCGCGCTCGATGCGCGACGCGCGCCGTACTTCGGCTGGGCGAGCAACTCGAGCGCGCCGGCCAGGTCGATCTCGAAGATCGCATCCTCGCTCGGCAGCGTGCGCGTCTCGGCACCCTTCTTCAGGTACGGGCCGTAGCGGCCGTTCTGGGCGGTGATCTCGTCGCCCGACTCGGGGTCGGCCCCGACGATGCGCGGCAGGTCGAGGAGCTTCAGCGCGGTCGCGAGGTCGATCTCGGCGGGCTGCATGCTCTTGAACAGCGACGCCGTGCGCGGCTTGGGCGCCGCCGTCTTCTTCGCCCCGCGCTTGGGCTTGGCGGGCTCGGCGACCTCGCCGGTGGCGGGGTCGACGCGGGCCTCGTCCGCCTCGGGCTCGGGCTCGATCTCGGTGACGTACGGCCCGAACCGTCCGTCCTTCACGACCACCTGCTTGCCGTTCTCGGGGTTCGCACCCAGCACCCGGTCGCCCTGCACGGGCGCCTCGATGAGCTCGCGCGCCTTCTCGGCGGTGAGCTCGTCGGGCGCGAGGTCGTCGGGCAGGTTCACGCGGCGCGGCGGCGCGTCGGGCGCGGCGTCGGCATCCATCGTCTCGAGGTAGGGCCCGTACTTGCCGATGCGGAGCGTGACGCCCGGCGTGATCTCGACCGAGTTGATCTCGCGCGCGTCGATCTCGCCGAGGTTGTCGACCACTTGGCGGAGTCCCTTGTGCCGGTCGCTGCCGAAGTAGAACTCGTTGAGCCAGTCCACGCGGTCGGCTTCGCCCGACGCGATGCGATCGAGGTCGTCCTCCATCTCGGCGGTGAAGTCGTACTCGACGAGGTCGCCGAAGTGCTCCTCGAGCAGGCGCACCACCGAGAACGCGACCCAGCTCGGCACGAGCGCCTGGCCGCGCTGCGTGACGTACCCGCGGTCGAGGATGGTGGAGATGATCGAGGCGAACGTCGAGGGTCGTCCGATGCCGAGCTCTTCGAGCCGCTTGACGAGGCTCGCCTCGGTGTAGCGCGGGGGCGGGCTCGTCTCGTGGCCCTTCTCCTCGAGCTCGGCGAGTCCGACGGCCTGTCCCTCCTTGAGCGGCGGCAGCTTCGCCTCGCCCGGCGAGTCGTCGGCGTTGCGCTCCTCGTCGCGGCTCTCCTCATATGCGGCGAGGAAGCCGCGGAACGTGATGACGGTGCCGCTCGCGGTGAACTCGGCCGTGGTGCCCGCCACGGGCGCCGTCGCCGATTCGGGCGTCGTGGCGTCGGCTGCGGTCGGACCGACCTCGATGGTGACGGTCGCCGTCTGGCCCTTGGCGTCGGCCATCTGCGAGGCGACGGTGCGCTTCCAGATGAGGTCGTACAGCTTGAACTCGCTGCCACGGAGGACGTTCTGCAGTTCGGCCGGCGTGCGGAAGACCTCGCCCGACGGGCGGATCGCCTCGTGCGCCTCCTGGGCGTTCTTGGACTTGCCGGCGTACGCGCGCGGCTTGTCGGGCACACTGTCGGCACCGTAGAGCTTCACGGCCTGCGTGCGCGCGGCCTGAATCGCCTGCTGCGAGAGCGACACCGAATCGGTGCGCATATAGGTGATGTACCCGTTCTCGTACAGCGACTGCGCCACGCGCATGGTGTCGCGGGCCGACAACCGCAGCTTGCGAGCGGATTCCTGCTGCAGCGTGGAGGTCGTGAACGGTGCCGCCGGGCGCCGCGAGTACGGCTTGGACTCGACTCGGCTCACACGGCGCGCGACCGCGTCGTCGCGCAACGCCGCGGCCAATGCGTGCGCCGTCGGCTCATCGAGGACGACGGCCTTGCCCGTCAGTCGACCCGAGTCGTCGAAGTCGCGGCCGGTGGCCACGCGCTCGCCGCCGACGCGGACCAGCTTCGCCTCGAAACCGGAGTCGTCACTCGTGAACCGGCCGACGAGGTCCCAGTAGGACGCCGGCACGAACGCGAGTCGTTCGCGCTCGCGATCGACGACGAGCCGCGTCGCGGCCGACTGCACGCGACCGGCCGACAGGCCCGGTCCGACCTTGCGCCAGAGCACCGGCGACACCTCGTAGCCGTAGAGCCGGTCGAGGATGCGACGGGTCTCCTGCGCGTCGACGAGCGCCGTGTCGAGCTCGCGGGTCTGGTCCTTCGCCTTGAGGATGGCGTCCTTCGTGATCTCGTGGAACACCATGCGCCGCACGGGCACCTTGGGCTTGAGCTCCTGCAGCAGGTGCCAGGCGATGGCCTCGCCCTCGCGGTCCTCATCGGTGGCGAGCAGGAGCTCGTCGGCGTCCTTCAGCGCGCGCTTGAGTTCGGCGACCGTCTTCTTCTTCGAGTCGGAGACCACGTAGTACGGCTCGAACCCGTTCTCGACGTCGACGGAGAACTTGCCCAGCGAGCCCTTCTTGAGCTCGGCCGGGAGGTTCTTGGGCTCGATGAGGTCGCGGATGTGGCCGACCGAGGAGAGGACCTCGTAGCCGTCGCCGAGGTACGCGGCGATCGACTTCATCTTCGTCGGCGACTCCACGATCACGAGCTTCTTCGTGCCTGGCACCGGACTCCTTATTGCTGATGACACTGGACGGGGAACGCACGACGTCGCCTCGCCCCCGAGCGGTGTGCTGATCGGTCGGCGGCGTCGCGCCGACAGGCACACCATACACATTCCGGCCGTGAGCGCACCTGCGGACGGCCGATCGGGCCGAGGGACGCAAGGCCCTTGCCCGTGTGGAGGACAGGTGCAGAATGACCGCATGGACACGTCATCGGGCACCTATACCGCGAAGCTGATCGACGGGCCGCTCGAGGGCAAGACGGTCTCGACCGGCTTCCTCGACAGCGGCGACCCGCAACCGCGTCTCGAGATCTCGGGCGACGGCGGCAAGCGCTACGTCTACTCCCGTGCCGCGGGGCTCGAGTTCGCCACGCCGGGCGACGACCGGCCCAGCGCGGTCGATTACCGCTTCATCGAGACCGTCTTCGACTGACCGACCGGATGCCGCGCACGTATGCCGCGCGGCCAGGCGCGCTCAGACGTGCCGCTCGTCCACCCCGTCGTACGCCGACAGCGGCCTGATCAGGGCGTTGGACGCGGCCTGCTCGATCACGTGCGCCGTCCACCCGGTCACCCGCGACGCCACGAAGAGGGGCGTGAAGAGCTCCGTGTCGAACCCCATGAGGTGGTACGCCGGGCCCGACGGATAGTCGAGGTTGGGGTGGATGCCCTTGCGCGCAGTGAACTCGGTGGCGAGCGCGTCGTAGAGTGACGCGACATCCGGCCGGTCGTAGTGCGCGATGAGCGTGTCGAGCGCGGCCTTCATCGTCGGGACGCGTGAGTCGCCGTTCTTGTACACGCGATGGCCGAAGCCCATGACCTTGCGCTTCTCGGCGAGCGCCGCGTCGAGCCAGGGCACGACCTCGTCGGCCGAGCCGATCTCGTCGAAGACGTGCATGACGGCCTCGTTGGCGCCCCCGTGCAGCGGTCCCTTGAGCGCGCCGATCGCGCCGACGACGGCCGAGTGCAGGTCGGAGAGCGTCGAGGTGATGACGCGCGCCGTGAAGGTCGATGCGTTGAACGAGTGCTCGGCGTAGAGGATCATCGACACGTCGAACGCGTCGACCACGACCGGCTCGGGCACCTCGCCGAAGGTCATGTGCAGAAAGTTGGCCGAGTAGTCGAGATCGTCGCGCGGCGGCACGAGGTGCTGTCCTCGGCGCCGGCGCTGGTCGTAGGCGACGACGGCGGGCAGGGCCGCGAAGAGTCCGGTCGCCTTCACGAGGTTCGCTTCGGGGCTCGAGTCCTGGGCGGCCGGGTCGGACGCGCCCATGACGCTCACGGCCGTGCGCACGACGTCCATCGGGTGGCACGTCGTGGGCAGCAGGTCGATCGCGGCCTTCACGTTCGGCTGCAGTGCACGCCCCGCGCGCTCGGCGGCGCGGAACTCGGCCAGCTCCGCGCCATCCGGCAGCTCGCCGTGCCAGAGCAGGTACGCGACCTCCTCGAACCGCTTGGCCCGGGCAAGTTCCTGCACGGGGTAGCCGCGGTAGAGCAGCGAGTTCGTCTCGGGATTGACCTTGGAGATCGCCGTGGTGTCGACCACGACGCCGGCCAGGCCCTTGCGGATGTCGGGGCGCGGCGCGGGCGCGGTCGCGAGGGTGTCGGTCATGGCGTCGGTTCCTCTCGCGGGTTCACCGTGCGACGGTGAAGTTGAAGATCGAGGTGTCGAAGTGGTTGTAGCCCTCGTAGTCGATGAGCTCGTAGAGGTCGGCGCGGTGCTGCATCTCGGGCAGCAGGCGCGTGAGCGCACCGGCCTCCGTCAGCTCGTCGAGGCCGCGGCTCGCGGCGCCCATCGCGATGCGCAGCAGCGAGACCGGCCAGATCACGATGTTCATGCCCACGTCGGCGAGCTGCTGCACGGTGAACAGGTCGCTCTTGCCGAACTCGGTCATGTTCGCCAGCAGGGGCACGTCGACCGCGGCGCGGATCGCGGCGAACTCCTCGAGCGAGGCCATCGCCTCGGGGAAGATCGCGTCGGCACCGGCGTCGACGAGGCGCTTGGCCCGGTCGACCGCAGCGTCGAGCCCGTCGACGGCACGGATGTCGGTACGCGCCATGATCAGGAAGTTCTCGTCGCGGCGCGCATCGACCGCCGCAGCGATCCGCTGCAGGGCGGTGTGCTCGTCGACGACCTGCTTGCCGTCGAGGTGGCCGCACCGCTTCGGGTTGACCTGATCCTCGATGTGGAGGCCTGCGAGCCCCGCGTCCTCCATCTCCTGCACGGTGCGGGCGACGTTCATGGGCTCGCCGAAGCCCGTGTCGGCGTCGATGATCGCGGGCAGCTCGGTCATCCGGGCGATCTGACTTCCGCGGCCGGCGACCTCGCTCAGCGTCGTGAGCCCGATGTCGGGCAGCCCGAGGTCGGCCGAGAGCACAGCGCCCGAGATGTAGACGCCCTCGAAGCCCTTGCGCTCGATGAGCCGCGCCGAGAGCGGGTTGAACGCGCCGGGGAAGCGGAGCAGCTCGCCGCTCGCGAGGCGCTCGCGGAACAGCCGGCGCTTCTCGTGCGCGGGGGTCTGTGCGTAGAGCATGTTCTCCTCCTAGAAGATGCCGTGGGGCGTCGGGACCGAGGTGAGCACACCTGGCGCGGCGATGATGGTCAACTGCCCGAGCTCGTCGGGCGTCAGGTGGGGCAGACGCTGCGCGACGTCCAGGAACCGCTCGATCTCGGCTGCCTCGAGGACATCGGCGGCCAGGGCGCGGAACTTCTCGACATACTGCTCGCGGCCGAACGGGCGCGCGCCGAGCGGGTGAGCGTCGGCGACCGCGATCTCGTCGACGATCGTCGTGCCGTCCGTCAGCGTGAGGACCACACGGCCGCCGAACGCCTTCTCGGCGATGTCGAGTGAATGGTAGCGACGCGTCCATTCCTCGTCCTCGACCGTCGTGACGTTGCGCCAGAGGGCGACGGTCTCGGACCGGCCCGCGCGCTCGGGCGTGTACGAGTCGACGTGGTGCCACGTGCCGTCGAGGAAGGCCACGGCGAAGATGTACGGGATCGAGTGGTCGAGCGTCTCGCGCGAGGCCGCCGGATCGTACTTCTGCGGGTCGTTCGCGCCCGAGCCGATCACGTTGTGGGTGTGGTGCGACGTGTGGATGACGACGCTCGCGATCCTCGACGGATCGGCGACCAGCTCGGGGTGCTCGTGGTGGAGCTTGCGGGCGAGGTCGATCCAGGCCTGCGCCTGGTACTCGGCCGAGTGCTCCTTGGTGTACGTGTCGAGGATGGCGCGCTTCGCCTCGCCACGCTCGGGCAGCGGCACGTCGTACGCCGCGTCGGGCCCGTCGAGCAGCCAGGCGATCACGCCGTCCTCGCCTTCGTAGATCGGCGTGGGGCTGGTCTCGCCGCGCATGGCGCGGTCGACGGCCTCGACCGCCATCTTCCCCGCGAAGGCCGGTGCATGGGCCTTCCAGGTCGAGATCTCGCCCTTGCGCGACTGGCGCGTCGCGGTGGTCGTGTGCAGCGCCTGGCCGACGGCCTGGAAGATCGTCTCGGCGTCGAGGCCGAGGAGCGTGCCGATGCCCGCCGCGGCCGACGGGCCGAGGTGCGCGACGTGGTCGATCTTGTGCTGGTGCAGCGAGATCGCCTTCACGAGGTCGACCTGGATCTCGTATCCGGTCGCGATGCCGCGGACGAGTTCCCGGCCGGTGAGCCCCCGCGCGGCCGCGAGGTGCTGAGCGACGGCGACGATCGGCGGGATGTTGTCGCCGGGGTGCGAGTACTCGGCCGCGAGGAACGTGTCGTGGTAGTCCAGCTCGCGTACGGCCACGCCGTTCGCCCACGCCGCCCATTCCGGGCTCGAGCGCCGCGCGACATCCGCGCCGAACACCGTCGCGCCGTCGCCGCCGACCGAGACCGGATGGCTCAACGCCTGGCTGCGCGCCGCGACGACGGGGCGCCGGGTGAGGGATGCGGCCGCGACCGCCGCGTTGTCGATGACGCGGTTCACGACCATCTCGGTCACGTCGTCGGCGACCTCGACCGGGTCGGCGGCGACCTCGGCGATCTTCCAGGCGAGCTGGCCGTCGCGGGCCAGGTTCTCGTCGCTTCGATGGACGCGCACATGGTGGAGCTGCACGGTTGACCTTCCGTTCCGGGGTTGTCTGTCTGGGTGCTAGTCGGCGCCCGCCGACGTGGCGAGCGCATTGGTCAGGCTCATGTGCAGGTGCACGTGCGTGGCGTGGGCAGCCAGCTCGGCGTCGCGCGCGAGGATCGCGTCGACGATCAGCAGGTGCTCGTGCGCGGCGGCTCTGAGCCGGTCGGGATTGTGCCGCGAGAGCCGGCGGATGCGGGCCGAGTGCAGCTGCACGCTGCGCAGGGACGACGCGAGGAAGGGGTTCGCGACCGCCGCCTCGATCGCGTCGTCGAGCTCGTCGACGATCGCGAAGTAGGCGGCGAGCCCCGCCTCGCCCTGGGCGAGCAGCTGCGGCGCCTCCCTGAGCCGCTCGCGGATCGCGAGGAACGGCTCGTCGTCGTGCCGCTGCGCGGCGAGGCCGGCCGCCTTGCCCTCGAGTGCCTCACGGAGCTCGTAGAGCGACACGATGTCGTCGCGCGAGACGGCGGTGACGATCGTGCCGCGGCCGTTGGCCTCGACGAGTCCGTCGGCGGCGAGCTGACGCAGCGCTTCGCGGATCGGGGTGCGGCTCACACCGAGGCGGGTGGACTGCTCCACTTCCTGCAGCACCGTGCCGGGTTCGAGCGCGCCCTCGAGGATCTCTGCGCGGAGCGTGCGATAGGCGCGATCACCGGCTCGCATCGGATCCTCCTCTGCCTCATCGTCCGACCTCAATGTATACACGGATGGCGAGGCAACTGCAATCCACATCGAGAATCTGCCCGGGATGTGGCGCCATCGGGCCGCAGTGTATACATTGGATGCACCGCGCCAGAGTCGGAGCGGATTCGACAGCACATCCCGAGGAAGTGGCACCGTCGCCCTCCTCGGTGGGAGGAACGGCGATGGGCACGACCGAGATGCGCACCTATGCGGACGAGTACCGCCGCAGCATGGAGCAGCCCGAGGAGTTCTGGCTCGAGGCATCCGGCCTGGTCGACTGGATCACCCCGCCTACGCGCGCCCTCGACGACCGCGAAGCGCCGATCTACCGCTGGTACCCGGATGGCACGCTCAACGTCAGCGCGAACGCGCTGGACCGCTGGGTCGCCGCCGGACGCGGCGACCAGGTCGCCCTCGCCTACGACTCCGCGATGACCGGCTCGAAGCGGACCTTCACCTATGCCGAGCTCCTCCACGAGGTCTCCCTATTCGCGGGCGTGCTGCGCGGCCGCGGGGTGCAGCGCGGCGACCGCGTCGCGATCTACCTGCCGATGACGCCCGAGGCCGTCATCGCGATGCTCGCCTGTGCGCGCATCGGCGCCGTGCACTCCGTCATCTTCGGCGGGTTCGCGGCCAACGAGCTCGCGGTTCGGATCCAGGACGCCGAGCCCAAGGTCATCGTCACCTCGTCGGGCGGGCTCGAGCCGGGCCGCGCGGTCGAGTACCTGCCGATCGTCGAGAAGGCGCTCGCGATGATCGTCGGCGATCGATCGGTGACCGACGCGGTGACCTCGTCGATCGCGGTGATCTCCGAGGACGAGCTCAGCGTCGAGACGGTGATCGTGCGCGATCGCGAAGCGGTGCCCGGGAACGCGGCGGAGTTCGACGGTCGCGTCGGCGTGCGATGGGTCGACTGGGCGACAGAGCTCGAGCGGGCCGAGCCCGTCGGAGCCGTCGAGGTCGCGGCCACCGATCCGCTGTACATCCTCTACACGTCGGGCACGACCGGCACCCCCAAGGGCGTCGTGCGCGACCACGGCGGCTACGCCGTCGCACTGGCGTGGTCGATGCGGAGCATCTACGACATCCACCCGGGCGACGTGATGTGGACGGCGTCCGACGTGGGCTGGGTCGTCGGCCACAGCTACATCGTCTACGGTCCACTGCTCGCGGGTGCGACGACCGTCCTCTACGAGGGCAAGCCGGTCGGGACGCCCGACGCCGGTGCCTTCTGGCGCATGGTCGAGGAGTACGGGGTCAAGGTGCTGTTCTCGGCGCCGACGGCGGTGCGCGCCATCCGTCGCGAGGACCCCGGCCTCGAACACCTCCGGCGGTACGACACGTCGACGCTCGAGGCGCTGTTCCTCGCGGGTGAGCGACTCGACACCGAGACCTACCACTGGATCAACGACGCGCTCCACTGTCCGGTCGTCGACCACTGGTGGCAGACGGAGACGGGGTGGGCGATCGCGGCGAACCCGCGCGGGATCGAGCCGCTGCCTGTGAAGCCCGGCTCCCCCACCGTGCCGGTGCCCGGCTACCGCGTGGCGATCGTCGACGGCAAGGGACGCCAGGTGGCCGCGGGAGCCGAGGGCAACATCGTGCTGGAACTGCCGCTTCCGCCAGGCAGCCTGCCCACCCTGTGGGGCGGCGACGAACGCTACGTCTCGTCCTACCTCACCGCCTTCCCAGGGCACTACGCGACGGGAGACTCCGGCTACGTCGACGAGGACGGATACGTCTACGTCATGGGGCGGACCGACGATGTCATCAACGTCGCGGGTCATCGGCTCTCGACCGGCGGACTCGAGGAGGCGATCAACCACCATCCGGCGATCGCCGAGGTCGCGGTGATCGGCGTCCGCGACGAACTCAAGGGCCAGCGGGCTGCCGGCTTCGTGACACTCAAGCACGGCACGGCGATCGACCACGAGGTCCTCGTGAAGGAGCTCGTCGCCCTCGTCCGCGAGACGGTGGGCCCGGTCGCGGCCTTCCGCGACGTGACGGTGCTCGATCGCCTTCCCAAGACCCGGTCGGGCAAGATCCTCCGCAAGACCATCCGCCAGATCGCCGACGGCGAGCCGTACAAGGTGCCGGCGACGATCGAGGACCCGACCGTGCTGACCGCGCTCGAAGCCGCCCTCGGTCGGTAGGCCACCACGCTGGCCCCCGGAACGGGTCGCAATGTGACGGGCGAGGATGACACGAGTGAGGGTTGCTCACGATGATGGGTGACGGACACACCACCCCTGCTGTCCTCGGGGTCGCGGCGTTTCCCTCACCTGGCGCCGCGGCCCTGACAGCCGGGCCGTTCGCTTCAGCTCGGCGGTGGACCCGCTCGCGCGGATGCGGTCGCCGTGAACGCGGCGCGTTCGATCGCGACCTGCACCAGGACGGTCGCCCCGCTCACGTCGCATGACGTCAATCTGGCTCCGTTCACGGCGGCGAGTCGCGTGGCGATCGCGCAGGGCTCACCCGGCACGGCTCCGGAGACCGCATCGGCCGCGGCGAGCGCCGCCGCATCTGCGGCGTTCGCCGCCGACTGCGAGGCCACCGATCCGACCAGCACGGCGGCGAGCCCGGCCGCGAGCGCCACGACAGCACCGACGATGCCCAGCGTGACCACGGTCGCCGCCCCGCGCTCGCCGCGAAGCCGCCGCCACCGCCCGGGCACGAGGCTCACAAGCCGCCCCGCATCGCGCAGGACTCCGCCCGCAGCTCGAGCGCGGAGAGCACCCCGCCCGCGTGCCCGACGAGCGTCGCGCAGACGAACGGGTCATCCACGCTCGTCGCCAGACGCGCCCCGCCGGCATTGCGGGATGCGATGCCGGCGGCGACGGCGTCGCTCTCGCCCCGGCCCAGCGCACGAGCGGCATCAGCGGCCGCGTCGGCCAGTCGGACCTGCACGGCCGCGACGTGGACGGCGGCGAGGGACGCGGCGAGCACCAGCGCGATCGCGGGCAGCGCGACGGCGAACTCCGCCGTCACGCTGCCGCGCTCGCGCTCACCCCACCGTGAGCGCATTCCGAACGAGGTCGGTGAGGATGCCGCGCACCTCGTCGCCCCGGAGGATGACGACGAGCAGGCCCGCGAAGCCGACCGCGGCCATGGTCGCCACGGCGTACTCGGCGGTTGCGGCGCCGCGCTCCCCCGCCAGTCGTTCCACGATCTGTCGGATTCGTCGCCGCGCGAGTGCGGCCGCGCGGACACCGGACTGCCCGATGCCTCCGCCCGCGCGTTCGTCGCCAGTGGTGGGGATGGATGACATGTGGTTCCTCTCTCTGGGCCGCGACTGCGGCGACGGTGGCACGAGACCGAAGTCGTCACACGGCACCGCCCAAGGTGCCCGTGACGACGGAGATGAGCAGCGGCGCGACGCCCAGCAGCACGAAGGCGGGCAGCACGCAGCAGCCGAGCGGGATCATGAGCCGAACGCCGAGCGCGGCCGCCCTCACGGCGCCGGCCGCCTGCGCCGCTCCGCGCCGACGGTTCGCCTCGGCCCGGAGCAGGTCGGCCACCGGAGCGCCCGCCCGCTCGGCGAGTCGGAGCACCGGGGCGGCGGACGCCGATGCGGCGAGTTCGGGCAGGTGGGTCCGGAGCGCCTGGGCGACGATCGCCTCCGCTCGAGGGAGGGAGGTCCCGCTGGTCAGGGCCATGGCGAGCAGCTCGAGCTCGATGCCGCTCGACGGCCGCGACGCCGCCGCGCGGGCGACCATCGCGCGGCTCCAGCGAGTACCGACCCACAGCAGCCCCGAGCCGACGACCAGGCAGCCGAGACCTACAGGGTTGCCGAACAGGACCCCGATCGTGTCGAACCCGAGCACGGCGCCGAAGACCACGGCGATCACGGGGAGCGCGGCGACGAGCTTCGCGCTCGCGGCAGGCCCGGCGAGCGCCGCGGCGGCCTCGCGCCTCAATTGCGCTTCGGACCGGAGCGCACCGGCGAGCGCGCCCAGGCACGCTGCGAGCGGTGCGCCCGCGGCATCCGCCACCGCCCACGCGGCCGCGAGGATCGACCATGCCGGAGACGCGGCGGCGTGCGACGCCCTCGCGCGCGCCATCGCGTCGGCGACGGAGTCCCCCTCGCCGGCGGCTGCGGCTGCCGCGGCGACTACGCGTTCGTCGTCGAGATCCGCATGATCTCGGGCGGTGCCTCCATCGTCGGGCCGAAGGTCGACGTTCCGCCACGCCGCGGCCGGCGCGAGACCGGCGGTGAGCAGCGCCGCAAGCCGCTCGGTCGCGGCCGCCACACGGTCGACGGGGCCGCCCGGGTCGGCCCGGGCGAGACGCCGACGTGAGATGACTGCCGCGGCGAGCCCGGCGAGGGCCGGCGCGTCGGCGCGCCTCAGCATGGCGCGATCCCGAGTCGGGCGCCGTCGAGCTCGAACCGGCCGATCTGCCGGACCCGGCGGCGGCCGTCGTGCCGTTCGAGGTGGACGACGAGATCGAAGGCGCTCACGGCCTGCCGTGCGACCGCGTCGGGCGACATGCCCGCCGTCGATCCGAGCGCCTCGAGCCGCGCCGGCACGTCGTCGAGGGAGTTGGCGTGCAACGTCCCCGCTCCGCCGTCGTGACCCGTGTTGAGGGCGGCGAGCAGTTCGCGCAACTCGGGCCCTCGGCATTCGCCGACGACGAGCCGATCGGGCCGCATGCGCAACGCCTCGCGCAGCAGCACGTCGAGGCCGATCCGACCGCTGCCCTCGAGATTGGCCTGTCGGGCCTCGAGCGAGACGATGTGCGGATGCGAGATTCGCAACTCCGCAACATCCTCGAGCAGCACGATGCGCTCCTTCGGGCCGGCCTCGCCGAGGAGTGCCCCGAGCAGCGTGGTCTTGCCGGTGCCGCCCGCGCCCGTCACGAGGATGTTGCGACGCTCCGACACCGCACGCCGCAGTGCCGCCTCCTGGTCGCCGTCGAGCATGCCCGCCTTCGCGAGCGCGGCGAGCGGGAAGTCCGCGATGCGCGGGATCCGCACCGAGACCAGCGTGCCGCTCGACGACAGCGGCGGCAGCACCGCGTGCACCCGGATGCCTCGACCGAGCCGCACGTCGACGGCCGGGGTCGCCTCGTCGACGTGCCGGCCGCCGCGCGCGATCAGCTGGATCGCGAGCGCGCGCACCTCGGATTCGTCAGCGCTCCACGAGGGCTCGTGCTCGGGACCCGCGCCCCGGTCGACCCACAGTCCACGTTCGCCGTTGAGGAACAGGTCGGTGACCGGACCGGAGGCCGCGTATCCAGCGAGCGGGCCGAGCAGTGCGAGTTCGTCGGGGGTGATGCCGCCGGCAGTCGCACCGAGTGCGTCGGCGACCGACGGTCGCGACGCCGCAACGCGTGGACGGGCGCACTCGACCGGCGGCGCGACATCCGCCCGCTCTGAAACCGCACGTTCGACGAGGTACGGCCGCACCTCGGGCGCCCACGGAGACGCCGTCGTCATCAACGCGTCTCCGCACGCCTCGGCGGCGGGGCGCTCCGGATCGGGCGGCGGCTCCCAGGACGGGACGGCGACGAAGGGGCGAGGCATGCGGCCGAGGCTAGGCGCGAGACGCAGCCGCGACAGGCGTCACCGTGCCGGGAACGGAACGAGCCCCCCGCCACGTCGTTGTGGAGGAGGGCTCGTGTGCGACATCCGTCGCCGTTAACAGAAGGGGGCGGCACCCATTGGGGGGAACAGGTGCCGCCTCGGCAACGCAAGGATTGGGGGGAATCTCGAGCGTTGCAGGCCTCGAAACAAACGTTCGGGCGTTCTCAGTGTATGGGCTCGATCTCCATACGCAAGTACTTTTTGTCCTCATTTGTGCCGACACACAGGAATGTCTGCGACTTCCTCCAGTACGGGAGGGGAACAACGGCGAAATCGTTGGAGAAATCCGCACAACACGACGCATTCCGAAGGTCGATCGCCGACGTGACTTCCGAAGGATCACTCACTCGCGGCTCCATCGACGCGCGAACGGGCTCAAGACTACGTCTCCGTGCGACCCCGTGGCGAACGACACGCCTCCGTCGGGCGCTAGTCTGCTCTACAGGGCAGGCGAACCCGATAGTCCAATCTTTCGCGAAGGAGCGATCGCACCACTATGAACGCGCAGATCGATCACGCGCTCGAGGAGATCCGGCGCTTCCGCCCGAGTCCCGAGTTCGCCGCCCAGGCCGTCGCCGACGAGGGCCTCTACGACGCCGCCCGGGCAGACCGGCTCGGCTTCTGGGCCGACCAGGCCCGCACGCTGCTCCAGTGGGAGAAGCCCTTCACCCGCACGCTCGACTGGTCGAATCCGCCCTTCGCGAAGTGGTTCGACGACGGCGAGCTCAACGTCGCCGTCAACTGCCTCGACCGGCACGTCGAGGCCGGCCTGGGCGATCGGGTCGCGCTCCTCTGGGAGGGCGAGCCCGGCGACTCGCGCGCGATCACCTACGCCGAGCTGACCGACGCGGTCAAGCGCGCGGCGAACACGCTCACCGACCTCGGCGTCGGCGAGCACGACCGAGTCGCCATCTACCTCCCGATGATTCCCGAGGCCGTCGTGGCCATGCTCGCCTGCGCGCGCATCGGCGCCATCCACTCGGTGGTCTTTGGCGGGTTCAGCGCCGACAGCCTCGCGTCGCGCATCGACGACGCCGAGGCATCCGTCGTCATCACCGCCGATGGCGGGTATCGCAAGGGCCGCGTCTTCCCGCTGAAGCCCGTCGTCGACGAAGCACTCGGCAAGGCCGAGGGCGGCACCGTGCGCAACGTGCTCGTCGTCAAGCGCGGCGAGAACGACGTCGAATGGGACGCGGACCGCGACCTCTGGTGGCATGAGACCGTCGGGACCGCGTCGAACGAGCACAAGGCGAAGGCGTTCGAGGCCGAGCACCCGCTGTTCATCCTCTACACCTCGGGCACCACCGGCAAGCCGAAGGGCATCCTCCACACGTCGGGCGGCTACCTCACGCAGGCCGCCTTCACGCACAAGAACGTCTTCGACCTGCACCCCGAACGCGATGTCTACTGGTGCACCGCCGACGTCGGATGGATCACCGGGCACTCGTACGTCGTCTACGGCCCGCTCGCCAACGGTGCGACGCAGGTCATCTACGAGGGCACGCCCGACACGCCGCACCCCGGCCGCTGGTGGGAGATCGTCGAGAAGTACAAGGTCTCGATCCTCTACACGGCACCCACCGCCATCCGCTCGTTCATGAAGCTCGGCCGGCAGATCCCGCACGAGTTCAACCTGCGGTCGCTGCGGCTGCTCGGCTCGGTCGGCGAACCGATCAACCCCGAGGCATGGATCTGGTACCGCCACGTCATCGGCGGCGGCTCCATCCCGGTCGTCGACACGTGGTGGCAGACCGAGACCGGTGCGATCATGATCTCCGCGCTTCCCGGCGTCACCGACCTGAAGCCCGGCGCCGCGCAGGTTCCGGTCCCCGGGGTCTCGATCAGCATCCTCGATGACGACGGCGCCGAGATCCATGGCGAGGGCGGCGGGCTGCTCGTCGCCACCGAGCCGTGGCCGTCGATGCTGCGCGGCATCTGGGGCGACCCCGAGCGCTTCAAGGAGACGTACTGGGAGAAGTTCGGCGACAAGTACTTCGCCGGCGACGGTGCCCGCCGCGACGAGGACGGCGACTTCTGGCTGCTGGGCCGCGTCGACGACGTCATGAACGTCTCGGGCCACCGCCTGTCGACCGCCGAGATCGAGTCGTCGCTCGTCGCCCACCCCTGGACGGCCGAGGCCGCCGTCGTCGGCGCGGCCGACGAGACCACGGGCCAGGCGGTCGTCGCGTTCGTCATCCTCAAGGCGAGCCAGGTCTCGCACGTCACCGACCCGAGCGAGGCGAGCGAGGAGCTGCGCAAGCACGTCGCCACCCAGATCGGCGCGATCGCGCGCCCGCGGCAGGTCTTCATCGTCAACGAGCTGCCGAAGACCCGCTCGGGCAAGATCATGCGGCGGCTGCTGCGCGACCTCGCCGAGGGCCGTGAGATCGGCGACACCACGACACTCGCCGACACGTCGATCATGCAGGTCATCAGCGCGCAGGTGCGCTGACGCCGTCGATACCGGATGTCGCGGCGGGCGCGTCCCCGCCGCGGCATCCGTCGGTGGGATCTCCTGCAGACCGAAAGCGCCGAGCGTCCGGCGCGAGCGCGATGCGCGCCGCGCGAGCGAGGCGTTACGCGAACTCGACGATGAGCTCGACCTCGACCGGCGCGTCGAGCGGCAGGACCGCGACGCCGACGGCCGAGCGCGCATGCTTGCCGGCGTCGCCGAAGACCTCGCCGATCAGCTCGGACGCGCCGTTCACGACCCCCGGCTGGCCGGTGAAGGCCGGATCGGAGGCCACGAAGCCGACGAGCTTCACCACTCGGACCACGCGATCGAGCGAGCCGAGCTCGGCCCGCACGGCCGCAAGCGCATTGAGCGCGCAGAGGCGCGCATAGTCCTTCGCGTCGTCGGCGGGCACGAGGCCGTGGCCGTCGCCCACCTTGCCGGTCGCGGGCATGGCGCCGGAGACGAAGGGCAGCTGGCCCGAGGTGTAGATCAGCGAGCCCGTGGTGACGGCGGGGACGTACGCAGCGACCGGCGCCGCGACATCCGGCAGCTCGATGCCGAGCTCGGCGAGGCGCGCCTCAGCCGATGCCGACCCGGAAGCCATCAGGCCTCGCCCTCGAACTGCTTCGCGGCCTGCGCGGCCGCAGCGGCGCCGGCGGATGCCGCAGCCGAGCTCTCGCCGCCCACGGGACGCTTGAGGTACGCGACGAGCCCGCCCTCGGGACCCTGCACGACCTGAACGAGCTCCCAGCCCTCGGAGCCCCAGTTGTTGAGGATCGCGGCCGTGTTGTGGATGAGCAGCGGGGTGGTGATGTACTCCCAGGCGGGCATGGACGCTCCTTCGGACCGGCTGATCGGAGCGAGTCGGCGGGCGCGGAGCACCGCGGCACGCTCGTGCACAGCGTGTTTTGCCAGCCTTCTCGGTTAAGCTCCACTATATGTCTGCCCAAAAACCCTTGAGTGACACCGCCTCTGGCGTGCTCGGCTTCGTCGGAATGAGTGCGCTCGCCGGCATCCTGGTGACCGCCGCGGTGACCCCCGCACTCGCGGTGACGGGCATGGCCGCGAACAACGGCATCACCATGTTCGAGAACCTGCCCGGGTACCTCGAGATCGACGAGCTCGCCGAGAAGTCCACCGTCTACGCGATGGTCGACGGCGTGCCGTCCGCGATGGCCTCGTTCTTCGACGAGAACCGCGAGGAGGTGGCGTGGGACTACATCTCGCAGTACCTCAAGGACGCCGCGGTCGCGGGTGAGGACCCCCGGTTCTACGACCACGGCGGCGTCGACATCCAGGGCACCGTCCGCGGTGCCCTGAAGACGGTCATCGGCGGCGACACCCAGGGTGGATCCTCGATCACGCAGCAGTACGTCAAGAACGTGCTCATCAACAACGGCGTGTCCGAGGCGCAGACCGAGGAGGAGAAGCAGGCCGCGTACGAGGACGCGACCGAGGTGAGCGCCGAGCGCAAGCTCAAGGAGATCCGCTACGCCATCACCCTCGAGAAGAAGTACTCGAAGGACGAGATCCTCCAGGGCTACCTGAACATCGCGCACTTCGGCGGACGCGTGTACGGCGTCCAGGCCGCCGCCCAGTACTACTTCGCGACGAACGCCCGCGACCTGACGCTCGCGCAGGCGGCGAGCCTCATCGCGATCGTGAACCACCCGGAGAAGTTCCGCCTCGACTACCCCGAGAGCGAGGAGAACGGCGCCGCCTCGGTGGATGCCGCCGGCAACGCGGTCCCCTACGCGGCCAACAAGGAACGTCGTGACTACATCCTGGGCGAGATGCTCAAGGAGAAGAAGATCACGCAGGAGGAGCACGACGCGGCGGTCGCCGAACCCGTCACTCCCGCCATCACGCAGCCGAGCACGGGGTGCTCGTCGGCGAAGGGGCACGCGTTCTTCTGCGACTACGTGTCGTGGGAGATCAAGAACAAGTTCGACGACCCGGACACGCCCGATGTCAACGAGGGCCGCGAGCTCCTGCAGAAGGGCGGCCTCGACATCTACACGACGCTCGACCTCGGCCTGCAGAACGAGGCGATCAACGCGATCAACGAGAACGTGCCGAAGGTCGCCGAGGGCGTCGACATCGGCAGCACCGTCGTGAGCGTCGAGGTCGGGACCGGCCGGATCCTCGCGATGGCCCAGAACAAGGACTACTCGAACGATCCCGACGTGCTCGCCAGTGGAGCCAACTACACCGCGGTGAACTACAACGCCGACATCGACTACGGCGGCTCGAGCGGCTTCCAGCCCGGGTCGACGTACAAGGTCTTCACGCTCGCCGAATGGCTGAAGGAAGGCCACTCGCTGAACGAGTCCGTCGACGCGCGCCGACGCGACAACTGGGGCCAGTTCAACAACAGCTGCGAAGGCACCATGAGCGGCGACGGCTGGAACCCCAAGAACGATGGCGGTGAAGGCGGCGGCTACTGGAGCGCCGTGCAGAACACCGTGAACTCGTACAACACCGGCTTCGTCGCGATGGCCAAGCAACTCGACCTGTGCGGTATCGCGAAGACGGCCGAGGCGCTCGGCGTGCACCGCGCCGACTACGACCCGCTCTCGCAGTTCCCGTCGGCCGTCCTCGGCACCAACGAGGTCGCGCCGCTCTCGATGGCCACGGCGTTCGCCGGGATCGCCGGGAACGGCACCGCCTGCACGCCGATCGCGATCGACCGCATCGTGAACGCGAAGGGCGAGGAGGTCGCCCCGCCCAAGAGCGAGTGCACGCAGGCGCTCACGCCCGAGGTCGCGAACGCCACCGCGTACGCCATGCAGCGCGTCATGAGCGACGGCACAGGCAGCACCTCGAGCGGACGCACCGACCCGTGGGTCCCGATGATCGGCAAGACCGGAACCACCGACAACGCCGAGGCCACATGGATGAGCGGCGCGTCGACCAAGGTCGCCACGGTCGTGGGCGTGTTCAACGTCACGGGCCACGTGAACCTGCGCGACACCTACTTCGACGCCGGCGAGGCGGCCACGCTCCGTCACCGGATCTGGCCGCGCGTCATGTCGTACGCCAACGCCACGTACGGCGGCGGCGAGTTCCCGCAGGTGAAGGACTCGTTCCTGAACGCTCCGCAGGTCTCGGTTCCCGACGTCATCGGCCTCTCGCCCGAGGCGGCGCAGCAGGCGCTCGAATCGGCCGGCTTCGGCTGGTCCATGGACGGCGAGGTCGATTCCAGCCAGCCCAAGGGCACGATCGGCGCCCAGAACCCGTCGGGCACGGCGAGCCGCGGTGCGGTCATCTCTCTGCAGGTCAGCCGCGGCAACGGCGTCACGGTTCCGGATGTCGGCGGCATGAGCCAGGACGAAGCCGAGAACGCCCTGAAGAGCGCAGGCTTCAAGGTCGACCGCACGGAACAGGACGTGCTCGATCCCACGCAGGACGGCATCGTCATCGGTCAGTCGCCGGCGGCCGGCTCCGCCGCGAAGTCGGGTGACCGGGTCACGATCACGGTCGGGAAGCTCGCAGCTCCCGGCGGTGGCGGCGACGGCGGAACGCCGCCCGGTAACGACTAGTGCCCGGAGGCTTCGCCAGGGCCGCGACGCGGGTCGCTTCGGCGATCGGCGTCGCGGCCGCGGCCGCCGGCGTGTGGGGTTCGCTCATCGAGCGGACCCGGTGGACCCTGCGGCGGGTCGAGGTGCCGGTCCTGCCTCCGGGCTCGCAGCCGGTCCGCGTGCTCCATGTGTCCGACCTGCACATGGCCCCGTGGCAGCGGTCGAAGCAGGACTGGGTGGCCGGCCTGGCCGCCCTTCACCCCGATCTCGTCGTGAACACCGGCGACAACCTCGGCCACGTGCGTGGGCTCGAGGGCATCCGACGCGCGTTCGCGCCCTTCGCGGGTATCCCGGGGGTCTTCGTCAACGGATCGAACGATTACTTCGGCCCCGTGCTGAAGAACCCCTTCTCGTACTTCGGGGGTCCGTCGGTCAACCTCGCCCGCGCCGCGCAACTCGATATCGACGCCCTGCACGGGTTCTTCGGCGAGCTCGGGTGGGCCGATATCGACAACCGCGCCACGAGCCTCGACGTGCGCGGCACGCACTTCGAGTTCTTCGGCGTCGACGACCCGCACAAGGGCTACGACCGCCTCGACCTGATCACCGCCGCGATCGACGACCTGCGGTCCGACGACCCCCTCGGCGACGATGTCTGGCCCGACCCGGCCACGGTGCCGCACCCGCGCCCGACCGTCACGGTCGGCGTCACGCACGCGCCGTATCAGCGCGTGCTGAACTCGTTCGTGACGCACGGTGCGCAGCTCATGCTCGCCGGCCACACGCACGGCGGCCAGGTGTGCGTGCCCGGGTACGGGGCGCTCGTCACCAACTGCGACATCCCCCGAACCCAGGTGAAGGGCCTCTCGCTCTGGCGCCATGGGCTGCGCTCGGCATACCTCCACGTCTCGGCGGGATTGGGCACGTCGATCTACGCCCCCATCCGGTTCGCGTGCCCGCCCGAGGCGACCTTGTTGACCCTGACGGCCGCTCGTGCGACGCGCACGACGACGGGACGCGTGGTCGGGGCCGCCTGAAATATCGGCTATCCTTGTGGAGGCCCTCGGGCCACCGGGGTGTGGCGCAGCTTGGTAGCGCGCTTCGTTCGGGACGAAGAGGTCGCAGGTTCAAATCCTGTCACCCCGACCATGTGATGTGTCGGGACATCGTTTACAGATGTTCCGGGACATCGTTGACATGAAGCCCCTCCTTCGGGAGGGGCTTCTGTCGTTTCCGGGGTTGGTAGTCGCGGCCGGGATCGATGATGTGTTCGGCGAGGAGTTCGCCGGTGTGCCTGGCGGTGACGAGGGTTTGCGGTCCGTTCATGAGCAGGATGACGGGGGTGCCGGCGTGGGCGCGGCCGATGCCGAGGTGTCGGAGTCGGCCGGCGTAGCGGATGGTGATCGTGCCGACGTTGTCGACGGTGTCGTAGCGGACCCGCCAGTGCTCGTCGCCGTGGCGGAGTCGGGGTTCGGCTTTCGGGAGCGACCGGTACGCCTCGCCGGGGGTGCTTCGGTTGATCGCGCGATGCGGGCGGTGCTCGTTGTACAGCTCCTGGAAGTGCTCGAGCTGCTGGTTCAGGGCTTGGATCGTGTCGGCGGGCGGTTGCCGTCGGACCGCGGCCGTTTCTGCGGTTGCGGGATCACGACGCCCTCAGCGCGCAGGATCCGCCAGATCGTGGACACGCTCGGGGCCTTCTCACCGGCGCGAGTCAGCCGATCGCGGATCGACTCGGCGCCGCCATCGAGCCCGGCGCCGGCCAGTTCGGTTCGAAGCGTCAGGATCCGCTGCCGCATGCCTTCGGTGGTGCGCGTCGGTGATCGCCGTGGCTTGCGGGAGCGTGGCTCGAGCGCGTCGTCGCCGCCTTCCCGGTACCGGTTCGCTAGCGTGCTCGCCCATTGCCGGCTGATCCCGAACCGTGCGGCGGCGTCCGCGGCGGTCAAGCCGCCGTCGACGATGGCGTGGGCGATGACACGATTCCGGTTCCCTCTCGACATGCCCCATCGTCGAGCCCGTCAACGATGTCCCGACACATCCACGCTGTCGTCGATGTCCCGACACACCCGTCAACGATGTCCTGAAACCACACACTGTCACCCCGACCATGTGACGGCCCCTCCTTCGGGAGGGGCCGTCGTCGTCTCCGCCGGTACGGCGGTGAACGCGGCTACGCTGAATCGATGACCTCGGACCGCTCGGAGCGCCGGCTCGCGGCATCCGTCCGCCTCGCCGGGCGTGCGCCCGCGCCGGCGCAACGAGTCGGTCTCCCCCGCGCCTGGGTCGCCGTGGTGAGCGTGCTCTACTCGATCGGCCTCGGGATGGTGCTGTTCTGGCCGGTGCACGTCGACGGCGAGGGCGGCCTGATCGATCCCGGTTGGCTGCTCGGCCTGCTCGGGTCCTGGGGCTTGTCGGCGGCGGTGCGCTACCCGCTCGTCGAGTCGGCCGGGAACGCGTTGATGTTCCTCCCGCTCGGGGCGCTGTGGATCGCCTGGGTTCGGCGGCCGCGCTGGCGCAGCGTCGTCGTCGCGATGGCGATCGCGTTGGCCGTGAGCCTCGCGGCCGAGATCGTGCAGGCCAGGTACCTCCCGGCACGCACGTTCGACCCGCGCGACCTGGTCGCGAACACGATCGGTGCGGGCACGGGCGCGGCCGTCGCCCTCGTGGCCGTGCGGTCCTGGTTCCGGCCGAGCGGCCCGGTCTTGCGGGATCCCGTGCGCTGAGTTCAGCCTGCGTCGGCCCGGCGTTCGCCGTCGGATGGCGCGACCCGCGACCGCCCGCTCGCCCAGCGCAGCAGCATCTCGAGCGGTCCCCGCCCGACGAAGCGCTGCCAGACCCAGGCGAAGACCATCGACCCGACGATGAGCCCGACGGTCAGCGGCCACGAGTCGTCCGTCACCCGGCCGTCCTCGGTGCGCTTGGACATCGAGATCACGACGAGGTGCGCCGTGTAGATTGTCAGCGGCATGGCGCCCATTGCGATGATGGGAGCGAGGGCGGTGCGCGCGACGCGGCGGACCGCCGGCCGTGCGAGCGCGGTCAGCGCGACGACCGCGGCGACCACCACGACGCCCACCGCGGTGTTGCCCAGCGTCTCGAGCGACGCGCGCACGGGTGCCGCCCATGCGACGGTGGGCGAATCGATCGCCGCCTCGCCGGGATCGGGCAGCAGCCGGGCGAGCGGCAGGGTGATGCACGCGACCGCCGCGCCGGCGAGCGCGGCTCGGTGCACCACGCCCGGCGAACCGACGCCGGCGCGAGCCATCCCGAGCCCGATGAGCATCACGGGGACCCAGATGATCACCGGGTAGGCGCCCACCACGAACCACGTGACGAGCAGCCCGACCGGACTGTCGGCGAGCTCGACGGTCTGCGGGTCGCGCTCGGCGATCGCGGCGATGGCCGGCGTCATGGTCAGGAGCACCGCGCCGAGGACGATCGCCACGCGCGCCGGCAGGAAGAGCATCGGCAGCATCACCAGGAAGGCGACGCCGTACACGTCGAGGATCACGAACACGAGCGGCCGCAGGGCCACGACGACGAACACGCCGAGCGCGATGAGGAGCACGGCCCGGATCGCGATCTGCCGGCGGAGCACGCCGCGCTCGACCCGGTCGGCCACCGGTCGCACGGCGCCCGAGATGAGACCGAGCCCGATACCCGCGGTCAGGGCGAAGAGCAGCCGCGGACGCTCGTCGGCCAACGCGATCAGCTCGTTGGCGCCGACGCTCGACGCCATGGGTGCGACGTGCGCCACGAACATCCCGATCAGCGCGATGCCGCGCGCGGCGTCGACGCCGTCGATGCGGACGGCCGGGCGCGTCGACGCCGTGGTCCGAGATGCGGCGGCCGTCATGGTGCCACTCTCGCACGGATGCCGGCGTGCTGCGCGGGCTTCCGTCCGCGGCATCCGGTCGCTGCTTCGCGGTCAGCGGGCGGCGATGCAGACCAGGTACTGCCCCGACTCGAGTTCCACCTCGCAGCGCGGCGGTGCCTCACCGCGCCAGATCCGCGGGTCGTCGGCGGTCACCTCGACCGCGTCCGTGAGGCCGACGTGCGCCCCGGCGAGGACGCCGATGCTCACGGCCGGGCCCCAGAGCACCGCGAGGCGGTCGTAGCCCAGCTCCGCGATGTCGCGCGCGGCCTCACGTTGGGCGGAGAGCGTCTCGCCCGGAGGGAACACGTGGTCGCCGACGGCGCCCACGCGGCCGGCGATCGACCACGCCAGCGCGATGACGCCGATCGCCGCGACCCCGCCGATGCACGCGCGCCGCCATCGGGCGGCCGCCGACGACCAGGCGATGCGCGCGGCGGGCACCAGTGCCGCGACGAGCACGGGAACGAACGCGAAGACGGCGGGGGCCGGATGCCGCACCCACGCCGGCGTGTGGCGGGAGACCAGCCACCACGCGAGGTAGGTCGCGAGCCCCAGCGCGGCGGCGAGGAGCACGGCGCGGAACTCGGCCGCGTCGGTGCGGCTGCCACCGGATGTCGCGAGCTTCTCGGGATCGCGGGCGATCCGGCGCAACGCGACGACGAGCACCACGGCTCCGCCCGCGACCACGAGCACCGCGACCACGCCCACGACGACCGCGGGGAGGTTCCACGAGCCCAGCAGGGTGCCGAGCTTGTCGAGTGGCGAGACCGCATAGCCGCGCTGACCGCCGGAACGGAGGAACCAGGTGAAATCGCGCAGGTTCTGCACGTACCCCGCGGTGCCCAGCGAGACGAGCTTCGCCGCCTCGAAGAGGAGGGTCGGCACCGCGGCGGCGAGCGCCGCCCAGACCACGTTCACGATGTTGCCGCGGGCGCGTCGGAGGATCGGCCCCGCCCCGTCGAGCAGGACGGCGATCGTGAGCGCCGGCACCGCGAGGAGGGCGATGAACTTCACCTGGATGGCGAGTCCGAGCATGAGGCCGGCGAGCCAGGGCCGGCGGTGCAGGAACAGCAGCGCCGCCACGAGGAATGCGGCTGCGGTCACCTCGCCGAGCACGTCGACGGGCGTCTGGATGGGCGAGGGCATCGCTGCCGTCTCGAACGCGAGCGGGACCGCGACGGCGACCAGCGCCGCCCAGCGGCCGCCCAGCCTCCGCCCGACGAGCGCGAGTGCGACGAGCAGTCCGACGTAACCGACCGTCGCGATCGCACGTCCGGCGAACACGGGATCGACCCCGATGCCGATGAGGCCCGCGATGGGCAGCAGCATGACCGGGCCCGTCGAGATGCGGATGTCGAACGGGGCGAGCTCGCTGCCCGACAGGGTGCCGTCGCTGGTGTATCCGAGTCCGCGGACCAGATTGAGCGGCACGCTGAGGTTGAACGCCTCGTCCTCCCAGAGCCGCACCGTGGCGATGCCGGGGATGATCACCGCGAGGTTCGCCGCGACGACTGCGACGGCCAGGACCCACCAGGCGACGTCGACGAGCACGCGCCGGGCGTCGGAGCGCGCGTGGGCCTCACCCGACGGCGCGCCGACCGACGTGGTCACCGCCCGGCTCCCGGGCGGAGCGACACCTGCCACAGCTCGCCCGCGGCTGCGGTCGCGAACCGCCGGAGGCGCTTGGGCGGGAGCTTCGGAGGCCGCTCGACTCCCCACATGGTGCCGGTCTGGTTCGATCCGCGGCGAGGGATGCTCGCGACCTCGACGTAGCGCACACGGAACCCGAGTCGGGCCTCGGCGAGTGAGAAGTGCACATGCGGCACGAGCGCGTCGGCCGGGATGCGACCGAGCAACTGCGCGAGCCGTTCGGGGCGATACGACCGGAGCGGAGTGTTGACGTCGGGAATGCGCCGGCCGGCGGCGAGTGCCACGACCGTGCCGACCGCCGCGGTGAGCACGCGCCGGAACCACGGATCGTGGCGGCCGCGCCGCACGCCGTGCACCACGTCGGCACCGGTGGACACGGCAGCCCGCACCACGCGGGCGAGGTCGGCGCCGTGGAACTGCCCGTCGCCGTCGACGTGGAGGATCAGGTCGGGTGCGAGGTCGAGCCCGGCGCGGTAGGCCGCGAGCGCGGTGGGGCCGTGGCCGCGGTTCACCTCGGCGTCGATCGGCACGAGACCAGGCAGGTCGTCGACGAGTTCGCGCAGGATCTCGCCGGTGCCATCCGTCGACCGGTCGTTCACCACGACGAGGCTCAGCCGTCGCGCGAGCGGCGAGAGATGCTCGCTCACCTCTGCCAGGAATCCTGGCAGGCCCTCGGCCTCGTTGTACGCAGGCATGACCACGACGAGATGATCCAGTTGCACACCGCCTCCCGACGACTCGCTGCACGGAAGGGCGCAGGCTCGCGTAGTAGCGTAGTGCAGATGTCACAGCACGCTCGATGGCGCCGGATCGCGGGGCTCGGCGCACGGTTCCTCACCGTGGGCGCCGTCAGCACGCTCATCGAGATCGTGGTCTTCAACCTGCTCTACCTCGTGCTCGGCGTCGACCTCGTGGCCTCGAAGATCATCGCGTCGCTGGTCGCCCTCGTGAACGCCTACCTCGGGAACCGCGAGTGGACGTTCCGCGACCGCGGCGGCCACAGCCGCGCGATGGAGATCACGCTCTTCGTCATCGTCAATGCGGCGTGCACGGCGCTCGGCGCGCTGATCGTCTGGGTGGGCGTGCTCGGGGCCTCTGCGCTGCTCGGCCGCGAGGCCGGCCCGTTCGCCGTGAACCTGGTCAACCTCGCGAGCATCGTCGTCGTCGTGATGCTGCGGTTCCTGCTGTACCACTACGTCGTGTTCCGCGGAGTGCGCAAGCCGAAGGCCGCGCAGCCCGAACCGACGCGAACACCGTAGGGAGGCGGGCCCTGCAGCAGGCCCGCGCGCCGAGACGGCGCGCGCCGAGCCGAGCCGCCTGCCGAGCCGCGCAGCCGCGTCGTGCCGACTGGGCTCAGCCCGCCGCGACGCAGCCCGGCGCGTCGATCGTCACGTTCGCCGGCCGCACGAGTGGCGTGTGCCAGACCTCGAGGGGACCGTAGGCCCCGTCGGCCGTGCCGCTGAACACGGCGGTCACGGAATGGGCGGAACCCGGCAGGTTGCGCACGTTGATCTTGACCGCAGGCCGGCCGAGATGCGTCAAGGGCGTGACCGCGGCGGGGGCGCCGTCGAGCGTCGCGGACTGGAAGGTCGACCCGACCGGCCCGTACAGGACCACGTCGGACGAGATGTCGCCCTTGGGGAAGTACTTCCCGGTCGCGATGTACTCGGCGAGCCCGTCGACGTCCTCGGGGCGGACCGTCGACGTGAGGGTCGCGGTGGTCGTGAACGTGGGCGCCGTGCCGGAGTCGACGGTGCAGGAGTCGGTGGCGGCGGTGGCGTCGAGCTGGAGGTAGTAGTCCATCTTGCCCTGCGTGACGTCGTTCACGTAGACGCCGACGACGCTCTGCTCGTCGTTGTCGGCGGGAAGGGCGCCGGTGATGCGCGAACCCGCGATGACCTCCGCCTCGGCGGCGTCGGACGGCGCGTACATGAGGCGGCCCTCATCGACCGAACGGGCGAGCGCCTCGACGAGCGCGTCGGTCTCGCCCGAGCCCGACGTGATGACCTTGAACACCGACGCCGCGGCGGCCGCGAAGAACGCATCCTGCGCCTCGGGCTCCTCGTACCGGAAGTAGACGTCGTTGAGGACGGTGCTCGCCGTGTTGTCGGCCGTGAGCTTCTCGCCGGTCGGCAACGTGACCGGACCGGTCGCGCCGAGGAGGTAGCCGAGTGCGACCGGGTCGAACGAGACCACGCCGTCGACCTGGGAGCCGAACGACTCGGCCCAGAACGCCCGGATCAGCTCGGAGGTCTCGGCGAAGTCGGGCGTCAGCGTGACATCCATCATGTAGCGGCCGATCTTGTCGCCGTACAGTGCCTCGGTCTCGGGATCGAGCTCGACGATCGGCGTCGCGCGGCCGTTCTGGAAGTCGCTGCTGGACGCCTGCTGGGCGATGGTGATCTTGCCGTCGGTGACGTTGACGAGCAGCAGCGCGGCCGGGTTGCCGCCGGTGCCGCGCGCCTCGGCGTTGTTCTGGAACAGCAGCAGGTAGTTGCGCGGTCCATCGGCGCCGAGCGCCTTGGGCAGCACCTCGAGCGCCGTGCTCGCGGGGCCGATCATCGGCTCGACCTGCCCGACCGCCTCGTCGAGCTGGCCGATGCCGTCGGCGACGGGCCCGATGAGCTGGTCACGGTCGACCGACGCGAGCTCGGTCGAGACTTCGTCGATCGTGTCGGCGACGCCATCGACCACCTCGGAGAGGTCGGCGAGGGCCACGAGGTCGATCGCCCCGCCTGCGGGCTTCAGCGCGTCGAGGCTGAGCGTCGTGGCAGGCCGGACCACGCCGTCGACGAGCTCGTCGACCGAGGTCGACGCCACGCGGACGGCCGCCAGGTTCGGACCCGCCACCGGGACCCATTCGAAGGCCCGCCAGAGCTGGTCATCGGTGAGCCGCCTGGCCTCGGCCGCGTGCACGGCGAGCTCGTCGACCGTGGCGGTCGCACCGGCCTGATCGCCGGCCAGCACCTGCTCCTGCGCCTTCTTCGCGAGCGGGATGGCCTGCTCGAGCTCGTCCTTGGCGGCGAACCCGCGCTCGGCGATCTGCCAACCGGCGATCCCGACCCCGATGATCGCGAGCAGCAGCACGCCGAGCGTCACGGGCACCCACAGCCGCGCGCTACGCGCCAGCGGCTTCTTCGGTCGGTCGCTCGATCGTGGACTCACGCGACACATCGTATGCGGAGAATCCCGGGAGATCACCGATCACGCCGGAGATGATGCCGAAGCGCGATCTCGGCGGGTTCGGGCTCGAATCCCGTTGCGCGGAGCTTCGACAGGTCGAACTCGCTGTGCGACGGTCTCGGCGCGACCGGGCGGCCTTCCATCGCGATCCCGGCGGCATACGCCGCGGCAGTGGTCGGCGCGACGCGATCGGCGTCGTGGCCGAGCTCCTGGAAGACCGCGCGGGCGAGGTCGAACCACGACAGCACGGGCCCGCCGTTGGAGAGGTGGTAGGTGCCGTAGGGGGCACCGCGATCGAGCAGGTGACGGATGCCACGGGCGAGCTCGTCCGCGAAGGTGGGGCGCCCGGTCTGGTCGGTCACCACGACGGGGTCGATCCCCTCCTCGGCGCAGCGGCGCATCGTGCGGACGAAGTTCGCGCCCTCGCCCACGACCCAGCTCGTCCGCACGAGGTAGTGGCGCGCGACCCCTTGGGCGGCGAGCTCTCCGGCGGCCTTCGAGGCCCCGTACGCGCCGAGCGGCGCGGGCGGTTCATCCTCGCGGTGCGGATGTCTCGTGCCGTCGAACACGTAGTCGGTCGAGACGTGCACGAGTGTGATCCGGCGTCGGCGCGCGACGTCGGCGATCGCCCCGACCGCGGCCGCGTTCACCGCCCAGGCGTCGGCTCGTCCCTCGGCTTCGGCACGATCGACGGCGGTGTACGCGGCGGCGTTGACGATGGTGCCCACGCCCGACCAGTCGTGCTCGCGGATCGCCGCGGCGTCGCGCAGGTCGAGGTCGGTTCGCGTGAGGAACCGCACCGAGCCGTCGGCCTCCCCGGCGTAGGCATCGCGGAGGGCGCGCCCGAGCTGCCCGTCGGCGCCGAGCACGACGGTCTTCAGCGCCGGCACCGGAGGCAACTGGTCGAGCGGCGGATTCGCGCGGTCCTTCTCGGAGACGACGGCCCGATCGAGCGGGATCGGCCACTCGACCGCGAGCCTGGGATCGCCCAGGTCGATCGACGGGTACGCGGCATCCGGCGACCAGTGGTCGTTGACGAGATAGGTGTACACGGTGTCGGGCTCGAGGGTCTGGAACGCGTTCGCGACCCCGCGTGGCACGAACACCGCGACTCCGGGCCCGAGCTCGAGCGTCACCGTGCGTCCGAAGCCGCTCCCCTCGCGCAGGTCGACCCACGCACCGAACGCCCGCCCGCTCGCGACGCCGAGGTACTTGTCCCACGGTTCGGCGTGGAACCCTCGCGTCGTGCCGACGGCCGCGTTGTACGACAGGTTCTGCTGCACCGGGCCGAAGTCGGGCAGCCCGAGCGCGACCATCTTGTCGCGATGCCAGTGCTCCTTGAACCATCCGCGGGAATCCCCGTGGAGGGGCAGGTCGACCGTGAGCAGGCCGGCGATCGGCGTCTCGTGCACCCCGATCGGCGTGCCGCCCCCGCTCACCGACCGAGCTCCGCGTAGCGCGCCTCGGTGTCGTCCTTCTGCGGTGCCCACCAGGACTCGTTGGCGCGGTACCACGCGACCGTGCGGGCGAGGCCGTCGCGGAAGTCCGTGAAGCGCGGCGACCACCCCGTCTCGCGGCGGAGCTTGCTCGCGTCGATCGCGTACCGCAGGTCGTGCCCGGGTCGATCGGGAACGAGATCGTAGGCGTCGCGCGGCTGTCCGAGGAGGTCGAGGAGCTCCTCGACGACGTGGGCGTTGTCGCGTTCGCCGTCGGCACCGATGAGGTACGTCTCGCCGATGCGGCCGCGCCCGAGGATCGCGAGGACCGCGCTCGAGTGGTCCTCGACGTGGATCCAGTCGCGCACGTTCCTGCCGCTGCCGTACAGCTTGGGACGCGCGCCGCGCAGCACGTTGGTGATCTGGCGCGGGATGAACTTCTCGACGTGCTGGTAGGGACCGTAGTTGTTCGAGCACCCGCTGATGGTCGCCCGCAGCCCGTAGCTGCGCACCCATGCGCGCACCAGCAGGTCGGACGCCGCCTTCGTCGACGAGTAGGGGCTCGACGGGCGGTACGCGGTCTCCTCGGTGAATCGGGCGGGGTCGTCGAGCTCGAGGTCGCCGTAGACCTCGTCGGTCGAGATGTGGTGGAAGCGGATGTCGCGACGGCGCGCCGCCTCGATGAGCACGAAGGTGCCCACGACGTTGGTGTCCACGAAGGGCCTCGGACCGGCGAGCGAGTTGTCGTTGTGGGACTCCGCGGCGAAGTGGACGATGGCGTCGGTGGCCGGGTCGAGGTCGGCCACGAGCGCGTCGACGAGCGGCGCATCGGCGATGTCGCCGCGGACGAACCGGAACCGGTCGTCGGGCAGCCCCTCGAGCGAGGCGAGGTTGCCGGCGTAGGTGAGCTTGTCGAGCACCACGACGTCGTGCGTCGTGCGCTCGAGCACGTGGCGCACGAAGTTGGAGCCGATGAACCCGGCGCCGCCGGTCACGAGCAGGGCGCTCATGCGTCCCTCCCCCGTTCGACGAGGCCGAGCAGGTACTCGCCGTACCCCGACTTGCGCAGCTCCTCGGCGCGCGTCCGCAAGTCGTCGTCGCCGAGCCATCCCTGCCGCCAGGCGACCTCTTCGGGCGCCCCGATCTTGAGGCTCTGGCGGCGCTCGATCGTGCGCACGAACTCGGTCGCCTCGGACAGCGAGTCGACGGTGCCGGTGTCGAGCCACGCGGTCCCCCGCGGAAGGACCTCGACGTGCAGGCGTCCCTCGGCGAGGTAGGCGCGGTTCACGTCGGTGATCTCGAGCTCGCCTCGCGCCGAGGGCGTGAGCGAACGAGCGATGGCGACGACGTCGTTGTCGTAGAAGTAGATGCCGGGCACCGCGAAGTCGCTCCGCGGGCGGGCGGGCTTCTCCTCGATCGACGTGGCGCGGCCGCCGCCGTCGAACTCGATCACGCCGTAGGCCGTCGGATCGGAAACCCGGTACGCGAAGACTGCCGCGCCGTCGAGGCCGCGGAAGCGTGACAGCTGCGTGCCCAGCCCCGGCCCGTAGAAGATGTTGTCGCCGAGCACGAGGCAGACCTCATCATCGCCGATGAAGTCGGCGCCGATGACGAATGCCTGCGCCAACCCCTCGGGGGCGGGCTGCTCGGCGTACTGCAGCTCGATGCCGAACCGGGACCCGTCGCCGAGGAGCCGCGAGAACTGCGGCGCGTCGTGGGGCGTCGTGATCAGGAGGATCTCGCGGATGCCCGCCAGCATGAGCGTGCTCAGCGGGTAGTACACCATCGGCTTGTCGTAGATGGGGACGAGCTGCTTGGAGATGCCGAGCGTGATCGGATGCAGCCGCGTACCCGAGCCGCCGGCGAGGATGATGCCCTTCATCGGTTCGATTCTGCCCGAACCGGCACGCCGACGGCGGCTGCGGCACCCGGCCGTCGCATCAATACGCGCCCTGTGCCCGGACCACGGCGCGCGCGGTGCGGTACAGGATGATGACGTCGCCCGTCAGCGACCAGTTCTCGACGTAGTAGAGGTCGAGGCGCACGCTGTCGTCCCATGAGAGGTCGGACCGCCCCTGCGTCTGCCAGAGTCCGGTGATGCCCGGACGCACGAGCAGTCGTCGCAGCGCCCAGTCGTCGTACCGCTCCACCTCGCTCGCGAGGGGCGGTCGCGGCCCGACGAGCGACATCTCGCCTCGCAGCACGTTGAGCAGCTGCGGCAGCTCGTCGAGGCTGTAGCGTCTCAGGACGGCGCCGATGCGCGTGACCCGCGGGTCGGTGCGCATCTTGAAGAGCACCCCGTTCCCGTCGGTCCGGTCGAGCAGCGTGGGCAGCTGGGTCTCGGCGTCGATCACCATCGAGCGGAACTTGAGCATGTGGAACGGACGGCCGTTGAGCCCCACGCGCTCCTGCGAGAAGATCGCCGGCCCCGGGCTGTCGCGACGCACGCTGATCGCGATGAGCAGGAAGAGCGGGCTCAGTACGACGAGCGCGACGGATGCGACGACCAGGTCGAACGCGCGCTTCGCCGCGTACTTGCGGCCCGAGAACTCGGGGTAGTCGACCTGGATGAGCGGAAGTCCCGCGACGGGACGTGCGTGGATGCGCGGGCCCGCGACATCCGTCAGCGCCGGCGCCACCACGAGATTCGTGGACGTCGTCTCGAGCCGCCAGCCGAGCTCGCGCATGCCGCGGGGGTCGATCGTATCGGCACCCGTGAACACCACCGTGTCGGCGCGCGCCTCGTCGAGGACGCGATCGAGGCTGTCGTAGTCGCCGAGCACGGGGATGCCGGGTGCGAGCTCGTGTGCGGACTCGCCGTGCTCGGTGATGGCGCCGACGATCTCGATCCCCGAGACGCCGTCGCGCGCGATCTGCTCGGCCACGTGCGCCGACTTCTGCCGCTCGCCCATCAGGATGGCGCGGTGCACGAACCGCCCCTGCACTCGCTGTCGGAGCAGCCACTTGCGCCATGCCCAGCGGCCCGTGATGAGCAGGACCAGTCCGAGTGGGAAGGCGACGAGGACGTACGCGCGGCCGACCTCGGAACGCAACAGGAACGCGCCGATCGCGAGGATGGCGAACACGCGGAGGCTGGCGTCGGCGATGCGCCGGTACTCGCTCGTGCCTGCGCCGACGACCGTGCGATCACGCGTCGCGAAGAGGGCGAGCGAGATGAACCATCCGGCCGCGAGCAGTGCGGACACGACGGCGTAGCTGATGAGGACGTCGGCACGTTCGCCGACCCCCGGGATGCGCAGCGACGTCCCGGACGTGCCGAACCGGATGAACTGGGATCCGTAGACGGCGAAGAGGATGACGGCCAGGTCGGTGACCAGCAGGCGCCGCGCGTACGCGCGCTGCCACTCGGCGACCGCCTCGGCAGGGGTGGTGTGGGACTGCCGAGTGAGCGTCATGCTTCACCTCCGACGCGGCCCCGTCTCGGGTTCGGGTGCCGAGCGCTTCCCATCGTCGGGCCGATGGGCATGGTCAGGTTACCGCCATTCCGAGTCCTCTCAAGAGGGGACCGGAGTATCTCCCCCCGAACTGGGGCGACCGAGGTCGGGTAGGCCCGGTCAGTGACGGCCGTCGAGCACTCCGCGGCTCTCCTGCAGGTAGCAGACCCCGCACAGCGACTCGTACGCGACATCGGCCCCGTCGATCGCGACCTGGTCGCCGTCGAACACGTATCGTCCGTCGATGCGCCGGCCGTTGAAGATCGCCTTGCGGCCGCACCGGCAGATCGTCTTCAGCTCTTCGAGGCTGTGCGCGATCTCGAGCAGTCGGCGGCTTCCGGTGAAGGCGACGGTCTGGAAGTCGGTCCGGATGCCGTAGGCGAGCACGGGAATGTCGTCGAGCAGCGCGATGCGCAGCAGGTCGTCGACCTGTTCGGCCGAGAGGAACTGCGCCTCGTCGACCAGGAGGCAGCTGACGTCACGACCGTGCTCCTCGATCACCGGGGTGCGGTGGCGCTGGAACACGTCGAGCACCGGATCGTCGGGCGCGATCGTGAAGTCGACCTCGCGGACCACTCCGAGGCGCGAGACGATGCTCCGGTCGCCCTTGGTGTCGACGGTCGGCTTGGCCAGCAGCACGCGGTGGCCGCGCTCCTCGTAGTTGAACGCGGCCTGGAGCAGCGCGGTCGACTTGCCCGAGTTCATCGCGCCGTACCGGAAGTAGAGCTTCGCCATCTACTCGAGCATTCCGTCCTCCGCCACTCGGCGGATCAGTTCGGCGCGACGCCCGGCCGGGCGGCCGACCTTGGCGTACTTGTCGCGCGCCCGTCGCAGGTAGGTCTTCGCTGTCTCGTAGCCCACCGACATGCGCCTGGCCACCTCGGCGGTCGAGAGTCCCTGCGCGTACAGCACCAGCGCGCGACGCTCGGCATCGCTCAGCCCGGCGTCGGGCGGGGCGGCGACATCGTCGGACGCCTCGTGGCCCGCGGATGCCGCGGCGCCGATTCGCGCCATCCGTTCACCGGCGGCGACCCGTCGCGCGACCGCGACCAGGTCGCTCACGGGAAGCGTCTTCGAGACGAACGCGGCAGCGCCCGCGCCGAGCGAGCGCTCGCGGGAGGAGTCGTCGTCGAGCGCGGTCACGACGACGACCGCGGCGCCGGCCGCACGGCACGCGCGGATCCTCGACTCGATCGAGATGCTCTCGCCGAGCTGGAGGTCCATCAGCACCACGTCGACCGGAAATTCGGGGTGCCGCACGAGGTCGAGCCAGCGAGTGGTGCGGATGACGACGCGCAGGTCGGTCGCGTGCTCGTCGATCCAGCCGGCGAGTCCGTCGACGATCAGGGCATGGTCGTCGAGGATCCCGACGCGAGCGGGGGGCGACGCGTCGGGTTCAGGCGTCATAGCGGAACTCCACGCGCATATTCTCTCGCGTCGAGGCGACATCGCCGCGCAGCCCGACCGAGCGCGCGACCGCGAGGAACCGATCGAGCTCGCGACGCGTGGGCGGCGCACTGCCCGACTCCGACTCGAGCACCACCCGGTCGGTTTCCTCAGCAGACGAGACGGCCACTCGGATGGCGCGCGAGCGGCCGCCGGCCGACAGCCACGAGACCAGTGCGGTGAGGGCGGGGCGCTGGTCGCTGCGCAGTCGTGCCGCGCCGCCACCGGGATCGTCGACCGTGACGACCACACCGCGCACGGCGGAGACCGAGGCGGCGAGATCGTCGAGCCAGGTCGACTCGAGGCCCGCCTTGAGCGCGCGGCGAAGGGCCTCGGCGAGCTCCCGGGCACGGTCGGCATCCGCGACCGTCAAGCGGTCGGCGTTCATGACCTGCGCGAGGAACGGGAGCACCTCGCGGCTGAGGACGGAGACCCTCCCCTGCTGCACCGAGCGGGCGATGCCCGCACGAAGGCTCGCGTCGCGCTCGAGCGCTGCGACGTTGGCCTGTCGCTGCCACGCGAGCGTCTCGCGGACGATCGCGGCGGAGTAGCCCGCCGCGGCGGCGGCGAACGCGAGCACCGTGACGGCATCGACGATGACGACGGACGCCGCGGTCACGCGCGGGAGCGAGGGATCGGCGGATCCGATCTCGAGGATCACGAGCACGGCGGTGGCGATGCCGCCGGCGACGAGCAGCGAGAGCCACGTGCAGTACGGTGCGACCGAGAGGATCAGGATTCCGACCACGAACGGGCCGTAGTCCTCGTAGCCCGCACGATCGGCGCCGATCGTCGCGACGAACTCGGCGATCGCTCCGCTGACCGCGAGGCTCACCGTGACCCAGAGCCGATCGGCCGTGAACGGGTTCCGACCGGGCAGCGCCGAGACCGAGGCGACGACGCCCGCTCCCGCGACGAGCGCGATCGCGAGCAGCGCGACCGCCGGCGCCGAGACAACTCCCCATTGCGCCACAGTCACGCCCACGGCCACGGCGACGGCCAGCGCCGAGCCCACGACGACCAGCGGCGCGGCGGCGACCCCGCCGATCGGGTCGACCTCCTGCTGCGTGAGCCGCATCCGGGTGCTCATCCGTCGCCCTCCGGAACGGTCAGCATCACGGTGGTCCCGACGCCGGGCCGCGACCAGATGCGCGCGGTGCCGCCTTCCTGCTCGATGCGCCCGCGGATCGATGTGCGCAGGCCGATCCGGTCGTCGGGGACGGCATCGGGATCGAATCCCGCGCCGCCATCGATGACCACGACCGTGACCTCGCCGTCACCGGGATCGACCGCGACCTCGGCCTCAGCGACGCCGGCGTGGCGGACCACGTTGATCAGGCACTGCGCGACGGCGGATTCCAGCGCGTCGCGCCGCGCAGGCGTGAGGGACTCGAGGGCCGCCGGCGGCCCCGCGACATGCACCGCGACCCCCGCGTCTCGCGCGATGCCGAGCGCCTCGGCGAGCGGCGGAGCCGACGCCCGGGACGTCGAGCCGGGTCCCGTCGCGCGCCTGTCCGCGGCCGCGCGACTCGCGGCGGGCCGACCCGTGCGATCCGTGTGCGATCCGTCGCCCGCGGCCTCGGTGTGGTCGCCCGCCCAATCGCGGCCCACGATGAGCGACAGGTCGTTCCGGATCGCGCTCCGCAGGCGTTCGTCGACCGCGCCCGAACCGGCCGTCGCGATCGCGACCAGGTGGCTGAGCGCGGTGTCGTGCAGCCGGGCGATGGCGCGGAGCTCATAGTCGTGCCGGATGGTCAGCTCGCGGGTCTGCTGGCTCGCCCGGTGCAGCGCCGTCTCGCGGCGATCGACCGCGCGCCGAGCGGCGGCGTCGAAGGTGCGGGCGACGACCACGATGCCGAGCACCGCGAGGGCCGGCAGGCTGGGCACCCAGGGTGCACCGGCCACCGTGGCGCCCAGGAACGCCGCCGCCTCGCCGAGCCCCCAGCCGAGCACGGCCCAGGTGATCGCGATGCCCGATCCGATTCCGGCGCCGCCCACGAGGATGAGCGCGGCGCGCGACAGCGCGACGAGCGCGTTGTCGGCCGCCGCCTCAACCTCGCCCGATGCGAGCAGCATGACCGTGAGCCCGAACACCGCGGCCGTGCCGCCGACGAGCGCCATCACGGTGAGCGTCACCGTCTCGTAGCGGGCCACGAGGTAGAGGAGCAGTGCCTGCACCGAGAGCAGGACCGTCGCGGCGAGCGCCGCGCGCTGTCGGTCGGGGCCCTCGCCGGCCGGCAGGGAGGCGGCGACCGCCGACGCGATGGTGACCAGGAGCGCCGCGCCGAGGCAGACGGCCGCGGCGCTCTGCCCGGCACGCGCGAGGGCACGACTCAGGGATTCCCTCGCGAGATGCTCGGGCAAGCCGAGGGTCATCCGTGCTCCGATCCCGGCCGATGGCGCGGCCCTTGCCGGATTATCGCAGTTCGCGCACGCGGTGGTGCATTTCGTTCCGGCCCCGGGGTCCCGCGACCATCCGGGTCAGAACAGCATGGCGGGGGCCGCAGCGTCGAGGGGCAGGTCGCCGAGCTCGGAACTGCGCCCGATGGGTGACGCCGACGCGTCAGCGATGGTCGCTGCGGCGGCTCGTCTCGGGCGACGTCCGAGTGCGGAGGATCGTACGCCGCCGGTCACCGAGTCCTCGCGACCGCGCTCGAGACGGTGCGCCCGGATGAGCGGCCGGATCCGTTCGGCGAGCCATTCGCGGTACTCGGCCGGCGCATACGCGCTGGCACCGGGGTACATCGCGCGGTAGCGGGGCACGAGTTCGGGGTGCTCGCGCCCGAGCCACCCGAAGAACCACGGCTTGACGGCGCCGCGGAGGTGCAGAGCCGAGTAGATGACGCTCGTGGCGCCCGCCGCCTTCGCTCGACGAAGGGCTTCGTCGAGGTGGGCTCGGGTGTCGGTGAGGTACGGGAGGATCGGCATGAGGAACACCGAGCAGTCGAACCCGGCGTCGCGTGCGGCGGTCACCGTGGCCAGGCGCGCCGCGGTCGTCGGGGTTCCGGGCTCGATCGACTGCTGCAACTCGTCGTCGTAGACCGCGATCGACATGGCGAGGTCGACCGCGACATGCTCGCGCGCCGCTGCCAGTATCGGGAGGTCGCGGCGGAGCAACGTGCCCTTGGTGAGCACGCTGAACGGGGTTCCGCTGCCGGCGAGCGCCTCGATGATGCCCGGCATGAGCGAATAGCGCCCCTCGGCACGCTGGTACGGATCGGTGTTGGTGCCGAGCGCCACGGGTTCGTGCCGCCACGACGGTCGCGCCAGCTCACGTCGCAGCACGTCGGCGACGTTGACCTTCACGATGATCTGCCGATCGAAGTCGTGTCCGGCGTCGAGATCGAGGTAGTTGTGCGTCGGACGGGCGAAGCAGTAGACGCATGCATGCGTGCAGCCCCGGTAGGGGTTGATGGTCCAGCCGAAGGGCACGTACGACTGGCCCGGAACCTTGTTGAGGGCCGACTTCGCGAGCACCTCGTGGAAGGTCACGCCGGCGAACTCGGGCGTCTGCACCGAGCGGACAAGGTTGTTCAGCCGGGCCAGGCCAGGCAGCGCATCGGGCTGGTCGACGCCGAGTTCCTGTCCGTTCCATCGCACCCTGACATTCGAACACATGTTCGAATTCGAGGCAAGCGGAATCGCGGCGCGCCGGCAGGGGTCCGGCGCGAGCGACCGTCGCTGCCCCGGAATCGGGTGGAAAGGTATCCCGCGGATACCTTTCCACCCGGTCTTGCGATCGGATGATGCGGCTACGCGACTACGCGGCAACGCGGGACCGCGTCGACGCGCCGCCGAGCGCGAGCGTCTCGCCATCCCAGCGCCGCCGCAGCCACCGGTCGTGGCTCGCGATCACCACCGCGCCCGGATAGCCGCCGAGCGCCTCCTCGAGCTCGCCGGCGAGCGCGAGCGAGAGGTGGTTCGTCGGCTCGTCGAGCAGGAATACGTGCGGCGGCGACGAGATCACGAGCGCGAGCGCGAGACGTCGCTGCTGCCCGACCGAAAGTCGTCCGACCGACCGGTCCAGGTCGCGCGGCGCGACGAGGCCGAGCCCCGCGAGCGGGACGCGCTCGGCGCGCCGCTCCCCCAGCGCCCGCTCGTAGATCGCGCGCGGCGTGGCATCCGGATCGGCGAACCGCACGTCCTGTTCGAGCAGCCCTACCCGCAACCCTCGCCGGCGGTGCAGCACGCCCCGGTCGGGCGCGACGCGACCCGCGAGGAGCGCGAGCAGCGTGGACTTCCCCGCGCCGTTCGCGCCCGTGACGAGCAGACGGGTCGCGGGTTCGATGCGCAGCGACTCGAGCTCGAGCCGTCCGCCCACCGCGATGTCCGCGCCCTGAAGCAACGCCCCGGACTCCTGGTCGAGCACGTGCGAGCCTGACGGGATACCCGCGAACGACAGGGGCGCGGGCGGCGCGGCCAGCTGGGTGCGCTCGAGTTCGCTGAGTCGCACCTCGGCATTGCGCACGCGACGCGACACCGCCTGCTCGACGCCCTCTCGCTTGAAGTGCTTGAGGAACTTGTCGTTGTCGGTGGGCGCACGACCGTGGGCGACCGAACGCGCCGACTCGGCGACGGTGAGACGCAAACGGCGCAGCTCCGCCTGCTCATCGTCGTGCTGTCGTTCCCAGCGGACCCGCTCGTCGGCGCGGACCTCGAGGTACTCGCTGAAGGTGCCGCCGAAGACCGTGCCGACGGATGCCGCGAGCACAGCCGCACGCGAGCCGCCGCCGCTCGTTCGACCCCCGGCCGCCTGCGCGACCGAGGTCGCGCCGACACGTCCGGGGTCGAGATCCAGCAGGCTCGTCGCGACGCGGTCGAGGAACTCGCGGTCGTGGCTGGCGAACACGACCGGTCCGCGCCAGGCGCGGAGCCGATCCTCGAGGAACGCCGCAGCGTCGTCGTCGAGGTGATTCGTCGGCTCGTCGAGCAGCAGTGCGTCGGGCGACGCGAGCAGGAGCGCGGCCAGGGCGAACCGGCTTCGCTGACCGCCCGACAGTTCTCTGATGCGCCGGTCGCGTCCGAGGCCCGACAGCCCGAGGCCGTCGAGCAGTTCGTCGCGACGGCGATCGACGGACCACACGTCGGCCCGCTCAGCCGTGGCGAGCGCGGCGGCGTAGCGCTCGGCGGCGTCGGCGGCGTGATCCGGCTCGGCGAGGGCCGACGCGGCCGCGTCGAGCTCGCGCTCGATCGAGCGAACCTCGGCGATCGCCGACTCGAGCACGTCGTCGACGCGGTCGTCCGACGCGAACGGCAGCTCCTGGAGCAAGATGCCCGTGCGCGCCGGTCGCGCGATGCGCCCGTCGACCGCGGCGCCGGGCAACGGGTCGTCGTCGGCGGACGACGACCCCGCGGCATCCGTCGACCCCGCTGCGATGACGCGCAGCAGCGTCGACTTGCCGGCGCCGTTCTCGCCGATGAGGCCGAGCCGCTGGCCGGCCGCGACCGCGAAGCCGAGGTCGGAGAGCACGCGCCGATCGCCGAAGGCGACGGACAGTCCGTCGACGCACAGGTGGGTGGAGGAAGAGAGGTTGACTGGCATGAGGGTGGATCCCCTTCGCGAGAATGCCCCGAGCCGCCGCCACGCACGACCGCGGGAGCGGAACCGGACGACGCGTCGAACCGGTCGCGCGCCACGCGAGGGAGGCGGCGACGGCCCGGGACGGAGATGGATCCCGCCGGGTGTCTGCCGTCGTCGGAGCGCGCGCGAACACTGTCGCGATCAGTGCGAAGAGCACACCCCGGATGTCAACGGCGCCTCAGGCGCGGGACGATGGGATGTGCTCACTTCATAGCGAGCACGACCATAGCAGACTCGCGCGGCCCGAGTCGAGTCGTGTCGTGCCGCTGCCGCGAACGGAAACTCAGGCGGATGCCAGTGCCGGAACCTTGACCGCCGCCGCGATCTCGCCCTGCGGCTCGCCGGCGTCGAGCCCGAGCACGGCAGCCGTGCGCGCCAGCGACGCGGCGGCGAGCTCGGGATCATCGGACAGCGTGGTGCCGTAGGACGGGATCATCTCGCGCAGGCGCGGCTCCCACTCCCCGACACGGTCGGGGAAGCACTTCGCGAGCACCTGCAGCATGATCGGCACGGCGGTCGACGCACCGGGCGACGCACCGAGCAGGCCCGCGATCGTTCCATCCGCACCGGAGATGACCTCGGTGCCGAACTGCAGCACGCCGCCCTGCTTCGGGTCCTTCTTCATGACCTGGACGCGCTGGCCCGCCGTGATGAGCTCCCAGTCCTTGCTCTTCGCGGTCGGCATGAACTGGCGCAGCGCCGCGAGCTTCTTGTCGCGCCCGGCGAGGAGCTCGGAGACGAGGTAGCGCACGAGGTCGAAGTTCTTGAACGCGACCTGCAGCATCGGGATGATGTTGTGCAGCCGGATCGAGAAGGGCAGGTCGAACCACGTGCTCGACTTGAGGAACTTCGGCGTGAAGCCCGCGTAGGGCCCGAACAGCAGCGAGGTCTCGCCGTCGACGACGCGCGTGTCGAGGTGCGGCACCGACATCGGCGGGGCACCGACGGCGGCCTTGCCGTAGACCTTGGCATTGTGCTGGGCGACGATCTTCGGATCGGTCGTGCGCAGGAACTGCCCCGAGATCGGGAAGCCGCCGTACCCCTTGATCTCGGGGATGCCGGCGTGCTGGAGCAGCGCGAGCGCGCCGCCGCCCGCACCGACGAATACGAACCGCGCGCGCACGACGCGGGGCGTGTTGCCGACGGTGTGGCGCACGCGGAGCCGCCAGGTGCCGTCGTTCTGCCGCTTCAGCCAGGTGACCTGGTGGTTGTTGTGGATCTCGGCGCCGCGCTGCTCGAGGTCCCGCAGCAGCAGCTGGGTCAGGGCGCCGAAGTCGACGTCGGTGCCGGAGGTCGCGCGGGTGGCGGCGATGCGCTGGCGCCGGTTGCGCTTCTTCGCGAGCAGGGGAGTCCACTCGGCGAGGGTGTCGATGTCCTCCGTGTACTCCATGTCGGCGAAGAGCGGCTGGCCCTCGAGGGCGGCGCGCCGCTTGCGCAGGTATTCGACGTTGGCCTTGCCGCTGACGAAGGTCATGTGGGGCGTGGAATTGATGAACTGCTTCGGGTCGCCGATGGCCCCGGTCTCGACGAGGTGCGACCAGTACTGCCGGCTGACCTGGAACTGCTCGTTGATCGAGACGGCCTTGTCGGCGCTCACCGTGCCGTCGGGCGCTTCGGGCATGTAGTTCAGCTCGCAGAGCGCGGCGTGGCCGGTGCCGGCGTTGTTCCAGGGGTTGGACGACTCCTGGGCCGCGCGGCCGAGTCGTTCGTAGAGGCGGATGCTCCAGTCGGGCTGGAGCCTCGAGATCAGGGAGCCGAGCGTGGCGCTCATGATGCCCCCGCCGATCAGCACGACGTCGACGGTGTCCTCTGAGTTCACGGGTTCCAGTCTAAGTCCGCCCGGATGGACGCGATGACCAGCCGATCTCCGCCCGGGCGCCACGGCGGCGAGGGCCCGGCGGAGTTCGCTTTCGCGTCACAGCGCGGCGACGCCGGCCGCGATCAGTCCGACTCCGGCCGTCGCGAGGCCGATCGCGAGCGACGCGGCGCCAATCCAGAGCAGCAGGATGGCACGTCCCGGCCGCTGCGGGTCGCGGCCCAGGACCGACAGGAAGAACCCGGCAGGCATGAGGATCGCGGCGACGGGCGCGCCGAGTCGGGCGATCCAGAGCCAGGCGCCGTCGAGCGCGGCGGCCGAGACCACGGTGAGGATCGCCACCGAGAGCACGATGAGCACGGCGGCGTGCGCGTGGCCCGCGCGGAAGAACGACACCTGCAGGGCGTTCGCCGGAGCGTAGCCGCGCACCACCCGGGTGAGGAACCATCCGCCGCTCTCGACGGTGATCAGCGCGAGCAGGAGGGCTCCGATGAGGATGAGGTCGATGGAGGACGGCATGGCGTGCGCCTTTCCGGTCGGATCATGATTGGATAGTGGTGCTCTCCAATACTAGAGAGTTGCACTATCCAATGCAAGGAGGCCGGGATGCGCATCTCCGCACTCGCCACGGCGACCGGGCTGTCCGTCGCGACCATCAAGTTCTACCTGCGGGAGGGACTGCTCCATCCCGGCGTCGCGACCTCGGCGACTCAGGCGAGCTACGACGACGCCCACGTGCGCCGGCTGCGCCTCATCCGATCGCTCATCGGGTCGGTGGGGCTCAGCGTCCAGCAGGCGCGCGCCATCCTCGACCTCGTCGACGAGCCCGGCGACGACCTGTACGCGACGCTCGGACGCGCCGTCTCGGCCCTGCCCCCGACGGTCGAACCCCCTCGCGACGACGACCCCGACCCGTTCCCCCGTGCCCGGGAAGCGCTCGAGTCCCTCGGCCAGGTGTTCGATCCCCGGTTCGCGGCCGTGGCACAGCTCGAGTCGGCGCTCGCGGCGGCCGATGCGGCGGGCATGCCGATCTCGGCGGAGCGGCTGAGCGCCTACGGTGCGCGACTGCGCGACATCGCGCAGTACGACCTCGACCGGATGCCCGACGACCCCCACGCCGCGGTCGAGTACACGGTCCTGGGCACGGCCGTGTACGAGCCGGTGATCCTCGCGCTGCGGCGACTCGCCCACCAGGACGTAGCCGCGCGGCGCGGCCTCGGCCGCTGAGGCGCAGCGGAGCGAACGGCCCGCTCCGCGGTGGTGCGGGGGCGGGCCGTTCGACGAGGCCTCAGTGGCGCGCGGTGCGAGCGCGCGGCCGCGACATCCGGTCTAGACCGCGGCCGGCAGCTTCGCGGCGACGAGCTCGGCGATCTGGACGGCGTTGAGCGCGGCGCCCTTGCGCAGGTTGTCGTTCGAGACGAAGAGGACGAGGCCCTTGTGCTCGGGGGCCGACTGGTCCTGCCGGATCCGGCCGACGTAGCTCGGATCGTTGCCCGCGGCCTGCAGGGGCGTCGGGATGTCGCTGAGCTCGACACCGGGCGCGGCGGCGAGCAGCTCGGTCGCGCGCTCGGGCGTGATGTCGTTCGCGAACTCGGCGTGGATCGACAGCGAGTGTCCCGTGAACACGGGCACGCGCACGCACGTGCCCGCGACGCGCAGGCCCGGCAGCTCGAGGATCTTGCGGCTCTCGTTGCGGAGCTTCTTCTCCTCGTCGGTCTCGAGGTCGCCGTCGTCGACGATCGAACCGGCGAGCGGGATCACGTCGAAGGCGATCGGGCGCGCGAACTTCTGGGGCTCGGGCATCGTCACCGCGTCGCCGTCGTGCACGAGGCCGATGGCATCCTGCTCGACCGCGGCCTTCGCCTGCTCGAGCAGCTCCTCGCCACCCGCGAGGCCGGCACCCGACACGGCCTGGTACGTCGAGATCATGAGGCGCTCGAGGCCCGCCTCGTCGTGCAGCACCTTCAGCACGGGCATCGCGGCCATCGTGGTGCAGTTCGGGTTCGCGATGATGCCCTTGCGCGCCTCGGCGATCGCGTGCGGGTTGACCTCGCTCACGACGAGCGGCACCTCGGGATCCATGCGCCAGCCGCTGGAGTTGTCGATGACGGTCACGCCGGCCTCGGCGAACCGGGGAGCCTGCGCCTTCGACAGCGTCGCACCCGCGGAGAAGATCGCGATGTCGAGGCCCGTGGGGTCGGCCGTGGAGGCATCCTCGACGACGACATCCTCGCCCTTGAATGGAAGCGTGGTGCCCGCCGACCGCGCCGACGCGAAGAAGCGGATCGACGCGACCGGGAAGTCGCGCTCTTCGAGGAGACGGCGCACGACCGCGCCGACCTGTCCGGTGGCGCCGACGACGCCGATGTTCACTCCGTGTGCCATGGTGCTCCCTCTCGTGGCCCTCAAGTATTCAGGAGATCGCTGGGAATTCAGGATCCGAGGGCGCTTGGCCGTCCTGTTCTGGCAGCGTTCTCCTGAAATCCGGCAGCCGATCGACGGATGGCGCGTCCGCGACGGTCGCGGCATCCCCCTCGTCTCGGCGCGTCAGCGACCGGTGCCCGCGTACACGACCGCGTCGCTGTCGCCGTCGAGGTCGAACGCACGGTGCACGGCGACCGCCGCGTCGTTCACGCTGTCGGCCCGCGTGACCACCGAGATGCGGATCTCGGAGGTGGAGATCATCTCGATGTTGATGCCGGCCTCGTACAGCGCCTCGAACAGCTTCGCCGAGATGCCGGTCGCCGATCGCATCGCGGCGCCGACGAGCGAGAGCTTGCCGATCTGGTCGTCGTACTGCAGCGACTGGAAGCCGAGCGACTCCTGCGCGTCGGAGAGCGCCGTGAGCGCGCGCTCGCCGTCGGACTTCGGCACGGTGAACGAGATGTCGGTGCGTCCCGTGGCCGCGGCCGAGACGTTCTGGACGATCATGTCGACGTTCGCGTTGGTCTTGGCGACGATCTTGAAGATCTTGGCCGCGGCGCCGGGCACGTCGGGCACGCCGACGACGGTGATCTTGACCTGCCCGAGGTCGACCGCGACTCCGGCGATGACGGACTCTTCCACAGCTTCTCCTTCGGGAAGGCGCTCGGGGTCGTAGACGATCGTCCCCTCGCTGTTGTTGAACGACGAGCGGACGTGCAGCGTGACGCCGTGGCGGCGTGCATACTCGACGGCCCTGATGTGCAGCACCTTGGCGCCGGATGACGCGAGCTCGAGCATCTCCTCGCTCGTGATGCGGTCGAGCTTCCGGGCCTTCTTGACCACGCGGGGGTCTGAGGTGAACACGCCGTCGACGTCGGTGTAGATCTCGCAGACGTCGGCCTCGAGTGCGGCCGCGAGCGCGACGGCCGTCGTGTCGCTGCCTCCTCGGCCGAGCGTGGTGATGTCGCGCGACTCGCGGCTGAACCCCTGGAAGCCCGCGACGATCACGACCGCGCCTTCGTCGAGCGCCTCGCGCAGGCGCACCGGGGTGACCTCGACGATGCGGGCGGCGCCGTGCGTGGCATCCGTGATCATGCCGGCCTGGCTGCCGGTGAACGACCGCGCCTCGTGGCCCATGCTCTTGATGGCCATCGCGAGCAGCGCCATCGAGATGCGCTCGCCCGACGTGAGCAGCATGTCGAGCTCGCGCGGGGCGGGCATCGGCGTGACCTCGTGCGCAAGGTCGAGCAGTTCGTCGGTCGTGTCGCCCATCGCGGAGACCGCCACGACGACGTCGTTGCCGGCCTTTCGCGCCTCGACGATGCGCTTGGCGACCCGCTTGATGCTCTCCGCGTCGGCGACGGAGGATCCGCCGTATTTCTGCACGATCAAGCTCACGTGGGCGCTCCCGGGGTGACTGGGCCGGGGAAATGCTCACCCGGCGCCGGAAGGTCCATCATACGGCGGCACGCATTCCGCCCCCGCCATGTGACGGGGGCGCTGCGGCCGAGGTCGCGTGCGCCGGTGTCAGCGATCGCGCGCCATGTACCACTCGGTGAACCGGCTCGCGCGCCCGTCCGGCGCAAGCCGGATCACCCAGAGGTTGTCGTAGAGCTTCTCGGCCGGGTAGTCGGTGCGCCCCTGCACGATCACGGTGTCGTCGGTCTCGATGAGCACCTCCCAGTCGAACGTCCACTCGCCCGGCTCGTCCTTCGAGTCGAGCCATCCGGCGATGATGGCCTCTCGGCCGCGCAGCGCGTCGGGGTCGTCGGGGCTGTACTCGTACACGGCGTCGTCGGTGAAGATCGCGGCGATGTCGTCGGGGTCGTTGCTCTCCCAGGCTCGCACGTACCCCTCGACCCACTCGGTTCCAGCGCTCATGCGCTCCGTTCTACTGGCGGGCGGGAGTGGCGTCAACGGGGTGGCGACGGCCTCATGCGCACCCCGTTCGAGATGATGGCGCTGCGCTCAGTCGCCGCCGTGTGGGCGCGGCATGTACCACTCGGTGAACTCGGTGGCACGGCCGTCGTCGGCCAGGCGGATGATCCAGAGGTTGAGGTAGTCCCGCTCCGCCGGATACTCCGTTCGGCCCTGCACGAGCACGACGTCGTCATGCTCGTGGATGATCTCCCAGTCGAAGGTCCACGTTCCGGGTTCGTCGAGGTCGTCGACCCATCCGGCCACGATCGCCTCGCGCCCTCGGCGCGGCTCGACATCGGGTGCGGTCAGGTAGACGGCGTCATCGGTGAAGAGCGCCCCGATCTCGTCGGGATCGTTCGACTTCCACGCCGCGACGTAGCCCTGGACCCACTCTGAACCTCTGCTCGGCATGGTTCGATCCTCAGCGGAGCCACCGACATCGGTGGCGGCGGCCGGGCGGTCGCGCCGGTTCAGCTGACGACGCGGCGCCCTTCGAACGCGCGGCCCAGCGTGACCTCGTCGGCGTATTCGAGGTCGCCGCCGACCGGCAGGCCCGAGGCGAGGCGCGTCACGCGGATCTCGAGCGTCGTGAGCAGCCGGCTGAGGTAGGTCGCCGTCGCCTCGCCCTCGAGGTTGGGATCGGTGGCGATGATGACCTCGCGGACGGTGCCGTCGGCGAGCCGCTGCATCAGCTGGCGGATGCGCAACTCGTCGGGCCCGATGCCGTCGATCGGGCTGATCGCCCCGCCGAGCACGTGGTAGAGCCCGCGGAACTCGCGAGTCCGTTCGATCGCGACGACGTCCTTGGCCTCTTCGACGACGCAGATGAGCGACGCGTCACGCCGGGGATCACGGCAGATGGAGCAAGTGGACTCCTCGGCGACGTTGCCGCAGATCTCGCAGAACCGCACCTTGTCGCGCACCTCGAGCAGGATCTCGGCCAGCCGGGAGACGTCGAACTGCTCGGTCTGCACGATGTGGAACGCGATGCGCTGCGCGGACTTGGGACCGATGCCGGGAAGGCGCCCGAGTTCGTCGATCAGCTCCTGGACGATGCCCTCGTACACGCGTTACCCTCGCTCGCCGAATCGCGCGGGCGGAGCCTCGACCTCTTCGAGGAACGTGGCGCCGAGGAGGTCGCGCACCACGGCCTCGCCGTAGCGCTGGATACCGCCGTTCGAGGGCTCGGCCGGCGCAGGGGCGGGGGCGCGCCCTCGCCCTCGCCCTCGTGCGGGCGCCGACTCGATCGGCGCGTCGTCGCCGACCGGGTCGGGCCCGGGGTCGAACGTCGGCTCGACGTCGGGCGGCGGCGCATCGGCCTCATCGGGTGGTGGAACGTCGTCGGCGGGCTGCGGACTCGGCCGAACGGCCGGACGGTCGATGACGGCGATCGCGGCGCGAGCCGACGGCGAGTCCGCGGCCGCCGACCCGGTCGCGGCCGGGTCGGATGTGGGGATCGCGACGGTCGCCCAGGAGTCGACGGGACCGGCGCCCGCATCGGTCACGGCCCGCGCCGGGGAGGTCGAAGCCGGCCCTCGCGTCGAGGTGGCCGTCGATCGCGAATCCGCTGACGCGTTCGGCGCGGGCGCCGAAGCGGCGCTTCGGGCCGACGCCGCGGATCGGGGCTGCGGCGGGTCCGCCGCTTGGCGGTCGCCCTGGTCGCTCGTGCCCGGTTCGGTCATGGGCGTCGCACTCTGGCCACCGTCGGGCGCTCCGGGCGCGATCACGCGTGGGATGAACTTGACCTGCACGCCGAGCACCTCGGCGATCGCGCCGCGCAACAGCTCGGCGGGGCTCTGGGTGCCGGTGCTCCCGCGGAGGTCCTGCACGTCGTTCTGGCTCGGGAAGCCGAGGACGAGCACCGACTCGTCGGTGCGGTACTCGAGCACCTGAGCCGTCAGCGCGGCCATCCAGGCGGTGCGCTTCGTGCGTTCGAGCACGCTCAGGATCTCGGGCCAGGCGTCGCGCACCTGCTCGAGGGTCACCGGCCCGACCGACTTCGGGCGGGGCGCAGACGAGCCCGAGGGCGCGTCGGCCGGCGTGGGCGCGGTGGCCTCGACGGGCCGCTCGGCGGGCGCTGCGGCGGGAGCGGAGGCCGCGCCCGATGAGGCGCGCGTGGCGGACGGCTCGCGGCGGGACGCGGGCGCGATCGACGGGGTATCCGGACGTTCGGCCGGCCCCGTGGCATCCGTCACGCCGACTCGCCGCTCGAGCCGCTCGACCCTGGCGAGTGCGCCTCGCTCGGTCGCGTCGCTCGCGGGCACGAGCACCCGTGCGAGCATGAGCTCGAGGTGCAGGCGCGGCGAGGTGGCGCCGGTCATCTCGGTGAGCGTCTGGCTGACGAGGTCGGCGACCCGCGAGAGCTCGGCTGCGCCGAACGCCGCGGCCTGCGTGGCCATGCGGGCCAGTTCGTCGGCGGGCACGCCACGCAGCACGGCGGCCGCGGCCTCGGGACTGGTCGCCGCCACGACGATGAGGTCGCGCAGACGCTCGAGCAGGTCTTCGACGAAGCGCCGCGGATCCTGACCGGTCTGCATCACGCGGTCGGCGGCCGCGAACGCGCCCGCGGCGTCGGCCGCGCCGATCGCGTCGACGACCTCGTCGAGCAGCGCGCCGTGCGTGTAGCCGAGCAGCGCGACCGCGCGCTCGTAGCCCACGGTCGACCCCTCGGACCCCGCGATCAGCTGGTCGAGCAGCGACAGCGTGTCTCGGGGCGAGCCGCCGCCGGCGCGGACCACGAGCGACAGCACGCCGGGCTCGACCTGCACGCCCTCGTCGTCGCACAGCTTCTGCACGTAGTCGAGCATGGGAGCGGGCGGCACGAGCCGGAACGGGTAGTGGTGCGTGCGCGAGCGGATGGTGCCGAGGACCTTGTCGGGCTCGGTCGTCGCGAAGATGAACTTCACGTGCTCGGGCGGCTCTTCGACGAGCTTGAGCAGCGCGTTGAACCCCTGCGGCGTCACCATGTGCGCCTCGTCGAGGATGAAGATCTTGTACCGGTCGCGGGCCGGTGCGAACACCGCTCGCTCGCGGAGGTCGCGTGCATCGTCGACGCCGTTGTGGCTGGCCGCGTCGATCTCGACCACATCGAGCGAACCGCCGCCCGCGCGCGACAGCTCGACGCAGCTCGGGCACACGCCGCACGGGGTGTCGGTCGGCCCCTCGGCGCAGTTCAGGCACCGCGCCAGGATGCGCGCCGAGGTGGTCTTGCCGCAGCCGCGCGGGCCGCTGAACAGGTACGCGTGGTTCACCCGATCGGTGCGGAGCGCCGTCATGAGGGGCTCGGTGACCTGCGACTGCCCGATCATCTCGGCGAAGGTCTCGGGCCGGTAGCGGCGATAGAGGGCGGTGACCACGCGTCAATCGTAGTCGCGGCATCCGACACCGCGGCCGGGGCCCGAACCGCCGTGCGACGGCACCTCGGCGTCCCTGTCGCCCGGTGGGCGTAGGATGCGTGCACCGCATCGGTGCGGGCGCGACATCCGGCCGGTGCACGACGACGGAGGTGGGCATGACGGGCATCCGCAGCGCCGGGCAGATGGAGCGGTTCCGAGAACTGCTGCTCGCGGAACGTCGCGAAGCGGAGGAACGGCTCCTCTCGCAGAGCGAGGGGATCACGGCCGTGCGCGAGGCTCGATCCGACGGCTCCGTCGACGACGAGCACGATCCCGACGGCCCGACGATGAGCCAGGAGTGGTCGCAGCGCACCGCGGTGCTGCACGACGTCGAGCACGAGCTCGCCGACATCGACCGCGCGCTCGCGCGCATCGACGCCGGCACCTACGGCATCTGCGAGCGCTGCGGCCAGAAGATCTCGGTCGGCCGACTCGAGGCGCGCCCGACGGCGACCCTGTGCATCGACTGCGCGCGCCTCGTGCGCTGAGCACCGCGCACTACGACGAGCGCGACGGCTCGGCGACCTCGTCGAGGCGGGACCCTGCAGTGCTCGACGATGACGCATCGGCCTCGGCGACGTCCACCGAGACAGCGGATGCCGCGTCCCGCGCCCCCGCGAGCCCGTCGAAGCCGCGCAGCACGAGCGGACTCGCGCCGAGCACCGCGTAGAGCGCGGCGGCTCCGGCGAGCACCGGCACGAGCCCGAACGCATCCACGGCGAGGCCGGCGGCGAACGCGCCGACCGGCATCGAGGCGGCCACGCCCGAGGTGAGGGCCCCGAACACGCGGGCGCGCATGCCGTCGGGGACCACCGCGAACAGCGCTGTCGCGATCATGGGGTTGAGTGCCCCTGCCGCCAGCCCCGACAGCGCCAGCACCGGGAAGAGCACTGCGCGCGGCGCCTCCAACGCCATCGCCAGGTAGGGCGGCGTGCCGGCCAGGACGAAGCACGCCGCGAACATGAGCCGGCCGGAACCGCGATGCCCGACCAGACCGAAGAGCGCCGATCCGGCGAGTGCGCCGGCCGCGAAGCAGCCGATCATGAAGCCGAGCGCGGCCGGATCGCCGAGCACCTGCGAGGCGTACACCGGCTTGAGCACCGTCATGCCCGCCGCGTCGATCGCGTTCGTCAGCGTGACGAGCAGGACGACGGCGCGCGCGAGGGGGGTGCGGACTATGAAGCGGATGCCCGCGACGAATCCGGCGGCGCTCGAGGCGACGTCAGTCTCTCCGGCCGAGGCCGCGCGACCGGCGGAGCGGCGCCGCCCCGGAACGAACACGGCGACGAGGAGCGCCGACACGGCGAAGCCCGCGGCATCCGCGACCAACGCGGTCATCGGGCCGGAGATCGCGACGAGGGCGCCCGCGGTCCCCGCGCCCACCATGGTCGCGGTGCGCTGCACCGCCGACTGCGCCCCGGCTGCCCGGGCGAGCGGTGTACCGGCGAGCGCAGCGAGGTCGGGCATGAGCACGGTCTTCGCGGTGTCGCCGGGCGGGTCGAGCAGTCCACCGAGGAACACGAGGGCGAGCAGCGCGCCGAACGAGAGGAGGCCCGCCGCGTCGAGCAGCGGGATCGCCAGTACGGTCGCGCCGCTCGCGACATCCGCCGCGATGCTCGACGTCCGATACCCGAATCGGTCGACGAGCACCCCGCCGAACGCGCCGCCGATCACGAGCGGCACGGTCGCGAAGATCCCGGCGACGCCGGCGGCGAGCGGTGAACCGGTCTGCTGCAGCACGATGAGCGGGATCGCGACGATCGCGATGGCGTTGCCTCCGAGCGAGCACAGTTGCGCGGCGAACAGGGCGACGAGCGGGATGCGGCGTCGGCCGCCACGACGGTTCGCAGGAGAATCGGCGACGTGCGGGTCGCGCGCGCCGGCTCGATCCGGCACATCGCCGGTTCTCCTGCGAACGTGATCGCCCGGCTCGGCGACGGCGTCGCGCGGTTCGGCGGCGCTCACGCGTCGCTCCTCGGGAAGACGTGCGTGATCCACCGCACGGCGCGGGCGCCGTCGCGCGGCTCGCGCCCGCGAGCCCACCACTTCTCGCGCACCGCGGCGAGATCGGCGGCCAGCTCGCGGAACTCCTCGAGGGTGAGCTGCGCGGCGCCGTCGCTCGAGTCGGATGCCGCGACCCACTCGGGGTCGAGCGCGACCTCGGCCTCGAGCGCGTCGAGCAGCTCGCGGTGGTACGCCTCGAGCACGGCGCGACGAAGGGCATCGGATGCCGCGTGCCGCTCGGGATCGTCGAGGAATTCCTCGGTGCGCCAGCTCGTCACCTCGTGCGCGGCGCGCCACCAGCGCTCACGGCGGTCGCGCGCGAGTTCGGGCGCCTCTTCGACGAACCCGTGCTTCGCGAGCGTCGCGATGTGATAGCTGACGGATCCCGCGGCCTCGCCGGTGCGCTCGGCGAGCATGCCCACCGTGGCGGGCCCATCGACTCGAAGCATGCCGAGCACGCGCAGCCGCACCGGATGCGCGAGCGCGCGCATGGGCCCGGCGTCGCGGAGCCGGATGCGGTCGGGGTCGGGGCGCGACTCGTCCATACGATGAGGCTAGACCTACAAGATCTCTTGTACAAGACTCCTTGTCGAATTCGCCACGGACCCGGCTCCGGATGGCGCGGCCCGCCGGAGCCTGCACTCCGGCTGGCGCGAGTCGACCGGGCGGCGCGCATCAGCCCGCGACGACCTCCAACGTCTGCCGCGCGATTTCGAGTTCCTCGTTCGTCGGCACCACCAGGACCTGCGTGCGCGAGGCCTCGGTCGAGATGCGGCGCGCCTTTCCCGAGCGCTCGGCGTTGCGCGTCGCGTCGAGCTCGACCCCGAACCCCTCGAGCCCGGCGATCGAGCGCCGGCGCACTTCCGCGGCGTTCTCCCCCACTCCCGCGGTGAAGACGATCGCGTCGACGCGGCCGAGCTGCGCGGCGTACGCCCCCACGTACGACCGGATGCGGTGGCAGTACACCTCGAGCGCGAGCTCGGCGCGCGCGTCGCCCGATTCGGCCGCCGCGACGAGGTCGCGCATGTCATGGTGACCGCCGAGGCCGAGGATGCCGCTCCGCTTGTTGAGCAGGTCGTCCACATCGTCGGTGTCGAGCCGTGCGCGCCGTTGCAGGTGCAGGAGGACGGCGGGGTCGAGGTCGCCCGAACGCGTGCCCATCACGAGCCCCTCGAGCGGCGTCATCCCCATGCTCGTCTCGACCGAGCGCCCGCCGTCGACGGCGCACGCCGATGCGCCGTTGCCGAGGTGCAGCACGACCAGCTTGAGCTCCTCGATCGGACGCTCGAGGTACGCCGCCGCGGCCCGCGAGACGTACCGGTGGGATGTGCCGTGGAAGCCGTAGCGACGGACGCGGTGCCGCTCCGCGACCTCCCGGTCGATCGCGTAGGTGTACGCCGCCGGAGGCATCGTCTGGTGGAAGGCGGTGTCGAACACCGCGACGTGCGGGACGTCGGGGAACGCCCGCTCGGCCGAGACGATGCCCGCCAGGTTCGCCGGATTGTGCAGCGGTGCGAGCACCGAGAGCTCGTCGATGTTGATCTTCACGAGCTCGGTGATGACGGTCGGCTCGAAGAACCGGGCGCCGCCCTGCACGACGCGGTGCCCCACGGCGACGGGCGGGTGCGCCTCGAGCGACGGGCCGTGGTCGGCGAACGCGCGCAGCATCCACGCGAAGGCGGCGTCGTGGTCGGGGATCGCGAGCTCGTCGCGCACCTCGGCGCCCGAGCCGTCCGTGTGCGTCGCTCGCCCCTCGGGCTGGCCGATGCGCTCGACGAGCCCCGTGGCGAGCGCCTCTCCGGCCTCGACGTCGAGGAGCTGGTACTTCAGCGATGACGACCCCGAGTTGACGACGAGGACCGTGGTCATGACGCGGCCGTCCGGGACTCGAGCCGGTCGAGCGGTCCGGCCGAGTGCTGGAGGCCATCGCCCGCGGCGGCCTGGATCGCGGTGATCGCGACCGTGTTCACGATGTCCTGCACGAGCGCACCGCGCGAGAGGTCGTTTACCGGCTTCCGTAGCCCCTGCAGCACCGGGCCGATCGCGACGGCCCCCGCCGAACGCTGCACGGCCTTGTAGGTGTTGTTGCCCGTGTTGAGGTCGGGGAAGACGAACACGGTCGCCCGCCCCGCGACATCCGACCCCGGCATCTTGGTGCGCGCGACGGCGGCGTCGGCCGCGGCGTCGTACTGGATCGGCCCCTCGACGGGCAGCTCGGGCGCACGTTCGCGCACGAGGTCGGTGGCCCGCCGCACCTTGTCGACATCGGCGCCGCTGCCCGACTCGCCGGTCGAGTACGACAGCATCGCCACGCGCGGTTCGATCCCGAACTCGGCCGCCGTCGCCGCCGAGGAGATCGCGATGTCGGCCAGCTGCTCTGCCGTCGGGTCGGGCACGATCGCGCAGTCGCCGTACACGAGCACGCGGTCGGCGAGCGCCATCAGGAAGACGCTCGAGACGACCTCGACGTCGGGCCGGGTCTTGATGATCTCGAACGCAGGCCGGATGGTGTGCGCGGTCGTGTGCATCGCCCCCGAGACCATGCCGTCGGCGAGTCCGAGTTCGACCATCATCGTGCCGAAGTACGACACGTCCTGGACGGTGTCGCGCGCCTGCTCGAGCGTCACGCCCTTGTGCGCGCGACGCCGCTGGTACTCGTCGGCGAAGCGGTACACGAGCACGTGGTCGTGGTTCGACAGCACGGTCGCCTTCGAGATGTCGAGGCCGAGCCCGATCGCGCGGGCGCGGATCTCGATCTCCTCACCGAGGATGGTGAGGTCGGCGACGTCCCGCGCGAGCAGCGTGGCAGCGGCGCGAAGGATGCGGTCGTCGTACCCCTCGGGCAGCACGATGTGCTTGCGCACCTGCCGGGCGCGGGCAAGCAGCCCGTACTCGAACATGAGCGGGGTCACCACGTCGGTGGTCGCGACATCGAGTCGGTCGAGCAGGGCCGGCCCGTCGACGTGCTTCTCGAACAACGCGAGGGCCGTGTCGCGCTTGCGCTGCGACTCTGCCGCGAGGCGACCGCGCGTCGACGTGATCGCGAGGGCCGCGTCGTAGGTCGTGAGCTGGGTGCGGATGATCGGCAGCACCGACTTCAGGCCCTCGATGAGCCGCTCGACCGTCTCGGAGACCGGGAAGCCGCCGTTCAGCACGATGCCCGAGATCGACGGGAAGGTCGCCGACGAATTCGCGGTGAGCACGCCGAGCAGCACCTCGCTGCGGTCGCCCGGCACGATCACGACCGAGCCCTCGATGAGCCGGGCGAGCACGTTCTCCATCGACATCGCCGCGATCACCACGCCGAGCGCCTCGCGCTCGAGCAGCTCCGGATCGCCCGCGTACAGCTCGCCCCCGAGGGCGTGCATGATGCTGCGCATCGAGGGCGCGACCAGGTACTCGTCCTCGGGGATCGCCCAGACGGCGACCGCTGGCGCGGCTCCGGCGCCGTCATCCGGGCGAGCGGATGACGCGACCTGCGGCGCACCTCCGGCGGCCGACCGGACCGCGTCGACCACCTGCTCGAGCCGATCGGGATCGGCACGGTTCGCGACGATGCCGAGCAGCGTCGCGTGCTCGCGCGTGAGCTCCTCGACCGCGAGCTCGGTCAGCTGCGCGAGCTCGTCGGGCGTGCGCGCGTCGGTGTAGCCGAGGCGCTCGCTCGCACCACGGCCGTGCGGCACGCGTCCGCCGACGACCAGGAGCACGGGCGCGCCCAGGTTCGCCGCGATCCGGGCGTTGAACGCCAGCTCGGTCGGGCTCGCGACATCCGTGTAGTCGGACCCGATCACCACCACCACGTCGCAGCGCGACTCGACGGCCTTGAAGCGGCGCACGATCGTCGCGAGCGCCCCCTCGGGATCGGCGTGCACGTCCTCGTACGTGACCCCGATCGCGTCGTGGTACCCCAGCTCGATCACCCCGTCGTGCGCGAGCAGCAGCTCGAGCACGTAGTCGTCCTCCTCGGAGGATCGGGCGATCGGACGGAACACCCCGACGCGGATCGCGCGCCGACTCAACGTGTCGACCGCGCCGAGTGCGACGGTGGACTTGCCGGTGTTCCCTTCCGCGGAGCAGATGTAGATGCTGTGCGCCACGCCGCCAGCCTATTGGCCGGGCCGGACACCCCGCTGGGAATCCGGGGCGAGTGCCGTGCTGGCGACCGCGCGGTTCGCGGGCGTCGCGCGCTCGGGTAGACTGTCCGACGGCTCCTCGCGTGGCGCCATCCAGGCCAACTCCCCCAGGGCGGAAACGCAGCAAGGGTAACCGGGCTCTGGCGGGTGCGCGAGGGGTCCCAGGAGGATTCGCCTAGTGGCCTATGGCGCACGCTTGGAAAGCGTGTTGGGTGAAAGCCCTCGGGGGTTCGAATCCCCCATCCTCCGCCGATTGAGTACGACGAAACGGGTGAGGCGCAGCGCCCCCACCGGGGTTCGAATCCCCCATCCTCCGCCGATTGAGTACGACGAAACGGGTGACGCGCAGCGCCCCCACCGGGGTTCGAATCCCCCATCCTCCGCCGATTGAGTACGACGAAACGGGTGACGCGCAGCGCCCCGCATGTCATCGCTCTGCGCCCCGAATGGCCCCCGAACGGGAGTCGCCGCGCGCGCCCGGGCGCGGGAGGATTCCGCCAGCCCGGCCATCGCAGCGCTGCGGGGCGCTCCACTCCTCGCGCGCGAGAAGGGAGCATGATGTCCGTCTCCACCCGCCGGCGCGGTGCCATCGCCGCGGCGGCCGCCGTCGCGTTCGCCGGGACGCTGATCGTGGCGCCCTCGGCCTCGGCGCGCCCGCTCGAGAACTTCACGTTCACCGAGCACGAGGCCTTCACCGACCTGAACTTCTGCGACGTGGGCCTCTCGGTCGAGGTCGACCTCACCCGTGAGGTCCACGTCCTCTTCAACTCCCGCAAGCCGGGAACCGCCCCGTACTGGAAGGGCAACTACACCGTCGACGCGACGTACACGACCGAGAACGGCATGGTGCGCGAGCACATCCGCGGGGTCGAGAAGGACCTCAGGATCACCGACAACGGCGACGGCACGATGACGATCCTGGTGCTCTCGACCGGCAACGCCACGGTGTACGACGAGTCGGGCAAGGCCATCGCACGCAACCCCGGCCAGGTCCGCTTCGAGGTCCTCATCGACTACGGGGACGACATCACCGACCCGAGCGACGATGAGTTCCTCGAGTTCCTCGGCCAGGTGAAGGGCTCGACCGGCCGAAGCGACGACTTCTGCGAGGCAGCGCTGCCCATCCTGGAGTGAGCCGTTCGGTGCCCTCAGAGCCGTGAAGCGGACCCCGTCATCCGCACGCGCATCCAGGTCCTCCGCGCAAGTCCTCCTTAATGCCGAATAGCGGCCCCCGCGGCATCGGCGGATCATGAATTCGATGTCAACGGCAACAGTGGTCATGGTGGGAAGTGGGGACGCAGGGGGCTTCCGCACCGACCAGACGTCGACAGAGGGCCGGGGTCTCAGGGTGCACACCCTGAGACCCCGCCGCACCCTCGCCCGCAGCATCGGCCTCCCGGTGCTCGCCCTTGCGTTGCCCCTGCTCGTGACGCTCGGATGGGTGCTCCGCCCACTCGGCCCCGTGGCCGTCGCCGGCGCCGTGCTCGCGGCGACCGCGCTCGGCGCACTCTCCTTCGCGGCCTGGATCCGGTACCAGCGCACCGAGGCGGCGGTCAGTCCGCACGGCATCGTCGAGCGCGGGTTCTTCGGGCGCATCCACAGCGTGGCGCGGCGCGATATCGCGGGCGTGCTCCGGCTCGAGACCTATCGCGGGGACACGCTCGAGACGGTGAAGCAGCTCTTCGTGGTCGACCGGGATGGACGCTGCGTGTTCCGCATGCGAGGGACGTTCTGGGACGACGCGTCGATGGACCTCGTCTCGAGGATCCTCGGCGTCGACGAGGTGGTGCGCGCAGAGCCCGTCACGATGTCGGAGCTCAGGGCGACCGATCCGAAGCTGCTCTACTGGTTCGAGGGCCGCGGCCTGCGCCGTCGGTGAGCGCGAAGCGGATGGTGCGCAATCCGCTCACCGCGTGGCGATGCCGAGCAGCGGTGCGTCGGGCCGGCTCGACGGCAGCTCGTGGAAGCCGATCCGCGAGTAGAACGCCCTCGCGCCGACGTTCGCCGGATCCAGGCCGAGGTGCACCGCGGGCACGCCCCGGTCGGCGAGCGCGGTCCGCAGCGTGTCGATGAGCCGCCGTCCGAGACCCCGCCCCTGGTACGTCGGCAGGAGGTCGACGTGCAGGTGCGCCGGGTAGGCGTCGAGCTCGGCGATGCGCATGCGCTCGGGGTCGCCGCCGTCGGCGATGAGCTGCGCCTCGGTGTAGGCCGGCCGGTGCGCGGTGGGCGGCGAGGGCGTCGGATGTCGCCGACGGAACCCGGGCGCCCACTCGCGTGCGTACCAGTCGATGAAGTCGGCCGTGTCGGCGACCCCGAGCACGTACCCGCCGACGATCCCGCCGTCGTCGACCACGAACGCGAGGTCGGGCGCGTAGTCGACGTACGGCAGCGCGTACACCTCGGGCATCAGCGCGTCGTCGCCGTACACTCCCGTCGCATCGCCGCCGCCGGCCGCCGTCAGCAGGCAGATGCGCGCGATCGTCTCGCGGTCCGACGCCCGGTACGGCCTGATCGCGGGCGCCCGCCCCGCAGCATCCGTCATCGACGCTTGGCCATGCCGAACAGGCCCGTGAGCACCTGGCCGATGATCTTCTGCGTCTGCTTCGAACCGAGGACCTGCTCGAGCGCCGATCGCTCGGGCGTGCGGGATCGCGACCGCGAGGTGCCGGAGGTCCGCTTCATCATCCGGTCGTACTCGGCCTGCGCCTTCTTCTCGGCCTTCTCCTGATCGGCGCGGATCTTCGCCTGCATCTTCTCGTACCCGGCGTCGGCCTCGGCCTTGGCCCTGGCGGCCTCGGCCGCGTCTGCGGCGGCCGCGGCATCCGCCATCTTCTTCGTCAGCAGCTCGTGGGCGGACTCGCGATCGATCGCGGTGCCGTACTTCGCCAGCAGCGGGGATGCCGCGACGGCGGCATCGATCACCGCATCGGGGCTCGGCGACATCGACGCCTGGGGTGCGCGGAGCCGGGTCCACGCGACGGGGCTCGGCGCGCCCTTCTCGTTCATGACCGTGACGATCGCCTCGCCGGTGCCGAGCACGGTGAGCGTCTCCTCGAGGTCGTAGCCCGAGTTCGGGTACGTCGAGACGGTCGCCCGCAGCGCCTTGGCGTCGTCGGGCGTGAACGCGCGCAGCTGGTGCTGCACTCGCGAGCCGAGCTGCGCGAGCACGTCGCCCGGCACATCCTTCGGGGTCTGCGTGACGAAGAACACGCCGATGCCCTTGGAGCGGATGAGCCGCACGGTCTGCACCACCTGAGCGAGGAACTCCTTCGAGGCATCCCGGAAGAGCAGGTGCGCCTCGTCGAAGAAGAACACGAGCTTGGGCTTGTCGAGGTCGCCGACCTCGGGCAGGCCGCCGTACAGGTCTGCGAGCAGCCACATGAGGAACGTCGAGTACAACGCGGGCTTGTCGGCGACTCCGGGGACCTCGAGGAGGCTGATGACGCCGCGGCCGTCGGACGCGCTGCGCAGGAACTCGGCGGTGTCGATCTCGGGCTCGCCGAAGAACACGTCGGCGCCCTGGTCGGCGAACGCGATCAGCTCGCGCAGGATGACGCCGACCGTCGCTTTCGACAGGCCGCCGAGTCCCTCGAGCTCGTCCTTGCCCTCGTCGCTCACGAGATAGGCGAGGACCGCGCGCAGGTCGTCGAGGTCGAGGAGCGCGAGGCTGTTCTTGTTCGCGTAGTGGAACACCAGCCCGAGGCTGGATTCCTGCGTCTCGTTGAGGCCGAGCACCTTGCTCAGGAGGAGCGGTCCAAATCCCGAGATCGTCGCGCGGATGGGAACCCCACGGCCGACGCCCCCGAGCGAGTAGAACTCGGTCGGAAAGCTCGCCGGCGTCCAGTCCTGGCCGATGCCGGCCGTGCGCTTCAGGAGCTTCTCGTTGCCCTCTCCGGGAGTCGCGACCCCCGAGAGGTCGCCCTTGATGTCGGCGGCGAACACGGCCACGCCATTGGCGGCGAGCTGCTCGGCGAGCACCTGGAGCGTTCGGGTCTTGCCCGTGCCCGTCGCTCCCGCGACGAGCCCGTGGCGGTTGGTCATCGCGAGCGGGATGCGCACGGGGACGTCGGGCATCGCCTCGCCGTTGACGAGCGCACCCATCTCGAGCGCGGCGCCCTCGAACGCGTAGCCGGAACGGATCGCCTCGACCCCATCGGCGCCGAGCGGGCCGGCGTCGGGCGCGTCAGGCGGAGCGTCCGCGGGCGGTGCGCTCGCGGCATCCGGTGCGGATCGGGCGGCCGCCTGCTGCGCGTCCGCCGCGGCCTTCGCGAGTGCGGCAGCCTCCTCGGCCTTGCGGATCGCCTCCTGCGCCTGCCGCTGCAGCGCTTCGGCTGCCGCCGCCGCGGCCGCGGCCGCTTCCTGTGCCTGCTTCACCGCGTCGTCCGACATGGCCCCACCCTAGCCGCGGCGCAGCGGCCGGAGCCGGAATACTGGAGCGGTGAGCGACCTCGGACCCGTGGACCCCGGCCACGGAGCGGACCTCGCGTGGCTGCGCCGCTGGCGGCTGCATCAGGACGGCGACGCCGTCACCACCGCGTCCAGCCGGCTCATCCCGGTGAGCACCGAGGACGGCACGCCCGCGATGTTGAAGATCGCGCATGTCGAGGAGGAGGCTCGCGGCGCCGACCTCCTCGTCGCGCTCGAGGGGCACGGCGCGGCGCGCGTCCTCCGACGCGACGGACGGGCGCTGCTGCTCGAGCGTGCGATGGGCGATCGCGACCTCGTCGAGATGGTGCGCGCCGGGTCCGACGACGAGGCGACGCGCATCGTGTGTTCCGTGGCCGGGCGACTCCACCGGCAGACCGGACGGGTGCTCGGTTCGGCCGAGCCGCCCGACCTCGTCGTTCTCGAGACGTGGTTCCGACGCCTGTTTGAGCACGCCGACGCACTCGAGCCGCTGCACCGTGCGGGCGCATCGCTCGCCCGGCGGCTGCTCGACGAACCGGGCGAGCCCGTCGTGCTCCACGGCGACCTGCACCACGCGAACGTGCTGGACTTCGGCGAGCACGGCTGGCTCGCGATCGATCCGAAGGGGCTGGTCGGCGACGCCGAGTTCGACGTGTGCAACCTGCTCTGCAATCCCCACGACCTGGCGCTCGCCCCCGGTCGACTCGCCCGGCAGTTCGCCGTGGTCGTGGAGGCGACGGGCTTCGACGAACGTCGGCTGCGCGACTGGCTCGTGGCGTGGTGCGCGCTCTCGTCGACCTGGTTCGCGCTCGATGACGACCCCGAGCGCTCGGCCGCGGTGGCGCGCATCGGCGAGCTCGCGGCCGGTCTCGACGGGGGCGCGCTCGCCTGATCTGGGCCGCCGACCGCGCCGCCCTCGCGTCCAGCGCGTTCGGAGGATACCCCCAGGGTATCTGCTAGACTCGGCGCATGGCTTCCGTGAACATCACCCACGACACCATCGAGTCGACGGTCCGCGACAACGACATCGTGCTGCTCGACTTCTGGGCCGAGTGGTGCGGGCCCTGCCGCATGTTCGGCCCCATCTTCGAGAAGGCCTCCGAGCAGCACGGCGACGTCGTGTTCGGCAAGGTCGACACCGAGGCCGAGCAGGCACTCGCCGCCGGCTTCGGCATCACCTCCATCCCCACCCTCGTCGTCTTCCGCCAGGGCATCATCGTCTTCGCCCAGCCCGGTGCGCTGAACGGCACCCAGCTCGAGCAGGTGGTCCAGGGCGCGAAGGCGCTCGACATGGACGACGTGCGGCGCCGGATCGCCGAGCAGCAGGCCGCCGGCGCACAAGCCTGAGCTCGATCGCCGCCGCCGCGCGTACGCTGGCGGGATGACGGATGTCGCGCTGATCGGCCGGGTGGAACCGCCCGCGCTGCACGTCATGACCTTCAACATCCGGCGTCGGATCCCGCGATACCGGCCGGGCAGCCCCGACGACTGGGCCCAGCGCAAGCGCCTCGTCCGTCGCCTCCTCGCCGCCGAGCTGCCGACCGTCCTGGGCGTGCAGGAGGCGCTCGCCGACCAGATCGAGGTCGTCGCCGAGGCCCTCGGCGACCACTATCGCTGGGTGGGCACGGGGCGCGACCCGTCGGGGCGCGGAGAACGCTGTCCGATCTTCTACGACACGACGCGCCTCGAGCTCACGGCCTGGCGCCAGCTCGCGCTCTCGGCGACGCCCGACCTCCACGGCTCGCGGTCGTGGGGGAACGTCACCCGCCGCATCCTCGTCACGGCCGAGTTCACCGACCGCGAGACGGGCGCACGGCTCATGGCGTTCAACACACACCTCGACCACATCTCATGGCGCTCGCGGCTGCACTCCGCCCGCATGATCGCGCGGCTCGCGCAGGCCGCGCGTGCCGCCGACCCCGCCGCGGCCGTCGTCATCACGGGCGACTTCAACGCCGGCGAGGACTCGGCGGTGCACCGCAACCTCGTGCTCGGCGACGGCCTCCGCGACGTCTGGGATGCGGCCGACGAGCGGGTCACGCCGCAGTGGGGCACCTACTCGGGCTATCGTCGGCTCAGGGTGGGCGGACGGCGCATCGACCACATCCTCGTCGACGACGGACTCGACGTGCTTCGCGCGGGCATCAACGCCACGCGATTCGACGGACGATCGCCATCCGACCACGAGCCGGTGCAGGCGGTGCTGCGCCACCGCCGCGCCGGTACCACCCGCCGTACGGAGGAGGACGAATGATGCACGAGCTGCTCGCGAACCTGCGTCGCCGACCGCACGGGCCGGCCGAACTGGTCGCCGACGGGCTGCGCGTGGTCGGGCTCGTGTGCATCGTCATCGCCGGCATCGGATGGGGCCCGCTCGGCGCAGTCAGCCTCGCCTTCGTCAGCGGCGCGATGCTGCTGCCGCGCGCGCTGGCCGTTCGCCCCGGGTTCGACATCGCCTACTGCGTCATCGCCCTCGTCTCGGTGTGGAGCAGCGTCACCGACCTCTACGTCACCGTGAAGTGGTGGGACCTGCCCATGCACTTCCTCATGACCGCGCTCGCGGCGGCGGTGTGCTACATCCCGCTCGAGCGGTTCGGCGTCGTCGCCGAGGCATCCACCCTGCCGCGCCCGCTCCTCTCGACCTCCGTCGTCACGACCGCGATCGGCCTCGCGCTCGCGACGTTCTGGGAGATGTTCGAGTGGTTCGGCAAGACCTTCCTCGACGAGACGATCTATGTCGGCTACCGCGACACGATCGGCGACATCGTCGCGGGCGGGCTCGGGTCGCTGCTCGCGGGCCTGATCATGCCCGTGCTCGTCGCGCAACCGGGCCGGGCGGCGGCGTCCGCGGACGCCGGCGAGGGCGGGGCGGCCGGCGCAGACCGCTCGACCGCCGCCTCCGACGGCCCGCCGACGCGCCCCGTGGCCTGACGTACGGCGCCCGGCCTCGACCGCCGACCCGACGAAGGGGAACCTCATGCGCGGACTCCTGGCGAACCTGCGCCGGCGCCCGCACGGGCCCGCCGAACTGGTCGCCGACGGCCTGCGCGTGCTCGCCGTGGCGAGCATCGTCCTGGCCGGGCTCGGCTGGGGCGGGAAGGGGGTGTCGAGCTTCGCCGTCGTGAGCGTCGCCATGCTGCTGCCGCGGGCGCTCGGGGTGCGGCCGGCCCTCGACATCACCTACGGCGTCATCGCGCTCGCGGCGACCTGGAGCAGCGTGACCGACTTCTACAGCGTGGTGTGGTGGCTCGACGACGTGATGCACTTCGCGATGACCGGGATCGCCGCAGCGACCTGCTACATCCTGTTCGTGCGGTTCGGCGCGATGGCGGACTCTGCGACGCTGCGACGCTCGAGGTTCTCGTATGCCGTCGTCACGACGACGATCGGCGCCGGCCTCGCGGCGCTCTGGGAGATCTTCGAGTGGTTCACGACGACGTTCATCGACCCGGCGACCGTGCTCACCTACGAGGACACCGTCTCCGACATGGTGTTCGGCACGCTCGGATCGTTGCTCGCCGGGCTGCTGATGCCCGTGCTGGCGGCGCAGCCGCGGGACCGCGACCTCCGCCCGGAGTCCTCGCCCGACGGCGTCAGCGCGCCGTGATCGTCACGGGCGCGCTGCTCGCCCAGTCGCGCACGAGCTCCTCCCGCACGTGCACGCCCGTGCCCGCGCCATCCGGAACCCGCAACTGCCCGCGGTGCTCGCCCTCGCCGAGCATGAACGGCTCGGTGAGGTCGTCCGCGAAGTAGCGCGCCGACGCCGAGGTGTCGCCCGGCAGCACGAACCCGGGCAGGGCCGCGAGCGCGACGTTCGCCGCGCGGCCCACTCCGGTCTCGAGCATGCCGCCGCACCACACGGGAACCTCGCGCGCCCGGCACGCATCGTGCACCCGCAGCGCCTCGAGATACCCGCCCATGCGGCCCGGCTTGATGTTGACGATCGACGCCGCGCCGCGTTCGATCGCGTCGACCGCGGTCGTCACGTCGAGGATCGACTCGTCGAGGCACACGGGCGTCGTGGCCGCTTCGGCGAGCCGGACGTGCGTCGCGAGATCCTCCTCGGCGAACGGCTGCTCGATCAGCAGCAGCTCGAACGGGTCGAGGCTCGCGAGCAAAGGGATGTCGTCGGCCGTGTAGGCCGTGTTCGCGTCGACCTGCAGCAGCGCATCGCGGCCGAGGAGCTCCCGGACCGCCGCGACGGGCACGAGGTCCCAGCCGGGCTTGATCTTGAGCTTGATGCGCCGGTAGCCCTGCTCGAGGTATCCGGTGACCTCGTCGAGCAGCTCCTCGATGGTCGGTGCGATGCCGACCGAGACGCCGCAGTCGACCCACTCGCGTACGGCACCGAAGCATTCCCCCATCGACCGGCCCTGGGCCCGGAGCTCGGCCTCGAGCACGGCGGCCTCGAGCGCGCCCTTGGCCATCCGGTGGCCCGCGACGAACGCCAGGGCGGGGGCGAGGGATGCCGCGAGCGGCACGGTCGCGATCGACGCGGTCGCGCCGCCCGCCGCAGCCGGCCCTGCCGCGCCCTCGACGTGCTGCTCGCGGTCGTCGACCCAGATGCCGGCGGAGTGCGCGGGATCCTCGATGAGGACGCCGGAGACATGACCGTCGTCCACCGCGTGGGGTGCCGGCCGCTCCATCAGCGCCGGCGCGAAGTAGTGCTCGATGACGGATGCCGCGCCGTCCACGTACTCGGACGAGTAGAACGGGTCGCGACCCGCGACGCACTCCCCCCACCCGTCGCCCTGATCGGTCCGCACGCGCACGAGGAGCACCTCGCGCGCCGTCTCGCGACCGAACGACGTCTCGAACGGGCGCACGAGCGGCACCTCGAGCCGGTGCAGCTCGATCGCCTCGATCTTCGGCGTGCTCGCCGTCGTCATGGTCGCCTCCTGGTCGTCAGCCGCTGTTCCCAGTCTGGCGCAGGGCCGTACGGCACGCCGGGCGGAATCGAGAAGTCGCGGATGCACGGCCCGGCCTTGCAAACGCGACTTCTCGAGCCAGGGCCGCCCGCTGCCGGCTCGTCAGAGGCCGATCCGCTCCAGGTAGGCGTTGCGGAGACGCCCGGCGGGGTCGAAGCGCTCGCGCAGCGCGGCGAACTCGTCGAACCGCGGGTACCGGCGGCGCAGCTCGTCGGCCGGGAGGGTGAACAGCTTGCCCCAGTGCGGGCGCGCCGTCGTCGGCAGCGCTGCCTCGATGACCGGCAGCAGCGCCTCGACGGCCGCCTGGTCCAGCAGCCACGTGAAGTGCAGGCAGACGACGTCGGTGCCGTATGCGGGGCTCAGCCACAGCGAGTCGGCGGCGACCGTGCGCACCTCGCACACCTGCAGCAGCGGCGCGATGCGGTGGGCGAGCGAGCGCAGCGCCTCGATGGCGTCGACCGCGTCGGCGCGCGGCACGAGGTACTCGGACTGCAGCTCCTCGCCGGCAGAGGGCGTGAACTCGAGCCGGAAGTGCGGGAGCCGCTCGAACCACGGCCCGGGCTCGCCGAGCTGCGCGGTGCACGCGTCGGCGGGCATGCCCAGGATCGGATGGCGCGGCACCGACGCCGGCCGGGCGCCGAGGCGGTCGACGACCGCGCGACGGCGCTCCGCGGGATCCGCTTCGACGGGCAGTCGCTGCTTGACCCACAGCTGGTCGGCCGTCTCGGCGTCGGACCATCGCGTGAAGATGCTCACGCTCGTGCCGAGCGAGGTCGTCGCGTCGAGGTCGGCGAGGATCGCGTCCCATCGGGGTGCCTCGTGCACGGTCTGGGCGACGTCGTACGTCGGCTCGACGTCGAGCTCGAGCGCGAGCACGACGCCGAGCGCACCGAGGTGCACGACCGCACCGTCGAAGTCGGCGTCGCCGCGCCGCAGCGAGCGCACCTCGCCATCAGGGGTGAGGAACGAGACGGCGCGGACGGCGCTCGCGAGCGAGCCGATTCGGTCACCCGAGCCGTGCGTGCCGGTTGCGACCGCGCCTGCGACCGAGATGTGCGGCAGCGACGCGAGGTTCGCCAGCGCGAGTCCGCGTTCCTGCAGGCGCGGCGCGACCTCCCCGTACCGCAGACCACCGCTCAGCCGGACGACGCCGGGGGCGCTGCCCGCATCGACCTCGGCCGGCAGCCGGTCGGTCGCGATGAGCGTGCCAGCGGTGTCGGCCAGGTCGTTGAACGTGTGCCTCGTGCCGAGCATGCGGATCGGCCCGTCGCCGCTGAGCGCCTCACGCAGCTCGTCGATCGACGACGGGTGCACGATGCGCGTCGCGCGGTACTCGAGGTTGCCCGCCCAGTTGCGTTCCACGGTCCTCACTCTCGCATGCTCGGGGTCTCGGGACGCGCGCTGCGCGTTCCGCGACCCGCACAGATGACACGCGCTGCGCGCGCTCCTCGACCCGCACGACGGACACGCCCGTGCCCCGGCGATCGCGGGATCGCCGGGGCACGAGCCGAACCTCACTGCGCGTCGTGGAACAGGCGCGGCGCGAAGTCGATCAGGTTCTTCTGCCAGGGGTCCCAGCCGTGCGGGCCGGGAGTGACCCCGTCGAACTCGAACTCGATCCCGGCCGCCTCCATCTGCGCCATCGAGGCGATGGCACCGGGGTAGACGAAGTCGGTGACGTCGCCGACGTGCATGAGCAGGAGCTCGGTGCCCTCGTTGATCGCCGCCACGTCGATCCCGGTGGTGGCCCCGAATCCGGCCGAGAACAACCCGATGTACGCGAACGCACCCGGGTTCGCCTTCAGCATGCCGGCTGTACGGGCACCCCCGGCGGACAGGCCCGCCATGGCACGTTCCGCCGGGTCGGTGCTGATGTGGTACTTCGCCTCCGCTGCGGGAAGCAGGCTTCCCAGGATCTCGGCGTTGAAGTTCGACACGTTGCCGTTCGGCATCACGACGATCATCGGCTCGGCGTCGCCGTCCCGGGTCAGGTTGTCGAGGATCTGCCTGGCGCGGCCGACCTCCACCCAGTCGGTCCAGCTCTGCCCGCCGCCGTGGTTGAGGACGAACAGCGGATACGGTTCGGCCCGTTCGGGGTCGTAGCCCGGCGGCGTCCACACGTACGCGCTCCGCTGCTGGTTCGCCACGGCGCTCTGGTAGGTGAGCACGTCGAGCGTTCCGCCCTCTCCCTGCGGCACATCGGCGAGCAGCCGCGACTCCTCACCGGGGATGAAGAACGTGCTCCACGCGGGCTCCGACGTGACCTTGGTCGGATTCGACGTGTCCTTCACCGAGACGCGGTCGACGATGAGCCGGTAGTAGTACGACCAGGGATCGAGCGGTCCGACGGTCGCCCGCCAGCGATCGCCCACCTTCGTCGCCTCGACCCGCACCCAGCTGCCGTTCGGACCCCAGTTGGCCCAGACCGAGACGAAGTCGGCCTCGGCGAAGTCGGTCGTGGTCTCGAAGGTCACGAAGCCGTCGTCCGTGATCCACGGGGTCGGCGTCGTGCCCGCAGCCGGCGGATCGAAGCGCTCCTCGAGCGCCGTGTGGCCCGCGCTGAAACCGGCGTCGCCCGTCTCCTTCTTGCCCTGGAACAGTCGTGGCGCGAAGTCCACGAGGTTCTCCTGCCACGCGTTCCAGTTGTGCCCGTTGTCGGGATTGACGCCGTCGAACTGGTAGCGGAGGCCGAGCTCGTCGAACTGCTGCATCGACTCATAGACGTCGTTGTAGGCGATGTCGGTCTTGTTCCCGACATAGAGCCGGAACAGGGTGGTGAGGTCGTTGAGCTCCTCGACCGGCACATCCCGGATGTCGCCGAATCGGCTCGGACCGGCGCCGAAGACGCCGACGTAGGCGAACTCGCCCGGGTGGTCCCGCATGACGCGGAACGCCTGCACGCCGCCCATGGAGAGCCCGGCCAGCGCGCGATCCTTCTTGGCGTTCGAGACGTGGTAGGCGTCGCGCACGGCGGGGATGAGGTTGTCCAGCAGCTCCGTGGTGAAGTCGGGCACGTTGCCGTCGCCCATCACGACGACCATGTCGGCGAGCTCACCCGACAGGCTGAGGTTGTCGAGGATCTGCTCGGCACGACCGACCTCGGTCCAGTCGCGGTAGCCCTGGCCGCCGCCGTGCTGCAGGTACAGCACCGGGTACGGCCTGCCATCGGTCCGGTAGCCGGGCGGCGTCCAGACGAGGGCCGAGCGTTCCTCATCGGCGACGTCGCTGTGGTACGTCAGGGTCTTGATCGTCCCGGCCTCCTCCGGGGCGTCGGCGAGGAGCGCCGCCGACTCACCGGCGACGAAGAACGTGCTCCACTCCGGCTCCGAGGCGACCGAGGTCGGGTTCGTGGGGTCCTTGAAGACATTCGAGTCGTCGCCCGTGACCTGGTAGTAGTGCAGACCGGGCTCGAGCGGTCCGAAGGTCGTCTGCCAGTTGGCGCCGCTCCGCGTGAGCCCGATCTGACCCCAGTTGGCGGATGGCGCGAAGTTGCCCTCGACGACCACCTGCGACACGGGCCCGACCGCCGCCTCCACCGCGGCGTTCGGAATGGTGATGCGCACGTAGCCGCCATCGAGCTGCGTGAGCCATGGATCCTCAGCCGCCGCAGGCTGGGTTGCGATGAGCGCGCTGGCCGCGACCGCTGCTGCCGCAAGCAGCGACGCCAATCGGCGTCGCTGCGGCAGGCGTCGAGGGCGACGCTCCGTTGCCGTGATCTCCATCGATCCTTCTTCCTCTCACTTCCGCCCCGTGTTCGGGACGTGCGCGGAACTTGCACGGAGAGGCCAGCCTTCGGCTGACCGAGTGAGGGGTCGGACCACGGCGCCGTACTCGAATCGAACTCCCATTTACAACGTCGTAAATCGGACCCCGCGTTCATGCTGTCCGCGGTGGCGGTTGGTTGTCAAGAGTCGATTTCCAACGTTGTATATGAATCGGGCGGTGGCGCCGTCGAATCGCGCAGGATGAGCGTCGCCGCGAGGTCGAGCCGCGTGGGCTCGACATCTCGCTGGTCGTCGAGCCGGAGCGCCAGCCGCGTGGCCGCGACGCCCAGTTCGCGGAGCGGTTGGTGGACCGTCGTGAGCCTCGGGGACGACGACGTCGACACGGGCTGATCGTCGTACCCCACGAGGGAGAGATCCTCGGGGATGCGGAGCCCAGCGGCGCGCGCCGCGTTCAGGACGCCGAGCGCCTGGAGGTCACCACCGGCGAGGATCGCCGTCGGCCGATGCGAGGAGCGGAGCAGCTCGAGCGCGACGCGTTCGCCGGCCTCGGCGTCGAGCTCCTCGAAGCGGGCCCAGCCCTCGGGCACCGGCAGCCCGGCCAGGTGCATCGCCGACCGGTAGCCGTCGAGGCGTGCGTGCGATCCCACCACGGCGTCCGGCCCGCTGATCGCCGCGACGCGCCGGTGCCCCAGGTCGATGAGGTGGCGCGTCGCCGTGACGGCAGCAGACCAGTGCGCGACCCCGATCGCGGGAACGGAGGGGTCCGCCGCATCCGCCGGCTCGAGTACCACCACCGGGATGTCGCGGGACCGGAGCGCCTCGCGAACCTCGGCGGCCACACCCGAGTACACGATCACCGCGGCGGGCCTCCGCTCCAGCACGGCATCCAGCCAGGAGTCGTCGCCGGCCTTCCCGTTCCCGTTCCCACTGACCGTCAGCGTCAGCGAAAGGCCCGATGCAGCGGCCGCCTCACGGACGCCGTCGATCACCTCGAGCGACAGCGGACCGTGGAGGTTCGGCAGGACGAGTTCCACGGCCCTGGTGCGCCGGCCGCTCCCCCGCCGTCGATAGTCGCTGCGGCGGAGGAGCGCCTCGACACGGGATCGCGTCGACGGCGCGACATCCGCGTGGCCGTTCAGCACCTTCGAGATCGTCGTGAGGGACACGCCCGCCTCGGCGGCGAGTGCGGCCAGCGTGACTCGCGACCGTCGTTCATCCGCCATGAGCCCGCCCGCACCGCAGGCGTGACGATCGCACGCGCCCCTTCGCCGTGAGCGATCGCGAGGGACGCATGCGCGTCACCCCTGCGTGGCTGCGCGACCGAGGATGGCGGCGAGCGGCTCCCGCACCCGGACCGCATCGAACGAGAACGCGTCGGCGAGTCGCTCGGCCTCGTCGGGCTCGACGCCCTCGAAGGCCCGAGCGAACTCGTCCACCATCGCCTCCGCGAGCATCACGTGGCGGATATGACCGTGGATCCATCGCCGCGCCCCCCACGGATACGGTTGGAAGTCGGGGAACTCCGTCTCGAACAGTCGCTCGATCGGCTCCAGGATGTGCCGGACGCCCGCATCGGTGGAGCCCCAGGAGTCGACGCCGAGCCGCGCCTTCTTCTCGAGCACCGGCGCGATCCGGCGGAGGTACGGCGAGTCGGGATCGGCATGCACGAGCCCCTGGAGCCCGATGTCCTTGTAGGTCCACAGGGCCCAGCTCGCATCGTGACGGCGGTAGATCTCGAGCTGGTCCTCCAGCAGCCGCAAACGCTGAGCGTCACGCTCCGGGTCGCCGGTGTACACCGGCCCGAACTCGCCGACCCAGATCGGCGTCCCCGTCTCCCGCATGTACGCCGTGCGCTCGAGGAAGGTCTCCTCGACGACGTCGCGATCGACGAAGCGACCGCGGCTGACGCCGGGATACGGTCCGCCGTCGACGAACCCCGGGAGCGCATAGTCATGCGCGGTGTAGACGCAGTTCGGCATGGGATCGCCCAGCTGGTCGAACTGGGTGGAGTACCGGTTGCCGTCGAGGAAGAGGATGTGATGCGGATCGATCGCACGGATCGCCGCCTCGAGCCGTTCGTAGAACGGCCGGATCGCCGTGCCGTGCGCATCGGCGGGCTCGTTCACGGGGTTGTATCCCGCGACCCACGGATTGCCGCGGTAGTGCTCGGCGATGTGCTCCCACAGGTTCACGACCCGGTCCTGGAACTGCCGCTGGCTCCAGAAGTGCGCCCACTGCGTGGGGTTGTCGCTGTGCCAGTGCTGGTTCTGCGCCCCGGGCAGGGCATGGAGGTCGAGGATCGTGTAGATCCCGTGCCGGGCGCACGCCTCGACAACCGAGTCGAGCAGCCGGAATCCCTCCTCCGTGATGACGAAGGGGGCGTCGTCGTCCTCGAAGTGCCGGTAGTTGAACGGCACGCGCACCGAGTTCAGTCCGAGGCCGGCCAGGAAGGCGGCATCCGCGTCGGTGAAGAACACCGAGAGGAACCGGTCGAAGAACCGCCGGTACCCCTCGTCGCCGAGCACGCGTCGCAGCGCCCGCCGCTGCTGCGACTCGGTCGCCGGATAGCCGGTGATGAAGTTCTCCATGTTCATCCAGCCGCCCAGCCCGAGGCCGGTCAGCACGACCGGAGCGTCGCCAGCCATGATGCGCGTACCGTCGACGCGCAGGAGCTCCCCGGTCATCATGCGAGCGTGAGCGCGGACCACGAGACGGGTGGCAACGTCACCGTCACCGCGCCCTCCGTCGTCCTCGCCGAGTCGTTGTCGCGCAGGCGGACGCGATCCTGCACCTCGAGGGTATTGACCGCGTGGATGTCCTCGTCGCTGAGCGTCTGGAATGAACGGACCGTCAGCCCGTCGAGGATGCTCGTGTCGATCTCGAGGGAGACCTCCTCGTCGAGGCTGCGGTTGACCAGGAACACCGCGGTCTCACCGGTCGCCGGCTCGTACGTCGCCACCGCGTCCACGAGGGGGACCTCGCCGTAGAGGGCCGTCGAGTACGTCGGGCAATCCAGCTTGAGCTCGAGCGTGTCGCCCTTGGCCAGTGCGGAGGTGACCGAGAACGGGAAGAAGGTCGTCTGCCGCCAGGCCGGTCCGCCCGGCTCCGTCATGATCGGCGCGATCACGTTCACGAGCTGCGCCAGCGACGCGGACGTCACGCGATCGGCGTGCCGGATGAGCGAGATGAGCAGGCTTCCGAACACGACCGCGTCGACGACCGAGTAGACGTCCTCGAGGAGGCGCGGCGCGACCGGCCACTCCGCGACGTCGGTGATGCGGTCGACCTCGTTGTACCGCGACTGGTACCAGACGTTCCACTCGTCGAACGAGATGTACATCGTCTTCTCGCTGCCGCGGGCGGACTTCACGTGGTCCGCCGTCGCGACGACGGAGTCGATGAACCGGTCCATGTCGACTCCTGAGGCGAGGAAACTGCCGTAGTCCCCGCCCTTGGGCTCGTAGTACGCGTGGCAGGAGATGTAATCGACGTCGTCGTACGTCTCCTCGAGGACCGTGCGCTCCCAGTGCCCGAAGGTCGGCATGTGGGCGCTCGAGCTCCCGCACGCGACGAGCTCGAGCTCGGGGTCGACCTGTCGCATCGCCCGGGCCGTCTTCGAGGCGAGCCTGCCGTACTCCTCGGCGGTCCCGTGGCCGAGCTGCCACGGGCCGTCCATCTCGTTGCCGAGGCACCACATGCGGATGTCGTGGGGCTCGGGCGAGCCGTTCGCGACCCGTCGATCGCTCAACGTCGTGCCGGATCGGATGTTCGCGTACTCCAGCACGTCGAGGGCCTCCTGGACACCGCGCGTGCCCAGGTTGACGGCGTACATCAGCTCGCTGCCGACTTTGCGCAGCCATGATGCGAACTCGTCGAGGCCGACCTCGTTGGTCTCGGTCGAGTGCCAGGCGAGGTCGAGGCGCCGCGGTCGCTCGTCCCGCGGGCCGACGCCGTCCTCCCAGCGGTACCCGGAGACGAAGTTGCCACCCGGGTAGCGGATGGCCGAGACCCCCAGTTCGCGAACGAGTTCGATGACGTCGGACCGGTACCCATCGGGATCGGCGTTCGGATGGCCCGGCTCGTAGATGCCGTCGTACACGCATCGACCGAGGTGCTCCACGAACGAGCCGAACAGCCGGCGCTGCACCCGGCCGACGACGAAGTGCGGGTCGATGGTGAGATGTGCTCGCTTCATATTCCTCGTTGCCTGTCTCGGGCGTGGTCTGGGGCAGCCGTTGCGCGGCTCGCGGTCACTTGAGGCTTCCGATCGAGAGCCCACCCTGCCAGTACTTCTGCAGGGTCAGGAACGCGATGATCAGCGGGATCACCGAGACCAGCGACCCGAGGATGACGATGCTCCACAGGCTCTCCCCGCCGGCCGCGCCGTACGTCGATGCCGTCGCCTGCCAGAGTCCGATCCCGACCGTCACGGGGAAGAGGCGGTTGTCGGAGAGCATCGCGAGCGGCAGGAAGTAGTTGTTCCACGATGCCACGACCGACAGCAGCAGCACCGTCACGATCGCGGGCCGGAGCATCGGAAGCGCCACCTGCAGGAACACGCGGAACTCCCCGGCGCCGTCGACGCGGGCGGCGTCGAGCAGTTCGTCGGGCACCGCATCCCGCGCGTAGACGCACATCAGGTACACGCCGAACGGATTGAGGAGCGTCGGCAGGATGACCGCCCAGATGGTGTTCGTCATGCCCGCTTGAGCGAAGAGCACGAACGTCGGGATGACGAGTGCCGTCGAGGGCACCATGACCGAACCCAGGAGCACGGCGAAGCCGAGCCGCCGCCCGCCGAACTGGTACTTGGCGAAGCCGTAGCCGGCGAGCACCGCGAGCACCGTGGCTCCGACCCCGCCGACGATCGCGTACAGCGCCGAGTTGAACAGCCATTGGAGGTAGATGCCGCCGCCGTAGGTGAACAGCTGCTGGAGGTTGCCGAGGTAATCGATGTCGTCCGCGAACCAGAGCGCGCTTCCGCCTCCGAACAGTCCCGCCGAGGTCTTCGAACTGTTGACCACGACCCACCAGAAGGGCACGAGGAAGTAGACCATGAGGACGCCGAGCACGATCTGGAGCGAGACGTACCGCGTCGGACGGCGCGTGGCGCGAGTGACGCTGGCACTCATGAGAGGAAGCTCCCTCGCTTGCGTGTGGAGAACAGGAAGATGTAGACGCAGATGAACACGACGGCGCCGAGCGCGAACGAGATGGCCGAGCCGTAGTTGTAGTTCGCCAACGTGAAGGCCTGCTCGTAGGCGTACATGTTCGGCGTGAAGTCATCGGGGATCGCCCCGGCCGCGAGCTGCTGGAGGATCTTGGGCTCGTTGAAGAACTGCAGGGTCCCGATGAGGGCGAACACGAGGATCAGGACCAGCGCGGGCGCGACCAGCGGGATCTTGATTCGCAGGACGATCTGCCACTGCGACGCACCATCGATGCGAGCCGCCTCGTAGAGAGTCGGGTCGATCCCCTGCAGGGCGGCGTAGAGGATGATCATGTAGTAGCCGGCCCACTGCCAGGTCACGATGTTGAGCAGGCCGTAGAAGATCAGGTCCGAACTGAGGAAGTCCGGGCCCGTCGCTCCGAACGCGTCGAAGAAGTCGGCGATGGGACCGAAGTTCGGGCTGTACAGGAAGCCCCACATCAGCGCGCCGATGACGGCGGGAATCGCGTAGGGCAGGAAGATCATCAGCCTCGAGAACCGCGCGAAGGACGTCGTGACCACGTCGAGGATGAGGGCGATCGCGAGCGAGATCGCCATCTGCAGCGGGATCAGGACGATCGAGAAGCTGATCACGAACCAGACGCCGTCGAGGAAGCTGGGATCGCTGAACGCCTTCAGGTAGTTCCCGAAGAAGACGAAGCGCGTCCCCCCGACGAGCGATTTCTGGAAGAGGCTGAGGTACAGGGCGTACACGAGGGGAGCGATGAGGAACGCCAGGAAGACGACGGCGAAGGGCGCGACGAAGGCCCACCCGGTGACATTGCGGCGGACGTCGCTCTTCGTGCGCGGGCGTCGGGTTCGTGGAGGGGCGGCGGCCTCTTCGATGAGATCGACGGTCATGGCAGATACTCCCGATCAGGTGGAGATGGAAGGAAGGAGGCGAGCCGGCCCGCGAGGCGGACCGGCCCGCGAGGCTCACGTCATTCGACGGTGTAGCCCTGTTCCTCCGCGTAGCCCACGACGTCCTCCTGGAGTGCGTCGGCGGCTTCGGACCCGCTGACCGAGCCCTCGTTGATGGCGGCGATCTGCTCCGTGAACGCGGAGTAGTAGTACTGCCCGATCGGCGTGTAGGTCATGCCCGTGTAGGCGTTCGCCGCCGGTACGTACACCTCCTTGTTCGCCTGCTGGCCGTCGAAGAACGGCACCTCGTAGTCCTGGAACGCCGGGTCCTCCAGGACGTTCACGTTGAGCGGGAAGATGATCTGGTTCTGCCAGCCGTCCTCGAGCGACGCCTCGTCGGCGTAGACGCCGAACGCCACCTGGGCGGCGAGCTCCGGGTCGTCGGCCTGCTTGGTCACCGAGAACGCGGAGCCTCCCCAGTTCACCGAGACGGGGTTGTCGGGATCCCACTGCGGCAGCGGGGCGACCGCCCACACGCCCTCGTCGGCACCCTCGCCGACCCCGGCGCCCTGCAGGTACCCGGGCGCCCACGCGGCCGAGAGGTAGGTCGCGTATTCGCCGCCGATCACTCCCGAGATGTACTCGGGCGTGAACTGGTCCTGCTTGCCGACCAGGCCCTTCGAGGAGAGCCCGGCCCAGTAGTCGAGCACCTCCTTCGAGGCGTCGTCGTTGAGGGTGATGCCCATCTTCTCCGGCTCTGCCGCGTCGTAGGTGAACGGCTGGGCGCCGTTCTGGTACTGCAGCGCCATCATCACCGCCGGGACGTTGGAACCGAGGTCGCCGAAGAACGGGCCGCCGGCGTCTTTCAGCGCCTGTGCCGCCTCCTCGTACTCCGCCCAGGTGGTCGGCGGCGTGAGGCCGTACTGCTCGAAGATGTCCTTGCGGTAGATCATTCCCATCGGGCCACCGTCGACGGGAGCCCCGTAGATGCCCTCACCGACCGAGACGTCCTTCCAGGCGCCATCGCTGAAGTCGTCCTTCACGTCCTCGTAGCCGAGGTCGTTGAGCTCCACGAGCGCATCTTGGGCCTGGAACGTCGGGATGCGGTCGGCTTCGAGCATGACCACGTCGGGGGCCCCGCTTCCGGCCGAGATCGCCGTCTGGAACTTGTCGTACGCGTCACCGCCGGCACCGGCGTTGGTCCAGCAGACCTGGACCTCGTCGTTCTGCTCGTTGAAGTTGTCGACGACGAGCTCCATGTTCGGATACCAGGCCCACATCGTCACCACGGGCAGGTCGGCTTTGGGGATGGTGTTGGTGCAGTTGGCGTCGTCATTGCCACTGTCCTCGCCGGGGGTGCAGGCGGCGAGCGAGCCGGCGAGAACGACCGTGGCCGTCGCGGCCAGGAGGTGCTTGGTCTTCACTGGGGTTCCCTTTCGGAAGCGTGGACATCCTTGTCGGTGCATTCCCAGATACGGAACGACAGGTCGAGCGAATCGGACGACTTGCGAATATTCCGCCAGGGTGTACAACGTTGTATATGCAACGTTGCAGTGAGTATCCGCCCGCGACCGGAAGTTGTCAAGGGCGTGGACGAAACTTCCGGGACGTCGAGCGGCCGTCAGCCGGCGTAGGCGTGCACAGGCGCGCCGGCGACCGCGAGGTCGACGGCGAACAGCGAGCCGCCGGCACCGCGCGCGGCAGGCTCGATCCCCTCTACCGAGGTGGTGATGAACAGCGTCCGCCGGTCGTCGCCGCCGAAGGCGCACGACGTCACATGGTGCGCGCCCGGTACGTCGACGACCTCGTCGAGGATGCCGTCCGGCGAGTAGCGGTGCACGCGCGCCCCACCCCACAACGCGACCCACAGCCCGCCGTCGGCGTCGATCGCCATTCCGTCCGGCGCGGCGCCACCGGGCTCGAATCGGACCAGCACCCGGGGATCGAGCAGTCGCCCGTCGGGGTCGGCATCGTATGCAGTGATGGTCGCCGCGGCCGTGTCGTTGTGGAACGCGCGGGCGCCATCCGCCGACCAGACGAGCCCGTTCGGGATCGTGACGGTCGTCAGGGCGGTGCCGAGGCGGCCGTTCGGGTCGAGGCGGTACAGCGTCCCCGCGCCCGCCGTCATGTCGTACGCCATCGACCCGATGTAGAAGCGCCCGGCGGCGTCGCATCCACCCTCGTTCAAGCGCATCGCGGGGTCGTCGAGCACTGGGATCGATCGCTCGGGTCCCCAGTCCGCATCGAGCAGCAGGATGTCGCGCGCCCCCGCGACGACGTAACCGCCGCCGGAGCGGTGCCGGATGACGGCGGCCACCTCACCGACCTGCCGCCGGCTGACGGTCCCCGTCGGCAGGAGCGTGACGACCGCGCCCGCGAGCATGTCGACGAATCGCAGGCGGTCGTCCCTGTCGTCCCAGAAGGCGCCCTCGCCGTGGTACGCGACGCGCCCGGTGATCCGTTCCGCCCGCATCCCGGCCCTCCCTCGGCCTTCGATGTTTCGGGCGAGTATGTCATCGTTTCGAGCGGAGCGGGCATCGAGGCCCGCAGGAGGAGGCCCTCGTGACGACCACGGAGCCGGCAGGATCGATCCTCGGGTTCCTGCCCGACGACGCCGAGGAGGCGCTGCTGATCGCCCGCGTGAGCGATCCCGGGCGAGCCGCGCCCGCCGTTGCCGTCGTGCGCGGCGATGCCCTGGTCGACGTCTCATCGGTCTCGGCGACCGTCTCGGACCTGCTCGACCTCGGCGACGTGCATGGAGCGCTCGGGGGCGCCGACCCGGCCGCGCGCTCCTGGGAACTCGACGACGTCCTCCACGCCTCGCTGGCGCGCGACCCGTCGCGTCCGCGGCTGCTCGCCCCGATCGACCTGCAGGTCGTCAAGGCGTGCGGAGTCACGTTCGCCGACTCCCTGCTCGAACGGGTCATCGAGGAACGCGCCGGCGGCGACCCGAGCGCCGCGGATGCCATCCGCGAGCGCGTCGCCGACGCCATCGGCCGCGAGCTGGACCGGGTCCGACCGGGCTCCCCGGAGGCGATGGAGCTGAAGGAGGCGCTCGTGGCCGAAGGCCTCTGGTCGCAGTACCTCGAAGTCGGCATCGGTCCGGACCCCGAGGTGTTCACGAAAGCCCCGGTCCTCTCCTCCGTCGGCTTCGGTGCCCAGGTCGGCGTGCGACGGGAATCGAGGTGGAACAACCCCGAGCCCGAGCTCGTCCTGGTCATGGACTCGCGAGGCACGCCGGTCGCGGCCACGCTCGGGAACGACGTGAACCTGCGCGACATCGAGGGACGCAGCGCGCTGCTGCTGGGATCGGCGAAGGACAACAACGCATCGTGCGCGGTCGGACCCTTCCTGCGACTGTTCGACGCGGGCTTCGGTCTCGACCGCCTGCGCTCGGAGACCATCGGGCTGCGGGTCGAGGGCGCGGACGGCTTCATCCTCGAGGGAACGAACGCGCTCGACCGCATCAGCCGGCCCTTCGAGGAACTCATCGCAGCGGTGTGTGGCGCCCATCACCAGTATCCCGACGGCTTCGCCCTGTTCACGGGCACGCTGTTCGCTCCGGTGCAGGATCGCGGTGTGGACGGACGCGGCTTCACCCACCGCGTGGGCGACCGGGTCACGATCTCGAGCCCGGCGCTCGGATCGCTCGTCAACACCGTCGGGATCAGCGAGCAGCTCGAGCCGTGGACCTTCGGTGTCCGTTCCCTGATCGCCGCGCTCGCCGCCGACTCCGCCGCCCGTTCCCCGAGCCACGACCCGACGAGTGGCGGACGCGACGCCGTGAGCCCACCGACCGATGACCTGACGACACCGGGGCGCCGGGACGCCCCGCCGAGGAGTGGAATGCAATGAACGAACGACGCAGTTCGCAGTGGTACGACGGCACCGATCGGAACGCCTACCTCCACCGCGCATGGATGAGACGGGGCATCCCCGCCGACGCCTTCGACCGACCTCAGATCGCGATCGCGAACACCGCCTCCGACCTCACGCCGTGCAATTCCCATCTCGACGAGGTCGCCCAGAGCGTCAAGCAGGGCGTCTACGAGGCGGGCGGCATCCCGCTGAACCTGCCCGTCGTCTCGCTCGGCGAGACGCAGGTGCGGCCGACGGCGATGCTGTGGCGCAACATGGCGGCGATGGCGATCGAGGAGATGCTGCGCGCCAATCCGATCGACGGCGTGGTCCTGCTGGGAGGGTGCGACAAGACCATCCCCTCCCTGCTCATGGCCGCCGCATCGGTCGACATCCCCGCCGTCGTGGTGCCCGGCGGGCCGATGCTGAACGGCACGTTCCGCGGCGTTCCCCTCGGCTGCGGAACCGATGTGTGGAAGCTCAGCGAGGAGGTGCGCGCCGGCACCCTCTCCGAGAAGCTCTTCACCCGCTCCGAGTCGTCCATGATCCGAAGCCGGGGTCACTGCAACACCATGGGCACCGCCTCGACGATGGGGCTGCTCGCCGAGGCGCTCGGGACGACGATCCCGGGCATCGCGGGGACGCCCGCTCCCGACAGCCGACTGCTCGAGGGCGCGCACGCGACCGGCAGGCTCGTCGTCGAGATGGTCGCAGAGGGCCGCACACCCAGCACGACCATCACGGCGGCGTCCTTCCACAACGCCATCGTCACGCTCGCCGCCATCGGCGGCTCGACGAATGCCGTGGTGCACCTGCTCGCCATCGCGGGGCGCCTCGGCATCGACCTCACCCTCGAGGACTTCGACCGCATCGCCGCCGACGTCCCGCTGCTCGTCAACCTGCAGCCGGCCGGCCGCTACCTGATGGAGGACTTCTTCCGCGCGGGCGGCCTGCTCGCCGTGCTCGACCAGGTGCGCGACCTGCTCGACCCCACGGCGATCACCGTGACCGGACGCCCGCTCGTGGAGTACCTCGACGACCAGGAGATCTGGGACGCCGACGTCATCTCGCCTCGCTCCGAGCCGTTGCTCGACGCCGCCGGCATCGCGGTGCTGCGCGGCAACCTCGCACCGACCGGTGCGATCATCAAGCCCGCCGCCGCCAGCCCTGAGCTGCTCGAGCACCGGGGTCGGGCCGTCGTGTTCGACTCGGTCGAGGACCTGCACGCCCGCATCGACGACCCCGACCTGGATGTCGACGCCTCGTCGGTGCTCGTCCTGCGCGGGTGCGGACCGCGGGGATACCCGGGCATGCCAGAGGTGGCGAACATGCCACTGCCCCGGAAGCTGCTCGAGCAGGGGGTGCGGGACATGGTGCGCATCTGCGACGGCCGGATGAGCGGCACCGCGTACGGCACGGTGGTGCTGCACGTGAGCCCCGAGGCCGCCGCGGGCGGTCCGCTCGGGCTCGTGCAGGATGGCGACGAGATCCTGCTCGACGTGGGTGGCCGTCGGATCGAGCTCCTCGTCCCCGATGAGGAACTGCAGCGTCGTCGGGTGCCGGGCGCCACGTCGGATGCCTTCGCGGCCCCGGTCCGCGGATGGGAGCGGCTGTACGTCGACCACGTGCTCCAGGCCGACACCGGGGCCGACCTCGATTTCCTGGTCGGCGCGAGCGGTCCGGACGTGGCCCGCGAGTCGCACTGACGCGCTCCGGGTGCGGGAGAATCGCTGGAGTACAGTGGCGCTGGGGCGCGGAGCAGGACGGAGGCGACATTGGGGGCCACGCTGCACGATGTCGCCAGGGTGGCAGGCGTCTCCATCAAGACCGTCTCGAACGTGGTGCACGACTACCCGCACGTCCGGCCGCAGACGCGCGAACGAGTGCTGAGCGCGATCCGCGAGCTCGGGTATCGCCCCAACGTGTCGGCGCGGGGACTTCGATCCGGCCGCACCGGGGTCATCGGCCTCGCCGTCCCTTCCCTTCGCGAGAACTACTTCGCCGAGTTGGCCGACTCCGTCATCCGGGCGGCCGAGCGTCGCGATCTGAGCGTGCTGATCGAGCAGACGAACGGCGACCGCGAGAAGGAACTCCGATCGCTCTCGGGCGGCAGGCTCCATCTCACCGATGGCCTGTTGTTCAGTCCCGTCAGCCTGGGCCAGGCCGATGCCGAGGCACTCGACGTCTCGATCCCGCTGGTCCTGCTCGGCGAGCGGATCTTCGGCGGTCCGACGGATCACGTGACGATGCACAACGTCACCTCGGCACGAGCGGCGGTCGAGCACCTCCTCGGCTTCGGGCGCACCCGCATCGCCCTCATCGGCGCACCCGAGTCGCCGCACGGCGATGCGAGCTCCGGATCACTCCGACTGGACGGATACCGGCAGGCGCTCGCGGCCGCGGGCATCGCCGATGATTCCCGGCTCATCCGCGTCGCGCAGCCGTGGAACCGTGAGACTGGAGCGGCAGCGACCTGGCGCATGATCGACGAGGGCGTGTCGTTCGACGCCGTCTTCGCCCTCAACGACACCCTCGGCCTGGGCGTACTGCGTTCGCTCGGCGAGGCCGGCTTGCGCGTGCCCGAGGACGTGGCCGTCATCGGCTTCGACAACATCGACGAGTCGCGATTCTCGGTTCCGTCGATGTCGAGCGTCGACCCGGGGCGCGACGAAATCGCGGAGATCGCCGTCGAACTGCTCTCGGAGCGCATCCTCGAGAAGGGCGAGCGCCGGCCGCCGCGCCAGGTCAAGCCCGAGTTCCGCATCGTCGTACGCGAGTCGACTGGTGGGGTGGCGCCTCCTCACGAGCCGGGCGTCGTCGGCGGCACCGAGGCGGATGGCGCGCGGTCGGCGTCGTCGGCCGTGAACACGTAGTCTCCGCGCTCGTCGAGCTCCGGGCGCAGCCGCCCGTCCGCCAGCGCCGCGAACGCCTCGCGCGACGCAGCCCGGAGGTCCGCCGCCGCCCGCGGGTCGGCGGCCCGCACGCCCTCGAAATCGGCCGTGAGCGCGAGTCCGCCCTCCGATCGCCACGCGGGCTGCGGCATCCGCTGCAGGGCCCGCTCGACGCGCGGCGAGGCCAGCCGCCAGCGCACCTCGAACCGGTCGCTGCGGTCGCCGCCCGAGATCGCGTCGCGCAACTCGCCGTAGAAGTCGGGGTGGTACGCGATCACCTCTGCGCCGAGGCGCACCAGGTTCATCCGCGCGTTGCGGCGGATGAGCGGATCGTACGTCCAGCGCACCTCCTCGATGCCGTGCTCGAGGCAAATCGCACGTTGCCGCAACTTGAGTGCGACGCCGATGCCGCGCCCGCGCGCGCTCGGGTCGACCGCGTTCATGTGCGAGTGCACGTGGAGTCCGCCGGTCCAGCCCAGGAAGCCGAGCGCGGCCCCGAGCGGCGGTTCGTCGGGTGCGGCGAGTTCGCCCGCGGCTTGGGCTCGCCCCGGCGCCGGGACGGCGAGGAGCACGGTGTTGCCCGCGTGCGCGATCGCGGTCAGCGACGCGAGGTCGACCGTGCGCCCAACGCCCCAGGTCGCGTCGAAGCGGGCGAGCGTGCCCGCCAGCTCGTCCATGCGCGCCTCGCGCGTGACGACGCCAGAGCGCCGGTCGGCATCATCGGCGAGTGCGCGGGCCGCGAGCGCGACCGCAGCGAGCTCCGGGCCATCCGTCATGCCCGCGACCCTATCGCGCGGGGTCGACCGGTCGGATGCGCGCGCACGAGTGCCGCTTCTGCTTTGGAGGACGCCGTCGAACCGCACTCGAGCGCAGAAGCGGCACTCGAGGAACGGATGTCGCAACGCGCCGCTCAGCGCGCGAGGCGGTCCTCCATGCCCCACGCCTGGCCGTAGCCACCGTCGGCCTCGGCGCGCGCCATCAGGTCGAGGAACGGCTGCGCGTCGAACGCCTCGGGCCCGAGCACGCCGACGCCATGCCAGGCCCCGGTCGCGAGCAGCTCGAGGGCGATGACGGGGTTGAGCGCGGTCTGCCAGACGACGCACTGGGCCTCGTACTCGCGCATCGTCCACTCGTTGTCGCTCACGTGGTAGAGGTACACCTCGCGGGGTGTGCCATCCGTGCCGGTGCCCGTCACCCACAGGCCCGCGCACGTCTTGCCCGTCATGCGCGGGCCGATCGTGGCGGGGTCGGGCAGGGCCGCGGCGACGACGTCGCGCGGCGCGACCTCGACCGGACCGTTCGCGCTCCGGACCCGGATCGGCGCGGTCTTGTCGAGCCCGAGCAGGTTGAGCGTCTTGAGCACGCCGATGAACTCGTCGCCGAGACCGTACTTGAAGGTCACGCGCTTGGCGTCGACCCACCGCGGCATGAGGAGCACCTCCTCGTGCTCGACGTTCACGCACTCGACCGGCCCGATGCCCTCGGGGAACTCGAACACCTCGGGCTCGCTGAACGGCGGGGTCGTGTACCAGCCGCGATCCTTCTCCCAGACGACCGGGGGGTTGAGACACTCCTCGATCGTCGTCCAGATCGAGAACGACGGCGCGAAGATCTCGTTGCCGGCATCGTCGCGCACGACGAGGTTGGCGCCGTCGCGCGTGCCGAGCTCGTCGATCTCGCTGAAGAGGTGGTCGGCGGCGTACCGCGCGAACACATCGGAGAGCCCCAGCTCGACGCCCATGCCCACGAGGGCGACGCGGCCCGCCTTCTCCCAGTCGCCTGCCTGCGCGAACTGGTCGTCGCCGAGCTTCACGCCCGGCTCGGCGTACGGCTCGGTGGGATGCGGTTCCGACAGGCTCATCGCCATGTCGAGGTAATCGGCGCCCGCGGCGAGCGCGCCGGCGAAGATCGAGGGCACGAACTTCGGCTCGACCGCATTCATCACGTGGGTTGCGCCGTGCTCGCGCGCGACGGATGCCACGACCTCAGGGTCGCTCGCGTCGATCTGGGCCGTGGCGAACCGGGCAGCCACATCGTCGCCGTGCCGCGCACGGATCCATTCGACCGTGCGGGTCGCCCGCGACTCGTCGTAGTCGCTCACGACGATGAGCTCGAAGAACGAGCGGCGTGCGGCGATCTTGGCGATGGCGTCTCCGACGCCTCCGGCGCCGACGAGGAGGATTCGCATGGTGGGTACGGTAGCCGCCGGCGCGCGAATTGTCCAGATGGATAGCAGGGTCGGGACGACGGGTCACGGATGGCGCAGCATCCGCCCGCGCGTTGCCCCGCCGTCGACCGGCTCGCCCGCCAGGTACGTCGCGCGGACGACACCCTGCAGCGTGCGCCCGTCGTACGGCGTGATCGGATGACGGTGCTCGAGCCGCGCCGCATCCACGGCGAACTCGGCATCGGGCGCGACCACGGCCAGGTCGGCCGCGGCGCCGACCGCGATCTGCCCCTTGCCCTCGACGCCGGCCATGCGCGCGGGCGCCGACGCCATCCATCCGACGACGCGCTCGATCGGGATGCCGCGGCGCCGCGCCTCGGTCCAGACCACGGGCAGTCCCACCTGGAGGGACGCGATGCCGCCCCACGCCTCGGCGAAGTCGCCGTCGCCGGCGTGCTTGAGGTCGGCCGGCGCGGGAGAGTGATCGGTCACGACGAGGTCGATCGTGCCGTCCTCGAGCCCGCCCCAGAGCGCGTCGCGGTTGTCGGTCTCCCGGATGGGCGGACAGCACTTGTAGTCCGTCGCCCCGGCGGGCACGTCCTCGGCCACGAGCGAGAGGTAGTGCGGGCAGGTCTCGGCGGTGATCCGCACGCCGTCTCGCTTCGCCGCGGCGATGAGCGGCAGCGCCGCCGCCGAGCTCAGGTGCAGGATGTGCGCCCGGGCGCCCGTGCGCCGCGCGGCCTCGATCACCGTCGTGATCGCGGCCGCCTCGGCGGCCGGCGGTCGGGACGCCAGGAAGTCCGCGTAACGCCGGCCGTTCGCCGCCGGCGCCGAGCGGATGACGGCGGGGTCCTCGGCGTGCACGATCACGGGCCGGTCGAGATCGGCGAGCACCCGCATCGCCGCCTCGAGCTCCGGCGCGGTCACGGGCGGGAACTCGGGAACGCCCGAGTCGACCAGGAAGCACTTGAATCCGTACACGCCCTCGGCGACGAGCGGCCGCAGGTCGGCGAGATTGCCCGGCACGATGCCGCCCCAGAACCCGACGTCGACGGAGAGACCGGCGGCCGCCGCGGCCCGGCGCTTGACCTCGAGCGCGGCGACCGAGGTCGTGGGCGGGATGCTGTTGAGGGGCATGTCGACGATCGTCGTGACGCCGCCGGCGGCGGCCGCGCGCGTCGCGGTACGGAAACCCTCCCACTCGGTCCGTCCGGGTTCGTTCACGTGCACGTGCGTGTCGACCAGGCCCGGGATGAGCACCTCGTCGTCGGCGAGCCGCGCCATCCGCACGCCCTCGAGCCCGGCGCCGAGCGACTCGATCGCCGCGACGGTCCCGTCGCGCACGCCCACCTCGGCAGGCGCGAACGCGCCGGCGACCAGGACCCGCGCGCCGGTGACGACGAGGTCGTACGGCGCGGTGCCGGCCTCGACCGGCCCGCCCCGGGACATCCGCTCGCTCACCACCGCGGCCCGCCGGCCGGACCGCCGGCCGGATCGGTGAGCCGCACCTGCCGGTTCACGTCCTTGTAGAGCAGGTACCGGAAGGGACCCGGGCCGCCCGCGTAGCAGGCCTGCGGGCAGAATGCGCGCAGCCACATGAAGTCGCCCGCCTCGACCTCCACCCAGTCGCCGTTGAGCCGGTACACGCCCTTGCCCTCGAGCACGTAGAGCCCGTGCTCCATGACGTGCGTCTCGGCGAACGGGATCACGCCGCCGGGCTGGAAGGTCACGATGTTCACGTGCATGTCGTGCGCGAGGTCGTCGGGATCGACGAAGCGGGTGGTCGCCCAGGCGCCCTGGGTGTCGGGCATGGGACGCGGCTCGACCTCGGCGTCGTTCGTCACGAACGACCGCGGCGCGGCGACGTCGTCGAGCGGCTCGTACGCCTTCCGAATCCAATGGAAGCTCGTGATCGCGTCGCCGTCGTTGGCGATCGCCCATTCGGCTCCGGCGGCGAGGTACGCGTAGCCGCCGGGTTCGAGCACGTGCCGCTCGCCGTCGAGGCGCAGCGTGAGTGCGCCCGCCGTCACGAACACGACGCCCTCGACGCCCGGCTCGCGCTCGGGACGCTCGGAACCGCCGCCCGACGCGACCTCGACGATGAGCTGCGCGAACGTCGTCGCGAAGCCGGCGATGGGCCGCGCGAGGATCCACGAGCGCGTCCGCGTGAAGCCGGGCAGGTTGCTCGTGACGATGTCGCGGAGCACGCCCTTCGGGATCACGGTGTACGCCTCGGTCACGATCGCCCGGTCGGTGAGCAGCTCGGACTGGCCCGGCAGTCCGCCCGGCGGGGTGAAGTAGCTCATGCGCCCTCCCTCACGCGCGCGAGCGCGGTGAGCGCTCGCTCGTCGAACCCGGTGTCGGCCTCGACCTCGTCGGAGGTCAGCGCACCGCACAGCACGCCGTGCCGCACGAACCCGGCGAGCGCGCGCGCCGTGGCCGGTTCGTCGAGCACGCCGCCCGCGCGTCGGTCGTGCACGTCGCGCAGGCGCGCGGCGGCCCCGGCGTAGCTCTGGCGATAGTAGGCGTACGTCGCGAGGAAGCGGGTCGGCAGCTGCGCGGGGTGCAGGTCCCAGCCCTGCGGGAACCCGCGCTCGAGCGAGCGACGCACGAGGCGCGCGTGCAGTCGCCAGGCTGCCGGGGCGCGGTCGCCGACCGGCAGCACGTTGGTCGAACCGTCCGACAGGCGGATGCCCGTGCCCGCGACCGCGAGCTGCATCACGTGCTTCGCGTGGTCGGCCGCCGGATGCTCGAGCGACTGGTACGGCCCGGCGATGCCGAGCGACGCGCTGAAGTCGTACGTGCCGAAGTGCAGTGCGCTCACCCGGCCGCGGCCCGCGAGTGCGAGCCGGGCCACCGGCGCGACGCCGTCGGGGCCGAGCACGAGCTGCGGCGTCTCGACCTGCACCTCGAATCGCAGCCGGCCGTCGGGCAGGCCGTGCACGCGCTCGAGGGCCGCCGCGACGTCGGCCATCGCCTCGACCTGGGCGACCGTCGAGACCTTCGGCAGGGTCAGGGCGAGGCCGTCGGGCACTCCGCCGTGCTCGACGAGCGTCGTGATGAAGAGATCGAGCGTCCGGATGCCGCGCACGCGAGTCGCGGCCTCGAAGCTCTTGAAGCGGATGCCGATGGATCGCGGCGCGAAGCCGGCCCCCTCGGCGGCGAGCACCCGGCGCGCGGCGCGGACCGCGTCGGCGTCCTCGTGCTCGTCGCCGTGGTCGCCGTACCCGTCCTCGAAGTCGATGCGGAGGTCCTCGATCGGTTCGCGGTCCAGCTTGACGTGCACGCGCGGCACGACCGCCGCCGCGAGCCGCTCGTCGAAGCCGATCAGGCCCGCGACCGCGTCGAGGCCACCCGCGGCCTCGACCGCCTCGCGCGCCAGTCGGCCCCACACCGTCGTGAGCTCGGGCGTGAACCGGTCGCCGGGCACGTACACCGTGTGCACCGGCTGGCGGGAGCTGTCGTCGCCCGGGTAGGCGCGGGCGAGCAGCTCGTCGGTCGCGACGAGCCGGGCGTCGATCGCGGCGAGATCGGCGGCGGAGAGGGCGGTGCGCACGCTCACTCCAGCAGCTCGTAGGCGGGGAGCGTGAGGAAGTCGACGTACTCGTCGGCGAGGCACAGGTCGGCCACTAGTCGGGCCGCCGGCTCGTAGTGGGCCGTGAACCGGTCCGGCGGCACGTCGGCGCGCAGGGCGGCGACCTCGTCGTCGAGCACCTCGCGCACGAGCGCGGGCGTCAGCCGCCGACCTGAGTCGGCGAGCACGGTCTCGTGCCGCAGCTGCTGCCACACCTGCGAGCGCGAGATCTCGGCGGTGGCGGCATCCTCCATGAGACTGTGCAGGGCGACCGCGCCGTTGCCCGAGAGCCAGACGGCGAGGTAGGCCACGGCGACCGACAGGTTCGTGCGGAGGCCCGCCTCGGTGACCTGCCCGCCCGTCGCGGCGACGTCGAGCAGCTCTGCCGCGGACACCTCGACCTCGGGCCGTTGCCGATCGAGCTGGTTCGGCCGGTCGCCCAGCACGCCGTCGAACACCTCGCGGCAGACGGGCACCAGGTCGGGGTGCGCGACCCACGAGCCGTCGAACCCGTCGTCGGCCTCGCGCGCCTTGTCGGCCCGCACCTTCTCGAACGCGACCGCGGTCGCCTCGGGGTCGGCGCGGTTCGGCACGAACGCCGCCATGCCGCCCATGGCGACCGCACCGCGGCGGTGGCACGTCTTCACGAGGAGCTCGGTGTACGCGCGCATGAACGGCGCGGTCATCGCCACCGAGGCCCGGTCGGGCACGACGAACTCGGGCCCTGCGTCGCGGAACACCTTGATGATGCTGAACAGGTAGTCCCATCGGCCGGCGTTCAGGCCCGACGCGTGGTCGCGCAGCTCGTACAGGATCTCGTCCATCTCGAACGCCGCCGGGATGGTCTCGATGAGCACCGTCGCCCGGATGGTACCCGGCGCGAGCGACATCCGCTCCTCGGCGAACGAGAACACGTCGTTCCAGAGGCGCGCCTCGAGGTGCGACTCGAGCTTGGGCAGGTAGTAGAACGGTGCGTCGCCGCGGTCGATGAGCAGCTGCGCAGTGTGGAACGCGTGCAGGCCGAAGTCGACGAGGGAGGCCGAAGCGCGCTCGCCGTCGACCAGGACGTGCTTCTCGGGCAGGTGCCATCCGCGCGGACGCGTCACGACGGTCGGCCGGCGGATGTCGTCTCGCAGCGCGTACTCCTTGCCCTCGGGCGACGTGAAGGCGAGCGTGCCGCGCGCAGCGTCGCGCAGGTTGCGGATGCTGCCGACGATGTTCGCCCACGTCGGGCTGCAGGCGTCCTCGAGGTCGGCGAGCCATACGCGCGCACCCGAGTTGAGCGCGTTGATCGCCATCTTCGCGGGCGCCGCCGGACCGGTGATCTCGACGCGGCGGTCGACGAGCGCCGGCGGAGGCGGAGGCACGCTCCAGTCGCCGGACCGGACGTCGGCCGTCTCGGCGAGGAATCCGAGACGTTCCTCGCCGCGCGCGATGCGGTCGCGGCGCTCGCGGCGCGCCTCGAGCCGTTCCCGTCGACGCGCGTCGAAGCGATGGTGCAGCTCCTCGACGAACGCGAGGGCGTCGTCGGCGAGGATCTCCTCCCCGCCCGCGACGTCGTCGGCACGTGCGATCTCGATCGTCATGCGGCTTCCGCTCCCCTCCGGGTCGATGCCACCACGCTGCCCTCATCTTGGCGCACGACGGGCGCGCCGTCACGAGGTCTCCGCCCTTCCGCGCGAGCGTAGACTCGCCGGAACGAGGGGTGCGAGGATGGACGACTCGATGGTGACCGTCAACGGACGGTCATGCACGTTGCGCGGAGTCGCGCCGCACACGACGGCGCTCGACTGGTTGCGGGCGCAGGGGCTCACGGGCGCCAAGGAGGGCTGCGCCGAGGGCGAGTGCGGCGCGTGCTCGGTGCTCGTCGCCATGCCCGACGGCGCCGACGGCACCGCGTGGACGGCCGTGAACTCGTGCCTCGTCCCGGCCGCCGCGCTCGACGGCCAGGAGGTCGTGACCGCCGAGGGTCTGGGCGCGCCCCAGTCCATGCATCCGGTGCAGGCCGCGCTCGCCGCCGCGGGCGGCTCGCAGTGCGGGTACTGCACGCCCGGGTTCGCCTGCAGCATGGCCGCCGAGTTCTACCGAGCCCGGCGGGGCGAAGCGGATGGCGCGAGCGAGGCGGATGGCGCGAGCGAGGCGGATGGCGCGGGCGCGTTCGACGTGCACGCGCTGGCCGGCAACCTCTGCCGGTGCACCGGCTACCGGCCGATCCGCGACGCCGCGGTCGGGCTCGGCACCCCCGACGCCGACGACCCGCTGGCCGCGCGCCGGAGCCGGCCCGCACCCGAGACGGTCGCGACCCGGATCGAGGCCGACGGCGCTCGCTTCGTCCGCCCTCGCTCGCTCGACGAGGCCTTCGCCCTGATCGCCGACGAGCCCGACGCCGCGGTCGTGGCCGGCTGCACCGACTGGGGCGTCGAGGTGAACCTGCGCGGACGCCGTGCGCCGCTCACGGTCGCCATCGACCGCCTGCCCGAACTGCGGGGATTCGCGTTCGGCGACGCCGGCATCGAGCTCGGCGCGGGGCTGACCCTCGCCGAGGCCGAACGGCTCCTCGAGGGCCGCGTGCCGCTCCTCGCCGAGCTGTTCCCGCAGTTCGCGTCGCCGCTGATCCGCAACCGCGCGACCCTCGGCGGCAACCTCGGCACCGCCTCCCCCATCGGCGACGCCGCACCGGCACTGCTCGCGCTCGAGGCACGGCTCGTGCTCGGCTCGATCGACGGCGAGCGCGAGGTCGACCTCGCCGAGTACTTCACGGGCTATCGCACGACCGTGCGCGGGCCGGGCGAGCTGATCCGTTCGGTGCGGATCCCCCTGCCCCTCGCCGCACTCTCAGGCTTCCACAAGGTCGCGAAGCGCCGCTTCGACGACATCTCGAGCATGGCCGCGGCATTCGCGCTCGACGTCGGCGCCGACGGCGTCGTGGCCGCGGCGCGCATCGGGCTGGGCGGCGTCGCGGCGACGCCGATCCGAGCTCGCGCGACCGAGGCCGCGCTGGTCGGACGACGGTGGGACGGCGAGGCCGTGCGGGACGCGGCATCCGTGCTGGGCTCGGAGGGGACGCCGATGAGCGACCACCGCGCGAGCGCCGAGTACCGCGCGATCATGCTCCAGCAGTCGTTGCTGCGGCTGTTCCGGGCCGCGGCCCACGAGGAGGTGGTGCCCGCATGAGCGGACTCGCCGATCGCCCCGACGGCGCCCTCGTCGGCGTCGCCCTGCCGCACGAGAGCGCGGCGCGCCACGCCACGGGCACCGCGATCTACACCGACGACCTCGCCGCCGGTCGCGCCGACGTGCTCACCGCCTGGCCGGTGCAGTCCGAGCACGCGCACGCGCTCGTGACCCTCGACGTCGCGCCGGCGCTCGACGTGCCCGGCGTCGTCCGCGTGCTCACCGCATCCGACGTGCCGGGCGAGAACGACGCGGGCGCGAAGCACGACGAGCCGCTCTTCCCGTCCGAGGCGATGTTCCACGGCCACGCGCTCGCGTGGGTGCTCGGCGAGACCGCCGAGGCGGCTCGGCTCGGCGCCGCCGCGGTCAACGTCGCGTACGAGCCGCTGCCGTCGATCGTCACGATCGGCGAGGCCATCGAGGCCGGCTCGTTCCAGGGCATCGCGCCGACCGTGCAGCGCGGCGACGCGGCATCCGCCCTGGGGTCGGCGCCCCACGTGTTCGAGGGCGTGTGCGAGATCAACGGCCAGGAGCACTTCTACCTCGAGACGCACGCCTCGCTCGCGCACGTCGATCCCGAGGGGCAGGTGTTCGTCGAGTCGAGCACGCAGCACCCGTCGGAGACGCAGGAGATCGTGGCGCACGTGCTCGGCGTGCCGAACCACCGCGTGACCGTGCAGTCGCTGCGGCTCGGGGGCGGGTTCGGCGGCAAGGAGATGCAGCCGCACGGGTTCGCCGCGATCGCTGCGCTCGGCGCCACGCTCACGGGGCGGGCGGTGCGCCTGCGGCTCACCCGTACGCAGGACCTCACGATGACGGGCAAGCGTCACCCGTTCCACGCCGCCTGGCGGGCCGGCTTCGACGCGGACGGGCGCATCCTCGCGCTCGAGGCGACACTCACCTCCGACGGCGGCTGGTGCCTCGACCTGTCCGAGCCCGTGCTCGGGCGAGCGCTGTGCCACGTCGACAACGCGTACTGGATCCCCGACATCGTCGTGCACGGTCGCATCGCGAAGACGCACAAGACCTCGCAGACCGCGTTCCGCGGGTTCGGCGGCCCGCAGGGCATGTTCGTGATCGAGGACATCCTCGGCCGCGTCGCTCCGCTCCTCGGGATCGATCCGGCGGTGCTGCGCGAGCGCAACCTCTACCGGCCCGGCCAGACGACGCCGTACGGACAGGAGGTGCGGCACGCCGAGCGCCTGCACGACGCCTGGGCGCGCGTGCGCACCGAGGGCCGGCTCGATGAGCGCCGCACCGAGGTCGAGGCGTTCAACTCCGCCCACCCCGACGTCAAGCGCGGGCTCGCCATCACGCCCGTGAAGTTCGGCATCTCGTTCACGTTCACCGCGTACAACCAGGCCGGCGCACTCGTGCACGTCTACCGCGACGGCTCCGTACTCGTGAATCACGGCGGGACCGAGCTCGGGCAGGGCCTGCACACCAAGATGCTGCAGGTCGCCGCGACCGCGCTCGGCGTGCGGATGTCGGCGGTGCGGCTCGCGCCGACCCGCACCGACAAGGTCCCGAACACGTCGGCCACGGCCGCGTCGAGCGGCGCCGACCTCAACGGGGCGGCGGTCAAGCACGCGTGCGACCAGATCCGCGAGCGCCTGGTGCCCGTCGCGGCCGATCTGCTCGGCGTCGCCGCAGAAGACGTGCGGTTCGAGGGCGGAAAGGTCTCGGGTCCTGATCCGGATGGCACGTCGCTCGGCTTCGACGAATTGGTCGAGGCGGCGTACGCACGCCGCGTGCAGTTGTTCGCCGCCGGGTTCTACCGCACCGAGGGCCTCGGCTGGGAGCCCGGCACGATGCAGGGCACGCCGTTCAAGTACTTCGCCTACGGGGTCGCCGCCAGCGAGGTGGAGGTCGACGGCTTCACCGGCGCGACCCGGCTGCGGCGCGTCGACATCGTGCACGACGTCGGCGACTCGCTCTCGCCGATCATCGACCTCGGCCAGGTCGAGGGCGGCTTCCTGCAGGGCGTCGGATGGCTCGTGCTCGAGGAGCTGCGCTGGGACGAGACCGATGGGCCGGGGCGCGGACGCCTGCTCACGCAGTCGGCGAGCACCTACAAGCTGCCGAGTCTCGGCGAACTGCCCGACGAGCTCAACGTGCACTTCCTCGAGCGCGCGACCGAGGATGGCGCGGTCTACGGTTCGAAGGCGGTCGGCGAGCCGCCGCTCATGCTCGCCTTCAGCGTGCGGGAGGCGATCCGCGAGGCGGTCGGCGCCTTCGGGCCGCGCGGGCACAGCGTCGAGCTCGGGTCGCCCGCGACGCCCGAGGCCGTCTTCTGGGCGGTCGAGGCGGCGCGCGGGGCCGGCGACGCCGACCGTGACGCGTCGGCCGAACGGTCGGATCGGCGGGCTGAGACCGCGGCGGGCGCGCCGGACCGGCTCGCCGACGCGGGACTCGCCGCCGCACGGCGTTCCCCGCGCGCGGAGCACTGAGCGAGGCGCGCGTGGACTGGATCGAGGCCGTGCAGCGGCTCCGCGCCGAGCGCCGCCCGGGCGTCATCGTGACGCTCGCGATGGTGCGCGGTCATGCTCCCCGCAACGGCGGCGCGAAGATGGTCGTCTCCGCCGACGGCGCGGTCGGAACCGTGGGCGGCGGCAACCTCGAGCGCACCGCGCTCGAACGGGCGCGAGCGATGCTGGCCGAGGCATCCGTCGAACCGGAACTGCTCACGTTGACGCTGAGCGACAAGGCCGTCACCGACTACGGCGTGCAGTGCTGCGGAGGAGAGGTCACGATGCTGCTGGAACCCGTGCCCGTCGTGCCGGTCGTCGCGATCTTCGGGATGGGGCATGTGGGCCTCGAGCTCGCGCGCATCCTGGCGCGACAACCGATCGAGCTGCACCTCGTCGACTCGCGCGAGGCGATGCTGGCCGTCGATCGCCTCGGCGTGCCCGGCGAGCGCGGGCCGCTGGCCGACCCCGTGGCGACCGTGCAGGTCGAGCACCGGCCGGTGCCCGAGGCGGCGCTGCGCGACCTGCCGGCCGGTGCGCACGTGCTCGTGATGACTCACGACCACGCCGAGGACCTCGCGATCTGCGACCTCGCGCTGCGATCCCCCGGCATCGCGTCGATCGGGCTGATCGGCTCGCGCTCGAAGTGGGCGAGGTTCCGCACGCGACTGGCCGCCGCCGGACACGACGATCGCGCGCTCGAGCGCATCACGACGCCGATCGGCATCGACGCCATCCGCTCGAAGGAGCCCGCGGCGATCGCGGTGAGCGTCGCCGCACGGATCCTGCAGCTCGTCGAGGAGACGGCCCCGGTCGGCACGTCGGTCGTCGAGTAGCGCCGCCCGGCACGGGCGCTACGCGCGCTCCCGCACCCGGGCCGGCGGCGTGATGTGCGACTGCGCTCGGGCCGCGTTGCGCTCGGCGATGATCGCCGCGCGGCGCAGCCGCTCGGCCTCGAGCTTGCGCGCGAAGAGCGTCCACGTGAGCAGCGCCATCCCGGCCCCGACGAGCGCGCCGCCGATCGTGTCGGTGAGCCAGTGCGCGCCGACGTAGGTGCGGCTCACCGCCATGAGGAACGTGTAGATCGCGCCGGCGATCCACACCCAGCGCTTGGGCGCGATGATGCCGATCGCGACCGCGATCGTGGCCGCGTTCGCCACATGGCCCGAGGGGAACGAGCCGAAGTCCGCCACGACGAGGATGTCCTCCGGTCGCGCGCGGCCGAACAGGTTCTTGAGCAGCTGCACCATGAGCGCACTCGCCGCCGACGCGACGATGAAGTAGAGCGCCGCCCACGGCCGGCGGATGACGAGAAGGGTCACGGCCGTCGCGATCGGCACGATGACCACGCCCATGATGCCCCCGCCGAGCTCGTCCATGCCGAAGGCGAAGACGTCCCAGATCCCGCCGCGGAACTCGAAGACCTCCTCGGCCCACTCCTCGTCGATCCCGAACGGCATCCCGCCCGACCGCAGTGCGATGAGCACGCCGAGCACGGCCGCGATCACGACCGCGGCGATGCCGGCGGCGAGTGGCACGAACCGTGCGACGTACTCGGTGCGCGCCACCCGCGCGGCGGGCCTGAGGTCGTCGCTCTTCGCCGCGGTGCGGCCGGCTTCGCTCGTCGTCGTGCCCTCGGGGCCCTGGTCGGTGCCGGGTGCGCTCATTCCCTCACGGTAGTCCGCGCGCAGCGAACCCCATGAGATCGGATGCCGCGTGGCCGAGCATCGCGCGATCCGCTATCCTTCGGCCTGCGCGCCGGCGCATCGCGCGGCACGCGATATCCGCTCGGCGGGGGTCAGTCGGAGAGGGCGGGAACCGTCGCCGGGCGCACGAGCGCCCAGACCCCGGCGATCGCGATCACGGCGGCGCCGAGCATCACGACCGCCATGGGGACCGCGCTGCCCACGCCGAACAGTCCGGCGAGCGGCGAGATCGCACCGGCCAGGCCGAAGTTCAGCGCGCCGAGCAGCGACGCCGCAGTGCCGGCCTCGGCACCGTGGTTCGCGAGCGCGAGCACCTGCACGGCCGGGAAGGTGAACCCGCATGCGGCGATGTAGATCCAGAGCGGGATCGCGGTGCCCCAGAAGCCGGCACCGGCGCCGTCGAGCACGACGATCGCGATCGCCATCGCGAGGTGCACGACCGTGGTGCCGGCGATGACGTACTGGGGCGGGATCGGGCCGCGGATGAGCCGCGACGAGATCTGCACGCCCGCGACGACGCCGATCGAGTTGACGGCGAAGAGGATGCCGTACTGCTGCGGCGTGAATTCGTAGACCTGCTGGAACAGGAACGAGGACGTCGACAGGTACGCGAACAGCCCGGTGAAGGTCATGCCGCCTACGAGGGCCGCACCGAGGTAGACGCGGTCGCGGAACAGTGCCCGGTACCGCTGTCCGACCGACGAGTGGCCGGCGATGTGGCGGCGCGACTCGGGCAGCGTCTCGACGATGAAGAAGCCGACGGCGGCGACCACGACCAGCCCGTAGCCGGCGAGCACCCAGAAGACGCCGCGCCAGTCCATGACCTGCAGCAGCTGCGAGCCGATCACCGGCGCCAGCACGGGCGCGAGTCCGTTGACGAGCGCGAGGCGCGAGAGCATGCGCACGAGCGGCTTGCCGCCGAAGAGGTCGCGAACCATGGCCATCGCCACGACGCCGCCGGCCGCCGCACCGAAGCCCTGCAGCAGGCGGAACACGACGAGCCACGCGATGTCGGGTGCGAGCGCCGCGGCGACCGACGCCGCGATGTGCAGGGCGGTCGAGAGCATCAACGGCAGGCGACGGCCGACCTTGTCGCTCCAGGGGCCGACGATGAGCTGGCCGAGGCCGAAGCCGATCATCGTGCCGGTCAGCGTGATCTGGATGGCGGCGGCGTTGACGCCGAGCTCGGCCTCGAGTGCGGGGAACGCGGGCAGGTAGAGGTCGATCGTGAACGGCCCGAGCGCGGTGAGCGCGCCGAGGACGAGCACGTAGACGAGGCGCTGACGACGGCTGAGCAGGTCGCCCGGATGCCGCGGCGCGGTGTAGTCGTCGGGCCGGACGATGGGGATGGAGGCAGTGGACATGGAGTTCCCGAGGCGTGCTGGAGTGCGGACGTGCGAAGGTCGGTGCAGGCGCACGCCGTCGGGCGCCGGGAGGACGAAGCGGCGCCCGTCATGCTGGGCGCCGCCGCTGGGTGATCTCGGCCGCGAGGGCCTCGAATCGATTCGACTGAGTTTCGATTGTAGCGTTTCACCCCCCGGGGCATGCAAGTGCCGGCCGTCGGCGGGCCCCGGTCGTACCCGCGAACGGGTCCGCGCGCGGCCAGCGGCGCGGCCCGGAGCCGTCCGACCGGCTGCCACCTCAGCCCGCTGCGCCGAGCGGATCGGCCAGCAGTTCCGTGAACGCCGCTTCGGCCGCCCCGATCATGAGCCGGTCCTCGCCGAGCGCGGCGACGCGGACGTCGACGTCCTCCGCTGCGGCCGGCATCGCCTGCGCGGCCATCGCGTCGCGCAGCGCGGCCGGGTCGAGGTCGGCGAGGGTCGCGAGGAACCCGCCGAGGATCACGAGCGACGGGTTGAGCACGTTCACGGCGTTCGCAAGCGCGGTCGCGAGGATTCGGCGCTGCCGCGCGAGCTCGTCGGCGATCGGGGCGCCGTCCGACGCATCGAGGGCCGAGCGGATGGCGGCCGCCAGTGTCGGCTCGTCGGCGCCGCGCAGCCCGACCGCGTCGAGCAGCCGCGAGCGGCTCACCTCGTCCTCGAGGACGCCGCCGTTCGCACGGCGGTCCTCGACCGATGCGATGCCCGGACGGTTCTGGCCGAACTCCCCCGCGTATCCGCTCTTGCCGCCGACGGGCCGGCCGTGCACGATGAGCCCGCCGCCGATGCCGCTCGCGCCGCCGTTGAGGTACAGCAGGTCGTCGACGCCGCGACCGGCCCCGAAGAGGTGCTCGGCGATCGCGCCGAGGCTCGCGTCGTTGCCGACCGCGGTCGGCAGCCCGGTCGCCTCCTCGACGAACGCGCGGATCGGCACCTCCCGCCACTCGAGGTGCGGGGCGAAGCGCACGAGGCCGTCGGAGGCGCGCACCAGGCCCGGCACGGCGAGGCCCACGCCCGCGAACCGGCCGTGCTGCAGGTCGCCCGTCCGCCACCGCGCGATGGCATCGGCGATGAGCCGGGCGGTCTCCTCGGGCGTGACGAGGTGGTCGACCTCGATGCGCTCGCGCGCCTCGATCCGTCCGCCCAGCCCGACGGCGGCCACGGTGACGGCGTCGACCTCGGGATTCACGGCGACCGCGACGAGCCCGGGATGGGGTGCGATCACGGGGGACGGCCGACCGACCCGATTGGTGGGGTCGGGCGCGCGTTCCTCGGCCAGGCCGAGCTCGACGAGCTCGGCGGAGAGCGCGGCGATCGTCGACCGGTTGAGGCCGGTCAGCGCCGTCAGGCGCGCGCGCGAGAGCGGCCCCTCGAGATGCACGAGGCTCAGCACACGTGCGAGGTTCCGGCGATGGACGCCGTCGAAACTGCCGGACCGGTCTGTCACGCGTCCACTCTAGGGACGCCCCGCCATCCGGGCGGGTCGGCGCGCCGAATATGTTGCGCTTGACCGCAAATCGGTGGCGTCGTATATTCAAGTCGTCCGTATCACTTTCGGCGTAGATGTCGAAAATTTCGAAGGGTTCAATGATGAACAGACGCAGCACCATGCGGTTCGTCACGCTCACCGCGGCCACCGGCCTCGCGCTCGCGTCGCTCACGGCGTGCAGCGCCGGCGGCGGGGCTGACGACGGCGGCGACGGCGACGTCACCATCACCTGGTGGCACAACGGCACGACCGGCCCGCTGCCCGATGTCTGGGAGGAGGTGGCGACGGAGTTCGAGGAGGCGCACCCCGGCGTCACCGTCGAGCAGACCGGCTACCAGAACGAGGAGCTGCAGCGCACGCTCATCCCGAACGCCCTCGCGGCGGGCGACCCGCCGGACCTGTTCCAGGTCTGGCCGGGCGGTGAGCTGCGCGACCAGGTCGAGAACGGCTACCTCATGCCGCTCGACGACGAGATCGCCGACACCATCGAGAGCGTCGGCGCGACCGTCAACCCGTGGCAGGTCGACGGGAAGACCTACGGCGTCCCGTTCACCTTCGGCATCGAGGGCTTCTGGTACAACACCGACCTCTTCGAGCAGGCCGGCATCGACGCGCCGCCCGCCACTTTCGACGAGCTCACCGACGCCGTCGGCAAGCTCAAGGACGCCGGCATCACCCCGATCGCCGTGGGTGCGGGCGACAAGTGGCCGGCCGCGCACTGGTGGTACCAGTTCGCGCTCCACTCCTGCTCGCCGGAGGCGCTTCAGGCGGCGGAGACCGAGTACGACTTCGAGGACGAGTGCTTCGTCGAGGCGGGCGAGCAGCTCGAGGAGTTCCTCGCGCTCGAGCCCTTCCAGGAGGGCTTCCTCGGCACCCCCGCCCAGCAGGGCGCGGGAAGCTCCGCCGGTCTCGTCGCGAACGGCCAGGCCGCGATGGAGCTCATGGGCCACTGGAACGCCGGCGTGATCGGCGGTCTCACGGCCGACCAGCAGGTGCCGCCGTTCCTCGGCTGGTTCCCGTTCCCCGGCATCGAGGGCGCCGACGGCGACCCGACCGCGGCGCTCGGCGGCGGTGACGGATTCGGCTGCTCGGCCGAGGCCCCGCCGGAGTGCGCCGAACTGCTGGAGTACATCATGAGCGAGGACGTGCAGGCGAAGTTCGCCGCCAGCGGCTCGGGCATCCCGACCGTCCCCGCAGCGACGGAGTCCCTCGACGACGAGAACCTCAAGGCCGTGGCCGAAGGGCTCGCGAACGCCTCGTTCGTGCAGCTCTGGCTCGACACCGCCTATGGCACCACCGTCGGCAACGCCATGAACGAGGGCATCACCAACCTCTTCGGCGGCGCCGGTACGCCCGAGGACGTCGTCACCAGGATGCAGGACGCCGCGGCGACGCAGTAAGCACCATGACCGCAGTCCTCAACCCGGCCGGGCCCGCGACCACCGCGGGCCCGGCCCCCACCGCCCCGGTGCGGCGCCGCCGTTCCGGCTCGACCCGCCAGCGGATCGAGATCACGATCCTGGTGGGCCCCGCCCTGCTCCTGTTCCTCGGCTTCGTGATCCTGCCGGTGCTGCTCGCCGCGGTCTACAGCCTCTACAACCTGCCCCCCGCGTTCCGCTGGGAGCACCTGGCCGACCCCGAGCGGTTCGTCGGCCTCGCCAATTACGAGCGCGCGTTCAACAGCCCCGAGTTCATCCGCGCGATCGGCAACAACTTCATCATCCTGTTCCTCTCGCTGCTCATCCAGGGGCCGCTCGCGATCGGCATCGCGCTGCTGCTGAACCGTCCGATGCGCGGGCGCGGCGTGCTGCGGCTGCTCATCTTCGTGCCGTACGTGCTCGCCGAGGTCATCGCGGGCCTCTCGTGGAAGCTCCTCCTGCAGCCGCAGGGCGCCGTCAACGCCATGCTCGAGGCCGTCGGGCTCGGCGCCTGGCAGCAGAACTGGCTCGCCGACCCCGAGATCGCGTTGTGGACGCTCTTCGTCATCCTGACGTGGAAGTACCTCGGCTTCGCGATCATCCTCATGCTCGCCGGACTACAGGGCGTGCCCGAGGAACTCGCCGAGGCGGCAGCCATCGACGGCGCGAACTGGTGGCAGATCCAGCGCCACATCACGATCCCGCTGCTCGGCCCGACCATCCGCATCTGGGCGTTCCTCTCCATGATCGGCGCGTTGCAGCTGTTCGACATGGTCTGGGTTACTGTCGCCCCGACGGTTCGCGCGATGGCGACGGAGACCATGGCGACGTACATGGTGCAGCAGGGCCAGTTCGCCGGCCAGCCCGGCTACGGCAGCGCGATCGCCGTCATCCTCTTCTTCATCTCCCTGATCGTGGCGCTCGTCTACCAGCGCTTCGCCCTCCGCCGCGACCTCGCGGGCGCCATCACCCGAGGAGTGCGCTGACATGACCGCCACCACCGCCATCACCACGGGCCGTCCGCCCGAGGACCTGCCGGAGCGGCGCGCCGCCGGGCGCCGGTTCGACTGGGGCCAGCCGTTCGTCTACCTCATCGCGCTCGTCGTGGCCGCACTCGCGATCGGCCCGGTCGTCTACGTGTTCCTCGGCGGCTTCCGCACGACCGCCGACCTCAACGCCGACCCTGCCGGGCTGCCCGACCCGTGGACGCTGGAGAACTGGGTACGGGTGCTGGGTGCGCCTCGCTTCTGGGGCAACGTGTTCGCAAGCGTCGTGCTCGCGGCCGGCACCACGCTCGGTGTCGTCATCGTGGGCATCATGGCCGCGTTCGTGATCGCCCGGTACGAGTTCCGCGGCCGTCAGGGCCTCTACACCCTGTTCACCGCCGGTCTCATGTTCCCCCTCACGGTCGCCGCCCTTCCGCTCACGCTGATGCTCCGCACCCTCGGGCTGCACGGCACCTACCTGGGCGTGATCATCCCGTCGATCGCGTTCGCGCTGCCGACGACGATCATCATCCTGGTGCCGTTCCTGCGCGCCATCCCCGACGAACTGGAAGAGGCCGCGCAGATCGACGGCGCCTCGCGCATCGGGTTCTTCTGGCGCATCCTGCTGCCGCTTTCGATGCCGGGCCTCGTGACCGTCGGCGTGCTCGCGTTCGTCGGCAGCTGGAACGGCTACCTGCTGCCATTGCTCGTGATCAGCACGGGCACCCTGCCGCAGGACCTGTGGCCGCTGCCGCTCGGCGTCACCCAGTTCTCGACGCAGTACTCGCAGGACACCGCGGCGGTGCTCGCCTACACGTCCCTCGCGATGATCCCGGCGCTCGTGTTCTTCCTCGCCGCCGAGCGACGCATCGTCGGCGGCCTGCAGGGGGCGGTGAAGGGATGACGCAGCTCGACGACGCGACCGCGACGCCGGCCGCACCGATGACGGATGCCGCGTGGCGCGACTCCGCCCGCCCGCTCGACGAGCGCGTCGAGGCCCTCGTCGCCGCGATGACGCTCGACGAGAAGCTCGCGCAGCTCTACGGCGTGTGGGTCGGCGCCTCCGACGACGGCCACGCCGACGTCGCCCCGCATCAGCACGACCTGAACGACGACGTCGACCTCGACGACATCCTGCCCGCCGGCCTCGGACAGGTCACGCGCCCGTTCGGCACGGCCCCGGTCGACCCCGCGGTCGGAGCGCTCTCGCTCGTGCGCATGCAGGAGCGCATCGTGGAGGCCAACCGATTCGGCATCCCCGCCGTCGCGCACGACGAGTGCCTCGCGGGCTTCGCGGCGTGGGGGGCGACGGCCTACCCGGTGCCCCTGTCGTGGGGCGCGACGTTCGACCCCCCGCTGGTCGAGCGGATGGCGCGCCGCATCGGCGAGGACATGCGCTCCGTCGGCGTCCACCAGGGCCTCGCGCCGGTGCTCGACGTCGTGCGCGACGCCCGCTGGGGCCGCGTCGAGGAGACCATCGGCGAGGACCCGTACCTCGTGGCGAGCGTCGGCACCGCGTACGTGCGCGGGCTCGAGTCATCCGGCATCGTCTCGACCCTGAAGCACTTCGTCGGCTACTCGGCGTCGAAGGCGGGACGCAACCTCGCGCCCGTGTCCGTCGGCGAGCGCGAGCTCGCCGACGTGCTGCTCCCCCCGTTCGAGATGGCCGTCCGCGAGGGCGGCGCGCGCAGCGTCATGAACTCGTACTCCGACCTCGACGGCGTGCCGTCGGCGGCCGACCGGTGGCTGCTCACCGAGCTGCTCCGCGAGACGTGGGGCTTCGACGGCACCGTCGTCGCCGACTACTTCGCGGTCGCGTTCCTGAAGCTGCTGCACGGCGTGGCCGACACCTGGGCGGATGCCGCGGGCGCGGCGCTCGAGGCCGGCATCGATGTCGAGCTGCCCACCGTCAAGGCGTTCGGCGAGCCGCTGCGCGCTGCGGTGGCGTCGGGTGCGATCGATGTCGCGCTCGTCGATACGGCGCTCCGGCGCGTGCTGCGGCAGAAGGGCGAGCTCGGCCTGCTCGACGCCGACTGGTCGCCGATCCCGCCGGCCCTCGAGGGCGTCGACCTCGCGGATGCCGCGGCGGTGCGGGGCACGATCGACCTCGACTCGCCCGCCAACCGCGACGTGGCGCGACAGCTCGCCGAGCGCGCCGTCGTGCTCGTCCGCAACGACGGCACGCTGCCGCTCGCGAGCGGCGACGCTGCGCCATCCGTCGTCGCGGTCATCGGCCCGAACGCCGACGACCCGTACGCCATGCTCGGCTGCTACTCCTTCCCGACGCACGTCGTGACGCAGCACCCGGGCGTCGAGATGGGCATCCGCATCCCGACGCTGCTCGAGGCGATCCGGGCCGAGTTCCCCGGAAGCGACATCCGCCACGCGCTCGGCACGACCGTCGACGGCGGGGAGACCGACGGCATCGCCGATGCCGCGGCGCTCGCGGCATCGGCCGACGTCGTCGTGCTCGCGCTCGGCGACCGCGCCGGGCTGTTCGGGCGCGGCACGAGTGGCGAGGGCTGCGACGCCGAGTCGCTCGACCTCCCTGGCGCGCAGCAGCAGCTCGTGGACGCGGTGCTCGACACGGGCACGCCCACCGTGCTCGCGCTGCTCGCCGGACGCCCCTACGCACTCGGCCGCGCGACGACGGAGGCGGCCGGCATCCTGCAGGCGTTCTTCGCCGGCGAGGAGGGTGCGCCCGCGATCGCCGGCGTGCTGAGCGGACGCGTGAACCCGAGCGGGCGCCTGCCCGTCTCCATCCCGTCGACGCCCGGATCGCAGCCGACGACGTACCTGGCCGCCCCGCTGGCCCGCGCCAACGACGTGTCGAACGTCGATCCGACGGCGGCGTACGCGTTCGGGCACGGCTTGGGCTACACGTCGTTCGACTGGGAGTCGTTCGAGTGCGACGACGACGCCATCACGACGGACGGGGCGACGAGTGTCCGGGTGCGCGTGCGCAACTCGGGCGACCGTCCCGGCAGCGAGATCGTGCAGCTCTACCTGCACGATCCCGTGGCGTCCGTGGTCCGGCCCGTGCAGCGGCTCATCGGGTTCGCCCGCGTCGAGCTGGATGCGGGCGAGGCCGCCGACGTGTGGTTCACGGTTGCGGCCGACCTCGCCTCGTTCACGTCCCGGTCGGGCGAGCGCGTCGTCGAGCCCGGCGAACTGGTGCTGAGCGTCGGCCGGTCGAGCTCCGACCTGGTACACGCGTGCACCGTGCGGCTCGACGGGCCGGTCCGGGTGGTCGACCACACTCGACGCCTGCATCCCATCGTCGACGTCGAGCGCGCACCGATGGAGACGCCCACGACGGGCTGACCACAGCGAGGCTCCGGCGGATGGCGCTCGTGCGCGCCATCCGCCGGGCCGTCGCGCCCGCAGAACGACCTGCTCATCACGACCGAGGACGGAGGCAGCGTGCCGGATCCCGACTTCGTGCCGGGCGGCGCGATCGACCCGGTCGCCACGCCCGTCGGCCTCGCCGAGGGCAGCGGCGACGTGGCGGCCCTCACGTTCGACGACGGGCCGAACCCGGGGACCACGCCGGCCCTGCTGGACTTCCTGGCGGAGCACGACCTGAAGGCGGTGTTCTGCGTCATCGGGCAGAACATCACGGCGCCCGGCGGTGCCGACATCCTGAAGCGGATCGTCGCCGACGGCCACGTGCTCTGCAACCACTCGACGTGCTACGCCGATATGGGCTCGTGGTCGGCGGAGCAGGTCGAGTCCGTCCTGAAGGCCGACCTCCAGATCATCCGCACGGCGCTCGGCAACCCCGACCAAGCCGTGCCGTTCTGGCGCGCACCCGATGGCAGCTGGGGCGTCACCCCCGCCGTCGCGGTCTCGCTCGGCATGCAGCCCCTCGCGGTCGTGAACACGATCGACGACTGGGCGACGCAGGATGTCGCGACGCTGACGGAGAACCTCCGCGCAGCGATGAAGCCCGGTGAGGTCGTGCTCGCACACGACGGCGGCGGTGACCGGTCCGGCACGCTCGCGGCGGTCGAGATCGTCGTCACCGAACGGCTCGCGGACGGCTGGACCTTCACGTTCCCCGAGGGCACGCCGCGCGCGGGCGGCGCGGTCGTCATCGACTCCGATTTCGAGAGCGGGCTCGACGGCGGAAGCGGAGCGTCGTGATCATGTGGAGCGATCGGCCGCCCTGCCGTCTGGCGGCATGTCGGGCGTCTGCGGAAGACTCACCGTGGATGAAGGGAACGAACATGACGACGCACGTGACCCCGGTCGACCCCGAGCAGCTGCACCGCAGTCCGGCCTTCGCGCAGGGCATGATCGCGCCGGCGGGGCCACTGCTCTTCGTCGGCGGTCAGAACGGCACCGATGCCTCCGGCGAGCTGCTCGAGGGCCTGGGCCCGCAGACCGAGCAGGCGCTGCGCAACGTCCTCGCGGTGCTCGCCGAGGCGGGCTCCGGGCCCGAGCACGTCGTGAAGCTGAACATCCACCTCGCGCCGGGCATCGACCCCTCCGACGGCTACGCGGCCACGGGTTCCGTGTGGGGCGCGCATCGCACTGCGGTCACGGTGCTCACCGTGGCGCCCGCGCGCCCCGGCGCGCTCGTCGAGATCGACGCGATCGCCGCGATCCCGTCCGACGCCTCGGCCGAGTGATGCCGTCCCGCACCACGCTCCGCGACAGCTTCGACCTCCCGCTGTCGCGCAGTGCCGCATTCCGGCTGTTCACGGCTCGCGGCGAGCAGCTGTGGGTGCCCGGCTGGTCCCCGCGGTTCTTCGCCGACGTCGACGACGACTCGATCTCGGCACCGTGTGGCGCACCGACGACGACGAGGGCCGGGCGACCACGTGGATCGTGCTCGACGCCGACCCGCCGTCGCGCGTACGCTACGCCCGCGTGGCCGAGGGGTGGACCGCGGGTACCGCGGCCGTCGCACTGACCGAGACACCGAGCGGATGCCGCGTCACGGTCGAGTACGACCTCACGGCGATCCATCCGGATGCCGCGGCCGACCTCGATCGCTTCGCCGACGAGTACTCGACCTCTCTCGCCTCGTGGCAGTCCCTGATCGTCGACCACCTCGACGCCGGCGGAGCGATGCCCGACCCCGTCTGACCCCTGCGGTCGGGCGTCACGCCTCGACGTCGTCGAGCCGCGCGATCACGACCTCGAGCAGGCGGGCGAGTTCGCCGCGCTCGGCGTCCGAAAGGTCCTGGAGCACGTCCGACTCCACCACGTCGGACCCGCGGATCGCGAGGCTGAAGAACTCCCATCCCGCACTCGTGAGCCCGACGAGGATCCGCGTGCGGTTCTCGGCGTCGGGCGTGCGCTCGACGAGCCCGCGCTCGGCGAGCTTGTCGAGCCGATGCGTCATCGACGAGGGCGCCACGTTCGTGAGATCGGCGAGCTGGCTGGGCGTGAGGGGGCCGTCGGCCTTCGCGAGGGTGGCGACCACCGCCCACTCGCCGCCCGTGATGCCGAGGTCGGCGAGCTGTCGCGCGTACCACTGGTCGAGCTTGCGCGAGAGGCTCCCGATCGCGGTGATGACGCGCTGCACCGATTCCTCGCCGCCCGCCGCGACGTACGTCGCGACCGCTCGCCGGTGCTGCTCGGCCGCAGTCGGCCTCCGCTTCGCCATGCGGGAATTCTCGCACACCCGTTTCGGTTGCTAAGATTTCGATATCGAACTCTTCGACGCCGAAGCCGACATCCGCGTCGCCGACGTCGAGTTCCACGCGGCCGGGTCGGCCGCGACCTCCGTCGATCACCGGAAAGGGGTGCGCCCATGCGCGCGATGCTGCTCGTCCTCGCCTCGAGCATCGGTTCACTGGGCTGGGGCGGCGTGCTGCCCTACCAGTACGCCTATGCCGCCGACACGAGGGACTGGGGCGCACTCGTCGCCGCCGGGGCGGCGTCGCTGTTCTCCGTCGGCGCGCTCGTCGCGGCGCCGCTCGCAGGCCGGCTGAGCGACCGCTTCCCGCCCGTGCGCGTCGCGGTCCTCGCGCAGCTCATCGGCGCGGCCGGCGCGGCGTCGCTGATCCTCGCCGGCGACCCGGCGACGTTCCTCGCGGGCATGCTCGTGTTCGGGCTCGGCCTGTCGGCCGCCGCGCCGGCCAAGCAGGTGCTCGCGCTGCAGTGGTCGTCGAGCGACGACCGTCGCAAGGTGTTCGCCTACAAGTTCACGGGCGAGGCGCTCGGCATGGCGGCGGGCGCCTTCATCGCCGGCCAACTGGTCGACCTCGATCGCCCCGATGGATTGAACGTGGGCTTCCTCATGGCCGCGGCCGGCTTCGTCGTGTCGTCCGCGATCATCGCCCTCGCCGGGCGCGGCGCGGCCGTGCCGAGCGAGTTCACGGCCGATCCGACGGGCGCGATCGCGGCGATCGAGGGGCGCCCACGCGGCATCCTGCGGCTCATCTTCGCGAACCCGGCCCTGCGCTGGACGGCGATCGTCACCATCACGCTCGCGCTCGGCTTCTACGCGCAGTTCGAGTCGGGCCTGCCGGCGTACGGCATCACGGTGCTCGGCGTCGACCCGACCGCGATCGGGACCGCCGCGGCCGTGAACTGCATCGTGATCGTCGCCATCCAAGTGGTCGTCGTGCGCGTGACCGCGAAGCGCAGCGCACCCGTGCTGCTCATGGCGGTCGGCACGATCTGGGTGATCGCGTGGCTGGGGCTCTCGGCGGCGCAGTTCGCGCCCGGGGTCGCGTCGGCGATCTTCGTGATGACCTACGGCGTCTTCGCGGTCGGCGAGACGATCTACAGCCCGGTGCTGAACCCGCTCACCGCCTCGCTCGCGCCGAAGGGCAAGGTCGGCCAGACGCTCGGCGCGATGGCCGCGCTGCAGACCGCCTTCACCGCGGCCGGGCCGATGGTGGCGGGCGTGCTGCTCGGCGCGGACCTCGCCGACGGCTTCCTGCTCATGCACCTCGGGGTGAGCGCCCTCGCGGTGTTCGCGGCCTGGCGGGTGCACCGCGCGCTCGCGCCGGCACGCGCGGGATCGGCGCCCGAGCCGCCACTCACGCGACCGATCCCGGTCGCGGGTCCGGCCGCATGACCCGTCGACGATGCCGTTGAGGAGGAGCGGGTCTCGCCCAGTCGGGTGAGGCGCTGCTAGCCTCAGCGAAAAGCGAAGGCGGGGCATGGAGTTCATCGTCGGAGCGGTCATCGCCATCGTCCTCATCGCGGCACTCGCCGTGGTCCTGCTCCGACGCGACCGTGCGAACCGTTCAGGAGCCTCGGACACCCCGGCGGACGCCGCCCGGGCCGATGCGGAAGCCCGAGCGTACGGCGCCGGTGCGGCGCGGAACACCGGCACCGGCGCCATCTGACGCCGGAGCCGGTGGACGTCCCGCCCCGCGCGTGGTTCAGTGGTGCCGTGGCCCACGTGGTCCGGGCGGACTATCTCGTCGTGGGCGCCGGCGCCACCGGAATGGCGTTCACCGACGCCCTGATCGAGCACGCCGGCCGTGCGACCGTGGCACTCGTGGACCGTCGTCAGGGCGTGGGCGGCCATTGGCTCGAGGCATACCCGTTCGTGCGCCTGCATCAGGCCTCGGCCTTCTACGGCGTCGCATCGACGCTCCTCGGCGGTGGCCGCCTGCAACACCGCGGACCCGAGGCGGGTCTCCAGGAGCGCGCCACACGCGCCGAGATCTGTGCCTACTACGAGGACATCCTCGCCGACCGCCTGCTCGAGTCGGGCCGCGTCGAGTTCTTCCCGGGTTGCGACGTGCTCGACGACGGCCGCACGTTCGTCTCCCGGGTGTCGGGCGAGCGGTTCACCGTGTCTGAGCGATGCCGGGTCGTCGACGCCCATTACCTCGCCCCGGGCATCCCGGCCGAGCTGACGCCGCCGTTCGTCGTGGCCGACGACGCCCGGGTCGTGCCAGTCAACGAGCTGGCCCACCTCGACGAACCGGCGAGTCAGTACGTCATCGTCGGCTCGGGCAAGACCGCGACCGACGCGTGCGTGTGGCTGCTCGGACGCGGGGTCGATCCCGGTGCGATCTGCTGGGTGCGGCCACGCGACCCGTGGATGCTGAACCGCGCGGTCGTGCAGCCCGACCCGGCGATCTTCCTCGGCATGGTCGCCGACACGATGCAGGCGGCGGAGGCCGCTTCCTCCCTGTCCGACCTCTTCCTCAGGCTCGAGGACGCGGGCGTCATGCTGCGAATCGACAGGACCGTCGAGCCGACGATGGCGCGCACGCCGACGCTCGCGACGTGGGAGCTCGACCTGCTGCGTTCCATCGAGGACGTGCAGCGGCACGATCACCTCGCGGCGGTCGCGCGCGGTCGACTCGAGTTCGCAGACGGCGCGGTCGTGCGCGTCGCCGACGCCCTGGTGGTGCACTGCGCAGGCGAGGGGTTGCGAATGCGGCCGCTCATCCCCGTCTGGACGCCGGAGGCGATCACGCTCCAGCCGATCCGCTCGGGCTTCCCATGCTTCGGGGCGGCTCTCGTGGGCTTCGTCGAGGCGACGCGCGACGACGATCCCGAGAAGAACCGCCTGTGCCCGCCGTCTCCGTATCCCGACTCGACCGCCGAGTGGGCGCGGATGACGGTGATCGGCGCGCGCTCGGCCGCCTCATTCGCCTCCGAGCCCGACATCTCGGCCTGGGCGGATGGCGTCGCCCTCAACCCAGCGCGGATCCCGCCCGAGTCCCCGCGCACCACCGAGCTCGGCGACGCGCTCGATCGCCTGCAGGCCCACCGGTCGCAGGGGCTCGCGCGGCTCGCCGAGCTGGCCGGAATCGCGTGAACGTCCGATCCGGCCCGGATCGCTCGCGATCCGTCGTCGCTGGTACTACCGTCGCGAGCAGTGGCGCACCGCGGACGGGAGGCATTCCATGCTGAAGCAGATCGCCGAGGGCGTTCTCGTGCACGAGAGCGAGTTCATCCAGAGCAACTCCGTGATCGTCGAGGGTGCAGAGGGCGTGCTGGTCGTCGATCCCGGCATCACGAGCGGGGAGCTGGCGACCATCGCCGCCGACCTTCGCGACCTGGGCACGCCCGTCGCGGCAGGCTTCTCGACGCATCCGGACTGGGATCACGTGCTCTGGGTCGACGCCTTCGGCGGCGCGCCCCGCTACGGCACAGCCGGGTGCGCCGCCGCGCTCGAGCAGCTGCTCGCGCAGGACGACTGGAAGGAGCAGGTGGCCGAGGGGCTGCCACCCGAGTACGCCGAGGACATTCCGATGCACCTGCTCGGCCTCGTCACCGGCCTTCCCGCCGGCGCCACGCGGATCCCCTGGGGCGGACCCGAGGTCCGCATTCTCGAGCATCGGGCGCACGCCCCCGGCCATGCCGCGCTGCTGGTGGAGGAGCGAAGCGTGCTCGTGGCTGGCGACATGCTCTCGGACATCCTGATGCCCTTCCTCGACCTGCAGGCTGCGGATCCCATCGGTGACTACCTCGCCGCGCTGCGCCGGTTCGAGACCGTGGCCGACGACGTCGACGCCGTCGTTCCGGGTCATGGCTCGGTCGGCGGCGCCGAGGAGTTCCGCGCACGCATCGAGCTCGATCGCGCCTACGTGGAAGCCCTGCGCGACGGAGCGCAGCCCGACGACCCGCGGATCGCGCCGACGGGCCCGCTGTACTGGCTGGCCGACGTGCACGAGTGGCAGGTCGAGCGGATCAACGAACGGCGACAGACCGAGACGCCTCGATAGCGCGTCTCAGGCCGCCGCGGGCGGCGCCGTGCTCTCGCGCACGACGAGGCTCGTCGCGAGGTCCATGCGCGGCGTCGCGGCCCCCGGCCCGAGCGGCTCGTCGGCCAGACGGATCGCAAGGCGCGTCGCCTCCTCGCCCATGCGGCGCAGCGGCTGGTGCACGGTCGTGAGCTTGGGCGTCAGCCACGCGGCGAGCGGGATGTCGTCGTAGCCGACGACCGAGAGCTCCTCGGGCACGCGGATGCCGCGCTCTCGCGCCGCCTCGAGCACGCCGAGGGCCTGCATGTCGCTGCCCGCGAAGATCGCCGTCGGCCGCTCAGGACCGTCGAGCAACTCGCGCGCGCGGTCACGGCCACCCGACACGTGGAAGTCGCCGAAGCGGATCCACGACTCCTCGATCGGCAGTCCGGCCGAGTTCATCGCCGAGCGGTACCCGTCGATGCGCGCGAGCGAGCACATCATGTCGGCCGGGCCCGTGATCGCCGCGATGCGCTGATGGCCGAGCTCGATGAGGTGCCGGGTCGCGGCGAGCCCGCCCGACCAGTTCGCCGAGCCCACGGATGGCGCGTCCGCCGACGGATCGCCGGCCGGATCCACGATCACGAACGGGATGGCGCGCGCGTGCAGTTGCTCGCGGTACTCCGGTACCAGGTCGCTGAACACGAGCACGACGCCGACGGGCCGACGGCGCATGACGCCCTCGATCCAGTCGGGGTCGGGCGAGTGCCGGCTGCCGCTCACCGTCAGGACGACGGACAGCCCGTGCTGCTTCGCGACCGACTCCACGCCGTCGATGAGCTCCATCGACCAGATCGGGTCGAGCTCGTGGAAGACGAGTTCGATCAGCTCGGCGCGCGACTCCGAGCGTCCGTTGCCGCGCCGCCGGTAGCCCCGCTCGGCGAGCGCGTGCTCCACGCGCGCCCGCGTCGCGGCCGCGACATCCGCCCGGCCGTTGAGCACCTTCGAGATCGTCGACAGGGACACGCCCGCCTCGTGGGCGATCTCGGCGAGCGTCACGCGCTCCGTCGAGCCATCCGTTGACATGTTTCGAAGTCTAGTGGCGAAAATTGCGGCCGGATGTCGCAGGCGGCCCGAACCCGGTCATCGGGCGACCAGTGCGCCGACGGCCAGCGTCGACGTGCGGTCGGCGCACACCGGGATCGCCTGCGCGACCGAAACCCCCGGGCCTGCCCCGTCCGATCCGATGGTCGCGCGCAGCGTGGTCGACGTCGCCTCCGGGCAGCCCCAGGCACCGGGATTGGTGCCGTGCAACCGTGAGATCGCCACGCCGCCGTGAGCGTGCAGCACCACTGTCTGCCAGGTGTCGCCCTCGATGCGCGCGGGACCGCCGAGCTGCCCGCCCGACGCGTCCAGGGCGACGAGGCCCGGCCAGCCGGCGAACGAGCAGTCGCTCGCGGAGACGTTGGCGAAGACGAGGTCGGCCCAGAAGCTCCCGGCGCCGGAATCCTGCGGTCGAGCGCGGTACGCGAGTGTGAGTTGTTCGTCGGCGCATCGCGGAATGGGCGCCGGGTCGCCCGCGGCCGGCGGGCGGTCGGCGGGCGGCTCCGCGGCGCCCGCGGGCGCAGGCGATTCGACCTCGGGCTCGGCGTCGACCTGCTGCGCGCTACCGGCCCCGCCCGCAGCTGCCGCGTTCCGCGGATCCGGGCTCGGCTCCGTCAGCGGGGCGCTCCCTCGGTCGAGCGGCTCCGTCGAGCTCGCGGGTCGGGCGTTCGATGCGACCGGGTCGACGGATGCGGCGCACCCCCCGAGGACCACGCTGCAGACCGCGGCCAGGACGGCCGCTCGGACGACTGGGGGGTTCCACATCGCGAGCTCCACTCCGCCGCGCGCCACGTGCGGCTCTGCGCATGCTAGCCAGCGGGCATCGCCTGGCGCATGAGGGCTCGCCCTGATGCGCCGACCGCCGTGGATGGGTGACGGTCAGCCATGCACCTCACCGGCGGTGCCGTCGGTGTCGACGACCGGGATCACGGCCCCGGCCCGGATCCACAGCGGCACCGTCTCGAACCCGTGCCGCTCGCGGCGCCATTCGCCGCCCTCGATGGACTCGCGCGTGAACCAGTTCGTCCATCGCCCCTCGGGCAGGTAGTACTCGACGTCGCCCGACGCCGAGAACACCGGTGCGACCAGCAGATCCGGACCGAGCAGGTACTGCCGGTCGAGGAACGCGACCGCCGGGTCCGACGGGAATGCCAGCTGCATCGGCCGCATCACCGGCGTCCCCGTGCGATGCGCCTCCTCGCCCGCCGCGACGAGGTACGGCCGCAGCGACGCCTTCAGCTTCGCGAACGTGCGCGCCACCTCGACGGCCGACTGCCCCGGTGCCTCGTCGCCGGAGTCGAACGCCCACGGCACCCGGTAACTCGTCGAGCCGTGCAGCCGGGAGTGGCTCGAGAGCAGTCCGAACGCCAGCCAGCGCTTGAACACCGCCGGGTCGGGGCTTCCCTCGAAACCGCCGATGTCGTGGCTCCAGTAGCCGAAGCCGCTCATGGCGAGCGACAGGCCGCCGCGCAGGCTCTCGGCCATCGAGGTGAACGTCGACGAATTGTCGCCGCCCCAGTGCACGGGCATGGATTGGCCGCCGGCCGTCGCCGACCGCGCGAACAGCACAGCCTCGCCCTCGCCGCGCGACTCCTCGAGCACCGCGAAGACCGCGCGGTTGTACAGCTGGGTGTAGCGGTGGTGCATCGCCTCGGGATCGCTGCCATCGTGCCAGACGACATCCACGGGGATGCGCTCGCCGAAGTCGGTCTTGATCGCGTCCACGCCTTGGGCGATGAGCCCGCGGAGGTGCTCCTGGAACCAGCGCGTCGCCTCCGGGTTCGTGAAGTCGACGAGCGCCATGCCCGCCTGCCAGAGGTCCCACTGCCACACCGAGCCGTCGGCTCGGCGCACCAGGTAGCCCCGCTCGACGCCCTCGCGGAACAGCCGCGAACGCTGCGCGATGTACGGGTTCAGCCACGCGCTCACCCGCAGCCCGCGATCGTGCAACCGCGCGAGCATGCCCTCGGGGTCGGGGAACACCGCGGGATCCCACTGGAAGTCGGTCCAGTGGAACTCGCGCATCCAGAAGCAGTCGAAGTGGAACACCTCGAGCGGGATGTCGCGCTCGGCCATGCCGTCGATGAAGGCGTTGACGGTGGCCTCGTCGTAGTCGGTCGTGAAGCTCGTCGAGAGCCACAGTCCGTACGACCAGTCGGGCACGCGCGCCGGCCGGCCCGTGAGTCGCGTGTACCGGTCGAGCACCTCGGCGGGCGTGGGTCCGGCGATCACGAAGAACTCGAGGCACTCCCCGCGACGGAGAACTGCACCTGCTCGACGGCTTCGGACCCGACCTCGAACGACACGTGCCCGGCGTGGTTCACGAGAACGCCGTATCCGCGGTTCGTCAGGTAGAACGGCACGTTCTTGTACGACTGCTCGCTCGACGTGCCCCCGTCGGCGTTCCAGATGTCGACCGTCTGGCCGTTCTTCACGAGCGGGCCGAATCGCTCGCCGAGCCCGTACACGAGCTCGCCGACGCCGAGCGAGAGCTGCGCGTGCAGGTAGGCGGATGCCTCGGCGAGGCCCGTCGTCGTGATGCCCGTGACGCCCGTGGGCTCGGCGGCCACCGGCGCGCCGGGCGCGAGCCGCATGTACCCGACGGACTTGTGCCCGCTCGACGTGACCAGCGTGCCCGCGACATCCTCGAACGTCAGGTCCCACGGCGCCCCGCGCCGGATGTGGGCGCGCAGGGAGCCCGCGTCGACCACGCCGCCGCCGTCGTCCACCGAGAGCGACGCGCGGTACGCGTCATCCGCCTGGATCTCGAAGCCGACGTCGCGGGGCGTGCCGCAGTGGTGCTCGACGCGCACCCGGATCACGCCCTCCGCCGGACTTGACAGCGACACCGTGAGCATCGGCCGGTTCAGCGTGTCGCCACGCGTCGCGATGACCCGGGTCGGCGCCCACACGACCAGCTCGTCGCCCTCGACCGCGAGGTCCCGCCCCTCCTGGGCGTACAGGGCCTCGACACCCGGGCGAGTGTGCCAGAACCCGTCGGTGAACTTCATTACTTGACTGCTCCTGCCGTGATGCCCCGCGTGAGGGTGCGCTGGAAGATGAGAAAGAAGACGAGCGTGGGGATGAGCCCGAGCAGCGCCGACGCGCTCGTGGTCGTGACATCCATGAGCCGGTCGCCCTGCAGCACCGTGATCGCCACGGGCACCGTCTGGGTCGAGTTCGACACGAGGAAGGTCAGCGGGATCAGGAACTCGTTCCACGTCCAGATGAAGAAGAAGATCAGGAGCACCGAGAGGGTCGGCCGCGAGATCGGATAGACCACCCGCCACAGGATCTGCCAGCGCGAGGCGCCGTCGAGCGAGGCGGCCTCGAGCAGTTCCCTCGGGAACGTCGAGTACACCGACGCGAGCAGGTAGGTGCCGAAGGCCGACTGGATGACGGTGAAGATGATGATGACCGCCCATTGGCTGTCGTAGAGGCCCACCTGCTTGAACATGAAGTACAGCGGGTACAGCAGCACCTCCTGCGGCAGCATGTTCGCGAGGAGGATCACGACGACGATCCACAGCCGGCCCTTCACGCGTCCGATCCCGAGCGCGAACGCGTTCAGCATCGAGATGAGCACGGCGAACACCGCGACCAGGCCCGAGATGAACACGCTGTTCCAGAGCTTCTCGGGGAAGTCGACGCGCTCCCAGAACCTCACGATGCCGTCGAAGTAGAGCTGGGTCGGCAGGCTCAGCGGCCCCGACGTGTTGTAGTCGGCCGGCGACTTGAACGAGTTGATGAGGATCAGCAGGAACGGCACGGCGATGAAGAAGCCGAGCAGCACGGCGACGGCCAGGACGACCCAGTCACCGGCGGTGCGCCTCGCGTTGCCGGCGGGCCGGCGCGAACGCATGTCGCGACGGGGCCGACGTGCGGGCGTGTCATCGGTGGGCAGCTCGACGTCGCGCCGTTCGGGGTCGAGTTCCTGGACGATGGCGGTCATCGCGCCTCCTCCTTCTTCTCCATGCGGTGCTGGGCGAGGATGAACAGCACGCTGACGGCGGCGATCACGATCGTGAGCGCGGTCGCGATGGTCGCGCCGTAGCCGACCTGCTGGGACTGGAAGAACTCGCTGTACGCGTAGTACGCGGGCACGATCGTCGAGGTGCCGGGGCCACCGCCCGTGAGCGCATACACCGGCCCGAACACCTTCAGGGCCGCGATCGTGCACGTCAGGGTGACGACGAAGATCTCGGGGCGGATCATGCCGAGCGTGATCGCGCGGAACCGCTGGAACCAGTTCGCGCCGTCGAGCTCGGCGGCCTCGTACAGTTCGGGGTCGACGCGCTGCAGCGCGGCCATGAAGATCACGATCGGGTAGCCGAGCTGCACCCAGACCATGATCACCATGATGCTGGCGAGCGCGGTGTCGGGGCTGCCGAGCCAGTTGTGCGCGAGGTGGCCGAGGCCGATCGCCTCGAGCACCTGGTTCAGCGCGCCGTTCTTCGGCCGCAGGATCCAGCCGATCACGATCGCCGCGATGACCGCGGGGAGGATCTGCGGCAGGTAGTACGTGGCCCGAAGGAAGCTCGCCAGCTTGCCGCCGAACTTGCGGCCGATGAGGTCGAACAGCATCGCGGCGAGGAGCAGGCCGAGCAGCGTCGGGATGATGACCATCGCGAGGATCATCGCGATCGAGTTGGCGAAGCTCGTCCAGAACACCTCGTCGCCGAGGAGCTCGACCCAGTTCTCGAGGCCGATCCACTGCGGCGGTCGGATGCCGCGGTACTCGGTGAACGTCAGGTAGATGTTCCAGAGCAGCGGCACGATCACGATGATCGCGAGCAGTGCGAGTCCGGGAGCGAGGTAGAGCCAGTACGTGCCGCGACGTGCGCCCGGGATGAGTCCCTCCTCGGGCCCGCGCGGCCGGCGGCGGGGCGCGCGGCGGCCGGATGCGGCATCCGCCGCCTCGATCGTCGTCGCGGCCCTGGTGTCGAGGGCTGACATGGTGGTCCTTCCGGTGGTCCGTCCGGGTCGGGTGGGATGGTTCGGGGCATGGCCCCGAGGGCGGATGCCGCGGCGCACGCACTCGCCGCGGCATCCGGGTCGATCAGCCGGTCAGCCGATGATGTCGTCGACGCCCGACTGGTATTGCTCGCCGAGCTGCTCCTGCACCTCGGCCGGCGTCTTCGTGCCGTTGACCAGCTCCTGGAGGCCCGCGTTGAGCTCGTCGTAGAACGTCGGCGTGGGCCAGTCGGGGTAGAACGAGATGCCGTCCATGTCGTTGAGCGCGTTGAAGTTCGCGATGAGCTCCTTGGACTTCTCGTCGGTGATGTCGGCCTCGTCGGCCGCGACCGGCACGCCGCCGTTGTTGCCGAGCAGCGCCTGGATCTCGGGACGCATCGTGATGTCGATGAACTCGTAGGCGAGCTCCTTGTTCTTCGCGCGCTCGGGGACGACCCACATGTTGCCGGCGGAGCCCGGCGAGAGTTCGGCCTCCGGGAAGAGGAACGTGCCCCACTCGAAGTCGGTGATCTCGCTCTGGAAGCGGCCGTACCACCAGCTGCCCGAGTAGAAGATCGGCGCGTCGCCGCTGATGAAGCTGACGCCCGCGTCCTCGGCCTTGAGGCCCGAGGCATCCGTCGAGATGTACCCGGCGTCGACCCAGTCCTTGACGGTCTCGGTCGCGTACGAGATCTCGTCACCGGACCAGTCGACCGGGTTCTCATAGAGCTGGTAGTCGTTCACGAACTGCCGATCGGCCTCGGTGAGCGCGAGCTGATACCAGAGCTGGCCGAGCGGGTACTCGGCGGCCGACTCGGCGAGCGGCGTGGTGCCCTGGTCGGCGAACGTCTTCAGCACCGCCTCGAACTCGTCGAGCGTGGTGGGCACCTCGACGCCGGCCTCGGCGAACGCGTCCTTGTTGTAGTACACCTGCACGAACTCGCCGTAGTTGGGCACGCCGTACCAGCTGCCCGAGCCCATGATGCCGTTCTCGTCGTACCGCGCCGTCGTCTGCAGCGCAGGCGCCAGCTGGTCGCCCCAGCCGTACTCGTCGACGACGTCGTCGAGCGGCGTCAGCAGGCCCTCGCTCGAGAGCAGGCCGGCGGTCGCGTTGCCCTTGTTGTATTCGAGGATGTCGGGCGCCTCGTCGGAGTTCAGCACCTGGCTCGCCGTCGAGCGGATCTGCTCGAAGCTCTTCTCCTCGAATTCGACCGTGGCGCCGGTCTCCTCCTCGAAGATCTCGATGGCGCGATCCCAGGCGATGCCCATGGCCGAGTCGGCGCCCTCGTAGTGCCAGAGGCGGAGGGTGTCGTCGTCGCCGCCCGCGTCGCTCCCCGAGCAACCGCTGAGGATGAGCGCCGCGGCCGCGAGGGATGCGGCCGTGGCGAGGGTTCTGGTGTGCTTCATTGCTACCTCCTGGTGTGGGTGGTGCTGGGTTCCGTGGTGGTGGGGTGGGTGGTGGGTGTGGGATGTCGGGTCGGGTCGTGATGTCGTCGAAGCGCTTCGAAACGGGGCGAACGGATGCCGCGAGTCGACGCGAGCGCGTCAGCCGGCGCGGGGCGGCGGCGCGGTCGAACCGTGCTCGCGGTACTCCGGGGCGATCAGGCGGACGCCGGCCGGCACGTCCTCGCCCTCGACGAGGCGCATGGCGAGTTCGACCGCGAGCTCGCACGACGCGCTCGGCACGAGCGGGATCGAGTCGATCGGAGGCTGGAAGGCGGAGGTGTCGAAGGTGGCTCCGACGGAGACGATGGACACGTCCTCGGGCACGCGGCGGCCGAGCGTCGCGAGCTCGTCGAGCGCGACGGCGTGGCTCGTGTCGTCGCAGTGCAGCACGAGCGCGGTCGCGCCGCCCTCGACGAGGGCACGGACGGCGGCGCGAATAGGGGTGCGTCGCGGACCGTCGCCCTCCGGGAGGAGCGTTTCGAGCGCGAGACCGAGCTCGGCTGCACGCATCTCGATACCCTTTCGCACGCGCGGTGGGAAGTTCGACTTCTCGTACGAGGTCGGCGGGTGGCCGATGAAGCCGATCGAGCGATGGCCCAGCCCGGCGAGCCGATCGATCGCGAGCGCGGCGGCCGACTCGAAGTCGAGGTCGACGCACACGAGGCCCTCGTGGTCGTCGGGCACGCCGATGAAGACGGTCGGCAGCGAGATGCGCCGCGCCAGGGCGACGCGCTCGTCGTCGGGTGCCACGTCCAGGACGAGCACGCCGTCGGCCAGGCCGCTCGACGCGACCCGGCGCATGCCCGCCGACGCCTCCTCCTCGGTGAGGAGCAGGATGTCGTACTCGTACCTGCGTGCAGCGATCGAGGTCGCGAGCACGAACGCCATGTGGGCCGGCGCGTGGGTGTCGGCCCGGAACGGCTCCGTCAGCGCGAAGATCTGGGTCCGACGACCGGCGAGCATGCGGGCACCGGCGTTCGGACGGTAGTCCAGGGCGCGCGCCGCTTCCTCGATGCGGCGGCGCGTGTCGGGAGAGATCGAGCGCTTGCCGCTGAGTGCATACGACACGGTGCTGATGGACACGCCGGCGGCCTCGGCCACCTCGTGGATCTTCGCCATGTCGACTCCATCGTCTAAACGCTTCGATTGGGACTGACGGGGATGTTACGCAGGTGTCGAAGCGTTTCGCAAGTAGTTTGTCGAGATTGAGAACAAATGGCCGGGCTCGACTTGCGCGGACCGCGCCATCCGGTTATGTTTTGTACGCCAACAAATCACCGACGACGCTGAGAGGCGGATCATGGCCAGCGCCCCGACCCGTGACGACAAGTTCTCCTTCGGTCTCTGGACCGTGGGCTACAACGGCACCGACCCGTTCGGCGGTCCGACGCGCAACGCGCTCGACGTCGTGCACGTGGTCGAGAAGCTCGACGAGCTCGGCGCCTACGGCCTCACCTTCCACGACGACGACCTGTTCGCGTTCGGCTCCTCCGACGCCGAGCGCCAGACGCAGATCGACCGCCTCAAAGGCGCGCTCGAGGCCACGGGCATCATCGTGCCGATGGTCACGACCAACCTGTTCAGCGCCCCGGTGTTCAAGGACGGCGGATTCACCTCGAATGACCGCCAGGTGCGGCGCTTCGCGCTCCGCAAGGTGCTGCGCAACATCGACCTCGCCGCCGAGCTCGGCGCGAAGACGTTCGTCATGTGGGGCGGCCGCGAAGGCGCCGAGTACGACGCCGCGAAGGACATCCGCGCGGCGCTCGAGCGCTACCGCGAGGCCGTGAACCTGCTGGGCGACTACGTGACCGACAAGGGCTACGACCTCAAGTTCGCGATCGAGCCGAAGCCGAACGAGCCCCGCGGCGACATCCTGCTGCCCACGGTGGGCCACGCCCTCGCCTTCATCGACTCGCTCGAGCGCCCCGAGCTCGTGGGCCTCAACCCCGAGGTCGGCCACGAGCAGATGGCGGGCCTCAACTTCGCCGCCGGCATCGCCCAGGCGCTCTACCACGGCAAGCTCTTCCACATCGACCTCAACGGCCAGCGCGGCATCAAGTACGACCAGGACCTCGTGTTCGGCCACGGCGACCTGCACAACGCGTTCGCGCTCGTCGACCTGCTCGAGAACGGCGGGCCGAACGGCGGACCGGCGTACGAGGGCCCGCGCCACTTCGACTACAAGCCGAGTCGCACCGAGGACGAGACCGGCGTCTGGGAGTCGGCCGCCGCGAACATGCGCACCTACCTGCTGCTCAAGGAGCGCGCGGCCGCGTTCCGCGCCGACCCCGAGGTGCAGCAGGCGCTCGAGGCCGCCAAGGTGCTCGAGCTCGCGCAGCCGACCCTCGGCGACGGCGAGTCGTACGGCGACCTGCTCGCCGACCGCTCGGCGTTCGAGGACTTCGACGCCTCGGCCTACCTCGGCGGCAAGGGCTTCGGCTTCGTGCGCCTGCAGCAGCTGGCGACCGAGCACGTGCTCGGCGCCCGCTGAGGCGGCGTCCGGAGGAACTCATGGCACTGGTCGCCGGTGTCGACTCGTCGACGCAGTCCTGCAAGGTCGTGATCCGGGATGCCGCGACCGGCGCGCTCGTGCGCTCCGGTCGGGCACCGCATCCCGACGGCACCGAGGTCGACCCCGCCGCGTGGTGGGGCGCCCTGCTCAGCGCGCTCACCGATGCCGGCGGACTCGACGGCGTCGAGGCCATCTCGATCGGCGGGCAGCAGCACGGCATGGTCGCGCTCGACGCCGAGGGTCGCGTCATCCGCGACGCGTTGCTCTGGAACGACACGCGATCGGCGCAGGCCGCCCGCGACCTGATCGACGAGGTCGGCGCCGACGAGTACGCACGCCGCACCGGCGTCGTCCCGGTCGCCTCCTTCACGGCGACGAAGCTGCGCTGGCTGCGCGACGCCGAGCCGGATGCCGCGGCGCGCGTCGCGGCGGTGGCGCTCCCCCATGACTGGCTGACCTGGCGCCTGCGCGGCTACGGCCCCGCGGGCGAGTCGCCGCTCGGACCCGAGCTCGACGAACTCACGACCGACCGGTCCGACGCGAGCGGCACCGCGTACTGGGGCGCCGAGGGCTACGACCGCGACCTCCTCGTGCGGGCGCTCGGGCACGACGCGATCCTCCCGCGCGTGCTCGGCCCCGGCGACGCGGCCGGGCGCACGCCCGACGGCATCGTCGTGGGCCCCGGCGCGGGCGACAACGCGGCGGCCGCGCTCGGGCTCGATGCGGCATCCGGCGACGTCGTCGTGTCGATCGGCACGAGCGGCACGGTGTTCGCGGTGACGGATGCCCCCGTCGCCGATGCCTCGGGCACGGTCGCGGGGTTCGCGGATGCCACGGGGCGCTTCCTACCGCTCATCGCCACCCTCAACGCGGCCCGCGTGCTCGACGCGACCGCGCGCCTGCTCGGCGTCGACCACGCCGAGCTGGGCCGGATCGCGCTCGACGGCGAGCCCGGGGCATCCGGGGCGGTGCTCGTGCCGTACTTCGAGGGCGAGCGCACGCCCAACCTGCCCGAGGCGACCGCGTCGTTCTCGGGCCTCACGCTCGCCAACACCACGCGACCCTCGATCGCGCGCGCCGCGATCGAGGGCATGCTCTGCGGACTCGCCGACGGGCTCGACGCCGTGCGCGGCCAGGGCGTCGAGGCGCAGCGCGTGCTGCTCATCGGCGGAGCCGCCCAGAACCCCGCCGTACGACGGGTCGCGGCACAGGTCTTCGACGTGCCCGTGACGGTGCCGGCTCCCGGCGAGTACGTGGCCGACGGCGCCGCGCGCCAGGCGGCGTGGGCGCTCACGGGCGAGCGGCCGACCTGGTCCGTCGAGATCGCCGACGAGGTCGCCGCCGACAAACGCGCCGTCATCCGCGAGCAGTACGCGGCCCAGGCGCGCCGGGTGGCCACGGTCTCCTCCGAGCCCAGCGTCGACGTGCCGGTTGCGCCGGGTCCCGTCGCCGACGACCCGGCGGAACCGGCATCTCGCGCAAGCGCCGGATGACCGCGGTCGTGGCCGCACCCGGCGGACCCGAGCACCGGTTCGGGACGACCACCCTGACGCTCACCGCGCCGGACGGCACGCCGCTCGCCGACACCGACGTCACCGTCGAGCAGACACGCCACGCCTTCACGTTCGGCAACATCGGCTTCGACCTGATCGACCTCGCGAACGGGCGCGGCCGTCCGGGCGACGACGAGCTCGGCGAACGCTACGTCGAGCTGTTCAACGCCGCGACGCTCCCGTTCTACTGGCGCGACTTCGAGCCCGAGCCGGGGCGTCCTCGCACCGAGGAGCTCCGTCGCGCCGCCGAGTGGTTCCGCGACCGCGGAATCGCCGTCAAGGGACATCCGCTCGCCTGGCACACGCTCGCCCCGCGGTGGCTGCTCGACCGACCCCTCGACGAGATCGAGGCCACCCTGCGCAACCGCATCCGACGCGACGTCACCGACTTCGCCGGCCTCATCGACACGTGGGACGCGATCAACGAGGTCGTGATCATGCCCGTGTTCGAGGCCGAGGACAATGCCATCACGCCGCTCGCTCGCGAGCGCGGCCGCATCCACGTCGTCCGCCTCGCGTTCGAGGAGGCGCGCGCCGCGAACCCCGGCGCCACGCTGCTGCTCAACGACTTCGACCTCTCGAGCGCATACGAGCGCCTGATCGAGGAGGTGCTCGACGCCGGGATCCGCCTTGACGCGATCGGGCTGCAGACGCACATGCACCAGGGCTTCCGCGGCGAGGACGCGCTCGTCGAGATCGCCGACCGCTTCGCGCGCTTCGGCCTGCCGCTGCACTTCACCGAGACGTCGCTCGTCTCGGGCGAGCTCATGCCCGCGTATATCGAAGACCTCAACGACTGGCAGGTCGACGAGTGGCCGTCCACTCCCGAGGGCGAAGCCCAGCAGGCCGACGAGCTCGAGCGCCATTACCGCGCGCTCGTCGGACACCCCGCCGTCGAGGCGATCACGTACTGGGGCATCACCGATCGCGGCGCGTGGTTGAACGCCCCGATCGGCCTGCTGCGCGCCGATGGCACGCCGAAGCCGTCGTTCGACGCCGTGCACGCGCTCGTGAAGGGCGAATGGTGGCTGGCGCCGACCACGGTGCGCACGGATGCCGCGGGGCGCGTGTCGGTGCGGGGCTTCGCCGGCGACTACGTGGTGCGCGAAGCCGGTACGGATGACGCGCCCAGGCCGTTCGCGATCGCGCGCGGCGTGGCCGACGCGGCATCCGTCGTTCTGTGAAGTCGCCCCCGCACCGCGGCCCGGCGCACCTTCGGGCTTAGCATGAGGGTGAGACGTCGTACGACGGCGCCCCGGACCACGAGCGAGGGAGCGAACATGTCAGACCGCACTCCGGCCGACGAGAACGCCGAGCCCGGCCAGCAGGCCACCGACAGCGACCGCGTCGAGGGCACGTATACCGAGGTCGACGGCGAAGCGGCCCCGACGCGCGGTGTCGCCGGCGAGTACACCCGCACCGACGGGGCTCCCGACGACGAGAACGTGGTTGGCGACTACGTGTCGACCGAGGAGCATCCGCACACGCACGATCCCAGCGAGCGCCACGGCAAGTACGTGCGCTCGGAGCCCCCGAAGCCGCACCCGGGCATGCACCACATCTGACCGAGCACTCCCCGCTGGTCGCGATCAGCCACGCGCGAGTTGTGCGCCGGCCGCTTCGAGCCACCGCAGCGGGTCGGTCATCGCGGACGCACCGTCGCCCGCGAGCGCGGTGAGTGACGCGGATGCCGCGAACTGCGAGGCATCCGCCTCGATGGCGCCCGCGACGAGCGCGACCGGCACGCCCGACGCGCCGGCGCGAGCGGCGACCTCGCTCGGCACCTTGCCGGCGGCCGACTGACCGTCGAAGCGGCCCTCGCCCGTCACGACGAGCGACGCGCCACGCAGCGCCTCGGACAGCCCGATCGCGTCGGCGACCGCACGCGAGCCGCCCGCCATCGTCGCGCCCCACGCGAGCAGTCCGAAGCCGGTGCCGCCGGCGGCACCCGCGCCGGCCGACTCGCAGAGCTCCTCGCCACCGGCCATGGCGCGCACGAGCCGCGCGAGGTTCTCATCCATCGCCTCGACGAGCTCGGGCGTCGCGCCCTTCTGCGGGCCGAAGATCGCGGCCGCGCCGAACGGGCCGACCAGCGGATTCGTCACGTCGGACAGGATGAGCGCGCCATCCGGTGGCAACGGCCGAAGCCGCGACAGGTCCAAGCGGGCGAGTGTCCCGACGCCGCGGTTGCCGGGCCGCACCGGGCGACCCTGCGCGTCGAGGAAGCTGCCGCCGAGCGCGACGAGCGCCCCGACGCCACCGTCGGTCGACGAGCTGCCCCCGAGCGCGAGGAGCAGTCGCGTGGCACCGGCATCCAGCGCGGCCGCGATCGCCTGACCGAAGCCGAGGGTGTGCGCGTCGAGCGGGCGGAGCGGGTCGAGCAGCGTGATGCCGCTGGTCATCGCGAGCTCGACCACGGCCGATCCGTCGGGCAGGCGGAGCCAGGCGGCATCCACGGGGCGGTCGTCGGGCCCCTGCACCGTGACCGGGATGCGCTCGGCGCCCGGCACCGATGTGGCGAACGCGTCGAGCGTGCCCTCGCCGCCGTCGGCCATCGGCTTCTCGATGAGCTCGTCGGCGGGCGCGACCGAGCGCCACCCGCGGGCGAGCGCCGCGGCGGCGTCGGCGGCGGTGGCGGTGCCCTTGAACGAGTCCGGCGCGAAGACGACGCGGCGCGTCATCCGGCCCGCCCGTCGGCCACGTCGCCCGCCCCGCCGCCCTCACCACCGTCGCCCGTGTCGCCGCCGAAGTCGCCCGCGGACGGCGCCGGCACCTGCGAGAGCCAGGCGAGCGCCTGCGAGATCAGCGCCCGATGCTCGGCCGAGTCGTACGAGCGCGTGTCGTGCCCGAGCGCGTCGTACACGAGCCGCGAACGCCCGAGCTCCCGACCCCACACGAGCGGGTGCCGGATGCCGCCCTCGACGTGCTCGGCGATGGGCTCGATCACCTCGTACTGGTGCAGGTCGGCGTACCGCTCGTCCTCCACGGTGAAGTCGTCGATCCCCTCGCGCACGGGGTGGTTCCCGACGAGGTGCACGAGGGCGTCTCCGAGCGGCGAATGCCACGACTCGTCGGGCTCCCACCGCGCGCCGAGCGCCCGGTCGAACGCGCCGTAGTCGCGCAGGCTGGATGCGGCCGCGTGCATCGCGAGGATGCCGATGCCGCGCTCGAGCGCCGCGTCGAGTGCCGCGGGGTCGACGAGGTCGTCGGCCCCGTCGTCGCCGCCGTCGGGGATGGGGCCGTCGGGATCGCCGGCGTTCACCACGAGCAGCGTCACGTCGTCGTCGAGGGTCGCGAGCGCGTCATCCACGTCTTCGCGCACCTCGACCTCGAACCCGGCGTTGCGCGCGAGCTCGGCGAGCCGCGCGCTCGTCTCGGGGTACGGATGCCACGGGTCGTCGTATCGCCCGGCTCCGCTCAGGATGATCGCGCGCATGGAACCTCCTCGGTCGGCGGCATCGTACGACGCTCAGTCGCTGAGCACCATGGCCCAGTCGTACGCCTCGAGCCGGACCTCCGCCATCCGGTTGCCCTCGCGCGGCGGGCCCGGATGCGCTCGCACGTCGGCATCGCTCATCGGCGCAGGTCGGTGATCGGACTCTCGAGACTGCGCAGGCGGTCGGCGTCGTCGCGGAGCGCCTCGGGCGTGACAGTACGCCCTGTGGCGGCCGAGGAGTAGATCGCGGTGACGATCTCGAACGAGCGCGCGGGATCCGTCGCCGTGGGCGGGAGCGGCCCACCCGCGACGAGCGCGCGGTAGATGTCACGCACGAGCGGTTCGTGACCGCTCGCCTCCTCGACCTCGGGCAGGGCCCAGCGCGCTGCCACGGACTCGTGCACGTGCGGGGCGGGCGTGATCCGCCAGTGCTCGTGCCCGTGTCCGTAGAGGTGGTCGACGGTGACGGTCGCGAGCTCGGTGTCGATGCGGATGGCGCTGATCTCGCGGGGTGAGAGCGCACTCGTGGTGACGGACGCGACCACGCCGTTCCGGAACTCGACCGTCGCCGTCGAGACGTCCTCGGTCTCGGTCTCGCGCGAGAGCCGCCAGAGCCGGCCGTGCACGCTGGCCCAGTCGCCGAGCAGCCATGCCAGGAGGTCGATCTGGTTGATGCCGAGGCTGAGCGTCGGGCCGCCGCCCTCTGCGGCCCAATCGCCTCGACCCGCCACCGCGAAGTACGCCGGATCGCGGTACCAGAGCGTCTCGCACGTCGCGACGAGCGGACGGCCGAGTGCGCCGGACTCGAGGAGCTCCCGCACGTGAGCCGCGGCGGTTCCGGTTCGTTGCTGGAACACGACGGCGAGCCTGCGGTCGCTTTTCGCCGCGGCCTCGGTCATGGCGTCGAGCTCGCCGAGCGAGCGAGCGACGGGCTTCTCGCAGATGACGTGCACGCCGGCGTCGAGGGCGGCGATCGCCTGCTCGGCGTGCACGCCGGGAGGGGTGCAGATGTGCAGCACGTCGGCGGCGCGGGTGGCGAGCAGCGCGTCGAGCGACGAGACGACCGCGGGGCCGGCCGGACCGCCCCACAGCTCGGCGAAGCGACCAGCCGCGTCGTCGTCGCGGTCGACCACCGCGACGAGCTCGGCATTCGGCGTCGCGGCGATCGCCTTCGCGTGCGCGTTGGCGATCGCGCCGGTGCCGATGATGGCGGCCCGCAGCGGGCCGGCCGTGTCGGAGGGCGAGTGGGCGGCGTGCCCGGCGGGGTCCATCGGATCTCCTTCTGGTCGTCGTCCGGCGCTGCCTCCATACTGCTCCTCAGGACCGACACGCGTCTCGCATTCCGGCCCGCGGCGCGTGGGGTGCTCAGTCGCGCCGATCCACCAGGCGAGGGCGCATGGGGTCGTCGTGGTCGACCACGATGGATGCCCTGCTCCGCGGGTCCTCTTCGTCGAGGTAGATCCGGCACGCGGCCATGTACCGGGACGCGTACGCGCGCGCCGCGACATCCGCGCCGCCGAGCTGCACGGCATCGCGCCGGATGCCTCGCCGCTCGGCTCGCTCGATGGCGGCATCCAGGTAGACGACCTCATCCCACAGCTCGCGGAGATCGCCGCGCTGGAGGAAGGTCGCGGCGAAGACGACGACGGCGTCCGCGGGTGCCGTCGCGAACTCGCGCACGATCTCGTCGGTCGCGAGGTCGTGCACCCGAACCGCGTACCGCCGCGAACCTTCGGGCCCGAGCGGCTCGAGGGCGAATTCGCGAAGCGCTCCGAAATCGTAGGCGTCCTCGTAGTACCCGCGCGCCGAGTCCCGACCCCGCCGATACCGGATGGCCCGCACGTGATGGAAGCCGTCGGAGTCGAGCAGGATCGCCGGCCGGCCGTGCGACCCGATGCGCGAGACGAGCTCCTCGGCGAACGTGCTCTTGCCCACCCCGCACACGCCGTCGATGCCGATGCGCAGCGGATGCCCGGCGTCCCGCTCGCTGAGCCGGCGCGCCACCTCGTCGAGGACCGCGGATCGCGTCATCGGGCGGTGCCGCGCATGATCGGTCGCAGGTGCGCGGGCGCTGGGAACTCGACCGTGAAGAAGACCTGCGGGGAACCGACCGCCTGGGCACCCCAGTCGTCCTGCTTGACGCGGATGCCTCGGGGCGATGCCTCGGTGATGCGGACGCGGATCCACTCCCCCGTGTCCAGTCGCAGCTCGTGCGGCTCACCGAGGTAGCCGATCCCGAGCGCGTCGAGGGTCTCCTCGGCGGCGAGCCAGTCGAGCGCGTCGGAGCGCGGCCGACCGAGCAGGTCGATGACGACGAACCCGCCTTCGGCCGGCTCCATCCAGCCGAGCAGTTCGCCGTCGGCACCGCGCCGGTGCTCGATCCAGTCGGGATGCATCCGGACAGCGTAGCGGCGCCGGTCGAGGCATCCGGCACCGGATTGCGAACACCGACCGAAGGACCATCGACCCGACCGCGCGGTGCCCGCCGTCGCCAGACTCGGCGCATGCCCTCCGCCCGCAACGTCGCGTTGGCCGTGGTCGTTCCGCTCACCGCGGGAATCGCGGCACTCCAGTGGCTCGGCCGCACCTCGGGCTCGACGGCGACCGAGCGACGCGCGCGACTTCCCGGTGACGAGGTCGTCGACGATCCGCAGATCGTCGCGACGCATGCGGCGACCCTGCCGGCGGCGCCCGAGCGCATCTGGCCGTGGCTGGTCCAGGTCGGATGGCACCGGGGCGGCTGGTACACGCCGCGCTGGGTCGACGCGCTGCTGTTCCCCGACAACTGGCCGAGTGCCAGCCGGATCCACGCGGAATTCCAAGAGCTCGCGGTGGGGGACGTGATTCCCGACGGAACGCCCGAGACGATGTGCGGGTTCACCGTGCGCGAGGTGGAGGCCGCCGACCACCTGCTCCTCGAGTCGACGACGCACCTGCCGCTGTCGTGGCGTCAACGCGACCTGGCGCGCCTGCACTGGACGTGGAGCTTCCGGCTGACGCCGGTCGACGGTGGGCGCGCGACGCGGCTCGTGTTCCGGTGGCGCGCCCGCACCGCGCCGTGGTGGTTGACGCTCGGTGCGCACCTGTTCATCGTGCCGGCGGACTTCGTGATGTCGCGCGGCATGCTGCGCGGGCTGCGCCGCCGTGTGGGTCGGCCGTCCGACGTCCCCTGACCGCACCGAGCATTCGCCGAGGCGGCACCGGTCGTGGTCGCGGGCGCCACGGTGTCCACCTCCGCACGGCCCGGTCTCGGCATACGCTTTTCACGCGAGCAGTCGGATGGCGCGCCATCCGATCGACCCACGGAGGAACCATGACCGACACCGCCATCGCGACCACGACCGCCCCCGCCGAGCTCGATGCGGCCGCCGCCGCGGCGCGCCGGGCGTTCGCGGTCACACTCGCCTCGACCGCCGCCGAACGCGCGTCCTGGCTGCGTGCCGCGGCCGACGCCCTCGACGCCGCGCGCGACGAACTGGTCGCCCTCGCCGACGAGGAGACGCACCTCGGCGCGCCACGCCTCACGGGCGAGGTCGCCCGGACCACCGCCCAGCTGCGCCTCTTCGCCGACGCCGTGCTCGAGGGCTCCTACCTCGAGGCGACCATCGACCACCCCGACCCGGCGGCGATCCCGCCGCGCCCCGACCTGCGCCGGATGCTGCGTCCGCTCGGCCCGGTCGGGGTGTTCGGCGCATCGAACTTCCCGTTCGCGTTCTCGGTCGCCGGCGGCGACACGGCGTCGGCGCTCGCGGCCGGATGCCCCGTCATCGTCAAGGGCCACCCCGCGCACGCCCGACTGTCGCGCCGAACCGCCGAGATCGTCGCCGCGGCCCTCGTCGCCGCGGGCGCACCCGAAGGCGTCTTCGGCCATGTCGAGGGCCACGAGACCGGCATCGCGCTCGTCCAGCATCCCGAGATCCGTGCGGTCGGATTCACCGGATCGCTGCACGGCGGGCGCGCGCTCTTCGACCTGGCGCAGCAGCGCCCCGACCCCATCCCGTTCTACGGGGAGCTCAGCGCGGTGAATCCCGTCCTCATCACCGCAGCCGCCCTCGAGGCGCGAGCCGACGAACTCGCGGCCGGCCTCGCCGGGTCGTTCACCCTCGGCGCCGGGCAGTTCTGCACCAACCCGGGAGTCGTGTTCGTACCGGCCGGCTCGGGGTTCGCCGAGCAGGTCGGTGCCGCGGTGGCCGCGACATCCGCCGGCCCGGTACCCATGCTCACGGACGGGATCGCCGCGGCCTTCGCCGACGGGATCGCGCGGCTCGCCGGCCACGCCGACGTCGAGGTCATCGCGGGCGACCCGGCGCAGCAGCCCGGCTCCGGTGCCCCGGTCGTGCTGCGCACCACGACCGCCGCGGTGCTCGCCGACCCCGGCACCCTCTTCCACGAGTGCTTCGGTCCGTCGACCCTGGTGGTCGAGTACGCGGATGTCGCGGACGCGCTCGCGGCCATCCGCGCCGTCGGCGGCAGCCTCACGGCCACCGTGCACGCGCAGCCGGGCGAGGACGTCGCGCCGATCGTCGAGGTGCTCGCCGAGGTCGCGGGGCGCGTGCTGTTCGCGGGCTGGCCCACGGGCGTCGCCGTGAGCTGGGCCCAGCAGCACGGCGGGCCATGGCCGTCGACGACGACGATCCACACGTCGGTCGGCGTCACCGCGATGCGTCGGTTCCTGCGGCCGATCGCATTCCAGGACGCTCCGGATGCCGCATTGCCGCCGGAACTGCGCGACGAGAACGTGCTCGGCATCCCGCGGCGCGTGAACGGCGTGCTGGTTCTGCCGGGGCAACCCGAACCGGTCGCCTGAGTGGGGGTCGGCTCCTACCTCACCGCCGCGACCCCGCCGCGCCTCGCCGTCGGCGGCATCACGGTCGCGCTGCCCGTCCTCGCGGTCGAGCAGCTGGGGGATGTCGCGGTCGGCGGCCTCCTCGCCGCGGCCGCGCTCGGCCCGAGCATCGTCGCGGCCCCGATCGCCGGCGCCCTGCTCGACCGCAGCCGTCGGCCGGGCGCGCTCGTGGCCGGCGCTGGAGCGGCCACGGCCGTCGCGTTCACGATCGCCGCATTCCTCGGGCCGGTCCCCGTGTGGGTCGTCGCGCTCGCACTCGTGCTCGCGGGAGCGACCACGCCGTTCGTGTTCGGCGGCTTGTCCAGCTTCGTCACCGAGAAGATCCCCGACGAACGCCGGGCGTACGCGATGGACGCGCTCGCCTACAACCTCGGCGCCGTGATCGGCCCGGCCGCCGTCGCGGCCGCCACTGCGCTGGGCTCGGCCCGCGCTGCGACGCTGCTCATGGCCGCATTCGCGCTGCTCGGCGCCCTGGCCACGGTGCCGCTGCGACTGAGGCCGCTCGCAGGTCGTCACGAATCGGCGTCGTTCCTCGGCACGATCGCGGCCGGCTTCCGCCACATCGCCACGCATCGCCCGCTCGCGGTCATCACCGCGAGCGGCACGCTCAGCCAATTCGGTGCGGGCGGCCTGACGATCGCGGCCGTCGCGCTCTCGATCTCGCGGACGGGCGAAGCGGGTCAGGGTCCGGTGATCGTGACCGCGTTCGCGATCGGCGGGCTGCTCGGCGCGCTGTGGAACTCGCGGCACCAGTCGCGTCGGGCGCCCGAGTGGGTCATGGGCGCGGGCTTCGCCGCGACGGGCGTCTTCACCGTGCTCGCCGTGCTCGACCTCGGGTCGTGGTGGACCGTCGCGGCGATCGGCGCGTCCGGGCTGTTCACGGCGTCGAGTTCGGCGGCGATGCTGCTCATCCGCAAGCAGCAGAGCCCCCCGGCGCTCCGCTCGCAGGTCTTCACGGTCGGCGCGGGCCTCCGCGCGGCGGCGGCCGCCGCCGGAGCCGCGATCGCCGGCTTCGCGGCCGGCGTCGGCGCCGAGGCGCTCATCGTGGCGATCGGCGCCGTCTGGATCGCGTCGGGCGCGATGCTGCTCGGGTACCCGCGAGGTGCGCCGGCGATCGACGGCGAGCGCTGACGACTCGCTCGCCGGGTGATCCGGCCCGCGTCATCGGCTCACTGCGACACGTTCGTGAAAGTCGCCGCCTCGTACACGAACGACGGTGAGGTGCTCATCGTCAGCGAGTCGGGATCGGCGACGGACCAGGCCTCCTGCCACGTGATCGACTCACCCGGCTGGATGGGAGTCGTCGGCGGGATGCCGACCTGGCCGCCCTCGGCGCCCACGTCGATGATCCGCGTCGCCTCGGTGCCGCCCGACGAGAGCGTCGACACGACGATCGGCTGCACGTTCTCGGTCGAGTCGTTGACGATCGTCAGCGTGAACACGAGGTCCTCGGCCTGGTCGGAGCCGGCCGAGAGGTCGGACGCGCTGAACGGCTCGGGCTCCGACACCGTCATGGTGACGCCGTCGCTCCACTCCATCGTCTCGCCGAACGCGAGCCCGTTCGCGGTCGCCTCGTCGTCGTCGCCCGGATCGGGCGACTCGTTGGGCACCGGCGTGCCGAGCTCGTCCTCGATGGTCTCGCGGATCTCATCCTGGATGACACCGGAGTCGACGAGCTGCCCGAAGATGCCCCACGCGACCACGGCGGCCACGATGGCGCCGGCGATCGCGCCTACGACCGAGACGATCAGTGCGGTGATCGCGGGCCACTTGCGGCCCTTCAGGAACAGGCCCACGATCGAGAGCACGAACGCGATCGGCAGGAGGATCCATCCGACGACCTGCACGAACGGGATGCACGCGAACACGAAGCCCACGACGGCGATCACGAGCGCGATGATCCCGACCACGTTGGCGCCGGTCGACTCGCCCCCGGGCCCGCCCGCAGGTCGGGTCGTCGTGGTCGTCGTGGTGGTGCCGTACGGCGCGATCGCGTACGGATCGGTGCCCGCCGCTCGCGTGCCGTACGGATCGGTGCCGAACTGCTGCGTCGCGTACTGGTCGGCGGGCGGGACCGCGCCGTACGGCGCAGTGGCGGTCAGGTCGGCCGGGCTCGGCGGATAGGCGGCGGTCGCGGCCTGGTCGGCGGCGGGCGCGAGCGGGGCGGTGTGCTCCGTCCATTGCGTCCCGTCCCAGTAGCGCAGCGCGCCGCGGCCGTCGTCGTACCAGCCGGCGGGAGGGTTCACTGGATCGGTCATGCCGGCGATGCTGCCACCAGGGCGGCGCGGCCGTGGGGCACAAAGGCCTCTCGACGGCCGACCACCCGCGCCCGTGCGCACCGCGGTCGTACTGGGCGAGGCGACGCCGGGCCGGAGCTGATCCGCCCCGGCGTGCGATCGCCGCGCGACCGAACCGTCATCGGCCCGTCAGTGCTTGGCCCCCCGGTGGTCATCCGGAGCTGTGAACGTGGACGGCGCCCGGAAGAGCTCGAGGCTCGAGGCATCCGTCGATGCCGACGTCGACTCGAGCAGTGCATCGATGTCGGGCTTCTCCGGCGTGAACAGCCACGTCTGGAACAGCTCGTCGAGCTCGGCATCCGGAACCGCGGAGACGTCCTTGGTCAGCGCGATGAACTCGTCGGTGGTGACGTGCCCGCCGGCCTGCGAGGCCACCCACTGCCGGAGGATCTCGACGAAGTCTTCGTCGCCGACCGTGAGCCGAAGCGCCTGCAGCGTCATCGCCCCGCGGAAGTAGACGGCGAAGTCGAACAGGAGATCGGGTCCGGGATCGCCGATGACGACACCCCAGATCGGGTCCTTCGCCGGGAAGATGCTGTCGTAGAAGTCGAAGATCTGCTGCGTGGTCCCGAGACCCTCGGCGTCACTCCACAGCCATTCGGCGTAGGTCGCGAATCCCTCGTTCAGCCAGATGTGCTGCCACTGCTCCACCGCGAGGTGATCGCCGACCCACTGGTGCGCGATCTCGTGCACGAAGACGGCGTCTCCGCTGAACGTGTCGGTGAAGAAGTACCGCGAGTACACCGGGCGCGTCTGGGTCTCGAGTGCGAATCCCAGCTCGTTCAGGTCGTCGACGACCCCACCGGCGGATGAGAACGGGTAGGGCCCGAACGTGTCCGCCAGGAACGCGATGATCTCGGGCTGGCGGTCCATCGAGGACTGGGCGATCGCACCCAGCGGAGTCGGGGCATCCGCCGCGGTGGCGACGATCCAGTCGTTGGCATTCGGCGCGCTGCCGGCCGGAGAGCCCGGCACGGTCCAGCCGTCCATCACGTCGCCGTCGGCCTCGAACGAGGTCGAGCCCTCGCCGGTCGACACGACGATGTCGTCGACGACGACGCCGTTGAACTGGAACAGGTCGTCGCTCGCGTAGCTGATCGAGACCTCGACGTCGGTGCCGGCGTAGTCGGAGAGGTCGACGGCCCACTGCTCGTACCCGTTGCTCGCGCCGCTCACGCCCCACCATTCACCCGTCGAACCGGATGGCGCGCATCCACCGGGCGCCTGCGACTGGTAGTGCCGAAGGAACGGGTGCAGGCCGAACCAGTACGGACACACGGATCCGGTGCCCTGGCTGGTGTGCCCGTTGAGGTCGGGCAGCGTCGTCCAGTCGCCCTGACCAGCGGTCCGGGCCTCGACGAAGGCGAAGTCCCAGTTCAGCTCGGTCTCGCGGTTGATCCAGAACGACAGCTGCGCGCCATCCTGCGGCACGCTGATGGTCCGGCTCAGGCGCTTGTAGGTCGTGTCGGCGACCTGCGACCACGCATACTGCCCACCGGTCCGAGCCGCGAACGGCTCGACGAGGTCGGAGTCCAGGGCATCCCAGTACTGCAGCCCGCCGTCGCTGTAGGCGTCGAGCTCGTACTCGCCGATCGCCATCATGGCGAGGTAGGAGGCCATGGGCTCGACGGCGTCCCACGTCCACGTGGTGAGCCCCTTGCGGGTGCGCTCGGAGGCGAGCACGCCGTTCGAGATCGCCTCGAGGCCCTCCGGCACCGTGATCGCGATCGTGTAGGAGGCCTTGTCGATCGGATGGTCGTTGACCGGGAACCAGAGGTCGGCCACGTGCGGTTGGCCGAGCGCGAGCGCGCCGTCGTCGGTGTGGAAGAAACCGGAGCCGTCGGGCAGCGTCTTCGGCACGCCGTCGTACTGCACGACCGTCGTGAAGGCGGCGCCGTCGGCGATGCCGCGTCGCGGCGTGACGGTCAGCTCGTCTCCGGCGCGGCTCCACGTCGCGGGCCTGCCGTCGACCTTGATCGAGCGCACGGACAGTCCGTCGAGGTCGAGGTTGAAGCTCGACAGGCCCTGCGTCGCGAGCGCCGAGATCGTGGCCGTGCCGGTCAGCACGTCGGTCCGCGGGTCGTATGCCACCTCCAGGCCGTAGTGGTCGACGTCGTACCCGCCGTTGCCGTCGAGCGGGAAGTACGGATCGCCGACACCCGGGGCGCCGGGCGTGAACACCTCCTCGGCCTGGGCCGTTCCGGGAGCGACCGCCAACGCGGCGGCGGCGATCACTGCGAGCACGGCATTCCGGCCCGCACGGGACGAGGCAGGTGAGACGGCCATGGCTTCCTCCGATTCCTCACGCACGACCATGTGCATTCGAACGGGTGATGTGCCTCTGGGGACGCCCCTCCATGGTCCCGCAGGTCGCGGCCGCTGACAATGCGCGAGTGTGCCGCGCACAGTCCCGATCCGCGGTCAGTCGAGGCGCGTGATGGCGGGCAGCCGGTACGTGCCGTCGAGCACCGACGCCTGCGGTTGGTAGATGCGCACCATGGGCCGGAACTCGCCCAGGGGCGTCGGCAGCCAGTTCGCCGCCGCATCCGCGTCGGACGGTCGCTGGTGCTGCATCCTGATCACGAGCGATCCGTCGGCTCCGCGCACGAGTCCGGGCGTGCGGTCGCCGATCGAGTACCGGTCGATGGGGTTCGCCACGAGCAGGAAGTCGGGCATCGAGTACATGGTGATCGACCAGAACGCGTCGGCCGGCGGCGGCTCCTCGAGTCGCAGCTCGTAGGCGTGCGCGCCGGTCAGCTGCCGGCCCTCGGCGTCGACGAACACCTCGCCGTACACCGCCTCGTATCCGTGGTTGCCCCAGAGGCCGTTGCGCGCCGATCGCGCCCGCGTCTCGTACGCCTGCTCGCGATCGGCGATGCGCCACTCCGGCGAGTCGATGGTGCCGACGCCGAAGTGGTCGAGGTTGTAGTCGAACGCGTGCACGAGCAGGTTCCACCCGTTCACGGCGCTCGACGCGTCGGGTCGCGACAGCTCCTCGATGCGGTTGCGTCCTTCGGCGGTGGCGTGCGCGAGGTGCTCGTCGAGCTCGCGCGAGACGATGCCGTACGGGTTGCCGCGATCCGCGAGCCCGTACGCGGCGAAGCGGTGCAGGTACTCGCGGTCGGCGGCGGCCGGTGGGAACGCCTGGCTCCACACGCGCAGCAGTTCCCACGGGCGAAGGTGCTCGGGCAGCCCGGCGGCATGGCCGTGCGGGATGCCGCGGAGCGGCCCGTTCCCGGGGAGCGACTCGAGCGCGAGGCCCGCCTCGATGGCCTGCACACGGGGCAGGTCGTCGTCCCCGTCGACCGCCAGCCGGCCCACGATGGCGGCCACGTCGGTCGGCGACTCGATGACGCGCACGCCGTCGGAGGCGCCCGCGCCCTCCCACCCCGGCGGCACGATGAGGAACTCCGCTTCACCCGTGCCGGTCGCCCGCCGACCGACGTAGGCGAAGTTGTTCGTCCACGCGTCAACGAACTGCAGGACGTAGTACGCCCCGTCGGTGTCGGGAACCCGGAGCCGGAGCGGGCCACCCGAGAGGTCCAGGAACGCGATCGCGTAGATCGTGTCGTTGTTGACGCTCACGAACGCGTCATCGGGCGTCGCGAGCCGCGGAGCGAACGCGAAGCGGTTCCATCCCGGCGGCGGAAGGGCGGCCCCCATGCCGTGCGCGGCGATCGCCTGGATCGACGAGAGGTTGTAGACGAGCGGATACCCGAAGACGTAGCCGTCGACGAGCAGGCGTTCGGTCCAGTCCATCGAGCACCCCCGGGAAACGGGCCCGCGCGGACCCTTCCGGTCAGGCTACTGCGATCACGCGGATCGCACGCGATGCAGTTCCGCGCATCCTGCCGGCCGCGAGTCGCTCGACCACATGGCGGTGCCCGCGAGTCGGCGCGGCATCGTAGGCTGGATCGATGTCGTTCGAACCCCGGTCCATCCCGATCGACCCCGACGCGAAGGCGGCCCTCGCCGCCAAGGGCCTCGACTACCGACTCGTCGACTCGAACGACCTCGAGGCACTCGACGGATGGATCGACGCCGACCACCGCGGCTTCCATCACGCGCGGCCCCGCGACCCGGGCCGCGAGTACGACCGCGCGGTCATGGCCGAGCGCCGCATCCACGGGGTGTACGACGACGACATCCCCGAGCCGCGCGTGCCCGTCGCCACGGTCTCGAGCTGGCCGGCGGGACTCAGCGTGCCCGGTGGCCGCAGCGTCGACGGCTGGGCCGTGAGCTCGGTGACCGTCTCGCCGACGCACCGTCGTCGCGGCATCGCGCGCGCCCTCATGGAGGCCGAACTCGCGACCGCGCGCCGCGCTGGCGCGGCCGTCGCGATGCTCACCGCGACCGAGGCGACCATCTACGGCCGCTTCGGCTACGCCCCCGCCGCCAAGGCCGCGACCGTCGAGGTCGACCGCCGCCGCGCGCACTGGATCGGGCCCGACGCGCCGGGGCGCGTCCACTTCGTCGAACCCGGGTCGCTTCGCGACCAGGCGCCCGCCATCTCGCGGCGCGCCGTCTCCCGCACGCCCGGTGAGATCGACCGGTGGCCGGGTGCGCTCGATCGGATGCTCGGACTCGTCGATCCCGACTCCGATGCCTCGCGTGGACTTCGCGCGCTGCGATACGACGATGAGCACGGCCAGCCGCAGGGCTTCGCGACGTTCCGGGTGACCCGCGAGCCGAACGAGCCCGGCTGGGTCGAGTTCGACGTGCTGGCCGCGGCGACCGATGACGCGGAGCGGGCGCTCTGGCGCGTGCTCGTCGAGCAGGACTTCGTGACGGGCGTGCGCGGGCTGCTGCGCTCGGTCGACGAGCCGCTCGAGTGGCTGCTCGAGGATCCGCGCGCGGTGACGACGCGCGACGCGGGCGACCACCTGTGGGTCCGCGTGGTCGACGCCGCGGCCGCGCTCGGGGCGCGGCGTTACGGTGCCGCCGGCGAGCTCGTGCTCGACATCGTGGATCCGCTCGGCTACGCGGCCGGTCGCTACACCCTGCTGGCCTCCGCCGACGGACGCGCGGTCGTGCACTCCCCGCGTGGCGAGGGCGAGACCGACGAGGCCCCCAAGCGCGAGCGGTCCCGCTCGCGCGGGGCCGACGCATCGACGGGCGGCGCACGTGCGGCATCGCGCGCGGCGGCACCGCGGTCGATGCGCCTGCACGTCCGCGATCTCGCGTCGATCTACCTCGGCGGCGTGCGTCCGTCGGTGCTCGCCCGCGCCGGCCGGATCGCCGAGGCGTCGCCCGGCGCCCTCGAGCTCGCCGATCGCATGTTCGCGTCGCCGCGCACGCCGCACCTCAGCATCTGGTTCTGACGCGACATCCGCTCGACCGGCCTCGAGTCACGCCGCGTCCTGGCGCGGGAAGATCACCTTCTCGACGATGATGATGAGCGATGCCGCGATCGGGATGGCGACGAGCGCGCCGAGCACGCCGCCGAGCGTGCCGCCCGCGACCGCCGCGATGACCACGAGCGCACCCGGCACCGAGACCGCGCGGCTCATGATGCGCGGGCTGAGGACGTACGCCTCGATCTGCATGTAGATGAGGTAGTAGATCCCGGCGGCGACGCCCGTGGCGGGCCCCGCGGTGAAGCTGATGAGCGTGATGATCACGGCGCCGGTCAGGGTTCCGATCAGGGGCACCAACGAGCCGAGGAACGCGATGAAGGCCAGCAGGATGGGCGCGGGCGCGCCGATGATGGTCAGGTAGATGAGGCTCAGCACGCCGTTGATCGAGGCGAGGCTCACCTGGCCGATCACGTAGCGGCCGACCGAGCCCGTGATCTCCTCGGACACTTCGACGAACCCGTTGCGCGAGGACGCGGGCACGAACCGCCCGGCGTAGCGCTTCATCGCGTCGAGCGACGCGAGGAAGTACAGGGTCAGGATCAGCACGATCGTCGCCCCCGTGAGTCCACCCGCGATGCCCGCGCCGACGGCCAGGATGCCGCCCGTCAGCGCTCCGATGTTCTTCGGGTCGCCGAGCCAGTCGCCGAGGAACCCGATGCTGTCCTCGATCCACGTGGTGCCGCCGGCGATCGAACTGATCCATGCGACGAGGTCGCTGTTCGCGGCATCCTCGACGATCTGGTCCCAATTCTCGACGATCGTGGTCACCTGCTCGACGACGAGCGGCACGATCGTCGCGATGAGCCCGACGAACAGGCCGATGACGAACAGGAAGACGAGCAGGATGGCGAGCCACCGCGCCATGCCGCGGCGCTGCAGCCAGCTCACGACCGGGTCGAGGCCGAGCGCGAGGAACAGGGCCAACGCGATGTACAGGATGACCGTGCTCAGCTGACCCACGATGCCGCCCAGGAACACCGCGAGCAGGACGCCGATCGCGCCGACGAACCCCATCCGGAACGCCCGGACCCTGACCTCGGGCGCGTTCGAGTTGGCCTCGGCGGTCACCTCGGCCTGGACGGGCGGCTCGGGCTGCCGGACCACGCCGGCGACGCGTCTCCACATGGCTGCGACGCTACGCGTGAGCCGCGCGACGGTCCGACCGGCGCGCCGCGCCGACGTCCAACACGTGCGGCATCACCATCGCCACCGGGCCGGTCACGCGGGCATACCGCCGGTCGTGAGCCAGACCACGACGGCGATGCCGACGGCCAGCGCGCCGAGCAGCACGCCGGCGCCGCCGACGAGCAGGCGCTGCTTCGAGGCATCCGCCCGATCGGCGACACGGGCCCAGGTCGGCACCCGGCCCTTGCGCACCTGCGTCTCGACGATCATCGATCGGATGATGTCGCGCATGGTGCTCGCAACGTCATGCGCGTTCGGGCGCACCGCCGGGTCGTCCGCCGTCATCGCGGCGAGCAGGGCCCGCCACTCGGGCGAGAGGTCCTCGGGGATCTCGGGCGACCGGTGGAGGCGCGCGAGCGCGGCCTCGATGGGAGTGCCCGAGTACTCGCGCTCGCCCTTCAACGCTTCGAGGAGCACCAGCCCGAGCGAGTAGATGTCGGTCGCCGCGGTGACGTCCTCACCGCGGGCCTGCTCGGGCGAGATGTACGCCGCCGTGCCCATGATCGTGCCGTGCCCGGTGAGGCGCGTGCCGTCGACGAACTGGGCGACGCCGAAGTCGGCGAGTCGCGTGATGAGCGTGTACCCGAAGGTCGGGGTCTCGCTGACGAGGATGTTCTCGGGCTTGATGTCGCGGTGGATGACACCGTGCCCGTGCACGTAGCTGAGCACGTCGGCGACCTGGGCGCCGACATCGGCGACCTGCCGCTGCTTGAGCGGCCCGTTGTGGATGCGGTGTGCGAGGGACAGTCCCTCGACGAGCTCCATGACGAGGTACCGGCGCTCGACGCCGGCGTGCATGAGCCGTCCGGCGTCGTAGACCGGAACGAGTCCCACGTGGGTGAGCCCGCTGAGCAGGTTGATCTCGCGCTCGCGGCGCTGGCGATCGGCCACCGTCTCGTCGGCGTCGCGGAACAGCTTCACGGCGACGTGCCGGCCGAGCTCGTTGTCGCGAGCGCGGTAGACATCGGCCATGCCGCCGGAGCCGATGTGCTCGAGGAACTCGTAGCGCGGCACCGGCTCGGCGTACTCGGACTCACCGGCGGTGCCCGGCGCACTCGTCGGAAGCGCCGCATCGGGCGAGACGGCGCCCGGGATCGACGGCATGGCGCCGGGGTCGGTGCGGACGCTGGGATCCGTGCGGACGCTCGGGTCGGTGCGAACGTCGCGGTGGGCGGGGAGGATGGGATCGGCGTGCAGGCCTGCCGCGTGCGCGCCGGCCGAGTTCTGGCCCGGAACCGCACTCGGCCCGGTGCGGTACGCGGCATCGGGTCGGAGGGTGGGGTCGGTGCTGACGCCGACGCCCGCGACGCCGGGCATGCCGGGCGGGTGGGGGCGCCCTTCGGGCGACGACTCGTGCATGCGGATGGCCTCTTCTCTCCGGTCGGGGGCGACCGGCTCCACGCGCACGATTGCTGGGGATCTTGCGTCGTTTCGCTAGTTTATCTAACTAGTAACCCCGGCGATCGCATCACACCATGCAGTCTTCCGAATCCGGATACGGCAAGGCAATTCACCCGCTGCCCGTTGACACGCGGACGCGAACGTGCAGCAGCAGTGCTCGGTTCAGGAGACACTGCGCGCGGAAGGGATCGGCGAGACCAGCACGTCGGCCTCCGCCGCGTGCGCGTCGACCTCGCTCACGCTGTCGACGGCACTGCGCATGCGCTCGAGGAAGTCGAGGACCGTGACGGCCTCCTCGGGCGCGAGCCCCTCGGCGACATCGATCATCCGCCGATGCATCTCGCCGAGCGTCGCGCGCACCTCGTCGTCGCTCGAGATGGTCGGTGCGATCACCAGCGCTCGGCGGTCGGTGGGATGCGGACGGCGCTCGACGTGGCCGCTGCGCACCAGGCGGTCGATGAGCACGGTCGTCGACGCCGACGAGATCCCGAGATGGGCGGAGAGGTCCTTCGGGCTCACCGAGCGACCTTCCGTCTCGCTCTTGAGCAGGAACCGGATCGCGAGGAGATCGGTCTCGCCCATGCGCATGGCCGAGCGCGTGCGTCGCCGCATCGCGGCCTCAGCGGCCCGATAGTCGCGCAGCGCATTGAGGACCGCGACTCCGCGACGGGTGCGATCGGCGGCGTACCAGTACCCCGAGGAGCGCTCGCCAGTCATCCCACCGATACTACATGACCTCGTTACTAGACGATCTAGTGAACCCGATCGGGAGCCCGGTGACTCAGAACGATCGGACGTAGGTCCATGGCAGGCGGTCCATGACGAGCCGATGCCTCGGGCCGACCGCGTCGGATGCCGCCTCGTCGGCCACCACGGCGTCGCGCTCCGCGGCGAACTCTTCATCCTCCTGCCAGTACAACCGGCTCCGGTCGCCGCTGAACCGCCCGACGAACGGGAGCACGCCCTGCTCGCGGAGCTGCCTGAGCACGGCATCGGAGGACGTCGCGTCGCGAAGGCCGTGCAGCGTGACCCACGTCGGCGGGAACAGCGTCATGCCGCCTGCGGCGTGGCGATCGAGCGCATCGGTCGGCCGCAACCATTCGGTCGCGACGAGCTCGGCCTCCGACGGCACCGGATCCGCCTCGGGTGCGCGGGTGGCGTAGAACCGCGTGCGCAGACGCTTGGGGACGCCCTCGGGCGGACTCCACACCGCGAATTCCACGAGAGCCTCGGGGTCGATCGACAGTCCGACCTCCTCGGCCGTCTCGCGAACCGCCGCGCGTCGTGCGGCCGCGCTCGAGTCGATCGCCTCGCCCGCGGCATCCTCGGCGTCGACGGCGCCGCCCGGGAAGACCCACGCACCGGCGAAGGACCCTCGGTCGGGCCGCAAGCCGAGGAGCACTTCCACTCCCCCGATCCCGTCGCGCAGCAGCACGACGGTCGCGGCCGACCCGACGGCGGGAACGGTGGCGGGGGCCTCGTCGCGATCCATCCCGTCAGCCTATGCCGGTCGATACACTGCCGAGGTGGCCGAGACCGCCGATGCCCCGCACCCGCCCGATGGCGTGACGCTGGTCCGCGCGCCGAACCCGGGCCCGATGACGCTGGACGGCACGAACTCGTGGGTCCTTCGCGCGCCCGGTGCCTCAGGCGCGATCGTCATCGACCCCGGACCTGCGAACGCCGCGCACCTCGAGCGACTCGCACGAGGCGGCGTCGAGCTGGTGCTCATCACCCACCGCCATCCCGACCACACCGAGGCCGTCGACGCGTTCGCGGCGCTCACGGGTGCGCCCGTACGGGCGATCGATGAGATGTGGTGCCGCGGCGGTGCGCCGCTCGTCGACGGCGAGCGCATCCGAGCGGGAGGAGTGGAGCTCGAGGTGCTCGCGACGCCCGGTCACACGTCCGACTCGGCGTGCTTCGCCCTGGTGGCGGCGGCAGATGACGCGCCCGGCGCCTCGGACACCGCGATTGCCGTGTTCACCGGCGACACCGTCCTCGGCCGCGGGACGACGATCATCGCCCACCCCGACGGCGCGCTCGGCCCCTACCTCGACTCGCTCGCGCGCCTGCGGGAGCTCGGCGCCGCGGGAGGCGTCGCCGTCCTCCCCGGCCACGGGCCCGTGCTCCCCGACCTCGCCGGCATCTGCGATGCCTACCTCGCGCACCGACAGGAACGCCTCGACCAGATCCGGGCTGCGCTCGCCCGGCTCGGCGCCGACGCCACCGCGGAAGCCGTGACCGATGTCGTGTACGCCGACGTCCACGGGTCCGTGCGGTTCGCCGCCGAGGCATCGGTGCGCGCGCAGCTCGAGTACCTCCGCCGAGGCTAGGCCGACGTGGGCGGATGGCGCGCGCCATCCGCCACGTCACGGCCGGTCACTCGACCGGCTGGACCTCCTTGACGCTGCCGGTGTCGTCGACGTACTGCTGGTGCAGGTGCACGGGCTCGACCTCGCGCGCGGCCGCACGCCTCGCGCGACGCCGTGCCGCCGTGAGGTTCAGCAGCTCGACGAAGATCGCGAAGGCCATCGGCCCGTAGATCAGCGCCTTGTCGATCTTGAGGCCGAACCCGTCGGCGATGAGGAACACGCCGATCAGGAGCAGGAACGAGAGCGCGAGCATCTTCACCGTGGGGTGACGGTTCACGAACGCGAAGATGTACCGCGCCGCGACGAGCATGAGCGCGAACGAGAGCACCACCACCGTGATGATCACGATCATGTTCTCGGTCATGCCGACGGCCGTGATGACCGAGTCGAGCGAGAACACGATGTCGAGTGCGAGGATCTGCGCGATCACCGCGCCGAACGTGGCCGTGCCCGCGCCGGTCGTGTGCTCCTCGGCGCCCTCGAGCTTGTGGTGGATCTCGGTGACGGCCTTGTAGACGAGGAACGTGCCGCCGGCGATGAGGATCAGGTCGCGGCCCGAGAACCCCATGCCCCAGAGCGTGAACAGGTCGGTCTTCAGCGTGATGATCCATCCGGCCGCGAACACGAGCCCGACGCGCATGACCATCGCGAGCGTGAGGCCGAGGTTGCGCGCCTTCGCCTGCTGCTCGACGGGCAGCTTCGCGGCGAGGATCGAGATGAAGATCACGTTGTCGACGCCGAGCACGACTTCGAGCACGAACAGGGTCAGGAACACGGCCACCAGGTCGGGCGTGAACTCGAGGGAGAAGTCCATGCGGACCATTCTCTCCGAGTGCGGTGGTCAGTCCCTGTGCGTCGGACCGGCGAGACCTCGCGATCGGGCGGACTATCGCAACCCGATCGAGACGACCTTGCCGTCGCCGAACACGTCGGTCGAGACGACGAGGCGGCCGCTCTGCCACTCGACGCCCGCAGGCGACGGCAGCTCGGCGAACGTGCTGACCTCGCCGCGCTTCGTGATGACGGACACCTTGCCGCCGAACAGCTCGGTGACGAACACGTTGCCGTTCGGGGCGACCGCGACGCCGGTGGCACCCGCGAACCCGGACGCGTACAGCTGCACCTCACCCGTGTCGGGGTTCACGCGGTACACGGCGCCTCGCGCGCCGCTGCTCTCATCCTCAGGGCCGCCCGGGAGCGACGTGACGTAGAGCCATCCGTCGCGTCCCATCTCGACGTCGGTCGGCACGGGCTCGGTGATGAACTCGTGACCGACGACGCACGTGGGCAGGCCGAACGCCGCGGCGAGCGAGTCCGTGGCGATGAGGCTCGACGGGGGCAGCACGGCGACAGTCGAGATCTCCCCGGCCGGATCGACCGCGAGGACGGCGTTGGCACCGGCATCCGCGACGTAGGTCACGCCCTTCAGTGCGAGCGCTCCGTAGACGTGCGTGTCGATCGCGCCGCCGTGCGGACCGACGAACGGGAGCAGGAACGGCGGGATCTGCTCGAGGCAGTCGGGTGCGAGGTCGCGGAAGCCGTACTCGGCGTCCGCATCCGGGTTGTTCGCCTGCTCCCACGCGAGCACGTCGATCGACGACACGGTTCCGTCCGCCGCGCGCTGCATGAGCCGCGAGGCGAGCACCTGCTCCATGTCGCCCTCGCGCTCGCCCCAGATCACGACGTCGCCGAGGGTCGATACGGCGGCGATGCCCGGGCCGGTCGCCAGCGTCTCGGGCGCCCCCTTGGTGACCTTCGTCAACAGGCCGGCGAAGTCCTGGCCGACGTAGAGCGTGCCGTTCGGCGTCACGTCGAACGTCAGCGGGGTCACGAGGTGCTCCGCCAGGGTGACCGTGTCCCCGGGTGACGGCGGCTTCGGCCCGCGCGGCGCGGCCACGGCCGGGGTCGCGACCGCCGCGAGCGCCACCCCAAGGATCGTCGTGATCGTCGCAAGCGCACCGAGTCGTCGCACGTGGTCCCCCTCGAGACTCGCCGCCGCGGGATCTCCCGTCAGGCCCACCGGTGGGGCCGCAGCTGCGACGGATGGCTGGACTCTACCGACCAGCCGAGTGGGCCGAGACCCCAGAACGAGGCACACGAGGTCGCGGCGGCGTACGCGTGTCAGTCCCGGTGCGTCGGCCGAAGCGAGATCGGCGGGATGGCGGTGCCGAGCGGATGGCGCACCCACACGTCGCCCGTGCGCCGATGCTCGTCCCGCGTCGCGAACGTGTACAGCTCGGTCCGCGCGCGCACGGCGGTGGGGCGCTCGCCGCGGAACGGATCGTGCGCGAGCAGCTTCAGCGTCGCGGCATCCGCCTCGAGCAGTTTCTCGAGGAAGCGCAGGAACCAGTTCTCCTCGATGCGGCCGAGCGGCAGGAACCACATGAGCCAGTCGAGTCGCAGGTGGTACGGCGCGAACTGCCGGGGGATGCGCTTCGCGTCACCTGGCTTGCCCTTGAACCCGTACTCGCGCCATTCCGCCGACGGGTCGCGCGGATCGTCGGCCGTGCCCTCGACGATCACCTCGACGCGCTGCCGGGTGACCGATCCGAACGCGCCGTACGCGTTGACGAGCATGAAGCGGTCGAACGACGCGTTCATGAGCTGCCGCTTCGAGAACAGGTTCATGAGCGGATGTCGGCTGAGCCACAGGATCAGCGCCGTGACGAGCAGCACGATCGCGATCCACCATCGCGGGCTCGCGGCATCCGCGGGTGCCTCGATCGCGTCGAGCGGCAGCCACGGGAGCAGCCACTGGACCGCGGTGTCGCCGACCGCGCCGAACGCGAGCACGATCGTGATCCAGTTGAGCCAGGCGAAGTTGCCGGTGATCACGAGCCACAGCTGCGTGGCGATGATGACGGCGGCCGCGACGGTCCGCACGGGCTGCGGCGCGAAGAGCAGGAACGGCACGACGAGCTGCGCGAAGTGGTTGCCCAGCACCTCGAAGCGGTGGAACCATTTCGGCAGCAGGTGCGCCTGGCGGCTCAGCGGGCCCGGCATCGGCTGGGTCTCGTGGTGGTAGTACAGCGCGGTGAGGTCGCGCCAGGCTCGATCGCCCCGGATCTTGATCATGCCGGCGCCGAACTCGAGGCGGAACACCAACCACCACACGAGCACGATGATCAGCAGCGGCGGCGGCACCTCGCGCGAGCCGAGGAACGCGACGAGGAAGCCCGCCTCGCACAGGAGCATCTCCCAGCCGAAGCCGTAGAACGTCTGGCCCACGCTCGCGATCGACAGGTAGAGGCCCCACATCGCGAGGAACACGAGCATCGGGAGCCAGGGCGGGCCGAGCTGGGGCAATCCGACGACGACGGATGCCGCGAGCACGACCCCGACGACCGCGACGCCGACGAGCTTCGCGTCGCTGTACCCCCATCGGCGGAAGACCGTCGGGCCGAGGTAACCGCGACGGCGCGTGCGCCGGAGCGGGCCGACCTTCTCGCCGAGGCGCGCTTCGCGCTCGTGCATGCGCCGCTCGGTCGCACGCACCGCGTCGAGCAGGTCGGGCACGGGGAGCAGCCCGCGCTCGCCGAGCAGCACTCGGAACTGGTTCAGCGTCGAGACGAACGCGATGAGGTAGAGAGCGGCGATGCCGCGCTGCAGCACTTCGCGCGCGAGGTCGGAGTCGCGCGCGTCGAACCACCAGAACCAGTCGGTCCCGTCCACGTCGCCACGCTAGCCGCGCTGCCGACGGCCGGCCCGGGCCCATGGCCCCACCGCGCGGTCGGTGCCCGGTCGGATGCGTCAGGCCGGTGGATTCTGCGGGTCGAGCGTCTCGATGGTCTCCTGCTCGACCGCGTTGTCGGCCTCGAGGTCGTTCGCGTCGGGGCCGGGGTCGGTGTCGGCCCGGCCACCGGGACCTGACGCGGCGCCGGTGTCCCCGACACCGCCTGCCGCGGCCTGCTCCGCGTCGGCCGCCTCGCGGTCGGCCGTGTCGGGGTCGAGCATCGCGTCGCCGTGGCTGCCGCCGCCGCCCATCGTTCCTCCGGAGTCGATCATGCTTCCCCCACCCATCGTGTTGATCGTGCCGGTCAGCGCCGGCGAGTCCTCATTGAGGTCTCCCGCGGGTGGGAGTCGATCCTCGTCCTCCCACGGGTTCAGCGGGTCGCCCATGTGCGCGTGCCTCCTCTGCGAATCGTGGATTCCGTGATGACTCCACGTTGCTCCGGCACCGCGGAAGCGTCAACGGGTTGACACCCTTCACCGCTCGGGCGACCCGGGAAGCGACGACGCGCCCCGAGCCGGGGCTCGGGGCGCGTCGCGCGTGGGGGCGGATGGCGCGGGGCGCTTGGTGCGCGAGGATCAGGCGACGAGCGCGACGCCCGCGTTCCAGCCGACCTTCTCCTGCACGGCCAGCGTGAGCTGGAGGAAGCCGATCGACTCGAGCTCGCGGGCACGCGAGAGCGTTCCGGCGTCGACCGCGTTCACGCCACCGGCGCGGACGACGTCGACGAGCGCCTGCTTCGCGAGGTCGTCGTCGCCGGCCACGAGCACCGTCGTGGGGTGGGCACCGCCGACCGACTTCGCGGCGAGGGTTGCGGCGAAGTTGGTGTTGAACGCCTTGAGCACGCGCGACTCGGGAAGCTTCGCCGCGAGTTCGGCAGCGGCCGACGCGTCGGCCGGCACGACGAGGGAGTCGAAGGTCTCGAAGTTCAGGGGGTTGGTGATGTCGACGACGATCTTGCCGGCGAGCTGCTCGCCACGCGCCTCGATGATCTCGCCGAGCGACGGATAGGGCACGGCGAGGATCACGATGTCGCCCGTCACCTGCTGCGAGGCGTCGCGGCCGACGTACTCGGCGGTGTTGCCGCCCGCTGCCACGATGCCGCCGATGGCGGTGCCCATGTTGCCGTTTCCGATGATGCTGACCGTCGTCATGATGTCCTCTCCGCGTCATCCGACGCGATTAATTGTTGCGACAACCAATAAAGTAGCCCAGATCAGTTGTCGCGTCAACTATGTGTGAGAGAATGTCGACATGACGGATGACACGCGCTGGCTGAACACCGAGGAATCGGCGGCATGGGTGCGCCTCGTGGCGCTCACCGAACTGCTGCCCGGCGCGCTCGACGCCCAGTTGCTGCGAGAGGCCCAGCTCACCCACTTCGAGTACGGCGCGCTGATGGCGCTCGCGGCCGCACCCGACCGCACGATGCGCATGACCGCCCTCGCCGCCCGCACGAATGCGACCCTCCCCCGGCTCTCGCACGTCGCGCGCCGCCTCGAGGAGCGCGGGCTCATCCGCCGCTTCCCGTGCCCCGAGGACCGGCGGGCGACCAATGCCACGATCAGCGACGCCGGCATGGAGCTCATCGAGCAAGCTGCCCCGGGCCATGTCGACACCGTCCGTCGCATGGTGCTCGACGCGCTCACTCCCGAGCAGCTGCAGCAGCTCTACGCGATCGCCGGCGCGGTGCTCGCGCGGCTCGACCCCGACGAGCGCCTCTCGGCGACCTCCTGCCAGTTCAGCGAGGGTCCGGCGCTCGCGCGGGCCGGCTAGGACGCCGCGGCGTCACTGATGCGCTGTCGGACCCGGGCGAGCGTCTCGGGCGGGAAGAGCTCAGCGGGCAGGACCGTGTACGAGCTGCCGTTGCTGGTCTTGAGCAGCACGGCGTCTCCGCTGACCACGAGCGAACCGAACGCCCCGTACTGCACGTGGCCCTCGGAAAGCGCGGTCTGCAGCCACAGCCCGTCGGGTCGCGCATCCAGCCGCATGCGGAGGCCCTCCGCCGCGACGCTTCGGACCTGGCGGGTGAAGCGGCCGCGCTGGACGATCACGCCGATCCATGCGCCGACCGCTTCGCACCCGACGAGCAGGACGGCGCCGATCCACGAGCCGAAGACGGTCACCGCGAGCACCACCCCGACGACGGCGAGCGCCGCCAGGATCGCGATCGCCACGGGACGCGTGTTGACGTAGCGGACGTATCCGTCGGCGAGACGCCGTGCGGTGTCGGCTCCCGCGACGAACTCGCGCGTGCCTTCATCCTGCGCGCGATCCTCGACAGCCGACTCCTCGCTGCCCATCCGGTCCATCCTTCGCTCCGCGTCGAGGCATGAGCCTAGCGGGCACGCGAGGGTGCGCGATGCAGTTCCTCGGAACGCATTCCGCGCCCGACCGGGCAGGCACTCACCCCCCATTGGTGGGTCGTGGCGGCGATGGTGCATCGTTAGCATGAGCGTGATCGTGACCCGAGGGACGGCGATACGGCCGCGCCCGGATCACCTGTGCTGAGGAGGCCAGGATGAACGTGGTTCGAGCTCTCGCCAAGCCTGCGGTGCTGGTATCCGCCGCAGTGCTCCTCGCCCTCGGGTCGACGGCAGCGCTGAGCGCCGCCGGCGCCGACGACGAGACGCTCCGGCTGCACCTCGGGAGCGACGGCACGCGCTTCGTCTACAGCAACGGCGGCGACCCGATCACCCAGACGATCCCCGCTCCGCGCAACTGCCGGGTGAGCATCGACGGGGCGCTCGCCACCATCACCGGCACCGATCAGGGCCCCGGCCTCAAGGACGGTTCCATCGGCATCAAGTCCGGTGGCTCGACCGGCGTGCCGTGCGCTCGCGTGGACAACACCGAGGAGCTGACCGTCGCCCTGAAGGGCGTGCCCGACGCGATCTCGGCCTCGCTCGACCTCGAGCTCAAGGGCGAGGTGCTCCTCGACATCGTGGTCTCGCTCGGCAGCACCCCGGTCGACACGTTCCAAGTCCGCTCGGGCGACGAGATCGTGCCCGGCGAAGGCGTCAACGGCAGCGGAACGGAGCCGTTCACCGCCACCGCGACATCCGCGGAGCCGATCGTCAACTGCCGCAACGCCTCGAACTCCGGCCCGGACGCGGGGCCGGCGGACAACTGCTATGTGACCATCGAACCCTCGTCGGCCTTTGACACCGTGCTGCTGCGTCCCGCGGAGGGCGAGGTCTCGCTCGAGGGCAGCGCCGACTTCGGTAACAACCCCGCGTTCGACACGATCTTCACCCTCGGGTCGGGGTTCGACGGCGAGCTCGGATGCACCGAGGCCGACAACACCGCCACGATCGAGGAAGGCACGGTCTTCGGCAGCTTCACGCGTCTCGAGAACAGCGACGGATCCGACTGCGTGCTGAAGCCCTACACGCTCGATGTCGACATCGCGGCCGAGACGATCAGCTTCGTGCCGGTCGACAACGAGGGGGCACCGCAGCCGGCGACGTATCAAGCCACGCTCAAGTTCGCTCCACAGAACTCGGCCAACCCGTTCACGAGTCAGCTGGAGTACGACCAGGACGGCGACGGCCCGCTCGGTTTCGAGGACATGCCGTGGTGCACCGGCGATCCGTTCACCAACCCGGACGCACCTGGCTCGATCAATACCTCGGTGATCCCCGCCGGCGACACCTGGTGCATCGTTTCCGAGGGCACCGAGATTGCATCGGCGACGCAGACGCGCACCACGTGGAATGCAGTAGGAATCGGCGACCCGTACTTCCGCTGATCGTCAGCGACGAAGACTCGGCGGAGTGCTCACCACGCCCAGCTGTCGCAGCAGGCGGTCCGCCTCGGCGAGCGCCCGTTCCCGCGCGCTCGGATCGGAGATCATCTCGGCCTCGATGAGGAGCAGCTGCGCCACCTCGAAGGGGAGGCCCTGTTCGCGGGCCTGCTCAAGCCCGGCGGTCACTGCATCCCATGCCTCTCCGCTGCGACCGACCGCGGCGAGCGCCTGGGCGCGCGTGCGGGCGAGCATGCTGCCGTAGAGCTCGGCTTCGTCACCGGCCCCACGCTCTATCTCAGTCAACGTGTCGAGCGCCTCTTGCGCCCTGCCTTCCATGACGAGACCGTGAGCGATCAGTATCGCGACCTCAATCGCCGACTGCACCTGACCGGTGCGTACGGCCTCAAGCCGCAAGGCCTTCAGAGTCTCGGCCGCTCCGCTCTCGCCACGAAGTTGTCGCAACCTCGCGAGCTGTATCGCGGCGAACGTCGCGGCCACGCGGCCGTGCGCCCGCAGCACTCGTACCGAGTCGACCAGCACATCCTCGGCCTCCGACAGCCGCCCTTGGCTGACCAGCAGCTCGCCCATATTGGCGCCGCAGATCGCTGCTCCCACCTCGTTCCCGGCGCGCGCGTCGGCATCCCGGGCGCGTGCGTAGAAACTCACCGCGTCCTCCCACTTGCCCTCGAAGTAGGCCTGGCCCCCCAGGTTGTTCGTCACGATCGCTGTGTCGGGCAGGTCTCCGAGTTCCTCGTAGATCGCCAGCGCCCGCTCGCCGTAGACCGCCTTGGCCGATTGGCCGAGCATGTTGTAGGCCGCATCAACGACTTGGTACGAACGCGCCAACGCCTCTCGCTCACCTGAGGCTTCCGCCTGAGCCATCGCCTTGGCGGCGAGGCGCAGTGCCGCCTGCGGGTGTTGCTGCAGCTGCCGGATCTGGGCATTGAGCGCATTGAGCCGCGCCGTCGCGCCCAGAGCCTCTGCAGTTCCCATCTCTGCGACGAGCCGTCGGCCGATCGACAGCTCGCGGTATGCCACGGAGTAGGCGCCCGTATAAGCGCGAAGGCGAGCACGCTTGAGCAGCAGGTCGGCGGATCGAATCGGATCGTCCCGCACGAACCGGCTGGCTCGCCGGAAGGCGTCCAGCGATTCTTCGAAGAGCCCAGCCTGTTCGAGAACGTCGCCGAGCGCCTCCGATACGTCGGCGACCTCGGAGGTGGGCAGATCCGGGATGCTGCTCGATGCGGCCAGAGCCCGTCGGTAGAACGTCGCAGCTTCGAGGTTCGCGTAGATCTCCTTGGCGCCGTCGCCCGCCTGCCGGGAGAAGTCCCACGCCTCCGGCCAGCGATGAGCTTCGGAGTAGTGCACCGACAGGAGTTCGACCTGACCCGTGGGGTGGCCGGACGAACTCGCCCGGATGGCGTCGCCGACGTCGGCATGCAGTTCCCGGCGGGTCTTGTACGGCAGCCCCTCGTAGGCTACATCCCGGATCAGGCTGTGCTGGAAGCTGACCCACCCGGTCGCGTCGACCGAGAGGAAGTCGCCGAGCCGGTTGAGGGTGCTGAGGAGCCAGCCGGGGTCCTCGGCCGATCGACCCAGCACGGCGGGGGTGTGCTCCTGCCGGAATCCGGTCCCCAGCACGGCCAGGCGCCGGACGAGGTTGCGGTCGGCGGGCGCAAGCGTGTCGATGCGCGCCGCGATCAGGCCTTCGACCGACTGGGGAAGGAAGTCGACCGCTGCGCCGGCGCGCAGCGCGTGGAGCAGCTCGAGCAGGAACAGCGGGTTGCCCTCGGCTCGTGCGGCCAGCGTGTCGACCTGGCTGGACAGCAGCGGCACACCCGTCGTCGCGCGCTGGAGGAGCACCTTCGCGTCCGCCGTCTCGAGGGGTCGAAGCTCGAGACGCGTGACGGCCGGGTTCTCGTCCGCGACGAAGCCGTCGTCGCCGGGCTGCCGGCTGAGGATCACCAGCCACGGATGGTGTTCGATCTCGGCGACGAGGGCGTTGAGCAGGTCGCGGGACGCCTCGTCCATCCACTGCGTGCCGTCGATCTGGAACAGGGTGGGCTGGTCGTTCGTGGCCCGCAGCAGTGCCGACACCGCCGCGTTGGTGCGCACCGGGCGGAACTGGTCGTCCAGCTCGGCGACCTGGGGCGACTCGGGCAACGCGAGGCCCAGGGGCGTGCCGATCAGCGCGAGCCAGGGCTCGAGGTCGGGGGCCAGCGAGCGCACCAGTTCGGCGAGCGCGGCCGCGGTCGCCACCGGGTCGAGGTCCTCCAGGCCCCAGGCTTCCCGGAGGAGTGCCCGGAACGGGAAGTACGGCGTGTTGGTCCGGTAGAGCCGGCACTCCACCGCGATCACGCGCTCCGGCTGGGTGGCCGTGAACAGCTCCTGCACGAGCCGGGACTTGCCCATGCCGACGCCCGCAGTGATCTCCACCACGCCCCCGCGGCCCTCCAGGGCGTCGGCCCAGGCCCGGGTGAGGACGGCGAGCTCCTCGTCGCGACCGACCAGCGGCGTCGTCGTCACCTGCAGCGAACTGCGGCTGCCCTCCGGCTTGCCGACGGAGAAGGCATGGACGGGCTCCGCCTTGCCCTTCACCGAGAACGGCTCGGGCGCGGAGACGTGGAACGTCGTGCGCGACCCGTCCAATGCATCCCTCGTGGCGTAGACCTCGCCCGCCGGTGCCTTCTCCATGATCCGGGCCGCCAGGTTCACCGCGTCGCCCATGATCGTGTAGGTCCGCCGGTAGCCGGGGCCGACCGCACCCGCGAAGACGTAGCCCGAGTTGACGCCGATGCGGAGCGCGAGGCCCTCGGGGGCGCAATTCCGGATCTCGCCGAGGGCGAGCAGCATCTGCTCCTCGTTGTTGCCCGCAGTGTCGGGCACCCCTGCGGTGAGGATGATCTTGCCGCCGTCCTCGGCGATGTCCGTGGCGAGGAAGGTCACGCCGTGCGAGTCGGCGAACCGCTGCACGGCACGGACGAGGTCGTCGAGGACGTCGGCGGCGTCGTTCAGATCGTGAAGCACGAGCCGGTCGAATCCGATGTAGCGCAGGAAGGCCACCGCAGCCGGCCGGTGCTCGGGGTCGATCGTGCCGCTCGTCAGAGTCTGCCGGAGGCCGCGCGGAACGAACTGCTCGAGGTCGACCGCAGGGCTCTCGGCCGCGCGGAAACCGAACTCATCGACCTCGGGGGCCCGACGGAGGAGGACGCCGGGGCCGCTCCGTGCGCCGAGGGACGAGCGCGGAAGCAGCCGCGCGGTCTCGGGGCTGAGGAGGATCTGCGCCGCGGAGGCCGCCGTCTCCATGTGGACCGTGCGCGTGGCGGCCGGACCCGCGACGATCAACTCGCGATGCGACCCGCCGACGAGGAAGAAGTCGAAGTGGCCGCTGTGCACTCCCACCGACATCCGGAGCGTCACGTTGCCCGCGTTCGTCGCGAACCCCTCGATCCGCCGGAGCTCGGCGCGCATCGCGTGCGCGGCGGCGGCCGCCCTCAGGTGGTGATCCTCGCCCGTGAACCACAGGAGCTGGGCGTCGCCGCCGAACTTCAGCAGGTTGGCGCCGAACGCGTAGGCGGCGGGAAGGAGCCTTCCGAAGGTGCCGTCGATGACCTCGGTGACCTCCTCGGCACCGACATGGCCGTGCCGTGCCAGCCGTTCGGACATCCGCGTGAAACCGGAGATGTCGACGAGCGCCATGGTCCCCTCGAACGTGCGATGCAGCCGTCCCGGCGCCTCCTCGTCCCAGTAGCGGACGAGGCGGGCGACGTACGGCTGGAGCACGTCCGTGGCGGGGGCTCGGGCGCTCGTGGTCATCGCGTCGTCACGCGCCCCCGGTCGATGTGAACAGCACGATGCCTCCTCTGCATCCGGGGTCCCTCGTGTCAATCTAACCCGGATGGCGCCCGGCACCGCCGTGACCCGCCCGATCGTGCTGCCGAGGGCAGCACTGCCCTGAGCGGCATCCGCCCCACCAGGGGCCCGCGCGACGCAGTGTGGAGGCATGAGCGAAGACGAGAGCCCACCCATCCAGCCCATCGACCACGAGCTCATCCGCCGACTGCACCACGAGCGCATCGTCGTGCTCGGCGACGAGCTCGACCAGGCGGGCGGCAACCGCATCTGCGCGCAGCTCGTCTCCCTCGCGGCGGACGACTCGCGCCGCGACATCCGCCTCTGGATCAACTCGCCCGGCGGGTCGGTGCCGGCGATGCTCGCGATCATGGACGTGATGCGCGCCATCCCGAATGACGTGGCGACCATCGCGATCGGCATGGCCGCGAGTGCCGGGCAGTTCCTGCTCACGATGGGGACGCCGGGCAAGCGCGCCGCGCTGCCGCACGCGCGCATCCTGCTCCACCAGGGCTCCGCGGGCATCGGCGGAACGGCGGTCGACGTCGAGCTGCAGGCCGACGACCTGCGGCACACGCGCGACACCGTGCTCGGGCTCATCGCCGAGCGCACCGGGCAGCCCGTCGAGCGGGTACGGCAGGACTCGCTGCGCGACCGCTGGTACACCGCCGAGCAGTCGGTCGACTACGGTTTCATCGACCACGTCGCGCACCGGCTCGACGAGCTGTTCCCCGTCGAACCGCGCGCCGTCGCCGGGCTGGGGGTGCCGGCATGAGCTCGTACGCCATCCCCTACGTCGTCGAGAAGCGCGGCGGCGTCGAGCGGTCGCTCGACGTGTACAGCCGCCTCCTGTCGGAGCGCATCGTCTACCTCGGCACCGAGATCGACGACGGCGTCGCCAACGTGCTGATCGCGCAGTTCCTGCACCTCGCCGCAGACTCCAGCGACGCGCCGATCAGCCTGTACGTCAACTCGCCCGGCGGCTCCCCGAGCGCGGCGCTGGCGGTGTACGACACCATGCGGCACATCAGGCCGGATGTCGCGACGACGTGCGTGGGCCGCGCGGGCGGGCCGGCTGCGGTGCTCCTGGCCGGCGGCGCGCGCGGTCAGCGCTCGATGCTGCCGCACAGCACCGTGACGCTGCACCAGCCGTCGACGCAGGGCCGCGGCACGGTGCCCGACCTGATCCTGCACGCCGACGAGGTGCTGCGCGTCCGTGCCGAGCTCGAGGCGGCGCTCGCGGCGGACACCGGGCGCTCGGCGGAGGCGATCCGCGTCGACACCGACCGCGACCTGATCCTGCCGGCGCAGGCGGCCGTCGAGTACGGGCTCGCCGATCACGTGCTGTCGGCGGCGGTGCCGGCCGCGGCCGGCATGCTCGCCGGCGCCGGACTTCGGTGAGGTGACGCGGACTGCGGTCTCCGCCGCCCCGGACCGCAGTTCGCGTCATCTCGCGGCGCTCCGGCGAGGCCGCGCGCGGTCAGGCGGCGAGGAGGAAGGCGCCGGTGATGGAGCTGCCGGGCGGGGCGGTGCTCGGGGCGAGTTCTGTCGTGGACCGCATCGCGTCCGCGCCGCGGACGTGCGCCTCGCGCAGGTCGAGCGTGCGTCGTCCGTCGGTGCGCGCCGCGAGCCGCCCCGCAGCCCGGACCACCACGTCGACGAGCTCGAGCCCGAGCGCCTCGGCCACCGCGCCGAGCACTTCGGACGAGGCCTCCTTGCGACCGCGCTCGACCTCGGAGAGGTACTGCGGCGAGACGCCCGCGGTCGCGGCGACCTCGGTCAGGATGCGCTCCTGCTCGAGGCGCTCGCCGCGCAGCACCTCGCCGAGCACGTGACGCCACAGCGGTTTCGCGTTGCGCCGCGCCGGCTCGGGAGACGGGAACTCGACCAGGCCCATGCCCCGAGGCTACGCAGCGGCGTCCGCGAGCGACAGGCCGATCCGCTCACAGCAGAACGGTCGGACGGGCGGCCGGGCGGGTCAGCGCGGCTCGTACGTGAGGCAGTCGGCGTCGACCGCGCCGGGGCCGACGCGCACCGACGCCGCGGTGCACTCGAGCGCGTCGTTGTGCACGCACTCGGACCGCTGGCATGCGCCGACGTGGCTGATCACCTTGTCGAGCCCGCCCTTGGTGCCGAGCGGGATGAACGTCGCGCACTCGGCGTCGCCGATCGACCCGGCGATCGTCACGGCGGCGGCGTGGCAGTGGGAGTGGTCGTTGTACGAGCACCCGGCCACCGAGCATTCGGCGACGGCGGGCAGTTCGTCGAGCGTCATGCTCACGGTGACCTCCAGAGGCGGTGTCGGACCGGCAGGTGCGGGCGATGCTACTCCCGCGCGGTCGCCGCGGCCAGACCCGATCGGCGCGTCGCTCGTGATCCGTCGGGCCTCAGAGCAGCCACGGATCGATGCCGAGGTCGTCGCCGCGCGGCGGGTCCGCGATCGCGGGTGGCGGCGCCATCCGTCGTCGAGCGGATGCCGCGGCGCGCCCGCGCGCGCGACCGAGCACGCCGGGCGACCCGGCGCCGAGCCGCACGAGCTCCCGCCGTCCGGGACCGGTCGGGATGTCGCGCGGCAGGGCCGCCACGGCGACGATCCAGCGCGGCATCCCGAGCAGGTCGAGCACGCGCGCGAGTCGTTCGGACTCGAACACGCTGTCGGAGTCGAGCTCCTCCTCGAGGACCTCGGCGAGCTCATCGGCGGCATCGGGTCGGCCGGCCGCGGCGGCGAACGCGCCAGCATGCTCGGCACCGTGCGGTTCGCTCAGCACCTCGTCGTCGGCGCCGGGTTCCCTCGACGGGTCGCTCGAGTAGCGGCCCAGTTCGTCGTGCCCGGTCCATGCGGCGATCACCAGCTGGCGGTCCTGCCTGACTCGCAGCGCGAATCCGGTGAGTTCGAATCGCTCGGCGAGCGCCGCGGCGACCTCGAGCACGCCGCGCCGTCCCGCGGCGGCGACACCCGCTCCCGGCTCCGCGATCGCGGTGATCCATCCGCCGTCGGGTTCGGCGACCCATCCGGTGAAGCGGAGACCGCGCAGCGCGGCGACGACGACGTCGCGCGTCAGCCCGCCGTTCGTGCGCAGAAGCGCCGCGCCGTACGTCTCGCCCGCCGCGCCGTCGGGCTCGTGGGACGTGCCGGGCAGCGGAAGGGCCATGGCCCCATCATCCCGCACCCGCAGGAGCACGTACGCCCGAGCCGTGGGTGTCGACTCGCACGTCGACAGCCCACGGCCCGGGCGGTTGCTCCAGTCGCGCTATCCGGCGACCGGGATGGACTGGGCCTCGAGCGCGTCGACGGTCGACTGCTGGCCCTTCTCGAGCGCCTCCATGAGTGTGCCGCTGCCGGACGCGGCGGCCTTGAAGCCGTCCGACACGTCGGCGTAGGTCTGCGTCATGGTCGGACCCCAGGTGAAGTCGGGGTCGACCTGCGCCGACGCCTCGGCGAACACGTCGTAGATCGCCTGGCCGCCGTAGAACTCGACGCCCTCGGTGAGCGTGGGCAGGTCGAGGCCCGCCTCGGTGGCCGGATAGATCGCGGCCTGCTCGTTGAGGATGGTGAGCGCCTCGTCGGAGGTGTTCAGCCACAGGGCGAACTTGGCCGCCTCGTAGAGGTGGTCGGTGCCCTTGAAGACCGCGATCGACGAACCGCCCCAGTTGCCGGCCGCGGCGCCGCCGGCCTCCCACTGCGGTGCGAGTGCGACCGACCACTTGCCGGCGGTGTCGGGAGCACCCGACGCGATCGAGTTGGCGCCCCACACGGCCGAGTTCCACGTCCAGACCTCGCCCGAGTTGTAGGCGTTGTTCCACTCGTCGGTCCACGCGGGGTAGGTCGAGACGAGGTCGTTCTCGATGAGGTCCTGCCAGTACTCGGCGACCTTCGTCGATTCGTCGCTCGTGAGCTCGACGGTCCACTCGTCGCCGTCGTTGGCGAACCATTGTCCGCCCGCCTGCCACACGAAGCCGGCGAACTGGTTGATGTCGGTCTGCGAGAAGTTCGTGATGTACCCGCCGGCCTCGCGCACCTTCACGGCCGCCTCGCGGTACTCCTCCCACGTCGTGGGCACGGCGATGCCGTTCTGCTCGAACAGGTCGCTGCGGTAGAACAGCGCCATCGGGCCCTGGTCCTGCGGGATGCCGTACACCTCGTCCTCGCTGCCGAGGGAGACCTGGCCCCAGGTCCAGTCGAGGAACTGGTCCTCGGCGGCGACGACGTCCTCGCACGCGGCGAGGTTCTCGAGACCGTCCTGCACGCGGAAGTTCGGCAGGGCGTCGTACTCGATCTGGCCGAGGTCGGGCGCGTTGCCGGCCTCGAGCTGGTTGAAGAAGTTCTGGTAGGTGCCGGAGTTGCCGTTGGGGCCCGTCTGCACCTCGACCTGGATGTCGGGGTTCGCCTCGTTCCAGACGGCGACGGCGTCCTCGATCCCGGGGATCCAGCTCGTGAACGTGAGCGTGACGTCCTCGCCGGCCGGCTCGCAGGATGCGGCGGCGTCGCCGCCGCCGGAACCGGAGTCTCCCGCGGCGCAGCCGGTGAGCGCGAGCGCGGCGGAGGTGAGCAGGGCTGCGGTGACCGCTCGTTTCGTGTGACGCATGGGGTTTCCTCTTCTCGGTGGGGTGGTCGCCCGGATGTCTCCGGGTGGAGTGCCTACTTCAGGGCGCCGGTGCCGAGGCCCGTGCGCCAGTAACGCTGAAGCAGCAGGAACGTGATGATCAACGGGATGATCGAGAGCATCGAGCCGACGAGCACGTACGTGCGCAGCTCGGGGAACTGGTTGATGGTCGAGTTCCAGGCGTAGAGGCCGTAGGTCACGGGGAACAGCTCCTCGCTCCGCAGCATGATGAGCGGCAGGAAGAAGTTGTTCCAGATGGTCACGAACTGGAACAGGAAGACCGTGACGAGCGCGGGGAACATGAGCCGGATCGAGACCGTGAAGAACGTGCGCAGCTCGCCCGCGCCATCCAGCCGACTTGCCTCGAGCAGCTCGTCGGGCACGGACGCCTCGGCGAAGACGCGCGCGAGGTACACGCCGAACGGGCTCACGACGCTCGGGAGGAACACGGCCCAGAAGGTGTCGGTGAGCTGCACGCGGCTGAACAGGAGGAACAGCGGCAGCGCGAGCGCGGTGGCCGGGACCAGCACGCCGCCGAGCACGACGTTGAAGATCGTCTCGCGGCCGGGGAACCGGTACTTCGCGAGCGCGTATCCGCACATGGCGGCGAGGATCGTCGCGACGACCGCGCCGAGGCCGGCGTAGAGCAGGCTGTTCAGGATCCACCTGAGATAGACGCCGTCGCGGTAGGTCAACAGCGCGCCGATGTTCTCGAAGAGGTTGAAGTCGGCGAACCAGAGCGGGTTGGTGCTGAACAGGTCGCCGCGGCTCTTGGTCGAGGCCACGACGAGCCACCAGATCGGCACGAGGAAGTACAACGTGAAGACGGCCATGACCAGCATGGCACCCGTGCGCGACAGCAGGCTCTCGCGTGGGCCGCGGCTGGTGGAGGCACCGCCGGTGCGAGCGAGGCCACGAGGGTTGACGGCGGGCGACGCGGTCGTCGCGTCCGGTCCGATCGCGGTGCTCATTCGCCCGCTCCCTTCCGTCGGGTGAGTCGCAGGAACGTGAACGAGAGGATGAACGTGGCCAGCGCGAGCACGACCGAGAATGCGGCCGCGAGCGACACGTTCGGGATCGAGCTGGTCGCGTAGATCGTCATGTTCGGCGTGTAGGTGCTGGTGACCGCCGAGCTGAACGAACGGAACGTCTGCGGCTCGGCCAGCAGCTGGAGCGTGCCGATGATCGAGAGGACCGCGGTGAGCACGAGCGCGGGTCGCACGAGCGGGATCTTGATCGACCACGCGATGCGCGCCTGGCCCGCGCCGTCGATGCGGGCCGCCTCGTAGATCTCCTGCGGGATCGCGAGGAGGGTCGAGTAGATGATCAGCATGTTGTAGCCGACGAACACCCACGTCACGACGTTCGCGATCGCCCACAGCACGAAGTCGGCCGAGAGCAGGTTCACCTGGCTCGTGAGCGCCTCGAACGGCGACAGGTTCGGCGAGTACAGGAAGCCCCACATGATCGCCGCGATCACGCCCGGCACGGCGTAGGGCGCGAAGAATGCCAGGCGGAAGAACTTCTTGCCCCGGATGAGCGGCGAGTCGAGCAGGAGCGCGAAGAGCAGCGCGAGTCCGAGCATCACGGGCACCTGCACGATGCCGAAGATGAGCACGCGCACGACCGAGGTCCAGAAGGCCTCGTTCTGGAACACCAGTGCGTACTGCTGCAGTCCGCCGAACACCTCGGTCGCCGCGCCGTAGGTGCCCTCGCGCTCGACGACGAGCAGGGACTGCCAGACGGCCACGGCGATGGGCACGAGGTAGAAGGCGATGAACATCACGGCGAACGGCGCGACGAAGGCGACGATGGCCCACGGGTGCTGCACGCGACGCCGGCGAGGCGAGCCCCGCCGCCCCTTCTCCTCCAGCACGGCCGATCGTGCGGCGGTCGGGGTGGTGGCCGAAGCGGTCATGCCGCGCCATCCTCTCTGATCACCCGGACCGCGCCGGCGGGCACCTCGAGGCGCCCGTCGACGGCCGATCCGGTCACGAGTTCGGTGCCCCGCCCGTCGACCTCGACGGCGGTGGAACCGTGGTTCACGATGAAGCGCCACGTGCGCTCGCCGTCGGTGCGGCGCGTGACCTCGACGTCCGCCGACGCTCCGGGCTCCGGGACGACGCCGGCGCGCTCGACGGCACGGCCGACGAGGTCGAGCAGGTCGTCGCGCTCGAGCAGCGTGCCGACGTACCACGCGTCTCCGGCGCCGTCGGCGCCGTCACGTCGCGTCACGGCGGGGCGGCCGGCGGCGGGGCCGTCGGCGAACCGGTCGAGCGCCGCGGCATCGGTCACCGCGAGCCGTTCGGCCCAGAGGGACGCGGCGGAACCCGACTCGAGCGTGATCGGCGTGCCGGGCAGGACGGGCGCGAACTCCTCGACCCGGATGCCGAGCAGGTCGCGCCACGCACCCGGGTATCCCCCCGGCCGCACGCGGTCGTGCTCGTCGACGACGCCGCTGTAGAACGTGACGAGGGCGTGGGTGCCGGATGCCACGGCGTCATCGAGCGCGGCGGCGTCGTCGTCCCCGACGAGGTACAGGCCGGGCACGACCGCGAGCCGGTATCCCGTGAGGTCGGCGCCGGGTCGCACCACGTCGACCGTCACGCCGAGGTCGTGGAGTGCGCCGTACAGCGCGTGGACCTGGTCGAGGTACTCGATCGCGTGCGTGGGGCGGGCCTCGGCGTCGGACGCCCACCACGATTCCCACGAGAACAGCAGGGCGACGTCGGCCTGCACCCGGCTGCCGGCGACTTCGCCGAGCGAGCCGACGATGCGGCCCAGCTCGAGGGCCTCGCGCCAGAGATCCGTGTCGGTGCCGGCGTGCGGGACGAGCGCGGAATGGAACTTCTCGGAACCCTGCAGCGACGCCCGCCATTGGAAGAAGCACACGCCGTCGGCCCCCTTGGCGACGTGGGTGAGCGAATTGCGCAGCAGTTCACCCGGCTCCTTCGCCAGGTTGACGGGCTGCCAGTTGACCGAGCCGGTCGAGTGCTCCATGAGCAGCCACGGCGCGCCGCCCGCGAGGCCGCGCGTCAGGTCGGCCGCGAACGCGAGTTCGGTGCGCGGCTCGCCCAGGCGGTGGTCGAGGTAGTGGTCGTTGGCGACGACGTCCATCTCGGCCGCCCACGACCAGTAGTCGAGGTCGCGGATGTGCGCTGTGACCATGAAGTTCGTCGTGATCGGAAGCGTGCTGTGCCGACGGATCACCTCGGCCTCCGCGCGGTAGTACGCGAGCAGTTCGTCCGAGGAGAACCGGTGGAAGTCCAGGACCTGACCGGGGTTGCGGCTCGAGACCGTGAGCCGCGGAGTGAGGATCTCGTCCCAGTCGGTGTAGCGCTGGCTCCAGAAGCTGGTCCCCCACGCGCGGTTGAGTTCCTCGATGGTGGCGTGGCGCTCGCGCAGCCAACGGCGGAACGCCCGGGTGCTCTCGTCGCAGTGGCAGAGGGCGTTGTGGCAGCCGAGCTCGTTCGAGACGTGCCACAGCTCGACGGCGGGGTGCCTCGCGTACCGCTCGGCGACGGCCTCGACGAGCGCGAGCGCATACCGACGGAACACCGGGGAGCTCGGGCACCACGCCTGCCGGCCGCCGGGATAGCGACTCGTGCCGTCCTCCATGACGGGGAGGATCTCGGGATGGCGCGCGGTCAGCCACGGAGGCGGCGACGAGGTCGCGGTGCCGAGGTTGACGCGGATGCCGGCGCCGTGGAGGAGCTCGATGACCTCGTCGAGTGCTGAGAAGTCGAACTCGCCGTCGGGGCCCTGGAGCTGGGCCCACCCGAAGATGTTGACCGCGACGAGGTCGACCCCCGCCTCGCGCATGAGCGCGACGTCCTCCCGCCAGACGGCGGGGTCCCACTGCTCGGGGTTGTAGTCGCATCCGAACGCGATCCCCTGGTGCTGGAACTGAGGGCGTCCGGCGGCGGGCGCAGGTTCGGCCTGCTGCGGCGGGATCGGCGCCAGCGTCGTCGCGGGGTGGTCCACGGTGCTCCCGGTGATCGTCATTGATTCTGTGAACGTGCACAGATTTCGCCGAGCGGATGTTGCGGGCAATTTCTGTGAACGTACACAGACTGCCATCGCGAATCGACCGTGTCAACACCGGACCGCAGTACAGTGAGTCGCATGAGCACGAGGCCGGCCCGATCGAAGCGCGCCACCGTGCATGACGTGGCCCTCGAAGCCGGCGTCTCGCGCGGCACGGTCAGTCGGTACGTCAACGGCGAGCGGTACGTCTCGGCAGCCGCGCGCGACGCGATCGAGGCGGCCATCGCGAAGGTCGGCTATGTGCCGAACACGGCCGCGCGCAACCTCGTGATGCAGCGGACGCAGGCCGTCGGCTTCATCGTGCACGAGCCGCACTCGCTGTTCGTCGATGATCCCAACATCGGATCGATCCTCCTGGGTGCGAATACCGAGCTCTCCCAAGCCGACCACCAGATGGTCGTGCTCATCGTCGATTCCGACCGCGACACCGACCGCGTCGCCCGGTATCTCACCGGCGGACTCGTCGACGGGGTGATCATCGTCTCAGCACGCGCCGACGACCCGATCACCCGTGTCGTGGAGCGCCTGCAGCTGCCCGCGGCCTACGTCGGGCATCCGCCGGGCGCCGCGAGCAGCGCCGCGTTCGTCGTGATCGACAACCTGGGCGCGGCTCGCTCGATCACCGAACGGCTCGCCGCCACCGGCCGTCGACGGATCGGGATGATCGCCGCGGCCCTCGACCGCGACTCGGGCGCCGACCGCCTCGCCGGCTTCACCGCGGCGCTCGGCGACTCATTCGACGAAGCCCTCGTCGAGCCCGTGCCGTTCTACTCGTACTCCGCGGGACGGGACGGCATGCGGCGGCTGCTCGAGCGCGCCCCCGACCTCGACGGCGTGTTCGCGGCATCCGATGCCGTCGCGGCGGGCGCGATCGAGGCGTTGCGTGCCTCGGGCCGTCGCGTCCCCCAGGATGTCGGCGTCGTGGGATTCGACGACAGCGCATGGGCGCGTCGCACGACGCCGCAGCTGTCGACCGTGCGACAGCCGGCGGCCGGACTCGGTGCCGAGGCGGCCCGTCTCGTCCTCGCCCAGCTGCGCGAACAGGAGATGATCACGGAGCGGCGCCTCGACACCGAGATCGTCTGGCGCGAGTCGGCCTGATCCGCCGCCGCGGCGGGGCTCAGCCGGCCGAGTCGCCCTCGGCGAGCCGGGCCCGGCCCTGCTCGGTGTTCGCGCTCGATCGGGTCAGGTTCTTGATGAACTCCACACGGCGGAACCGGAGCGCCGACCAGTCCTCGTCGATGGCCACCTGGCGCACGGGTTCGAACCCCCCCGCGCCCATCGGGGCCCATCCGCTGTCACGGTTGAATTCGCACGTATACCGCTTCGATGACGCCTTGGGGTAGGCGATCCACACGACGGCGTCGCCCTCGGTCGCGCGCGCGACCTGCTCGGCGAACGCGTCGACCTCGTGCTGCTTCGTCGCGAATGCCATCGCGAAGCCGGCGTTCGTCACACCCTCGAGGGTGCGCTCGACGGCGTTCGTCTCACCGACCTCGGCGAGCTCGGGCTCGAACGAGCTCGGCGCGTCGATGACGTGCACGGCGCCGTCCCCCTTGAGGTTGAGCTTGCGGAAGATCGCGCTCATGGCGCCGCCCGGAGGGCTTCCGCGATCGGGGTGTCGCCGCGGTTGAATCGGATGGTGCGCCCGATCGTGCCCGGGCAGCGAGCGCGGCCGCGGCGACCGCCGCGACATCCGCTCGGTCGACCTCGCTGCTGTGATCGCCCGACGCGTCGATCGCGCCCGTGCCGGACCCATCGGTCAGCGTCGAGGGCCCGAGGATCGTGTAGTCGAGCCTCGACGCACGCAGGTGCTCGTCGGCGTCGGCCTTCGCATCGGCGTAGTGGCGGAACGCGCTGTCGGCGGGCACCCGGTGGTCGGTGCGCGAACCGAAGTACGAGACCATCACGTAGCGACGCACGCCCGCCTGCTCGGCGGCATCCATCGAGCGGACGGCGGCGTCGTGGTCGACGGCGCGCGTGCGCACGGGGTTGCCGCCGCCGGCTCCGGCCGACCAGACCACGGCGTCGTGCCCGGTGATGAGCTCGGCGAGCCCGGCGACGTCGAGTTCCTCGATATCGGCGACGACCGGGTTGGCCCCGGTGTCGGCGACCTCGTCGACGTGGTCGGGGTTCCGGATGACCGCATCGACCTCGTCGCCGCGTTCCGCCAGGATCCGCTCGAGTTGGAGCGCCACCCTGCCGTGGCCCCCGATGATCAGCACCTTCGCCATCGTCGTCCCCTTCCCCGGTACCTCAACCGTAGTGACGGATGCCTCGTCGGCAACACCGGGCGCGGAATGCTGGCGTCATCGCCCGACGCGCGTGCAGAATGAGCCCAGGACACGACACACGGGGGTGCGCATGTCGATCGAAACGCTGCTCTGGGGCGCGATCTTCGGAATCATGGCGATCGGCGGGCTCGGCCTCGCCGCCTGCCTGTGGATGTTCGCGCGCTCGCCTCGACCGTGACCGGGCGCCGCCCATGCCGGTGACGAGCGCCGGCGTGCTGCTCTACCGGCGCGCGCCGCAGTTTGAGGTGCTCGTCGCGCACATGGGCGGTCCGTTCTGGGCGCGCAAACAGGAGCACGCGTGGTCCATCCCGAAAGGCGAGCTCGACGCCGACGAGGAGCCGCGCGCCGCCGCGTTGCGCGAGTTCGCCGAGGAGCTCGGCCTACCCGCGCCCGAGGTCGACTACGCCGACCTCGGAACCGTGCGATACGCGTCGGGCAAGCTCCTGCACGTCTTCGCCGGTGAGGCCACCGACTTCGAGCTCGACGGATTCGCGCCCGGCACGTTCGAGCTCGAATGGCCGCCGCGCTCCGGGCGCACCGCCGAGTTCCCCGAGGTCGACGACGTGCGCTGGGCCGGGCTCGCTGAGGCGCGCACGCTCCTCGTGAAGGGCCAGCTCGGCGCGCTCGACGCGCTCGAACGGCACCTCGCGACATCCGCCTGACCTTCGGGTTTCAGGAACTTGGAGGCTGATCAGGACCGGATCGCCGCCCGGGTCCAGATGAGCCTCCGAGTTCCTGAATCGGTGCTCAGCGCAGCGGCTCGTCCCATCCGGTCTGCGGCGTCTCGCAGGTCTCGCGGAACACGACCTGCGACGGCAGCTTGCGCTCGTGGCTCACCCAGTCGATCGCCGGACGTCGCTGCTCGGCCGGCACGTACCCGAGCCGGTACACGGCCATCAGCTCGAGCTCGTCGGGCACGTGCAGCAGGCGAACGATCTCCTCCCATCGCCCGGGCACCTCCATCGGGAACGAGATGAACTGGATGCCCATGCCGAGCTCGACCGTGGTGAGCCAGACGTTCTCCATCGCCGCGCCCATGCTGAAGACCGAGTAGAACGACGAGAGTTGCCCGGGCCGGTACTCCGACCGGTCGAGCATGACGCCCATGAGCAGCGGCGAGCCGGCGACCAACTTGCGATTCTCTTCGCCGAGCGTCCTCGGGACCCCGAAGGTGTTCATGAGCTTCTGGCCGCGCTTCGTGAAGACCTGCGAGGTGAACGGCCGCAGCGCAGCGGGCAGCTTGTCGAACAGCATGCCCGACCGCTTCTCCTCCATCTCGGCCTGGCTGAACCGGAAGTACGGCTTGTACCGCTCGAAGAAGGTGCCGTTCGACATCGCCTCGGTCATGCTCTCGCCCGAGATGCGCGCGATCGCCTCGATCGTCGCGCGGTCCTCGATGAGGACGAATCGCCAGGGCTGGCTGTTCAGCTGCGACGGCGCACGGCCCGCGGCCTCGACCAGCGTGCGCTGGTGCTCCTCGGACACGGGATCGGGCAGGAAGGGTCCGTTGGTCGTCTTGCGTCGTCGGATGGCGTCGAGCAGTTCCATGGTCATGACCTCCCGGCGCGGATCGCCGCGGCCGCGAAGAACGGCGCGGCGGTCAGGGCGATGAGCGGATGGCGCGGCGTGTGCGTCCCCGCGTACGGGATCATGGCGAGCGGCACGGCCGCGGGAGCGAGGGCCAGCGCCGCGGACCTCGCGGTACGCCGCGGGCGGCCCCAGAGCGCGCTCGACACCGCGGCCCCGGCGAGCACGCACGTCGCGATGTAGATCGCGTGGTGCACCCATCGGACGTCGCGCGTGTCGACGAGCCGCAGCGCGACCGACGCACCGAGCGCGCAGTTCGCCGCGTAGCTCGTCGCGGCCCCGAAGAAGACGGCCGGGGTCGCGCTGCTGATCGTCATGCGACCGGCGTGCCGCCGGCGGTGTCGGCTGGCAGCGCCGGAGCGTCGGAGGTCGCGTCGGCGTGCTGCCGTCGCCTGAGCCGGTACGACTTCCGCTCGTCGAGCGACGGGTCGGGGCCGTTCCACACCTTGATGATCGCCCAGCCGAGCGCGGTGAGCGGCACCGCAAGCACGGCACCGGCGACGCCGGCGAGCAGCGTGCCCGCGGTCAGCGCGATCAGGATCACGAGGGGATGGAGCTTCAGCGACTGCGCCATGACGACCGGCTGGAGCAGGTCGCCCTCGAGCTGGTTCACGACGATCACGATCGCCACGACGATGAGCGCGACCACGGGTCCGTTGGCGACCAGCGCCACGAGGGCCGCCAGGATGCCCGCGAGCGTGGCGCCGACGATCGGGATGAACGACGTGAGGAACACGATGACCGCGAGCGGCAACGCGAGCGGGACCTGCAGGATCACGAGTCCGAGGCCGATGAAGAACGCATCGACGAAGGCGACGATCGCCGTGCCGCGGATGTACCCGCCGAGCACCTTCACGCTCGTCACGCCGATGCGGCGGCCCCGCTCGAGTCGTTCGCCGCGATAGGGACGGAGGAAGAAGGCCCAGATCCGATCGCCGTCCTTCAGGAAGAAGAACAGGACGACGAGCATGAGCAGCAGGCCGGTGATGAACTCCGTCGCGCGCGAGACGCCCGTGAGCGCGGTCTGGCCGAACTCGGCGCTCGTGATGAAGTCGATGATCGAGTTGCGGGCGTCGTCGATCTGCTGCTGCTCGATCGGGATGGGCAGCTGCTCGACCCACCCGAGCAGGTCGTCGAAGCCCTGCGTCGCGGAGTCGGCGAGCTCATCCCATTGGCTGCGAACCGCGAACACGATCGCGGTGATGATGCCGCCGAGGACGATGATGCCGCCGACCAGCGTCACCCAGGCGGCGAGCATCGCCGGGAACCCGTGGCGGCGGAGCCACACGATGAGCGGGCTGGCCGCGGCCGCCAGGATGACGGCCACGAGCACCGGAATGACGAGCACCTTGACCTGCAGGAGCGCCCAGATGCCGATGGCCGCGATGATGACCAACAGGGTGAGTTGCAGGCTGCGGATCGACCAACGACCGAGCCGGTCGTTCCAGATCGGTCCGCCTGCCCCGCGACTGGCCGGGTCGTCCGCGATTCCGCCCGGGTCGGCGGAGGCGACGGTCTCGTGGGTGTCCCTGCGTCGGAAGAACATGGCACGACGATAGGGCCGGTCGACCGGGTTTGCACGGGCCTTGACGCGGCGCGCCTCAGGCGGAGCCGCTCCATGGCGCGGGGACGAGCACCCACACGACCTCGGCCGGCGAGTCGCCCTCGGCGTTCCAGGTGTGCGGCTCGCGCCCCGGGAAGGTGAGCGCGTCGCCGGCCTCGAGCTCGACGACGCGATCGGCGAACCGCACGCTGACCGCGCCCGAGATGACGTGCAGCACCTCGACGTCGCAGTTCACGGTGTAGAGCTCGTGGCCGCCGTGCGCCCCGGGCTCGAGCGACGAGCGCAGCAGTTGCACGCGGGATTCGCCGCGCGGCGACATGAGGTGCTCCTCGACGTGCACCCCACCGAGGTTGATGCGCGGCGCCTCGGTGCGCGAGACCTTCTGGATCTCGGGTTCGGCGAAGAGCGCGCCGACGGGCAGCGAGAGCACCTGGCAGAGCTGCACGAGGGTCGCGACGCTCGGCGAGGTCTCGTCGCGTTCGAGCCGGCTGAGGAACCCCTTGCTCAGCCCCGTTGACTCGGCAACCTGGGCGAGCGTGAGGCCCTGCGCCATCCGCGTGCTGCGGAGCTTGGCGCCGATGGGGGTTCCGCCGACATCGGCGGAGGGGTGGATGGGACGCAGGGCGGCTCCTCGCGCTTGACGCCGGCGCGTGGCGGGCGTACGGTGTGCTCAAGTTTCCTCAACAGTACTGGAAGTTTCGTAATATGCAACCCACTCCCGAGCACGGCCCGCGCGGCCCGGTAGACGCCAGCGTCGTCCCGCGCTTCGCCGGCATCGCGACCTTCGCCCGCCTGCCGCGCCTCGACGAGGTGGGGCGTACGGATGTCGCGATCGTCGGCGTCCCGTTCGACTCGGGAGTGAGCTACCGCCCGGGCGCTCGATTCGGCCCGTCGCACGTGCGCGAGGCGTCGCGCCTGCTGCGCCCGTACAACCCGGCGCAGGACGTGTTCCCCTTCGGTGCACAGCAGGTCGCCGACGCGGGCGACATCGCGGTGAACCCGTTCGACATCGCCGAGGCTGTCCGTCAGGTCGAGGCGGGGGCCCGCGAGCTGCAGTCCAGCGCGGGCAAGCTCGTCGCCATCGGCGGCGACCACACGATCGCGCTGCCGCTGCTGCGCGCGGTCCACGCCCAGCACGGTCCGGTCGCGGTGCTGCACTTCGACGCGCACCTCGACACGTGGGACACCTACTTCGGCGCTCCCACCACGCACGGCACGCCCTTCCGCCGCGCGAGCGAGCAGGGCCTCATCGACCTCACCGCGAGCATGCACGTCGGCATCCGCGGACCGCTCTACGCCAAGAGCGACCTCGAGGATGACGAGCGGCTCGGCTTCTCGATCGTCACGAGCGAGCACCTCGAGGAGCACGGCGTCGCGAGCGCGATCGATCGCATGCGCGCCCGCATCGGCGACGCGCCGCTCTACATCTCGATCGACATCGACGTGCTCGACCCCGCCCACGCACCCGGCACCGGCACGCCCGAGGCCGGCGGCCTCACGAGCCGCGAACTGCTGCGCATGCTCCGGGCGCTCGCCGACCGGAACATCGTCGGCGCCGACATCGTCGAGGTCGCGCCGGCCTACGATCACGCGCAGCTCACGGCCGTGGCGGCGAGCCACGTCGCGTACGAACTGCTCAGCGCGATGGCGCCCCGCGCCTGATCCCCCACCACCCCTCTCACATCCGGCGAAGGAGCCAGCAGATGTCCGAACCCCGAACCCCCTCCCGCGACGAGGTCGAGACCGCGGCATCCGCCATCGTCGACGCCTTCGCCGCGACCGACGCGCCCCGCTACTTCGCGACGTTCGCGCCCGACGCCACGTTCGTCTTCCACACCGAGCCGGCACGGCTCGACGACCGGGCCGCCTACGAGCGGCTCTGGGCCGAGTGGGTGGCGGGCGGATGGCGCGTCGTCACATGCACGTCGAGCGAACCCGCCGTGCAGCCCTTCCCCGGCGGCGCGGTGTTCAGCCACACGGTCGACACCACCGTCGAGACGCCCGACGGCCAGGACTCCTACCTCGAGCGCGAGACCATCGTCTTCCGCACCGACCCCAACCGCGGACTCGTCGCCGTGCACGAGCACCTCTCCCCCATGCCCGCCTCCGACGCGGCCTGACCGCCCCACCCCCTTACCGAGGAGAACAGCAATGTCGCTCTACACCCGCCTCGAACAACGCCTCGAACGCAACTCCGATGACGCCGGCCCGGTGCGCGGCGAGTTCTCGCTGGTGCGCATCGGCATGATCTGGCTCGCCGCCAACCTCGTCGTCACGACGCTGCTGACCGGCACGCTCTTCATCCCCGAGGTCGACTACGGCCTCGTCATCCTGCTGATCGTCGTCGGCACCCTGATCGGCGCGGTCGTGCTCGTGCTCGTGGGCAACATCGGCACGCGCACGGGCCTGCCGACGATGGCGCTCACGCGCGGTCCGTTCGGCACGCGCGGCAGCCTGCTCCCGGTGACGGCGAACGTCGTCATCCTCATGGGGTGGAGCTGGGTGCAGGCGATGCTCGCGGGGATCGCGCTCGACTTCCTCGTGGCATCCGTCACCGGCGTCTCGATGCCCGTGCTGTGGGCCGTGGTCTGCCAGACGATCGTCGTGATCCTCGCGATCTTCGGCCACGAGGGCATCGCGAGGATCGAGCCGTGGCTCGCGGCGCTCATGCTCGCGATCATGGCGTACATCTTCTTCGTCGCCTTCACGACCTTCACGCCGGCCGAGTACAACGCCATCCCGGAAGCACCCACGATCTACACGCCCATCCTGGTGCTCGACGTGGTCATCGCGACGGCGATTTCGTGGACCGTGCTCTCGGCCGACTTCAACCGGTTCGCGCGCGACAGCAAGGCCGGCATCATCGGATCGGGCATCGGCTACAGCCTCTCGACGATCATCTCGATGGCGCTCGGCGCGACCGCGTTCGCGTTCGTCATCCTGTCGGGCGGCGAGGCGATCCCCTTCGACCCGGTCAGCATCATCGAGCCGCTCGGCTGGCCGCTCGCGATCGTGATCTTCGTCTCGGTCATGGCCACGAACACGATGGTCGTCTACGGCATGGTCACGACCGTCGTGAACGCGGTGCCCGGAACGCGCGTGAAGTTCCTGCCGACCGCGCTGATCCTGGGCGCGATCTCGGTCATCGGCGCGACGTTCTTCGGGCTCCTCAACCAGTTCACGACGTTCCTCGTGACGATCGGCGCGCTGTTCGCGCCGGTGTTCGCGATCATGATCGCGGACTACTACATCGTCAAGCGCGGCGCGTACACGCCCGCGATCCTCGACGCCCGAGGCGGCGGCCGGTACTGGTACCTGGCGGGGGTGAACTGGGCCGCGGTCGCGTCGTGGCTGGTCGGCGCGGTGCTGGTGTACCTCTGGACGTACGTGTGGCCGACGCCGATCGGCGCGACGATCCCCGGCTTCGCGGTGACGTTCGTGCTGTACCTGCTGCTCTCCCTGCGCGAGCGCTCGAAGCACCCCGCCGAGCCGAGTCGGCACCTCTCCCGCACCGCCGAGGGCGTCGAGGACGCGCCGCGCGAGGCGCGGGCCTGACCGTGCGCGACCTCAGCCACCCCATCGCGGACGGCATGATGGTGTACCCCGGTGACCCCGGGGTACACCTCGCGCCCGCGCTCGAGCTCGAACGCGACGGCGCCGCCGTCACGTCGGTGCGGATGGGATCGCACACGGGCACGCACGTCGACGCGCCCGCGCACACCGTCGCGGGCGGCCGCACGATGGACGCGGTCGGGCTCGACGAACTGGTCGGCGACGCGCTCGTCATCCGGGTCGCGGGGCTGGAGGATCGGGCGACGGTCGGGGTCGCCGACCTCGGCGACCTCCCCGAGCGTGTCCCCGCCATCGTCGTGCTCGACACGGGATGGGCCGCGCACTTCGGCAGCGAGCGTGCGCTGCGGCATCCGGCGCTGTCGGCCGAGGCGGCGCGCGAGCTCGTCGACCGCGGGATGCGCGTGCTCGCGGTCGACACGCTGAGCCCCGACCCGACGGATGCCGCGGGGACGACCGACTTCCCGGTGCACGAGATCGTGCTCGGGGCCGACGGGCTCATCGTCGAGAACCTGGCGAACCTCGACGGACTGCCCCCGCGCGTGCGGATCGGCATCTTCCCGGTCCGGCTCGGCACCGACGGCGCTCCCGTGCGCGCGGTCGCCTTCGACGCCTGACCCCTCGACCACCGGCCGTCGCCCCGGCAGACTGGGGCGATGGACCCGGTGCAGGCGCTCGAGGAGATCGCGACGCTGCTCGAGGTGCAGCTCGCCTCGCCGTTCAAGGCGAAGGCCTTCCGGAAGGCGGCCGCGGCGATCGCGCCGCTGTCTGCCGAGGAGGTGCGCGAGCGGGCCGCCGACGGGCGGCTCAAGCGCACGCCGGGCATCGGCGACTCGAGCCTGGGGGTGATCACCGAGGCGCTGGCGGGCGACGTGCCCTCGTACCTCGCCGACCTCCGCGAGAAGGCGGGAGCCGAATCCCGCACCGGCCTGCGGGCCGAGTTGAAGGGCGACCTGCACGCGCACTCGGAATGGTCGGACGGCACGACGAGCATCGCCGCGATGGCGCGCGCCGCGGCATCCGCCGGTCTCGAGTACTTCGCGCTCACCGACCACTCGCCCAACCTGCGCGTCGCGAACGGCCTCTCGCCCGAGCGGCTCGAGTCGCAGCTCGAGATCGTGGCGGCCCTGAATGCCGGGCACGGCGAGGGCGTCGACGACGCCGATGCGCGCGACCGCGGCGACCTCAGCGTGCGGATCCTCACGGGCATCGAGGTCGACATCCTCGAGGACGGCACGCTCGATCAGCGACCCGACCTGCTCGACCGTCTCGACGTGGTGGTCGCGAGCGTGCACTCGAAGCTCCGCGCGCCGGCCGCCGAGATGACGCCGCGGATGCTGCGCGCCATCCGGGATCCGCGGACGAACGTGCTCGGGCACTGCACGGGACGCCTCGTCCAGGGGTCGCGCGGAACCCGGCCGCAGTCGGAGTTCGACGCCGACGCGGTGTTCGCGGCGTGCGCCGAGCACGACGTCGCGGTCGAGATCAACTCGCGCCCAGAGCGTCAGGACCCGCCCGACGACCTGATCCGGCTCGCGCTCGACCACGGATGCCGCTTCTCGATCGACACCGACGGCCACGCGCCGGGGCACTTCGGCTTCCTCGCGCTCGGCGCCGCCCGTGCCGAGGCGGCCGGCATCCCGGCGGAGCGGATCGTCACGACCTGGGACGCCGACCGCCTGGTCGAGTGGGCCGGGTCGAAGAAGCGATGATTCGGCACCGCTGAGCGTCAGCGCTCGATGCTGCTCCGCTCGCCGGCGCGCCCGAGCCACGCACGCAGGGCGAAGAACACCGCGACGGCGACGACCGCGACGACCGCGAGCTTGACGATGAACCACAGCACGCTGAACACGAGGTCGACCACGAACCACGCGATCACGACGGAGGCGATGACGCCGAGGACGATCCAGATGGTGCGGGCCATCCTCCGAGCCTAGCGGCGCTGCGGAGGAGTCCGCCCGTCGGCACCCGTCAGCCCTGGACCCGCCCCGACTTCGCCGCGATCCGCTTGAGCAGCGGCGGCTTCGCGAGCACCCACGCGGCGACCATGACGACGACCGAGAGCGCGAACACCGCGAAGCCGAGCCAGTCGTCGGTGTCGCGTGCGGTGTACATCTGGTTGAGCTTGCGCAGGGCGCCCGTCGTGAAGACGAGCACGACGTGCACGAACGTGAACGCGAGGAAGAACAGCATCACGGGGTAGTGGATGGCGCGCGCCCACTTCTCGGTCGCCGGGCTCGCGAGCGCACCCTCGACCGGCCAGGCCGACGACAGCCGAAGTCCGGTGAGCAGCGCGAGCGGCGCCGCGACGAACACGACCGCGAAGTACGCGAGCTGCTGGAGCGAGTTGTAGACGATCCACGAGTCCTCGGTCGGCCAATCGAGCGAGGCGTACTGCAGCGCCGCGGAGATCGCGTTCGGCACGACCGCCCAGTCGGTCGGCACGATGCGCACCCACTGGCCGGTCGCGAAGAGCAGCACGACGTAGCTCACGCCGGTGATCACCCAGAACGCGTCGAGCCACAGATGGAACCACAGCCAGATCCCCAGCCGACGCGGTGCTCGCTTCGTGCGCGGCCAGCGCGTGTTGTCGCGGGTCCAGAACCCGGGTGGGCGGCGCTTGCCGCGGAGCTCGAACCCGGTCTTCACGAGCAGCGCGAGGAAGAAGGCGTTGAGGAAGTGCTGCCAGCCGAGCCATGCCGGGATGCCGACCGGCGCCTCCTCGGGCGGCGGGACGATGCCGGGGTACTCGGCGACGAACGCCTCGACGGCCGGTATGCCGCGGAGGGCGCGCGCGACCACCACGGCGATGACGAGGGCAACCAGTGCGATGCCGACGCCCCACGCCACTCGCCGGCGCTGCGCCCTCCACCATTCGGCGGCGCGCGAGGGCTTCGTCGAGGTCACGGTCATCTCCGGGCGGTTCCTTCTCCGGTGCGGTCGGCGGGGGCACAAGGCGTTACGACGATAGCGCCGCCGGCTGGGAACGCGTGCGGCGGATGACGCTCCGCGACGAGGGCGGCACGCGCCATCCGCGGTCTCTATGCTGGGGCGGATGCTGAAGGAACTCGCGGCCGGTGCGCGCATGCTGCTGCGCGGCTTCGGATTCTGGCGCCGCGATGCCGGGGTCATGCTGCTCGGACTCGTGCCCGCGGCGATCGTCTTCGCCGCCCTCGTGTGGGGGCTCGTCGCACTCGGCATCGGCCTGCCCGGACTCGTCGACTGGGCGACGCCCTTCGCCGACGGCTGGCAGGAGTTCTGGCGATCGGCGTTCCGCGCGCTCGTCACGGTGGTCGTGTTCGCCGGTGCGGCCGTGCTCGCGTTCGTGACGTTCACCGCGCTCACCCTGATCGTGGGCGATCCGTTCTACGAGCGGATCTGGAAGGCCGTCGAAGCCGATCTCGGCGGAGAAGTGCCGGCCGAGGGCCCCAGCTTCTGGAGCGGCGTGGGCAACTCGCTCGTGCTCGTGGTCCAGGGCGTGCTCTCGGCCGCGGTCGTCGCCGTCGCGGGCTTCGTCCCCGTCGTCGGCGGCGTGCTCGCGGCCGTGCTCGGCGCGGTGCTCACCGGTCGGCTGCTGGCGCGCGAGCTCGCCGCCAGGGCGTTCGACGCCCGGCACCTCGATCCGCGGGTGCGCCGTGCGCTCATCCGGGCGCATCGGTGGCGGTTCCTCGGCTTCGGCGTCGCGACGCAGCTGTGCTTCCTCGTGCCGCTCGGCGCGATCGCCACGATGCCCGCGGCGGTCGCGGGTGCGACGATGCTCGCGAGATCCGTGCTCGACGAGGTGCATCCGGTCGCGGCCGACCGGGCCTGAGCCCGCTATCCGCCGAGGACCTCGTCGACCCACTGCGGCACGAGCACGGTCGCGCGGCCGAGCCGGCTCTCGCTGAAGAACGGCGTGATCTCGCTCTCGGCCAGGTTCAGCTCGAGCGTGGCCGCACCGAACGCCGACGCGGTGAGGACGAATCCGGCCGCGGGGTGCACCGCTCCCGAGGTGCCGATCGCGACGAACCGCTCGCAGGCGACGAGGGCGGCATCGATGTCGTCGAGCCAGTAGGGCATCTCGCCGAACCAGACGACGTCTGGGCGCAGCATCCGCTCGCCGCAGACCGGGCACGGCGGCGCGTCGGCGAGGTCGCCCGGCACGTCGACCCTCGATCCGCAGGCGAGGCACGACGCACGTCCGATCTCACCGTGCATGTGGCGCACGCGCACCGAACCGGCGCGCTCGTGCAGATCGTCGATGTTCTGCGTCACGAGCAGCAAGTCGTCGCCGAGACGGGCTTCGAGGTGGGCGAGGGCGGCGTGCGCGGGGTTCGGGGCGACGGATGCCACGGCGCGGCGGCGTGCGTCGTAGAACCGTTGCACGGTGTCGGGGTCGCGTTCGAACGCCTCGGGCGTCGCGACGTCCTCCACTCGGTGCCCCTCCCACAGCCCGCCGGCATCGCGGAACGTGGGCACGCCGCTCTCGGCCGAGATGCCGGCGCCCGTGAGCACGACGAGGCGCGGCATGCCGCCCAGCGTCATACGGCCGCCTCGGGCACACGTCCGCTGAAGAGCAGCACCCGGGTCGGGCCGAACGGGAACGACGGCACGCGCACCATCCGGACGTCGTCGCCGGTGAAGCCCGCGGCGGCGAGCGCGGCCCCCGTGTCACGATCCCAGTGGCACCCGTGGCAGAACCGCGTCGAGAACGGCGTGACGACGTGCTGGATGGCGCGCTTGAGCGTGCGCGGCGGGGCGATGACGTGGTCGACGAACACCACGCGTCCGCCGGGGCGCAGCACGCGTCGCACCTCGGCGAGCGCGGCACCCTGGTCGCGTACCGAGCACAGCACATAGGTGCCGACCACCGCGTCGACCGAGGCGTCGGGCAGCGGGATCGACTCCGCGACCGCGTCGAGCGGTTCCCCCGCGTGTCGCCAGGCGCGCGCCTGCTGCGCGAGCTCGACGCGCCGGTCGAAGTCGGGCTCGAGCCCGATCCACTCGACGTCCTCGTGAAAGGCGCCGAAGTTCGCGCCCTCGCCGGCACCGATCTCGAGCACGCGACCGCGCACGCGTCCGATCGCCTCGCGTTCGAGGTCGTCGAGCGCGTCGTCGGTGATCAGCTCGGGCCGCGCGGCGTCCATGTGGTCATGCGACCACGCGAGGCGGCGCCCGTCAAGCGCGCAACCACACCGTCGTCTCGCCGGGCAGCCGACCGTGCTCGAGCGGCCCGCTCGCCACCAGCGGCACCCCCTCGGGAAGCTCGGCGGGTTCGGTCCCGAAGTTCATCACGACGTGCCACCCGTGCGGACGGCGGAAGTGGACCACCTCGGGATCGGCGGTCGGGAGCCACTCCAGCTCCTCGGACGTCTGGAGGTCGGACCGCAGCAGCAGCGCGCGGCGGTACATCCACAGGGTGGATGACGGGTCGTCGGCCTGCGCATCGGCCGCGAGCTCGCCGAACCACTCCGGCTGCGGCAGGTGCGCGCCGGCCGGGCCGAACCCGAACGACCCGTCGGCGGTGGTCCAGGGCAGCGGCACGCGGCACCCGTCACGGCCGACGTCCACGCCGGGGTTCCGGAAGTAGGAGGGGTCCTGGCGCGAGGTCGCCGGGATCTCGGCGACCTCGTGCAGGCCGAGCTCCTCGCCCTGGTACAGGTAGGCCGAGCCGGGAAGGGCCAGCATGAACAGGCTCGCGGCGCGAGCCCGTCGAAGGCCGCGCTCCCGGTCGAGCACGGGCAGGGTGCCGCCCGAGAGCAACCAGGCCGCGCCGTGCTTCTCCTCGGGGTCGGATGGCTCGGGGAGCCCGTACCGCGTGGCATGCCTGACGACGTCGTGGTTGGACAGCACCCACGTGGTCGACGAGCCGGAAGCGGCGGCGAGGGCGAGGTTCGCGTCGACGATCCGACGGAACGCGTGCGGGTCGAACGGCGCCTCGAGCAGGTCGAAGTTGAACGCCTGCCCGAGGCCCTCCACGCTCGCGTAGCGCGGGCGCCGGTGGGATTCGACCCAGGCCTCGGCCACGCCGATGCGGGGCGGCGAGTACTCGTCGAAGAGCCGGCGCCATTCGGCGTAGATCTCGTGCACCTCGTCGCGGTCCCAGAGCGGGTGGGCGCCGTCGCGCGGCAGCGCGTCGAGCGTCGCCTGATCGGGCAGGTCGTCACCGAGGCGCTTGGCGAGGCCGTGGGCGACGTCGATGCGGAACCCGTCGACCCCGCGGTCCGACCAGAACCGCAGGGTCGTGAGGAAGTCCTCGCGCACGTCGGGGTTGTCCCAGTTGAGGTCGGGCTGCTCGCGGGCGAAGTAGTGCAGGTACCACTGCCCGTCGCCCACCGGCTCCCAGGCGGATCCCCCGAACGCGCTGGTCCAGTCGGCGGGCGGCGACGCGCCATCCGGCCCCAGGCCGTCGCGGAAGATGTAGCGGGCGCGGGCCGCGGACCCGCGCGGCGACGCGATCGCCTCGCGGAACCACTCGTGACGGTCGGAGGTGTGGTTCGGGACGATGTCCACGATCACACGAATGGCGGCGTCGTGGAGCGCCTCCACGAGCGCGTCGAAGTCGGCGATGGTGCCGAGCCGCGGATCGACGTCGCGGTAGTCGTCGACGTCGTACCCGCCGTCGGCCAGCGCCGACGGGTAGAACGGGCTGAGCCACACGGCGTCGATTCCCAGCCGGCGCAGGTAGGGCACGCGAGAGAGGATGCCGCGCAGGTCGCCGATGCCGTCGCCGTCGGCGTCGGCGAAGCTGCGCGGGTAGATCTGGTACACCGCAGCCTGGCGCCACCAGTCGGCATCCGCCCGGGTCCGGTCGAGGTCGGGGCGTGCGAGGAGGTCGGACATGTTCGTGGTCGGCTCTTTCATTCGGAGGGCGTGCTCGGTCGGATGGCGTGCTCGGTCGGAGGAGGGACGCTCGGTCGGTGGATGGGGTGCTCGGTCGGCAGCGTGTACCGGAAGGGCTCAGCCCTTGACCGCTCCCTGGGTGACGCCCTCCATGACCCATCGCTGCGTGAAGAGGTACACGATGATGGCCGGCGCCATCGCCATGAGGTACGACGCGAACGACACGTTGTAGTTGTTGCTGAACTGCGTCTGGAAGATCGACTGCACGACCGGAAGCGTCTGCTGGGCCGAGTCGGCGATGATCAGGGACGGCATCATGAAGTCGTTCCACGAGGCGAGGAAGGCGAAGATCGCGACCGTCGCGCTCATCGGCGCGAGCAGCGGAAAGATCAGCTGACGGAAGGTCTGCCAGGTCGTCGCGCCGTCGATGCGGGCGCTCTCCTCGAGCTCGAGCGGGATGGAGCGCAGGAACGCCGTGAACAGCAGGATGCTGAACGACAGCTCGAACATGATCTTCAGGATGATGACGCCGACCGGGTTCGCGAGGCCGACGAGCCCCGTCAGCTGGATCTGCGGGAGCGCGACGACCGGGAACGGCAGGAACAGCGCCGTGAGCAGGTAGAAGAACGACCAGCGGAAGAGCCGGTGGTCCCAGTTCCGCACGATCGCGTACGACGCGAGCGCACCCAGGATCACCGTGCCGACCACGGTTCCGGCGGTGATGAAGAGCGAGATCATGAAGGCGACGGGGAAGTTGGTCAGCTCCCACGCCTGCGCGAACCCGGAGAAGTCGATCGGGTTCGGGAGCGAGAACGCGTTGCCGTCGACCGCCTGCGATGTCGACTTGAGCGACATCGAGATCGTCACGTACAGCGGGAGGAGCACGGTCAGCGCGCAGAGGAGCAGGATGACGAAGGTCGTCCAGTTCGTGCGCTCCTGGCCGACTCGGCGCCGGCGGCGCGGCGCGGTCGCGGCGACGGCATCGTCGCGGGTGCGGGTGGTCGTGACGGAAGCGGGCAGTCGCTTCGTTGCCGTGGTCATCAGATCGCCGCCCTTCCGCGGGAGATTCGGAGTTGGAGGACCGAGAGGGCCACGGCGATGATGAAGAAGATCGTCGCGTTGGCCATCTGGTAGGCGTAGTCGCCTCCGGTGAAGCCGGTGAAGATCGTCATCGCGATGCTCCGCGTCGCCGTTCCGGGGCCGCCGTTGGTGAGGCCGACGATGACCTCGTAGACGTTCAGGTAGTTCTTGAAGCCGATGATCACGTTGATCACGACGTACCCCGCGACGAGCGGGAGCGTCACCGACCAGAGACGACGGGCCGCGCTCGCGCCGTCGATGTCGGCGGCCTCGTAGACGTCGCCCGGGATCGAGAGCAACCCGGCGATGTAGATCAGCAGGGTCGCCGGGATCGACTGCCAGGCGGTCACGATCACGATCGAGACCCAGGCGAGATCGGGGTTCGCGAGGATCGACTCCGACAGCCAGGGGATGCCGGCGGCCGCGCCGAATGCCGGCAGCGAGTTCGAGAAGAGGAAGTTGAAGACGTAGGCGATCACGATCGCCGAGATCACCATCGGGATCACGAACACCGCGCGCAGCGGCGTCTTCAACTTGATTCGCGAGGTGAGGCCCACCGCGAGCAGGAACGCGATGACGTTGACCAGCAGCACCGTCACGATCGCGAAGCCGAACGTGAAGCCGTAGCTGGCCAGGATCGCCGGGTCGGTGAAGGCCGCGATGTAGTTCGTGAACCCGATGAACTGCCAGTCGCCGAACCCGATGAAGTTCGTGAACGAGTAGAAGATGCCGAGCACCGCCGGGACCGTGATCGCGAGCGTGAACACCACGAGGGTGGGGATCAGGAACCAGTAGTAGATCGGGTCGACCCGAGGGCGCCCCCGCTTGTCGTGGGCGGCGCCCGCGAGGTGGTCGACCTGGCCGTGCTCGGCCTCGTCGACCAGCGCGCCGGCCGAGGCCGCCGCGGTCGTGATCGGAGTGCTCATGGCAGGAGTCCTCTCTCGGTTCGGCCGGTCAGCCGCGCAGCGCGAGCCGCGCCCAGTCGGCGTCGATCTTGGCGAGCGTCTCGGGGATGTCCCCGCCGGTCGCCATGGTCTGGATGTAGTTGTCGATCGGGATGGTCAGCGGGATCGACCGCGAGAGGCCCTGGTAGAAGGCGCCGTCGTCGTAGTACTCCTGCATCGGGACGATCCGTTCGTCGGTCACCGGTGCGGCGTCGGTGGTCGTGCCGAAGCCGAGGAACGCCGCGTTGTACTCGTCCATGACCTCGGGCTGCATGAGGTACGACACGAACTCCCGTGCGGCCTCCTTCTCGGTGCTCGCCTCTGGGATCCAGAGGGCGAGGTCGAGGTTGACCCGGACCTTGAGGTCGTCGGGGTCGTCAGAGGAGGGCAACGGGAACGTCGCCAGTTCGAGGTCGGGATTCGTCTTCGCGATCTCGCCGAACGCCCACGGACCCTGCATGTACATCGCCGCCTCGCCGTTCGCGAAGGCGACGTTCCCGTCGCCGTAGCCCCGGCTCTCGGCGTCGTCGTTGGAGTAGTCGGCGAGCTGCTTCATCTTCTCGGAGGGCTCGAGGATCGTCTTCTGGAACGAGACCTCGGAGTCGGGGCCGACCTCGGTGCCGAGCTCCTCCATCTTCGTGAGGAACTCCGGGACATCGACCAACCCGCCCACGGAGTAGTCGAAGAGACCCTGGCCGAGGGTCCACGTGTCCTTGAACGTGCTGTAGATCGGGGTGACGCCCGCGGCCTCGAGCTCGTCGCAGACCGCGATCAGCTCGTCCCAGGTCGTCGGCACCTCGAGGCCGTTCTCCTCGAAGATCTCGACGTTGTAGATGACGGATGCCGCGGCCACCGAATACGGCAGCACGCTCGTGCGGCCGGGGTAGGTCGCGTACTGATCGACGAGATCCTGCACCTCGGGGCGGATGCGGTCGGCCTCGGGCATGTCGGAGAGGTCGGAGAGTGCCCCGCGCTCCATGAACCGCGCCATCTCGTAGTTGTAGTTGAGCAGCCCGACATCGGGAGGATTGCCGCGCAGGAAGCCGGCCGACAGGTTCGAGGCGGTGTCGAGCGTGACGCGCACGTCGTCTTGCTCGGCGTTGAACTGCTCGACGAGATCGCGGAAGTACGGGATCGCCTCGGGCTTGGACATGTGGAACGTGATCTCGGCCCGGCCGCCGCCGCCGGCACCGGCGCAGCCGGACAGCGCGAGCACGGCGCCCAGCATTCCCGCGGTCGCGATCGCGAGCGGTGCGCGGCGACGCGCGCGCCGGGCTCGGGCAGTGTGTCGGATGTCGCGATGAGGCACGTCGTCGTCTCCCCGTGTTCCGGGCCGTCGCCACATGGCGCCGCTGCCCTGCTAAGTAAATTTAGACTATATATTTACTTGTTGTCGTAAATAATGACGGAGGGGCAGGGAGGTGTCAAGCGGATGAAGCAGATCGACCAGGAGATCGGTGCGGCGACGTCGCCGCAGGTGCTGCGCCGAGTCAACGCCCGCCGGGTCCTCGAGCACGCCTGGCGCACCGGGGCGTTCACCGCGTCCGATGCGATGGCCGCCACCGGCCTCACGCGCTCGACCGTGATCGGCGTGTGCGACGAGCTGCTGCGGCAGGGCTGGCTCGAAGAGCTCCAGGACGCGCGCGCCGTGGGCGCCTACACGAAGGGGCGCCCGGCGCGACGGTACGCGCTGCGCGAGCGGGCGGCGGTCGTCGTCGGCGTCGATGCGGGGTACGACCACGTCTCGGCGGCGGTGGCCGACCTTCGCGGCACGATCCTCGGCACCCACGGGGCCGTGATCCCGGCGCCCGGCCCTGAGCACATCGAACGCCTCGCCGACGCCGAACAGCGTCGCACGCTCGCTCGTGCGGCCGTGGCGGGTGCACTGCAGGACGCGAACGCCGACGGCAGCGAGGTGCTCGCCATTACGGTCGCGGTGCCCGCACCGGCCGATCGCGACGGCGCGTCCCCTGCCGAGGACTGGTTCTGGAGTCTCACGAACCCCGGCTACGCCGACCTGTTCGAAGCCTCGGCCGAGCTCGTCACGGTCGAGAACGACGCGAACCTCGCGGCGATCGCGGAACGTTCGGTCGCTGCGGGCGGCGGTCGAGACGTGGACTCGTTCATCGCGCTGATCGTCGGCGAGGGGCTCGGTGCGGGCCTCATGCTCGACGGACGCCTCGTCCGCGGGCGCCGCGGCGGTGCGGGCGAGCTGCGCTTCCTCGACCGCGTCGAGGGCGTCGGCTCGGCCGACGGCGTCGCACTCCTCGCCCGGCGGTGGGCGGTCGAGGCGATCCGCGCCGGCCTCCCGTCCGACAGCGCGCTCGGCCTGCTGGATCCCCTCGACCTGGACGAGGGCGCCGTCGGCGATGCCGCGCTGGCCGGCGACCCTGCCGCCATCGACATCATCGACCGGCTCGCGGCGCGCCTCGCGCGGATCTGCCTCCTGCTGGGCGACCTCCTCGACGTCGACCGCGTCGTCGTCAGCGGCGCCGCCGCAGCATCGCTGCCGATGGTCATCACGCGCGCCGCGGCGATCCTCGACGAAAGTGGGGACCCCACCGCGCCAGAGCTCCGACGGTCGGAACTCGGCGACCGCTGCGTCACCCTCGGGGCGATCGAGCACGCCCTCGGGCAGGTGCGCGAGCGTGCACTCGACCTGACCCCCACCGTGCGCGGCGCAGCCTGAACGCCGCGCAGACGACGAGCGGATGTCGCGAGCCTGCGCCCGCGACATCCGCTCGTCACACCGTGCCTCGGCGTCAGCCTCGCAGCGTGGCGAAGAACGCCCGGATGTCGCCGACGACGTCCTCGGGGACCTCGAGCGCGGCGAAGTGCCCGCCCTGCTCGAAGCGGCGCCAGTGCACGATGTTCGAGTTGTCGCGCTCGGCGAAGACCTTGATCGTCTGGAAGTCGTCCTTGAACACGGCCACGCCCGTCGGCGCGTCGTTGACCTTCGGCTCGGCCTGGACGCGGGCGTCCTCGAGGTAGACGCGGCTCATGCCGGCGGCGGCGTTCGCGAACCAGTTCACCGTGACCTCGGTGAGGATCTTCTCGAGCGGGACGAGCGAGGTGCCGTTGCCGAACGAGTTGAAGAGCTCGCTGTAGGCGAGCAGGCCGACCGGCGAGTCGCTGAGTCCGACCGCGACCGTCTGCGGGCGACTGGCGTTCATCGTGTTGTAGCCGCCGACGGACTGGAACCACTGCATGTGCTCGAGACCGGCGTAATCCTGCGGCCCGAGCTTCTCGAACTCGGCCGGATCGCCCGACGGGAACGAGAACAGCTGCAGCACGTGCAGGCCGAGGAAGCCGTGGGGGTTCAGCAGGCCGAGCTCGCGAGCGACCATCGCGCCGTTGTCGGAGCCGTGGATCCCGTACTCGGTGTAGCCGAGCCGTCGCATGAGCTCGTCGTACGCTCGGGCGACTCGGGCTGTGGCCCAGCCGGGCTCGGTGACGGGATTCGAGAAGCCGAAGCCGGGGGCATCCGGCACCACGACGTCGAACGCGTCCTCCGCGCGTCCACCGTGCGCGACCGGGTCGAAGAGCGGGCCGATCAGGTCGAGGTAGTCGAGCGAGGAGCCGGGGTAGGTGTGCGCGAGCAGCAGCGGTGTCGCGCCCTCGTGCGGCGAGCGCACGTGGATGAAGTGGATCGGCTGCCCGTCGATCTCGGTCATGAAGTGCGGCACGGCGTTGATGCGGGCCTCCTCGGCGCGCCAGTCGTAGGTCGAGCGCCATTGCTCGACCGCGTCGCGGAGGTAGGCGTTCGGCGTGCCGTAGCTCCAGTCGTCACCGGGCGCCGGCTGCGGAAGGCGCGTGCGGGCGAGGCGGTCCATGAGGTCGTCGAGCTGGGCCTGGTCGACCTCGATGCGGAACGGGCGGATGTCGGTGGCGGCGGTGGTGTTCGGGGTGTTCGTCGTGTTCGTCATGTCTCCGACGCTACGGTGCAATCAGGCACGTTTGATTCCTAATAGTCGAGGAAGATCGAGACATGTCCGACACCGCCGCGAGGATGCTCGCACTCCTCTCCCTGCTCCAGTCGCGACCAGGCTGGACCGGCTCCGAACTCTCCCAGCGCCTGGGGGTCTCGACCCGCACGATCCGCAACGACATCGAGCGGCTCCGCGAGCTCGACTACCCCGTCGACGCAACCCGCGGGGCCGCCGGCGGCTACCGTCTCGGCGCGGGCGGCAGGCTGCCGCCGCTGCTGCTCGACGACGAGGAGGCGGTCGCCGTGGCGATCGGGCTCCGCGAGGCGACCGGGGTCGCGGGCGTCGAGGAGTCGAGCGCCCGTGCCCTGGCGAAGCTCGAGCAGGTGCTGCCGTCGCGCTTGCGTCCGGTCGTCGCCGCGATCGGTTCGGTCGTCGACCGGGCGCCCGAGAACACGGGCACGGACGCGCCCGATCCCGAGGTCGACCCCGCCGTGCTCGCGGCGATCGCCGCCGCGATCCGTGATGTCGAGTGGTTCCGATTCACCGACCGCGGCACGCCCCGCCTGGTCGAGCCGTACCGGCTGCTCAGCTGGCAGCGCCGGTGGTACCTCGTCGGCCGCGATCCCGACACGGGCGAGTGGGGCACGTACCGGGCGGACTGGCTCGAGCCGCGGATGCCGACGCGACGCCGCTTCACCCCCGTACCGCTGCCCGGCGGCGACTACACCGCGTTCGCCATGCGCTCGATCGCCGCGAGTGGATGGAAGGTGCACGCTCGCCTGCGGATCGCGGCATCCGCCGACGCCGTACTCGACCGCATCAACCCGGCCGTCGGTGTCGTCGAGGCGGTCTCGGACGCGGAATCCGTGCTGGTGACCGGCGCCGACACGCTCGACACCATCGGCGCCTACATCGGCATGCTCGGCATGGACTTCACGGTCGAATCGCCGCCCGAGCTCGTCCAGCTGCTCAGGACGCTGTCGGAGCGCTATGCACGCGCGGCCGACGGTGGGACGCTGGGGGCGTGACGACGACCATCGAGCGGCACATCGAGATCGAGGCAGCCCCCGAGGTGGTCTTCGACCTCGTCGCCGACCTGCACGGCTACGGTCGCTGGCTGCCGTCGGCGGGCGACTACGAGGGCACGAGCGAGGTCTCGCCCCCGCCGGTCGCGGTCGGCACGACCTACGTCGAGCACAGCCGCCGCGGCGTGCGCCACGGGCGGGTCATCGCCTTCGAGCGGCCGGCACGCGTCGCCTTCCGTCAGCCGATGACCCTGCGCCCGCGCGTGGCCGGGACGATCGACAGCACCGTGACGATGGCGGTGGGCTCGAACGGCGACCGCACGCATGTCACGCGAACGGTCGAGCTCGGGATCCCTCGGCGCATCGGTCTCCTCCGGCCCGTGATCGTCGGGCGCTACGCGCGCGAGAGCGAGCGGATGCTGCGGGCGCTGAAATCCCACGCGGAAGCCGTGGGGATGACGGAGCCTCCATGACGGCGAACGTGATCGACTGGCCGACGGCCGAGCTGCACGTGCACCTCGAGGGCACGATGGAGGTCGAGCTGCTCGTCGAGCTCGCACGCCGCAACGGCGTCGTCCTGCCCACCTACGACCCCGACGTGCTGCGCGAGTCGTACGCGTTCGCCGACCTGCAGGAGTTCCTCGACCGCCTCTACGCCAACCTCGGGGTGCTGCGCACCGAGCAGGACTTCCACGACCTCGCGAGCGCCTACCTGCGGCGCGCGCACCGGGCGAGCGTGCGCCGGGCCGAGATGTTCTTCGACCCGCAGACGCACCTCGGCAACGGCATTCCGTTCGAGGCCGTGATCGGCGGCCTCGCGTCGGCGCTCGACGAGGCACGGCGCGATCTCGGCATGTCGATCGCGCTCATCCCCTGCCTCCTGCGCGAGCGCGGGGCGGATGCCGCGATGGACATGCTCGACGTGATCCTGCCGTTCCGCGAGCACTTCGTCGGCCTGGGCATGGTGTCGACCGAGGTCGGCCACCCGCCGCACCTGTTCGCCGAGGTCTATGCGCGCGCCGCTTCCGCGGGGCTCCACCTCGTCGCGCACGCCGGCGAGGAGGGTCCGCCCGAGTACGTGCGCGAGGCCGTGGACGTGCTGCACGTCGAACGGGTCGACCACGGCAACCGGTCCATGGAGGATCCGGACCTCGTGCGGCGGCTCGCCGAGCTGCGGATGCCGCTCACCGTCTGCCCGCTCTCGAACGTGGCGCTCGGCACCGCGCCGCGCGAGCTGTCGCGGCATCCGCTGCCCGCGATGATGGCCGCGGGACTCGTCGTGACGGTCAACAGCGACGACCCGGCGTACTTCGGCGGCTACATCGATGACAATTACCGCGCGATCGCTTCGGCGCTGCCCTTGGATGCCGAAGCCCTGGCGACCCTCGCCCGCAACTCGTTCACGGCGAGCTTCGCCGAGCCCCGCGAGAAGGACACATGGATCGCCGAGGTCGATGCGGTGCTCGCGGCCGCCACCGGCTGACGGATGGCACCGAACGGGCATCGACTGAGGGACATCCGGTCACTGCCCGTTCTTCCGGACTCCACCTCACCGGCCTAGCGTGGGGTCAGCAGTCGCCATCGCCGATGTCGCCGAGAAGGAGAACGCGCATGTCCACGAGACGCCGCCGCACCACCGCCGCACTCACTGCAACCGCCACGCTGATCGGAGCCGCCGCCGTCACCTCGCTCGCCGGCCCGGCCGCCGCGGCACCGCCCGAAGGGAGCGGCACCACCGACGTGCGCGTGGCGACCTACAATCTCTCGCTCAACCGCAACGCCGCCGGCCAGCTCATCGACGACCTGTCGACACCCACCAACGACCAGGCGCAGACGGTGGCCGAGATCATCCAGCGCACGAACCCCGACATCGTCCTGCTCAACGAGTTCGACTTCGACGACGAGGGGCTCGCGGTCGACCTCTTCCGCGAGAACTACCTCGAGGTGTCGCAGGGCGGCGCCGACCCGGTGGAGTACCCGTACGCGTTCGTCGCGCCGTCGAACACCGGTATCCCGAGCGGCTTCGACCTCAACAACAACGGCACGATCGGCGGCGGCGACGATGCGTTCGGCTTCGGGCTCTTCCCCGGTCAATACGGCATGGCGGTGCTCTCGAAGTACCCGATCGACACCGACGCCGTCCGTACGTTCCAGCACTTCCTCTGGAAGGACATGCCCGGCGCACTGCTGCCCGACGATCCGAACACGGCCGCACCGGCTGACTGGTACTCGCCCGCCGAGCTCGACGTCTTCCGGCTGTCGAGCAAGTCGCACTGGGATGTCCCGGTCGACGTGGACGGCCGCACCGTGCACGTCCTCGCGTCGCACCCGACCCCGCCCACCTTCGACGGCGCCGAGGACCGCAACGGCACGCGCAACCACGACGAGATCCGCTTCTGGGCCGACTACGTGACGCCTGGCGCGGCCTCCAGGTACATCTACGACGACGAGCGCGTCCACGGCGGCCTGAAGCCCGGCGAGTCCTTCGTGATCCTCGGCGACCAGAACGCCGACCCGCTCGACGGCGACTCGACGGAGGACGCCATCCTGCAGTTCCTCGACCACCCGCGCCTCACCGACCCGCTGCCCACCTCGGAGGGTGCCGTCGAGGCGTCAGAGATCCAGGGCGGCGCGAACCTCACGCACGAGGGCGACCCGGCGTACGACACCGCCGACTTCAACGACAACCCCGCGCCCGGCAACCTGCGTGCGGACTACGTGCTGCCCTCGCGCGACCTGCGCGTGCTCGACGCCGGGGTCTTCTGGCCGGTGTCGAGCGATCCGCTCTCGGCGCTCACGGGCAACTTCCCGTTCCCATCGAGCGACCACCGGCTGGTCTGGGTCGACCTGCGCGTGCACGGGTAGCGGCTACTCCCCCGCCGAGGTGCCGGGCACGCCCGCGATGCGGCGGGCGGATGCCACGAACGCGGGACGCACGCGGTCCCAGCCGTCGAGGTATCCGCCCACCATCGCGGCGTCGCGGAGCAGCACCAGCTCCGCGGCGGACTCGGCGGGCTCAGGAGCACCCGCGGCACCGAGGAGCTCCTCGAGCTCGGAACGGAACCACTCGCGATGCCGCGCGACGGTCGTGCGGACTCCGCTCGCAGCATCCGGGTACTCGGCTGCGGCGTTGATGAACGGGCAGCCGCGCGTGTGGTGGCGCGCGATGTCGTCGGCGAGGCCGTCGATCACCAGGTCGACCAAGGGCGCCGGCTCGGCACCGGTGGCCTCGGCCGCCGCGAAGGCCGCCTTGATGTTCGCGTCCTCCACGCCGAGATACGCCTCGACCAGCGACTCCTTGCTCGGGAAGTGGCGATAGAACGTCGCCCGCGTGACGCCGGCCTCGGCGATGATGCGGTCGACCCCGACGGCGTGGATGCCCTCGCGGTAGAAGAGCTCGCTGGCGGTCGCGAGCAGGCGCTCACGCGCCGCTGAGGTGCCGCTCGATGTCGTTCGCGTTGCCACGTCGTAAATGATAGAACGATCTTTCTCTTTTTGGCTTGACACAGGATCGCGCCCGGGCGTACCGTGTGGGAATACCAAGACAGAACGATCGTTCTACTTCTCATCGACGTACCGACAAGGAGCACGAATCATGAGCAGCACCACCAAGGCCCCCATCGTCCTGATCCACGGGCTCTGGATGACCCCGAAGAGCTGGGACACGTGGGCCGAGCGCTTCCGCGCCTCCGGCCACGAGGTCATCGTGCCCGGATGGCCCGGCATCGACGACCGGTCCGTGAGCGACATCCGCTCGAACCCCGAACCGCTGAAGGGCATCGGCCTGAAGCAGATCGTGGACCACTACGAGGGGATCATCCGGGCGCTGCCGCAGAAGCCCCTCATCATGGGCCATTCGTTCGGCGGCGTCATCACCCAGATGCTCGCCGACCGGGGGCTCGGCGCCGCCTACGTCGGTGTGACGCCCGGCCAGGCGGCCGGCATCACGACGCTCCCGCCGTCGACGCTGCGCACCGGCTTCCCGATCCTGTCGAACCCGTTCGACCGCAACGGGGCGCGCCCGATCTCGAAGCGCCACTTCCACTTCACGTTCGGCAACGACCTCACCCGCGAGGCATCCGACCGCATCTGGGAGGAGTACGCGGTGAACTCCTACAACCGCGTGTTCTTCGAGGGCGTCGCCTCGACGCTCAACGAGAAGGGCGGCGTGACCCACGTCGACTACGGCCGCACCGATCGCGCGCCCCTGCTCGTCATCACCGGGGAGATCGACCACGTCGTGCCGCCGGCCATCGGGCGAGCCATCGTCAAGAAGTACCGTTCGACCGGCAGCCCCGCGATCGTCGACTACCGGGAGTTCCCGGGCCGGACCCACCGGATCGTCAGCCAGGACGGATGGCAGGAGGTCGCCGACTTCGCGCTCGCCTGGGCGGTCGAGCACGCCGAGCTGCAGCCCGCCGACGCCTCCTGACGGCGGCGCCCGCCTCAGGCGGCACCGGGAAGGCCGGGCCCGACGCGATCGGGAACGGCCTTCACGACCGTCGGCAGCCAGTCGCGCACCTCGGGCCACGCCCGGGCGGTCGGCAATCGGCGGATGAGGCCTGCGAGCGGCGCCTCCCCCGGCGCCCAGGGGATGACGCGACTCGGCGACGCGGCGGCCAGCACCCCGAGCCACCAGTGCAGCCACGTACCCTGCAGCGACTCGGGTTCGAGCACGACGTAGTAGTCCGGCACACGCAGCTGATGCCGCGCGACCTGGTCGATCACCTGGTCGATCTCGAGCTGCAGCACCCCGAGCGTCGATCGCTCGTCGTAGAACTCGACCCATGCCGAGGCGACGTGGCCGAGCGGATCACGGTCGTGCACGACGAACGGCGCGTGCGACGTGCTCGACCACGTGACGACCTCGGCGTCGGTGGCATCCGGCATCTCGGCGAAGCTGGCGCTCTCGACGTTCGCGAACCCCGCGAGCGAATCGATCGCGCTCGTCGACTCGTCGCCGACGACGACGAGGGTGGTGCTGCCGGGACCCTCCATTTCCGGATTGTACGTCCGGATCGTGGCGCGGCGGCAGGGCCGAAGGGCGGGTCGGTCAGGCCGCCAGTTCGACGGCGAGCAGCGACGGCAGCACCTCGGCGAACGGCGCGCCGCCCACGGTGCGCACTCGCCACGAGGCATCGGCCGCGCGCTCGAGCTCGGACATCGCGAGGTTGTCGAGCCTCGGGTAGCTGCTCGCCTCGTGCCCGCTGAGCTCGCCGAGCACGTGACGGATGAGCGTGCCGTGCGCGACCGCGAGCACCCGGGCACCGGCGTGGTCGACCGTGATCCGCTCGAGCGCCCGCACCCCCCGCGGTCCGACCTCGGCGTCGGGCTCCTTGCCCTCGAACGCGCGACCCGGCCAGCGGACGTCGATCTCGGAGACCGGCGTCCCCTCGGCGGCACCGAAGTCCTGCTCGACGAGATCGTGGTACGCCCCGGCCACCGGGAGGTCGAGGCCACGTGCCAGGATGGCGGCGGTCTCGCGCGCGCGTCCGAGGGTCGAACTCACCACGAGGTCCCACTCCGCCGGGTCGATCAGCGCCACGGCCGCCTCGGCCTGCGCTCGCCCGGTGTCGTTCAACGGGATGTCGGTGCGCCCCTGCATCACTCCGCGGAGGTTCCAGTCGGTCTGTCCATGGCGGATGAGGGCGAGCTGCATGTCCTCCAGCCTAGGCTCGGCCTGCTGGGCGGATGCTCAACCCGGATCACCCAGCGGGCCGGTGCCGGTGCCGTCGGGGACCGTGCGCACGTCGACGAGCTCCTCGCGGCCGCTCCCGCCCGCGACATCCAGCGCGAGCAGCGGGCCGAGGTCGCGCGCGTAGAACTTGTACTCGACGACATCGGGTTCGAGGGCGTTCGTGTCGCGCGTCACGAGCACGTCGTCGTACGCGCCGTACGGCGCCTCGGCGCGCTCGCCGACCCGCAGGACCTCGCCCTCGTCCTCGGCCTCGCCCTCGAGGTACTCCTGCCGATACGACTGCCCCGGCTTCGGGTCCGCTGGCAGCAGCACGCCCGCCTGCGCGCCGTCGACACCCGCCTCGAACGAACCCTCGGTCGTGGCGATCTCGCCGTCCTCGAACTCGGCGGTGTCCTCGCCGAGGTACCAGACCGATCCGTCGTCGCGCTGCGCGTACCAGTCGAAGGTGTCCTCGACGATCTCGTCGCCCTGGTACACGGTGTCGCGGACGACGCGCGCGGTGACGCCGTTGGCGATCTCGCGGGTGTCGGTCGTCGCCGTCACCACGACGCGCAGCGTCTCACCGTCTCCGTCGAGCTCCCGGTACTCCCACTGGGTGCCCGGCTCCATGGGCCAGTACGGATGGTCGATGTCGGCCGAGAACTCGGCGGGGTCGAGCTCGACCGTCTCGCCGCCCTGCGGCAGGTCGCCCGCGGACGGGCTCGCGGCCGGGGTGCCGGCCGTGCAGGCCGACAGCGCGAGGACGGCCGCGGCGACGGCGGCAGGAGCAGCGACCGCGGCCCGGACGGCGGCCCGGCGCGCGGGGCCCGATGAATGCGATTGTGGAGCGCGCATGAGGTGCCTCCCCGACGCGGCTCGCGACGCTCCCGCGGAGTGCGCGACCGGGTGGCCCGTGACGAACGGCCCGGCGCATCGACTCTACGCTTGCACCCCGGTGGCCGAAAGGCTCCCCCTGATCGCCCCTCGACGCCGCCCGCGCACGACGCTAGCGTGGCGCGCGGAGGGGAGCATCACCATGGGAATCGTCGCGGTCGACCTGTTCATCACCCTTGACGGGGTCTACCAGGCCCCCGGGGGCCCGGAGGAGGACCCGTCGGACGGATTCGAGTACGGCGGATGGCAGGCGCCCTACTTCGACGACGAGTCCGGCGCGGTCATCGGCGCGGGGATCGACCGGCTCGACGCGCTACTGCTCGGCCGGAAGACGTACGACATCTTCGCCGACTACTGGCCGAAGCACACCGACACGCCGATCGGGGCGAAGTTCGAGGAGGTGCCGAAGTTCGTCGCGTCGCGCACGCTCACCGATCCGACGTGGGCGCGCACCACGGTCGTGACGGACATCGCCGCCGAGATCCCCGCCATCAAGGAACGCTTCGAGGAGATCCACGTGATCGGCAGCGGCGCGCTCGCCCGCTCACTGCTGGCGGCCGACCTCGTGGATCGGCTCAACCTGTACCTATACCCCATCGTCTTCGGGGCTGGGAAGCGGCTGTTCGACACCGGCACGGTGCCGGCGGCGTTCTCGCTCGCCCAGCAGCCGATCGCGTTCCCCAAGGGGGCCGTCTCGCTGGTCTACGAACGCGCGGGCGTGCCGGTCACCGGCATCCAGATCGACGAGTAGGACTCAGCGCTCGTCGAGCTCCTGGAAGAGCGTGAGTTGGAGGTCGGCAGGCCCGCGGAGCCGCGCGTTGATCGAGCGCCACGGCGTCTCGCGGGCCGAGGCCTCGAGGTCGGCACCGGCATCGACGAGGTCGTCGGCGACGGCCGCGGCATCGTCGACCTCGAGGGCGACGCGGAGCCGGTCGCTGGGACCGCCGTCGGTCTCGACGCGGTCGATGAAGCGGACTTGCGCGGGGTTCGACAGCTCGAGCGTGGCGCGCCCGGCGTCGAGGATCACGACGCGCGCGCCCTCGTCGCCGTCGTACGACTCCTGCTCGGGCATGCCGAGCACGTCGCGGTAGAACGCCACCGCCGCCTCGAGATCCTCGGCCTCGACGACCAGCCTGAGCTGCCGCACGCGACCCGTTGCCGCCTCATGCGCCATCATCCGCTCCCTCCGCCGCACCGCCGCGGAGCAGTGCCCGCAACGTCTGGATCGTGTCGGCCTCGTCGGGCCGCTTGTCGTCGCGGTAGCGCTTGACGCGCGCGAACCGGAGCGCGATGCCGCCCGGATACCGGCTCGAGCGTTGCACGCCGTCGAGTGCGATCTCGACGACCGTGACGGGCTCGAGCCAGACGGTGTTGGCGGTCCGACGCGTCTCGATCTCGGGGAAGTGCTCGGTCTGCCAGCGAAGGAGGTCGTCGGTCAGGCCCTTGAAGGTCTTGCCCACCATGACGAACCCGCCCGGCTCGCCGAACTCGCCGACCGGGTCGAGCGCGCCGAGGTGGAGGTTGGAGAGCCAACCGGTGCGCCGGCCCGAACCCCACTCGGCGGCGAGGACGACCAGGTCGTAGGTGTGCACCGGCTTGACCTTGATCCAGCTCGCCCCGCGCCGGCCCGCCGCGTACGGCGCGTCGACGCCCTTGACGACAACGCCTTCGTGGCCGGCCGCGAGCGCGTCGCGCGCGATGCCCTCGGCAACCTCGGGGTCATCGGTGACCTCGCCGGGGATGCGATGCGGGCCGGCGACGCGCTCGAGCTCGCGGAGCCGATCAGTCAGGGGCTCGTCGAGCAGGTCGCGTCCGTCGACGTGGAGCACGTCGAAGAACCACGGATGCAGCAGCACCTCGCGCGCGGCCTCGGCGCCGAAGCGCGACATCGTGTCCTGGAAGGGACGCGGCGCGCCCCCCTCGTCGAGCGCGAGCGTCTCGCCGTCGAGGATGAGGTCGTTCGCGGGCATGCCGCGCACCACCTCGACGACCTCGGGAAGGCGGTGCGTGATGTCGGCGAGGTTGCGCGTGTAGACGCGCACGTCGTCGCCCGAGCGATGCACCTGGATGCGGGCGCCGTCGAGCTTGTACTCGACCGAGGCACGGCCCACCTGCTCGAGCGCCGCGGCCGCGCTCGGGGCGGTGCCGGCGAGCATCGGTTGCACCGGGCGCCCGACCACGAGTCCGATCGACTCGAGGTCGCCGGGCGCGCCCGTGAGCGCCACGCGCGCGGTCTCGCCGAGGTCGCCCGACAGCATCGCGGCGCGGCGCACGACCTCGCCGGGGCGGTCGGCCGCCCTGGCGATCGCGTCGGTGAGCACGCCCTCGAGCGCGCCGGTGCGGAGCTCGCCGAGGATGACGCGGCTCACGAAGTCCTGCTCGCGAGTCGTGGCCCGCGAGCCCAGTTCGCGCAGGATGCGGGCGCGCTCGGTCGCGGAGCCGGCACCGGACGCCGAGGCCAGCCGTTCGAGCGCGCGGTCGACGTCGAGGATCGTGAGCGTCGCGACATCGGCCGGGTCGCCCATGGCTCCGGTGAGCCCGCGCCATCCGACGCCCACCCGACCCTGACGGGGCTTGGCGGTGAGGAAGCCCACGGCGGGCAGGATCTCGTCGGGCTCGAGTCGGCCGAGGAGCGTCGCGAGCGCATCGACCTTCGCGAGGCGCGACCGCGTGGACGCGACCCGCTCGGCGGTGGCGACCAGCTCGTCGAGCAGCACCCGCCCAGTCTGGCACCGGCCGCCGACACCGGCCGAGTCGAGGCCGGCAGCGGTCAGGGGGTTGCGTCGGGACCCATCGCCGTGGTGCCGTCGGAGAGGACCGGCGAGATGAGCCCGATGAGGTTGTGGTCGGGGTCGAGGAGGTACCCGCCGCGACCGATGCCCGGCCAGTCGGCAGCGGCCAGGGCCTCGGTGCCGCCGAGTTCGACTCCGCGCCGCATCAGACCGTCGATGTCGTCGACGCCGACCACGATGTTGCAGCCGTTGACGGGCGCGCCGACCTCGGGCGCCGGACCCTCGCGCCGGGTGAGGCCGCCGTTGATGCCCATGCCGGGCTGCCCGGCGGTGTTGCCGATGGCGCCCTCACCGGTCTCGATCACCCAGTAGTCGTCGCCGTACTGGGTGAAGCTCCACCCGAGCAGCTCGGAGTAGTAGTCGATGAGCTGCTGCGGCTCGGACGCGTGGATCTCGAAGTGCACGACGAGGTTGGCCATGATGCCTCCTTGATTCGGCTGCGTGCGGCGGGCCACCGTCGGCACCACCGCGCTCGGATGCGCCTCACGCTACGCGCGCGCTCCGACATCGAGAAGGGCCGGCTGCGCCGCGGCGCTCACCCGAACGGGGTTCTTGTCGCCCCCGAGGGCGGCCGATATGTTCGCGCTCGACGGCGTGGCCGGCATCGAGGTCGGCGCGTCCGCCTGGAGGTTGGCCGATGTCCGATTTCTTCACCATGCGCGAGGGCGAGACCGCCGCGCCCGTTCCCGACGGCCCCGTGCTGTGCCCGGCGACCCCGGCCATGCGCCGTGTCCACCGGGTCTTCCTGTGGGCGTACGGGGAGGCACCGGGGCTCGCGCGCTCCGCAGCCGACGGCGACACCGAACGTTCCCGGTACGTCGGCGACGTGCTCGGCAACTTCGACAAGCTCCTGCACGTGCACCACGAGGGCGAGGACCTCTTCATGTACCCGCAGCTGGGGGAACGCGCTCCAGGGTGCGAGTTGCACATCGCGCAGATGCTGGCGCAGCACGAGGAGGTCAAGGGAGTCCTCGACGAGCTCGCGCCGATTCGGGAGCAGTGGCGCGACACGGCCGACGCGGCGCTCGGCGACCAGCTCGCAGCCGGGTACGAGCGACTGTCGGCCATGCTGCAGGTGCATCTCCGCCGCGAGGTGACCGAGGTGACGCCGGCGGTCGAGAAGGTGCTCACCCAGGAGGAGTTCGAGAAGCTCGCGAGCCACGGGGTCGACGCCTTCGAGAAGAAGGTGGTGCTCGCCTACCTCGGCATGATCCTCGCGACGAATCCGCCAGGCGACCAGCGGGAGTTCCTCGCCGAGATGCCGTTGCCGATCCGGCTGGCGTACCGCCTCGTCGGCAAGCGGCTGTATCGCGAGCAGTACTCGACGCTGTTCCCCGGTCGCGAGATCCCGCAGACGATCTAGCCGCGGCGACCCGGTCGGCTGGCCGCACGCTTGACGGATGTCGCGCCATCCGCTGCAATATATTGCATGCCGCCCCTGGTCGAGCGAGCCCCCCTCCCCGACCGCACCGACCGAAGGAGCCCCATGGCCCTCGCCGACTTCCCCCGCCACCAGCTGACGTTCGGCCCCAGCCCGATCCACCCGGTCGACCGGCTCAGCGCCCACCTCGGCGGCGCCCGCGTCTGGATGAAGCGCGAGGACGTGAACAGCGGCCTCGCGTTCGGCGGCAACAAGACCCGCAAGCTCGAGTACCTCGTACCGGACGCGCTCGCGAAGGGCGCCGACACGCTCGTGTCGATCGGCGGCGTGCAGTCCAACCACACGCGCCAGGTCGCGGCCGTCGCCGCGCACCTCGGCATGAAGGCCGTGCTGGTGCAGGAGCACTGGGTCGACTGGCCCGACTCCGTGAACGACCGCGTGGGCAACATCCTGCTCTCACGCCTGATGGGCGCCGACGTGCGCCTCTCCTCCGCGGGCTTCAGCATCGGGTTCCGCGAGTCGTGGAAGCAGGCGATCGCCGACGTCGAGACGGCCGGCGGCACGCCGTACGCGATCCCGGCCGGCGCATCCGACCACCCCCTCGGCGGGCTCGGCTTCGCGAACTGGGCGCACGAGGTCGCCGCGCAGGAGGAGGCGCTCGGCGTCTTCTTCGACACCATCGTGGTGTGCTCCGTCACGGGTTCGACGCACGCCGGCATGATCGCCGGCTTCGCCGACCTCGAGCACAACTTCGGCGGCCGGCCACGCCGCGTCATCGGCATCGACGCCTCGGCGAAGATCGACGAGACCCGCGACCAGGTGGCGCGCATCGCTCGCGACACGGCGGCGACGATCGGCCTCGGCCGCGACATCCGCGACGACGAGATCACGGTGCTCGAGGGCTGGGCGGGCGACCACTACGGCATCCCGGTCGAGTCGACCGACGAGGCCATGCGTCTCACGGGGAGCCTCGAGGGCGTCATCCTGGACCCGGTCTACGAGGGCAAGTCGATGGCCGGCCTGATCGAGCTGGTCTCGAGCGGCGACATCCCGAGGGACTCGAACGTGCTCTACGCCCACCTCGGCGGCCAGCCCGCCCTGAACGCCTACAGCGGCCGCTACCACTGAGCCGGGGCCAGCCCCGGCTCGCCAGGTGACGCGAAACGTTGCTCGCGCCAGCACGAGGAGCAGAACGCGTCACCTGGCGACACGCCGGCACCGACCTGGCCTGCGAGGATGGGCGGATGACCGACGGGATCCGCTGCTCGTCCGACGCCGCCGAGCTCGACCGAGCCGTGGTGCACGAATGGCTGTCGCAGCACGCCTACTGGGCGCTCGACCGGCCGCGACAGGTGCAGGATGCCGCGATCGACGCGTCTCGCAACTACGGCGCCTACGACACGACGACCGGTGCGCAGCTCGGCTACGCGCGCGTGGTCACCGACGGCGTCACCTTCGCGTGGCTCTGCGACGTCATCGTCGACCCCGGCGCGCGCGGACGCGGAGTGGGCGTCGAGCTCGTCGGCTTCGTGCTCGCGGATCTCGAACCGCTCGGGCTCAAGCGCATCGCGCTCGCGACCGGCGACGCCCACGGACTGTACGCACGCTACGGCTTCACGCCGCTCCCGCATCCCGAGCAGTGGATGATCCGCGAGGCCGTCCCGCCCGTCAACGACTCGGTCGTGGTCGGCGAGCGAACCGCCACGTGAGGTGACTCGGAACGCTCCCGACACGGCCCTGAGACGCATGTTGCGTCACCTCGCGACACGTCGACGGATGGCGGGACGGGGTCAGCTGCCGCCGTCGCCGCCTCCTCCCCCGCCGCCATCGAAGCCGCCGCCGTCGAAGCCTCCCCCGAAAGCCCCTCCGTCGCCCCAGTCCCCGATGGCCCCGTCGCCGCCGTCGCCGACACCGGCCCAGAGCCCGCGCTCCCCCATCGTCGTGAGGCGGTACGCCTGGAACTCCGCGAGCGCCTCCTCGTCGGACGCCGTGACCGCCGGCGGCGTCGCTCGTGCGAACCCGAGGCGCAGGGCGGCGATGCAGGACTCGAGACGTTCCGCGGAGAAGGGGTGATCGCACCGGTACCAGTCGGGCACGGCCTTCGTCTGCTGGACGAGCTCGGCGAACCGCGCGATCACGTCGGCGCGATCGAACAGGACCGCCCACGGGAGCAGCCGAGCGCCCTCGGAGAGGGTGCCGAACGTCGGGGACAACAGCCGCTCCGGCTGCGATCGCTCCCGGAGGTCGATGCCTGCCGGATCCAGCGCTCCCATCCGCAACCTGATCATGATCCAGACCATGAACCCGACCAGGCCCGTCACGATCGCGATCCCGGCGAGCACGTATCCCTCTCCGGTCTGCAGTCCGTAGCCGGCGATCGCGAACCCGCCCACGACGGCGATGGTGTTGCCGAGGACGAAGGCGATGCGCCAGCGCCGCGGGATGACGTCCATGAAGCGCCGCCTCGCGCTCGCCGTCCCGACCGCCCAGGTCGTGCGGAGCTCGGGCATCATGTCGGACCTCAGCCGTGCCGGGACGCGGAGCGCCGCGTGCGGCGCGGCACCTCCGAAGAGGGCGCGCGCGACCCCGGCATCGTCCGCGTCCACCTCGCTCGCGCGATCCAGGTCCGGGCCGTCCGCGCGGCGCTCGACCCAGATCCTCCGTCCACCCGGCGAGTCATCGCCGGGCGAGGTGACCCCGCCCTCATCGACGATGCGCAGCACCCCCTCGATCGCAAGGCGGAGCACGGCAGCCGCCAGCCACCGCTCCCGGCCCATGCCGGTCACGAAGATGACCGCGATCAGGCCCGCCTGGTCGGGTGCGACGGCGACATCAGGCCCGTTCGCGATCGAGCCTCTCCACCACAGCACGCCGACGACGATCATCGCCACGATCGTGCCGACCGCGATCAGGACGATGAGATCCGCGACCGGGAGCGGCAGCACCGCCCCGGCGGCCACTGCCGCGGGCGATCCGACCCCTTCACCGGTGTCTGCTGCCGCACCGATTCCGAGCTGCGGCAGGGCCGGGACGAACGAGCGTCCCACGAGCTCAGGGTACCGCTCGGCCCCATCCGCGAATTCCCCGCGTTCGGGGGCGGGCGGGGCGGATGGCGCGCCCAGCCGCGGCGCCTATCCTCGTCGGGTGACCCCGACCGCTCCCACCGCGTCCGCGACCGTGCTCGCCGTGGACGAGTGGCGCGCGCGCGAGGAGGCCCACGCCGATTGCGCCGACGCGCTCACGACGGGCCATCGGGCGCGCCGGGCGCGGGGTGAGTCGCATCCCATCGAGGACTTCCTCTTCACGTACTACTCGTACTCCCCCTCGCTGCTGCGTCGGTGGCACCCGGGCGCGGGCGTCGAGCTCGCGGATGCCGCGGGCACCCCGCGCGCGGAGTGGCGCTGGTACGCGCGGGGCGCGACATCCGCCGGCCTGATCGTCGACGTCGAGGCGATGCTGCGCGAGAAGGGGCCGCAGCTGCGGGCGGTCGAGCGGATGCTGCGGCGCACGGCGGCGAGGCCCGGCCGGTTCGGCTGCTTCGGCCTGCACGAGTGGGCAATGGTCTACCGGCAGGGCGAGCATCGCCACCCGGTGCCGCTGCGCCTCGGCCAGGCCGCGACCGACGAGGTCGTCGAGGCCCACGACGTGCGCTGCACGCACTTCGACGCGTTCCGGTTCTTCACGCCCGACGCGGTGCCGCGCAACCGGTTCGCGCCCACGCGCGCATCCCAGCCGGAACTCGAGCAGCCCGGGTGCCTGCACGCCGGCATGGACGTGTACAAGTGGGCGGTCAAGCTCGGCCCGCTCGTGCCGGGTGAATTGCTGCTCGACGCGTTCGAGCTCGCCCGCGACATCCGGTACCTCGATATGCAGGCCTCGCCGTACGACATGGCGCCGTGGGGCGGCGAGCCCGTACGCATCGAGACGCCCGAGGGCAAGGCGGAGTACGTCCGTCGGCAGCGCGGGTTCGCCGAGCGCGGCAACGCCCTGCGCGAGCGCATCCTCGAGGCGTGGTCCGCATCCTGACCAGGGCCGCCCTTGTCGCGTGTCGGTGGTGCGTCGTAGCGTCGGCCCATGGACGATCGAGACCGCGGGCGGGCACGCCTCGACGAGATCGCGCCCGAGTTCCTCGGCCGGCCCGGGGTCGGCTTCGGGCGCATGTTCGGCTCCGACGGCTTGTCGATCCGGGGCAAGTTCTTCGCGTTCACCGCGCACACGGGCGACCTCGTCGTGAAGCTCGACCGCGACCGCATCGGCGAGCTCGGCCTCGACAACATGGTCATGCGCGGTCGGGCCATGGCCGAGTGGGCGGTCGTGCCGCTCGCCGAGAGCGCCGATCGCTGGCGGGCCGTCGCCGAGGAGGGGCTCGCCTTCGTCGACTCGATCACCCCGGGGGCCGCCGATGACGCGCCGACCGCGTGAGCGCGCGCGGTGTTAGCATCGCGCTCGACGGCAGCCCGTGCTGGCGCCGCCGATGCCGATCGCACCCGACAGGAGCCGCGCATGCCCGGACCCGATGACCTCGTCGCCGGTGCGCCGGCCTGGGTCGACGTGACCACGACCGACCTCGAGCGCACGGTCGCGTTCTACCAGGCCCTCTTCGGCTGGACCGCCGAACACGGCGACGACCGCGACGGCGGTTACGTCACGTTCCGCCACGACGGCGAGCGCGTCGCGGGTGCGGCGCGGCGGCAGGAGTCCGATCCGGCGCCGCCGCACTGGACCGTCTACCTGCTCACGTACAACGCCGCCGCGACGAGCGAGCGCATCGCCGAGGCCGGCGGCACCGTCCTGTTCGAGCCGCTCGACATCCCCGAGATGGGCGTCATGGGGCTCGCGATCGACGCGACCGGGGCCGTGGTCGGGTACTGGCAGCCGGGCGGGCTCGCGGGCTTCGACGCATTCGGCATGGCCGACACCCCGGCCTGGTTCGAGCTCGCCGCGAGCGACTTCGACGCGGCCGAGCGGTTCTACGCGCACGCGTTCCACTGGAGCGTCGACCACGGCGAGGGTGAACCCCGGTACGGCGTCTACACGCACGCGCACCGCAACTACGCGGGCATCCTCGACGCGAAGGAACTGCTGGGCGCCGACCTGCCGCCGTCGTGGAGCGTCGCCTTCGGCGTCGAGGACGTCGAGCGTTCGGTCGAGCGGGCGATCGCCGCCGGCGCGACGCTCGTCGTCCCGCCGTGGGACGTGCCGGCGGGCCGCCGGGCCGGGCTGACCGATCCGACCGGCGCGTACTTCGTCGTCGCATCCGAAGCTGAAGGGGCCGTCTAGATGGGCGGCACGGCCTGGGACGTCGTGATCGTCGGCGGCGGCAGCGCGGGCCTCAGCGCCGCACTCATGCTCGGCCGTTCGCGCCGTCGGGTGCTCGTCGTCGACGGCGGCGAGCCGCGCAACCGGGTCGCGGGCCACATGCACGGCGTGCTCGGGCGCGACCACACCTCTCCGCTCGACCTGCTCGCCGCGGGCCGGTCCGAGCTCGCACGCTACGACGACGTCGCGATCGAGTCCGCGACGGTCGCGTCGGTCACGGCGTCCGACGACGACGAGCCGGCGTTCGAGGTCGTGCTCTCGTCGGGCGAGCGGCACACCGCTCGCCGCATCCTCGTCGCCACCGGCCTGCGCGACCGCCTCCCCGACATCCCCGGGCTGGCCGAGCACTGGGGCACCGGCGTGGTGTCGTGTCCGTACTGCGACGGGTGGGAGGTGCGCGACCGGCGCATCGCGGTGATCCCGACCTCGGCCGCCAACGCGCACCAGGCGCAGCTGCTCCGGCAGCTCTCGTCCGACGTGGCCTTCCACGCGCAGGGCGTCTCGCTGCCTGCCCCGGCCCGGGCATCGCTCGAGGCCCGCGGCATCTCGATCGACGAGCGCGCGATCGCCGAGGTGGTCGCCGACGGCGACGGCCGCGTGCGCGCCATCCGCTACGACGACGGCAGCGAACGCGAGGTCGACGCGATCTTCGTCGCACCGCGTCCGGAGCCGAACGACGAGGTGCTGCAGCAGGTGCGAGCCCGGCGCATGCGGAACGACGGCGTGGACTGGGTGCTCGTCGACGAGGACGGCCGCACGAGCGTGCGCGGCGTGTGGGCCGCCGGCAATGTCGTGACGGCGCGCGCGACCGTGCCGGGTTCGATGGCCGCGGGCAACACGGCGGGCGCCGCCATCAACGCCGACCTCATCGACGCCGACATCCGCGCCGCGGTCGCCGCGGTCGGCTGAGGCGCGGCGGCCAGCCACCTCCGCGATCGGGGGGTTCGCCGCATGTCGGCGTCGAGCGACCCATCGGTACCGTCGGCGCATGACCGCGACCTCGACCCACGCACCCGACGTCGACGCCTCCGCTGAGTCGGGGCACGACCACGTCGGCCGCCCTCGCGGGAACCGACGCATGGGCGCTCGCATCGGCTGGACCTGGGTCCTCCTCAGCTCGCTCGCGATCGCGGCGTTCGCCGTGGTGCCGTACCTCACCGCCCCGCTGGCGGAATCGTCGGGCGGTCTCGCCTCGTCGTACGACGGCCGTCCGGCGCCGGTGCTCGTCGCGCTCTACGTGCACATCGTCGGCGGCGGCCTGGCGCTGGTGCTGGGGCCGCTGCAGTTCTGGCGGCGCCTGCGGACGCGCCATCCGCTCGCCCATCGCTGGATCGGTCGGACCTACCTCGTCGCGGTCGGCGCGGCGGCGATCGCGGGCCTCGTGCTCGCGCCGGTGAACGGGGCCGGCTTGGTGGGGCTCTTCGGGTTCGGGGCGCTCGGCGTGCTGTGGCTGCTGACCGGCTGGCGGGGCTACCGCGCGATCCGGGCGCGGGATGTCGCGAGCCACCGGGCGTGGATGATGCGCAACTTCGCCCTCACGTACGCCGCCGTCACGCTACGGATCTGGTTGCCGCTGCTCATCGTCGCGCAGATCCCTTCGGCGGGCGCGGGCGGGTTCGATGCGGATGCCGCCTTCGCGAACGCGTACGCCGTGGTGCCGTTCCTCTGCTGTCTGCCGAACCTCATCGTCGCGGAGTGGCTGATCCGGCGCCGCGGGCTGCCGTCGTTCCGACTCGCCCCGCCGGTCGCCGTCTGAACGGGGCGCGGATGGACGACGCCCCTGACGGGCGACGGGCGCCCGACCTCCGGGAGGGAGTCGGACGCCCGTCGCGGTCGTTCACCGCGTCACTGCGTCAGCCGAGGCCGTTCGCAGCGGCCGACGGCATGGTGATGTTCGGCTGGAGCGCCTTCGAGAGCGGCAGGTCACGCGAGGACGAGCCCACCGCGACCTCGTAGCGGCCCTTCGGCACGAGCCAGGCGTCCGCGTCCTCGTCCCAGATCGAGAAGGGCTGGTTGCTCGCGGCCGAGTCGATCACGAGCTCGACGCGCGTGCTCTCGCCTGCGGCGAGCTCGATGCGGTCGAACCCGACGAGGCGCTTGCCCGGCTCGTGCGCGGACGCCGGCAGCGTCAGGTACACCTGCGGGATCTCGGCGCCGTCGCGGTCGCCGGTGTTGGCGATCGTGAACGAGACGGTCACGGCAGCCCCGTCCGAGCGGCGGTCGACCGCCACGTCGAGGTCGGAGTACTCGAACGACGTGTACGACAGGCCATGGCCGAACTCGAACAGCGGCTCGATGCCCTGTTCGTCGTACCACTTGTAGCCGACCTCGAGACCCTCGGAGTACTCGACCTGGCGGATGCCGGACTCGTCGACGATCCCCGGGTACTGCTCGGGCGTGCTCGTCGGAGTGTCGGCGACCGACTTCGGGAAGGTCATCGGCAGCTTGCCCGACGGGTTGACGTCACCCCAGAGCAGGCCCGCGAGTGCAGGGCCGAACTGCTCGCCCGAGTGCCACGCGTGCAGCACGGCGTCGACGTCATCGATCCAGGGCATCTCGACGGCGCTGCCGGCGTTCAGCACGGCGACGGTGCGATCGGATGCCGCGGCCACCGCCTCGATGAGCGCGTCGCCGTTCGCATCGAGGTGCAGGTCGGCCAGGTCGGTCGTTTCGCCCATCGTGTAGTGGCCGAAGACGATCGAGACATCCGCCTGCTCGGCGACGGACGCCGCCTGCGCGAGGTCGGCGCCGTTGGCGTAGAGGACCTCGCCGCCCGCCTGCTCGACGCGCTCGGTGATGCTCGTGAGCGGGTCGACGATCGCGTCGCAGTTCAACGCGGTGCCGCGGATGAACACGAGGTACCAGGCGCAGCCGGTCTTGGCGCTGACGTTGCCGGTGGCGGTCTTCGAGGCGGTCTGGCCGATGACGGCGACGGTGGGCGCGTCATCCGAGAGCGGCAGCACCTCGCCGTCGTTCTTCAGCAGCACGGTGCTCTGCTCGGCGATCTCCCGTGCGAGCGCCTTGTGCTCGGCCGTGGACACGTTCGGGATCGCGGTCGCGGGGACCGGGTGGTCGAACAGGCCCTTCTCGATGTAGGTGTGCACCACGTCGAACGCGGCCTGATCGATCTGCGCCTGCGTGATGTCGCCGGCCTTCAGGGCCGCGTCGAGGCGTGCCGGGGTGTACCAGACCGGGCGGTTGAGCTCCTGGTCGAGGCCGGCGTCCATGGATGCGACGGTCGAGTGCACCGAGCCGAAGTCGCTCATCACGTAGCCGTCGAATCCGGCCTGCTCCCCGAGGCTGGTGGTGAGGATGGGGTTCTCGCACGCGTACACGCCGTTGACCTGGTTGTACGAGCACATCACGCTGCCCGGGTCGGACTCCTTCACCGCGATCTCGTACGGCAGGTCGTAGACCTGGCGCAGGGTGCGCTCGTCCATGTTCGACGAGCTCTCCTCGCGGTCGGTCTCCTGCTCGTTCGCGACGTAGTGCTTCAGGTTGGCGACGACCGGCTTGTCGGCATTGCCGTGCTCGAGCCCGCGGACGTTGGCGGCGGCCATGAGGCCGGAGAGCAGCGGGTCCTCGCCGAAGTACTCCGAGCCGCGGCCCGAGAGCGGGGTGCGGCCGCTCGCGATGCCCGGGCCGAGGACGACCGCGCTGCGGCTGTCGAACGACTCGCTTCCGTGGGCGACCGCCTTCTCCTCGCCGAGCTCGAGGTTCCAGGTGGACGCCACGGCGATCGGGCCGGGCCAGGCCGTGGTGCCGGCCTTCCCGTAGACGCCGTCGGGTCCGTTGGCGTAGATGACGACCGGCGTGCAGGCGAGCTGGGCCGGGTAAACCACGGGCGCCTCACCGGTCATGCCGGCGGGCCAGGTGGTCCGGGTCGGGTCGTTCGCCGGCTGCTCCACGAGCCAGCGGTACTTCTGGTGCTGCGAGCTCGCGGCGAGGAGCGCGTCGGCACGCTCCTCCGAGCTCGTGGCGGTGTCCATCCACGGCACCGTCGAGCAGTCCTCGGCCGCGGCCGGCATGCCGGCTGCGGCGATCATCCCGCTCGAGGCGATGACCGCACCGGTGACGAGCGCCGCGAGGCGCCGCCGCGATCGGGCGCGCGGCCCGTCGTGAATCCGGCTCATCTGCATCGTGTGTTCCCTCTCCGTCGAAGGTGGATCGCGAAGCGACGCCGGCATGTCCCGGCGTCGCCAGTCTTTGTAGACCGATCTACACTGTAGACCGATCCACAGTTTGGCACGTTTCAAAAGTCGCCCGCAAGCCCCCGCCTCGGATGTGTCGGCGCTGGCCCTGCTGTCCCCCGGGCACCGGACCCCCTCCTCCGATTGGGCATGCTCGGCGTCATCCGTCATGCTCGAAGGATGCGCCCTACCGCATCGCGCCTCCGCCTCACCGCTATCGCGGCGCTCGTCGCCGTCGCGCTCTCGGGGTGCGCTGCGCCGGCCGCCGACGAGCCGCCGGCCGATCCCGAGGCGCAGCTGAAGGCCGACCTCGCCGAGTTGCCGGCGGTGGCGTCCGTCGAGATCGGCGGCATGGAGCCCGCCGACGAGAACCCCCGCTACACGACCGTCACGTTCGAGGCCGACGCCGAGCGCGACGACGTGCTCGCGACGGCCGAGCAGGTGCCGGGCATCGCGGCAGGCCTCGCCTGGGAGGACCCGATCACGCTGACCGCCGAGGCGCCCGAGTCATCCGCCGCCGCCGAGGCGACCTTCGTCGAGCCCTGGTGGTCGTTCGAGATCACGCCCGAGACGGATGCCGCGACCTCCGGCGCCACGGTCAGCGGCCTCCTCGACGCCGCCGAGGTCGAGGGCGTCGTCGGCCTCGCGTTCATCGACGGGTGGCCGTACGCGGCCCTGCTCGAGCCCGATCGCGTCGCCGATCGCTTCGACGCGCTCATGGAGACGCCGCTCTTCGCGCAGGGCGGGTCGTTCGCGTTGCGCTCGGAGCAGCCCCTGTTGCGCTTCTCGCACATCGAGGGCGTCACCTCGCGCGCGCTCATCGACGAGCTCGTCGCGCTCACCGGCGAGTACCCGCACGCCGAGGTGCTGCTCGAGGGGCCGCAGCATCCGAAGCTCTACATCGCCCGCGTCACCACGGCCGAGGCCGAGGCGATCGCGGCTCGCCTCGTCGCTCCCGGACTCAGGGACGGCCTCGACGAGGGCTCGGGCGCAGTGCCCTGGCAGATCACGTCGCCCGACGGCGACGGCTCGGGATTCTGGGAGGGCGAGGTCGGCGCGGGCTGAGGGCCGCGCCATCCGTCACTCGACGATCTGCACGTAGACGCGTTCGTAGGCGCCCGCGTCGACCGCCACCGTGCCGGCGTACGGGAAGTCCATGTCGGCGGTCACGAAGATGACGAGGCCGATGAAGAGTGCGAGCAGGCCGGCCATGAGCACGTGCATGCGCTTGCCGTCGACGTAGATCAGCCCGATCAGGACGGCGTTCACGGCGGCGCCGACCCAGATGACGACCCAGATCAGGGTGGGCAGTGAGAGCGCGGTGGCGTCGAGGCGCTCCCGGCGCTCCTCGACGAAGAGGTCGAACGCCTCGAGCACCTGCTTGTACTCCATCTGCTCGCTCATCGTCTCGGCCTCGAACGAGTGCATGACCTCCTCGATGGCATCGACCTCGTCGAGGCTGGCATCGGGCAGCACGCCCTCGCGCTGGAGGGGGAAGTCCTCCTCGATCACGGCGACCAGGTAGTCGTCGATGAGCTCTCGCATGGGCTCGCCGACCTCGTCGGGCAACGCGGTCGTGGCGCGGTAGAACGCACCGATCTGACCGACCTCCTCGACCGTCGCGTCGCGCGTCGCCGCGTAGTTCTCGTACACCGAGACCGCCACGAGCGCGAGCAGGATGCCGAAGAACATGCCGAACGTGCCGATCACGTGTCCGAGCGTGCGGTCCCATTCGCCGCGATCCTTGACCAGGCGTCGCACCAGGGGCCGCAGCGCGAGCACGATCAGGCACGAGGCGAGGACGAATCCGCCGACGAAGAGCGGCAGGGTGATCCAGATGCTCGCGTTGGTGAACCAGGTCACGCCGCCCCTCCCCCCGGATCAGCGCGGGACGGGCGCGCGCACACCCGTCGACGCGGCACAGCCTAGGACCGGAGCCGTGCCTCCGCCAGACCCCGAGCGGGGCGCGGGCGATGGGCCGGTTGCTGGGGCGTGACGGTTCGGTTCGCCGAGCGTCAGGGCACGCGGTACCCCGCCGTGCGCACGAGCTCGTACCACTCCCCACGCGTGAGCGGGATGTCGGACCCCTTTGCCGCCGCCGCCACGCGTGAGGGGGTCGTGGTGCCGAGCACGACCTGCATGTCGGCCGGATGGCGCGTGATCCACGCCGTCGCGATCGCGATGGGCGGCACGTCGTACTTCGCGGCGAGGCGGTCGATCACGGCGTTGAGCTCGGGGTACTCGGGCGAGTCGAGGAACACGCCCGTGAAGAACCCCGCCTGGAACGGCGACCACGCCTGGATCGTGATGTCGTGCAGTCGGCAGTAGTCCACGACGCCGAGGTCGAGGCTCATCGATTGCTCGACGCCCTGCATGTTCGCGGCGAGGCCCTGCGCGACCGACGGCGCGTGCGTGACCGACAACTGGATCTGGTTGGCGACGATGGGCTGCGTCACCGACTTCTTGAGGAGCTCGATCTGCCCCGGCGTGTGGTTCGAGACCCCGAAGTGCCGCACCTTCCCGGATGCCTCGAGCTCGTCGAACGCACGCGCGACCTCGTCGGGCTCGACCAGGGCGTCCGGACGGTGCAGCAGCAGCACGTCGATCCGGTCGGTGTCGAGCGCCCGAAGCGAGCCCTCGACCGAGTCGATGATGTGCTCGTACGAGAAGTCGAAGCCCCACGGCTCCTTCACGATCCCGCACTTGGTCTGGATGGTGATCTCGTCGCGCTCCGACGCGGTCAGGTGCAGCGCCTCGGCGAACCGTCGCTCGCATTCGTGGAGCGGATCGCCGTAGATGTCGGCGTGGTCGAAGAAGTCGATGCCCGCGTCGCGGGCCGTCCCCACGAGCTCGCGCACCGCGTCATCCGTCATCTGCTGGATGCGCATCATGCCGAGCACGACGTTGGGGGCGGCGAGTTCGGTGCCGCCGAGCCGGATGGTCTTCATGGGTCTGGCTCCTCGCTCGTCGGGGGGTGCCCACTCACCCTAGGACGCGAACGCGTCGGCCGCCGCTTCGCGGGCGGCCAGCTGGCCTGGCAGCGCCGGCCGGTCAGGCCCGGGCGGGCGCGCGCACGCCCACGGCCTCGAGCACGCGGACGAGCGTGTCGGCTCCGCCCACGTTGCCGGGCACCACGACGTAGAGCACGTCGCGCCCGTCGTGTGCGGTCATGCGCCACGCGGAGACGCCGGGCAGCACCTGCCCGAGCACGACGGCGGCGCGCGCGCCGACGCCGGTCCGCGCGACCTCGGCCGACGTGATCCCGCCCTTGGCGACGACGACCGACACGTCCGGCAGCAGTTCTCGGACGGCGGTGGTGAGTGCGGTCATGACCCGTTCGCCGTGCGCGAGCGTGTTGTGCGACGCGGAACGCCGTCGGTCGGTCGTGACGAACGCGAGCGGCCGACGGTCGAGGCCGCTCCAGGCGGCCTCGGCCGCCGCGCGCCCGGCGGCGACGGGGTCGAGGAGCGCCGCGTCGGTGTCGATCACGGCCGGCGCGCCCCAGTCGGCGGTGACCGCGGCGAGCTGCGCCGTCGCACCCGCGGTGTGCGAGCCGCAGGCCAGCAGCACCGGGCCGCCGGTGCCGGTGAGCGGGGTCGGCAGCAGCCCGTGGCTGGCGACGCCGGCGAGCTCGGCGGCCAGCGGCGAGGCCGAACGGACGACGACGGACGTGCCCGCCGCGATCGCGGCATCCGTCGCCTCGGCGATGAGCCGGATGTCGTCATCGGTCACCGCATCGGGCAGCACCACGCTGCCGGCGGGCGCCTCGGCGAGCGCCTGCGCCAGCCGGCCGGCCCGCGCGTCGGCGAGCGGCACGTGGATGCCGCGCCGGTCGGACTTCTCGGCCACGTAGTCGACGAGCACGCCCGTGCCGAACCCGAACACGGGGTCGTCGGCGTACTCGCTCTCGTGCGCGGGCACGTCGTCGCCCGCGACGCGCACGAAGTGCACGCCGTCGCGCGTGGTGCGTCCGCCGTCGGGGAACGCCGGGACGAAGAGCATCACCGCGTCGCCGTCGAGGAACACCTCGGTCTCGGCGAACACGTGCCCGCGCAACGTCGAGTCGCCGCGCAGCACGAACCGGACATCGGCGCCCAGGCGCGAGGCGGCCGCGAGCGCATCGTCGCGGATGCGACGCGCGAGCGCGATCGCCTCGTCCTCGGGCAGCGCGCGGCTGTTCGTCTGCACGTAGACGGCATCCGAAGTGGCCAGGATCTCGGCCAGCGCCTCGGCGTCGTGGTCGAGCAGCACCGTGACGCCCGTCGCGGACTGCGTGCCGGTGGGGTCGTCGTCGAGCACGACGGTCTTCATGGTGTCTCCAGGTGGTCTCGGACGGAAGTCGGAAGCGGAGGGATGCGGGTGCGGGGCGGGAGCGACATCCGCCCCGCCCCGCACTTCGCTCAGGAGCGCTCGATGATCGCGTCGACCTCGGCGCGCTCGCGCTTGCCCCAGGTCTCGCGGGTGAGCACGGTGCCGATCAGGCCGAGCACGCCGCACGCCATGTAGACGAGCGCCACGCCGCCCCAGCCGAGGGGCACGGCGACCGCAGTCGCGATGAGCGGGATGAAGCCCGAGATCGCCGCCGAGAACTGGTAGCCGACCGAGGCGCCCGAGGAACGGGTGTTCGTGTTGAACAGCTCGGAGAACCAGGCGCCCTGCGTTCCGGCCAGCGAGTCGTGGATGATCGCCATGGCGACGACGTACACGAACACGATGAGGTACGGCAGGCCGGTGTTCACGAGCAGGAACATGGGGAACGCGAAGGCGATGAGCGCGATCGTGCCGAAGAAGTAGACCGGCTTGCGGCCGATCCGGTCGGTGAGCGAACCGAACAGGATGGTGGTGAACAGGCCCAGTGCGGCCGCGATGATGAGGCCGGTGAGCGCCGTCGCACGGTCGGTGATCGGCTCGTCGCCGCTCGTCAGGTAGGAGAGCATGTACGTGACGATCACGTAGAAGCCGCCCGACTCTGCGAGGCGCAGCGCGATGACGCGCAGGATGTTGCGCCAGTCGTTCTTGAAGACCTCCTTGAGCGGGTTCTTCACGACGAGGCCCTGCGTCTTGGTGTCGATGAACTCGGGGCTCTCGGAGACCTTCGCGCGGATGATGAGGCCGGCGATGATGAGCACCGCCGAGAGCAGGAACGGCAGGCGCCAGGCGAGCTCATTGTCGAGCGTGCTCGACCAGAGGAACACGAGGTTCGCGAGCAGCAGGCCGAGCGGCACGCCGGCCTGCGGGATGGCCGTGTATCGACCACGCTGCCTCCACGGCGCGTGCTCGAAGGTCATCAGGATGGCGCCGCCCCACTCGGCACCGAAGGCGATGCCTTGGATGACGCGGATGAGCGTCAACAGGATCGGCGCGAGCAGCCCGACCTGCGCGTACGTCGGCAGCACGCCGATCAGCACGGTCGAGATCCCCATGAGCAGGAGCGCGCCGACGAGCACCGGCTTGCGGCCGATCTTGTCGCCGAGGTACCCGCCGAGGAGGCCGCCCAGCGGCCGCATCGCGAAGCCGATGCCGAACGTGGCGAAGCCGAGCAGGACGCCGACGACCGGGTCCTCGGCGTGGAAGAACGCGTCGCTGAAGTAGAGCGCTGCGGCGGTGCCGTAGGCGAGGAAGTCGTAGTTCTCGATCGTGGTGCCGACGGCACTGCCGATCGCGGTGCGGAGCTTGTCGGGCGAGCCGTGCTCGGCCCGGACTTCGCGGGGCTCAGTTGCAGTCATGGTGGTCATGTCGGTTCATATCTCCCTTGATGTGAATCCCCGGCGGCTCTGGTGCGCCTGGGCGGGAGACGAACCGAGGGTCAACTCGGGACTTCGCTCCCGCGGTGGGGGTCGATCGTGTAGAAGCTGGTGATGTGGTTGCGGACCTCTGCGGCCGCGCGAGGCCCGTCGCGATCGACGATCGCCTGGAGGATCTCGCGGTGCTCGGCCCGCACGGTTTTCGCGGTCTCGCGCCAGTCGTCGAGCCCGGCGTACACCTCCACCATCTGGCGGTGGATCGCGGTACGCAGCGAGCCCATGAAGTGAGCGGTCAGCGCGTTCCCGGTCGATTCCGCGATCCTGACGTGGAACGCGGCGTCGAGGCGGTTGAACTCGGCGGAGTCGATGGACGGGTCATCCATGCGCTCGAGGATCGCGGCGAGTTCGCGGTGGTCGTCCTCATTCGCTCGGTAGGCGGCCTCCTCGACGCTCCAGACCTCGAGGGTCAGCCGCGTCTCGAGCACGTCCTCCCAGCTGAAGTGCGCGAGCGCGATCTGCAGCTTGAGCAGGTTGACCATGCCGTCGCCGGGCGACTGGACCAGGACGGCTCCGCCATCCGGTCCGCCGCCCACCCGGATGTCGACCAGGCCGAGCGCTTCGAGCACCCGCATGGCCTCGCGGAGCGAGGGCCGGGAGACCCCGAGCGACTGCGCCAGTTCGCGCTCGCTCGGGAGCTTGTCGCCCGCCTTCAGCCGTCCGTCGAGGATCCGCTGCTCGATCTGCGCCATGACCTGTTCGTAGGTCCGGATGCGCTGGACCGGTTCCCATCCGTCGTTCGCCGTGACCACCTGGAAGCCCCTCCGGTCGCCGGCCGAGGCCGGTCCGCGTCTCGTGTGCGTCCATCGTAGTCTCCGATGTCTGACCGTCTGACGTTGGTCAGGCAGCGGCCGCGGCGAGGTGCTCGGCGCGGAACTCCGCCTCGAGCTGGCGGCGGATCTGGACCGCGAACTGGGACTCGTCGAGCTGCACGTCGTCCCACGAGACGATCTGGTCCTTCGGGACGTCGCGGATGAGCTTCGCGCCATGGGCCAGGCCGAGCGGCAGTGCGCTGCGCTCGAGCGACGTGGCCGCGGGAGCGAGCTTGCCGAACACCGTGAAGCCGCCCTCGCCGTCGAGCGTGTCGCCGGCGCGCAAGTCGCGCTTGGCGGTCGTCACGACGTCGCCGCGGAAGCCGGTCGGCGCACCGGTCGCCTCACCACGCGTGACCGCGGCGGCGATCGAGACCCCGAGCTCGAGGCCGATCATGTGGTACGGCCGGTAGAGCGAGCCGTAGCGGCCGGTCTCGTCGGTGTGCACGCCGTACTCGGCGAAGCACTGCACGGCGTAGTCGGTGACCGCCTCGAACGTGACGTACACGCCCCAGCGGAGGTTGTCGGGCACCTCGCGCCCGTCGCGGTACATGCTCGAGGCGATCTCGACCGTGCCGCGCCGCGAGAGCGAGCCGCCGAGCGATCGCTCGCGGAACACGGTGGGCAGGTCGTCCTTGCTCGCGGCGGGGAAGAGCAGGCCCTCGTCCTGGGGCAGCAGGCCGGTGCCGTTCGCGACGGCGGCCATCTCGATGGCCGACTTGGTGCCGTCGAGGAACGAGTTGAACATCTTCGGGTTGTAGTCGCCCGACGCGAGCTGCTCGTCGGTGAAGCCGTAGTAGTTCCACACCGTGTCGGGCGTGGAGTAGTTGTACTCGGGCAGGTACTTGGTGCCCTTGCCCGCGGCGACGACGTCGAAGCCGACCGTGCGGCACCAGTCGACGAGCTCGCAGATGAGGGCGGGCTGGTCGCCGTACGCCATCGAGTAGACGACGCCAGCGTCCTGAGCGCGGCGCTGCAGGATCGGGCCGACCATGCAGTCGGCCTCGACGTTGACCATGATGACGTGCTTGCCGTGGTCGATCGCGGTGACCGCGTGGTACGTGCCGACGAGCGGGTTGCCGGTGATCTCGAGCACGACCTCGACGCTCGGGTGCGTGATGAGCGCGGTCGAGTCGTCGATGACGGCGGTGCCGCCGGTGCGCACGGCGTCGTCGAGGGATGCCGCGGCGTACCGCTCGGCCGGCCAGCCGGTGCGCGCCAGCGCGTCCTTGGCCTTCGGCACGTTGATGTCGGCGACGCCGACGACGTGGATGTTGCTGCTGCCGACGGCCTGCGTCAGGAACATCGACGAGAACTTTCCGGCCCCGATGACGCCGACCCGGATCGGGCCCGCTTCGGCGGTGCGCTGCTGCATGAGCGAGAACAGGTTCACGGACCCTACCCCTTTGTATCGATCGTCCGGCCGTGCCGGTGGTGGAACATTAGATGGTCTGACCATCTGAGGGACGAACGTACGACATTGCTCCCCCACTGTCAAGTCGGCTGCGGAAATTCGAGCTCATCGCCGCCCGAGTTGCCGGTTGCGCCGGGTCAGCACGCCTCGCACCGGGCGAAAGTGGCAACTCGCCGGCAGGCGGACGCGCGAGCGGATGGCGCGCGCGAGCGTCAGCTCGCGTCGGCCGCCGACACCTCGAGTCGCCCGATGCGCTGACGCGCGTGCCGCTCGCTCGGCGAGACGCGCCCGAGCACGCGCTCGCCGGTCGCGAGCACCAAGCGCGTGAGCGTGATCGCCGGCCACCACGGCCGTCGGAGCCCCAGCAGGCGGCGGTACCGCGGGTCGAGCGACGCGACGGCGCCGCCGAACAGGATCGGATAGAGCCATCCGGTGAGCCCCGGCAGCCCCGGCCGGCGGATGAACCGCACCGCCGCGACCACGCGCTCATCGACCTTCGCGTCGCGCACGTACGCGTCGAGCTCGGCGTGCAGGTCTGTCACGGTCGTGGGCGGATCCTCCACGCCCATCAGCCGCCCGGCCTGCGCCCACTCGCGCACGTAGGCGTCGGGTCCGCCCGGGATCGGTCGCCCCCAGACCTGATGCGCGCCGATGAAGGCCTCGGTGAACGCGTCGTGCACCCAGCGCAGCAGGTCCTGGTCGTTGGCGGCGTACGGGCGGGTCTCGCCCGCGGCATCCGTGTAGGTGCCCCGCACGCGTCCGTGCAGCCGAGTCACGAAGGCGCACGCCTCGGTCGCCTGGCGACGGTCGCCGAACGTCGTCGTCGCGACCCAGCGGATGGTGCCGTCGAGCCGTCCGAGCGGGTCCTCGCGGTAGCGCGAGTGGTCGTGGACGCCCGCCATCGCGCCGGGATGCAACGTCTGGAGCAGCAACGCCCGGATGCCGGCGACGAGCGTCGGCAGTGCGCCGTTGACCGCCCACACGGCGCTGCCCGGACCGAAGAACCCGGGGTCGTCGCCCTCGGCGAGCGCGCGCGTCCAGGCGGGGAGCTCGTCGTCGGGTTGCGTCGTGCGACCGCGGACGCGCACCCGCGGACGCGGGGTCGCGCGCGACGTCTCGGCGGTCGACGAGGCCATGCCTCCGACCGTAACCCTGCCGGGCGGCGCCGTGGCTGGAGATCCGCCGCGAACGGCGCCGCGATCGCTACGCTGTGCCCGTGACGACGTCGATGTCCGGAACGGGTTGGAGCAGCCACTGGGCGGTGCGGGCGATCTGGGCGGCGGTCGCCATCGCGGCCGGGCCGGTGATCATCGTGGCCGAACTGTTCCACGGATTCGGCGCCATCGGTTCGCCGAACGCGCACCCGTGGGCCGAGCCGCTCGCACTGATGGCGACGCTGGCAAGCCTCGCCGCCGGTGTCGGAGGGATCGCGCTCGGCGGCCGTTGGTGGACAGCGCTCCTCGTCGCCTCACCCGGGCTGCTGCACCTGGTCATGCACGGCGGAGGTCAGACGCCGGCCTTGCTCGCGCTCTTGGTGACGCCGATCCTCGCCCCGCTCGGCGTCGCCCTCGCGATGACGCCCCGCCGCGACGACGAGCAGGACGAAGACGAGGACGACGAGGACGACGAGGAAGAGGCCGGCGCTATCCCTCCAGCTCCAGCGTCATGAACACGCTGTGCGGGTCGAGCACGTAGTCGCCGAACGGTCCGCACTCCCGGAAGCCGTACCGCTGGTACAGCGTGCGCGCCGGGCGGAAGAAGTCCTGCGACCCGGTCTCGAGGCTCACGCGACCGTATCCGCGGCGGGCCGCCTCGGCCAGCACGTGCTCGAGCAGGCGCGCACCCAGTCCGCGCCCGCGCGACTCGGCATCCGTGCGCATCGACTTCAGCTCGCCGTGCCCGGGGTCGAGCTCCTTCAGTGCGACGCAGCCCAGGATGTCACCGCCCTCGGCGATCGTCCAGAACGTGACCTCGGGCACCTCGAGTCCCGACACGTCGAGCGCGTGCACGCTCTCGGGCGGCGACGTCGCGAACATGTCGTCGAGATGGTCGCGCAGCAGGCGGAGCACGCGCTCATCGGCGAGGTCGCCGCGTTCGATGGTGATGGAGGCGGGGGTCGTCACCCGTCCATTCTCTCGGACGGCGCTCGCCGCTCCGAACGTCAGGCCGGCCGGACGGGCTGGCGGAGGACCGTCTTGAGCTTCTCGGGCGCCGTGCGCCGCGGGTCGCTCAGGTAGATCTCGTGGTGGTCGCCGGCGAAGGTGAGGCCGTGCTGCGGCATCCACTCGTCGTGCAGGCGCGCCAGCGTCGGGCCTTCGTCGTCGTACGAGCCGAGGTGCAGGATCTGCACGGCCGACCCCTCGTCCAGCTCGCGCAGCTCGACGAGGTCGAGACCCGGCCGATCGCCCTTCGCGCGGGCGGCCGCGATCGCGTCGGCCACGAGCGCCTCGTCGATCCAGTCGGGCTGGGCGATGAGCATCGTCCAGTCCCACGCCGACTTCTCGCGGGTCACGAAGGTCGCCGGGTCGTCGGCGCGCCACAGCCCCTCGAGCGGGCCGACGACGAAGTCGCGTCCGAGTTCGCGCTTGCTGCGGAACTTGACCGCGTAGGCGACGGCATAGAGCGCCTCGACCGCCTCGGCGTAGGCGGGAGCGGTGTTCGGATCGCCGTGCCCGTCGATCGCGAGGTACCGCATCGGCGGCACCTCGACCAGGGTGAAGTCCCGAGCGGATGGCGCATACAGCTCGCGGTATATGCGCTTGAGGTCGACCTTCTCGTCGGGCATGGCTGCAGGCTACAGCGCCGCGATCGCGTCCTCCACGAGCTGCACGACGGACTCGTCCTCGCTCGCCTCGGGGGTGAATCCCATTCGCAGCACGACGAGCTGCTCGGACGGCACGATGAGCATCTTCTGTCCGTCGTGCCCGGCGGCGTAGTAGGTGTCGGCGGGCAGCTCGGGCCAGCGCAGCGATCCGTCGGGCATCGTGTTGGTGCGCCATCCCATGCCGTAGCCGGGGTCGTCGGTCTCGTCGACGTCGGTGACGGTGAGGCTCTGCAGCATCCAGTCCCGCGGCAGCAGTTGCTCGCCGTTCCACTCGCCGTTCTGCAGCGCGAACTGCCCGATCGCGGCCCAGTCCCGCGGAGTCGCCCACACGTACGACGAGCACACGGGCGTGCCCGAGGCATCCGGTTCGAGCACCGCCGAGGTGAGCCCGAGCGGGCCGAGCAGCTCCTGCCGCGGCAGGTCGGCATCCACGCCGGTGCGTTCGGTGAGGATGTCGCAGAGCAGCGTGGTGCTGCCGCTCGAGTACAGCTGCACCGCGCCCGGCTCGTGCGCGAGGGGCAGGCTGGCGACGTAGTCGCCCATGTCGGGCTCGAGGTACAGCATGCGCGTGATGGGCGTGCCGAGGTCGTAGGTCTCGTCCCAATCGAGGCCGCTGGTCATGCGCAGCAACTGCTCGATCGTGATGTCTGCGCGCTCGTCCGTCCACTCGGGGCGCAGGTGGTCGTCGTCGAGCGAGACGACGCCCTGCTCGACCAGCACGCCGGCGAGCAGGCTCGCGACGCTCTTCGACATCGACCAGCCGAGCTGCCGGGTGTCGGCGTCGAAGCCCTCGGCGTAGCGTTCGGCCACGAGCTCGCCGTCCTTCACGATGACGACGGCGCGCGTGCCGAGCACGTCGGCGAGGATCTCGTCGTCATCGGCGAATGCCGCGGCCATCGCGTCATCGAGCGCCGGGTTCGGCGCCGGCGCGGGGACGTCGGTGAACGGGTTCGCTCCCGCATCGATGGCGGATGCCTCGCCGAGGTCGGGTCGCGACGGCGCGAGCGTGCAGCCGAAGCCCTCGGCGTACCACGCCTTCTGCCGCGCGAGCGCCCCGAGCAGCGAACCGGTCGTCGGATCGCCCGCACCGTCGACGCGGAGGTAGGGGACGAGCGGGTTCGGCGGCAGGTCGGTCTCGGGGTCGTCGCGGCCGGTGACCTCGGTCACGGCGCACGCGTTGTGCGCCGCGTATCCCGTTCCGGTGAGCAGGATCGGCTGCTGCCAGAGGGAGACGCCGGTGAACGCGGCGATGACGACCAGCACGAGGACGGCGACGACGGCGACGACGCGGCGGAGGATGCGCACCAGCGGATGCTAGCAGCGAGCGGCGCGGTCATTGTGTCTCGCGCCCGGCGGGAGGATCCTGAACGCATGAGCGAGCGCGATGAGTTCCTGGCGTGGGTGCAAGGCGACCTGGTGAACGCCGAGCGGGCGATGATGAGCGGCGACGACAATCCACGCCGTGCGATCTGGTCGCGCGTGCCGCCCGTGAGCGTACTGGGCGCGTGGAAGAACGCCGTCGGGCGCGAGGAGCTCATCGAGGCCTTCGAGGTGCTCGCCGGGAGCTTCTCGGACTGCACCGATTGGAACCTCGAGCTCATCTCGTACGACGTCGTGGGCGACATGGCCTACACCGTGGGCTTCGAGCGCATGACCGCGTCGATCGACGGGCGCCCGCGCACCTTCACGCTGCGCGCGACGCAGGTGTACCGCAAGGAGGATGGCGACTGGCGCGTCGTCCACCGCCACGCCGACGCGGTGTCCCGGCCGGGCGCCGTGGAGCCCGCTCAGCCGTAGAGGTTCGCCAGGCTCCGCTCCACCAGCGCGGTCGGCACCTCGAGCCGGTGCGCGATCTCCTCCGCGCCCAGCGCGGCCGCAGCCTCGTGCGCCGGGAGCTCGAGGCGGGGCGCGGCCTCCACGACGACCTCCTCGACGCGGCGCATGACGGTCGGCGAGACCGGCTCGGCGGCCGCCGTCGCGGGCGCGGCTCCCGGCGCCGGCGGCATCATGGGCAGTTCGTCGAACCCTGCCTCGGCGGGAAGTTCAAGCGGGCGCCACAGCAGCCAGGGCCGGCACGCGTACCGCTCCCCCGAGGCGGTCTCGACGAGCGATCCAGCAGGGATCACGTCGGGGTCGTCGCGATCGGCGGCGAGCAGCAGGTCCATGCAGGCGCTCAGCATGGGGGGCACATCGGCGGACCCGGCGACCCCGCTCTCGGACACGGCCCGCCCGAGTGCGAGCACGTCGGGCACGTCGCCGAGCTCGTCGTGCAGTCGGCGCACGGTGTCGGCGACGCGTGATCGCGTGCGGTCGGATGTCGCGTCCGCACGGGTCGCGAGCGCGGCCGCCGCGAACAGCCGGGCGGTCAGGGGCGTCCGCGCCGAGAGCATCCGCTCGGCGTCCTCGAGCGACGCGCGACGCGCTCCGCGACGGAGGATCGACAGTGCCCGTTCGACGGTCTCGGTCTGCGATCGGTAGGGGTCGTAGGCGCGCGTCCGCGCGAGCAGGTGCATCGACATGCCCGCGACATCCGGCCCGCCCTGGCCCTGCGGCACGAACAGCACCGTCTTGCGGTCGGGCGCCGCCCACGCGGTGTGCTCAGCAGGCTGCGCGCCGATCCGCGTCCAGCGCACGCGGTAGGCGCCGGGATCGAGGTCGACGCGCCATCCGACTGCACGGGGCGGCTGCACGTGCGGATCGAAGGTGGGAGCAGGGAGCGCGATGGGCGCGCCATCCCAGTCGGTGATCTCGGGCGACTGCTCGAGCGGCGCCATCTCGTGTCCCCTGAGCCCGCGCAGCACGATGATGAGGGCCGACGCCCCCGCGGGCGGTCTCGCCCGACTGAGCTCGTGCGCGAGCTCGCCGTGGGTCTCGTTCGCCGTCGGGAAGCGCGAAACGGGTGCGGCCGGCGCGAGCGGCACCTCGAGCGACACGTCGTTGGAACTGCCCGGACGCACGAGCAGGTCATGCGACACGCTCGTGCCCTCGAGACCGCTCACCACCGTGTAGGCACCCGGCGGCAGCGTGACCTGCACCGCGCCCACGCCCTTGGCGTCGGGCACCGGGCGCAGGTAGGCGTCGAGCACCTGGATGTCGGCGCCGGGGGCGGTGACGTGCAGCGAGCCGCGCGCTTCAGACTTCGACATCGCGCCCCTCCCCCGTGATCGTGAAGACGCCGTCGTTCGCGAATCCGGTGGTGTGCATGGCCTTGCCGGCGTGCTGCAGGTACCACGTGCCGTCGTAGAGCCAGACGGTCCACGGGCCGTCCGCCGGATCCCAGCGCTGCGTGGTGCCGTCGGGTGCCACCAGCTCGACCATGCCCCGCGGCCGGCGCCGGAACGTGATGCGCACCTTGCGGGGATCGCGTCCGGGCGGCGGCGGCGACCCGCCGTCCGGCGCCGGCGCGGGCGCCCGCCTCGGCTGGCCGAAGGTGAGCGAGCCGCTCACGACCGGCTCGGGCACCGACTGCTGGCGCCCCGGCCCGAGGCCGGCGGTGCGATCGGTGACGATCCGCCGTGCGTACGCGATGAGCGCGTCCGACGTGACCAGCCCCGTCTCAGGATCGGCGGCCGCGCCGTTCAGTCCTTGCATGAGCGCGTAGCTGAAGTGTCCGCGCCACTCGTCGGCATCGGACGTGACGTCCTCGAACGAGAGCTCTCCCGAACTCGTCGCGAGTGCCAGCAGGAACCGGACCGCCTCGGGCGCGCGCCCGGCGCGACCGAACCCCGGCGACCCGGGTTCGGCGAGCAGCTCGAATCCGCGGCAGCAGTCCGCGAAGATGCACACCTCCGCGAACAGCCCGTCGCGGCGGAACCAGTCGAGGTAGCGGCCGAGGTCGAGGTTGGTGGGCCGGTCGAGTTCGGCCTTCGCGTCGAGGAGCGCCGCGTCCCCGCCGCCGGGCATGATGCCGTGGCCGGCCACGAACAGGTAGAGGCGCGACTGCTTGCGGAGCTCGGTGCGGTGCTCCTCGGGCGCGGCGTCGAGCTTCGCGCGCAGCGCCTTGTACGACTCCCAGAGGGCGTCGTCGATGAGCTCCTTCGTGGGCCGCGCCTCGCCGAGGCTCTTCGGGAACGGCCGCTGCGTCGTGACGAGCCGCACGTTCTCCTTCGGCAGGCCGCCCTGGCGTGCCGCGGTCAGCCACACCGCGAACGCACGCGCGTCGGCCACTGGTCCCTTCAACTCCCGGTACCCGCCCGGATAGCGGTTGATGCCGACGACGACGCCGTAGTGGTACGGATTCGCGCTCACGGCCTCCCCCGTATCACCAATCCCGCACCATCATCGTCACGCTCTCGATGACGGATGGCTCGTTGTCGAACGCGCCATGGCTGAGGGCCTTCGCCCGGAACCCCGGGAGCGCGTCATCCTTGCTCGGAGAGAGCACGACCCGGTCCTTCACCCCGAGATAGGTGCGGGTCTCCGAGAGCAGCGCGGACTTCTTGAGCGGCGATGCGAGGACGCGCTTGAGGTCGTCGTCCTCGGTGGCCGCGAGATAGCGCGAGAGCCCGATCAACGGCACGAGCGCCGACTTCTCGTCGCCGTCGCGCTCGAGCGCGCCCGAGACCAGGTAGAGCAGCGAGCGCGGGTAGACGGCGCCGGCGACCCGGTCGGCGCGCTCGCTCGTGTCGTCCATCGTGAAGATGCGCAAGCGCTCGACCATCGGCTCGGCGAGCGCGAGCGTCTCGGCGAAGTGCGTGGTGGTGGCGGCCGGCGCGAGCAGCACCACCTGGAACTTCGTCATCTCGGGCAGCGGCGTCTCGTCCTCGCGTCGGCGGCGGGCGACATCCCGCAGCAGGTTGTCGATGAAGACCGCGCCGGTCGAGTGGCCCACCAGCGAGATCTTGACGCTGCCGTCGTCGGGCAGATGCTTCGCGAGCGCGTCGAGGAAGAGGCGCCCGCCGCGGTCGCCTCCGGACCTGAACGTGTCCTCGGTCTCCTTCTTCATCGCGTTCCAGAGCGCGCCGCCGACCTCGCCGACGTAGAACGCACGCAGCAGCTCGTCGACCACGGTCGGGTAGACGCCCGCGTCGGTGCCGTTGCGGAACCGGGCCACGACCGCGGTGAGCACTTGGAACGCCTTCCGAGCGAGCGCGATGATGCTGAGGTCGCCGCGCGCCCCGCCCGCTGCGACGCCCTCGCCGATCTCGTCGAGCACGTCGTCGTCCATGCGCGTCGGCTTCGGTGGCACGTCGGGCACGCCGCGCGAGCCGTCCTGGTTCATCGGCTTGTCGCGTGCGGCGAAGGCCCCGGCGAGCGCCCGGTTGAGCTCGGTGTCGATGCGGATGTCGCGCTCGAACGCCTCCTCGTCGGCCTTCGTCAGCTCGGCGGTCCCCTCGGTCGACTCACCCGCGAACGGTTCCTCGCCGGTCTCGGGCGCCTCGAGCCGTCGCCGCTGCGCGAGCTGGTCTCGGAGCTCGGCCTCGGTGGGCAGCGCCGTCCCGCGGCTGCCCTCGGGGGCGCGCGCCTTGCCGACGGCCCACGACACCACGCGCTTGAGGAGCCGCTCGAAGAGGTCCTCCTTGGCGATCTCGAACAGGTTGTTGCGGATGATCTCGAGCCAGCCGGACCGCCAGACGAAGAAGACCGGATACGCGCCGACGTCGGTGAACTCCGTCGAGAGGCGTTTCGCGGTCGCGGTGCCGGCCGCCTCGGGCACGAGCCCGCCGTGGAAGTACACGACGATGCGACCCTTGGCGACGGCCTCGCGGACCATCTCGTCGATGTCGGCGGCGGACAGGCCTTCGAGCTCGCCGTCCTTGCCCGTGCGGATGATGTGTTCGGCCATCGTCGGCCCCTCCCCCCGGAGCACTTCGGCCCGTCGCGGGCGGACGAGCGTCGCGGCGCGCGAACGCGCCGAGGAGTTCACCGTCCCAACGTGAGCCGACCTCACTTGGACCGAGCGTACTGCTGCGCGACCGTGCCCCTCCACCCCCGTTCCGGTGGGATTCTGCGCACGTCACCCCCCGCGCTCAGCGGCCGAGCAGGCCGTTCAGCCAACCCGGCCCCGCGATGAGCGCGTCGACGTCGACGAGTCGCGCGCGAAGGCCGCGGTCGGCGGTGACGACGAGCACCCGGGCGCCGGATGCCGCGGCGTCGCCGGCCGCGTCGACGATGGCGTCGTCGCCGGCTGCCGGTGCGCGCACGACCTCGACACCCTCGGGCGCGCCGGCGGCCCTGGCGGCACCCTCGACCACCGCGACGATGCGCTCGATGCGGACGCGTCCATCCGGCCCGTCGACTTCCCGCCCCGCGAGGCCGGGCAGCCCGGTGAGCAGCCGCGTGGCGGCACCGGCTCGGTCGCGCCACCAACCATCGGGGCGTGAGCCCATGACGTTCGCGACGTCGACGACCAGGACGACCGGCTGCGCCACGCTCACGCCTCGCGGAGCGGCAGCACCGCGCCATCCGTCTGGCAGGTCGGACAGTACTGCGCCGTCGTGCTGCCGAACGTGAAGTCGCGGATGGTGTCGCCGCACCGCGGGCAGGGTTCGCCCGCGAGTCCGTGCACGCGCATGGCCGCGACTTTCGCACCCTTGAGCTTGTCGATCGGGATGCCGCGGCGTGCGTCGATCGCGGAGCGGATCTCGTCGACGGTCACCCGGTAGAGCCGCTCCCGCTCGTCGTCGGCGAGCGCCGCCGCGTGCCCGACCGGTGAGACCTTCGCCGCGTGCAGGATCTCGTCGGAGTACGCGTTGCCGATGCCCGCGAGCGACTCCTGCTCCTGCAGCACCGCCTTCACCTGCTTTCGGCGACCCACGGTGGCGGCGTCGAAGTCGGCCTGCGAGAACTCGTCGGCGGCAGGGTCGGGGCCGAGCTTGGCGACGGCCGGCACCTCGAACGGATCGTCGACGATCCATCCGCCGAGCGAGACGAAGTCACCCGCGTCGGTCAGCAGGAGCGTGCGCCCGTCGTCGAACGTGATCTCGACGAGCGCCGGAGGTGGCGGCTCGTCGGCCGCGGTCGTGGCGGCGCCGGCGTCGTCGGCGTCGTCGCCGTCATCGGCCCACCGCGCCCAGCCGTGCCGGCCGAGCGACACGACGAGATGCCCGGCTTCGCCGTCGAGGGCGAGGTCGATGAGCTTGCCGTGCCGCGTCACACGGGCGATCTTCCCGCCGACGAGCGAGGTCAGCGGCCTGGCTCGCGTCTTGGTGACGCGGAACTCGATGACGTCGACGTCGGTGATGGTACGACCGGCCAGCGCCGCATCGAGTTCTTCAGCCAGGATCTGCACCTCGGGCGACTCGGGCATGCGGCCAGCATCGCACGACCCGCCGACGTGCGGACACCCCTGATTGTGAGCGTCCGACCGGCGCGGGTCACGTCGGTCACTCGGATGCCGCACCCCAGGCGAACCCGTCCGGGTCGGTGAATGCTCCCCCATCACCGTTGAGCCGCACGCGGTGGGAACCGGTCCCCTCCGCCGCGACACCGGCGGCCTTGGCGAGCGCACGTCGCTTGTAGAGGCCGAGGCCGATCGGGCTGGAGGGCGTCGCGAAGTCGACGTAGCTGCCGAAGCTCTTCGCGACCGCGAGGCCGCGCTCGACGTAGAAGCGCTTGCTCGCGCCGACGTCGTCGACCCCGAGCAGCATGACGATGTGGTCGATCGTGCGCGTGGCCGGACCGGTGTCCTTCTTGTTCGAGGTGGCGATCTGCCAGATGGTTCCGTCGGGCGCCTGCACGACGCCGCCGAAGCCCCAGAGGGACTTCTCGGTGGGCTTCACGACGGTAGCGCCGGCGGCGACCGCGGAGTCGAACAGGGCCGTCACGTCGGCCGGCTGCGAGGTGATGAGCGACACGGTGAACCCGCGGAAGCCGCTCGTCGCGGCATCCGATGGGACCGTGTGCACCTGCTCGCCGAGCCCGAAGGCGTCGGCGTAGAAACGGCGTGCGGCCTCGGGGTCGTCGACCTTGACGGTGATGGAGTCGATCGTGGTGATGGTGGCGGAGTCGGTGGTGTTCATGTCCTCGACGGTAGGCGCGGCGAGGACGCGCTCGCTTCTCGATTCCTGCTCGACCTGCGGGGCGCGCGCCGGGCTCACCACTCGACGCGATTGCCTTCGCCGCACGCCGCTGTGTTGCTGCTCCAGTCGGGCGGTGCCGGCACGTACCGGTGACACACCTCGCCGCCGAGGTAGACGGCGCCGTACTCGCCCTCGTCCTCCTCGAGCTCGATCGACATGACGACGAACGGGCCGTCCGGGCCGAGACGCGCTCGATGTGCTTGGTGTTGCCATCCCAGACCGTCAGGTCCAGCTCGACCTCGCAGATCGAACCGGTGAACGCCGGACTGAAGTCGACCACGAGCGCCATCTGCTCGTCGCGGGCCAGCGTGATCGTGCGCTCGGGGAAGTAGTCATGCGGATTCCCGACCTCGTCGTACACGTAGGCCTCGGACGGGCCCTCGCCGACGTGGATGTTCACGATCTCGGACTCGACTCCCGCACCCCGCCCCGACGTCATGCGGACGAGCGTGCCTCGCGAGATCGGGTCGCAGCGCTCGACCGAGGTGATGTCGGTGATGCGGACGGTGCCGGCCCGGTTGCCGGTGAGGTACAGCGTGACCCGCCGCGGCCCCGCGACGTCTCCGTGCTCGTTGTCCTCGAGCCATTCGACCTGCCCTTCTGGGGACAGGTCAGCCAGTTCGGCGAGCTCGATCGACGAGAGTTCAGCGGATGGCGCGAGCACGACGTCGTCCATTCGCGGCTCGGTGTCGACTCGCACGTCGACGGGTTCGCCCCGCGTGTCCAGGGCGGCCTGGAACCATCCGAAGCCCTGGCTCACCGCACCGGCGATGACGGTCGCGAGCGCCGCCGCGGCGACGCCGCCGACCCAGACTCCGGCTCGGCGCCAGGACGGCCCTCGCGGGTTCGTAGTCCCGCCGCTGTCGTTCGGCTGCGTCCGCACGCCTGATTCTCTGGACATGACCGCATCAGATCTCTCGGCTCGCGGTCGAGATTAGTTCTGAGATTTCCTCAGGTAATCAGGAGGCGCCCTGAGATCGACCGGCTCGTCCACCGGCAGCGCGCGCTCACCACGCCGTCCCGGCGCGCAACGCGGCGTCCACCATCGCATCGACCGACCCGATCCACGCCTCGCCGTGCCCCGGCACCACAACGCGTGATGAGGAGCCTCGAAGCTGTCCGAGCGTCTCACGTGCGCCGGCGAGGTCGTGATGGAAGACGGACGGCAGCAGCTGTGGCCCGGCGAGGTGCGACGTACCGTGGCGGGTCGCAAGGCAATCACCGACGACGAGTACGCCTTCGCCCTCGAAGTCGAACGCGGTGTGCCCGGTCGTGTGGCCCTCGACGAGGATGACGCGCGGATGCCCGGGCACGTCGGCCTCGCCATCCCGCATCGGGATCGCCGCGACATCCGGAACGCCGAGGGCGGGGTTCCGGTCGAGCAGGGGAAGGATGTCGAGGGCCCAGCGCAGCACACCGGGGCGCCACGCCTGACGCACCAGGTCGGCGACGCCGGCCTGCTCGACGACGTCGCGACGGACGTTCCGCACCTCCAAGGGGTGGGCGTACACGCGCGTTCCGAAGGTGGCGGCGAGCCACGCGGCACCGCCGAGGTGGTCGGCATGCCCGTGGGTGAGCAGGACCGCGGAGACGTCCTCGACGCGACAACCGATGATCTGCAGGGAGGCGACGAGCAGGTCGCGCTGCCCGACGTACCCCGCGTCGATGAGCGTGACCCCGTCGGGTCCGGCATAGATGGACCAGTTCACGTGCGGCGTGTGGACGAAGTGGAGGTGCTCGCTCACACGATCGACGCGGAATCCGCGTCGGCCCGGCCCAGCCTGCCCTGCATCGGCGCCCACCCAAGCCCCCTGCCGACCGGTCGGCCGCCACGACCGGCCGTCCGCCAAGGCTATCGACGCATTCGCCGACGAGCACTGTCATCCGGGAGTGACCTTCGTCACCGGCGTCCGCATCGCGCCGGCGTAGCGTTCCTGCCAGAGAGCGGGAGGGGGAGATTGCGATGAAGGTGCTGGTCGCCTACGCGAGCAAGTACGGCGCGACGGAGGGCATCGCGTTGCGGATCGGCGAGACCCTGAGTGCGCGCGGGATCGAGGTCGACGTCAGGAGGTGCAAGGACCTTGATGGGGCATCCGGCTACGACGCCTACATCGTCGGCTCCGCCGTCTACGAATTCAGCTGGCGCAAGGCCGCCAGGAAGTTCGTCGAGGACAACGCCGAGGTGCTGGCCTCGAAGCCGACGTGGCTGTTCGCAAGCGGGCCGCTCGGCGCCGAGGAGAAGGCCAAGGAGGGCAACGACGCCCTGACGGACTCGGCTCCGAAGCAGTTCGCGAAGTACGAGGAACTCGTCCACCCGCGGGGCACGACGGTGTTCCGCGGCGCGTACGACCACGACAAGGTCAACCGCGGCGACCGGTTCGTCGCCTGGCTTCCGGGGGTCCGCGACCTCATGGACGAGGGCGACTTCCGCGAGTGGGACGTGATCGACGCGTGGGCGTCGGGAATCGCCGAGGAGTTGCAGGGCGCCGACGGCCGCACGTGAGCTGACGATTCGGCAGGGATGTCCGCCCCGAGTCCCGTGTCGGTGCGCCTCGGCCGCGCCGACACGGAACTCGGGATACCTGGCTAGGCTGCGGCGCGCTCCCTGCCGGCGACCGGGCTCGCCGTGGTGCTCGCTTCGTCGACGCGCGGGTTGGCCGACTCGGCGAACTCGGCCTTCGTCGGCGCGAAGATCCTTCGAATCAGGAGGTCGAAGACCCGGTCGGGCAGTACGCGCCGCAGCCCGACGATGAACTTCGCGCTCACGGGGGTCGCGTACCGGGTGCGGGGGCGCCGCGCCGTCACGGCATTGGCGATCGTCGCCGCCACCACGTGGGGCTCGCCCGCCCCGGCCGACTCGTCGGCCGCTTCGAGCGTGCGCACGAGCGCCCGCGCCTGCGCGGCGTAGGCCGTCGTCCCCGAGCGCTCCATGGCGCTGCGCCTCGAGATGCCGTTCCATTCGGTGCGGATGGCGCCGGGCTGGATGACCACGACACGGACGCCGTGCGGCTCGAGCTCGACGCGGAGCGAGTCGCTCAGGCCTTCGACCGCGAACTTCGTCGCGTGGTACCAAGCGCCGAGGGGTTCGTAGATCCGCCCGCCGATCGAGGAGATGTTCACGATCGTGCCCGAGCGGCGCTCACGCATCCCGGGCAGCACGAGCTGGGTGATGCCCGCCAGGCCGAACACGTTGACCTCGAACTGGCGCCGCGCCTCGTCGATCGGCACGTCCTCGAGCGCGCCGTACGAGCCGTAGCCCGCGTTGTTGACGAGCACGTCGATGCGCCCCTGCTCGGCGAGGATGCGGTCGACGGCGGCGCGCACGGAGGTGTCATCCGTCACGTCCATGGCGATGGCGTGGCCGCCGGCGTCGACGATCGCCGACATCCGGGCGGCGCGCCGCGCCGCGCCGTAGACGATGAAGCCGCGACGCAGCAGCTCGAGGGCGGTCTGCTCACCGATGCCGGAGGAGGCACCAGTCACGAGGGCGACGCGTCGTTCCATGTCGAATTTCCTAACCAGTTGGTTACATTGGATGTCTCGAGTGAAGCACGTTCGCCTGAACTTTGCAACTAACCGGTTATATACTCACAGGATGGCACGCAACGCCGACCGCACTCGCGCCCGGATCCTCGAGGCCGCCACAGCCGAGTTCTCGGCGCGCGGCATCGCGGGCGCGCGGGTCGACCGCATCGCCGAGGCGGCGGAATGCAACAAGGCGCTGCTCTACTCGTACTTCGGCAACAAGGAGCAGCTCTTCGACGCCGTGTTCGCCGCGCTCGTCGCCCGGTTGGTCGCTGAAACCCCGATCGACGCAGAGCACCTCGACGCGTATGCGGGCGAACTCGTCGACGCATCGCTCGAGCGCCCCGAGCTCGTCCGCCTCGCCCTGTGGGACCGCCTCGAGCGCGGCGGCGCCGGCATGCGCTCCGCCGATCTCCTGGCGACGGATGCCGCGAAGATCACCGCCATCGCCGAAGCCCAGGCTTCCGGCACGATCTCGAGCCGGTTCTCCCCCACCGAAGTCCTCGCCCTTGTGCAGGTGCTCTCGTCGATCGTGCCGGTCATGCTTGACGAGGCGCCGGATGCGCGGGTCCGGGAAGTGGTGACGACCGCGGTCGCCCGCCTCCTGAATTGAAGGACACGAACATCGGAACGAGGACGATCGATGCACCGACACGAACCCGCGCCCTGGGACGGCGATGACACGGCGGCGGCGAAGTTCGAGCCGCCGGCCTGGGATGACCGGTACTCGGGCGCTGGGCCGGTGTGGAGCGGTCATCCGAATCCCCAGCTGGTCGCCGAGGTCGCGAGGCTGACCCCCGGCGCGGCGCTCGACGTGGGCTGCGGGGAAGGCGGGGACGTGATCTGGCTGGCCCGGCAGGGATGGCGCGTGACCGGCGCCGACTTCTCGGCCAACGGCCTCGCGCGCGCTGCCCGGCACGCCGAGGAGTCCGGCGTTGCCGACCGCACCGAATGGTGGCGGGTCGATGCCCGCGAGTTCGACGCCGCGGGCCGGTCGTTCGACCTCGTGACGACGCACTACCTCCACCCGCCCGGCGGCGGAATGCGCGACGTGACGCGGCGGCTCACGGCGGCCGTGGCGCCGGGCGGTCACCTGCTGGTGGTCGGCCACGCTCCATCCGAGGCGCACGAGCACCTGACCTCGAGTCATCGCGACGCGACCTGGCGCGCCGTCGACCTCCTGCCCGCGCTGCCCGACGACTTCGAAGCCCTCATCGTCGAGCAGCGTCCCCGCTCAGTGGTCCGCGACGGCCGCACGGTCGAGGTCGAGGACTCGACACTGCTCGCGCGTCGAGCCGGCTGACCGCACGAGGCGGACGTCAACCGCCGACGCAGTTCGGATCGCCGGGACCGTAGCAGCTCCCGCCTCCGCCGCCGCCGTCGTCGCCGGGCGCGGGCGGCGGCGGAGGGATGAAGCGGTCGGCGGGAACGGGCACGGCGAGCGCGACGACCACACCCAGGCATCCGACGATGCACGCAGTGACGATAAGGGCGCGCCGACGGCTGATCGCGGCGAACACGATCGCGCCCACGAGGGCGCCGAGCGTGAGCGCAGCCGTGACGACGTACCGGTCCTCGTCAGCCGGCGTGACGACCGGCTGCGAGCCGAACAGCGTGAAGTACGTCTCGAAGGCTTGCCAGAGGAGCACGAGCGTGAGCAGTCCGCCGACCGCGAGCAGCCCGCCGGCGATACTCGCGGACCTCTGGCGTTCGTGACTGACGAACGCCGCGGTGAACACGAGCCCGAGCGCGACGACGGCCATGAGGATGCCGGCGTCGATCCATCCGACGGCATTGCCCAGTATCCCGACGATTCCGGCGGATGCGAGGTTCGGGATGCCGCGCACCAGGGAGACCAAGAACACGGCGACCGGCACGGCCAGCAGGATCAGCGCCCATCGTCCGGAGCGGCGCATCCCCCGAAGCCCGAGCTGCACGGCTGCGGTGAGGCCGATCCAGACGAGCAGGTTGGGATCGGCGACCAGGGCGAGAAGCGGCAGCAGCGCGTCGAACGAACCGAACTCGTACGACGAGACGAGGAGCAGCAGCACGCCTACCAGGCGAAGCACGACGACGGAAGCCACGAGCACGAGCGTCTCGGTGGCACGGCCTCGCAGTTCGAACGCGGGGTGGTCTTCGGCGATCGGAGGGTGGGCGCCGGCGTCGTGGGCGTTGGACAGGGCTTCGCTCATCCGCCCAGCCTCTCCGGGGCATGCGGCTCGCACCACCGGGCTGGCCCTGAGCGCGCCGGGCCCAACGACCCTGCCGCATCCGCGGGCCGCGGCTAGCCTCCCGCCATGACTGCTCCCGCAACCCCGCAGACCGACAAGTGGAACGTCTGGGCGATCGTCGCCATCATCACGGTGTGGTTCACGGTGATCCTCGGCCTGATCTTCGGACACATCGCGCTCTCGCAGATCAAGCGCACCGGCGAACGCGGCCGCGGCCTCGCCCTGACGGCGGTGATTGTCGGCTGGCTCGCCGTGGTGGCGGGTGCCCTCACCGCGATGTTCATCCTGATCTTCGGCGGCTTGGCCATCTCGAACAACGGCGGCTGACGCCGCGGCACCGCGTCACCACAGGGCCGGGAACGTCAGCATCGCGACGAACCCGATCACCGCGATGACGCCGGCCAGCCCGAGCAGCACCCACGCGGCGACGTGGCGGATGTCGCGCTGCGCCATCGCCGTCAGGAAGAGCACCAGCGCGAACAACACGGTCAGCAGCGAGTAGTCGTCGCCGCGCTCGTTGAACTCCACGCCCTCGGCCGCGCGTGCGTCGGCGTAGGCCGTGCGTTCGGCGCTCTCCTCCGTGCCGGGAGGCACGTACTCGTCCATGGCGAAGGGACTCGGCGCCGCTTCCTCGTCGGCTTGCCAGGCGTCGAACGCCACGCGGAAGTGCGGTGTGAACCGAGCCGCGATCTCATCGGCGAGGGCGGTCTCGCCCCGAGCCGTCGCGGTGACCCATTCGGCGAAGATGACCAGGTCGGCCACTCGGGCCTCACGGGCCTCGCCGTCGGCATCGGCGGCCTCGACTCGAGCGGCGGATGCCTCGGCGAACGCGATCGACTGCTCGCCACTCCACTGCGAGGCCTGGAAGCCGCACCAGGCGGTGAGGACGGCGGTCACCGACAACATCGCCACCGCGACGATCTCGATGAACGGCCGATGCCGCCACCGCGAGACGCGCGTCTGCTCCGCGGCATCCGGGTCGGCCGCCTCATCCGTCATCCGTAACCCCTCCGTCGCGAGTCCGACACGGGTCGCTGCTCACAATGGCATACGCCGGCAGCACGCGACCACCTGCCGCGGCTGAGCGCGACGGCGCCGCCGGTCAGCCGCGCGGTCCGGCAGCGATCACCGCACCGAGCGCTTCGACCGCCTCGGCGAGCTGGTCGGCGGTGATGGCCCGACCCAGGTACTGGAGCACGAGCCCGTCGAGTGCCGCGAACATCGCCCGGTGGAAGCCCGCGCTGCCGGCCGGCTCGGGGTCGGATCGGCCGTGTGCAAGCTCCTCGACATACCGCTGGTAGAGCCTGCGCACGGCCGGCTGCAAGTCGGAGCGACGACTCGATTCGAGGACCATCTCGAACTGGAAGACCTGCAGCGCGGGCTCGGACAGCACGTTCTCGATCAGGGCGGCCCGGAAGGACTCGGGTTCGCGGGCATACGCGCCGAGGTCGGCCAGGCCGATCGACCGCTCCATCGACCACTCGAGCGTCGCGGCGAGGAGCCGGTCGCGTGTGCCGAAGTGGTGCGCGATGAGGGTGTTGTTGACGCCGGCCTCATCGGCGACCGCCCGGAACGTCATGCCCCGCAACCCCTTCGCCGCAACCACTCGAACCGTCGCCGCGAGCAGCGCCTCCTTGCCGTCGCCGTGGTTCAGGGGGCGCCGCGGCGGGTCGGTCATGCGCTCCAGTGTAGGCACCGGCGCATCGGTCGTCCGCGAATTGCTTGACGCTGAACTGAGCATGTGCTTAGCTTACCGGCACCAATACTCAGCAACTGCTTAGTCCGGCTCTGCGCGGCTCGAGTGGAAGCTCCCGTGAAGGAAACGATGATGTCTCTGCACACGCCTAACCGTGTCTCGCCCCCTCGTCGGACCGACGCCGACGTGCTCGTCCTCGGTGCCGGCTTCGCCGGCCTCACGGCCGCTCGCGAACTCGCCCAGCGCGGTCTCTCGGTGCGTGTCCTCGAAGCGCGCGACCGCATCGGCGGTCGCACCTGGTACGCCGACGGCCTCGGCCGCGGGCTGGAGTTCGGCGGCACGTGGGTGCACTGGACCCAGCCCTACGTCTGGGCCGAGCTCGCCCGCTACGGGATCGGGACCGTTCCGAGCCCGGCTCCAGCAGTCGCCCACTGGTGGGAGGCGGGCGCACCACGGTCGGGCGACCCGGATGAGCTGCTCGGCCTCCTCGACGAGCCGAACCGGCGTCTCACGGCGGACGCCCGGCGCGTCTTCCCGACGCCGTTCCAGCCGCTCGAGCAACGAGAGCTCGTCGAGTCGACAGACCAGGAGACGATCGCCGATCGGATCGCCACCCTCGACCTCCCGGCCGCCGAACGGGCGCTCCTCGAGACGTTCTGGACGCTCAACGTGAACGGATCGATCAACGAGGCCGCATACACCCAGGCCCTGCGCTGGGTCGCGTTGACGAACGGCGACTGGGCCGTGAACTTCGAGGCGTGCGCGTCGTACAAGGTCGACGGCGGCACCGGGCGTCTCGCCCAGGCGATCGCCGAGGACTCGGACGCCGAGTTCCGCTTCGGCGCCGTCGTCGAGGGTATCGAGCACGACGAGGGATCGGTGAGCGTGTACACCGACGACGGCGACGTGCACACGGCACGAACCGCGATCGTCACGTTCCCGCTCGCGGCGCTGTCGCCGATCCGCGTCACGCCCGAGCTTCCCCGCGCCATGCGCCAGGCGGCGACCGAAGGCCAGGCCGGCCTCGGAACCAAGGTGTGGTTCCGCCTCGAGGGCGTCAGCGAACCGTTCGTCGCGTTCGGCGAGAAGCACTGGCCGCTCAACTTCTTCCAGGGCGAGTACCCCGACGGGGACGGCATCATCGTCATCGGCTTCGGGCCCGACGCTGGTGCGATCGACCCGACCGACGCTCGCGCCATCGAGGCGGTCATCGGACGCCTCATCCCCGGCGCCCGGGTCAGCGCAGTCGCGGCACACGACTGGGTCGCCGACCCGTTCGCGGGCGAGACCTGGCCGATGCACCGGCCCGGCTACCTCACGCGGGCGCTGCCCGAGTTCCACGCCGGTGCCGGCCGCCTCCGGTTCGCCGGAGCCGACTACGCCCACGGCTGGGGCGGCTTCATCGACGGCGCCATCGAGAGCGGCCTCATCGAAGCGCGCCGCATCCTCGCCGAGCACGCCCGATCCGGCATCCGTCTCCTCGCCGCCAGCGCCTGAGCGCCGGCCACCCGCACCCGCGGGCACCTCACCCACCAGAGCACCGCTCGAAGTCCAAAGGAGGACCTCATGAGCACCACCACAACACCAGAGCCGGTCGAGACCCAAACTGAGACCGTGCACGGCACGACCCTCAAGTCCAACAGCCTCGGCTTCATCGGCATCGCGTTTTTCGTCGTCGCTGCGGCCGCACCGATGGCCGCCTTCGTCGGCGCCGGACCGGTGCTGTTCTCGATCATGGGACCGGGCGTCCCGCTCGTCTACGTCCTCGTCGCGCTCGTCATCGCCCTGTTCGCGGTCGGCTACCTGAAGATGAGCCGTCACATCGTGCACGCCGGCGGCTTCGTCGCGTACATCGCCCGTGGCCTCGGCCGGCACGCCGCCACGGGCGCGGCGGGGATCGTCATCGTCACCTACATCGCGCTGCAGGTGGGCTTCTGGGCGCAGTTCGGCGTGTTCGCGCAGCAGCTGGCAGCCGGATGGCTCGGCCTCGACCTGCCCGTCTGGGTCTGGGCGCTCGCCTTCATCGTGCTCACCACGGCCCTCGCGATGCGAGGCGTCGACCTCAACCTCAGGGTCCTCGGCCTGCTGCTCGTGGCCGAGATCGCGGTCGTCGCCATCCTCGTCGTCGGCATCATGATCGGCGCGGCCGGCAACCCGCCGTCGCTCGAGAGCTTCAGCCCGTCGCAGCTCGCGAACCCGGGCTTCGGCGTCGCGGTGCTGTTCGTCTTCGCGTGCTTCACGACCTTCGAGGCCACGACGGTCTTCAGCGAGGAGGCTCGCAACCCGCGTCGCACCATCCCCCTCGCCCTGTATTCGGTCGTGCTGTTCGTCGCGATCTTCTACACGGTCGCGACCTGGGCCGTCAGCTATGCGGTCGGTCCCGACCAGGTGCAGCAGGCGGCGGCCGACGACCTCGCCGGGCTCATCTTCGGCCTCGCGGCGACGTACGTCGGCCCGTGGCTGGATGTCACGATGCAGGTGCTCGTCGTGTCGAGCTTCATCGCGATGCTCATCGGCATGCAGAACATGTTCGCCAGGTACGGGTTCGCCCTCGCCCGCGCGGGCGTGCTGCCCTCGCCGCTGTCGCGCGTCAGCCGGCGCTCGCACGCGCCGTACGCGGCGGCGCTCGCGAACGGCGTCGTCGTCGCGGTCATCGTGCTCGCCTTCCTGCTCGCCGGCGCCGACCCGATCGAGGTCGTCTATGCCTGGTTCGTCGCGCTCGGCACGGTCGGCTTCATCGTCATGATGGCCCTCGCGTCGCTCGCGATCGTCGTCTTCTTCCTCCGCGAGAAGGTCGAGCGCGGCTTCTGGACGACGAAGGTCGCGCCCGCGGCATCCCTCGTCCTCGTCGTCGCGGTGCTGGTGATCGCGCTGCAGAACTACGACGCGATGCTCTTCAGCGAGGGCGCCACCGCCAAGCTCCTGCTCTGGTTCATCCCCATCGCATTCGCCCTCGGCGCCCTCCTCCCCACGGTCAAGAAGGACATCGACTACGAGTCGGTCGTCACGGCCGTCGCCTGATCCCCGATCCGCATCCGATCCGCACCTGAAAGGCCTCATCATGAGCAACTCCACCCCCACTCCGATCGAGCAGGACTACGTCCCCGTCGAGGAATGGCCCGACGTCACCGCCATGCTCGAGGGCTTCGGCGAGCCGAGCCTCGATGCGACCGACGACCTCGAGGGCTCGAGCTTCGACATCCGCTTCGACAACGGGTGGACCATCGCGCACCGCTTCGTGGGCGGCGCCGTCACCTGGACGATCGTCGAGGGCGACGGCACCGGGATGACCGGCACCCACCCCTATCGCGCCGTCGAGGCGCGCCCCGGCCTGTACTTCATCGACTTCATCAAGGGCGAGGGGGCGCACGCGAGCGATGTCTCGATGGTGCTCGACCGGAACGACGGTCGCGTCACGGTCGCCGACTCGAGTTTCGTCGACCGGCAGGGCGCGGTCCGCATGCATACCGAGGTGCTCACCGGTCGCGTGGCCGGCACGGGCGAGATCCAACCGCTGCGGCGGTCGAACGCGCTCGTGGGCAAGCGGATCTACTACCGCTACAGCCCGAGCGAGCACTACGAGCACATCTACCTCAACAACGGCACGTTCGTCTGGCACTGCATCCGCGGCGCCGAGCAGGGCCTCGCCGACGTCGACCCGGCGACGGTGTACGAGCTCGGCGACGGCATCGTGATGCTGCATTGGAGCGAGTCCGTCATGCCGGTCGAGTCGTTCCTCGTCGTCGACCTCGTGAACGAGCGGTCGATCGGCCGCATGTTCTGCTGGGACGGACCCACCCTCGCGCCGGTGCACCTGCCGTTCGACAGCCGCTTCACGGTCCTCAACGAGACCGCCCACCCCACCGACTGACCCACGAGTCGAACGACGATTCCGGAGGAACCCATGTCCACCACGCAGCCCACCACGATCCTCGAGGCGATCGCCGCCGACGAGACAACCGGCCTTCCGATTCCGGATGCCGCGACCCGCGAGACCATCGGCTACGCCCCGGTGCACTCCCTCGCCGACCTCGACGCGGCCGTTGCCGCCGCCCGCTCCGCGCAGCCCGCGTGGGCCGCGCTCGGACACGGCGAGCGCAGCGCCATCCTGAACGCCATCGCCGACGAGATCGAGGCGAACGCCGAGGAGCTCGCCGTGCTGCTCTCGCGCGAGCAGGGCAAGCCGCTCGACGGGCCGAACGCCCGCTTCGAGGTCGGCGCCTGCGCCGCGTGGACCCGGAATGCCGCGGACACGGCGTTCGAGCCCGAGGTGGTGTTCGAGGACGGCAGCGCCCGGGCGGAGCTGCACTACGAGCCGCTCGGGGTGGTCGGCGCGATCGGACCATGGAACTGGCCGATGATGATCTCGGTCTGGCAGATCGCGCCGTCGCTGCGTATGGGCAACACGGTCGTCGTGAAGCCGAGCGAGTACACGCCGCTGTCGGTGCTCGCGCTCGCGGAGGTGTTCAACCGCCACCTGCCACAGGGAGTGCTCACGGTGGTCGCGGGCGACCGCGAGGTCGGCGCCGCGATCGCCGCCCACCCCGGGCTCGACAAGATCATGTTCACGGGGTCGACGGCGACCGGCCGCAAGATCGTGGAATCATCGGCGCAGAACCTGGCGCGGCTCACGCTCGAGCTCGGCGGCAACGACGCCGGCATCGTCCTTCCGGGCACGGATGTCGCGGCGATCGCCGATGACCTGTTCTGGGGCTGCTTCATCAACACCGGGCAGACGTGCGCGTCGCTGAAGCGGCTCTACGTGCACGACTCGGTCTACGACGAGGTCGTCGACACGCTCGCCGGGATCGCGCGGACCATGCCGATGGGCCGCGGCCTCGACGCGGGCAACGTGCTCGGCCCGCTGCAGAACGAGAAGCAGTACGACATCGTGCGCCGCCTCGTCGATGACGCCCGCGGCCGTGGCGCGCGGGTCGTGGCCGGCGGCGAGCCGGCGCCCGAGCTCGGTCCGCTGTTCTACCGCGCCACCGTCGTGGCCGACATCGACGACGGCGCGGCCCTCGTCGACGAGGAGCAGTTCGGTCCCGTCATCCCGGTGATCCGCTACTCCGACGTCGACGACGCGATCGCCCGGGCGAACGCCTCGGAACAGGGGCTCGGCGCCTCGGTGTGGTCGAGCGACGCCGACGCTGCGGTCGCGGTGGCGCGTCGCATCCAGGCCGGGACCGTGTGGATCAACCAGCACGGCGTCCTCAACCCGAACATCCCGTTCGGTGGCACGAAGGCCTCGGGCTACGGTCATGAGTTCGGCATCCACGGCCTCAAGGCGGTGTCGGCGCCGAAGGTGATCTCGCGCTGACGCGCGTGCCCGAACGCCCGGCCTCGAGGTGAGGCCGGGCGTTCGTGATGTGCGTGCTGTTCCGGTACGCGGCTGCGGGGGTGCTCACCGTGCCCGTAGGGTCATGGTCCGCGTACGTCGTCGTCGATCACGCTCTGCGCGACCAGCGGCGTTCAGCCACCCGGAGGGGAGTCCGAGATCGACCGCCATCTCGGCGACCACGGCTTCGATCTCGTCGGACGGCTCGATCACCGCATCGATGTCACGCGTGACCCCGCATCGCCGGGTCGTCCGGGAAGTGCAGGAGCATAGCCGCCCCGCCTGCGACGCGGATGGTGCCGCGAACGCCCCGCTCCTCGAGCCGCCGAATGAGCTTGTCGAGGAGGTCGCGGACCGCCTGCGCGTCGAACTCGCGTTTCATCGGGTCGACAGCGAGTTCTCGTCGATGAAGATGTTCAGGTCGCGCAGCCGCTGCGGGGTCGAGGTCTTGGCCTTTTCGCGGAGCGGCGCGAATCGGGAGACGTACCAGCGTCGGTTCAGCCGCTCCGGCGTCGCCCAGTCGGGACGCCGGCGCTCGGGGATGGCATCGCCGTACACCGCTCGAAACAGCTGCTCCCAGCGCGCGTCCTTGATCCGCGATGGCCGGCGCTCCAGTTCGGCATCGCTCAGTTGCTCGGCGTCATCGCGCACTACGGATGCCGCGTGCGTGATGAGTCGCAGCGCGTAGCTGCCGTCGCGATCGTCGAGCGCGTCGTTGACTTGATCGGTGACCGCCGCCGGGGCGTAGTCGGCGAACGCGGACGCAGGCGTCGTTCCGAGGTCCAGCCGCTGGCCGAGCGCGGCGAGCGCGCGCTCGAGGGTGTCGAGCCTGATGCGGCCGTCGCGCTCCGACCGTTCCATCTGCGAGATCGCGCCCGCGGTGACACCGAGACGCTCGGCGAGCTCGGCACCAGTGAGGCCGAGCTCCTGCCGGGTGGTGCGAATCAGGTCGGACATGCACTAATGATAGCTGTAACTGATCTTTATGCAATGGTCGCGAGCGGAGGGCGGCCGTATGCGACGAAGCCCGGCACCGTGATGATGCCGGGCCTTCCGGCAGAACGGGCGGTCGTTGCGGGTGTCGTCGGCGACCGACCCGCAACGACTGCCCGGACAGGGGCTCCCGGCGGGGGCTACGCTGCCGACGCCAGGTCGACTGTCGCGTTCGGCACGAATGCCACGAGAACCGCACCGTCGGCGGCATCCACTTTCACCGCTGCGCCGTCACCGTGGGCGCCGGTGACGAAGAGGTCGGCGATGCGGTCCAGGAACTCGGGCCGCATGGCCTCGCGCACCTTCCCCATCACGCGCCGGCGCACTTCATCCTGCGACGAGAACCCCGAGCCATCCGTCGACGCCACGAAGCCGAGCGCACCCGACGCGACGCGAGGAACTCCGAGCCGAGGTTCGAGGTCATGATGTCTACCGTGTTGCGGAAGTCGACACTTACTCCGGCCTGGACAGGCCAGCACCACGCAGGAGCGCGCTGAGGCGCCGATTCCGTTCGGTGAGCTCCCCCTCGGTGAACTCCGCGCATGCGCGGTTCAACCACTCGACGAGATCGCCATTGAGACCGAAGCGAAGGTCAAGGCGCGCGATTCCCTGAGTCGCACGCCCGATCGCGTCGCGGCCGCGCATCGCCAGGCACGCGTTCAGGTAGCCGCTCGCAACCACGAGCATGGCGGTGCTCCGCCGCACGGCCAGCAGCCCAGTTCGCACACCGGTGGTTGCGAGACGTGCACGTACGCACGCCCACTCCAGGCTCGTGAAGGCGACAGACGGGAACTCGACGGCGTTGTGGCGCCACTGGCGGAACGCCCCCGACCGCAGGGACACCGCGTTTTGGTTCCCGCCGTCGACCGCCGGTGCTCGTTCACTTGCGATCTCGTCGATTAAGGCGGGCACGCGCACGGTGGAAATGAGACCAGCGTCAGCGGTCACGGCATCAAGCTGAAGGTGCGACTCGTACATCACTCTGAGTGACCGGAGAGCGTGATAAACGACCCCCACCCCTGGAATCGTGACGAGGATCCCCACGAGTCCACTGAGCCGAGGAGTGGCACCCGAGGCATCGACGATCACGGATCGCTGTACACATCTCTCGCAGAGCCACGCGACTTGGTCTCGATGCACCTTGCAGTCGATCGCTGTCGACGAGATTCGAGCACGCGCGGCAGAAATGCCGACGATCGACTGAACCGCTTCATAGCGCCCCAATCCGTACTGCACGCCGAGGTTGCCCGTAACGCCTCCGTCGGCCAACCATGCCGCGCGAGTCCCGTCCGGCGTTGGTTGCCACGTCCAATCGGGGCCTCGATCAATTGGCGGCCTTCGCGGCCTGAATCTGGTCGGGGGGAAGGCGGGAGGGAAAGCGGTGGTAGCGCGCAGCACTTTCGCGACGCTGACATCGCGCGCGTCGAAGACCCCTCTGCGATCAGACGAGGCGAGACAGACGGCCGAACTGGATTCGAAGAACAGCGGGCCTGCGCTGCCGATGTCAGATGTCGCGAAGACGTGGAGTCGTTCCCAGTCCGTACCGAGCGTCTCCCCGAGGCGCTCCCGGCGACCGAAGGGCAGGAAGAACCAGTGCAGCCAAATGCGCGTGCTCAGTTGAAGGCCGATTGCGATCCACAAGAGAACGAGAGCCGCCAAGACCCAGCCCTTGGCCTCGGGACCCACCGCGCCGAGAAGCAGGATGGACGTGACTGCGGCCGACCCGATCGTCACCACCAACACCACGAGAACGAGAATCCAGGACCGGGCGCGATTGGTGAGAAGATCGAAGATCTTGCCAAGCTCGCTGGGCATATCGGATTCGCTCGGGCGGCGGGTCATCAACCACGCATTCACCAGTCCTCCGCCCGAAACGGAGACCACCCGCTTGACCGCCGGCCACGCACCCTCGCTCCCGATGAAGTAGATCACCCCGATTGCCGCGAGTGCAGCTCGGACTCCACCCCCCGACAAATACAGCGTCCAACGATGGCCGCGAGAAGCATCTCCCTCGATGAGCATGTCTCATTGTTCCGCGGCCAGCGTGCTCCAAACGTTCCCCACACGCCGCCGCGCAGAGAACGCCCGGCCCCAGCGATCGGGGTCGGGCGTTCTCCTGCGAGTGGTCTCGGTAGGCGCCGCCTTCGGTGGTGCTACTCGACCACCGGGTTAGGCGGCCATGTCGACGGTCGCGTTCGGCACGGATGCGACGACGAACGCGCCGTCCGCGGCATCCACTCGCACCGCCTCGCCGTCGCCGAGGGCGCCGGTGACGAAGAGGTCGGCGATGCGGTCGTCGATCTCGCGCTGGATCAGGCGCCGCAGCGGGCGGGCACCGTACTCGGGCTCGTAGCCGCGCTCCGCGAGGAGCGCCACCGCGGCATCCGTCACCTCGAAGCCGATCTCGCGAGCGGCCAGCCGGCGCTCGGTCGCACCCAGCATGAGGCGCACGATCGACGCGATCTCCGAGGCCGAGAGCTTCTGGAACAGCACGATCTCGTCGATGCGGTTCAGGAACTCCGGCCGCATGGCCTCGCGCACCTTGCCCATCACGCGCGCCTTCACGTCCTCCGAAGAGGAGAACCCCGAGCCATCCGTCGACGCCACGAAGCCGAGCGCACCCGACCGCGACGCGAGGAACTCCGAGCCGAGGTTCGAGGTCATGATGACCACCGTGTTGCGGAAGTCGACCGTGCGACCCTGGCCGTCGGTGAGGCGTCCGTCGTCGAGCACCTGCAGCAGCAGGTTGAACACGTCGGGGTGCGCCTTCTCGATCTCGTCGAACAGCACGATCGAGTACGGGTTGCGCCGCACGCGCTCGGTGAGCTGGCCGGCCTCGTCGTAGCCGACGTATCCGGGAGGGGCGCCGACGAGCCGCGACACGGTGTGCCGCTCGCCGAACTCGCTCATGTCGAAGCGAATGATCGCGCCCTCGTCGTCGAACAGCGACGACGCCAGCGCACGCGCCAGCTCGGTCTTGCCGACGCCGGTCGGACCCAAGAACAGGAACGAGCCGACGGGCCGCTTCGCGTCGCCCATGCCGGTGCGGTTGCGCCGCACCGAGCGGGCGACGGCGGTGACCGCGTCATCCTGCCCGATGACCCGGGCGTGCAGCTCGCCCTCGAGGTTCGCGAGGCGCTCGCGCTCGCCCTCGGTAACCCGATTGACCGGGATGCCGGTGGCCCGCGAGATCACGGCGGCGATCTGCGCCTCGTCGAGGGTCGTCGAGGCGGCGGTCGTGTCATCCGTCGATGAACCGGATGACACGGCACGACCCTGCGCGGCGGCCTTCTCGGTCGCCTCGTCGAGCCGCTCCTGCACCTTCGAGATCTCGTCGCGGATCCGCGACGCCTCCTCGTAGTGCTCGGCGCGGACGGCCGCGTTCTTGTCGGCCTCCAGCTCGGCCAGGCGGGAGATGAGCGCCGAGACGTCCACCTTCACGCCCAGCTTGAGGCGCAGGCGTGCGCCGGCCTGGTCGATGAGGTCGATGGCCTTGTCGGGCAGCACGCGGTCGGTGAGGTACCGGGCGCTGAGCTCGACGGCGGCGCGCAGCGCGTCGTCGGTGTAGGTGACGCCGTGGTGCTCCTCGTACGCGGGGCGGAGGCCCTGCAGGATGAGCACGGAGTCCTCGATCGACGGCTCGCCGACCTTCACCGGCTGGAACCGGCGCTCGAGCGCGGGGTCCTTCTCGATGGTGCGGTACTCCTTGAGCGTGGTCGCGCCCACGAGGTGCAGCTCGCCGCGCGCGAGGCGGGGCTTCAGGATGTTGCCCGCGTCCATGCCGCCCTCACCGGCACCACCGGCGCCGACGACCGTGTGCACCTCGTCGATGAAGACGATGAGCTCGCCCCGGTGCTCGGCGATCTCTTCCATGGTTTTGGTGAGGCGCTCCTCGAAGTCTCCGCGGTAGCGGGTGCCGGCGAGCATGCCGGGCAGGTCGAGCGCTACGACCCGCTTGCCGAGCAGCGCCTCGGGCACGTTCTCCTCGACGATCGCGCGGGCGAGGCCCTCGACGATCGCGGTCTTGCCGACGCCGGCCTCGCCGATCAGCACGGGGTTGTTCTTCGTGCGGCGGCTGAGGATCTCGATGGTCTGCTCGATCTCGTCGGCACGGCCGATCACGGGGTCGAGCTCGCCGTTCATGGCGCGCTTGGTGAGGTCGAGGCCGAACTTGTCGAGCATGGGGGTGGCGGATGCCGCGGCATCCGTCTGCTCGCCGTAACCGTCGTTCGCGGTGTCGGTGCCCTCGCCCTGAGCGGATGCCACGTGCTCGCCGAGCCCGGCCGCGAGCGCGTCGGCGGTGACGCCGGCGCGCGCGAGCACCTGCCCGGCGGGGGCGTCCTGCCCGAGCACGAGGGCGAAGAAGAGGTGCTCGGGGTCGATGTACGTCGACCCGCTCGACCGCGCGACCTGATACGCGTGGAACAGCGCGCGGCTCGCGCTGGGGGTGATCATGGCCGAATTGACGTCGGCGGTGTCGGATGCCGCGGGCAGCCGCGCCTCGGTCGCCGTGATGATGCGCTCGGGGCTCGCGCCGACGCGCGTGATCGCCTGCGCGACGGACTCGTCCTCGACGATGACGCGCAGGATGTGCAGTGCATCGAGCTCGGTCTGCCCGCGCTCGAGCGCGAAGCGTCCGGCGCGCTGCAGGATGCTCTGGGTGCGCGAGGTCAGGAACCGGCTGAGGTCGATCGACCGCGCCTGCCTGGCCTGCTCACCCGCGAGGTAGCGGGCGAGGAACTCGTCGAACGAGCTCGCGCCGGCCTCGTTGAAGTTGTCGGGCACCTAGGTCCTCCTGGGGAACTTGAGTTGGGTACGCTCAACTTCAACGCAGAGCAGCTGACGGTATTCCCGCCTTGTGTATCAGCGCATGGCCCGACGAAGATCCAATCTCCCGGAGCGCCTGACGTCGCACAAATCAGCAAGCTCCAAATCAGCGCGGGTCTGCGCCCTGCCCGCTAGCAAGCCGACATGCCCGCCATCACCATCCACCGCCAGAAATGTCCATTGGTCGGCGCCGACGCCACGGACGAACACTCGCGATGGTCGTTGCCACGCGTGCTTGAACACCGACGAACCTTACCGGTGCAGTCATCGCCCGCGCGGGACACCCTCGGCAACTGCCCCGGTTCAACACGGAACGACGAAGCAATCCAGCCAAGCATGGCGACCGGCGCAACTAGTCGTTCCGGCCAGTTCCGCCGAGATCAAAGTGGGAGTGCAAGGTCTGGAGAAAGGCATACTCCTCCTCAGTCACGGCCTCGCCGCCACTGTGGTGCGTCTTCTTCCGAACCTCGTTGAGCGTGACTACCCACGACAACTTGCTCTTCCATGCCCCGGCCTTTCGGTCGCTCGGCAAAGTGTAAGCCTCGTCATATATCTCGTCCCACAACGCCTTCGATCCCTGCTGCATGATGCTGTGATAGTCGATCAGGTAAAGACAATCCCACCAATCGACGGTGACACCCTCGGGTGCTTCGTACTGCTTTTCCGCACGGAGTGACTCTGCACGGGCATACACGGCTTTCGGCACACCGTCCTTGATCCATGTCCCGCGGAACCGGTCCTGGAGGCGCCGACGGATGTCCTGCTTCATGTGGTTCTCGATGTCGTTAATCATCGAATATGACTCTTGATTAAATTGCTTTTCCTGATTGGCTTTCCACTCGTCGAATCCATCAGGCATGAAACCGTCGACGCATTCGACCAGTGCGGCCTGAAACCGGCGAAGATATTTGGTCGGCCCACCACTGCCGAACCAACTCTTGAACTCTGCGATATCCTCAACTGAAAGGGGGGCAAGATGGTTGAGCAGCGGATCCAAAATCTCGCGCACCTGTGCGAATGTTTCCTTCGGGGTATTGACACGCGCATCTAGCTTCCCTTGGTCGGCGAGAAAGTCGACGATGTCACCGACGACCCGAAGCATCGCCTCGGTGCCGGGATTCGTGAAGACAAAACCCCCCTCGCCCTTGCCAGCGTTCCACTGAAGTGGCAAGCGATCGCGAGCGTGATCAAAACAGTACTCAAGAAATTCCGTAAGAGGTCTCAGAGTAGCTTCATTCGAGCCGCGATAGAAGGATCCGACCTTCTTCATCTCGCTGCTAGTGAACTCCCCAATGAAACGCCCGCGGTCTATCCCTCGGTTAATGGCGTCGAGAGTGATACATAGCCGATCGGTGCTCTTCTCCTCGCCAAGGATTACTCTTCCACGCAACGGGGAAGACTTTCGCTCACCGAGTTGCTGAGCGACCTTCAACTTCAGTGCTTGAGCCCGACGCCGCAGATCGATGCTCGTCCACTCGAGATCGGCCTTGAGAGTCAGCCGAAGGTTCTTGGGGACGGCTTGCTGGTTCTCGTTGATCTGCATGAACAATTCGAGCTGCTTGTCCCCGGGAAGGTCGACGAACGCCACAACAGGGAGCAACTCAGTGTTCGCGCGAGCGGAGTTGGCGAAGCCGTAGAGCCGATGTTGACCGTCGATAACATATGCAGATCTGTACTTTTGAGGTAGATGAAGAACACCAAGTCTGCTCTCGCCCGCTTGAGTTGTCGCACGCTCGAATCGAAGACCTCTCCGACCAGTCTCGATGTTGATGATGAGGGAATTGGGGAAGAAGCCACCGCGCCCGACAAATTCCGTGACGCGCTTCAAGCGCGACCTCTTGATGACTCGCTGGTATGTCGGCATCCACTGAGAGTTCGCGTTGTTCCGATGTAAGACGTACGCGAGCTTCAACAAGCGGTCAGGCTCGATAGCAAAGGAGTAGTAGGTGTGGCCACCCATCTTTCCTTGGATCGCAGCAACTGTTGCATCCATCGCCTGAATCTTGTCGCCCTGGAACAAATTCCCAAGGAACTGATACTTGGCAGCCACGCCCAGGTGATCAGCCAACTCGTGGTAGTAGGCGACGGACTCCTCATCAAGGTACGCGATGTCTGCATTTGAGATCCGTTCGCGAGTTTCCTCGCTCACGCCGATGTTGTTTGTCGCGAAGACAAATTTCACCTTGTGGTCCGGAAAGAGCTCGCGCAATTGGCGCGTAACTCCTTTCCGGTAGCCCTGGATACTTTCGATCTCCGTCTTGAAAGCATAAGTGGGAGCCTGATCCTTATCCGAGGACTTGCACTCAATTACCAGGACAACATCGTCGTCGGCAGCGAACACGTCGAGTTGCTTTGTCTCGTTGTCGGATTTCCCGTAACGAATCTTTAGTTCCCGTGTCCGATTCATTGAGGAGAAGCCGAGCCGAGCGCACATCGCCCAGACGCGATCTTCGAATGCCAGGCCGTGCGATTTCGGCCGCCGCATCCAGACCGCGCTCTTCAGCACCTTGTCAACCACCCAGCCGTTAGCCTCGTACTCACCTTGGCGCGCGAGGGGAACCTTCTCCCTGAGGTCTCTGGAAAGACGGCGGGCAGTCGCGGCCCGCAGTTGCGTAGCGGGCAGAAGGTCAAGTTCGACTGTGGTCACAGTTCCTCGATGTTCGTGAACAAATACTCCTCAGCACTCCCGCGTGCCGCCGCTTTGCCCGCGATAACGTTTCGACGCGAGACTGTAAGGCGTCGGCCGTGGGTAGAAAACAACTCGTCGATTGAGTGATGCGCAGCATTCGTCAAGATGTATCTTGCGCCGATTTCAACCAAGGTTCGAACTGATTCTGCCAGTCGTCTCTGATCATCAAAAGAAAACAAGTGCTGGTTGTACTTGACGAACCCGTTGTTGTTGTGGGCGACTGTATAAGGGGGATCTAGAAACACGAGGTCACCTTCACGGACGTCACCGAGGGCGCGCTCAAAGTCCGCCGCGTTCAGACGTGCACCCTTGAGACGTTCGCTGGCAGCGCGCAGTGCCGCGCGGTCAGGAATGTTTACCGACTTTCGATTTCCAAACGGAACGTTGTACTCGCCCCTTAGATTCACCCGGAAAATGCCGTTGAATGACGTGTGATTCAGGTAGATGAATCGCGCCGCACGATCGATCGCATCAACCGGTGATGCCGCGCGCGCAGCGTAGTAGTGATCCCGAGTGTTCTCATAACGCTCTAGCCGGTCGTGTATGTCCATAGGATGATCGCGAACTTCCCGATAGACCTCGATGAGATCGGTGTTTAGGTCTGAAAGGACGGCCTCCTCCAACCGGGGAAGTGCGAAAAAGACCGAACCTCCGCCAACGAAGGGCTCGTGGTACCGCTTGACCTCGATGCCAGAGGTTAGGCGAAGGATCTGCGGCACGAGCCACCTTTTGCCGCCCGCCCAGCGGAGGAACGGCGGGATCCTTTCGGCCGCGACGCTCCGTGCCCGTTCCGCGAGATCAACAGCGGTGTCGGTGCTCGCAGTCATTGGTCCCTACTCGTGGTTAGTGTCGAGGTACCCCACCCTACCCACGACCGCAGACGCACTTCGGCAGCACGCCGCGAGCACGGCGCGTCACAGTCGACATTCGATGATCAGCCGCTCGATCACGATATCCCGCTGGCCTACCGGCCGCTGGACCTCGTCCAATGATGAGCCTTCCTCGCTGACTCTTACCGTTCCGACAACGGCTGCCGCCCGTAATCGCAGAATGTCGTCTCGGTCATCTACGGCGAGCACCCCTTGTATCGGCTCATCTTTGAACCAATCATTCCGACTTGACGATCGCGTCCGCTCGATATCTTGCCGCGGACGCTAAACGACCAGGTCGCTTCCCTGTAACGATGGGACTGAAGGCGCGTCGATTTGACGCCCGAAGTAGTGGCGTACGTCACGAATGTCACACAACGTGCCGTCGACATCGAAGACAACAGCTTCTGGATCGACCACTATCCCCTCCTCATCCGGCGGCCCGTGGAGACGCTAGTTCACGGCCGACTAGTTGCCCGCCACGCCCGTCGCCGTGACAGTCCAACGCTTTGGGCTCGCGGACCGGCCATTCATGTTCCACCGCCATCACGTCGAAGATCGAGAAGACGTCTGCCGCCCTGATCGTCCGAAGCGAAACGGTGCCACACTCCTGCACAGGACTTCACGCAGGGATAGGCCCGAGTTCTGCGAGACCCGATCAGAGCCTCGTCACAGGAGGGTCATGAGGAGCGATTTATACCGGCAGGCGCCGCCACCGCTGGAACTGATTGGTGGAGTGACGCGCCTACGCGACGTCGACCACCATCGAGCAGTGGGCAAATCCGTTGTCGCCTAGCGACGTCCGCGGGCCTAAAAGCCCATCGCCCCGGAGCTCATGCCTGCGGCGTTTCGGGAGACAGTCCCGCCCAGAACGAGATCCGTGCGGCTTCTTTGCCATCCAGCAAAGCAGCTACATGGTAGCGACCAGGGCCTGGCAGCCCTAGGTTTGCCGCCTCAACAGCAAGCGGGATGGCCGCAGGTGCGTCAAGCGAGAGGACATCATTCGGCCCATAGTCTGCGCCAAACGAGATCTCACTCAGCAGCGACTCGCCACCGGCCTCCGCCTTCAACAAGCGAAGCACGATGTCTATGTGGCCTTCGTCTGCGACATTCTCCACTTCCACCATCGTTGCGATGTTGCACAAAAGTGGCGCCGGGAAGCTCTCCCGCTCAAGCCGGGTTATGCCGCCACCGAGCACGTGCAGGAGGCCCTCCCGTACCGATACGGCATCGCAGAGGGTAAGGACAGTGACGTGTCTCAACGGAATGCCACCGCCGAATTAGGCGCGGCCGCCGATCCGCGTGCAACTATTCGCCGAGATGCGGCGTCAATCTCTGCGCCTGCTCGACGTGAGCGTACAGCGGAACTTGAGTGAACCGGGTCGAGCCGAAAAGCCCGCTCGTTATAGAGACGATGACTTAGTGCTCGCCAGTTCAAGCGAAGATAAGCGATTCCAAGGTCCGTGCGCACGGACGCTACGAGCGCAGGAGCCGCCAACCGATCCTCGTTCTCGTACGCAATCGTCATCCGCCCGGGCTCAAGTGGTCCGCTGGCATCGCTGAGCAACGCGACGGTCAGCCCTTCCTCGTCGATATCGTTGAGGTCGATCTCAACGGTCGAAGTCTGCATCCCTAGCCCCTTCCTCTGAAACCGGGGTTGTCCCGTCTATCGTCCCGGAGCAATTCAGCGAGCCTGCTGAAGTCTGGCAACTCTGAGAGATCAGCCGTACCCACAAGGTAGTGAGCATCTGGCGGCTCGCTCAAGTGGAGTGCGTAGCCTTCCTGATTCAACGTACTCTCTGCGACCACTGCCACGCGCTCCCCTCCACAGAATCGTGACGCGTGTTCGCATATGCGCCGAACCGCATCGTCGAGCGACTCGCCAACGTCGACGTGCGTAGCGAACACCGAGACGCCACGCCTCGCGGGTCGTCCCTTCGCTTGATCGGACAGCGCCTGCTTGGCCGCACTCTTTTCTAGTCCCTCGCGAGTGAACGGCGCGAATCGAACGACGATCGCGGAGCCGTCGTTCAATGCCACCATCCCCCACACGATATAGCAGCGCCCTGTCGCTCCACCGGCGGCGAGTCCGAACTAGCAGGCTCGACGCACCGGGTACCCGGTGACCGTCGCGTGCACAGAGACCCATCAGAGCGCCCCGGCCGCCAGCGCCCGCACCGCGGCCCGCCGTCGAACACGAGCAGCCGTTCGGCGACCTTGTCGACGAAGAAGCGGTCGTGCGAGACCACGATGACCCCGCCCGGGAAGTGCATGAGCGCCCGCTCCATCACCTGGGTGGAGGTGATGTCGGTTGATTGGTGGGCTCGTCGAGCACGATCACCGCCGCGCCCGAGAGCAGGCTGGGCGATCGCGACGCGGCCGCGCTGGCCACCGGAGAGGGTGCCGATCTTCTGCTGCAGGCCGGCCTCCGAGAAACTGCAGCATCGACGGGAACCGGTTCACGTCCTTCTTCGTCGCCGTGAACGCGAGTGAGTCCGAGTAGGCGTTCACCGCGTGGCCGACGGTGTCGTCGAGATCCAGCTCGGCGTAGACCCGGTTGTACGAGACGAACCTGACGCCCTTCGCCCAACGGACGGTTCCGGCATCCGCTTCGGTCTCGCCGGTCAGCACGTCGAGCAGCGTCGACGTGCCCGACCCGTTCGAGCCGGGCGCCGCGACCCGGTCGCCGCTGCAAGCGACGAGAGCCCCCGCAACTCCGAACAGCGGGTCTGGCTGACGCGCACCATCCGCCGTACTATAAACGTAGTAAACCGCACCGACGAAGGAGTCGTCATGCGTACACCTGAACCTAACAGTCACTCGATCACCGCTCCGGCAGATCTCGCACCGCCTCTGCCCGAGGCATCCGGATTCGAGCACCTCATCGTCGAGACCCCGGGCCTGCGCACCCACGTCGCCACCGTGGGCGATGGTGAACCCGTCGTCATGCTCCACGGCTTCCCGCTGCACTGGTGGCAGTGGCATCAGGTCGCGCCGCTGATCGCCGAGCAGGGCTACCGCGTGATCTGTCCCGACCTTCGCGGTGCCGGTTGGACCGAAGCCGACGACTCCGGCATCGAGCGCGAGACGCGACTGCATGACCTGCTCGCGCTCTTCGAGGCGCTCGGCGTCGAACGTGCGCACCTCGTCAGTCACGACATGGGGGCGATCACCGCGATGCAGCTAGACTACGCCCACCCCGAACGCGTCGGGAGGGCGGTTCAGCTCTCGGTGCCGCCCGGATTCATCTCGTTCAGCCCCAGGCTCGTCGCCGCCTTCCGGCACATGCCGAAGCTGCTCTGGCATCGCCCCGGGAGCTCGCTCCGGGACGTGTGGGCCGATCAGTACAACGCGAGACGGACGCCGGAGCCGGAGGTCGACGCGCACCTCGCGCCCAAGCAGCGCCCCGCCATCGACCAGGCGGTCCGCGCGCTCTACCGGGGCATGGTGATCCCCGAGTCGATGCGGCTGAGCCGTGGCGTGTATAAGCGGATGCGCCTGACTGTCCCGACGCTCTTCGCCTTCGGCCGGGTCGACACCAGGTTCGACGAGGAGCTCATCCGCCGCCTCTGCGCGAACCCCGAGCGATTCGCCGACGACGTCGAGTTCGCGTTCGTCGACGACGGGGGCAAGCTCCTCCCCGCCGAGGCTCCCGACGCGGTCGCGAACCTCACGCTCGACTGGATCCGGCGAGCCGACTGAGCTCGGCCCGGCGACCCCGACCTGCGGATGCCACGGCGCACGGATGCCACGGCGCCACGCGCGCCCGTGCGAAACTCGTCGACGTACGCGACGTGAGAGGCGCCGATGGCTGCAGCAACCAGGGAGCGAGCCCTCGAGGCGGCGGTCGAGGTCCTCGGCACCGACGGAGTGCGGGCACTCAGCCATGCGCGCGTCGATCAACGCGCCGGGCTGCCCGCAGGGTCGACCTCGAACTGGTTCCGCACACGGCGGGCCCTGCTGGCCGGCATCATCGACTGGATGGCCGAACTCGAGCGTGCCGACTTCACGCCCGAGCTGCTCGAGCAGCCGACGCTCGACTCGATCGCCGAGGGACTCTGCGCCGTGCTGCTCGTACAGACCGGCCCCGCCGCGACCCGCACCCGGGCGCGCTACGCGCTCTTCGTCGAACTCGCCGCCGACCCCGAGCTGCTCGAACCGCTGCGCCGCCAGCGTCGCGAGTTCGAGCAGTGGACCGACCGGCTCATCGCCGCAGCCGGCATCCCCGACCCCGTGCCGGCGGCGCGCGCCCTGATGGCCCTCGGCGACGGCCTGGTGCTGCACCGACTCACGGTCGACCCCGAACTCGACGTGCGTCCTGCAGTCGAGCGCGCCGTGCGCGCACTCGCGGCGACCGCCTGAGGCGCCCCTCGCACCGACCCTCTCCCATCGGAAGTCGGTGGGTCGAGCCTCATCTTCGCCGTACGTTCTGGCGACCCCGTCATCGACCGCGGGGCGTCGGTACGTCGCAGTCGCCTGCGTCGCCAGGCCATCCGGCGAGCTACATGGCAAAGGGGCTAGTATGAGATGGATCGAATATTCGGAGGTGATCTGTGAGCGCAGGAACCCTCATCCGCGCCGCGCGGCGGAGCCGGAAACTCACCCAGCAGGCGCTCGGCCGACGTGCCCGGCTGTCGCAGTCGCACCTCTCGCTGATCGAGCGCGGGCATCAGAATCCCTCGTTCGAGGCGGTCGAGCGTGCCCTCCGCGCCGCCGGCCACCGGCTCGTCTCGGTGCCGACCGTCCGAGACGACGCGGCGGCGATCGCCGCAGACATCCGCTTCGCCGTCGCCGACGGTCGCGAGAGCGGGGCGCTGCGCCGATTCATCCAGCTCAACGACAACCTGAACGCCGAACACGGCGCGGCCCGCTTCGCCCTGGCCATCTCACCGCCCGAGCCGACCGGCAGCCGCCAGTGGGATGCCGCGCTCGCCGCACTCGTCGCGCACCACCTCGTGGCCGAGCAGCTGCCCATTCCTGACTGGGCCGTCAGCCCCGAGCGAACGCTTCGACGCCCGTGGGCCCTCGGCGAAGGCCCCTACACGTTGACGCCGACGCCCGACCGGGTGCCGCCGGAGTTCGCTCGGCGCCGCGTCCTCGTCGACGCAGACACGCTGGTCAGCGCATGACCCGCTTCGAACGCGACGAGCTCGTCGTTGGGCTCCGGCATCTCGTTAGCACCCTCAACGAGCGCGGCCAGCGCAGCGGCATCGGGATCGTGGGGGGCGCCGCGCTCGCACTCCGCTACTTCGATCGCGAGGCCACTGTTGACATCGATGCGCGCCTGATCGGCGATCATGAGCTCGTGCTCGAGGCAGGTCGCGCGATCGCCGAAGCCAACGGATGGCCCGACGACTGGCTGAACGACAAGGCCGCGGGCTTCGTCCCGGACTACGGCCGGCGCTCCACCGAATGGGAGACACTTCATGACGACGGTGTCGTCGTCATCCAGGTCGCCTCCGCCGAGGCGCTTCTCGCGATGAAGCTCCGAGCCAACCGGCCCGGCCGCGACGACACCGACATCGCCAAGCTCATGGCGATCTGCGACATCCGGACCCTCGACGCCGCGGAGGAACTGTACGAGGACTTCTACTCGGGTGAAGCGCTGCCAGATCGGGCGGTTCGGATGGTGACGCGAATCATCGAGGTCGGCCTGCCGCCGACGCCGGAACCGCCGCCGGCGCCCGAGATCGGCTGAGCCGCGCGAGGCAGTCGACCGGGCACCGCCTTCCGCGCACCATCCTCGGCGCCGTCCGCTGGGTGAGCGGAGTGCGCGCCGCCGCCCCACCGGTCGAAGCCGTGCGCTGGGCGTGCGGGGCCCGCGTCCGTGCCTCGCACGCCCGCGGCATCCGGAGTATCGTCCCGAGCATTCGCGCGGATTCGCGGATCGCTGTCACGTCGGGGCGGGCTGCGTGGTCTCAGCTGTAGGGGCCGAAACCCGGCCCCGCTTCGCCGACCGACGGGAAACGACATGGAAGGCACCATCGAGGCCGCGCTCGATACGTTCCGGGCCGTGCGACCCAGGCTCTTCGGGATCGCCTACCGGATGCTCGGCAGCGCGTCGGAGGCCGAGGACATCGTGCAGGACGCCTGGCTCCGGTGGCAGGGCACCGACCGCACGGCCGTGCTCGACCCGCCCGCGTTCCTCGCGACGGTGACCACGCGCCTGTCGATCAACGCGCTGCAGTCGGCTCGGGCGCGACGCGAGACCTACATCGGGCCATGGCTGCCCGAACCGGTCGACACGAGCAACGATCCGACCCTCGGTGCCGAACGCGCCGAAGCGCTGGGCTTCGCCGTGCTCGTCATGCTCGAGCGGCTCACGCCCACCGAGCGCGCCGCGTACGTGCTGCGCGAGGCCTTCGCCTACGACTACTCGCAGATCTGCGAGATCGTGCAGGTGTCCGAGGCCGCCGCGCGCCAGCTCGTCAGCCGAGCGCGCAAGCACCTCGCCGGCGAGCGACGGCGCGAGGTGACCCGGCACGAGCAGCACCGGCTGCTCACCGCGTTCCTCGCGGCCGCGAAGACGGGTGACCTCGAGGCACTCGAGCAGCTCTTCACCGAGGACGTCGTGTCGTACTCCGACGGCGGCGGTGTGGTGCGCGCCTCGAAGTTCCCGGTCGTCGGGCGCGTACGGGTGGCGAGGTTCGTTCGCGCGTTCCACACGCACTTCTGGGAGGGCGTCGACATCGAGGAGGCCGACGTGAACGGCCAGCCGTCCGTCATCCTCTCGAAGGCTGGATCGACCTTCGCGGTGGTGATCGTCGTCGCATCCGGGGACGCCATCGATCAGGTGCTGTGGATGATGAACCCGCACAAGCTCGCCGCCGTGGCGCTCCGTGCTGCGGCCTGACGACGCCGCCGCCCGCTTGCTTCTCGCGCTCGACCCCCGCGACGACGTCGCACTCGCCGGACTCCTCGACGCCAGGGTGCGGCTCACGATCGATTCGGGCGATTCATCGGGGGGCGAGCGAACCGGACGGACTGCGGTCGCACGCGAACTCGTCGCGCGGCTTCTGCACCATCCGGATGCCGCGCTCGAGATCGTCCACGTCAACGGCGCGCCCGGCCTCGCCATCCGCCGGCCGAACGGCGACGTGACCGGCCTGATCAGTCTTCGGTCGGGATGGCGCGGCCGGATCGTCGAGCTCTGGGTCACGACCGCACCGGGCAAGCTCGCCTGCTGGAACCGCGTGGGCGGGAACTGAACGAGCCGACGTGTCACAGTTCCGAGAGCCATCCGGTCGGAGTTCATGACGGCAGCGGAGACGCCGCAGCCGCGCACCGGAAGGAACCCGTCATGAAGATCGCCGTCATCGGAGGCACCGGCCTCATCGGATCCAAGGTCGTCGAACTGCTCACGGCGTACGGCCACGACGCGGTCGCCGCCTCGCCGAACTCGGGTGTCGACACGATCACCGGCGAGGGAGTCGCCGAGGCACTCGTCGGCGCCGACGTGGTCGTCGACGTGTCGAACTCACCCTCATTCGCCGACGACGACGTGCTCGCGTTCTTCACCACCTCCACCGGGAACCTGCTCGCGGCGGAGCGCGAGGCGGGCGTGGGACACCACGTCGCACTGTCGGTCGTGGGCGCCGAGCGGCTTCCCGCGAGCGGATACCTGCGCGCGAAGGTCGCCCAGGAGCAGCTCATCCGCGAGTCGGGACGGCCGTACTCGATCGTGCGCGCAACGCAGTTCTACGAGTTCGTCGGCCGCATCGCCGACGAGGCGACCGTCGACGGCGTCGCGCGACTCAGCACCGGCCTCATGCAGCCCATCGCTGCCGCGGATGTCTCGGCCTCGGTCGCGCGGGTGGCGGCCGGCGCACCCGTGAACGGCACGCTGGAGATCGGCGGACCCGAGCGACTGCCCATGGATGAGTTCATCCGACGCGGGCTCGGAGCCGCGGGCGACCCGCGCAAGGTCATGGGCGACGCCGACGCGCTGTACTTCGGCACACGGCTCTCGGGAGACGAATTGACGCCCGGCCCTGATGCGCAGCTGTCGACCACGTCGTTCGGCGAGTGGCTGGCCGCCCGAGCCACGACGACGGCGGCGGCGGCGAGGTAGGAGTCATACGCATCGCGGGACCGGACCGATCGGCGCCCGCTCGCGGAGCGACTGACGCCGCCTCTGGATTTATACGCACATAGGTGCGTATAGTCGCATCCATGCCACGACGACGCCCGGGAGTGCTCCTCCCGATCGAGCTGGCGATCCTCGATGCGGGCCTCACCATCCAGCCGCGCGAGAGGTCGTTCTTCGGTTTCGCGCTCGCCCGCACGCTCGCCGAACGCGACGGCTCCGCATTGGTCTCGCAGGGCGCGCTGTACCGCGCCCTGAACCGCATGGAGACCGCGGGACTGCTCGAATCGGAGTGGGAAGCGCCCGAGGCGGCCGAGGCCGAGGGGCGCCCGCGCCGGCGGCTGTACCAAGTGACCGGGGCTGGTGAGGCCGCGTTTCGCGCGGCCGCCCGCACCGAGCAGCGCGGCACGGTGACCGGTGAGGCGCTCGCGTGACCGGCCAAGGCGACCGCGACGACCGAGCGGTGGAACGCGCCGCCCGCGCGACCCTTCGCTGGTCGGTGCGGTACACGGCCGGTCTCGATCCCCTCGTCGCGGTTCGACGGCAAGAGGAGATCCTCTCCGACCTGCACGAGCACGCCGCATGGGCGACCGAGGCCGGCACCAGCCCGCGCGCCACCGCCCGGTCGCTCAGGGCGCGGATGCTGCGCGGCATCCCGGCCGACCTCGGCTGGCGGCGCGCGCAGCTCTCCGGTCGAGAGGGCGTCCGGTGGAGTCTTCCGCGCACCGACGGGCTGCTCCTCGCCGCGGTCGCCGCAATCGGGATCGTGCAGGTCGCGGTCGGCGCGTTCATCGCGGTCCGGCAGGTGCGTGCACTGCAGATCGGCGACATCAGCTTCATCCCAAGCTCTGCAGCGCTCACCATCGCGCTCGGCTCGGTCGCGCTCGTCGCTCTCGCGCTGCTCGGCCGCGGACCTACGCGGCCCTGGGGGTCGGCGACGCTCGCCCTCACCGGCCTCCTGATCTTCGCGCAGAGCGTCGAGGCGCTGTACTACCTCAGTGCGACGGCGCTCGTCGTGATCATCGGAGTGCCATGGCTCGAACCGGCCGCCTACGCGATCGGCACCGGCGTCGCGATCCTCTGCCTCGCCGCCACCGCCCAGTGGACGAACTCCGCGCGCCGAATCCCGGCCGCGTCCGCAGCATCCCTACACGCTGGAGAGGAACCCCGATGAACCTGCAGGACCTGCTCGACGACGAACAACGACGCGAAGAACGACGACAGGAGCGATCGACGCCGCGACACCGAATCGCGCTCGTGGTCGGCGCCGTCGGGGCGGTCATCGCCATCGGAACCGGTGCCGCGCTCACCGCAGCGGCCGTCTCCGAGATCAGCGGCGACGGCCAGCAGACGGCTGCGTCCACCGCGGCTCCGGATGTGTCGGCAGCCGCGCCGCCCGACGCGGCCATGGTCCCGACGCCCCCGACGATCGACCCCGGTCCGAGTGCGACTCCGTCACCGGCATCCGCTGTCGTCGAGGACGCGGTCGCACCAGAACCCGGCGGCATCACCACCATCCTCGGGTACACCGTCTACGACGAGACCTCCGACCTCGACCTGATCCCGAGGCCCTCGGCCGAGTTCCTCGAGGAGTGGCCGTTCGACGTCGAGGTGGGCCTGATGCAGGATCACCTCGACGCCGTCTGCATGGCCGAGAAGGGCTTCAGAGCCGCGTTCATCCCGATGTGGCAGACCTGGGAGACGGGCGACACGATGGCGGTGATCAACGAGCTCGACGCGTTCAACGACGCCCGCACTCCCGAGTGGCGGGAGGCCATGTACGGCGCCGACGACCAGCCGCTCGGCAATGCCTACGACTGGCAGCAGGCCGGATGCCACGGGGCAGCCGTGCATGCTACCGGGATGGATGACGCCCACTGAGGCCTGCACCTGGGGGGTGATGCCGTCTGATCGGGTCACATCAGCGGTCGGATGCGGTGTCGAATCCATGCCGCGACGCCGTCGAGATCGATCGTGCCTGCCGCGACCTCGCGAAGAAACCGGTCGGCCTCCACCACGTCATCGGCCACGAGGTCGAGATCGTTGAGCTCGAGGAACGCGACGGTCACGAACCATGCGAGTCGCTTGTTCCCGTCGGCGAGCGGATGGTTGCGCATCACCGCGAGCAGAAGCGCCGCCGCCTTCTCGTCGAGCGTCGGGTGCACCTCCTCGCCGAACACCGGCATCGGTGCGGCGAGGGCCGAAAGCAACAGATTGCGACCGCGGGCGCCGTCCTTGAAGTGGAACCCCTCGACGTCGAGCAGCGCCTCGACGTCGTCGGGGTCGAGGTACTCGACCTCCCGGCGCGCCGTCACTTGGCGAGACGCTCGAGGAGGTCGGCGTCGCGCGAACGTACCCGATCGAAGGCCGCGCGCGTACGGGCGGACTTGTCGGCACGCGCCGCCAGGTCGTCGAGCGCGATCTGCACGACCTCGGTCTTCGAACGCCCGAACTTCGTGGCCAGAGCCTCGAGCAGCTGGTCGTGAGCCGCGTCGAGTCGCAGGGTCATCGCCATCGCACGGTCCTTCCCTCACCACCAGCGTACCGCGTGGTATCACCGTGATACCACTCACGCGATCGAGCCGTCGTGCAGTCCCAACGCACCAGACCGCACCGCATCAAGCACCGCCTGCAGCGCCGGAGAGTCCGCTTGGCTGCGACGGTGCACGGCCGAGACTCCGCGGGTCGACGCCGGGCGCACCGTCGGCACGGCGACGAGGTCAGGATGCAGGGAGGGACGCCCCATCCGCGGCACCAAGGCCACGCCGAGGCCGGCGCGCACGAGCTCGAGGTGATTCTCGAACTCCATCGACTCGTGCACGATGCGCGGCGCGTTCGAGACGCCGTCGAAGAGCCGCCGGAGCCACTGCCGGCAGATCGTCGAGTCGAACGTCGCGATCCACTGCTCGTCGGCGAGGTCGAGCGGCGTCAGCTCGGCCCGGTCGGCGAGCGGGTGCTCGCGGCGCAGGATCACGTCCGCGACATCCGTGAACAGGGGCGTCTCGACCAGGTGATCGGGCATCGCCAGCGCGACCCCGCCCCACCGGTGCACGATGCCGAGGTCGCGCTGACCCGACGCGACCAGCGCGATCGTCTCCCACGGCTCGCTCTCGCGCAACGGCACGCGCAGCTCCGGATGCTCCTCGCGCAGCCGCGGGAGCACGTCGACCAGCAGACCGCGCACCGCGGTCGAGAACGCGCCGATGCGCACCTCGCCCGTGATGCGGCGGGCAGCTGCGCCATCCGCCCCGCTCGCTCGGCCGGTGAGATGCAGGTCGGCCTCGATGCGCTCGAGGTCGGCGAGCACCGTCGCCGACGACGTGACGAGGTGGCGACCGGCATCCGTCAACACCACACCGCGACCCGCCCGCTCGAGCAATGCGACCCTGGTGCCGCGCTCGAGCCGCTTGATCTGCTGCGACACCGCCGACGGCGTGAACCCGAGCGCATCCGCCGCCGCCGCGACGCTGCCGTTGGTGGCCACCGCCCGGAGCGCGACCACGGCTTCGAGATCGATCATGCAGCAATGCTACCGATTCAGGGGCAGAAATGGTCGCTGGTGATTCCGGATGCCGCGAGCCACCCTTGACCCATGACGAGACGCGACATGCTGCTGGCCGCGCTGGTGGCGACGATGTGGGGCTTCAACTTCGTCGTCATCGACTGGGGCATGGATGGCATCCCGCCGCTGTTCTTCGTCGCCATCCGTTTCGCCGTCGTCGCGCTTGCGGTCGTCGTCGTGCCGCGGCCGCTCGCGAGTTGGAAGACCGTCGTCGGGGTGGGCCTCTTCATGAGCCTCGGCCAGTTCGCGCTGCTCTACACGTCGATCGCGCTCGGACTGCAGCCCGGTATCGCCGCGCTGCTGCTGCAGGCGCAGGTCGTGCTCACGATCCTCGTCGCGGCGCTCGCGCTGCGCGAGCGGCCGACGCACCTGCAGGTCGCGGGGGTACTGCTCGGGACGGTGGGGCTCGGCATCGTGGCGTTCGGTCGCGGCGGCGACGCGCCGGCGCTCGCGGTCGTGCTGTGCCTGCTCGCCGCGCTGTCGTGGGCTGTCGGGAACGTGGTCGCGCGGCGGGCGGGGCCGGTCGCGCCGGCGCGGCGACTCGGCGCTCTGTCGCTCACGGTGTGGTCGTCGCTCGTCGTGCCGCTGCCTGCGCTCGGCCTGTCGGCGCTCATCGAGGGGCCCGACGCCATCGCCGCCGGCATCGTGGCGTTCGGGTGGCGGCCGCTGCTCTCGACGTTGTACACCGCAGGCCTCTGCACGCTCGTCGGCTACGCGATCTTCAATGGGCTGCTCGCCCGCAACCGGTCGGCGTCGGTCGTGCCGTGGGTGCTGCTCGCGCCGGTCGTGGCGATGCTGTCGGCGGCGCTGCTGCTCGGGCAGGTACCGAACGTGTGGGAGACGGCGGGTGGGGCGGTGCTCGTGGCGGGGGTGTTCGTGGCGAACGCGCCGGGGCGGCGGAGGGCGGCGGCGAGGGCGGATGGGGCGGTGCCGGAGTCGTCGCCTGCGCCCGAGGCATCCGATCTGCAAGCGATCGCGCCGCAGTCGAGATGACGCGAAACGGGCCGTGCGGTACACGCCGCACGGCTGGCTGCGTCGGCGCCCCCAGCTGAGAGGCAGAACCCCAGACGGATGCCACGGGCCGACCCGGCACGGTCGGGCGAAACCGGGACCACGGGGCCGGTCCTGGGTCGTCGAGCGAACCGAGCCCGAGTCTCCCGGCTCTGGCTGCTCGAGGCCGCGCTGGGGCTACTCGCTCAGAGGTCCGCTATCGCGGCATCCCGAGTGCGCGTTCTGGTGACTCGTCCTCCACAGGCGGGCATCTGGCCGAGTTCTGCACACGACAAATGGGCTGGTCAAACGCTATTTCCTGCTCACGAATGTCGGTGGGTGGGTGCAGGATCGAAGCATGGAACAGCCCGCGCCCGAGCAGCATCCGCTCGCTGCGCTGTCCGCGCTTCAGCGAGATGTCGCCGCGCTGCACGAGGTGTGGGCCGGCGTGTCGCCGGCGTGGGGCGCCGTGCGAGGGGGCCCGCAATCCGAGCTCGAGCAGTTGAGCGATGCCGGTCTCATGCAGGTCACCGATGCGCTGGCGAGGGTCCGGCGTGATGTCGACGCGGTGCTTGCCAGGGTCGCGGCCGAGATGTCGAAGCGGTCCGGGCCCGAGTTCGGCGATTCCGGGTTCGCCAAGGCGCAGGGGTTCCACAACGCGATCCGCCTCGTCGCCGCGGCCACTGGAGCGTCGCGATCCGACGCGGCGAGGCTGATCGCGGTCGGCACCGCCACAGCCGAACGGCAGACCTTCACCGGCGAGCCACTCCCGTCGCGGCACCGGCACATCGCCGAGGCGCTCGAATCTGCCACTATCAGCATCGACGCGGCATCCGCAATCACGACGATGCTCGACCGAGCGTCGATGCGATCCGACCCCGATCGTGTCCAGGTCGTCGAGCGTGCGCTGGTCGACCTCGCCGGGCGGGTGCCGCTCGAGACCCTCCTGCGCGGAGTGCGGGAGGCGGAGGCGCGGCTCGATCCCGACGGCGTCGAACCCCGCGAAGACGAACTCCGCATGGAGCGCTCGCTGACCATGCGGGAAGACGGCCACGGCATGGTGCACCTGCACGCCCGAATCGACCCCGAGAGCGCGGCTCCGGTGAAGGCAGCGATCGAAGCGCTCGTCAGCGACGCGCTGCGGCGACGCGACTCCGGCGCAGGCGCGGTCGGCGAGGGAGCGTCAGGCCCGGTCATCGACGACCACCGCACGATCCCGCAGATCCGAGTCGACGCGCTCGCCGCGCTCGCCCGGCACGCGCTCGGCTGCTCCCAGACACTCGCGCCACTCGCGAAGACCACGGTGATCGTGCGCGTCGACCTCGACACCCTCGTCACCCAGCTCGGCCACGCTCGGATCGACGGGATCGAACAGCCCGTCTCAGCAGGCACCGTTCGCCGCATGGCTGCAGACGCCGAACTCATCCCGGCCGTCCTCGGCGGTGACAGCCTCCCGCTCGACCTCGGACGAGCCGTTCGACTGTTCACGAAGGCGCAACGGCTCGCCCTCGGAGAACGCGACGGCGGATGCGCATCCTGCGGCCAGAACATCGGCTACGTCGAAGCGCACCACATCGACTGGTGGGAACGCGACACCGGACCGACCGACCTGTCGAACGGAGTGATGCTCTGCAGCTTCTGCCACCACATGATCCACCGCGACGGATGGCGCGTTCACGCGGGCCCGGCCGAAGTGTGGTTCATCCCGCCACCACACATCGACCCGGCACAGGTGCCGCGACTGGGCGGCCGAGCCCGCTTCGAGCTGCGCGAAGAGCGGGCGGCATGACGCCATTCGTACGCGTTCACCGTGGGCGTGTCGCCGACGCCGACGCCGCGAGAACGGCAGCCGTGCGCGAACGAGCCATGCCGACAGCCCCCTCATCAGCACCCCGATCGGCACGTTCGCGTGCCGCTTCGCCGCCAGAGCCCACCCGCCGCCGGCCGTTGTTCACAGCCAACTCACGACCACCGACACAACCCAGCGATATATCGTTGACATATCGTCGAGACCCGATCAGGGCCCCGGTTCCAGGAGGTCATCATGAGCGATTCGTACAGCGGCGGCGGCTTCGGCGGCTCGAGCAGCTGGAGCGGCAAGGGCAATCCCGGTCAGGGGTTGTGGGAGGCCATGGAGCAGCTTCGCGGCATGTTCGAGCAGAAGGTCGCGCCGCGCATGGGCAAGGGCGACGTCCGCGCGGCGGTGCTCGCGCTGCTCGCCGAGAAGCCGATGCACGGTTACCAGATCATCAGCGAGATCTCCGAGCGCAGCGGCGGTGCGTGGAAGCCGAGCGCGGGCTCGGTGTACCCGACCCTGCAGCTGCTCGCCGACGAGGGACTGATCACCGCTGAGGAGTCCAACGGCCGCAAGACGTACACGCTCACCGAGGCGGGCAAGGCCGAGGCCGAGGCATCCGCTGACCGCGCGCCGTGGCCGATGGGTGGTACGACCACCAGCGGCGGCGGGAGCAGCAGCAGCGGCCGCCGCGACTGGGGCAACGCGGGTCCGCTCGCGAAGGCCGGGATGGACCTCGCCCAGGCGGCCGCGGCAGTGGGGCGCAGCGGCAAGCCCGAGCAGGTGAAGCAGGCGGTCGAGATCATCGACGAGGCGCGCCGGCGTCTCTACTCGATCCTCGCCCAGGACTGACCTAGGTGCCCTCGACACGTCGGCATCCGGCAGGCAGGATGCCCGATGTGGGGAACACGCGCGCTCGCTACCGCCGCATCCTGCGGTTCGCCGCGCGGTACATCATCCAGACGTGGTGGTTCGAGATCGTCCTGCCGCGGTTCGGCCTGGCCAGGATCGCGGCGCGCGGGCGCACGGCACGCATGACGCGCATCGCGCAGCGCTTCCACGCGCTCGCGGTCGACCTCGGCGGCCTCATGATCAAGGTCGGCCAGTACCTCTCGTCACGACTCGACGTGCTGCCGCCCGAGATCACGCGCGAGCTCGCGGGCCTGCAGGACGAAGTGCCGCCCGTGCCGTTCGACGCCATCCGCCGCCTCGCCGAGGCCGAGCTCGGGGTGACGCTCGAGCGCGCCTACGCCGAGTTCGACCCGACGCCGCTGGCCGCGGCATCCCTCGGCCAGGCGCACCGCGCCAGACTCGCGCCCATCGACGCCGCCGACATGGGGTACGACGAGGCCGTCGTCAAGGTGCAGCGACCGGGCATCGAGGTGATCGTCGACGTCGACCTGGCGGCGCTGCGGCGGGTGGCCGGATGGCTCAGCCGCGTGCGGTTCGTCGCGAGCCGCGTCGACCTGCCCGCGCTCGTCGAGGAATTCGCCACCACGAGCCTCGAGGAGATCGACTACCTGCACGAGGCCGGCAACGCCGAACGGTTCGCTGCGAGCTTCGCCGGCGACCCGCGCGTGGCCGCGCCCGAGGTCGTCTGGGAGCGCACCACCCGCCGCGTGCTCACGCTCGCCGACGTGACGGCGATCAAGGTCAACGACCGCGCGGGCCTGCTCGCCGCCGGTATCGACCCGAAGGACGTCGCGAAGCAGTTCGCGGCGGTCATGTTCGACCAGCTGTTCCGCGACGGCTACTTCCACGCCGACCCGCATCCGGGGAACATCTTCGTGACGCCGGTCTCGGCGGGCGGGCCGGGTGCGCCTGCGGGGCCCGCTTCCGGTGGCTCGGATGCCGCGCCATCCGCCCCCGCCTGGCAGTTCACGTTCATCGACTTCGGCATGATGGGCGAGGTGCCCGACGGGCTGCGTCGCGGCTTGCAGCAGTTGCTGCTCGCGGTCGCCGCGCGCGACGGCAAGCGGATGGTCGACGCCATCCGCGGGGTCGGCTTCCTGCTGCCCACGGCCGAGACGGCTGAGCTCGAACGCGCGATGTCCGAGCTGTTCGCACGCTTCGGCGGCATGGGCTTCGCCGAGTTGCAGCAGGTCGACGAGCGTGAACTGCGCCGCTTCGCGATCGAGTTCGGCGAGGTCGTGCGCACGCTGCCGTTCCAGTTGCCCGAGAACTTCCTCCTCATCATCCGCTCGATGTCGCTGACCTCGGGCCTGTGCAGCTCGCTCGACCCGGCGTTCAACATCTGGGACGCCGTCGAGCCCTACGCGGCCCGACTCCTGCGCGACGAGCGCGGCAACATCGTGCAGTCGTTCGGCCGCCAGGCGCTCTCGGTCGCCGGCACCGCTTGGCGCCTCCCGGGGCGCCTCGACAACGTCATCGACCGCATCGAGGGCGGCCGCCTCGTCGCGAACTCGCCGAAAATCGAGCACCGGATGGTGCGACTCGAGCGCGCGGCCCAGCGCATCGTCTCGGCGGTGCTGTTCGTGGGGTTGTTCGTCGGCGGCATCCTGCTACGGCGCGAGGAGCCGGTGTGGGGCGTCACGCTGATCGTGGTGTCGGTGGTCCCGCTCCTGCACGCCGTCTTCGCCGGCCTGTTCGGCCGGCGCGGGCCGCGGTGATTTGAGCTCACCCGCCATCGGAGCGAGCCGGTCTCGCTCGTCGCTGTGGGCGGCGCCCTCGCGCGCTAGTTTGGTGCCATGGACCCCGGCGAGGTCGGAATCGAGATCAGCCCGATCCTGGCGGCCGGATCGGTCGAACCGGAGTTCGCCGCCCAGCTCGACGCGCTGCTGCGCCGCACCTGCCATCTCGCCCGCGCGCTGACCGGTGCCGAACAGGCGGCGCTCAAGCTCTGGGTCGGCGAGGACCCGTCGCAGGCACGCAAGTACTTCAGCATGAGCGCGAAGTACGCAGCCTTCCGCGACTTCCGGGTCGACCCGAAAGGCCACGGCCTTCACGGGATGAAGATCCCACCCGGCGAGGTCATCCGCCTGACCGAGGCCGAGGTGTCGTCGCATCCGCTCTTCCAGGGCTTCGGCGCGTTCGCCGACGCCCACCCGCCGATGCGGGGATGGCTCGCCACGAGTGTCTGCGGCGACGACGGTCGGATCTACGGTCTGCTGCAGCTGAGCGACAAGAGCGGTGAGCGCGACTTCGACGAATCAGACGAGGCGAACATCCGCGAACTCGCCTCCCTGATCGGTGAGACGCTCGACGCGCTTCGACTGGCCGCCCAGCGGCCGGCGTAGCGCGCGTGGTGTCGCCGACGCGCGTTGACGCACCGACGGTGCGGGCGTAGACCTGAGGCATCCGAGATGGAGGTGTCGCCATGGCGAAGGATCTCAAGGTCACCCTCACGGACCAACCCGGCGAAGGGGCTCGACTCGGCGAGGCGCTCGGCAAGGCCGGCGTCAACATCGAGGGCCTCTGCGCGATCATGGAGGGCGGAACAGCCCACGTCCACGTCCTCGTCGAGGACGTGGCGGGCGCACGGGCCGCGCTCGAGGGCGCGGGCATCGGGGTCGAGGCCGAGACCGATGTCCTCGTCAGTCCGGCGCTCCCCGAACCCGACCTGGACACGCCGGGGAAGTTCGGTGAGATGGCGCGCGCGATCGCCGATGCCGGAATCAACATCTCGCTCGTGTACGTGGCCTCCAGGAACCGCGTCGTCCTCGCGACGAGCGACAACCAGCGGGCCACGCAGCTGCTGCAGTCGATGATGTGAGTACTCGCCCCGCCGGGGGCTCCACCGGCGGCCTGGGCCGGCGGACGAGGCCGTTCGACCCGTGGCCGTCAGGGGCTCGGACGCTCGGCGTCGATCAGGTCGGCGTACTGAGTGTTCGCCTCCATGAATGCGGCGACGACCGGACAACGCACGGTCAGCTTCATGCCGCGCCGTCGGATGTCGTCGAGCGCATATGCGATGAGCTCGGTGGCGAGGCCGCGCCCACGGAAGTCGGGCTCGACCGTCGTGGTGTACACCGTGATCCGGTCGTCGGCTTCTTCGTATGGGATGGTCGCCACCCGCAGGTCGCGCAGGGTCGCCGCATAGATGTGCTCGTCGTCGACGCGGTGCACCCGGACCTCGGACTCGGCGTCCGCCGACGGGGTGTCGACGTCCCGCACGGCACCGGCCCGCACCTCCTCGACGAGGGCCGCCGTGCCCTCGTCGAGGATCCCGGTACCGTCGGGATATCCGGCGCTATCGGGATACTCGAACCGCGCGTCGCGATCTCCCGTGCTCATCAGGAACGAGGGTACTGCGAGGCGACCGCCTCCACCAGCACGAGACCTCAGACGTCGGCAGCGTCGGCGGCGATGCGCGTTGCGGAATCGCGCGGCCCGGGGTGAAGATCGGACGATGAACGCCCGGGTTCGCAACGTGCAGTCCGCCCTCGACTCGTTCTCGGAGCCCTGGCAACCCCGACGGCTCGCGAGCGTCAACGACTACGACGTCAAGGTCGTGAAGATCCTCGGCGAGTTCACCTGGCACTCGCACCCCGACACCGATGAGCTGTTCATGGTGCTCTCCGGCCGGCTCGTGATCCAGATGCGAGACGGCGACGTGGAACTCGGCCCGGGCGACGTGTTCGTCGTTCCTCGAGGTGTCGAGCACTGCCCCAGATCGGATGGTGAAGTCTCGGCGATCCTGATCGAACCCAAGGGCGTCGTCAACACCGGCGACACACCGAGCGAACGGACGACGGCGCTCCGAGAGCTCGACTGATCAGGGAGAGACTGCCGACATGCCCGCCTCCGACTTCGACTTCCTCATCGGAACCTGGGACGTCGAACACGACCGGCTCGCCGACACTCTCGGCCCGCCCGACGGCCCTCGACTCCGGTTCAGGTCGCGGGTGACGGTGCAGCACATCCTCGACGGTCTCGGCACCGCCGACGAGACCCGCGGCACGCTCGCCGACGGCAGCGACTTCGTCGGCTTCTCGCTCCGCCTCTTCAACCCGGCGACCGATGAATGGGCGATCTGGTGGGCGTCGAAGTCGCGGCCGGGCGTGCTCGACGATCCCGTCCGTGGGCGGTTCGTCGACGGGCGCGGCACGTTCGTCGGAGCCGCCGAGGCCGGCGGGCGGGCGTTCCTCGCGCGCTTCCACTGGATCGAGACCGGGAGCGCCCATCCGGTCTGGGAGCAGGACTTCTCGTTCGACGGCGGTGCGACCTGGGAGCCGGTCAACTGGCGGATGGTGCACACGCGCGTCGACTCGCAGTGAACGTCACCAGTCCTCAACGCCGGCCTTCACACGATCCGATGCCGCGACTCGGCTCCTCCGAGCGGCGTCAGGCGGATGACGGGGATCATGCGGTCGGTCTTCCGCTCGTACCGGGCGAACCCGCGAGCGGCCGCCGTGATCTGCCGCCACACGGCATCGCGCTCGGCGCCGTGCAGCTGTTCAGCGACGACGTCGATCCGCTCGCCCGCGAGCTCGGTCGCCACGTGATCGGGGTGAGCGGCGATGTTGTAGTACCACGACGGGTTGCGCGGTGCGCCGCTCGCGGATGCCACGATGAACCGCTCGTCGCCTTCGCCGGGGAACCATCTCACCGGAGTGCGGCGTTCCTCACCCGACTTCGATCCGATGGTGACGAGCACGAGCTTCGTGCCGCGCCGGTCGCCGTGACGGCGCAGGCGCTCGACCATCCGCCGGTTGCCCCACTGCTCGAGCCGATTGCGACCCGGCTGCCGTGCTCCGCGGGTGCCGTTCCGCGTATCGAATGCCATACTCCAGCATCGCGCGATGCCGAGCGGATGTCACCGTCCACCCACGTCCGCATCGACCCTCGCGATCTTCAGGCCCACTCGCCGGACCTCAGTCGACCAGCGCCCCGGCCGTCAGGTTCGAGACCACCCCGGTGATCGACCTCGCCCGATCGGATGCCGCGAACGCGAGGTGCTCCGCGACCTCGTCGAGCGTGGGCAGCCGGCCCAACAGCGTCATGCCGACGAGTCCGTCCATCCACGTGCCGAACGCGATGCCCGAGTCGGCGGCGATGCGCCCGAACATCTCGCGCGTGTACGAGGTGTCGAGGGCGTCCATCATCGCGTGCGGCCGCACGCACACCACGCGCACGCCGGCCGGCCCGAGCTCGCCGGCGAGCGCCCGCGAGAACCCCTCGAGCCCGGCGCTCTGCGCGGCGTTGCCGATCAGGCCGCGACCGGTGAGCCGCGCGCCCGGCGTCGAGATCGTCAGGATGACGCCGCTGCCCTGCGCGATCATCGGCCGCGAGACGGCCTTCGCCGTCACGAAGTTCGTCTGCAGGTAGCCAGTCACCGGGTGCAGGTAGTCGGCGAGCGACGTGTCGCCGATCGCGAGGCCCTGCACATGGTCGAAGCCGACGGCGTTCAGGGCGATGTCGATGCGGCCCGCGACATCCGTCACCTCGTCGATGTGCCGGTCGACGGCGACTTCGTCCATCGCATCGACCACGGCGATGTCGACGACCGCCCCGAGGCTCCGAGCTGCGGATGCCGCGGCCTCGAGCCGTGGCCGACTCCGGCCCGCCAGGAACAGCCGGGCACCCTCACGGGCGAACACGCGCGCCGCTGCGGCGCCGATGGATCCTCCACCGCCGTGGATCACGGCGACCTTGTCTTCGAGCAGCATCACGCCACCTTCCCTTCGTTGTCCTGCGCCTCGTCGTCGCGCGGCTCCTCGTCGCGCGACGCCAATCCGCGCGTCGCCCATGCCGCGACGACCGCCGCGACGGCGATGACGGATGCCGCGACCACCGCCGACGGCACGCCGCCACGGTCGATCGCCACGCCGCCGGCCCATGCGCCGAATGCGATGCCCGCGTTCACGGCCGACGCCGGCAGCGACGATGCGAGCGGCGCACCGGGTCCGGCGAGGCCGACGACGCGATGCTGGATCGACGGACCCGTGCCCATGCCGAACAGCCCCACGCCGAACACGGCGAGCCCGACCAGCCACGGGCTCGATCCGACGAGGAGCAGCAGGACCAGCGACGCCGTCACGCCGATCGCTCCGACGATCAGCGTGCGGGAGGCGTTCGCGTCGGCGAAGCGTCCGCCGCCGAACGAGCCGATCGCGGTCGCCGCCCCGTAGACGAGCAGGAACACCGACACCGTCGGCCCCGAGACATCCGTCACGTCGGTCAGGAACGGCACGAGGTAGGTGATCGCCGCGAGCATCGCCGCGAACGTGAGGAAGCTCACCGCGAGCACCGCGAGCACGCGCGGGGCGAAGGCGTGCCGCGCCTGCCCGGCCGCTCCGCTCCCCCGCGGCGTGGGCACCGACGGAAGCAGTGCGGCCGCGAGGACCAGCACCGCGATTCCCGCCGCCACGACCGCGACGAAGGCGCCGCGCCATCCGACCGCCTGCCCGAGCAGCGTGCCCAGCGGCAGTCCGAGCGCGCTCGCCATCGCGAAGCCCGAGATGATCACCGCCATCGCGCGACCGGTGCGTTCGCGGGGCACGATCGTCGTCGCGGTCACCATCGCGGCGGCGATGAACAGCCCCTGCACCGCACCGATCACCACGCGCACGACCACGAACAGCGAGTAGTCCGCAACCATCGCCGGAAGCAGGTTCGCCGCGACGAACACCGCCGTCGCGGTGAGCAGCACGCGTCGCCGGTCGAACCGCGTGGTCGCCAGGGTGAGCAGCGGTCCCCCGATCGCGAGGCCGAGGGCGTTGGCCGTGACGAGCGCGCCGGCGGATGGCACGGAGACGCCGAGGTCGGCCGCGATGAGGTCGATCATGCCGACCACGAGCATCTCGGCGCTGCCCATCACGAATGCGCCGGCGAAGAGGACGGCGAGGACGGCTCGTGCTCGTGCCCGTGCTCGTGCTCGTTCCGTCGTGGTTCGTGTCGTCATATCGAGTTCGGTCATGCAACCCGATGGTTGCACACAGTTCCCAGAAGTGCAACCGCAGCATTGCAGATGTTTGCTCGACGCCGGTGGTCGGTGGCACTGGCTACCCTCGACCCCATGACCATCCAACGCATGGACAACGTCGCCATCGTCGTCGACGACCTGGACGCGGCGATCGCCTTCTTCACCGAGCTCGGCCTCGAGCTCGAGCCGGGCGGTCGCGCGGTCATCGAGGGCGAATTCGCCGATCAGACCGTCGGGCTCGACGGCATCCGCAGCGAGATCGCGATGATGCGCACGCCCGACGGCCACGGCCGGCTCGAATTGACGAAGTACCTGCACCCCGAAGCATCCGCCCCGTCACCGGCGGTGCTGCCGCCGAACACGCTGGGGCTGCACCGCATCATGTTCGCGGTCGACGACCTCGACGACACCCTCGCGCGGCTGCGTCCGCACGGCGCCGAGCCGCTGCGCGAAGTCGCGAACTACGAGGACGTGTACCGGCTGTGCTACCTGCGCGGCCCGGCGGGCATCACCGTCGCGCTGGCCGAGCAGGTCGGATAGCGCGGGCCGGCGGCGGACGAACGGAACGTCGCCTCGTACGCTGGAACCGTGCCCCGACTCCACGCCGAATCCGATCGATCCAAGTGGGTGCCCGTCACGGACTCCCTCGGATTCCGCGGTCGCCGCCACCGCAAGGCGGCGATCGGGATGCTGCTCTCGCAGGCGATGGGCCCGACCGCCACGCCGAGCGGCTCCGGCAGGGGGTTCAGCACCTGGGCGATGAGCCAGGCGGTTCCGTTCCTGATGCGCAGGGCGGCCGGTCGGGTGCTCGCGTGGGTGTGGAAGGCGGAGCCCGAGCTGCTCGTCGTGGTCGCGCAGGTTCAGGCGGCGACGCACGAGCTGCGGATCGCGCGCGCGTCCATGCCCATGCAATACCACGACACCGAGGAGTTCCGCGGCACGTACCTCGGCGTCGGCGAGAAGCTCGTCATCCCGCTTCCCCCACCCGGCCGGCCGCCGTTCGCGACGTACACCTGGGACCTCGGCTCGCACCTAGTGACCGTGACCGCCGTGTGCAGTGATCGCGAGCGGTTCGGCACCGTCATCGGCGACGTCGACGAGCTCGCGCGCGGCCTCCGCATCATCGAGGACCTGACCGTCGAGGAGTCGTCGACGGTGCTGCGCATCGACCCCGCCTGATCAGCCGTCACGTCGCACCGCCGCCCGAGTCATCCGCCGATCAGGTGCCCCGCCTGCTCGACCACGAGCACCACCGCGAGCACGATCATCGCCGCGCCCGACACCCGCGACACGACCCGCATCGCCGACGGCCTGAGCCGTAGCACCGTCCGCGCGCCGAACCCCACCGCGGTGTAGACCAGTGCGCACGCGCCGACGAAGATCAGGCCGAGCACCGCGAGCTGCACGGGGATCGGCCAGGCGCCCGCGGCATCCGTGAACTGCGGCAGCAGCACCACGAGCACCAGCAGCCCCTTCGGGTTGAGCCCGCTGACGCCCGCACCCTGCAGCAGGCGCATCCATGGCCGAGCGGATGTCGCGCCCCCCGCTCCTCCTGGCGTCGCGGCGTCGCCGCCGCCCGCCGCGCCCGCCGCTCCTCCTGGCGTCGCGGCGTCGCCGCCGCCCGCCGCGACCGCCGCACCGCCCGCGACCGCCGCCACGACCGGCGGCTCGCGCAGCACGCGCACCCCGAGGTACGTGAGGTAGACCGCGGCCGCCAGCGTCAGCGCGACGATGAACCACGGCAGCGCCGCGACGGCGGCGCCGACCCCGATGGCGACCGCGGCGACCGTGGAGAGGTAGCCGAGCAGGATGCCCGCGAGCGACGGCACGATGCTGCGCTCGCGGATGCCCGTGGCGATGAGGTACGCCCAGTCGGGGCCGGGCAGCAGCACCATGAGCACCATCATCACCGAGCACGCGAGCAGCAGTTGACCGTCCATGAAGAGCACGGTACGGATGTCGCGAGGGAAGCCGCTGCCTGGTTTCGCCTCTCTCTGCGCCATCCATGGAAGAATTCACCTCGTGGACGCGATCGACCGGAGGATCCTTGCCGAGCTGCAGCGCGACGGTCGGCTGAGCCTCACCGAGCTGGCCGAGCGGGTGAGTCTGAGCATGTCGCCGACGCACCGCCGGCTGCGTGCGCTCGAGACATCCGGCGCCATCACCGGATACCGCGCCGTCATCGACGCCGACGTGGTCGGCATGGGGTTCGGAGCGCTCGTGTTCGTCACGATGGCGCAGGCGAATCGCGACACCGTGCCCGCGTTCGACGCCGCGGTCGCCGAGATTCCCGAGGTCATCCAGGCGTTGCGGCTCTTCGGCGACCCCGACTACCTGCTGCGCGTCGCCGTGCCCGATCTGCGGGCCTACGAGAAGCTCTGGGACGAGAAGCTCTCGGCGCTGCCCGGTGTCGCGCGGGTGCAGTCGACGCTGGTCATGAAGACGGTGGTGGACGATCGGGCCCTGCCCCTCTGAGCGGTCCACCGCGGGCGCCTCTCCCGCGCGACCCGAACGCGCGATAGCCTGCGGTGCATGGAGACCCTTCGCGGCATCGTCGTGCTCATCCACCTCGTCGGCTTCGCTGTCCTGTTCGGCGCCTGGGTCGTCGAATGGGTCAACGGCAAGCGCGGCATCACGCGGCTGATGAACTGGGGCCTCGCGATCGCGGGAGCCGCAGGGCTCGTGCTCGCCGCGCCGTGGGGCATCGAGTACGACCTCAACTACGCGAAGATCGGCACGAAGCTCGTGATCCTCATCGTGATCGGTGCGCTGCTCGGTATCGGCGCGGGTCGTCAGCGCAAGACCGGGTCCGTTCCGGCGGCGATCTTCTGGTCGATCGGCATCCTCACGCTCGCCAACGCGGCCATCGCGGTGCTCTGGCGCTGACGCGCCGAGTCATCCGTCTCGCAGTCCGTCGGCGATCGCGTCGGCGAGCACGCGCGCGCCCTGCTCCGAGGGGTGCAGCCCGTCGAACGACATCCCTTCGCGGAATGTCCCATCGTCGGTGCGAAGTCCTGCGGATGCGTCGACGAACCGCCATCCGCGGTCATCGGCCAGCTCCTCGAGCCGCTCGTTGAGCTCGTCGGCGCCCTCAGGGAAGGCGTCCATCGGCGGGACCGAGGCGATGACGACCTCGTCGATGCCGACCTGCTCGACGATGCGACCGAGGTTCGCCGACGTCTCGGCGAACGGCACGCCGAACGCGACGTCGTTCGTGCCGGCGAGCAGCACGAGCGCGTCGGCGTCGACGGAGGTCGCGGACTCGGCCATCCGCGCCGTCGTCGCACCCCACTCGGCCCAGCCGCCGGCGAACCCGTAGCCGGCGTCGTGCACGTACCGCGCCCAGGACGCCGGACCGAGGTCGCCGGCGGCGAAGTCGCCGCTGTCGGCGTCGGTGATCGAGTCGCCGACGGCGGCGAACGTCGGTCCATTCGTCGGTCGGTTCGTCGCCGGCGGGTCGGATCTCGCGGGCTCATCCGCCGGCGCGCAGCCGGCGAGTACGACGCAGGCCGCCGCGGCCGGCATGAGCGCGGCACTCCATGGTCGCGTGCGGGCGCTCACGACGACGGCCTGCTCCGGCCGGCCAGCTCGGCGGCGCGGCGCGCGGCGTCACGGCTCAGCTCGGTGGCCCATCCGCAGTGCTCGCAGAGCATGACGTACCGGCGCCCGAACGTGAACAGCGGGACGAGGAACACCCACAGCCGGCTGCCGCTCTCGACGATGTGCTGCGCGGCCACCGCGTGGCAGTGGTCGCACCGGATGTGCGCCACGGCGATCTCCCGCTCGCGCGGGAAGACGCCGATGAACAGGAACATGCGCGGAACCCTACGCCCACCCCAGCTCGCGCAGCCGGGCGTCGTCGAGCCCGAAGTAGTGCCCGATCTCGTGCACGAGCGTGATGCGCACCCGCGTGCGCAGGGACTCGAGGTCGGCGCTGTGCTCCTGCATGTTGTTCTTGAAGAGGGTGATCCGGTCGGGAAGCTCGCCGAATCCGTAGACGCCGCGCGTCTTCAGCGGATGCCCGGCGTACAGCCCATAGAGCCGGGGTCGTTGCCCCGGCGGCTGGTTCTCGATGAGGATCGCGACGTTCTCGAGCCCGCGGACCATGTCGTCGGGCAGCGAATCGAACACCTCGGAGACCATCCGCTCGAAGTCCTCGTCGGAGATGTCGACCATGTCCCCATTGTGCGCGCTCACCGGCGCACCGAGGCCGTCAGCCCGCGGCATCCGGATCTCTCACGCCGTGATCATCAGGCCACCCGAGCGTGGGATGATCGGCTCATGGCGGTCGAACGCTCGGTATGGCGCTGGGTCGCGCTCGCGGTGGGCGCCGCCCTGGCCGTCGTGCTCGCCGGGCTGATCGTCTTCATCGCGCTCATCCCCTGAACGACACCCGGATCTCACCGCCCGTGACGCGGCGGTGACGCTCGCCCACTTCACTGGAATGTCCGGCCGTTCCGCGAGCCGTGACGCGCGGTACACCAGCGGACAGCGGAGAGGAGCACTCCCATGATCGAGTCAGGACCCGGGTCGCAGGTCGCGATCACGCCCGAGGGGCCGACCCTGTCCACGCCACCGGAGACGACCGGCAGGTTCATCATCGTGTTCGCCGAGGGCGCCGACCCGGCGAGCGTCCTGCAGGAGGCCGGACTCGACGACGTCGTGAGCTCCCAGGAACTCGCCGGCGAGGAGGGCGCCGTCGCCTCGAACGACACCGTCTTCGAGCAGCTCGGCATGGCGGTCGTCAGCGTCGAACCCGGCCAGCTGGGCGCGCTCGAGTCCACCGAGGAGGGCCCGCAGCGGGTGCTGTCGGTCTCCCCCGAGCTCATCCACCACGTGCGCGGCGACGACTACGTGCGCGGGTACGCCGACGGCGTGAACGACCTGGCGGGCCGTCTCGGCGTGACGTCGACGCCGGCCGCCAACGCACCCGGCGGCCCGCCCGAGACCCCGGGCGTGCAGTTCTTCCGCGACTCGACCGACTTCACCTGGGGCATCCAGGCGACGAAGGCGCAGCTGTCCACGTTCTCGGGTCAGGGCATCTCGGTCGCGGTGCTCGACACGGGCTTCGACTCGGCGCATCCCGACTTCGTCGGGCGATCGGTGACCACGCAGTCGTTCATCCCCAACGAGTCGCCCCAGGACGGCCACGGGCACGGCACGCACTGCATCGGCACCTCGTGCGGCCCGAAGTCGCCGGGCACCGGTCCCCGGTACGGCGTCGCGTACAACGCCGCGATCTTCGCGGGCAAGGTGCTGAGCAACGGCGGATCCGGATCCGACGGCGGCATCCTCGCCGGCATCGACTGGGCGATCACGAACGGCTGCCAGGTCATCTCGATGTCCCTCGGCGCGGACGTTCCGCGCATCCATCCGCCGTACACGGCCGCCGGGAAGCGTGCGCTCGACAAGGGCAGCCTCATCGTCGCCGCCGCCGGCAACAACGCGATGCGCACCGACCTGAAGTACGGCTTCGTGGGCGCGCCCGCGAACAGCCCGTACATCGTCGCGGTCGCGGCCCTCAACCAGCAGCTCGATGTCGCGTTCTTCTCGGCGCGCACCCTCGCCGACATGAACGGCGGGCAGGTGGATGTCGCGGGGCCGGGATACCAGGTGTACTCGTCATGGCCCATGCCGACGCAGTACCGCACGATCAGCGGAACGAGCATGGCGACGCCGCACGTCGCCGGACTCGCCGCGCTGTGGGCCGAGGCCACCGGCTACCGCGGCAACGAGCTCTGGTCGCTGCTCATGCAGAACGGTCGGCGCCTGATGGCTCCGTCGCTCGACGTCGGTTCGGGACTCGTGCTGGCGCCATGACAGAGCGCGAGCCGGGCGACGAACCGGCGCACGACGAGCGGGAGTACCATCCGGCCATGGACTGGACGAAGGTCAGCGTCACGGTTGACGACGAGCACCTCGACACGATCGACGACGTGGCCGAGGGGCTGCGCGAACGCGGCATGCAGGTCGAGCAGGTGCTGCCGAGCGTGGGCATCGTGACCGGGTCGGCGCAGGATATCGCTGCGCTGAACTCCGTGCCCGGCGTCGCGTCGGTCGATCTCGAGGAGGGCATCGACATCGGACCGCCCGACCAGGAGATCCAGTGACGCGGCGGGGAGCTAGTGGATCCAAGGACGGACCAGCCCGATGAGCTGCGCGCTCGGCGCGACGCCGAGCTCGGCGCGGAGTCGGCGCGCGTACTGCAGGTAGGCGCGCCGCGCCTCCGCGAGGTTGCCCTCGCACAGGTGCACCAGGATGAGCGATCGCTGCGCGCTCTCCCGCAGCGGATCGATGTCGATCGCGGTCATCGCCGCCTCGACGGCCTCGCCGAACCGTCCCTCGTCGGCGAGCCGGCGACTGAGCGCCTCGAGGGCGTGCAGGAGCCGCTGCCGGAGCCGCTCGCGTTCGAAGACGACCCAGTCGTCGTACCATCCGGGCAGCAGTTCGATCGCCGCCGGGTGGAAGCGGCGCAGCGAGACGTCGTCGGGGCCGGCGGTGCCGTCGACCAGCCGGCCCGCCCACTGCTCGACCGCCGCAACGTCGATCCTCGTCCCGAACCGCAGCCACAGCGTGTGCCGATCGGCCTCGAGGATCTCGATGCCCGAGCACCGGAGGCGCCACAGCGCCGTTCTCAGGTTGCCGGCCGCGCGGTCATCCGGAACCGAGGGCCACAGCGTACCGGCCACCTTGCGACGGCTCACCGCGTGCCCGTTCCGGAGCGCGACGAACACGAGGAGCCGTTCGCTCCCCTCCGGCACGGGCAGCCGGCGCTCGTCGTCCATGACGTACGGCCCATCGAGCAGGCACACCGACGGTGCCCGCTCGATGGCCGGGGCGACGCCGTCCCCCGTGTCGCGACCGACGAGCAGACTCGACATCACAACGCACCCCTCGTCAGTCCTACTCGCGCTCGGCCGAGTTGAACAGTCCTCACTTCGGCCGACTGCCGGCACGGCGTCGCTGCGGAGAACGCTGACGGAAGAGCCGGAGCGAGCGTAGCGTTGCGCCCATCATGAGAGCGATCGCGTACTCCGAAACCGGCCCGTCGTCCGTCCTGCAGCTGGTCGACCGCGACATCCCGCAACCGGGACCCGGTGAGGTGCGCGTGCGCATCGTGGTCTCGGGCGTGAATCCGACCGACTGGAAGGCGCGCGCCGGCGCGCGAGCGGGCCGGCCGGCGCCGTTCCCCGAGGTCGTGCCGAACCAGGATGGCGCGGGCGTCGTCGATGCCGTCGGCGACGGGGTGACGGGCGTCGCCGTCGGCGACCGAGTCTGGATGTTCCTCGCCGCGCACGGGCGACCGACCGGCACCGCGCAGGAGTTCACGGTCGTCCCGGAGAGCCGGGTCGTGAAGCTGCCGGATGCCGCGGGCTTCGAGCTCGGCGCATCCCTCGGCGTTCCCGCCATGACCGCCCATCGTGCCCTCACCGTGCATGAGGTCGGGCCGACCCGCCTCGGCCCGGGTGCACTCGAGGGTCGCACGGTGCTCGTCGCCGGCGGCGCGGGAGCGGTGGGCCACGCCGCCATCCAGCTCGCACGCTGGGCGGGTGCACAGGTGATCACGACGATCAGCTCGCCCGAGAAGGCAGCCCTCGCGACGGCGGCCGGCGCGCACCACGTGGTGAACTATCGCGCCGATGACGCGGCCCGAGCCATCCGCGCCGTCGCACCCGACGGGGTCGACCAGGTCGTCGAGGTCTCGCCCGCGCGCAATGCGGCGCTCAACGCGAAGGTCATCGCCAACCACGGATCCGTCTCGGTGTACGCGACCGACGGCGGCGCCGAGATGACGCTCGACGTGCGCCACCACTTCTCCCTCAACGCCCGGTACCAGTTCCTGCTGCTCTACACCGTCGGCGACGCGGCGCTCGCCGCGGCGGCCGACGACGTCACCCGCGCGGTCGACGACGGCGCGCTGCCGGTCGGCGAGGAGGCGGGCCTGCCTCTGACGCGCTTCCCGCTCGAGCGCACCGCCGAGGCGCACGACGCGGTCGAGGCGGGCACCGTCGGCAAGGTGCTGATCGACGTGGGAAGCGAGGCCGCGGACATCACCGGGTGACGTGACGGCATCAATCCAGGTGGAAGATCTCCGGGATCTCCATCCACCACTCGCCGGGCCCGCGCTCGGGAAACGGCGCCTGCAGCGGCTCGCAGACCGACCACCACCCCTGCGTCGCGGGATCGGCGGCGATCGCCGCCATGTCAGCCTCGAGGTCATCGCCGACGTACTCCATGTAGGCGAACAGCACCTCGCCATGGCGGTAGATCGAGTAGTTGCGGATGTTGCTGAGCCTGAGCCGCTCGAGAACGGCGGGCCAGACGGCCGCGTGGAGACGCTCGTACTCCTCCCGGTTGGCGTCGGGCAGCCCGATGACCGACGCCAGTCGCTTCATGCGCGTGCCCCCGGGGGCCGCACGCGCAGGTGCGTCACGCCGCCGTCCACCTCGAGGGCCGTTCCCGTCGTGGACCCGGAGAGCGGGCTCGCGAGATACGCGACGGCGGCGGCGACCTCGTCCGGAGCGACCATGCGGCCGGTGGCCTGGCGCGCATCGAGCGCGGCGCGTTCGGCGACCGGATCGGCGAAGCCCTGCAGCATGCGGTCGACGAACGGCGTCGCGACCGTCGCCGGGCTCACGCAGTTGACCCGGATGCCTTCGCCGACGTGGTCCGTCGCCATGGCGTACGTGAGCGCGAGCACGGCTCCCTTGGATGCCGAGTAGAGGACTCGCTGCGGCAGGCCGTTCAGCGCCGCGATCGAGCAGAGGTTGACGACGGATGCCGCGTGCGAGCGCCGCAGCCACGGCAGCGCGGCCGCGGTCACGCGAGCCATTCCGACGACGTTGATGTCGAGCACGCGTGCCCACTCGTCGTCGTCGTTGTCCTCGACGGTGCCGACCGCGCTGATGCCCGCGTTGTTCACGACGATGTCGATGCCGCCGAGGCCGTCGGCGATCGCCTCGATCGCGGTCTGGACGGTCGCTCGATCGGACACGTCGGCCGTGAAGCCGACGAGCGGCTCCGGCAGGCCGTCGACCGAGCGGTCGAGCACCGCCACCCGAGCCCCTCGCGCGGCGAGGGTCTGCGCCGCGGCGAGGCCGATGCCGGAGGCACCGCCGGTGACCACGGCGACGAGGCCCTCGAACTCCGCCGCACTCATGCCTGCACCATCCGCTGGCTCGCGCGGCCGAGGCCGTCGATCTCGAGCTCGACCGTATCGCCCGCCCGGAGATAGGGGTTCCCGGGGAGCCCGAGCGCCACGCCCGCGGGTGTGCCCGTGTTGATGACGTCGCCCGGGTGCAGCACCATGAACTGGCTGAGGTACCAGATGACGTGGGCGATCGAGAACAGCATGTTCTCGGTCGAGCCGTCCTGGCGCAGCTCGCCGTTGACCCAGAGCCGCAAGCCGAGCCGCTGCGGGTCGGCGACCTGATCGGCGGGGACGAGGTCGGGGCCGAACGGGTTGAACGTCTCGCAGCTCTTGCCCTTGTCCCATTGCCCGCCGCGTTCGAGCTGGAACCCGCGCTCCGACACGTCGTGCGAGACGGCGTAGCCCGCGACGTGCTTGAGCGCCTCGTCGGGCGAGTCGAGGTAGCGCGCGGTCGTCCCGATGACGACGCCGAGCTCGACCTCCCAATCGGTCTTCTCGGAGCCGCGCGGGATGAGCACGTCGTCGAACGGGCCGACGAGCGTCGACGGGTCCTTCATGAAGATGACCGGCTCGTCCGGGAGCGCGGCGCCGGTCTCCTCCGCGTGATCGCGGTAGTTCAGGCCGATGCAGACGATCTTGCCGGGCCGGGCGATCGGAGCCCCCACGCGCGTCCCGTCGCCCCTGAACTCGGGCAGGGTGTCGAGTGCCGAGCCGAGGCGCGCGATGCCGTCATCGGCGAAGAATCCCGCGTCGTAGTCGGCCGTGACGCCGCGCGCGTCGAGCACGCGGTCGCCGACGCGCACGACGGGGACCTCGCGGCCGGCGGTGCCCAGTCGGGCCAGGGTGAATGGTGCGGTCATCGGGGGCCTTCCGTGTCGGGGAGGGAGTAGAAGCGTCGGGCGGTGCCCGAGAAGATGAGATCCCGCTCGCGCGGGTCGAGGTCGCCGAGCGCGGCGTCGATCCCGGCGAACACGCGCTCGTATCCGCCGGCGATGAGCGAGACCGGCCAGTCTCCGCCGTACATCAGACGCTCGGGGCCGAAGGCCTCGAGCGCATGGTCGAGGATCGGACGGACCTGGTCGACCGCCCACGCTGCGGGGTCGCCGACCGCGGAGTAGAGGCCGGAGACCTTGCCGAACACGCGCGGATTGCCCGCGACCCGGGCGATGAGGGTGGCCCAGGGCTCCAGGTCGTCCATGCCGACGGGCGCATGGTTGAGATGGTCGATCACGAGGTCGAGATCAGGATGGCGCTCGGAGATCTCGAGTACGGCTTCGAGGTGGGCAGGCAGCACGCCGACGACGTCGAAGGGCACGCCGGCCGCCTCGAGGAGGCCCAGGCCGGCGTCGACGTCCGGCCGCAGGAGCCAGTCCGGCTCGGGGCGGGTGTGGATGAGGTTGCGCACGCCGCAGAACAGCGGACGCTGCTGGAGTTCGGCGAGCCGTTCGGCCGCGCGATCCGGCTCGTGCAGCGGCACGTAGCCGACGACGCCGCGCACGATCGGCTCGTCGGCCGCGACCTCGAACATGAGGTCGGTGTCGTCGTCGTCGTCCGCCGACTGAACGAGTACCGTGCCGGTGACGCCCGTCGCCGCGAACGACGGCCGGACGTCGTCCATGCCGAACGAGCGGTACAGCACGCCCGCGTCAGGACCGAGCCAGTCGTACCGTGCCCGCTCGAGGTCCCAGACGTGCTGGTGGGCATCGATGATCTCGCTCATTCCGCCACCTCGAGCGTCTGTCGGAAAGATCTGATGAATCCGGCCGCCTGGCCTATGCTGTGGCCATGGCCACCGGATCTCGTTCGAACGTCGTGATCGACGGCATCCGCCGGATGATCACGAGCGGCGAGCTCGTGGCCGGGTCGCGCCTCCCGGTCGAGCGCGAGCTCGGCGCCCGCCTCGGCGTCTCGCGCGGACCGCTCCGGGAGGGGGTGCGCGCGCTCGTCGTGCTCGGCGTGCTCGAGACCCGCCAAGGCGACGGCACCTACGTGACGTCGCTCGAACCGGGGCAGCTTCTCGAGCCACTCGGCATGCTCGCCGAGCTCCAGAGCCCCGAGAACAGCGTGCACCTGCTCGGCGTCCGCCGCGTGCTCGAGCCCGAGGTCGCCGCCCAGGCCGCACTCCGGGTCTCCGACGAGCAGCTCGCGGAGGCTCGGCGCATCCTCGAGCGCGGCGAGGCGATCCTCGACGCCGACGGCGACATCGACCTCGAGGGCACCATCGACGTCGACACCGACTTCCACCGGCTCGTCGCCACCGCGAGCGGCAATCCGGCCTTCGCGGCCATCATCGAGGCGCTCGTCAGTCGGACGGCGCGTGCTCGCCTGTGGCGCGCCATCCATGAGCGGGGTGCCGTGCACGACACCCAGCGCGAGCACCGCGCCATCCTCAATGCGCTCGAGGCCCATGATCCTGACCGCGCTCGCATCCGCATGAGCGTCCACGTGCTCGGCGTCGAGGAATTCACCGCGCGGCATCTCGACGAGCAGCCCGTCGCCGACGAATCCTGACCGCTCACGCATCGCGGACCAGCCCTCGCTCCGACAGGGACCGCCAGAAGTCCTCGGGGATGTCGGCGGCGTACCGTTCGACCGTTCCCTCGACCTGGCCGGCCGTGCGAAGGCCCACGACGACCGACGCGACCGCCGGATGTCGCAGCGGGAAGGCGATCGCGGCCTCGGGCAGCGTCAGGCCGAACGCCTCGCACACGTCGGCGATGGCGTTCGCGCGTGCGAGCACCTCCGCGGGGGCCGGTGCGTAGTCGTACTGTGCATCGGCGGTTGGGCGGGGCTTCGACAGGAGCCCGGAGTTGTAGACCGCTGCGGCCACGATCCGCACGCCGCGCTCGACGGCGGCCGGCAGCAGGTCGTCGAGGGCGCCCTGCTCGAGGAGGGTGTAGCGGCCGGCGAGCATGATCACGTCGACGTCGTGGCGGCGCACGAACTCGGCGGGCATCGCGGATTGGTTCATCCCCGCTCCGACGGCGCCGACGACACCCTCCTCCCGCAGTTCGATGAGCGCCGGGATCGCCTCGGCATGCGCCTGCGGGCCGTGCTCGTCGGGATCGTGCAGGTAGGCGATGTCGATCCGATCGAGGCCGAGCCGCTCGAGGCTCTCGTCGACCGATCTGCGGATGCCGTCGCGGCTGAGGTCCCACTCGCGGCGGACGGTCGCCGGCACCGCGAACCCCTGGTCGTCCATCGCGCCCTCGGGGGCGTCGTTCGGCACGAGCAGTCGTCCGACCTTGGTGGAGAGCACGTACTCGTCGCGCGGACGCGTGCGAAGCGCGGCTCCGAGGCGACGCTCGGAGAGGCCGAGCCCATAGTGGGGGGCCGTGTCGAAGTAGCGGATGCCGGCATCCCACGCGGTGTCGACGGCGGCTCGAGCCTCGTCGTCGCCCGTCGGGCGGTACAGGTTGCCGATCTGCGCCGCTCCGAATCCGATCTCGGTCAGGGCAGCGCCCGACCGCAGCGTGCGACTCAGCATCGAGGACCCTCCAGAGAACATGTGAACAGACGAAAGGTTAGATGACTTTGGCGCGCTGGTCCATTCCTGTGGCATAATCGAGCCAGTTCGGCGCGAAAGGTCTCCTCAATTCGGCGTCGCTACCCGACACGCTCTGGAGGATCAATGCTGACCGCCGCGTACACAGGCGACTCGACCATCACCGTCTCCGAGGCCGAAGCGCAGCCTCCGGCCCCCGGCCAGGTGCAGATCCGCGTCGCGTATGTCGGCCTCTGCGGCACCGACCTCCACATCCTGCACGGCAGCATGGATGCGCGCGTGCGCACCCCGCTCGTGTTCGGCCACGAGATGAGCGGCACCATCGCCGCCCTCGGCGACGGCGTCACCGGGTTCGCCGTCGGCGATCCCGTCACCGTGATGCCGCTCGACTGGGACGGGACCTGTCCCGCCTGCCGGGCGGGGAACACCCACGTCTGCCAGAACCTCGACTTCATCGGCATCGACTCCCCCGGCGCCCTGCAGGCCTACTGGAACGTGCCGGCCCGGGTCGTCGTGCCCCTGCCGGTCGGGGTCGCACTCCGGGACGCGGCACTCGTCGAACCGGTCGCCGTCGCCGTGCACGACGTGCGGCGCTCCGAGGTCGCGCCCGGCGAGAAGGCGGTGGTCATCGGCGGCGGGCCGATCGGCGTGCTCATCGCGACCGTCGCTCGCGCCTTCGGCGCCGAGGTCGCGGTCATCGAGCTCGATGCCAACCGGCGGGCCCAGGTCGCCGACCTCGGCTTCGCGACCCTCGACCCGCGCGAGGTCGACCAGGTCGCGTGGGTCGAGGAGTGGACCGGTCGCGCAGGCGCCGACGTCGTCTTCGAGGTCTCGGGTGCCGCCTCGGCGGTGCTCGGGGCGACCTCGCTCGCCAAGGTCCGCGGAACGCTGGTCGTCGTCGCCATCCATCCGACGCCGCGCGAGATCGACCTCCAGCGCGTGTTCTGGCGCGAGCTGCGCATCCTCGGCGCGCGGGTCTACGAGCGCACCGACTTCGAGAGGGCGGCCGAGCTCGTGGCCGACGGCACCATCCCCGCCGACCTGCTCATCACCCAGGTGGTCCCGCTCGCCGAGACCCGCGCCGCGTTCGACGACCTCGAGGCCGGGCGGGCCATGAAGGTCCTCGTGGACGTCCAGGCCGGGCAGCCCCGAACGGATGCCGCGGCATGAGCGTGAGCTTCGACCTCACCGGAACCACGGCCGTCGTGACCGGTGCCAAGCGCGGGATCGGGTACGCGATGGCCGAGGGACTCGCCGCCGCCGGTGCCGACATCATCGGCGTGAGCGCGACGCTCGGGACGAGCGGCAGCGCGATCGCCGACGCGGTCGCGGCCCACGGGCGCACGTTCGAAGCGCACGCGGTCGACTTCGCCGACCGCGACGCCGTCGTGGCGTTGGGCGAGTCGCTCGCCGACCGCCGGATCGACATCCTCGTGAACAACGCGGGCACCATCGAGCGGGCTCCCGCCGCCGAGCATCCGCTCGAGCTGTGGGACCGCGTCGTGGCCGTGAACCTCTCGAGCCAATTCGTGCTCACCCAGGCGATCGCGCGCGGCATGCTCGAGCGCGGGCGAGGGAAGGTCATCTTCACCGCCAGCCTCCTGAGCTTCCAGGGCGGCATCAACGTGCCCGGCTACGCCGCCGCGAAATCCGGCATCGCCGGCCTCATCAAGGCGCTCGCCAACGAGTGGACCGCGCGCGGCGTCACGGTCAACGGCATCGCGCCCGGGTACATCGCCACCGACAACACCCGGGCGCTGCGCGAGGACCCCGATCGCTCCCGGGCGATCCTCGAGCGCATCCCGGCCGGCCGTTGGGGACGCGCCGACGACCTCGCCGGCGCGACGGTGTTCCTCGCGTCGCCCGCGGCCGACTACGTCTCGGGCGTCGTCCTGCCCGTCGACGGCGGATGGCTCGGCCGATGATCCTCGACGGCGAGCGCTTCGTCCCGGTCGTCGTGCTCGACGACCCGGCACGGGCGGTTCCCCTCGCCGAGGCGCTGCAGCGCGGCGGCATCCGGTGCGCCGAGATCACCCTGCGCACGCCGGCCGGCATCGACGCGATCGCGGCGCTCCGCGAGGTGCCCGACTTCACGGTCGGCGCCGGCACCGTGCTCGAACCCGACGACGTCGACCGCGTGTTCGACGCCGGCGCGCGATTCGTGGTGAGCCCCGGTCTCGCCGACGACGTGGTGGAACGCGCGCAGGCCCTCGGGGTCGAGGTCATCCCCGGCGTCGCGACCGCCACCGAGGTGCAGCGCGCCATCCGGCTGGGGCTCGATCGCCTCAAGCTGTTCCCCGCCGGGCCGCTCGGGGGGACGGCCGCGATCCGCGCGCTCGCCGGCCCGTTCCCAGGGGTGCGATACCTGCCCAGCGGCGGCGTGACCGCCGCCAACGCCGCGGAGTACCTCGCCAGTCCGCACGTCTTCGCCGTGAGCGGGAGCTGGATGGCGACGCGCGAGCTCATCGCGGCCGGCGACTTCGACGCGATCGCGCGGATCAGCCGCGAAGCCGTCGGCGGGGTGGCTCCGTGAGCGGCGGAGTCCTGACGATCGGCGAGGGCCTCGGCGTGCTCCGGACGCGCGGGTTCGGCTCGCTCGCACACGAACCCGACCTCGTCGTCGGCACCGGGGGCGCCGAGGGCAACGTCGCCATCGGACTCGCGCGGCTCGGGACGCCGGTCACCTGGCTCGGCCGCGTCGGCGACGACGGGCTCGGCACCCGGGTCGTGCGCGAGCTGCGCGCCGAGGGCGTGGCGGTCGTCGCCCCCGTCGACCCGGCGGCGGCGACGGGCCTGCTCATCAAGGAGTCCCCCTCCCCCGGACGCACCGTCGTGACCTATCACCGGGCCGGCAGCGCGGGAAGCCGGTTGTCGCCGTCCGACCTCGAGCCGGTCGACCTCGAGGGCTTCGACCTGCTGCACGTGACCGGGATCACGCCGGCCCTGTCCGCCTCGGCGCGCGCCGCGATCGACGCCGCCGTCGATGGGGCTCGAGCCGCCGGTGTCCGCGTGTCGTTCGACGTGAACCACCGGCGCTCCCTCTGGCCGGACGCCGCGGCCGCCGCGGAGTGCTACCGGTCGCTCGCGTCGCGGGCCGACCTCGTCTTCGCCGGCGACGAGGAGGCCGCGCTCGTGACCGGGCTGGCGGATGCCGCGCCGGCCGCGCTGGCACGGGCGATCGCCGGGCTGGGACCGACCGAGGTCGTCGTGAAGCTCGGCGATCGAGGCGCGCTCGCGCTCGGCGACGGCGCGGTGGCCGAGCGCCCGGCGGTGCCCGTCGGCGTGGTCGACACCGTCGGCGCGGGCGACGCGTTCGTCGCCGGCTACCTCGCCGCTCGCCTCGCGGGCGAGCCCGTCGCCGCGCGGCTCGACCTCGCGGTCCGCACGGGCGCCGCCGCCTGCACGCACCCCGGCGACTGGGAGGGATTTCCCACGAGGCGCGATCTCGACCGCCGACCCGGTCAGGACCCCGTCGCGCGCTGACCCGTCGCTCGCGTCAGCCGAGCTGGGAGCACGCCGTCACGGCGCCCTGCGTCCATCACGCGCTCGCGGCGACGCGCGCCGTCTCGGTCGCGCGCGCGGCGCCCGAGGCCAGCAGCGCGTCGATGGCGGCGTCGTCGAAGCCGGCCTCGGCGAGGACCTCGCGCGTGTGCTCTCCGACGAGTGGCGCGCCGCGATAGAGCTGCGGCGGCGTCGCCGAGAAGCGGTACGGGAAGCCGGGCGTCTTCACGTGCCCCTCCGTCGGGTGGTCGTACTCGATGAACGTGCCGTTGTGCACGATCTGGGCGTCGTCGACGAGCTCCTGGTAGCCCAGGATTGGACCGATCCAGACCCCGGCGGCACCGAGCACCTCGATCCAATACCCCGACGGCTTCTCTCGGAGCTTCGCGGCGGTCCTGGCGTGGATCTCGTCGCGTCGGGTCCAGCCCTCGACCTCGCTGTTCCAGCCCTCGAAGGCGGGCTCGTCGATCAGGCGTCCGAGCTCGTGCAGGTCGGCGAAGGCGAGTGCCACGAAGCCGTCGCTCGTGGCGAAGACGCCGTACGGCGCTCGGATGTACACGTGCGCGTGCGGTTCGGCGGAGCGTTCCTGGGTCTTTCGGCCCACGGTGAACACCGACAGCTCCTGCATCTGCAGGGTCGTGAGCGCATCGAGCATGTTCACCGTGACGAGCTGGCCCTCGCCCGTGCGCTCGCGGTGCAGCAACGCGGCGAGCACGCCTTCGAACGCGGTCGACGCCGTCACGGCGTCGGCCAGGTACTGGCCTGCAGGCGCCGGCTCGTCGCCGTGCCGGCCGGCGGACAGCATCGCACCGGACATCGCCTGGAGGAGCAGATCCTGGCCCGGACGGTCCCGGTACGGGCCGTCCTCGCCGTACCCCGAGATGGAGACGTAGACGATCGACGGATTGATCGCCCGCAACGATTCGTAGTCGACGCCGAGTCGGGCCGCGACGCCGGGTCGGTAGTTCTGCAGGAAGACGTCGGCGCCCGCCACGAGGCCGCGGAGCGCAGCACGGCCCTCATCGCTCTTGAGGTCGAGCGCGACCGACCGCTTGTTGCGGTTGAGGGAGAGGAACGACACGTTGATCTCGTTCCCGCTCGCGCCGCCCGCGGCCGTGTGCCGCTGCCATTCGCCGGTCGTGGGCTCGACCTTGATCACGTCTGCTCCGAGGTCGCCGAGGCGCTGCGCCGCGAACGGCCCGGCCATGGCGATGGAGCAGTCGAGCACGCGATAGCCCGCGAGCACTCCGTTGGTCTGGGTCACGCTGACTCCTCGTGGTGGTGGTGCTGCCGGGCGCCGACGCCGTGCCGCACGGCGACCTCGGCTCCGCCGGCCGCGGCGCTGCGCAGCATCGCGTCGATCAGCTCGACGGAGCGGGCTGCGACGTCGGCATCCGAGTTGTTCTCGGTGCTCGCGCCGGTGATCAGGTCGACGAAGCGGTTGGGCGGCACGATGCATTCGTAGGCGCCCTCGCCGGGCGGGATGTCGAGGTCCCACCTCCGGCCGTCGTAGCGATGCAGCGACACGCGCTCGCGCTCGGTGTCGAGCATGAGCACGCCCTCGGTGCCGAAGATGCGGAGGTCGACCTGGTACGGGTCGCCGTCGGGAAGGGTGGCGGCACCCGACAGCGAGCCGAGCGCCCCGCCGTCGAAGGTGATGACGGCGGCATCGAAGAGGTCGACCGCGGCCTGGCCGTTCGAGACCTTCGCCATGACGGATGCCGCGCGCAACTCGCTCAGCCAGAACAGCATCGCACTCGAGTGCGTGACCTGGCCGTGCGCGTACCCGCCACCGCGCGCCGGCGACTGCCAGGTACGGGGGTCGGGTCCGCTCGTCTTCGAGTCCCAGAGCGAACGGATGTGGTTCGTGTCTCCGGCGAACAGCCCCAGCGTCGGAGAGGCCATGTGGCAGAGGACGTGCTGGATCTCGCCGAGGTGGCCCTCCGCCACGAGTCGCTTGGCCTCGATCGTGAAGGGCTTGTAGTTCCATCCGTACGGCGCGAGGAAGTGGACGCCGGCCGCACGGACACGATCCGCCAGGTCCCAGCCCTGCTCCGCCGTCAGCGTGACCGGCTTCTCCACGAGCACGTGCAGGCCGCGATCGATCGCGGCGACGGCCTGCGGGTGGTGCAGGTCGTGCGGCGTGCTGATCACCACGGCGTCCAGGTCCTGATCCAGGAGCTCGTCGTAGTCGTTCGTCGCCATGCCGAAGCCGAACTGCTCTCGCACCGCCTCGAGCTCCGAGCCGATGCCGCAGACGCCGGCGAGGTCGACGTCCTCGCGCGCGGCGAAGATCGGGAAGTGATTGCTCGTCGCCCACCAGCCGGCGCCGACCGCGCCCAGGCGCACCCGCCGGCTCATTCGACCGGGCTCCAGCGACGGCGGCCCGCGTCATCCGCCTGCTCGGTCACGACCCCGCGGGCGGCCAGCCGCTCGAGGTTGCCGGTGACGGGGAAGACCGCGTAGTCGAGTGCGTCGGAGGGCCACGGCCCGAGGTCGGCGCCCGCCGCCCGGACCAGTTCGAGCGTGGTCCGCGGCTCGTCGTCGTCGGCGAGGAGTTCCCGCAGCACCTCGTCGATGCGCGCGGTGTAGGCCTCGCTCTCGTCGAGGAAGGCGCGGACGGCGGCACCCTCGTACACCGGATAGTGCGCCGTCAGGAGCAGGTCGACGTCGAGGTCGCGGAAGGCGCGGAGGCTGTCGACGTAGGGACCGACGTCGCGATAGGTCGGCGGGAACGCCGCGCGGCCGTCGGCGTACGGCACCGTCGTGCCGAGCGTCGCATCGCCGATCACGATCGCCCGATTGGACGGATCGTGCACGGCGACGTGGCCCGGACTGTGGCCGGGCACGTGGAGCACCCTCACCGTGCGACCGCCGAGGTCGAACTCCTCGCCGCCCGCCAGGCGCCGGTCGACAGGAACGAGGTCGGCGACGCCACGCAGGTAGGCCGTGGTCTCGGGCGGGTCGTCGAAGCCATCGGTGTCGCGGAACTCGCCGTACCGCACGTCGATCAGCCGGTCGACGTCCTCGACGAGCTCGGCGTCGAGTCGGTGCGCCATGATCTCGATCGACGGGATCGCGGCCTTCAGCGCCCCGTTGCCGCCGGTGTGGTCGTAGTCGCAGTGCGTGTTCACCGCCCAGCGCAGCTTCTCGCGGGGAATCCCGGCCGCGTCGAGGTACGGCAGCAGCGTCTCGGTGATGCTCTCGCGGATGCCGGTGTCGACGAGCAGTGCGGCGGTGTCGCCGACGAGCAGGTAGAGCGCGACGAAGCGCTCGCCGAGCGGTGCCTGCACGCGGTGCAACCCGTCCCTGATCTCCATCCGGATCTCCTCGTCCTTCGCCTCAGCGCTCGACGCCGTCGAGCACCACGCGCAGGCCGGCGCGCACCGGTCGCATGTGCGGTCCTGCGGGGTTCGCCCAACCGTCGCCGCGACGCGCGCCCTCGATGACGACCTCGTCGATGCTGATGCCGGAACCCGGCTCGTCGCCCAGCACGATGCCGCCGTCGACGAACTCGTGGTCGACGAGTACGCCGTCCGCGAAGTCGAACGCCTGCAGCTCGGTCGTGAGGTGGTTCGGCACCGCGGTCATCACGTGCGCCACCGCGGGGTTCGCGTTGTAGCCCACCGGGCTGATGGGGAGGTCGCGAGCCGCCGACGCGAGTGCCAGCCGCTGCATGTGGCTGACTCCCCAGACGGCCCCGGCCTGGACGACGTCCGGCGCTCCCGCCTCGAACAGCGACCGGAACTGGTCGACACCGGTGAGGTTCTCCCCGGTGGCGACGGCGGCGCGGATGGCGGTGCTCAGCCGGGCATGGCCGACCGCGTCCCACCGTCGCAGCGGCTCCTCGACCCAGATCAGGTCGACGTGCTCCTCGAGCGCGCTGACGTAGCGCACGGCCTGCTTGACCTGCCAGGACTCGTTCGCGTCGAGCATGAGCCCGGGCCGCGCGGTGTTCGCCGCGAGGGCGTCGGCGAGGATGCCGAGGCGCCGCACGTCTGCGTCGAAGTCGAGCCCGCCCTTGAGCTTGCCCGCGACGAAGCCGCGTTCGGCGAACTCGGCGTACAGCGTCGCGAGCTCCTCATCGTCGAGGGCGATGTCGAGTCCCGAAGCGTAGGCGGGGACGAACCGGTCGCGTCCGCCGAGGAGGCGCCACAGCGGCTCGTCCGCAGCCTTGGCCTTCAGGTCCCAGAGTGCCGCGTCGAGGCTCGCCACCCCGCCGTAGGTGGCCCCGGCGTGGCCTGACTTGAACACCTGCGCGAGCATGCGGTCGAACAGCGCCGAGACGCCGCGCGGGTCCTCCCCCTCGATTGCGGGGAACAACCGGTCGAGGTCGGCGTGCGATCCGATGCCGACGCCCTCGATGCCGGAATCGGTCTCGACGATGACGATCGGGACCTCCGTGACGGCCTCGACGATGTGGCCGTTGACGTCGCCGATCGCGCGCCGCCAGTGGTGCTGGGCGGTGAGCGTGCGATACCCGGTGATCTTCATGGGGTCCTCACTCCTTCGTTCCGCCGGCGGTCATGCCCTCGACGAGGAACCGCTGCGCGAAGAGGAAGATCAGCAGGATGGGGGCGACCGAGAGCAGCGTCGCCAGGGCAAGGGTGGGCAGCTCGATGACGATGCTCGTCGCCGTCGTGGGGTTGAACGCCGGCACGTTGGAGAGCAGGTTCGCCAACCCGACCTGCACGGGGATCTTCTGGCCGCCGACGACGAGGAACGGGAGGAAGTAGTTGTTCCAGTTGGCCACGAAGCTGAAGAAGCCCACGAGTGCGATCACGGGCGTCGCAAGCGGCATGGCCACCTGCGCGAACACCCGCAGCTCGCCCGCGCCGTCGATGCGCGCCGCATTCAGCAGGTCGCGCGAGACGGCGGTCGAGAAGTAGATGTACGTGAGGTAGACGCCGAACGGGAAGAAGGAGAACGGCAGGATCACCGCGAGCGGGCTGCCGATGAGGCGGGCGGCGCTCAGCTCGAGGAAGATCGGGAGCACGAGCGCCGTGTTCGGGATGAGCATCACGACGAGGGTGGTCACCAGCAGCACCCGACGGCCCTTGAACTCGATGAGGGCGAGCGCGTAGCCGGCCGGAATGCTGACGATGAGCGTGATCGCGAGCGCCGTGAACGAGTAGAACGCCGAGTTCGCGAGCCACGTCGAGAACACCCCGCTGCCGAACGCGAACAGCTCGTTCCAGTTGGCGCCGAGCTGCTCGAGCGAGCCGAAGCTGAACGGTCCGTCCAGCAGCAGCTGGGTGTTCGTCTTCGTCGGTGCCAGGAGCAGCCAGATGATCGGCAGGATGAAGAAGGCGGCGAAGGCCAGGAGCAGCACGGCCACCAGGGCGCGACCGATCCACTGCCCCGGCGTCAGGGCGCGTCGGCGGCGCACGGCGAGGTCAGTCATGTTCGAACAGCCTTCCGCGGAAGATGAAGACGGTGGACAGCCCGAGGGCGACGACGAGGAGCATGACCGAGATCGCCGCGGAGCCCGAGAAGTCGCCCTGCCGGAACGCGTAGAGGTACGCCAGCTGGTTCAGCGAGTAGTCCTCGGGGACGACGTTCTTCGTCGCCTGGGCGAGGACCTTCGGCTCGACGAAGAGCTGGGTGCCCGCTGCCAGGGACATGATGCCCATGTAGCTGATCCACTTGGTGAGCATGGGGAGCTGGATGTGCCAGGCCACCTGCAGCGCGTTCGCACCGTCGATGCGAGCCGCCTCCATGATGTCGGAGCTGATGTTGTTGAGCGCGCCGTACATGATGACGATCCATCCACCGGCCCCGGCCCAGAAGGCGATGACCGTGAACACCACGGGCAGGTTGTCGACCGCGACGACGTTGACGAGCGACTCGAACCCCATGGCCCGCAGGAGCCCCGAGACGGGGCTGACGGACGGGTCGAGCACGAACAGCCAGAGGAGCACGCTCGAGGCGCCCGCGATCGCGCCCGGGATGTAGAAGAGGAACCGCGCGGTGTCGCCGAGCCAGCGGACCCGGATGCCGTGCACGACGATCGCGAGCACCACGACGAAGATGAGGAGGCTGACGAGCCAGAAGACGATGTAGAGCGCGACGTGGCCGACCGCGGGCAGGAACCGGTAGTCGCCCATCACGCGGGCGAAGTTGTCGAAGCCGACGAAGTCGCCGTCGCGCGTGAACGAGAGGTAGAGCGCGTAGAGCGTGGGGAGGAGGCCGAACGCGAGCAGCAGGATCGTGTATCCGCTGACGAAGAGGTAGCCGTATCGCGACTGCCCCGCGTTCACCCGGGAGGAGCGCCGGGTCTCCGGCCGGCGCCGCCCCGAGGGGACGACGCCGGCCGGAGCCGGAGGTGCGGTGACGGTCACGTTACTCGACCGTGTACCCGTTGACGGTGGCTTCATTCTCGAGCTCCTTCTGCCACGCCGGCAGCTGGGACACCACGGTCTCGCCTTCGGCGATCGCCGGGATGACGACCTTCGCCCACGCGGTCTCGGGGCTCCAGGAGGTCACGTTCCATCCGTCCCAGATCTGGCCCGCGGCATCCGACATGACCGTCTTGAAGTCGTCGTTGACGAAGTAGCCGGCCTCGGCCTGCTTGTCGAGCCACTTCTCGGCCGCCGAGGTGTAGGCAGGGTACCCGGAGGAGGCCTCGACCTGGAACTCGTCGGCGCTCGTCACGAACTCGAGGAACGTCTTGACGGCCTCGAGGTTCTTCGAGTGGCTCGAGGCATACCAGACACCGCCGCCGACGTTGCCCGCCGCGATGTCGCCGCCCTCCCAGGCAAGCGGGGGCGCCACGCCGATCTCACCGGCGGGGGTCGCGAGACCGCCCTGGAAGATGGCGCCCGTGTACCAGACCGGACCGGGGACGCCCACGAGCTTGTCGGCGTAGTTGGCGGCGAACTCCGGGCTGAAGAAGCTGTCCTGCACGAGGGTGCCGTTCGCCAGCATGCCGTCGATGATCTCCGAGATCTTCTGGGCGTGCTCGTCCTCGGTGTCCGAGTGGAACACGCCGGGCTCGGGCGACTGGAAGACCGGTGACTCGGAACCGCCGTAGTAGACGTACGTCATGAAGCTGTCGCCCATGCTGCCGAGGATGTACCCGGGGTGCTCGGCGGCGAGCTTGTCGCCGAGTTCGGCGTACTCCTCCCACGTGGTGGGAACCTCGTAGCCGAACTCGTCGAGCAGGCGCTGGTTGTAGTAGAAGACGGTCTGGGCGAGGTCGTTGCGCAGGCCGTAGACGGTGCCGTCGATCGTGGCGTAGTCGAGCGAACCCTCGGCGAACCCGTCGAGGAAGTCCTGGTCGAAGAGGCCCTTGTTGAGCGGTGCCGCGAAGCCGGGCTCGCCCTGCGGCGTCTCCTTCGACGCCCAGATGGCGTCGTTCTGCTGGGTCGAGAAGACGACGTCGGGCCAGCCCTCGCCGGCCTGGTCCATGAGCGAGATCTTGCTCTGGAACGAGCCGCTGCCGCCGGCGTTGCCGTCATAGGTCTCGAGCGTGACGTCGATGTCGGGGTACGCCTCCTGGAAGGCGGTGACGGCGGGTTCGCGGGATGCGTCGACCCACACGGTGATCGGGCTGTCCTCCACCTGTTCGGCGGCGGCGAACCCGTAGGCGTCTCCACCTCCACCGGAAGCATCGGAGGAGCATCCGCTCAGGACGAGGAGGCCGGCGGCGACGGCGGCCCCGGCGGTGATCAGCCGAGCGGCTCGGCGGCGGGAAGACGATTGCTGGGACATGTCGCGCATCCTGTTCTTGGTCGGCGTCGATGACGACTGGAGCACCCGGGGCGGGCTGAGAGTGATTACATCATACGTCTCACCAAATGGCAATGAAAGATCATAGGTGTGATCATTTCGAGGTAGGCTTGATGCATGTCCACCGAACTCCGCGCCTCGGACGGTTCCGCCGCGTACCCCACCCTCGCCGCGCGGGCGCGAACGCCGCGCCTCGGAGTGACCGTCGTCGCCGACCTCGTCGACGCGATCGTGCGCGGAGACCTCCCGCCGGGGACGTCGCTCCCGCCCGAGGCCGTGCTCTGCGAGCAGTTCGGCGTCAGCCGGACGGTCATTCGCGAGTCGGTCAAGCGTCTCGAGGAGAAGGGCCTGGTGACGGTCGCGCAGGGCCGCGGCACCCAGGTCCTGGGTGCGGAGTCGTGGAACATGGTCGACGCGACGGTGCTCTCCGCGCTCGTCGCGAACGATGCGACGCTCGGCATCCTCGACGACCTGAGCGTCGTGCGGGCCTCGCTCGAGGGGGTCATCGCCCGAGACGCGGCGACCCACCGGTCGCCTGATGACCTCGAGCGGCTGCGCGAAGCCCTCCAACTCATGCGCGACACGATCGAGGACGAGCCCGCGTTCAACGCCGCCGACGTGGTCTTCCATACCCGAGTCGGCGACATGAGCACCAACCGGCTCGCCGTCAACCTCGTCCAGACGCTCTTCGGTCGCGCGCGCGAGAGCGCCCGCTTCCACCTGCACAGCCGCCTCGAGATCACGCTCGACGAGCATGAGCAGGTGTTCGCCGCCATCGAGGCCGGCGACCCGGATGCCGCGGAGCGGGCGATGCGCTCCCACATCACCGACGCCTGGGAGCGCCGCCGCCCTCCGAGCCCGCGCCGCTGAGCACCGATACGCTTCGCTCGTGCCCGCCGCCATCGCGCTGACCGTCATCCTCGCCGCCCTCGCCGTGTTCCAGCTCGCGCTCGCGCTCGGCGCGCCGATCGGCCGGTTCGCCTGGGGCGGGCAGCACCGCGTGCTGCCGACGCGCCTGCGGATCGGCAGCCTGGTGTCGATCGTGATCTACGCGGTCATCGCGGTGCTGGCGCTCGACAAGGTGGGGCTCATCGACGTCGTGCCCGACGTGGTCTCCGACGTGGGGATGTGGGTGGTGCTCGCGTACTTCGTTCTCGGCATCCCGCTGAACGCGATCTCGCGCAGCAAGCCCGAGCGCTACACGATGACGCCCGTCGTCACCCTGCTGGCGGTCCTGAGCCTGCTGGTCGCACTGAGCTGAACGCCAGGCTCATCCTCCGACCACGGCATCCACCACGATCGGCCACGCGCTCGGCGGCAGCTCGTGCCCACCGCCTGGGATCGTGACGAGCCGCGCGCCCGGGATCTGCCGCGCCAGCGCTTCACCGTTGCCGAGCGGGAACATCGGGTCGGACGTTCCGTGCACGACCGTCGTCGGCACGCGGATCTCGCCGAGCCGCTCGCGCCAACGCGGAACCTCCTCGAACTCGCCGGTCCCGCCCTCGTCGCGGTGCATGTCGGGCGCACGGCGCACCGTGTCGGTCCAGATCGCGCGGTCGTGGGCCTCGTCGAACTCGTCGCCGGCGTAGTCGCGGTCGATCTCCACGTGGTGTTCGATCACGGCATCGGGATCGTCCCAGTCCGGGTCGGGCCGTGGATGAGCCCAGGCCTCCCGAAGCCGCGCCGCCGGCCCGGGCAGGTCGGCGTCCGTCCCGGACACGTCGGGCGTGGTCGAGACCAGCGTGAGCGCCCGTACCCGGTCGGCATGGTCGAGCGCGGCGAGCTGGCACACCCATCCGCCCGCCGAGAATCCGAGCCAGTGCGCGTCCCGCACCCCCGCGACATCGACCACGGCGAGCGCGTCGCCCACCGCCACGCCGAGCCCGTCGCGCCGCGCAGCGGGCGGCCCGAGCGACGTCTCGCCCATGCCGCGCTGGTCGTAGCGCGCGACCCGGAGGCCGCGAGCCACGAGCAGGTCGCAGAACGCGGGTCTCCACCAGTCCATCGACGACTCGCCGCCGGCGACGAGCAACACGAGCGGATGTCGCGACGACCCGATCAGCTCGGCGGCGATGACCGCGCCATCCGGTCGGGGCACGCGCACCGCGACCACGTCGGCTCGCGGCATCCGAGCGCCGGGCTCATTCGGGTCGACCATTGCCGCAGCCTCAGCGATCCGAAGCCGGGCGTGTGCCCGACATCCCCTCGACCGCGTCCTCGATCCCCATGGCCTCGCGCTCGACGTCCTCGACGTAGAGCGTTCCGTCGACGATGAGTCCGTCGCGGACCCGGAAGAGGGTGACGCCGCGCACCTCGAACGGCTGCCGATCGGATCGGGTGCCGTGCCAGGCCCATTCGCTCCAGTTCAGTTCGCCGTCCTGCACCGAGCGCACGACCTCCGCCCTGAAGTCGGGGACACCGGCGAACATGGCCGCCCAGTTGGCGCGGACCTGCTCGCGTCCGACGAAGGCACGACCCGGATGCGCGGGCTGCCGGCTGTCGTAGTCGGGATGGAACAGGGCGACCATGCGATCGAGGTCGTGGTCGTTGATCGCGCCGACGAGCCGGCTCATCACGGCCTCCGAGCTCGTCACGCTTCCCATGCGCCCCAGCATGCTCCGCGGGCTGCCGGATGTCACGGCCCGACGTCACCCGTCACCCCTCGGTAGCCCCTTCGAGATGTCGGTGGCGGGGAGTAGGTTTCGACCGAGCGACGTCGACGTCGGTCGGAATCGAGGCGAACGATGGCCGAGGTAGTCCTGTTCCACCATGCGCTGGGTCCCACCGAGGGCCTGCACGCCTTCGCCGACGAGTTGCGCGAGGCGGGTCACACGGTGCACACGCCCGACCTCTTCGAGGGGCGCACGTTCGGCTCGATCGACGAGGGCGTCGGCTACGCGCGCGAAGTGGGGTGGGGCGAGATCATGGCGCGCGGCGAGCGCGCGGCCGAAGCGCTTCCGAACGAGCTTATCTACGGCGGCTTCTCGCTCGGCGTCCTGCCCGCCCAGATGCTCGCGCAGACCCGCTCGGGCGCGCGCGGTGCGCTCTTCTTCTACTCGTGCGTGCCCCCGTCGGAGTTCGGCGCGTGGCCGGCCGGCCTTCCGGCGCAGATCCACGGGATGGACGCCGATCCGATCTTCATGGACGAGGGCGATGTCGATGCCGCGCGCGAGCTGGTCGCGTCGGCCGACGACGCCGAGCTCTTCCTGTACCCCGGCGACCAGCACTACTTCGCCGACTCCAGCCTGCCGAGCTACGACGCCGACGCGGCGCGGCTCCTGACGCAGCGCGTGCTCGGGTTCCTCGGGCGGCTCGACTGACGATGCCGAAACCCGTCGTCTACGAGACCACGCACCGCATCGCGTTCTCCGAGCTCGATCCGTTCCAGCACGTGAGCACCGGCAACTACGCCCGGTACTTCACCGACCACCGCATGGAGGGCCTCGCGAAGTACGCCGGCTGGGACCTGCCCACGCTCGGCACGCTGGGCTTCATGACCTGGGTCCGCCGCATGGAGATCGACTTCATCAGGCCCGTCAACGCCGACCACGAGATCACGATCACCTCGTTCGTGCGCGAGTTCCGCGGACCCGACGCGATGATCGAGTGCACGATGACGGATGCCGCAGGCACCACGCTCGCCACCTGCCTCATGATCGTGGCCCACGTCGACGCCGGCACCCGCCGTGCCACCGACTGGCCGCCCGAGCACCAGGCACCGTTCTTCGAACCCGAGGAGTGAAGGGCCCCGTCACGTCGCCGCTGCGCGGCACAGGCGATCACGCACCCAGTCCGCGGCATCCGCTTGCTGAAGCCCGCCCGTGCGGACGAGTCGGACGAACTCGATCGCCTCGTCGCTCAGGCGTCCGTCGGCGCTGTCCGGCGCGTCCCGCAGCACCTGGACGACCAACCACCGCGTGAGCCGACCGCCCAGGCGCGCGGCGACCGCGATCGTGCCGGCGAAGTGCCGCGCCTGCCCGTCGGTGTCGTCGTCGACGGCCCGATCGAAGCCGCGGCCACGGATCCGATTGCGCCCGCCGGATGCCGCGTCGAACAGCCACATCGGGCCGCGCCGCACACCGGCCGCCCGCCCGAGTTCCTTCAGGAAGCGGCCGTCGGAGTACCCGAGCGCGGCGAGGCGCTCGATCGATTCGGCGAGCGCGGCGCAGGCATCCACGGGATCAGGGTATGCCGGGCGTCCTAGACTCCAGCCATGGCTCGCTCGACGGTCACCGATCCGCACGCCCCCGAGCCGGTGGGGCCGTATTCGCATGCCGTGCAGCACGCTGCGGGGCCCCTGTTCGTCTCCGCTCAAGCTCCCCTCGACCCCACCACGGGCCGGCTCATCGAGGGCGACATGGAGGCGCAGACGCGGCAGGTCTTCGCGAACCTGGAATCGGTGCTCGCGGCGGCCGGGCGCACCCTCGACGATGTCGTGAAGGTGAACGTCTACCTCGTCGACATCGCGGACTTCGCGGCGATGAACGCCGTGCTCGCAACGGTGCTCACCGCTCCGTATCCGGCGCGCACGACCGTCGCGGTCGCGGCGCTGCCCTTGGGCGCGCGGCTCGAGATCGAGATCGTCGCGTAGCCACGGGCGACCTCGCGCGAAGCACGGTCACGCCGACCGCGCAGGCACGCTCTCCAACTCGTCCAGCAGCGCCGTGCCGGTCGAGTCTCGTGCGATCGCACGGCCCAGGTGCTCGGCCGCCGCACGATAACGCGGGTCGTCGAGGACACGTCGGACGGCCCGGGCGATCCGTGCACTCGACGCACCGCGCGGCACAGCGAGGCCGGCGCCGCGTGTCGTGACGCGCACCGCGTTGTCGGCCTGGTCGCGTCCGTGGTGCAGGATCACGAGCGGCAGGCCCGCCGCGAGCGCCTTGACCACGGTGCCGTGCCCGCCGTGCGTGACGACGAGGTCGGCCTGCGGCAGGATGTCCCGATGCGGCGCGGATGCCACGACCGAGACGTTCGGGGGCGCGCGGATCGCGTCCGGCGCGACCGCCGGTCCAGTGGTGACGACTCCTCGTAGGGGAAGCGTGGCGAGTGCGTCCGTGATCCGCTGGAGGCAGTCGACGTGGTTCTGGAACGTGGACGACATGGCGACGAGCACGAGCGGGCCACTCCCCTCGGGCGGAGCCCAGTCCACGCCGTCCGCCCACCCCGGATCGTCGAGGATCGGCCCGACGTACCGTGCGTTGTCGGGCAGCTTCGCCGGGAAGTCGAACGCCGCGGACGTGAGGACGAGCTGCCGTCGGGCGCTTTGCATCTGCGCCCACAGCGTCGGGAGGGCCGGGAGGCCGTGGGCCGCGCGCACGTCGTTGAGCCGCGAGAGCGCGTACCGGTCGACCAGCCGCGTGGCGGCGGCGTGTCCCGCGCGGTCGCGTGCACGCCCCAGCACGCCTCGCATCGGGCGGAGCCCCGCGCCGAAGGGTGGCATGCCCTCGGCGGGCAGCACGTACACGTTCGGCATCAGCAGGTCGAACGGGATGCCGCGCGACTCCGCGGCGATCATCGCACCCGAGGCGAAGCCCGACGTGACGACCAAGTCGGGCTCGACCTGGTCGATGGCCTCGACGGCGTCGTCGGCCTGCGCCGCAGCAGGCCCGACGAACATGTGGTCGGCCATCCCGCGTGCCTGCGCCATCGGAGTGCGGAGCTCCCAGTCGCGGAACTCCCCGCCGCTGCGCGACCAGGTGCGGAGCGCGGCACCGGCTCGTTCGACCTGCGACGCCATGCTCGCGTCGGCGAGCACCGTCACGCGGTGCCCGCGATCGACGACCCGCCGCACCACGCCGACCTCGGGCGGCACGGTGCCGCCCGCGTCGGTCAGCGCGAACAGGTAGGTGCGCTCGTCCGGGCTCGGTGGCACCGGAACCCCACGGTCGTGGCGCGACCCGGTCCGACTCAGCTCGGCAGCTCGACCGTGTACGACACGATCTCGGTGATGCGCCCGTCGTTGTCGAAGTCGTAGATGTCGCACGAGGCGACGATCGACACGTCGCCGCCGCCATCGGTGTACCTGGCCAGGCTGTCGACCACGACGCTGTCCTCGCCGACCACGGAGCGGAAACGCTGGAACTCGGTCGTGACGCTCGACAGGTCCTTGGCGGTGCGCTCGATGGCCTTCTTCACGGCCTTGCGCCCGATCATCGGAGCTGTCCCGACGACGGTCCAGCAGATGTCGTCGGCGAGGTTCGGCAACGCGAGGTCGAACCGATGGCTCGAGAACGCTCGCGCGATCTTCTCGGTCGTGGTGTCGGTGGCGACGTCCATTCGGCTGACCCCCTCGCGCGGCATCCCGCGCCTTCGCGGATGACGGATGCGTTCAGCCTGTTCCGAGCCGGTGCTGCCGTCAAGAGGCAGCCCGCTCGGAAGACGTCTCCGACGGGGTCAGTCGTCGACCGGAAGGCGTGGCTCGCCGCCGCGCGGAGTGAGGCGGATGACCGGGATCACGCGATCGGTGATCCGCTCGTGCCGCGCGAACCCCCGCTCGACCGCCATGATGCGCTGCCAGACCGCGTCGCGCTCGGCCCCGTGGAGCTGCTCGGCGATGACGTCGGTCCGCTCGCCCGCGCGCTCCACGGCCAACCGATCCGGGTGCGCGGCGATGTTGTAGTACCACGACGGGTTGCGGGGCGCGCCGCTGGCCGACGCGACGATGAACCCCGTGCCATCCTCGCCGGGGAACCACCCGACCGGGGTACGGCGCTCCAGGCCGGTCTTCTTGCCGATGGTGACGAGCACGACCGTCCTGCCGCGCCGGTCGCCCCGGCGGCCGAGGCGTTCCACCATCCTCGCGTTGCCCCAGCGCTCCAGGCGACTGTGCCCGGGCTGGCGCGCGCCTCGCGTGCCGTTGCGCGTGTCGAATGACATGGCGACCCCCATCGCCGTTCGGCCCGATCCTCCTCCGGCGTCGGAACGGGGTCAAGGGAGCGGGCGCACGGGGCCGGTGAGCCGGATGCGGCGTAGATTGGCGCTGAACGAGGAGGTTCGCGTGAGCACGACCGAGTCCACCGAGTCCACCGCCGCACAGCCTGAACAGCCCGAGCCGTCGCAGACCGCCCCACGGGTCGCCGAGGCCGCGTCCGCGCCATCCGCCCCACCGCACGTCGACGAGCAGCAATCCCGCGCCGTCGCCGAGGCCGCGCGCGAGCAGGAGTGGCGCAAGCCCAGCTTCGCCAAGGGGCTGTACCTGGGGCAGTTCGACCTCTCCCTGATCCATCCGCACCCGCGGCCCCGGCCCGAGCGCGTCGAGCGCGGCGAGCTGTTCCTCGCCGACCTCGAGACGTTCCTGCGCACGATCGACGCGCCGGCCATCGAGCGCGACGCGCGCATACCCGACGAGGTCTTCCAGGGACTCGCCGACCTCGGCTGCTTCGGCATGAAGATCCCGGTCGAGTACGGCGGACTCGGGCTCGGGCAGTACTACTACAACCACGCCCTCAAGATGATCGGGTCGGTCAACGCCGGCATCGTGGCGCTGCTGTCGGCGCACCAGTCGGTCGGCGTGCCCGAACCGCTCGTGCTCTCGGGAACCGAGGAGCAGAAGCGCCGCTTCCTCCCGCGCTGCGCCGCGGGAGCCATCAGCGCGTTCCTGCTCACCGAGCCCGAGGTCGGCTCCGACCCCGCCCGCCTGCGCGCGACGGCGGTGCCGAGCGACGACGGCTCGGAGTACGTGCTGGACGGCACGAAGCTCTGGACGACGAACGGCGTCGTCGCCGAACTCCTGGTCGTCATGGCGCGCGTGCCCGCGTCGGACGGGCACCGCGGCGGCATCTCCGCGTTCGTCGTCGAGGCCGACTCCCCCGGTATCACCGTCCACCGCCGCAACGCCTTCATGGGCCTGCGCGGACTCGAGAACGGCCTCACGACGCTCCGCGAGGTCCGAGTGCCGGCCGAGAACCTGATCGGCCGGGAGGGCGAGGGCCTCAAGATCGCCCTCACCACGCTCAACGCCGGGCGGCTCGCCATCCCCGCGATCTGCGCGGGCGCCGGCAAGTGGGGCCTCAAGATCGCGCGCGAATGGTCCAGGGCGCGCGTGCAGTGGGGCAGGCCCGTGGGCGAGCACGCCGCAATGGCGCACAAGATCTCGTTCATCGCCGCGACGACGTTCGCGCTCGACGCCGTCGTCGACCTGTCCGGCGTGCTCGCCGACGAGGACCGCAAGGACATCCGCATCGAGGCCGCGCTCGCGAAGCTCTGGGCGTCCGAGATGGGATGGCGCATCGGCGACGAGCTCGTCCAGATCCGCGGCGGACGTGGTTTCGAGACCGCGGCGTCGCTCGCCGCGCGCGGCGAGCGCGCGGTGCCGGCCGAGCAGATGCTCCGCGACCTGCGCATCAATCGCATCTTCGAGGGCTCGACCGAGATCATGCGCCTGCTGATCGCTCGCGAGGCGGTCGACGCGCACCTCAAGGCGGCGGGCGACCTCATCGACCCCGAGCAGGACCTCGCCGGCAAGCTCAGGGCCGCCGTCTCGGCGAGCGGGTTCTACGCGAAGTGGCTGCCGCAGCTCGTCGCCGGAAAGGGCGACCTGCCGATGTCGTACGAGGAGTTCGGCCCGCTCGCGCCGCACCTGCGCTATGTCGAGCGGACGAGCCGCAAACTGGCGCGCGAGACCTTCTACGGGATGGCGCGCTGGCAGGGCGGCCTCGAGAAGAAGCAGGGATTCCTCGCCCGCATCGTGGACATCGGCGCCGAGCTGTTCGCGGTCGCGGCGTCGTGCGTGCGCGCCGCGATGATCGCCGAGGACACGCCCGAGCACGGCAAGGCGGCATACCAGCTCGCCGACACGTTCGCCGAGCAGTCCCGTCACCGCACCGAGCGCCTGCTCGACGAGCTCTGGCGCAACACGGATGTCGCGGACGAGCGCCTGGCGGCCCGCGTCCTCGACGACCACTACACCTGGCTCGAGCAGGGCGTCCTCGACATCAGCGAGGGAACCGGGCCGTGGATCACCGAGGAGGTGCCCGCCGACGCGGCCGAGAACGTGGCGCGTCGTGTCATCCGCCCGGCCGACGACGAGGCGTAGCCGCTCGGCATGGCTCGCGCTCAACGGGAGATCGGTGCCGCGTTGCTCGAGGTGACGCGGCACGCGGACGTGCCGTCGGAGGCCCTGCGCGACGACGGCCTGATCGAGGCGATCCCCGAACTGGCCGCGCTCGGCGAGACACCCCAGGACCCGCACTGGCACCCCGAGGGGGACGTGCTCGTGCACTCGCTGTGGGCAGCCGACCTCGCGGCATCCCACGCGCTCGAGCACGACCTCGACGCCGATCGGCGTCAGCTGCTCGTCACCGCCTCGCTCTTCCACGACGTGGGCAAGCCGCAGACCACCCGCCGCATGAACGGACGGATCTCCTCGCACGGGCACGCCGAGCGCGGCGGCGAGGTCTTCCGTGCCATGGGCCGCCGCCTCGCGCTGCCGCGGCCCCTCGTCGACGCGGTCGCCGCGATCGTCGAGACCCACATGGCGCACCTGTCGGTGCGCGGCGATCCGTCGCCCCGGGCCGTTCGCCGGCTGCAGCATCGGCTGGCCGCGGCCGGCACGTCGCTCGACGACTGGGGCATCGTCGTGCGGTGCGACGGCGAGGCACGCGGCCCCGCGGCGCGGCCCGATGCGTCGCAGCCCTGGCGTCGGGTCGCCGCGCGCCTGCAGTGACCCGCGGTCAGCCCTCGACGACGTCGATGCGCGGCTCGCGTCCGAGGTACTCGGCGTAGCGAGCGGCGGCATCGCGGATGGCGGTGAGCTCGGCGGTGCGCAGGATGCGATGCGGCCGGATCTCGAAGGTCACGGCTTTCGCGGTCAGCTTGCGCTTCATGCTCGCGAGCAGCTGGCCGTCGACGAGCGCCATGCCGATCGCGGCCTCGCGGCCGCGCTCGGCCAGTTCCTCGGCGTCGATCAGCCACCGCGAATCCTGGTAGCCCCGGTACATCTCGTCGAGCATCTGCAGCAGGTGGCCCGCTGGCTCGGCAGATGACGGGATATCGCGGGGCGCGTGCCAGAAGGTGCGCCCGTCGTGCTCGAACGACTCGAGCCGGCCGCCGGCCGCGGCGAGCTCGCGAGCACGGCGGGCATCGGTCAGCGTGAGCGTCGCCCAGTAGGCCAGGTCGCGGTCGGTCGCCGGCCCGTGCGAGGTGAGGTACCGCAGCGCCAGCTCCTCCAGCGCCTCGTCGCGATCGAGGCGCCGCTGGTCGGGCACCCGGTCGGCGAACAGGGCGTACGTGTGCTCGCCGTCGCGCGGCACCCCGCTGCACGCGATCGCGTGCATCTCGAGGTGCGCCATGAGCAGCATGAGCTGGAAGCCCGTGAGCTCGGGTCCGCCTCCGCGAGCGGCGAGCACCTCGGCGAGGTCGCCGCGGGTGCGGTCGGGATGCTCGGCCAGCGTCGAGGTGACGAGGTCGATGAGCGGCGTCATCCGCTCGCCGAGTGTCGCGACCTGCTGGTCGATGACCGGCAGCACCCGCGGTGCGGTGAGTTCGAGCAGCCACTTCGCGTCGTCGGCATGGACGTAGTGCCACGTCGGCCGGAGCACGTGCGTGCGGAGGATGCGCCCGCTCGCGATCGCGCCGGCGAGGTCGTCCTGACGCGGCGCCGCGGTTCGCGTGGCGACCGCCCACGCCGACTGCGACGGGTTCTCGGCCTGCACGCCGAGGAGCGTGCGCACGACCTCCTCGGCATCCGCGACGGGAGCCGCCAGCATCTGCGAGTGCAGCCGCCAGCGCGCGAGCTCGCGGTCGGTCGTCACACCTGCGCGTCCTCGAGGTGCGGGGCGCCGTGGCTCAGCACCTTCACGACCAGGTTGTGGCGGCGCAGCGTGCGGATGGTGCGCGCGACCTCGTCGGGCGTGCGGCCGAGCGCGCGCTCGTTCACGACGACGAGCACGTCACCCGCGCGGAGCGTCTCGAACAGGCGGGCGAGGCGCTGCTCCCACGACTCGGGCGCCTCGGGCGTGGGATACCGGAAGTCGAGGATCTGCACGCCGAACCGCGTCAGGTCGCCCCGCTGCTCGACGATCGGCGGCATGTCGTCGCGCGGGACGACCAGGCCGACGAGCCGGGATCCCTCGGGGCGCGCCTTCCACCAGTCCCGGTTGCGCTGCAGCTCCTCGAAGCACTCGGGGCAGCCGATCGCGTGATGGCCGGGCTCGTGCACGAGGCCTGCGGCATCCGTCGTCGAACCGGTCGTGTCGCTGCCCATGTCGGAACCCCTTCGTGTCGGTCCTATTCTGGCCGAGTCGGAGCCCCGCGTGCAGGCGTTCGGATTGCGGCCGGTGTGGTCACACGATCCGCACGACGACGCTCCCGCGCTTGCGCCCGATGTCGACGTACCGGTGCGCCTCGACCACCTCGTCGAGCGGGTAGGTGCGATCGATGACCGGGCGCAGCGCGCCGGATTCGGCGAGCGCAGCGAGGCGTGCCATCCCGTCGGCGCCGAAGTCGCCGCCGCGGTGGTCGACCCGGATGCCGCTGCGCCGCGTCTGCCCGCCGGCAGCGAGCATGCCGCGCAGGTCGGTGATGACGAGCAGCAACGTTCCGCCGGGGCGGATGACCGGCGCGACGCGCTCGAACGGCGCGTTGCCGACGCAGTCGACGACCACGTCGTAGCGGATATCGGAGCCGGACGCGGCGAAGTCCTCGCGCGTATAGTCCACGACGCGGGCCGCGCCGAGCGAGCGGACCAGCTCGGCATTGCGCGCGCTCGTCACCGCGGTGACGGTCGCTCCGCGCTGTGCCGCGAGCTGCACGACGGCCGAGCCGACCGCGCCCGAGGCGCCGTTCACGAGCACCTCGGTGCCGGGCCCGATCTCGACCTGATCGAGGTAGCGGATGGCCGTGTGCCCGCCGAAGATCACCGCGGCGGCCTCGTCGAACGAGAGGTTCGCGGGCTTGTGCGCCACCTCGCCGGTCTCGGCGATGGTGACGTACTCGGCATGCCCGCCGAAGCGCGACCCGCGCATGAGGATCACCTCGTCGCCCGGGGCGAAGCGCGTGACGTCGTCGCCGACTGCCTCGACGAGGCCCGCCGCCTCCATGCCGAGGACTCGCACGCGGGGACGGAAGAACCCGATCGTCGGCCCGACGACCAGGGCGAGGCCTCGCGGCACCTCTCGGCTGCGGAGGCGGTGGTCGGCGATGCTCACGGTCGAGGCGTGCACGCGCACCAGGAGCTCATCGGGTCTCGGCTGCGGCCGCGGCACGTCGCCGACGCGCACGACGTCGGGCCCGCCGAACCGGTCGGCGACGGCGGCACGCATCGTCGAGACCAGCGGGGCGGATGTCGCGTTCTCGCGGTGTGCGGTGGTCATGATGGCTCCCTTACCTCGTAAGTCTTACGCCGTAAGATACGCCCTCGACGCGCCGGCGTCCAGACCTCCGACGAACTTTTCTGACGGCGTAAGGTGGATACGTGCCCGCTTCGAAGAACGCCACGCGCACGCGGCTCAGCCGCGACATCGTGCTGCGCACGGCGATCGAGCTGGCCGATCGCGGCGGTCTCGACGCCATCACCATGCGCGCGTTGGCCGACGAGCTCGGCGTCGAGGCGATGTCGCTCTACTACCACCTGTCCAACAAGGACGCGATCCTCGACGGCGTCGTCGAGGAGGTCTTCGCCGAGGTCGAGGCCGAGGTGGGCGGCTTCGGGGTGCCCGCGGCGACGGATGGCGCGGGCTGGGCGCCCGCGCTGCGGGAACGCATCCTCGGTGCCCGGCGCGTGCTGCTGCGCCATCCGTGGGCCCCATGGATCATGAACGCACGCGGCGCCCCGGGCCAGAACGCGATGCGCCACGTCGACGGCATCGTCGGCATCATGCGCGCCGGCGGCATGTCGTACGACCTCATCCACCACGCGCTGCACGCGATCGGCAGCCGTGTCTACGGGTACGTGCAGGAGCTCAGCGACGACACCGCCGCGCCCGCGCCGGTCGAACTGGAGCAGCTCGCGACCCTCGCCCCGAACCTCGCCGGCATGCTCGGCGAGGTCGCGCACGACGACCCCGACTCGACGCTCGGCTGGTGCGACGACCAGACCGAGTTCGAGTTCGGCCTCGACCTGCTGCTCGAGGGCCTCGAGCGCCGGCGAGTCGCCGCGGGGGGCTAGACGCTCGCGGCCTTCCCGACCTGCTCCTCCGGCGCGATGCGCGCCTTCGCCGCGGTCACGTCGTCCTTCTGCTTCTCGATCACCTCGCGCTCCTCGCCCCACGTCTCGATCGTCCGCAGCAACCAGAACGCTCCGAACGCCCCGATCGCGATCGCCTCACCGACGAACACCCACCACGGTCCGAGCATCTGCTGCGCGTCGAGCAGACCCCAGTCGTCGGCCACGAGGAGTCCGGCCATGACGATGACGTCCAGCGCGATCACGAAGCCGATCACGGCGTAACCCTGCACGTACTTCGACACCGACCGACGCCCTTGGCCGCCCTCCGAGCTGATCTGCACCGCATGGATCGCCGCGATCAGCGCGATCGGGAGGAAGAAGAGGACGGCGGCCAGGACGTGGGCCCCCTTCTTGAACCCGGTGAAGTCGAGCATCATCCATGCACCGAACGCCAGGATCGCCAGCGCCGGCAAGGCGTACTCGAGCAGCGCGTTCCGCCACGGCTTGCCTTCGGCGACCGAGATCCAGACGGCCGCGATCAAGCCGATGATCCCGATGACGACGAGCCCGGACACGGACATCCGGACCTCCTGGTTCACGAGCTCGCGCACGCACTGCACCTCGCCGTCATCGCAGCTCAGGCCGGACAGCCGGAGGAGCTCCCTGGATGTGATGGGCGTCGGCACCACGGCGACCACGGGCGCCATCAACGCCGCCAGGTTCAGGAGGTAATGCTGCGCACCCGAGCCCGAGATCGCGAGGAACGCCAGGCAGACGGCGAACAGGACGCCGACGAACACGTTGCGCGCCGGCGTGTAGTACGAGGCGCTGACCGATTCGATCATTCCCTCGTTCGCGACGTAGATCCCGAGCACGATGGCCAACAGGAGTACCGCTCCGATGATCGAGAGGCGCGCGTACCGGTAGGTCCGAAGCGTCTCCCCGGGGCTCAGCTTTTCGACGATCGTCTGAATGGCCATCTCGTCCCCCCCCCCCCCCGGACATGAAGGCGTCGGGTCGGAACCAGAGTATTCCTCAGGAAAGCGCGCCCCGGGCCCCCGTTCGGGGTGTTTTCCTAGCGGGCGAGCGACGCCTCGGCGTCGAGCCGCGCGAGCTTGTCGGGGTTCGCGACCGAGTAGATGCGGGTGATGACCCCGTCCTCGACGGTCACGCTCAGCACCGCGGCGAGCTGTCCGTCGTTCTCCACGCGAAGGCCGGGCGCACCGTTGACCCACGCGAGGCTTGCGACAGGGTGCACGCCCCATTTCTCGAGGCCGCCGCGCAGGTAGGCCACGAGCTTCTTCGCGCCGCGGATCGGGTGCCGGGCTGCGCCGCGCACCTTGCCTCCGCCGTCGGCCACGGCGACCACGTCGGGCGCGAGCACATCCATGAGGCCCTGCACGTCGCCCGTGTTGAATGCGAGCATGAGTCGCTCGACGACGCGCTCCTGCTCGCTCGGCTCGACATGCACCCGTGGACGCCGGGCGGCCACATGCTCCTTCGCCCGGTGCGCGATCTGCCGCACGGCCGCGGGCGTCTTGCCCACGGCATCCGCGATCTCGTCGTACGAGAGGTCGAACACCTCGCGCAGCACGAACACGGCGCGTTCGGCCGGCCCGAGCGTCTCGAGCACGGTGAGCATCGCCATCGACACCGACTCGGCGAGCGCGACGTCGTCGGCGACATCGGGGCTCGTCATCACGGGTTCGGGCAGCCACTCCCCCACGTAGTCCTCGCGACGTCGCGACAGCGTGCGCAGGTGGTTGAGCGCCTGGCGCGTGACGATGCGCACGAGGTAGGCGCGGGGCTCGCGCACCTCGGACCGGTCGACGGCCGCCCAGCGCAGCCAGGATTCCTGCAGCACGTCCTCGGCGTCGGCGGCCGAGCCCAGCAGCTCGTAGGCCACCGTGAAGAGGAGGTTGCGGTGGGCGACGAACGGGTCGGTGGTCATCACGGCCACCCTACGCCGCACCGGCGACGCCGACACCCGCGCCCGCGCCGACGGTCGCGCGCGTCTCGAGCGGGGGCAGGCCGCACGCGTCGGCGAAGTGCTCCGAGCGGATGCCGAGGGCGATGTTCCCGCGCGCGGTCGCGTTCATCAGGCCGACCTTCGCACTGAGCTCGACCAGCGCGGCCGGCCCGAGCTCGGCGAGCAGCGCATCCGACAACTCGTCGGTGACCGCGACCGGGGTCTGGCACATCGCCTCCGCGTACTCCATCACGCGGCGCTCGAGCGGCGTGAAGGCGGATGACTCGCGCCACCGCGGCACCTCGCGCGCCTTCGCCTCGTCGAGGCCGCCGTCGTGCGCCAGGAAGTAGTGGAAGTCGAGGCAGAAGCTGCACCCGATCGCGGCGGCCGCGGCCATCGTCGCGTACGAGCCCAGGTTGCGGTCGAGGGCGCTCCACTTCTCGGACTTGCGGCCGATGCCCATCAGGTCCATCAGGACGCGGCGGTTGTGCCACATCACGCCGACCGAGTCGGGCACGCGGCCGAGCATCCGGCGGGCGCCGAACTTCGCGAGCGCGCCGACCGGGCCGGAGAGCTCGGCGGCGGGGATGCGTGCGGTGGTCATGGTCTCCTCCAACGTCTCGGATCGTCGCACGACATGGAGACACCGCCCGAACGCCGGTTGTGACATCCGAGCGAGGTGTCGATTCGGCGGCGACTCGATCGTTCAACTCATGTGGGGCGCACGGCGCGCCCGGGACGGAGCAGACGATGGCCGCCATCACCGTGTTCGAGAGCGTCACGCTCGACGGCGTCATGCAGGCGCCGGGCCGACCCGACGAGGATCCGCGCGGCGGGTTCGCGCACAGCGGCTGGGCCCTGCCGTACCAGGACGAGGTCGCCGGGCGGTTCGCCGCCGAGGGGATGTCGCAGGGCGGCGCCCTCCTGTTCGGGCACCGCACCTACGACGACCTCATGGGGTTCTGGACCAGCACACCCGAGCCGAACCCGTTCACCGGCGCGCTCATCACCGCCGACAAGTTCGTGGCCACGCGGCGTCGCGACATCCGACTCGACCACCCGAACTCGACCGCGCTCGTGGGCGAGGCGGCCGACACGGTGGCGCAACTGCGCGCCGAGCGCGACGGCGGCATCACGGTGCTCGGCAGCGGTGAACTGGTGCGCGCGCTGCTCGCCGCGCACCTCGTCGACGAACTCGTGCTGCTGCAGCATCCGCTCGTGCTCGGGACGGGTACCACGCTGTTCGACGCGACCCCGCTCACGCTCAACCTGCGGCGCTCGATCCCGACCACGACCGGCGTGGTCATCGGCCAGTACGCTGTGCGGTGAACGGGGGTCATCATGCGGTACACCCTGCTGCTGCACTACGGCGAGCCGGCCGAGGGCGACCTCGACGACGCGGCCATCGCCGAGGGCATGCGGCGGATGTCGGCGTACGCGGCCACGCTGCACGCCGCCGGGGTGCTGCTCGCCGCCGAGGTGCTGCAGCCGTCCGATGCCACGACGACCCTGCGACGCGATGCGGGCGACGGCGCGGTCCGAGTGCAGGACGGGCCGCTCATCGACAGCAAGGAGCAGCTCGGCGGCACCGTCGTGATCGACGTGCCCGACCTCGATGCGGCGCTCGAATGGGCGTCGCAGGCACCGGCGCTCGAGTGGGGCGGCGCGGTCGAGATCCGGCCGGGCGCCACGCACACCGTCGACGGGGTATGGACGACGGGCGGCTGAGCGACGCCCCGCACGCGGCGGTCGCCGCCCACGCCGCCGCCGCCCACGCGGCGCGCGAGTCCTACGGCCGGCTGGTCGCGGTACTCGCCGCCGGCACGGGCGACCTGGCGCTCGCCGAGGACGCACTCGGCGACGCCTTCACGTCAGCACTCGAGCGGTGGCCGGCGAACGGCATCCCCGAGAACCCGGAAGGCTGGCTGATCACCGTGGCCCGCAATCGGCAGCGCGACGCGTGGAAGTCGGCCGCGGCGCGCACGAGCGTGCCGCTCGAGGCCGCGACCGAGGCCGCGGTCTCGGCCCGATACTCCGACCCCTTCGACGGCATCGACCCGCTGCGCATCCCCGATCGCCGGCTCGAGCTGTGCTTCGCGTGCGCCCATCCGGCGATCGATGCCAGCGTGCGCACACCGCTCACCCTGCAGGCCGTGCTCGGATTCGACGCGGCGCAGATCGCCGCGGTCTACGCCGTGCCGACCGCGACCATGGCGCAGCGGCTCGTGCGCGCCAAGCGGCGCATCGCGCGCGCGGGCATCCCCTTCGCCATCCCCGACCGGCGCGCCATGCCCGAGCGGCTGCCCGCCGTGCTCGAGGCGGTGTACGGCTGCGCGGCGATCACCTGGCGCGACGATCGCGACTCGCTCGCGGGCGAGGCGCGCCACCTCGCGGTCACGCTGGCCGCGCTGCTCGAGCGCGAGCCCGAGGCGTGGGCGCTGGCGGCGCTGATCACGCTCTCGCTCGCGCGTCCGCGCGGCGGTCCCTACATCCCGATCGAGGAGCAGGACCCGACGACGTGGGATGCCGGCGCGATCGCCGAGGGCGAGTCGTTCCTCCGCCGCGCGGCGAAGCTGCGCGAGCGGCCCGCGGCTTCGGCGGCGCCCGGACGCTTCGAACTCGAGGCCGCGATCCAGGCCGTCCACCTCGACCGCGGCCGCACCGGCGCCACCGACTGGCGGGCCCTCCACGAGCTCTACGCGGCACTCCTCATCGTCGCCCCGAGCCTGGGCGCGCGGGTCGCGGCCGCCGCGGTCATCGGCAGGACGGATGGCGCGACCGCCGGCCTCGCGACGCTGCCGGCCCGCGTCCAGGCCGAGTCGTTCCAGCCGTGGTGGGCGACCCGCGCCGACCTGCTCCGGCGCGCCGGGCGCGACGCCGAGGCCGACGCCGCGTACGCGAGGGCGATCGAGCTCACGCGCGATCCGGACGTCCGCGCATTCCTCGAGGCGAGGCGCCGCCGCTGACGCCGACCGCCGTCCGGCCCACGTCGAGAGAGCGAGAGTATGACGCGCGGCGCCCGCCGCCGCGCCCGCCGTTCGTCGCGGCGATCGACCGTTCGTCGCGCCGACGCACCGCTGGCCGCGACGGGCGCCCACGGCTCGCGCGCCATCCGTAGCGTGACTGCGTCCCACCGCAACGAGGCGACCCCCAGGAGGAGCACAATGACGTCGCAGCCCCCACAGTCGACGCTCGACGCCGAACCCGGCGACGAGCTCCGGCCACACCCCGACCTGCCCCACACGGCCGTCCCCGACGCCGAGCTGGAGCGCGAGCGCAAGTGGACGCTCCCCAAGATCCTGCTGTGGGGCGCCATCGCGCTCCTCGGCGGCGTCGCGTGGACCATGATCGCCATCATCCGCGGCGAGACCGTGAACGCGATGTGGTTCGTGTTCGCCGCCGTCTGCAGCTACCTCATCGGCTACCGGTTCTACGCCAAGGTGATCGAGCGCTACATCGCGCGCCCCGACGACCGTCGCGCGACTCCCGCCGAGACGAGGGCCGACGGCAAGGACTACCACGCGACCGACCGCCGCGTGCTGTTCGGCCACCACTTCGCCGCGATCGCCGGCGCCGGTCCGCTCGTCGGACCCGTGCTCGCCGCGCAGATGGGATACCTGCCCGGCACGGTCTGGATCATCGTCGGCGTCATCCTCGCCGGCGCCGTGCAGGACTACCTCGTGCTGTTCTTCTCGATGCGTCGCGGCGGCCGCACCATCGGCCAGATGGCCCGCGACGAGCTCGGGAAGATCGGCGGCACCGCGGCGATCGTCGCGTCGCTGCTCATCATGCTGATCATCATCGCGATCCTCGCGCTCGTCGTCGTGAACGCCCTCGGCGAGAGCCCGTGGGGCGTGTTCAGCGTCTCGATGACGATCCCGATCGCGCTGCTCATGGGCGTCTACCTCCGATACATCCGGCCCGGTCGCATCACCGAGGTGTCGATCATCGGCTTCGTTCTGCTCATCGCCGCGATCGTCGCGGGCGGATGGGTCGCCTCGACGCCCTGGGGCGCGGAGATGTTCCACCTCGACCGCACCACCATCGCCTTGGGCCTCATCGTCTACGGCTTCATCGCCGCGGTGCTCCCGGTCTGGTTGCTGCTCGCCCCGCGCGACTACCTGTCGACGTTCATGAAGATCGGCGTCATCGTGATGCTCGCCGGCGCGATCGTGCTCGTGCGCCCCGAGATCTCGGTGCCCGCGTTCAGCGAGTTCGCCGGCGGTGAGCTCGGCCCGGTGTTCTCCGGCTCGCTGTTCCCGTTCCTGTTCGTGACCATCGCGTGCGGCGCGCTGTCGGGCTTCCACGCCCTCATCGCGTCGGGAACCACGCCGAAGCTGATCGAGAAGGAGCGCCAGACGCGCTTCATCGGCTACGGCGGCATGCTCATGGAGTCGTTCGTCGCGATCATGGCGCTCGTCGCCGCGATCTCGCTCGACCGCGGCATCTACTTCGCCATGAACTCGTCGGCGGCCGCGACGGGCGGCACCATCGAGGGCGCGGTCGCGTTCGTGAACTCGCTGGGGCTCACGGGTGTGAACCTCACGCCCGACATGCTGTCGTCGACCGCCGCGGCGGTCGGCGAGGAGTCGATCGTCTCCCGCACGGGCGGTGCGCCGACGCTCGCGCTCGGCCTCGCGCACATCATGCAGCAGGCGTTCGGCGGCGCCGCGATGGCCGGCTTCTGGTATCACTTCGCGATCATGTTCGAGGCGCTGTTCATCCTCACCGCCGTCGACGCGGGCACGCGCGTGGCCCGGTTCATGCTCCAGGACTCGATCGGCAACGTCATCCCGAAGTTCAAGGACACCGGATGGCGCCCGGGCGTGTGGATCACGACGGCGATCATGGTCGCCGGCTGGGGCTACATCCTCATCCTCGGCGTGACCGACCCGCTCGGCGGCATCAACACGTTCTTCCCGCTGTTCGGCATCGCGAACCAGCTGCTCGCGGTCATCGCGCTCGCGGTCGTGCTCGCGATCGTCGCCAAGCGCGGGCGGAGCTACTTCACGTGGCTGTGGATCATCGCGCTGCCGCTCGGGTTCGCGGCGGTCGTCACGATCACGGCATCGATGTTCAAGATCTTCTCGCCGGTGCCGCAGGTGGGCTACTGGGCCAACCACATGGCGTTCCGCAACGCGCTCGAGGCCGGCGAGACCTCGTTCGGCACGGCCGGGACGGTCGAGGCGATGGAGGCGGTCGTGCGCAACACCGCGGTCCAGGGCACGCTGTCGATCATCTTCGTGACGCTCGCGATCGTCGTGCTCATCACCTCGCTCATCACGACGGCTCGGGCGCTGCGCAACGGCGGCGGCGAGAACCACGAGGACGCCCCCGTGGCATCCCGTCGCTTCGCGCCGGCCGGCGTGTTCGCCACGAAGGCCGAGAAGGCGCTCGAGCGCGAGTGGGCCGAGCTGCCCGCCGAGCGGCAGCCGGAGACGGCGCGCCACTGATGGCCGACGCCACCGTGCGGCGTCCCGCCCGGACCACTGCGGTCCGGGCGGGCGCCGCCGCCTCCCTCGCCGCCGCCGCCGACCTCGTGCTCCGCGGATGCCGCGGCGTCGCGTGGTACGTCCGCGACCTCATGGGCGACAACGCCTACCGCGTCTACCTCGAGCACCACGCGGCCCATCACGGCCCCGAGCACCCGCCGATGACCGAGCGGGAGTTCTGGCGGCAGAGAATGGATGAGCAGGACCGCAACCCCGGGGCCCGCTGCTGCTGACGTGACGAGGGAGCGCACATGATCGACGCCGTGTGGCTTCCGGTCGCCGCGCTCGCGGGCGTCGCGTTCACGCTCCTCGCCCAATGGGTGTGGCGGATGGCGCGTGGCGCGCGCGACCTCGGCAGCGATGCCGAGCGCGCGGCGTTCCGCACCCTGTCGCTCGCGTCCCGTGCGGCAGTGCACCTGCGCGGCGGCCTCGGGGCGGGCGATGTCCCGCGCGCCGCGCGGACGCTGCGCGCCCTGCTCGGCAGCGAGGCGATCGCGATCTCCGATCGTGAGGGCATCGTCTCGATCGACGGCCGGCTCGACCTGGGTCCGGCCGCCTGGCAGGTCGCGGAGAGCGTGCTCCAGACCGGCCAGCGCCAGTTGCTGCGCGGATCGCCCGACGCGGTCGGCGCGCCCATCGTCGCCGACGGCCGCACGGTCGGGGTCATCGTCGCGTTCGCGGCGAAGGTGCGCGCGCCGCTCGTGCGGGCCACGACCGAGGTCGCGACCTGGTGCGGCGCGCAGATCGAGCTCGGCGGGCTCGAGGCATCCCGCACCGCGCTGGCCGAGGCCGAGCTGCGCGCACTGCGCGCGCAGATCAGCCCGCACTTCGTCTACAACGCGCTCAGCGTGATCGCGTCGTACATCAGCACCGACCCCGAGCGGGCGCGCGACCTGCTGCTCGACTTCGCCGACTTCATCCGGTACTCGTTCCGTCGTCAGGGCGAGTTCACGACGCTGGCCGACGAGTTGCAGAGCGTGCACTCCTACGTCGAGCTCGAGCGAGCGCGCTTCGAGGACCGGCTGAGCGTGACCCTGCGCATCGAGCCCGAGACGCTCGCGACCGTCATCCCGTTCCTCAGCCTGCAGCCGCTCGTCGAGAACGCGATCCGGCACGGGCTCGAGCCGCGCGAGCGCGGTGGCACGGTCGTGATCTCGTCGCACGACGACGGCACGCACACCGAGATCACGGTCGACGACGACGGCGTGGGCATGGATCCGGCCGCGCTGCGCGAGCTGTTCGCCGAACGCAGTCCGGCCGACCGCGTCGCCCACATCGGCCTGCGCAACGTCGATTCGCGCGTGCGCGGCATCTACGGTGACGACCACGCGCTCGTCGTCGAGACGAATCCCGGGGCGGGCACGATGGTGCGCATGCGAATCCCCAAGTCGCAGCCGTTCCACGAGACCGAGCGGGCGGTGAGCGGATGACGCAGATCGACGTGCTCATCGCCGACGACGAGCGACCCGTGCTCGACGAGCTCGAGGCGCTCCTGCGGCGCGACGAGCGCGTGCGCGACATCCGCCGCGCGTCATCCGGTTCGGAGGCGATCCGCCTGCTCTCCGAGCACGCGGTGGATGCGGCGTTCCTCGACATCCACATGCCCGGGCTCTCGGGCTTCGACCTGGCGCGGGCGCTCTCGCGGTTCGGCTCGGCCCCCGCGATCGTGTTCGTGACGGCCGACGAGGCCGGCGCCGTCGAGGCGTTCGACTTCCAGGCGGTCGACTTCATCCTCAAGCCGATCCGGCGCGAACGGCTCCATCGGGCGGTGTCGCGGATCCTCGCGGCCCGCGACTCCGGACGCGGACCCGATGTCGACGATGACGTCGTGCCCGACGAGCACATCGCCGTGCGGGTCGGCAACGTCATGCGCGTGGTCCGGCGCAGCGACGTGCGCTGGGTGCAGGCGCAGGGCGACTACTCGCGCCTGGTCACCGACTCCGACAGCCACCTCATCCGCGAGCCGATCTCCGACCTCGAGGAGCGATGGGCGGCGGCCGGATTCATCCGCGTGCACCGCTCGTACCTCGTCGACCGCGCCGCGATCACGACCGTGCGCCTCGTCGGCGCGCATCCGACGCTCACGGTCGCGGGTGAGGAGATCCCGGTGAGCCGCCGCTCGATCTCCGTCGTGCGCGAGGCGATCCTGCAGCCGCGGAGCGACGCGCGATGAACGGGCGACCGGCGCGCGAGCGCGTGACCTCGGTCGACCGGCCGACCGTCCGCACCGAATCGATCGCCACCCGGCCGGCCGGCGCCGCGCACGTGAGCGAGGCCGAGTCGCTGTTCACGCGCGGGCTCATGCGCGCCCAGGCGCGGCTCGCGCTCGCGTTCGTGCTCGCGTTCGTCGCGGTCGTGGCTGGGCTGACGTTCCTGATCAGCCAGGTCGAGGCGCTGCACCACGTGATCATCGCCGGCGTCCCCCTGCCGTGGCTCGTGCAGGCCTACGGGTACTACCCGGTCATCGTGGTCTTCGCCGTGCTCTACACGATCGCGGCGATCCGCGCCGAGCACCGGTTCCGCGCCCTGGTGGAGCACGAATGAGTCCGCTGCTCGTCGTCGGCGCGATCGCGCTCGTCGTGCTCGTGGCCGCCGCGATCAGCGTCTACGGACTGCGGATCTCGCGCACGACGAGTGACTTCTTCGTCGCGTCGCGCACGGTGCGACCTATCTGGAACGCCTCCGCGATCAGCGGCGAGTACCTCTCGGCGGGCACGTTCCTCGGCCTGTCGGGCCTCGTGCTGCTCTCGGGCTCCGACGCGTTCTGGTTCCCCATCGGGTACGCGGCCGGATACTTCCTGGTGCTCGCGTTCGCGGCCGCGCCGCTGCGCCGAAGCGGTGCCTACACGATCCCCGACTTCATCCATGCGCGACTCGACTCGCTCGCCGCACGTCGCGTCACGAGCATCCTGGTGATGGTCATCGGATGGCTGTACATCGTGCCGCAGTTCCAGGGGGCCGCGCTCGCGCTCAACGTCGTCGCCGACATCCCGCCGTGGGTCGGCGCCGTCACCGTCGCGATCGTCGTGAGCGGATCGGTCGCCGCGGGCGGCATGCGCTCGATCACGTTCGTGCAGGCGTTCCTCTTCTGGCTCAAGCTCGCGGCACTCGCGGTGCCGGTCATCTTCTTCGTCATCGCGCTCGGCCCCCACGAGCCGACGATCGATCCCGACCTGGTCTTCCCCGCCGAGCACGGGCCGGGCGGACTCGACACCTACGCGACGGCGTCGCTGCTGGTCGCGCTGCTGCTCGGCACGATCGGCCTGCCCCACGTGCTCGTGCGGTTCTACACGAGCCCGACGGGAACGTCCGCGCGGTGGACGACCGTCATCGTGATCGGGCTGGTGAGCGTGTTCTACATGGTGTCGGGCACGATCGGCCTGGTGGCCCGGGCGACCGCGCCGGACCTCGCGCAACCCGGTGTCGCCGACACCGTGGCCCTCCTGCTGCCGTCGCGCCTCATCCCGGGGGTCGCCGGCGACCTGCTGACCGCGCTCGTCATCGCCGGCGCGCTCGCGGCGTTCCTGGGCACGTCGTCGGGCCTCGTGGTGTCGCTGTCGAGTGTCGTCAGCCAGGACCTGTTCCACGGCACCGTGCGCTCGTTCCGGTGGGCGGCGGTGTTCACGACCGCGATCCCGCTGCTCGTCGCCCTCGCGACCGTGCCGCAGGCGCTGGTGTCCTCGGTCGGCAACGTGTTCGTCTTCGCGGCCTCGGCCCTCTCGCCCGTCATCGTGCTCGGCATCTGGTGGCGCCGCCTCACCGCGCGCGGCGCCATCGCGGGGATGCTCGTCGGCTCGATCCTCTGCGCCGCGGCACTCGTCGCGTCATCCGCCCTGCGCACCGCCGACGTCGAGGCCGGCGTGATCTCGACGCTGCTCGCGCAGCCCGGCGCGTGGACCATCCCCGCGGCGACGCTCGCGTGCCTCGTCGTCTCGCTGGTCGACCGGCGCAGGCGACCCACGAACACCGAGCGCATGCTCGGCCGGCTGCACACGCCCGAGCAGCCCCGCGCCGTTCCGCTTCCGCGGGTCGACGGCTCGGCGTAGCGTGGCCCGGGAGCGCCGCGACCGAACGAGGGGGTTCACCATGGCCGAGCTCGCACCGATCCATCCCTGCCTCTGGTTCGACAGCCAGGCACGCGAGGCGATGGAGTACTACGTCAGCGTCTTCCCCGACTCGCGCCTCGACCGGATCGACGAGTACCCCGACGAGAAGCTCGACGAGCACTTCACGGGGATGTCGGGCAAGGTGCTGAACGGGCAGTTCACCCTCAACGGCGTGCCGTTCACGTGCCTCGACGGCGGGCCGCTGTTCACCTTCAACGAGTCGATCTCGTTCATGGTGTCGTGCGCCGACCAGGACGAGATCGACTACTACTGGTCGAAGCTCTCGCACGTGCCCGAATCCGAGCAGTGCGGATGGTGCAAGGACCGGTTCGGGCTGAGCTGGCAGGTCGTCCCGGCGAACATGGGCGAGCTCACGCGCACGCCCGCGCAGATCCGGGTCATGATGCGCCAGAAGAAGATCGTGATCGCCGAGCTCGAGAACGCCTGACGGCGCCGCATCCCGCCGACGTCGATCAGAGCCCTTCGGCGATCTCCTTGATCGACGCGAGGCGGCGCTCCCACTCGGCGCCGATCGCGTCGAGCCGGCGCGCGGTGTCGCTGAGCTGCGACCCGATCACCCGGTACCGCACCTCGCGGCCGACGCGCACGGGTTCGACGAGGCCGACCTCCTGCAGCACGGCGAGGTGCTTCGCGATCGCCTGGCGCGTGACGGGCAGCCGCCCGGCGAGGGCGGACGCCGAGGCGTCGCCCTCGCCGAGCGCGGCCAGGATGCTCCACCGCGTCTCGTCGCCGAGTGCGGCGAACACGGGAACCAGCGTCGCCGTGGTCACGCGGCGCCCTCGGCGGGCTCGAACAGCGCGATGAGCTTGTCGAGCTCGGACACCCAGCCCTCCTGATGTGCGGCCATGTTCGCGGCCGGGTCGGACGTGCGGTCGAAGCCCGTCTCGACCACGGTGAGCTGCGTGCCATCCGCCACGGCCTCGAGGGTGAAGTTGAAGACCGTCGAGGTCCCCTCGTCGACGTGGTCCTCGAGCCGCCCGCGGGCGTCGTCGTTGCCCCAGCGGTAGGTCACCGCGCGCGGGGCGTCGATCGCCTCGACCCGGATGGGAACCGCGCCATAGCCCTCGAAGGTCATGGTGCCGGTCGCGCCCGGGCCGGTGCCGTCGAGGACGGTGCGCCCGAACCAGCGCGAGATGTGCTCGGGCTCGGTGACGGCCGCCCAGACCTTCTCGACGGGGGCGGCGATGCGGATGGTGCGACGCACCGTGAACGCGGCGGCGTCGATCACGGCGGGCTGGGGGTGGTCGGTCATGGTCACGATGATCAGTCCTTTCGGCGGTGAGCGCAACTCCTCGGTTGCAATCATGTGCAACCCGATACTTGCATGTCGTGGCTTACAATGCAACCCCGTGGTTGCAGAATGTCGCCGGGCCGGCCGGGCGCGTAGCGTGGCGGCATGGCACGCGATCCCAACGTCCCCCACGCGTTCGACGTCTACACGATCGTGATCCTGCGGCGACCCGCCGATGCGCCGGACCTGCCGGAGGCCGAGCTCGATGCCCTGCAGTCCCGCCACCTCGCCTACCGGGCCGAGCTCGCGCGCAACGGCGTGCTCGTCGTGAACGGGCCGTTCGATGAGCAGAGCGATCCGTCGTACCGTGGCATGTCGGTCTTCGCGTGCGACCCCGCCGAGGCGGCGCGCCTGTCCGACCAGGATCCGTCGGTCGTCGCGGGCCGCCTCGCATACGACGTGATGGAGTGGTGGGTCCGGGCGGGCTCGCTGGCCTTCCCGTGCGCGACCGGACCGGTCGGCGACCGCCGCTCGATGCCCGACGACTGAGGACTGCGCTCGTTCGGGGGCTGCGGTCGCCGGACCGACGGGACTAGCATTCGGCGCATGGAGTCGGGGTCGGAACCGCAGCAGCAGCCGGGGTCGCAGTCGAAGACGAATGGCGGATGGCTCGCGCGCATTCCACTGTGGGTCCGCATCGTCGTACCTGTGCTCGTGCTGGGCGCGCTCGTCGTGGCGGTGATCGTCGGTGTCAGCGCATCGTCCGACTCCGACGATCCCGAGGACGTCGCGGAGGCGCTGTGCCGTGAGGCCGTGCTCGAGGAGATGGAGTCGACCGGCCGGACGGCGGGCGACGTCTCGGGCAGCTTCACCGTGACCGAGGCCGGGGACGACGAGTACCGCGTGCAGGGCACCGGGACGTACCAGGACGAGGACGGCGCCACGAAGTCCGGCAACGTGCGATGCGTGGTGCGCGAGGAGGACGACGCCCTCGAGGTCGCGAGCGTGCGGTTGGACTTCTGACGCGCGCCATGGACCGGAGGTCACGGTTCGGACGCGGTCACGCGACATCCGTTCACCTGATCGGTCGGCATCGCTAGCGTCGGGGCCATGACCGACCAGACGCCCGGAGCCGCGGCCGCCGAGCCCTCCGTGCCCGCCGCTCCACCGCGATCCGCGACGCCCGCCTGGCTGGCGCCCGTGCTCGTCGCGGTGATCGGCGTGATCGCGATGCAGGTGCACTTCGCGGCGACCATCGTGGGCATGATCCTCCCTCCCGCAGGCATCGTCGGCGGGGTGCTCGTCACGGCGGCGACCGGCGTGGTCATCGCGCTCGTATTCCGCCTCACGACCGCGCGCCTGCACCCCATCGCCGCCGCACTCCTGGCGCTCGTTCCGGCGGTGCTGCACTGGGGCTCGGTCCTCGGGTTCACCCCGTACGTCCTGACCGTGGCGATGAGCGAGGTCGGCATGCTGATCATGGGCGCGGCGATGGGCGCGCTTGCCATGCTCGTGCTGCCCGACCCACGCTGGCGGCGCGGTGGCGCGATCGCGAGCTCGATCATCGGCGTGCTCGTGCTGGTCGCCGTGCTCCTGGAGTCGGCCGGATGACGGCTCCGACCGTCGACGTCTCCCTCGCGCGCGAGCTCGTGGACGGTCGGTTCCCGGAGTGGGCGGGGTTGCCGCTGCGGGCCGTCGAGCCGGGCGGATTCGACCACCGGTCGTTCCGGCTCGGCGACGAGCTCGTGGTCCGCATCCCGAGCGGGTCGGCGTACGTGCCGCAGGTCGCGAAGGAACAGGCCTGGCTGCCGCGGCTCGGACCTGAACTGCCGCTGCCGATCCCCCGCATCGTCGGCGTCGGCGAGCCATCCGCCCGTTTCCCGTTCCCCTGGTCGGTGTACGGCTGGATCGAGGGCGAGACAGCCGCGACCGCACCGATCGGCGACGAGGTCCGGTTCGCCGAGGACATCGCGGGATTCCTGGTGACCCTTCGGAGCATCGACGCAGCGGGTGGGCCGGGGCCCGGGCCGCATTGCGCCTCTCGCGGCGCTCCGGTGTCGCAGTGGGACGAGGAAGTCGAGGCGCTCCTCCCCCGCATCGGCGACCCAGGTGTGCGGGCTCGCGCCGCGGCCATCTGGCAGGATGCGGTCGCCGAGCCGTACCGCGGTGCGCCGGTGTGGTTCCACGGCGATGTGGCTCAGGCGAACCTGCTCGTCCGCGAAGGCCGCCTCTCAGCGGTCATCGACTTCGGATGCGCCGGGGTCGGCGATCCCGCGTGCGACACCGTCATCGCGTGGACGGTGTTCAGCGGGGCGTCGCGTCGCGCGTTCGTGCGAGCCTACGACGTCGACGACTCGACCTGGGCGCGCGGACGCGGCTGGGCGCTGTGGAAGGTCCTGATCCTGCTCGATTCGCCCGAGCGGCGTTGGGTGCAGTTGGCACGCCGGACGCTCGCGGCGCTGCTGGAGGAGGACGTCAGAGGAACAGCTTGAACCCGACGTGCGACGCGTCGAACCCGAGCCGTTCGTAGAAGCGGTGCGCATCGGCACGGCGGGCATCGGATGTGAGCTGGACGAGCCTCGCACCGCGCTCGCGGGCAAGGTCGACGGCCCACCGGATCATCGCCGATCCGAGGCCGTTGCCGCGGTGGTCGTCGGCAACGCGCACGGCTTCGACCTGCATCCGTGTCGCGCCGCCGCGGGACAGGCCCGGGATGAAGGTGAGCTGCATCGTGCCGACGATCCTGGCGTCGGGCCCCTCCACCGCGACCAACAGCTGGGCCGCATCGGCGTCGATCACCTCGAACGCGCTCATGTAGGCGGCCTGATCGGCGTCGCCGGATCCGAACTCGGATGCGCGCAATGAGTCCGCGGCGAGAAGGGCGATCAGGTCGCGAACGTCCTCCGAACGTGCGCGACGGAACAGGTAGGTCTCACCGGAGACCTGGATTCGATCAGAGCTCACGTCGCAAGCGTCTCACGCCGCGCGTGCGGCCCATGGCGGGTCGTCGCGTTCACCGATGTCGGCAGTCGAGTCATGCGAGGGCGGCTCTAGGGGCTGCGGCGCTGGCGGGTGTGGTTGGTGTTCGGGTGGTGCGCCGACGGGGGTGAAGGGGTGTTCGGGGTGGGTGGTGAGGTGGTGTCCGGCGGGTGAGGTCCAGTGGATGGTGCCGTCGGGTCGGTGGTGCATGCGCCATCCGGTGTGGTGTTTGAGGCGGTGGTGTGATCGGCAGAGGTGGGCGAGGTTGTCCGCGTCGGTTCGGCCGCCGTGCGCCCATGCGGTGGTGTGGTCGAGGTCGGTGGTGGTGGCGCGGCGGGCACAGCCCGGGAATCGGCAGCCGCCGTCACGGATGCGCAGGTAGCCGGCGAGGTCGGCGCCGGCGCGGTAGGTGGTGCGGCCGTAGGAGAGTGCGGCACCGGTCTCGGGGTGCACCAGCAGCCGGTGCAGGGTGGGCGCATGCCCGGCGAGGCGGCGGGCGGTGTCGGCGTCGATCGGCCCGTACCCGTCGAGTTCGGCGGGTTCGTCGGTTACGCCGAGCAGGGTGAGCACCGGTACGGTGACCACGATCCGGGCGGCGACGCGTCCGGTCGCGGCGGCCAGGTGCGCGTCCGTCGCGTCGAGTCGGCCGGTCAGCAGTAGGTCGGCGGCCACGTCGGCGGCGCGTTGTGCCCGGATGCGCGGGTCGGGCCGGGCGGGGTCGCGGGCGTCGGTGAGCGCGTCAGACGGGCCGTGATCGCCACGGCCCGGTCGGCTTGGAGGAACAGGCTCAACCATGCCATCCCGTCCGATGCCGGATCGATCACGACCCGGCGTTCGGCGGCGGCGCGGGCGTGCCGGTCGGCGAGGGGTTCGGGGTGCAGGCGTTCCCGGAGCCGGTGCAGCCGGCGCCGGAACCCGGCGCTGGTCCGCGACGCGGCATCCGCCAGCGCGACCTGCTCGAGCTCATCGGCGGCGTCGGCGGGCAGGGTCGAGGTGGTCTCGAGCAGCGCCCGGACATGGGCGCCGCTGAGCTCTCCGGCGGACAATGCGGCCAGCGTCGCGGCGCGCGGCCCGGCCAGTCGGGTCGCGTCGGCCACCAGCCGGCCCGCGGTCGCCTCGGGCACCACCAGGGTGGTCGCCAGCTCGGCCACGAACGAGCGGGTGGCGAACTCCCGCTGCGTCGCGGTGGACACCTCACCGACACCCTCGAGGCGGGCGTGCCGGACCCTGGCGGACTCGACCAGGCGGAACTGCTCGGCCTGCGCCCACCGGATCGTGCGCTCCAACGACACGACCCGCGCCAACTCCTCCGCCAGCGCCACGTCCTCGGTCGCGGTGCGGTCGTCCGAGGGCGTCTCCGTCCCGGCCGGCGGGCGCGCGAACGCCTCCTCGAGCCATCCGTCACCGACGAACGCCTCATCGATCAGCTCGCCATCGCCGACCGCGCCACCCCACTCGAGCAGCGGTGTCGGGGGCGGCGTCATACGAACAGTCAACCAACACCCACCGACATCCGATCACGCGAAACGCCCGACGAGGGCCGCATTTCGACGCCGCTGAAGCACGCCCACACCTCCCTCCCAATCGCGACCCCGTAGTCTCGATGCACCGCCCCTTTCCGAGAGGAGACCGCCTGCCATGAGCGGCGCCGCAGCACTTGACGTCTTCGACCGCCGCGAGTCGGAGGTCCGGGGATACATCCGCGCGTTCCCGACCGTGTTCGACCGTGCGGTCGGATCGACCCTCGTCGACGCCGACGGCCGCGAGTACCTCGACTTCTTCGCCGGTGCCGGCGTGCTGAACTACGGGCACAACAACCCGGCGTTCACGCGCGCGCTGATCGAGTACCTCGAGCGCGACGGCATCATCCACGGACTCGACATGGCGACCTCCGCGAAGAAGGCGTTCATCGAGGCGTTCGAACGCCTCGTGCTCGAGCCGCGCGGCCTCGACCACAAGCTCCAGTTCACCGGCCCGACCGGCGCGAACGCGGTCGAGGCGGCGCTCAAGGTCGCCCGTCAGGCCACCGGCCGTTCGACGGTCGTCGCGTTCACGAACGCGTTCCACGGCCTGAGCATGGGCGCGCTCGCAGCGACCGGGAACAGCCACTACCGTGGCGCCGCGGGCGTCGGGCTCGACGACATCGCGCGCCTTCCGTACGACGGCTACCTCGGACCGGATGTCGACACCCTCGACCTGTTCGAGAAGATGCTCGACGACCCGGGTTCCGGAGTCGACCTGCCCGCCGCGGTCATCGTCGAAGCGGTGCAGGGTGAGGGCGGCATCAACGTCGCGAGCGCCCCCTGGTTGCGGCGTCTCCGGGCGATCACCGAGGCTCGCGGCATCCTGCTGATCCTCGACGAGATCCAGGCCGGCGTCGGCCGCACCGGCACCTTCTTCGCGTTCGAGCACGCCGGCATCGTGCCCGACATCGTCACGGTCTCGAAGTCGATCTCGGGCTCGGGCCTGCCGATGTCGCTCGTGCTGCTGCGTCCCGACGTGGATGTGTGGAAGCCGGGCGCGCACACGGGCACGTTCCGCGGCAACAACCTCGCGTTCGTCTCCGCGCGGGTCGCACTCGAGACGTATTGGGCCGACTCCGCGCTCACCGACGGCGTGGTCGCCAAGGGCGAGTTCCTGCGCGGTGAGCTCGAGCGGATCGCCCACGAGTACCCCGAGCTCGGCTTCGTCGTGCGCGGTCGCGGCCTCATGATGGGCATCGCGTGCGACGCCGACCCCACGCTCGCCGGCCGCGTCTCGAAGGCGGCGTTCGAGCGGGGCCTCGTGATCGAGACCTCCGGCGCGTTCGACGAGGTGCTCAAGTTCCTGCCCGCCCTCACGATCAGCGAGGACGAGCTGCGCCGTGGCCTCGCGATCGTGCGCGAGAGCCTCGCCGCAGTGCTCGGCGGCTGATCTGGGCGCAGCCGACCGAAGACGGGAACGGGCTCACGACCGGCCATCGAGTCGGGTCGTGAGCCCACTTCGTATCCGCGGTAGGGGCGGGAGACGAATGCAGCGATCGTAGGTCGATCGTGCCGGCGACGGAAGCCCCTCCCAACCGCGGAATCGGAGATCGTTATCCGGTCGTTTCCGAACGCTCCGACCCGGCCGTTGCATCCGAGCGGATTCCGCTGCCAGCATGTGCGCATGTCGGACGCGAACCAGCGGGTGATGGATGGCACGCTCGCGAGCCTGCCCGGCGGGGTCATGCTGTGGCATGCGCGCCGTCTGCTGCTCTGGGCGCTCGGCGCCGGCTTCGTGTACTCGGTCGTCACCGGCTCGTCGCGCAGCATCTGCCCCGGCGGATTCGCGGGCGAGGGAGGGTACATCGACGGGTTCGGCCAGCCGACCGAGGTCGCGCCGACGTGCACCTCGCTGACGCTGCATCCCAGCCCGTTGGTGTACGTCATCATCGCGTTCGTCGTCCTCGTGGAACTCACGCGCGTCCTCGAGCGCGCCGTCGACGAAGCCGACGCGATCCGCATCATCGAGCGCGCCCGCGCGGCGGTCATCTGCATCGCGCTCGGATCGGCCCTGATCAGCCACATCTGGTTCTGGTCGATTCCGATGACGGAGACCGGCTTCGGCAACTCGATCTCCCCGGTGCTCTTCGGCGGGATCACGACGGAGACGTATCCGATGAACGGCGACTGAGCCGCACCGTTCAGGCGGGCGCGCCCATGAGGGCCTCGCCGAGCGGAGTCCGCACGTGCAGCATGCGCGCTCCGTCACGTCGGCTCGCGATGAGACCGGCGTCGCGCAGCACCGTGAGGTGGTGCGATGCCGTGGAGACCGCGAGCCCCGCGTCGCCTGCGACGCGGGAGGTCGTCCGCTCCTCGTGCGCCGCGAGCAGGATGCCGGCGCGGGCCGGACCGAGCAGCAGCGCCAGCGCGTCGGCGCGCTCCGCGCCATCCGTCGCCCACCGCTCGGTCACGCCCTGCGCGGGATAGAACATCGTCGGCTGGGCCGGCGGCTCCGTGAGCACCGCGCAGCCGAGTCCGCCGAGCACCGACGGCACGAGCACGATCCCCGAACCGCGGCAGTCGAGCACCTCGGAGTGGAAGCCCAGCTCGACGCGCAGCGCGTCGTCGTGCCATCCGACGGTGTGATGCAGGCCGCCGACCATGTCGGCCAGGCCGTCCGTGGCGATGCGCCGGGCGCGCACGGCGATGTCGGCGCGGAGGATGCGCTCGAGCTGCTCCCACACCGGGTCGAGCAGCGCCCCCCACAGCTCGAGCCAGGCGTCGGCGATCATCGCCCGAGCGCGCGGAAGATCGTCGAGCATGTGCTGCACGGCGTCACGGCGAGCGCCCTCGGACCTCGCGAGGACCTTGACGAGGTCGACCCGCATGAGCGCATCGGGCACCTCGCGAAGCCGCTCCGCCTCATCGACGGGCTCGAGGTCCCACGTCGGCGTCGTGGTGAGGAAATCGGGGAAGTACCCGCGCTCGCGCACGACCACGGCGAGCAGCTCGAACGCCTCGCGTGGCACCTCGGGGCGCACCCGGCGGAGCCAGCCCCATTGCAGCGGGTGCTCGGCGGGACGCTGCAGGATCCGCACCGCATGGCACAGCTCATGCCCGGGCGAGATGCCGAACCGGATCGCGGAGACATCCCCGGGTGCGAGCCGGAACTCCACGAAGTTTCGATCCACATCGAAACACTACCGAGGGCCGGGCGCGCCGCGCGAGCCTTGCTGCAGGCAACCCGCCGCGACCGCGACACCTATCCGAGACCGAACGGAGCAGCTCATGAACGCCGCCGAGATCACGCTCGCACCCACCATGGACGGGCCGGCCACGGCCGACATCGTTCCGGCCGCATCCCTGCTCATCGGTACCGGCCGCACCCGCCGATTCGTCGGACGCGAGCACGGCGCCGGCATCTCGTACTTCTTCGTCGACAACGACCCCGGTCAGGGCCCCGGACTCCACTGGCATCCGTACACCGAGACCTGGGTCGTGCTCGAGGGCACGGCCGAGATCACCATGGGCGACCGTCGCCTGGTCGCCCAGGCCGACGACACCGCCACCGTGCCCGCGGGCGTGTGGCACCGCTTCGAGAACATCGGCGAGGGCCGCCTCCGGATGCTCTGCATCCACGCCTCCGACGTCATCATCCAGACCTGGGCCGACGAGGACTGACCGTCCCGTCGCCCGTCGCCGCCGCACCATCCACCGAAGGAGACCCCCGCATGTCATTCCAGGCCTACCTCGACAACATCGAGTCCAAGACGGGCCTGACCCCGCGTCAGTTCGTCGACCTCGCACGCGACAGGGGCTTCGGCCCGGGCACCAAGGCGACCCCGATCGTGGAGTGGCTCGCCGCCGACTACGGGCTCGGCCGCGGGCACGCCATGGCGCTCGTGCACGTCATCACCAAGGGACCTGAGATCAGTCGGAAGCACGTCGACAGCGGCAGCACGCACTCCGACCCGAGTGACACGCTGTGGCTCGACGGAGCGGCGACGAACCCGAACCGCTGACGATCAACCGCTGACGCAGGGTTCAGGCCCCGCCGCCATCCCCGTCCTGGAGGAAGGCCAGCACCGCCGCCACCCGCCGGTGCACGCCGCTCTCGGGCAGCCGCAGCTTGGTGAAGATCGCGTTGACGTGCTTCTCGACCGTCGACGACGACAGGAACAGCGACTGCTCGATCCCGGCGTTGGTGCGCCCGCGCGCCATCTCGCGGAGCACCTCGAGCTCACGCGGCGACAGCGCCGCGAGCGGGCTCGACGCGGCCGCGCTGCGGCGCCGCACGAGCGTGTCGACGATCTGCGGGTCGATCACCGACCCGCCCGCGCGCACCTCCCGCAGCGCGTGCACGAGGTCCTCGAGATCGCCGATCCGGTCCTTCAGGAGGTATCCGAGGCCCGCCGAGCCGTCGGCGAACAGCGCGAGCGCGTAGCTCTCATCGGCATGCTGCGACAGCACGACGACGCCCGTGTCGGGGTGGGCGGCCCGGATGGCGCGGGCCGCCTCGATGCCCTCCATGTGGTGGCCGGGCGGCATCCGGATGTCGGTGAGCACCGCGTCGGGCGCGAACCGGCGCACCGCGTCGAGCAGTTCGGTCGCGTCGCCCGTCCCGGCGACGACCTCGACCTCGCCCGAGTCCTCGAGCAGCCGGCGCACGCCCTCGCGGACGAGGTAGTTGTCCTCGGCGATCACGACCCGCAGCGTGCCGGAGTCATCCACGACGATCACCGACCGGGAGGTCGACGAGCACCACGGTGCCCGCGTCCGGCGGGTCCGCCGACGTCACGCGCACGGTGCCGCGCAGCGCGGCGACCCGGTCGCGGATGTTCGCGAGCCCGCCGTGCACGGCCGCCGTCGCCGCGGGTTCGATGCCACGGCCGTCATCGGTGATGGTGATCGTGAGATGCCCGTTGGACCGCGCGAGCCCGACCGACGCGTGCGTCGCCCCGGCGTGCTTCGCGGTGTTGGCGAGCGCCTCGCGCACGACGTAGTACGCGGTCGTCTCGACCTCCTCGGGGTAGCGCTCGCCGCGCACGGCGGCATCGGCCTCGACGGCCAGCGGGATCGGGAACCGTGCCACGCCCGACTCCACGGCCGCCACGAGCCCGTTGTCGCTCAGCACCGGCGGGTGGATGCCGCGGGCGAGCTCGCGCAGGTCGGTCAGCGTCTCGCGTGCCTGCTCCTGCAGCTCGATCAGCTCGGCCGACTCGAGCTCGCCGCGTTCGAGGCGGTTGCGCGCCAGCCGGAGCCCCGCGATCTGGGCCACGATGTCCTGCTGGATGCCGTCGTGGAGGTCCCGCTCGAGCCGTCGGCGCTCGTCGTCCTGCGCCGCCACGATCCGTTCACGCGACGCCGTGAGCTCGTCGAGTTGCTCGGCCAGTTGCGCGGTGAGTCGCACGTTGGCCACGGATGCCGCGGCCTGCCCGGCCACGGTGCGCAACAGCGTGCGCTCGGCGTCGCTGTACTCGCCGCGACGCCGCGGCCCCACCTCGATGCGGCCGAGCACGTCGTCGCCGCGCACGAGGTCGCACGTCTCGACGGGTGCGTCGGAGTCGGCGCCGCCCGCCACCCCGGCGGGCGATACGGCGAACTCGCCGTCGGCCGACACGAGCCGGATCCGCACCCACGAGGCGTCGAGGCCGTCGCGCACCGCCTCGGCCAGGCTGTCGAGCAGCTCGCCGGGCTCACCCGTTCGCTGCAGTTGCACCCCGAGTTCGCCGAGCATCGCGAGCTGACGTTCGCGATCGCCGAAGAGCGTGCGGTGCAATCGGCGCTGCGCCCACCCTCGCGCCGGCAGCAGCACGACGGCGGTGAGCGCGGTGAGCAGGATCGCGGGCACCGCGGTGAGCGGCGGAGCGAGCAGCACGGCCGGCGTGGCGACGGCGGCGGCGTAGACCACCGTGATGAGCAGGTTCGACGACCGCGCGACGTCGCGCCCACGGTCGCCCGGTGGGATGTCGAAGGCGCCGTAGCGGAGGATCCCGTGGATCGCGGCGACCGGCAACGCGATGAGCGAGGCGTACACCAGGAACTGCACGGCCCAGATGTCGGGCAGCAGCCCCCACAGGAGGAACACGAGCATGGCCGCGCCGACCGTGATCGCGATCACCCGCGTCCGCGCGCGGACCGCGGGCGACCCGAAGATCGCGCGATGACCGAGCACGCCCAGCCCGATGAGGACGGCCGGCCAGGGCTGGACGATGAGGAAGTACACGGCGGGCGCCGCCCACTCGAGCGCCGGCACCGCGAACGGGTTCGGAATGGCGTCCCCGCTGATGCCGAGGTAGGGCGATGTCACGACGTGCGGAGTCGTGAGCAGGGTCAGCGGACCGGCGAGGATCGGCGTCCAGAGGAACCCGACCGCGATCCGCTGCCACCGCTTCTCGGGCACGCCGTCGGGGAACGTCGCGAAGACGATCAGGAACGTCGCCGTCGCGGTGGCGTCGGCCGTCAGCCCGATCACGTTGAAGAGCGGGAACCACGGCTCCGTGACGATCTCGACGTTGCGGTAGATGAACGTCTCGTAGGCCGAGCCGACGAGCATGGCCGTCGGCGCGAGCGCCAGGAGGAGGGCGGTTCGGGACGCCGACACCGTGAGCAGCCACATGCCGAACACGAACATCGGCAGGATGCCGAGCACGGGCCACGCGAGGCGATGGCCCGCTTCGGCCTCGATGAACCCGAGCACGATGACCACGTAGACGAGCGCCGCGACGCCGATCGGGCCCATCGTCGCGAGGCACACCCACCTGCGGTTCACGGTTCCATGCTCCTCCTGTCGCACCGCGAACGGGAGAGGGCCATCCACGCCAGCCCTTGGCGGCTGGCCTCCATCGGGTGTGCGGCGGCCCGCCACGCGACATCCGGTTCTCTGCGTTCCGGCGACGGCCGCGCGCGACGAGCGTGTGGTCGAGCGGATGCCGCGACCGGGCGCCGCACGAAGGAGAAGGCATCATGCGCAAGCTGTACACCGGGCTCGCCTGGACCGTCGCCGGAGCCGTCGTCATCCAGGCCGCGGCGATCGCGTTCGCGTTCGGCGGCATGCTCAACCTCGTCGCCGAGGGCGGCGTGGTCGACAAGGCGCTGCTCGAGAGCTTCCAGGCGGCCGGCGTCGGCGAGGTCGGGTTCCTGATCCACGGCGTGGTCGGCGGCGTCGTCATCCCGCTGGTCGCCCTCGCACTGCTCATCGTGTCCTTCCTCACGCGAACGCGCGGCGCGACGACGTGGGCGGCGATCGTGCTCGCACTCGTCGCGATGCAGGTGACGCTCGGCTTCTCGATCACCGACGTGCCGTACCTCGGCCTCATCCACGGCGCGAACGCACTCGCGGTCGTGGCGGCGGCGTCGTTCGCGGCCCTTCGGATGCGGCGGCGCAGCTCGCAGCCCGTCCCCGAGGAGGCGAAGACCGATGCCGTCGCCGCGTGAGCTCCTCCGGTGCACCGTCGTCGGGGTCGCGGTCGCGACCGCGCTCGGCGCCGGTGCGCTCGCGTGGAGCTCCACGCTGCTCGGAGAGTACTCGGTCATGGACATGGGTGCCGAGGCCGCGGGGGGACCCGGCGCGCACGCGCACGGCGCCGCGGGCGGCACCGGCGCCGCCGCGCCATCCGGTGTCGTCGCACCGTCGGCAGGCATCGACGTCACGTCGCTGAAGGCCGACCCCGAGCGCCCCGCCGACGTGCGGGTCGAGCTCGTCGCACGCCAGGAGGCGTTCGACGTGCCCGGCGGCCGCCGCGTCCAGGGGTACACGGTCAACGGCTCCTCCCCCGGGCCCGAGATCCGCGCGACGCAGGGCGACCTCGTCGAAGTCGCCTTCGTCAACGAGTCGGTGACGGATGGTGCGACCCTCCACTGGCACGGCATCGACGTGCCGAACGCGGCCGACGGCGTCGCCGGCATCACGCAGGACGCCGTCCCGGTCGGCGGCCGCCACGTGTACCGGTTCGTCGCCGAGGACGCCGGCACGTTCTGGTACCACTCGCACCAGGTGTCGCACGAGCAGGTGGTCGGCGGCCTGCTCGGGGCGATCGTGATCGACCCGGCCGAACCGCCCGAGGTCCGCACCGACGTCGACGTCACCGCGCTGCTCCACGTGTACGGCGGGCAGCACAGCCTCAACGGCCGCATCGGCGACGAGCGCATCCAGGCGCATCCCGGCGAGACCGTGCGCGTGCGCGTCATCAACTCCGATCAGGGCACCGCTGCGGTGTGGTCTGCGGCCGCGTACCGCGTGCTCGCGATCGACGGTCGCGACGTCCACGCGCCCGGCGAGGTCCGCGACCAGCGACTGCTCATCCCCGCAGGCGGGCGAGCGGATGTCGCGGTGCGCGCGCCCGCGGACGGAAGCGCCGTGCGGCTGCAGGTCGGCGGCGCACGCAGCGTCGTCATCGTGGATCCGGCGCACCCCGAGGCATCCGCCCCGCCCGCGCGTCAGCCGAAGGACACGCTGGACCTTCTCGCCTACGGCGCGCCCGCACCGCTCGACTTCGACCCGACCGTGCCCGACCGCAGCTTCGAGTACGTGATCGCGCGCCGCTTCGGCATCATCGACGGGCGCCCCGGCAACTTCTGGACCATCAACGGCCGCATGTTCCCCGACGTGCCGATGTTCCACGTGCGCGAGGGCGACGTCGTCGGGATGCGCATCGAGAACCGCTCCGGCGACGTGCACCCCATGCACCTGCACGGACACCACGTGGTCGTGCTCTCACGAGACGGCGTCGCGGCATCCGGCAGCCCCTGGATCGTCGACTCGCTCGACGTGCATCCCGGCGAGGCCTTCGACATCGCGTTCGTGGCCGACAACCCCGGCATCTGGAGCGACCACTGCCACACGCTGCCGCACGCGGTCGACGGCCTCGTCGCACATGTGATGTACGAGGGCGTCACGACCGGGTTCACGATCGACGGCGCGGCCGGCAACCGCCCGGAGTGACCGGCGATGCGGATGTCGCACCCCGGTGGCAGGCTCGACCCATGGCGATCGAGGTGCACCCCGCGACGGTGCTGGCCGATGTCGCGGCCGTCGTAGGCCCCAAGCGAGCCGACGCGAACGTGTGCTGGTGCCTGAGCTACCGGCTCACGTCGTCGAAAGAGAACCTCGCGCTGCGCGGGCCTGCGCGCGGTGAACGCGTGGCCGAGCTCGTGCGGCAGTCGCCCCCGCCCGGGGTGCTCGCCTACGACGGCGACGAGGTGGTCGGATGGGCCGGGGTGCACCCGCGCGCCGACACGAGCTTCGCGACCAATCGCAAGATCCCGCACGTCGACGACCTCGACGTGTGGTCGGTGTGGTGCATCCGGGTCCGCCCCGGGCATCGCAAGCAGGGCATCTCGCACCACCTGCTCACGGGCGCGGTCGACTTCGCGCGATCGAACGGCGCGCCCGCGATCGAGGGCTACCCGGTCGACAACGACGGCGCCAAGGTCGACCTCACGATGGCCTACGTCGGCACGCGCGGGCTGTTCGAGCGGGCGGGGTTCCGCAAGGCGGCCGACACCGACTCGGTGCTCAACGGCTTCCCGCGCGTGCTCATGCGACTCGACCTGCGCTGAACCGCCGCGGCGCGCGATGATCGACGCATGAGCGAGAGCGGAGCGGGCGACGTCGCGCTGGCCGTCGACATCGGCGGCACCAAGGTCGACGCCGCCCTGGTCGATGTGAGCGGGCGCATCATCTCCGGAAGTCGGCATCGCGCGGCCACGGGACCCGGCCAGACGCCCGACACGTTCTCGGCCGCGATCGCGTCGGTGTGCCGGCAGGCGGCGGATGCCGCGGGGCCGGCCCATCGGCTCGTCGGCGTCGGCATCGGGGCCGCGGGTCCACTTCGCGGCGACGGCACCCGGATCTCGCCTCTCAACCTGCCGGGGATCCGGGACTTCGCGGTCGTCGAGCCCGTCGCGGCCATCGCCCGTGGCCTTCCCGTGCGCGTGGCGCTCGACGGCACCTGCATCGCCCTGGCCGAGCTGGAGTTCGGCGCGCTCCGCGGGGTCCGCAACGGACTCGCGATGGTCGTGTCGACGGGCATCGGCGGCGGGATCGTGCTCGACGGTCGCGTCATCCGCGGCGACACCGGCAACGCCGGTCACGTCGGCCAGGTGTGGGTTCGGCGACCCGGTGACATCGATCCGGAGCGCGCGTCGGTCGAGGGCGTCGCCTCCGGTCCGGCGACCGTGCGCTGGGCGAACGCGCACGGGTGGACGGGCGCCGACGGGCTCGAGCTCGCCCGCGCGTACCGCTCGGGTGACCCGGTTGCGACGCGCGCCGTGCGACGATCGGCCGAAGCGGTCGGGCAGGCGATCTCCGGTTATGCCGCACTGCTCGACCTGCGCGTCGCCGCGATCGGCGGCGGGTTCTCGCGCGTCGCCGACGACTACCTTCCACTGGTCGAGGCGGCGGCGCGCGGCGCGGCGCTGCTCCCCGCCGCCGCCGAGCTGCGCGTGGTTCCGGCCGAGCTCGGCGACGACGCGCCGCTGGTCGGCGCTGCACTGCTCGTCCACCGCGGCGCGTGACGACACGAGCGTCGGTGGCATCCGGAAGCATGGGCCGCATGGATGTCATCGACTGGATGCTCGACGCCGACCCCGCGATCCGCTGGCAGGTGCGCCGCGACGTGCTCGGCGAATCCGACCAGCAGGTCGCCGCCGATCGCGATCGCGTCGCGACCGAGGGCGTCGGCGCACGGATCCTCGCCCTGCAGTCCGACGACGGCTACTGGAACGGGCACGAATACGGCGAAGATGGCGACCGCCGCAGCGTGATCTGGTCGCTCTCGCTGCTGCGGCGGCTGGGCGCTCGACCCGACGACCCCCGAGTCCGCGCGGCGATCGACCGCGTGCGCGATGGCGTGACCTGGCGCTACTTCGACGATCGTCCGTTCTTCGCCGGCGAAGAGGAGGAGTGCGTCAACGGCGGCGTGCTCGCCCTCGCGACGTACTTCGGCCAGCTCGACGAGGGCACCGACGCGATCGTGCGGCGCCTGCTCGGCGAGCGGCTGCCCGACGGCGGGTGGAACTGCGAACCGGCCGACGAGTCGCAGCGGTCCTCGTTCGACTCCACGCTGTGCGTGCTCGAGGGCCTGCTGGCGGTCGAGCGCGACGGCTCGTCGGCGGTCCCCGCCGCCGAGATCGCCGAGGCGCGCCGTGGGGGCGAGGAGTACCTGCTCGAGCGGCACCTGTTCCGGCGCCGGTCGACCGGCGAGGTAGTGAAGGACCGCTATCTCAACTTCACCTTCCCGCCCTACTGGTTCTACGACGTGCTGCGCGCGCTCGACTACTTCCGCGATGTGGGCGGTACGCCCGACCCTCGACTCGACGAGCCGCTCGAGCTGCTCCGATCGCGGCGCGGCGACGACGGCCGCTGGCTCGCGGGCCGCCCCTGGCCCCGCCAGGTGTACTTCGCGGTCGATGCACCCGAGGGCGAGCCGAGCCACTGGAACACCCTGCGTGCCCTGCGCGTGCTGCGCTGGGCCGACGCCGCGGCCGACGTCACGGCGTGACCGGTCCGGGCGACACGCGCTCGAACAGGTGCTCGTAGCGCACGACGAGGCCGTCGCCGTCGACCTCGAGGTCGGCTTCGAATCCCGCGGCCGCGCCGAGGTCGATGTAGCGGACGGCCCGTGCGCCGCGACGGACGTACTGCTGACGCGAGCGCACCACGGCCATCTCGTCGGCATCGATCCAGCAGGTGTCGAGCGTCGAGGCCGCACCGCGGCGGGTGGGGAGCCGCCGGATCGGGAGGGTGTTGCAGAAGGGCGTGACGGAGAGGTCGGGCTCGTCGGCGCCGTCGAGGTCGGGCCGCCTGACGTCGTCGACGCGCCATCCGTCGCCGTCGCGCTCGATCCGCAGCCGAACACGGCCCACCGCGCCCGATCGCTCCACGACCAGCGTCCGCGTCCGCCAGTCCGGGGCAAGCGACCACCGGTGCTCGACCCGAAACCCGCCGGCGTCGAGGCCGAGCACGGTGCCGACCGCCTCGATCCCCGCCTCGGTGACCGAGAGCTCCAGTCGTTCGAGTCCGACCTCGTCGATGCGACGCCAGAACAGCGTGCGTTCCATCGGTCCCTCCGATCCCGATCGCTGCGACCATCCTGCCCCGCCACTCGTCGCGCCACTCATGCCGTTCGTCGCGCCGGGACTTCCCCCGCACCGCGATCGTGCGCTATGGTCTGATTTCCGACCGAACGATCGGTCGATAAACCTCGGCGCACCACCCCCGCGCTGGATCACCCGAGCAGTCCCCCGCATGAACAACGGAGTTCGCATGACCTCAACCATCCACGACGAAGCCGAACGCACCGGGCGCATGCCCAAGGAGGAGCGCAGGGTCCTCGCCGGAACCCTCGTCGGCACCTCCATCGAGTGGTACGACTTCTTCATCTACGCGCAGGCCGCCGGGCTCGTGCTCGCGCCGCTCTTCTTCGCCCCGCTCGCCGAGTCGAACCCCGCGCTCGCGCAGGTGCTCTCGTTCGCGACCATCGGCATCTCGTTCCTGTTCCGCCCGCTCGGCGCGATCGTCGCCGGATGGCTCGGCGACAAGATCGGCCGCAAGAAGATGCTCGTCTTCACGCTCATCCTCATGGGCCTGTCGACCTCGCTCATCGGCTTCCTGCCGACCTACGCCGCGATCGGCATCGCCGCGCCGATCCTGCTGATCACGCTCCGCATCCTGCAGGGCTTCTCGGCGGGTGGCGAGTGGGGCGGCGCCGCGCTCATGGCCGTCGAGCACGCTCCCGACAAGAAGCGCGGCTTCTTCGGCGCGTTCCCCCAGATCGGCGTGCCGGTGGGCATGATCCTCGCGACGTTCACGCTGTGGATCATCACGTCGTCGATGTCGCAGGAGGCGTTCCTCGCCTGGGGCTGGCGCATCCCGTTCATCCTGTCGATCGTGCTCATCGTCGTCGGCTACGCGATCCGTCGCGCGGTCGAGGAGAGCCCGGTCTTCCAGGACCTCCAGCGCCGCCAGAAGGAGTCGTCGGCGCCGCTCGGACAGTTGTTCCGCCACAACACCAAGAACGTGATCCTCACCGCGATCATCTTCATCGGCAACAACGCCGCCGGCTACCTGCTCATCGCGTTCTTCGCCACCTACGCGGTGACGGTGCTCGGCATGGACCGCCCGACGGTGCTCCTCGCGACCACGCTCGCTTCGTTCGGCTGGCTCGGGTTCACGCTGTGGGGCGGCCGCCTCTCCGACCGGCTCGGCCGCGTCCGCACCTTCCAGATCGGCTACGCGTTCCTCGCGCTGTGGGCCGTGCCGATGTGGTTCCTCATCGACACCGGCGACATCGTCTGGTACTTCGTCGCCCTGTTCGTCATGACGTTCGGGCTCGGCCTCTCGTACGGACCGCAGGCCTCGCTCTACGCCGAGATGTTCCCGGCGAACGTGCGCTACTCCGGCGTCTCGATCGGCTACGCGCTCGGCGCCATCCTCGGCGGTGCGTTCGCACCGATGATCGCCGAGTGGCTCATGACCTCGACCGGGAAGTCCTGGACGATCGGCGTCTACATCGCGATCGCGGCGATCGTGTCGCTGATCGGCGTCTCGCTCGTCAAGGAGACGAAGGGCGTCGACCTGCGCGGCTGAGCCGCGGGGTTCGAGTGAGGGGCGGATGCCGCGGCATCCGCCCCTCACCATGTCCGGGCTACGGCGCGGGCTCGACCCTCGGCGCGGCCGACGCCTCGAGCGTGCGGATCAGCGTGCGCGAGTCCCACGGGCCGATGTGACGCTTGCCGCCGATGAAGAACGTCGGCGTCGAGTGCAGGTCCATCATCTCGGCGTCGAGCTGGTCCTCCTCGACGCGCCGCGTCACGTGCGGCGAGCGCATGTCGTCGATGAAGCGGTCGACGTCGAGGTCGATCTCCTTCGCGTACCGGCACAGGTCGTCGGCCGTGAGCGCGTCCTGGTTGGCGAACATGATGCGCGACATCTCGAGGAACCGGCCCTGCAGCGCCGCTGCCTCGTACGCCTGGGCGGCCTCCTTGGCGTGCGAGTGCACGGCCTCGAGCGGCAGGTGACGCCAGACCCAGCACACGTCGTCGCCGAAGTGCTCGATGACGGCGTCGATCGAGCCCGTGGCGCGGCTGCAGAACGGGCACTCGAAGTCACCGTATTCGACGATCTGGTGGGGGGCGTCAGGGCGCCCCCGGTAGTGGTCGCGTTCCGGATCCAGCGGACGGATCAGGATCTTGCCGATCGGCTGCGGGGGCGCGAGCCGGTCGGCGACCGCGAAGATCGCCCAGCCGAGCGAGAACGCGATGACGGAGGCCACGAGCACGCCGACGCGCGCGAGGTCCTGCGTCTCGGGGTCGGCGATCGCGAGCGTGACGATGAACAGCGCGATCGTGAACCCGATACCCGACAGCGCGGCGCCGCCGGCGATGCGGGGCATCGCGAGCCCGGGCGCGAGACGGCCGAGTCCCGTCATCCGGATCAGCGCCGTCGCGCCCGCGATGCCGATGAACTTGCCGATGACGAGGCCGGCCACGATGCCCCACGTGAGCGGTGACGTCACGGCCGCGCCGACAGTCTCCGCATCGAGGTGCACGCCCGCGTTGGCGAGCGCGAACAGCGGCAGGACGATGAACGAGATGTACGGGCCCCACGCCGCCTGCAGCCGGTCGTTGATCGAGATCGAGTTCCGGAGGCTGCGGGTGACGGCGGCCGCGTAGGCGGCGTTGGGCGACTCGCGGAACGCCTGCGTGAGCTCGGCCGAGCGCTCGACGTCGGTGCGACGGGGCGGGAAGACGGGGATGAGCAGGGCGACCGCCACGCCCGCGAGCGTCGGATGCACTCCGGCCGCGGCGATGGCGAACCACAGCGCGATGCCGAGCGTGGCGTAGGCGATGCCGCGCCAGGCGGGCAGGAACCGCACGAGCGCGATCAGCACCATCAGCACCGCGGCCACGACCAGTGGCAGGACCTGGATCCCGGAGTTGTAGAAGATCGCGATGGCCAGCAGCGCGCCGATGTCGTCGACCACCGCGAGTGTGAGCAGGAACGCGCGGAGGCGGGCGGGGAACCTCGGCCCGATGATCGCGAGCGCGCCGAGCAGGAACGCGGTGTCGGTCGAGATGACGACGCCCCACGCGTGCGCTTCACCGGTCGGCCACGCGATCAGCACGAAGATGAGCGCGGGGACGATGAGGCCCGCCACGGCGGCGACGACCGGGACGACGGCGCGCGCTCGATCGGTGAGCTCGCCGAGCGTGAACTCGCGCTTGACCTCGAGGCCGACCACGAAGAAGAACAGCGTCATGACGGCGTCGTTGACGAAGTGGTGGAACGTGGTGACGAAGAGCATGTCGCCGACGCCGATCTCGACCGGCGTCTCCCAGAACCGCTCGTAGGAGTCGCCCCACGGCGAATTCGCCCACAGGATGGCGATCACCGTGAACAGCAGCAGGAGTGCCGCCGCGGCGCGATCGCCGGTGCCGAAGCGCAATCGGGCGTGCCACGGCCGCGAAGACGTGGTCGTGTCGGGCGCGGGCGCGGATGCCGGGGCTGCGGCGCTCATGCGCCAATGCTAGGCGGATGGCGCTGCGCGCGCCCGTGTTCTCGACTACGCGGATCTCGGCAGCACCGCGAGGACACGGCGGATGTGGTCGCCGAACTCGTTCATGAACTCGGTGAGGAACGCTTCCGTGCTCTCCTTGGTGATCGAGCCGTCCTCCTGGAAGACCTCGGGCGAGAACGTGATGTACGCCTCGGGCGCGGTCATCTGGCGGGCGTTGCAGAAGCTCAGCACCGCGCGGAGGCTCTGCTGCGCCACGGCCGTGCCGATCGCGCCCGGCGATGCGCCGATCACCGCCGCGGGGATGTGGTCGAACGAGTTGCGCCCCCATGGTCGCGACGCCCAGTCGATCGCGTTCTTCAGCGCGCCCGGGATGGATCGGTTGTACTCGGGCGTGACGAAGAGCACGGCGTCGGAGCGGTCGATCGCGGCCTTGAGTTCGAGCGCCTCCGGCGGGTAGTCGTCGTCGTAGTCGGGGCTGTACAGCGGGAGGTCGCGGATCGGGATCTCGGTGAACTCGAGATGCTCCGGCGCGACGCGCAGGAGCGCCTTCGAGAGCGTGCGGTTGATGGAGGTGGACGACAGGCTGCCGACGAAGTAGCTGACCTGGTAGGTGCGCATGGATGGGTCCTCCCGTCGCGGTTCGTGCGGCCAACCTAGGTCGCGTCGAGCACGTCCGGGAGGGGGTTGTGCCGACCCATCGCAGCGACCGCGCGGCTCACGGGTACCCGTCAGGATCCCCTGAGTATTCTTCACGTGTCGACGATCACGTTGACCCGCCCACCTCGGGGCGGTTAGCCTTCCTCCGGCCGGGATCACCCCCGACCCGGCCCAGCCCCCTCCGCCCCCACGGAGCCCGACCGGCCGTCCCCACGGCCGCCCCCGCCCCCTTGAACACCCCCGCGACATCGTTCGCGGCTGTCGGATGTCGCCACCCGAACGCGCGCCGACCCACACGATCGGAGATCGAGATGAACGTCCTCGAACTCGCCGAATGCCGGCACTGCGGACACGACGACAACGAGCACCTCGGCGCCTGCCGCACCGACGTCTTCACCGGCGGTGCCTGGTCGAAGTGCGACTGCGAGTCCTTCGTCACGCCCGGCGCGGCCTGACGACGACCCTTCCTGCCGAGCCCGAGGGCCGAGCCGAGCGCGCTCAGCCCTCGGGCTCGGGTCGCAGCAACCGCGCCTCCTCGACGTCCAGGACCGCCTGGACGCGGCGCAGCACCAGGTCGTCGATCTCGCCGCGATCGCGAAGCGCCAGCACGGCCTCGCGCTTGCGGTCGAGCAACGCGAGGCGCAGCGCGCGGTATTGGTCGCCGCGACTCAGCGTCGCCTGATCCTCGTCGGCCTCTCCCCGCGAGGCGCGCAGCTCGGCGAGCTGCGCCTCGAGTTCCCGCGCCACCCGCTCCCGCACGTCGTCGTCGACCTCGAGCTCTTCGGCGACCTGCGGCACGGCGCCGAGGGCCTCCTCGATCGCCGTCGTCTCCGCCAGCCGCCGCTCGTCCTCCTCCTCGGCGTCGACGGCGAATCGCGCCCACCGCACGACGGGCGGCAGGATCAGGCCCTGCACGACCAGCGCGAGCACGATGACGCCCGCCGTCACGAAGATCACGACGTGACGCTCGGGGAAGTCGGCGCCCGAGGCGACCGTGGTCGGCACCGCGAGCGCCGCGGCGAGCGACACCGCGCCGCGCAGGCTCGCCACCGAGGCGACCACGCGCGCACGCGCGTCGAGGTGACGCGCGCGCTCATCCGGCGAGCGCATCGTGAGCCGGACCAGCGCCCCCGCCAGGAAGTGGAACGCGAACCGCACGGCGAGCAGCGTCAGCCACGCCGCGACGATCATCCCGAGCGCACGGCCCAGCTCCGACGCGGGCACGCTTCGCACGTCGTTGCTGACCTCGAGCCCGATCAGCACGAACAGCGCGCCGTTGAGCATGAAGGTCGCGAGGGACCAGAACGAATCACCCTGGCTGCGCGACGCCGCCGTGCTCACGCGCGGACCGACCTGCGTGGTGATGAGGCCCGCGACGACCACCGCGAGCACGCCCGAGGCGTGGATGAGCTCGGCGGCGAGGTAGCCGACGAAGGGCATGAGGATGAGCGTGACGTTCTTCAGGAGCGGCTCGCGGATGAGGCGCAGGGCGAGCAGGCCGAGCGCGGCGACGAGCGCGCCCGCGGCACCACCGCCCAGGTAGGAGAGCGCGAAGTCCCACGTGACGCCCAGCAGGCTCGGCCGTGTCCCGCTCACGACCACGCCGACCGCGATGCCGTACACGACCAGTGCCGTCCCGTCGTTGACGAGGCTCTCCGCCTTGAGCAGGGTCGTGTTGCGCCGAGGCAGCGACCGCGCGAACGCCGCGACGGCCGTGGCATCCGTCGGCGCCAGCGCCGCGCCGATCACCCAGGCGACGCCCCACGAGACGCCGAACGCGTGGGTCACCACGGCGACGGCCCCGGCGCTCAAGAAGACCAGCACAGTGCTGGTGAGGACGATGCCGCGGAGGTCGCGGCGGATGCCCCGCAGCGACGTCGTGAGGCTCTCCCAGAACAGCAGGGCGGGCAGGAAGATGAACAGCACGATCTCGGGCGGCAGCCCCACGTCGTGCAGCGCGGGCAGCAGGCCGAGCAGGATCCCGCAGACGAGGAGCAGCACGGCCGAGGCGATCCGCAACCGGCGGGCGAGCAGGGTGCACGCGACGAGGGCGGCGCCGAGCACGACGACCAGTTCGAGCCCCGACATCCGCCCCCTCCCCTGGCCCGGTCCGCCGCGCTAGGCGATGAGGAACCGTGCGATGAGTCCGTCGCGCAGGTCGAACGTGAACATGCCCGGCCCGTTGTAGCCGCCGCCCGACACCGTCACGGTGAGCAGGTACTGCTCGGGCTTGCGTCCCGCGATGATGCCGAGCACGTCGAAGTGGGCCTGCTTGCCGATGTTGTCGGACTCGTTCCAGCTCGCGACGCCCTCGCGGCCGTGGAACTCGCGGCCCCAGTCGTTCAGGTAGGCGTCGTCGGTGAACGCCGCGACGAAACCCTGGGAGTCGCCGCTGTTCGTGGTTTCGACGAACTGCTGGATGGCCGGCGGGATGCTCGTGTCGGACATGGCGTCACCCTACGCCCGGTGCGGCGGCGTTGTCAGGGCGAATGGCGCGGGGACGCGTCATCCCCTGCGATGATGGTCGGCATGACCGAGCCGGCGATCCGTCCCGCGCGCCCGCGGGTGCTGGGTCCCGTGGTCGACGACATGACGCGGTGCGTGCACTACCGCACCGAGGTCGACATCGTCGCGATCCGGTTCGCGTGCTGCGGGGAGTACTACCCGTGCCACCTGTGCCACGAGGAGACCGCCGACCATCCGGCTGAGCAGTGGCCGCTGGCCGAGCGCGACCGCGAGGCCGTGCTCTGCGGCGCGTGCGGTGGCGAGCTGACGATCGCCGCCTACCTCGAGACGACCGATTGCCCGGCGTGCGGCTCGCGATTCAACGACCGGTGCCGCCTGCACACGCACCTGTACTTCCAGACCGAGGGCTGAGCGCTACGCCGCGACCACCTGCGCGAGGAACGCGTTCTGCTCGGCTTGCGCCGGGTATCCCGCGGCATCGGTCACGCAGACCGGGCACCAGTGGCCCGCGGTGAGCACGAGTCGCGGGCTGGCAGTGAACTCGTGCCCGAATGCGCACGCCCACCCGATGGGCGTCGCGAGATCGCCGCGCACGACCTCGGTGCTGAGCATCTGCCCGCCGCGATGCGCCGCGACCTCGAGGTAGTCGAGCGCCGACCACTCGGCGGCGGGCTTCGACTCGTCGTACCCGTGGTCGAGCAGGGTCGGCTCGCGCGAGGGGCTCGGCGCTTCGAATGTCGACCAGTCGCCGATCGCCTCCCATTCGGCGCGCGAGCCGAAGTGCGCCGCGATCTCGGGTTCGTCGCCACGCCGGATCGCGGCCATGGTGCCGCGCGGCTTGCGCGTCAGCGGCTTCATGACCAGGTGCTTCACGATCCAGGCCGGCACCCGGCCGGCGGAGCGCACTGAGGCGGGCGCCGCGGCGAGGGCCCGGGCGAGGGCGTCGTCGAACGTGTCGCGGCGGAACGGCACGAGCTCGTCCAGCCGGTCGCTGTCGGCGTACCACTGTCCGTGGAAGTTGCGGGTGGCGAACCAGTCGCGGTCGTACCAGCGGCGGATGTCGCGGACCCCCATCGCCCGCCCGATCGCGGTCTGCAGTTCCCAGTTCGTGAGCCGCCATCCGTCGCCGCCGCCGATGTTGAAGACGCCGCCCCAGACCTCGTCGGGCACGTCGGCTTCGCAGAGGTTCGCGAGCAGTCGGGCCGAGTCCTCGGCGCTCGCCCACTCCATGACCCCGCCGAAGGGCGAGTGGGTCATGATCGGGTCGCGGATCTCGAGCATGCCGGGGTGGAAGATGCCGGTCTGCCGGAGCTGCACCCATTTGGGCAGTCCGGAGTCGACGAGGATGCGTTCGGCGACGACCTTGCTCTGCCCGTACTCGTCGTACTGCGAGACCCGGATCGGGTCGCCGATGCGTCCCCAGTGGTGCGGTGGGTTCCGGCTGCCGGTCTGTGCGACCGAGCCGATGCCGACGATCGCGACCGAGGCCGGGTCGGGCAGGGCGCGGACGGCCTCGACGATGTTGCGGATGCTGCCGACGTTCACGCGGTGCGCGAGTTCGGGGCATTCGTCTGCGAGCGGCGAGACGACCGCGCCGACGTGCAGCACGACGTCGACGCGGGCGACGCAGGCGGCGACGGTCGCGGCGTCGGTGAGGTCGCCCCAGATCACCTCGAGGTTCGGCATGTCGTCGAACTCGGCGAGTGCCGCGCGGTCGCGCTCGCCAGGCAGCGCGAGCGCGACGACGTCGATGCGGTCCGCGCGATCACGGAGCTCGCGGAGCGTGGCGCGACCCCAGTTTCCGGCCGCGCCGGTGAGCAGCACGCGGCGTCGGCCTCGCTGATGGAACGTTTCATTCATGGGCGGATGCCTCCAGGGCTCGACGGCATCGAGCCGTCTCGGTTTCAGTGGCGGTCGAGCCAGCGGATGGCACGGCCGATGCCGCGCTCGAAGGCGGGCGTCCCTGGCCGGTCGAGGAATCCATGCACGGACTCGGGCACGATCTCGTTCGTCACGTCGACCCCGGCCTTCCCGAGCTCTGCAACGAATGCGTCGCCCGACGCGCGCAGCGAATCGCGGTCGGCGTCGAGCACGAGCGTCGGCGGCATCCCGCTCAGGTCGTGCCCGCCGGGGAACGCCCATGGGTCCTCCATCGCCTCGGGGCTGCCCGCGTAGTTGCGGTTCATGCGCTCCACCGTCGACGGCCGGAACTGCATGAGCGAGTGACGTCCGCGGATGCGGGCGCGCAGCGCGCGGGAGATCGGCGGCAGCGCCGCGTGGAACGTCCCGTACGCGAGCGGCAGCCCGTCGGGGCGGGGCCCGCGCTCGGCGCCGAGCCGCAGCGCGGCCGCCGCGGCGAGGCATGCGCCGGCGCTCGCGCCGCCGAGCACGAGCTCGCGGCCCGCGTCATCCGCCTCACGGCGCAGCGCGGCGACCGCATCGATCACGTCCTCCACCGGAACCGGGTACCGGATGCCCTCGAGCACGCCGGGGCGCGGACGCCGCCACCAGCTCCACGGCGGCACCCGGCGGTAGTCGACCGCGACGACCGGGTGTCCGGCTGCGGCGAGCGCGAGCCCGACGGCGTGCGACTCGAGCTGGTCGAGCCCGCCGTGCGAGAACGCGCCGCCGTGCAGCCAGATCACGAGCGCGGCCGCGCGGCCCGGACCGGCGATGGCGGCTTGCGGCTGGTACCGGCGCACCGGGATCGGGCCGTGACGACCCGGGAGCACGTCGTCCCAGGCCGTCACCGAGACCGGAGCGGTGGCCGACGCGCCGCACGGCTCACGCGACCGGCTCCGGCTGGGCCGCGGCGAGGCTCAGCGCGATGAACCGGTCGAGCACGTCGTCGGCGAGGTCGACGCCGGGGAACCGTGCGAACTGGCCCATCGGCATCGATTCGACCATCTTCAGGGCATTCGCGTTCGCCTCGGCGGCGGCCTGTTGCTCGGCCGTGGCGTTCGCCATCATGCCCTGCATGAGCGCGGGCCCGACGACGGGGTGGCCGAACCACTCCTTGACCGTCGAGTCGAGGCTGAGCGCCGCGGGCCGGTCGACGTCGCCGTCGAGGGCGAGGTCGCGTGCCGCGACGATGTCGCTCGCCGAGCGGCCGAGCTCGAGGCGGTAGGTGCCGGGGGCGACCCACCAGCGGGAGCCGCGCGCATCCCAGTGCGCGAACGCACGGCGCTCGAGTTCGAGCGAGAGGATCGTCGACTCGCCGGGAGCGAGCTCGACCTTCGCGAACGCCCCCAGTTCACGGGCCGGGCGGCGGACCTTCGACCGCGCAGGCGCGACGTAGAGCTGCACGACCTCGGCGCCCGCCATCGGCCCCGCGTTCCGCACGGTGACCCGCGCCACGGCGGTGTCGGCGCCGGTCGTCTCGACCTCGAACGCCTCGACCTCGAAGCCGGTGTAGCTCAGGCCGTGCCCGAACGGGTACCGCACGACGCGGTCGGCGCTCGTGTAGTAGCGGTACCCGACGAACACGCCCTCGCCATGCCGCACGACCTCCTGCTCGCCCGGGAAGTTCAGGTACGTCGGGGTGTCGGCGAGCGCCAGCGGGATGGTCTCGGCGAGCCGGCCCGACGGGTTCACGACGCCGGTGAGCACGTCGGCGAGCGCGCCGCCCACGGCCTGGCCGAGCGCCCACCCCTCGACGATCGCGTCGACGTCGTCGTGCCAGGGCTCGAGCGAGACCACGCCCCCGTTGGACAGCACGACGACCGTGCGCTTCGCCACGGCGGCGACGGCCTGGATCGCGGCGACCTGCGCGCTGGGCAGGTCGAGGTGCTCGCGGTCGAAGCCCTCCGACTGGTCGATCTCGTACAGCCCGGCGAACACGACGACAACGTCGGCGGACGCCGCGGCGGCGCGCGCCTCGGCGAGCAGCGCGTCCCGCGTCGCTTCGTCGGCTGCCCGCTCGTATCCGGCGGCATAGGCCACGCGGTCGTCGCCCAGGGCGCGGCGAATCTCGTCGAGCGGAACGTCGACGCGGGTCGCGTTCACGTTCGAGCTGCCACCGCCCTGGTACTGGGGGTCGACCGCGAGCTCGCCGATCACGGCGACGCGCTGGCCGGCGCGCAGCGGGAGCGTCGCGTCCTCGTTGCGGAGCAGCACCACGGAGGCCGCGGCTGCCCGGCGAGCCAGGGCGTGATGGGCGTCGGCATCGAACGCGAAGGGTGCTGCTGCGACATCCGGCGCCGTCTGCTCGGCGAGGCGCCGCAGCCGTTCGACGCTCGCCTCGACCACCGCCCGGTCGAGCCGCTCCCCTCGGACCGCGGCGAGGATCGCCTCCGTTCCCTCGTCACCAGAGGTGGGCATCTCGAGATCGAGTCCCGCGGCGAGTGCCTCCACGCGGTCCTTGATCGCGCCCCAGTCCGAGACGACGAGGCCGTCGAAGCCCCACTCATCGCGCAGCAACTCGGTGAGCAGCCACCGGTTCTCCGACGAGAACACGCCGTTGATCGCGTTGTACGCGCTCATGACGGTCGCGGGCGCGGCATCCTTCACGACCCGCTCGAACGCGGGCAGGTAGATCTCGCGCAGGGTGCGCTCGTCGACCTCGGCGCTCACGCGCATCCGGTCGGTCTCCTGGCCGTTCACGGCGAAGTGCTTGAGCGACGCGCCGACGCCGGTCGACTGGAGGCCGCGCACCCACTCGGTGGCGAGCACGCCCGTCAGGCGCGGGTCCTCCGAGAGGTACTCGAATGTACGGCCGCCGAGCGGCGAGCGCTTGATGTTGATGCCGGGACCGAGCACGACGTCGACACCGAGGGCGCGGGCCTCGCGGCCGATGGCCTCGCCGATCTCGCGGGCGAGCGCCGGGTCCCAGCTCGAGCCGAGCGCGACCCCGGGCGGGAAGCACGTCGCCGGCACGCTCGCGTTGAGGCCGAGGTGGTCCCCGCCCTCGCGCTGCAGGCGGATGCCGTGCGGCCCGTCGACGAGCGTGAGCGAGCGGATGCCGCGGCCCTCGCGCGTCGCCCAGAAGCTCGCGCCGCTCAGCAGTGCCGCCTGCTCGGCGAGGTCGGCCTCGGCCGCCGCGGCCTCCTCGTCCGTCGGTTCGGCGGCTGTGAGCACGTCGGCCGGGATCGGCTCCCCGGTGGACACCGCGGCGAGCCCGCGTTCGAAGTCGACGAGCACTCCGTCGGGGTCGGGGAGCATGACCGCGATCTGCCGGGGCGTCACCTCGTCCTGACCGCGAAGGCCGGCCTGCATGTGATTGGCGGCCGCCGGGATGTGCTTCACCACGACGCCCGTGATGACGCGCATGGCCTCCTCGCTCTCGATCAGGTCGGCGAGACGCGAGTCGACGGTGAACACCGGCAGTTCGATCGGGTCCATCTCGAACGGCTCGGTCCACTCGTACTCGCCGTGTCCGAGGCCCGGGTGCTGCGCACCCGACGGCAGCACGACGTCGGCGACCGCGCCCACCGGTACGGTCGCCCGCACGGTCAGCCGTCCGTCCTCCAGCTGCCATCCGGAGGCCGCGCGACCGTACGGGGTCTCGAGCGAGGTCGTGGCGCTGGTGAGCCCGCGCTTCGGCGGCTGAGGCGCGATGCGGAGGCGGCGATATCCGGGAGCTGCGGGGGCGAGGCCGGCGACGCGATGCATCCAGTCGGCGACCGACCCGAAGGCGTAGTGGTTGAACGAGGTCATGCCGCTGGGGTTGACCGTCCCGTCGGGAAGGAGCGAGTCCCACCGCTCCCAGATCGTGGTGGCGCCGTGCTTGACCGAATAGAGCCACGACGGGTTCTGCGTCTGCAGCAGCAGCTTGTACGCCGCATCCGCATGTCCGTTCCGGCTGAGCGCGTCGGTCACCAGCGGGGTGCCGAGGAAGCCGGTGGCGATCCTGTAGCCGTGTTCGCGCACCAGCGCCGCGAGCCGATCTGCGGCGCGGCGCCGCTCGTCGGCGCCGTCGAGCAGGTCGAACTGCAGCGCGAGCGCATAGGACGTGACCGAGTCGGAGAGGAGCCTCCCGGACCCCGAGACGTACTCGCGGTGGAACGCGTCGCGCACCTCGTCGGCGAGGCGCCCGTAGCGCGCAGCGTCGTCGTCGCGACCGAGCAACGCCGCGGCGTTCGCGACGATCCGGGCGGACCTGGCGAAGTACGCCGTCGCGACGATCTCGGTGAACGTCATGGTCGCGTCGGGGCGCTCGGGCGGGGCGGTCGGGTCGAGCCAATCGCCGAACTGGTGGCCGCCGGTCCAGAGCCGGTCGTCGCCGGCGAGCCCGGCGACCTGGTCGACCCACGCGGCCATGCTGTCGAACTGCCGACGCAGCACCTCGAGATCGCCGCGGCGCTCGTAGATCGTCCATGGCACGACGGTCGCGGCATCGGCCCAACCGGCCTGCGGTGAAGCGGCGCCGGGCGTCGCCGCGGGCACGACCATCGGCACACCCCCCAGGCGCCGCTGCTCCGCCTCGAGGTCCCGCAGCCATGACACGAGGAATCCGGCGCTGTCGTAGAGGTACGACGCGGTCGGCGCGAACACCTGCAGGTCGCCCGTCCATCCCAGGCGCTCGTCGCGCTGCGGGCAGTCGGTGGGCACGTCGACGAAGTTGCCGCGCATGCCCCAGACGACGTTCTCGTGCAGTCGGTCGACGAGCGGCTCGGATGCCGCGAACCGGCCGGTGCGGTCCATGTCGGAGTGCAGCACCTCTGCGACCACCGCTGCGGGATCGAATGCACCCGGCCAGCCATCGATCTCGGCGTATCGGAAGCCGTGGAACGTGAACCTCGGCGCCCACGTCTCCTCGCCGTCGCCGCGCAGGACGTACCGGTCGGTCTGCTTCGCGGATCGGAGCGGCTCGATCGCCAGCTCCCCGTGCTCGAGCACCTCGGCGTGGCGGAGCGTGATCGTGTCGCCCGCGGTGCCGGTCACCGTGATGCGCAGCCGTCCGACGAGGTTCTGCCCGAAGTCGACGATCAGCTTGCCGGACGGGCTCGCGAGCACCTCGCGGACGGGGAGCGTCTCGGTGACACGCACGGGCGGACCGTCGGGTGCGACGAGGGTCGCGGGGTCGCGGTCCTGAGCGGCGGCCGCCTCCCATCCCGCGTCGTCGAAGTCGACCGTCGACCAGCCGGGGACGTCGCGGCGGCCGTCGAAGTCCTCGCCGTCGTACAGGTCGGCTGCGCGGATCGCGCTCGCGCCGACCTTCCAGTCGGTGCCGGATGCCACGATCTGCCGCCGTCCGTCGGCGTACTCGACCTCGAGCTGGGCGAGCACTCCGAGGCGGTCCCCGTAGAGGGCGCTCCCGCCGTCCCAGCCGAGGCGTCCGCGCCACCAGCCGTCGCCGAGCCAGGCGCCGACCGCGTTGCGTCCCGGGCGCACGAGGTCGGTCACGTCGAAGGTCGCATATCGGAGCCGCGACTCGTAGGCGGTCCATCCGGGCGTGAGCTCCTGGTCGCCGACGCGCGCGCCGTTGATCTCGAGTTCGACCAGCCCGTGGGCGGTCGCATAGAGGCGCGCACGCACGATGGGCGCGTCGTCGAGGTCGGCGACGCCGCGCACCAGCGGCGATCGCTCGCCCGCGAACGCGCCCTCGGGGTCCGGGCCGACCACCCGCGCCTGCCAGTCCGACGGCTCGAGCAGGCCGGCCTCGACCGGGGCCCATTCACTCCATTCCGACGCCGCGCCGCCCTCGTCGGTCACGCGTACCCGGACCTCGCGCCGCTCGCGGGACGCCAGCGGGGCGAACGGCCATGGCACGAGCACCGAATCAGGGCTGTCGACCGCGTGCGAGGCGGGCGTCGTGCCATCCGTCGCCTTCGACTCGACCTCGTAGCGTGCCTGACGCCACCCGGCGGGCGCCGACTCGACGATCCAGCTGAGGCGGGGCTCGGCCTCGCCGATGCCGAGCGCGTCGCGGTGGTGCTCGAAGCGGACGGGGGTGATGGTGATGCTCACGAGGGGTCCTTCGGTGGGGTTCGGATGTCGGAGGGCGCGGCCGGCTCAGCGCACCGAGCGGATGCGCAGGATGACGAGGCCGCCGGCGAGCACGAGCGCCGCGGCGACGATGAAGAGGAGCGAGTAGTTCTTGTCGCCGCCCGTGACCCCGACGAGCAGGATCGCGGAGGCGACGAGCGGACCCGCGGACTGTGGGATCGAGGTGGCGAAGCCGGTGATGCCCATGAACCTGCCTGCGTCGGTGGCCTTCTCGGGGAGCACGTCGAGCAGCAGCGCCTGGTCGACGGCAGAGAACATTCCGATCCCCGTCGAGACGATGAGCGACCCAGCGATGAGCAGCGGCAGGTCGGACGACAGCGCCATGGTCACCATTCCGGCCGCCATGAGCGCACCGCCCGCGACGACGAAGACCTTGCGGCGACGGAACCGGTCGGAGAGGAACCCGCCGCCGAGCGCGCCCGCGGTCACGGCGAGCACGCCGACGCCGCCGAGGGTGGCGATGATGCCCGCGACCTCGGTGACGTCGACGCCGAGGCGGTTCGCGAAGAAGAAGGCCGTGAACGTGGTGTTGAGCGTGAGGCCGAAGTAGAAGAGGAAGCGGCCCAGCCAGTTCCACGAGAAGTCGGGGTAGCGGCGCGGGTCGTAGACGTACTTGCGCAGCAGGCCCCCGACGGTCAGCGCGTCCTTCGGCAGCCCGCGGCTGTCGTCCTCGTGCACGAGCGTGACGAAGAGCGTGACGAGCACGACGCCGACGGCGCCGGGGATGAGGAACAACAGCAGCGCGTCGCCGGTGAAGCCGACGGTGAGGATGACACCGAAGACGGGCGCGACCTGCGTGGCGAAGCCGGTGAGCCCGGCGACCTTGCCGCGCTGTTCCTCGGGCAGCCGGTCGGCCGTCGAGTTCTGCAGGTTGCCGAGCACCGTGCCCCAGCCCCACTGCGCGAGCACCCAGCCGAGGCCGAGCACGAACACGTTCGGCGCGAGCGCCATCACCACGAGCGAGATCACGCCGACCACCATGCCGCCGATCATGAACGGGCGGCGGCGGCCGATGGCCGTCCGGGTGCGGTCGCTCCAGACGCCCATGAACGGCGCGGTGAGCATGACGAAGAGCGCACCGGCTCCCGTGATGTAGCCGAGCACCTCCTCGCGGCCGGGGGCGAGCTCGTTGAGCCGGATCGACAGCGAGATGGCGAGCGGGGTGATGAAGGCCATGAAGACGCCGAACTGCGCCAGGACCATGAACCAGATGTAGCGGGCGTTCACCTTGGGCAGGTCGGGAACGGGTGCGTCGTGGGCTTCGGCGATCACCTCGGGGTCGACGGTCGCGGTGGGCAGCGGGGACGGCACCGGGGTGACGATCGGCTCGTCGTCGCGGTCGGTGGGGTTCATGGGACTCCGTTGTCGTATGAATGCGGGCTGTGCTGGGGCATCCGCTCGGCTCGATGGTACTAGCGCGTGCTAGCGGATGGCAGCGATGCTACATTGAGTAACTAGCGCGCGCAAGTAGCGCCGTGAGAAAGGGTGAGCGGATGCCGCAGCCGACGACCACGCGACGAGTGACGGCCTCCGACATCGCCCGCTCGCTCGGCATCTCGCGAGCGACGGTCGGCTTCGTGCTCAACGACACACCCGGCCAGACCATCTCGGAGGCCACTCGCGTCCGCGTGCTCGACGAGGCCAAGCGCCTCGGCTACCGCCCGCACATCGCCGCCCGCGCGCTCGCGAGCGGGCGGACGCACATCGTGCTGCTCGTGCTGCCCGACTGGCCGCTCGACTTCAACCTGCGACGCAACATCGAGGAGGCCTCGCTCGCGCTCGACGAAGCCGGGTACGCCCTCATCACGTACACCCCGCACCCGACCGGACAGGCGCGCCCGCTCTGGGAGACGCTCGAGCCCGACCTCGTCATGTCCATGACGCCCTGGGCGACGGGTCGGCCCGAGTCCATCCGCTCTGCCGGCGTGACCCGCATCATCCCCGACCCCGAGCACCCGACCGCCGAGGAATGGAGCGAGGAAGGGCCCGTGCTGCAGGTGCGGCACCTGCACGACCTGGGTCACCGCGAGATCGCCTTCGCCGGCTCGGCAGACCCGCGCGTCGCCGATCTCGTGCGGCTGCGCCGGCGGGCGGCCGATCAGACCGCCGCGGCACTCGGGCTCGGCTCGCTCCCCACCGCCGACATCGAGCTGACGGATGCCTCGGCGGGCACCGAACTCGCCGAATGGCGTGACCGCGGCGTGACCGCCATCGCCGCGTACAACGACGACGTCGCCGGCGCCCTCGTCGGCGCGGCCCTGCGGATGGGACTCGCGATCCCCGGCGACCTCTCGGTGATCGGTCATGACGACACCCCGCTCGCCGCGATGTTCGAGCCGGCACTGTCGACGATCCACGTCGACACGGCGGGCCTCGGCCGCTTCTTCGCCGAGCTCGCCCTCAGCGCGGTCGAGGGTCGCCCGGCGCCGACGGTCGCGCCCGAGCTGCGCGCCACGCTCGTCGAACGCGCGTCGACGGCTGCTCGCTGAGTTTCGCCCCTCGCTAGAGTGCACGGATGACCCACGCCGACCTCATCAGCACCGGCGCCGCGCGCGTCGACTGGATCCGCTCCCGCATGGGGCTGCTCGCGGACGTGCGCCGCGAGTTCGCTGCCAGCCGGCCCTTCGACGGGCGCCGCATCGGGATGTCGCTGCACGTCGAGCCGAAGACGGCCGTGCTCGTCGAGACCCTCGCGGCCGGCGGCGCCGAGCTCGTGGGCACCGGCAACTTCGGGTCCACGCAGGACGACGTGGTCGCGTACCTCAACACGCTGCCCGGCATCACGATCGTCGGGCGGCGATCCGATCCGCTCGAACAACACGAGCGCAACGTCGCCACGGTGCTCGACGCGGATCCCGACATCCTGCTCGACAATGGCGGCGACCTCGCCGCCGGCATCGTCGCTCGCGGTCTCGGCGACCGGATCATCGGCGGCACCGAGGAGACCACGAGCGGCGGCGATCGGCTGCGCGGCGAGCTACACGGGCGCGTGCCGTTCCCGGTCATCGTGATCAACGACAGCCTCCTCAAGGCCATCGGCGAGAACAAGCACGCCGTCGGGCAGTCCGCGGTCGAGAGCTTCATGCGCCTCACGAACGCGATGGTGACCGGGCGCCGCTTCGTGGTCTTCGGGTACGGATGGTGCGGCCGCGGCGTCGCGCACTACCTGCGCGCGCTCGGCGGCAAGGTCGCGGTCGTCGACGTCGACGAGCTCAAGGCGTTCGAGGCGACCCTCGACGGCTTCCGGGTCGGCACGGGTGACGACTTCGCCGAGTGGGGCGACGTCTTCATCACCGCGACCGGCCGGCCCGACGTGCTCGGCTTCGACCTCATCGAGCGCATGCACGACGGCGCGATCGTGGGCAACATCGGGCACGTCCCCTGGGAGATCGACGTGCCCGCGCTCCGGGCGAACGCGGTCGCCCGTACACGTGTCGTCGACGCGATCGACCGCTTCGACCTGCCGAACGGGCGGCACGTGGTGCTCCTGGCCGAGGGCCGCATGTTCAACCTCGCGGGCACCGAGCCGAAGGGCAACTCGCTCGAGTCGATGGACCTCGGCTTCCTGCTGCAGTCGCTCTCGCTCGAGCGCGTCGCGACGCGCGCGGTCGAGCTCACCGCAGGGCCGCAGCCCGTGCCCGACGACCTCGACCGCACGATCGCCCGCCGCATGATGGCGATCCTGAACGCGGCGGCCTAGGCGGCGAGGGCGCGCGAATGCCCTGTGCCAGAATCCACGCATGGCGAAGGTTCGCTCCGAACTGAAGGGCACGGGCTACGAGATCTTCATCGGCGCGCTGTCCGTGCTGTCGATCGTCAACCTCGTCCTGCTATTCGCCCTCGGCGACGATGGGTCGCTGGCCACCGTGCTCGTGGTCATGAACGCCCTGTTCAGTGCCGTCTTCCTGGCCGACTTCACGTATCGGCTCGTGACGGCGCCCCACCGCGGCGCCTACTTCTTCCGGCACTACGGATGGGCGGACCTCCTCGCGAGCCTGCCGTTCCCGCAGTTCAAGGTGCTGCGACTCTTCCGGATCGTCCGCGTCATCCGCCTGATGCGCGAGATCGGACCGGGCATGGTCTGGCGCACGCTGGTGAGGGACCGGGCCGGGAGCGCGTTGTACGCGCTGCTGCTCATGGGCGTGTTCGTCCTGCAGTTCGGGAGCCTCACCATCCTGTACATCGAGCAGGACGCAGAGGGCGCGAACATCACGACGGCCTCGGACGCCCTGTGGTACACCATCGTCACGATCTCGACGGTCGGCTACGGCGACCAGTACCCCGTCACCAACGCGGGTCGATTCGCCGGCACGCTCATGATCGTGCTGGGCGTGGCCATCTTCGGCACGTTCACGGGGTACCTCGCGAACCTGTTCCTGGCGCCGCCGAAGGCCGAGTCGAGCCAGGCGAGCGGCCAGGAACCGCCGGCATCCTGACCGCGCGTCGTCAGCCCGCCTGCCCGAGGAACTCGAGCGCCGACTGCCGGAACGCGCGCGACCCGGGCGCGTTGAAGTGGTGCCGACCCGGGATCTCGACGAAGGTCCCATTGGGGGCGGATTCCGCCAGGCGACGCGAGCGCTCGATGATCGGGTCCTCCGTGCCGGTCGCGAAGAGGACCGGCTGGAGCGGCGGGTCGCTCGGGTCGGGGTCGGCATCGCCGAAGCGCATGCCCTCGGCGAGCGCGACGAGCGCACGCAGGTCGTTGCCGGCCACCCGCTCGCCCAGCTTGATGTAGTCCAGGGTCACCGGGTCCTCGACGGGGGTGCCCTGTTCGGCGTAGGCGCGGGCCTGGTCGATCCGCACGCGACCGAGCGGCCGGCCGTCGGGGATGCCGCCGAGCACCGCCCGCTCGACGTGATCGGGCACCTGCACCGCGACCTGCCAACCGACGCGCGCGCCGAGCGAGTAGCCGACGTAGTGCACCTCGTCGCACAGGTACGTGTCGAGGACCGTGACGAGGTCGCCCACGAACGCGTCCATGCTGTAGTCGGTCGCGAGGTGCGGCTTCTCGCTGAGGCCGTGGCCGCGCTGGTCGACGCCGAGCACCCGATACCCGGCGCGCGTCAGGTCGCGCACCCACCCGGTGCTCACCCAGTTGTCGCGGCAGCTCGACGCGAAGCCGTGCACGCACAGCGCGGTCGGCGCATCCGGTGCCTCGGCCTCCCACAGGTAGGTCGCGATCCGCAGGCCGTCGCCCACCATGACGAACTGCGGCGACGGCATCTCGGTGAGCGCGGCGGGGGCGGTGACATCCATGCGGCCATTCTGCCCCGGCGCCCTGTCCCGGTCGGCAGAAGGGGGACCGAGGTCCTCTGGTGCGCCGCGCGCCGCCTGCGCTATGGTCCGGGGCATGGCCTCCAACACCGGAGTTGATGGTCCCGCGTCCGACGCCCTGCTCGAGATCGGACGCTTCTTCACGAGGCGCGATGAGACCGCCGATCACCGTGCGGTCTTCCTCGAGGGCGGCCGCAAGGGCGATGCGTTCTACCGCGACCGATGGAGTCACGACAAGGTCGTTCGGTCGACCCACGGGGTGAACTGCACGGGCTCGTGCTCGTGGAAGGTGTACGTCAAGGACGGCATCATCACCTGGGAGGCGCAGCAGACCGACTACCCGAGCGTCGGCCCCGACCGACCCGAGTACGAGCCCCGCGGATGCCCCCGCGGGGCCGCGTTCTCCTGGTACACCTACTCGCCGACGCGCGTCCGCTATCCGTACATCCGCGGCGTCCTCCTCGAGGCCTACCGCGAGGCGAAGGCGCGCCTGGGTGATCCGGTGCTCGCGTTCGGCGAGATCAGCACGAACCCCGAGACCCGACGCCGCTACCAGCAGGCGCGGGGCAAGGGCGGACTGATGCGCGCGAGCTGGGCCGAGGCGGTCGAACTGGTGGCCGCCGGCTACGTGCACACGATCAAGGCGTACGGCCCCGACCGGTGCGCAGGCTTCTCGCCCATCCCCGCGATGTCGATGGTGTCGCACTGCGTGGGCACCCGGTTCACGCAGCTCATCGGCGGCGTCATGACGAGCTTCTACGACTGGTATGCCGACCTTCCGGTTGCCAGCCCGCAGGTGTTCGGCGACCAGACCGACGTGCCCGAGTCGGGCGACTGGTGGGATGCCACGTACCTCATGATGTGGGGCTCGAACGTGCCGGTCACGCGCACGCCGGATGCGCACTGGATGGCCGAGGTCCGTTACCGCGGCACCAAGGTCGTCACCGTCAGCCCCGACTACGCCGACAACACGAAGTTCGCCGACGAGTGGCTGCCGTGCCAGGCCGGCACCGATGCGGCGCTCGCGATGGCGATGGGCCACGTGCTGCTGAAGGAGCACTACGTCGACCGGCGCGTGCCGTTCTTCGTCGACTTCGCGCGCACCTACACCGACCTGCCGCATCTCATCACGCTCGTCGAGCACGCCGACGGCGGTCTCGTGCCGGGCAAGTTCCTGACCTCGGCCGACCTCGGCGGCACGGCCGACGAGGAGGCGTGGAAGACGATCGTGCTCGACGCGGCCACGGGCGAGCCGGTCGTCCCGAACGGGTCGATGGGCTTCCGCTACGCGGACTCCGGCGTCGGCCGCTGGAACCTCGACCTCGGCGAGACGCTGCCCGCCCTGTCGGTGCGCGACGCGAAGGTCGACGCCGAGGACGCCGAGGTGCTGCTCCCCCGGTTCGACGCACCGGATGGTTCGGGGGCCGTACTCCGCCGCGGGGTCCCGGCCACGCGCATCGGCGGCCGACTGGTCACCACCGTGTTCGACCTGCTGTTGGCGCAGTACGGCGTCGCACGCATCGGGCTCCCCGGCGAGTGGCCGACGGACTACGACGATCGCGCGACGCCGTACACGCCGGCGTGGCAGGAGGAGATCACCGGCGTGCCCGCCGAGGCGTGCATCCGCATCGCGCGCGAGTTCACGCAGAACGCGATCGACTCGGGCGGGCGCTCGATGATCATCATGGGCGCGGGTATCTGCCAGTGGTTCCACGGCGATGCGACGTATCGCGCCATCCTGTCGCTGCTCATCCTCACGGGCTCGATGGGCCGCAACGGCGGGGGCTGGGCGCACTACGTCGGCCAGGAGAAATGCCGCCCGATCACCGGATGGCTCTCGCTCGCGAATGCGCTCGACTGGTCGCGCCCGCCGCGCACGATGACCGGCACGTCCTACTGGTACATGCACACCGACCAGTGGCGCTTCGACGGCTACTCGGCCGACGCGCTCGCGTCGCCGCTCGCCGAGGGAAACCTCGACGGCATGCACACGGCCGACACGATCGCGCAGTCGGCGCGGCTCGGGTGGATGCCGTTCTACCCACAGTTCGACCGCAACCCGCTCGAGGTCGCCGACCATGCGGTGGCGGCCGTCGCCGAGGGAAGCGCCGCGGACGCGGCATCCTTCGTCGCCCGCTCGCTCGGAGACGGAACGCTCAAGACCGCGATCTCCGACATCGACGCACCCGCGAGTTGGCCGCGCATCCTCACGCTGTGGCGCTCGAACCTCATGGGCTCGTCGGCGAAGGGCAACGAGTACTTCCTCAAGCACCTGCTGGGCACGCACAGCAACGTGATGGCCTCCGACGAGGCGTCCGTCCGCCCGCGCGAGATCGCGTGGCGCGACGAGATCCCCGAGGGCAAGCTCGACCTGCTCGTCTCGGCCGACTTCCGGATGACCTCGACCACCCTGCTCTCGGACGTAGTGTTCCCCGCCGCGACCTGGTACGAGAAGCACGACCTCTCGTCGACCGACATGCACCCGTTCGTGCACGCGTTCACGCCCGCCATCGACCCGCCGTGGGAGGCGAAGAGCGACTTCGACCTGTTCCACGCGATCGCCCGGGACCTGTCGCGGATGGCGCAGGCGCACCTCGGCACGCGCAAGGACCTCGTCGCGGTGCCGATGCAGCACGACACCCCCGGCGAGACCGCGCAACCCGGCGGCGCCGTTCGCGACTGGGCGCGCGGCGACATCCCACCGACCCCCGGCAGGACGATGCCCGTCTACGCGATCGTCGAACGCGACTACACCGCGATCGCCGACAAGCTCGCGACCGTCGGCCCGCTCGCCGACACCCTCGGCTTCACGATCAAGAACGTCACGTACGACGTGAGCCACGAGGTCGAGCGGCTCGCGAAGGCGCACGGCGTGCTGCCCGACGGCCCGGCGGCCGGCCGACCGGCGATCGACACCGACGTGAAGCTCGCCGAGGCGATCCTGTCGTTCTCGGGCACGACGAACGGGGAGCTCGCGGTGCAGGGCTTCAAGACCCTCGAGAAACGCGTCGGCAAGCCCCTCGCCGACCTCGCCGAGGGGTCGGAGGAGAAGCGCATCACGTTCGCGATGACGCAGGCCGCGCCCGTGCCGGTCATCACGAGCCCCGAGTGGTCGGGCTCCGAGACGGGCGGCCGCCGCTACGCGCCGTTCACCGTGAACATCGAGCGGCTGAAGCCGTTCCACACGCTCACCGGCCGCATGCACTTCTACCTCGACCACGACTGGATGCGCGACCTCGGCGAGACCATGCCGATCTACCGCCCGCCGCTCGACATGCACCGGCTGTTCGGCGAACCGCGGCTGGGCCCCGACGGGCGGCAGCAGGTCGTCGTCCGCTACCTCACGCCGCACTCGAAGTGGTCGATCCACTCCGAGTACCAGGACAACCTCTTCATGCTCTCGCTCTCGCGCGGCGGGCCCACGGTCTGGATGTGCCCGTCGGACGCGGCGGCCATCGGCGCCGCCGACAACGACTGGGTCGAGTGCGTGAACTCGAACGGCGTGCTCGTCGCGCGCGCGATCGTCTCGCACCGCATGCCCGAGGGCGTCGTGTACGTGCACCACGCGCAGGAGCGCACGATCGACGTGCCCAAGTCGGAGGCGACCGGCCGACGCGGCGGCATCCACAACTCGGTGACCCGGCTGCTCGTGAAGCCGTCGCATCTCATCGGCGGGTACGCGCAGCTGTCGTACACGTTCAACTACCTCGGCCCGACCGGCAACCAGCGCGACATGGTGGCGACGATCCGCCGCCGCAGCCAAGAAGTGACGTACTGAGGAGGTGAGCCGTTCATGCGCGTGATGGCCCAGATGGGCATGGTCATGAACCTCGACAAGTGCATCGGATGCCACACGTGCTCGGTCACGTGCAAGCAGGCGTGGACCAACCGCGCCGGCACCGAGTACGTCTGGTTCAACAACGTCGAGACGCGACCCGGGCAGGGGTACCCGCGCCGGTACGAGGACCAGCAGACCTGGCGCGGCGGCTGGGCCCTGAACTCACGCGGCCGGATGAAGCTGCGCACCGGCAGCCGGCTCAAGCGCCTGCTCACGATCTTCTCCTCACCCGTGCAGCCCAAGCTCGAGGACTACTACGAGCCGTGGACCTACGACTACGAGACGCTCATCGACGCACCCCTCGGCGACGACTTCCCCGTCGCGCGCCCGAAGTCGCTCATCACCGGCGAGGACACGAAGATCACGTGGTCGGCGAACTGGGACGACGACCTCGGCGGCACCAGCGAGCTCGGCCACCTCGACCCCGTGGTCGAGAAGGTGCGGCGCGAATCCGAGGACGCGATCACGTTCCAGTTCGAGCAGACGTTCATGTTCTACCTGCCGCGCATCTGCGAGCACTGCCTCAACCCGTCGTGCATGGCGTCCTGCCCGTCGGGCGCGATCTACAAGCGCGAGGAGGACGGCATCGTCCTCGTCGACCAGGACCGTTGCCGCGGCTGGCGCCAGTGCATCACCGGATGCCCGTACAAGAAGATCTACTTCAACCACAAGACGGGCAAGGCCGAGAAGTGCACGCTGTGCTACCCGCGCCTCGAGGTCGGCATCCCGACCGTGTGCTCGGAGACGTGCGTCGGCCGCCTGCGCTACCTCGGGCTCTTCCTCTACGACGCCGACCGCGTGACCGAAGCCGCCTCGACGCCCGACGAGAAGGACCTGTACGAGGCGCAGCTCGACCTCATGCTCGATCCCGACGATCCCGACGTCATCGCCGCGGCGCGCGAGCAGGGCATCGCCGACGACTGGATGGACGCCGCCCGGCGGTCGCCGGTGTACGCGCTCGCGAAGAAGTACCGGGTCGCGCTGCCGCTGCACCCGGAATACCGCACGATGCCGATGGTCTGGTACATCCCGCCGCTCTCGCCCATCGTCGACCTGCTGCGCGACCAGGGCCACGACGCCGAGTCGGCCGGCACGCTGTTCGGCGCGATCGAGGCGCTCCGGATCCCCGTCGAGTACCTCGCCGAGCTCTTCACCGCGGGCGACACCGACCTCGTCACGGGCGTGCTGCGCAAGCTCGCCGCCATGCGGGCGTACCTGCGAGACATCGCGCTGAGCCGGCCGACCAACGAGTCGATCGCGCAGGCCGTCGGCATGGACGGCGCAACCGTCTACGAGATGTACCGGCTGCTGGCGATCGCGAAGTACGACGAGCGGTACGTCATCCCGACCGCGCACTACGAGCGCGCACACGAGCTCGAGGAGCTCGGCTGCTCGCTCGACTTCGACGGCGGCCCCTACGAGCTGGGATCCGGGCCCTTCGGCGAGGCGAGCGGTCGACCGGCGCCCGTGGCGGTCGAGACGTTCCAAGCCCTGCGCGAACGGCAGACCTCCGATCGAGCCGCCGGCGACGAGACCCTCCGCGGCCGCGTGAACCTGCTCAACTGGGATGGGCAGGGTGCGCCGCCGGGGCTGTTCCCCGAACGTGCCGAACGCCCGTCGGCCGACGACGTCGCCCGAGAGCTGGAGGAGCCGTGAACCGGCCCGTCGTGTACCAGGCAGCCTCGATCTGCCTGAGCTATCCCGACGAGACGGTGCTCGGGACCGCGGGCCTGGTCCGCCGCGCGCTGGAGGAGTCGGCGCCGGCGGCCGCGCCATCCTTCGCACCGCTGCTCGACTGGTGGGCGACCACACCCGCGGCCGACGTTCAGCGCACCTACGTCGACGTGTTCGACCTGTCGAAGCGCCACGCGCTCTACCTGTCGTACTGGACGGACGGGGACACGCGCCGTCGCGGCATGGTGCTCGTCGACTTCCGCCAGCGGTATCGCAACGCGGGCCTCGAGCTCGAGGCATCCGGCTCGCGCGAGCTGCCCGACCACCTGCCGCTCGTGCTGGAGTTCGCGCGCCACCGCCCGGAGGCCGGCGCGGCCCTGCTGCAGGAGTACCGGGCGAGCCTCGAGCTGATCCGACTCGCGCTCGCGGAACGCGAGTCGCCGTACGCGGGCGTGGTCGCGGCGGTGTGCGCGACATTGCCCGGCCGTTCGCCCGCCGACCGGCAGCACGCCATGGCGATGGCCTCGGCCGGACCGCCGACCGAATCCGTCGGGCTCGAACCGTACGATCCGCGGCTGCTGCCGCTGTCGACGGCCGGAGGACGCGCATGAGCGTGCTGCTGTGGGGCGTGCTGCCGTACGTCATGGTCGCGATTCTCATCGGCGGCCTCATCTGGCGGTACCGGTACGACCAGTTCGGCTGGACGACCCGCTCGTCGCAGCTCTACGAGTCGCGGCTGCTGCGCATCGGCTCCCCGCTGTTCCACTTCGGCATCCTCGTCGTGATCATCGGTCACGTCATCGGGCTCGTCATCCCGAAGTCGTGGACCGACGCGGTCGGCGTCTCCGAGGACCTGTACCACGTGACCGCGCTCGGGCTCGGCACCGTCGCCGGCATCGCGACGCTCGTGGGCGTCGTCATCCTGATCTACCGGCGCCGCACGACCGGGCCGGTGTTCATGGCGACGACCAGGAACGACAAGACGATGTACGTGGTGCTCGTGGCGGCGATCGTCGCAGGCCTCGCGACCACGGTGATCAGCGTGTTCGGGCCGCACGAGGAGGTGACCTACCGCGAGACCGTCTCGCCGTGGTTCCGCTCGCTCTTCGTCTTCCAGCCCGACATCGCGGCGATGTCGGAGGCCTCGCTCGCCTTCCAGCTCCACACGCTGATCGGCATGCTGCTCTTCGCGATCTGGCCCTTCACGCGCCTCGTGCACGCGTTCACCGCCCCGATCCACTACCTGTTCCGCCCGTACATCGTGTACCGCTCGCGCGACGCGCGGCCCGCGCCCGGCTCCGGCATCCGCCGGCGCGGGTGGGCGCCCGTCGGCACGCCCGACCGGGCCGGCGACCGTCGGCCCGCCCGAACGCCGGACCGCACCGGAAGGGGAACGAGATGACCGAGGCCTCCGCGAAGCCGACCTCCGAGATCACGGCGCTCCCCGGCCGGGGACTCAACCTCGGACTCGCGCTGCTCGCCTTCGCGATCACGTTCTGGGCGTGGAACCTCATCGCCCCGCTCGCCGTGCGCTACGCCGACGGGCTGGGGCTGGATGCCGCGCAGACCTCGGTGCTCATCGCGACGCCGGTGCTGGTCGGCTCACTCGGCCGAATCCTCACGGGCGCGCTCACCGACCGGTTCGGCGGCCGGACCATGTTCACGATCCTCACCGCGGTGTCGGCCGTGCCCGTGCTGCTCGTCATGTACGCCGGCCAGATCGGCTCGTACCCGCTGCTCATCGCGTTCGGGTTCCTGCTCGGTATCGCGGGCACCACGTTCGCCGTCGGCATCCCCTTCGTGAACGCCTGGTACGAGCCATCGAAGCGCGGCTTCGCGACCGGCCTGTTCGGCGCCGGCATGGGCGGCACGGCACTCTCGTCGTTCTTCACCCCACGGATGGTGGCGTGGTTCGGCTACACGGCGACGCACCTCATCATCGCGGTCGCCCTCCTGGTCGTCGCGGCCACCGTCTGGGTGTTCATGCGCGACGCCCCGACCTGGAAGCCGAACACCGACCGGGTGATGCCGAAGCTCGTGGCCGCATCGAAGCTCGCGGTGACGTGGCAGATGGCCTTCCTGTACGCCGTGACCTTCGGCGGATTCGTGGCGTTCTCGACGTACCTCCCGACGTACCTCAAGGAGGTGTACGGCTTCGACCTCGCCGACGCGGGCGCCCGCACGGCCGGCTTCGCGATCGCTGCCGTCATCTCACGCCCCGTCGGCGGCTGGCTGTCCGACCGGATCGGCCCGGCGAAGGTGCTCGGCATCTCCCTCGCGGGTGCGGCCGTGATGGCCGTCGTCATCGCGCTCAAGCCGCCGCCCGAGCTGCTCGCGGGCTCCTCGTTCGTGCTCATGGCCGTCTTCCTCGGCCTCGGTACGGGTGCGGTGTTCACGTGGGTCGCCCAGCGTGCGCCCGCCGAGCGCGTCGGCACGGTCACCGGGATCGTCGGCGCGGCCGGCGGACTCGGCGGCTTCTTCCCGCCGCTCGTCATGGGTGCGACGTACAACGCCGAGACGCACAGCTACACGATCGGCCTGCTGCTGCTCTGCGCCACGGCGCTCGCCGCGCTCGCGTTCACGTTCCTGCTCGCACGACGGGATCGCGCGCGGGCATGACCGTCAGGACGCCTCGGTCGCGACATCCGGCGCCTGCCACGGCCGCTGCCGATGCTGACGGGCGTATTCGCGGAGCGTGCCGTCGGTGTCGCCCTCGGCGACGACGGCCTCCGGCATGAACCGCCCGCGCAGCACGTGGCAGAAGTCGTCCACCGCTTCCTCGAGCATCTGGCCGCTGATCCGGACGGTGCGATCGGATGAACGGCGCGCGAGCCGGGCCAGGTGCAGGGCGTACGGCAGTTGCGCCGCGAGCGAGGCCTCGGGGTCGTCTTCGGTGAAGTAGTACGACTCGGCGTTGTGCCAGACATCCACTCGGGCTTGGGCGAGGTCGGTGGTGATCCCGTCGAGCAAGGCGCTGGAGGTCGCCGACTCCATGTCGAGCAGGTGGTCGGCCGTGTCGGCCCGCCGGGCGAGCGCGATCCGCAGCGCGAGCGCGCGCCGCCGCCCGAGTCCGGGATACAGCTCGATGAACCAGGACACCGCGGCCGTCAGCAGCGCGAACCCGATCAGCGCCTGCAGCGGCGCGAACGCGCGCAGCCACGGGTCGATGGGGTACACGTCGCCGAGTCCGAGCGTCGACATGTTCACGGACGAGAAGTAGAACGCCTCGAGGATGGCCGGGGACGCGCCGGGCGTGATCCCGGGATTGTACGAGAAGCCGTCGGGCACGTACGGAACGTAGACGAAGGTCCATCCCACGATCTGGAACCCGGCCCACACCGTCACGACCGCGACCGCCGCGAACGGGCCGGCCAGGGTGCGGCCGCGCCGTCCGAATCGGGAGGACAACGTCCACGAGGCGCTCGCCGCGTAATGCGAGAATCGCCCGCGGCCAGTCGGATGCAACAGGGTGTGGAACACCTCGTTGAGGCCGACCGCGATGAGCGCGAAGCCGGCGACCGTCCAGATCCAGCCCACGTGGTCGATTGTCCCGGATGGTGCGCCCGCAGTGGCTCGCATACGGGGTGTGTCCCCGCGTGGCTCAGCCCTGGAAGTCCTCGGGGTCGACGTCGTCGAGGAACTTCTTGAACTCCTCTAGCTTCTCCTCCTCAGTCTCCTCGTGCGGTTCGACCATCTCGGCGGGGATGCCGGCCTCGTCGAGCACCTCGTCGGCGACGAACAACGGCGCGCCCGTGCGCGAGGCGAGCGCGACCGAGTCGGACGGCCGGGCGTCGATCGTGTACGTGCCGGTCGGCCCGGTGATCGAGAGCTCGGCGTAGAACGTGCCCTCGTCGATGCGCGTGACTTCGACGCGCTCGATGCGCGACCCGACCGCCTCGAGCAGCATCTTCATGAGGTCGTGCGACAGCGGTCGCGGCGCCTGCTCGCCCTGGATCGCGATGAGGATCGAGGTCGCCTCCTGCGCGCCGATCCAGATCGGCAGCACGCGCCCCTCGCTCGCCGCCTCGCCGAGCGGCTTCAGCAGGATGATGTGCTGCCCCGACGCGTCGAGCGCGACCCCGAGGACGCGGACCTGGACCATGACCCCTCCCGTCTGGCGATCGGGTGTTTCCCCAGCGTACGCCCGGTGCCGCCGACCGGGGCGGGCCCCTCGACCCACGGGTCGCGCCGCGCGCCGGACGCATCGCGTCAGGGAACGATCGCATCGGAATGGCCCGGCGCGGGCCCGTCTGCGACAATCGGGAACGCGACGCCCGTCAGCAGAAGGAGCACCGATGACCGACTACCGCACGATGCCGGAATCCACCCCGCTCGCCCGGGAGTCGAAGATCACGCTCCTCGGCACGGCGCTCATGCTCGTGATGGGCGCGCTCGTCATCGGTTCGGGCGTGGTGCTCGTGGCCGCCACGATCCTGCTCGGCGACAGCGCCTTCGATCTGCCGTGAGCGGGAACACGGACGCGGCGCCGCAGACCGTCGAGGACTACATCGCGTCCTTCCCCGATGACATCGCCGACCGGCTCCGGCGCACGCGCGCCGCGATCCTCGCCGAGGTGCCCCACCCCGAGGAGAAGATGCGCTACGGCATCGCAGCAGTCATGCTCGGCGGCCGCTATGCGCTGCACTTCGCCGGATGGAAGCAGCACATCGGCATCTACCCCGTCCCCACGCTGCCCGACCCGCTCGAGTCCGAGGTCGCCCCGTTGCGGTCGGGCAAGGATTCCGTGACGTTCACGCACTCCGTCGAACTGCCCGACGCGCTCATCTCCCGCATCACCGCGGCGATCGTCTCCCGGCGCGCGGCGGCGGCCGACTGAGTTGCCGCCGCGCCGCCACATGACGGAGGGCGCTGGCAGACTCGTGCCATGAGCGCGACGATCGGCACGCCCGGCGGCACTCCCGAGCGGCCCGCGATCTTCTTCTCGGGCCCCGATGAGTTCCGCGCTTGGCTCGAGGCGAACCACGCCAGCGAGACCGAGCTGTGGATGGGCCTCTACAAGAAGCACGTGCGCGACCGCGGACTCACCTGGGAAGAGGCCGTTCCCGAGGCCCTGTGCTACGGATGGATCGACTCGGTGTCGCAGCGCATCGATGACGATGCGCGCCGCCAACGCTGGACCCCCCGTAAGCCGGCGAGCAACTGGTCGTCCGTCAACATCGCGATCGTCGAGCGCCTCACCGCCGAGGGGCGCATGCGCCCCGCCGGGGTCGCCGCGTTCGAGCGGCGGCGCGACGACCGGTCGGGCGTGTACTCGTTCGAGAGCCCGCCGCAGGAGTTCCCACCCGAGCAGGCCGCGCGGCTCGCCGACGATGCCGCGGCATCGGCGTTCTGGGAGGCCTCGACCCCCACCTATCGCCGCCAGGTCGTGCACTGGGTGCTCTCCGCGAAGCAGGAGGCGACGCGCGAGCGGCGCCTGGCTCAGCTGATCGATGACAGCGCGGCGGGCCGGCTCGTCCCGCCGCTGCGCTACGGCGAGACGCCGAAGTGGGCCGAGCGTGCGGCCGAGGCGGCCCGGGCCGCCTCGGCGTCCGGTGACGCCTCCAGCACGTGATCGCGACCTTCACGCCCCTCGAGTGGCTGCTCCTCGCGGTCGCGGCCTGCGCGGTCGGCCTCTCCAAGAGCGGCATGCCCGCGTTCGGGCCGATTCCCGCGGCATTGTTCGCCGCGGTCCTGCCCGCACGCGCGTCGACCGGCGCCGTGCTCGGACTGCTGCTCGTCGGCGATCTCATCGCGGTGCGGATGTACCACGCGCACGCCGACTGGGGGATCCTCCGTCGACTCATGCCCTCGGTGGTCGTCGGCGTGCTGCTCGGCGTGCTCGTGCTGTGGTTCGCCGATGACGCGACCGTGCGCCGCATCATCGGGGCGATCCTCGTCCTGCTCGTCGTGCTTCGCGTCGCGCTCCTCGCGCGCGAACGCCGCCAGAGCGCTGAACCGCGTCCGCTCCCGGCCGGACTCGCTCACGTGTTCGGGCCGCTCGGCGGCTTCACGACGATGATCGCGAACGCCGCCGGCCCGGTGATGTCGCTCTACTTCGTGGCATCCCGCCTGCCGGTGCAGGCCGTGCTCGGCACGGCCGCGTGGTTCTTCCTCATCGTGAACGCCTTCAAGGTCCCGTTCTCGGTCGGGCTCGGGCTCATGACGCCCGAGTCGCTGCTGCTCAACCTCCTGCTCGTACCGGCGCTCCTGATCGGCGCGCTCATCGGATGGCGCGTCGCCCGCCGCATCTCGCCGGTGTGGTTCGAGCGGATCGTGCTGGTGCTCACGCTCGCGTCGGGGCTGTTCCTGCTGCTGCGCCCCTGAGTCTGGACCGTCCCGGGCGGTCGGGCTACGTTCGTCGTCAGGGAGGCACCATGCCGAATGACGCTCGACGCACTGAACCCGGATCCGACACCGACCTCGCCCTCGAGCGCGCGCTCGAAGCGGCGCACCTGCGCGCCGGGGATTCGCTCGGGGGTACCACCGCGACCGTCCTGGAGGATCGGGAATCCTCCGCCGTCGACGCCGGCGACCTCGGCGGCGCGGGAGACGGCGACTAGTCACAGACGGCTGCGTCGAACCCACCTCCGTTGAGCGGAACGTTCCCGCCCATCGTGATGGGGATGACGCCGGAGAGCGGGCCGCCCTCGGCGGCAGACGCGGGAGTGACATTGGTCTGATTGGCTCCCGCGTTCGCGGGCGCGGGCGTGCACCGCAGCGGCGTGATGCCATGCGTGTGGGCGGATGCCGCTCCGGCGGGGACGACCACGAGGCCGGCGATGACGAGGCCCGTGCCGACGAGGATACGCAGGCGTGACATGAGTGCTCCTTTCGACTGACTGCCGCATCGGCCCCGGTGATCGGACCGGCGCAGCCGCAGGGCGCCGCGATGACTCCCGATCTGTACTACGAGGTGGAGTGGCGAGAAGTTCACCGCCATCGAGGTCTCCGACACCGATCCGGTGTCACGGGCTGACGTCACTCCGCCTCGTCAGCGAGGGAGTGGGTTCGGCCCGGTCGCGGTGACCAGCCGCTGCGGGACCCAGCCCTCGACGTGGCGGATGCCGTCGAATGTGCCGCCCTGCAGCTCGATGACCTCGCGCAGCGAGCGCCGGTGGAACTTCACGTGGGTGAAGTCCTCGAACAGGACGTAGTACGGCTCGTTCCACTGGTTCTGGAACTGCTGTCCCGTCAGCACCTCCCGGTGCGTGCGTGAGAATTCGTCGACCTCCTCGCCGACCACCACGCCGAAGTGCTCCATGCCCATCTTGTAGATGCGCTGATGCACCGGCGGGATGAGTTCGATGAGCGGGATCTCCTTGCCGTCGAGGACGCGGAGCGGCTCGGAGAGGAGGAGCATCGACATCGGCCGTCCATTCCAGACGCCCTCCATGTTGGCGGTGGAGTGGCGTTCGAGCAGCGTCCGCACGTGCACGTACTGGTCCCACTCGGGAACGCGGAAGGCGAGATGGCCGAGCTCGTAGGGCGCGATGTCGATGCCTCGCGTGAGGAGGCGATCGCGCTGCTGCGCCGTGAACGCCCGATAGTCCCCGATGACGTCGCCGACCGGATCGGCCGTGGCCGTGGTCATGTGCTCAGTATGGAGCGTGCTGCGGCTGCACGACAGGCCGGGATTTCCGGCGATTCGACAGCGCGGCGCATTACAACGCTCGCGATCGACATCGCGGCGGTGCGCGACATCCGCTCGCTCACGTAGTGTCACCCCGCTCGACAATGGCGACGACAGGATCCACCATGACCACTTCCGCACTGACGGCCAACCCCACCAAGCTCAAGCGCTCCCTCGGACTCTGGGCGATCGTGGGCCTCGGACTCGGGTACATGACGCCCATGACGGTGTTCGACACGTTCGGCTACGTCTCCGAGGAGAGCGGCGGCGTCGTGCCGCTCGCGTACCTCTTCGCTCTCGTGGTGATGCTGTTCACCGCGATCAGCTACGGCCGGATGACGCGGGTCTACCCGTCCGCGGGCTCGGCGTACACCTACGCCTCAGAGACGATCCACCCGAACGCCGGCTTCCTCGTCGGCTGGACGGCACTGCTCGACTACCTGCTGCTGCCGCTCGTGAACGCGCTCCTCGTGCGCCAGTACCTCGAGTCGTTCTTCCCGGAGGTGCCGGGCTGGATCTGGGTCGTCGGCTACGTCGCGCTCATCACGCTGCTCAACCTGTGGAGCATCTCGTCGACCTCGCGAGTGAACGCCACCCTGGTCGTCTTCCAGGTCGTGCTCATGGCGGTCTTCGTGCTCCTCGCGTTCGGTGCGCTGCAGCAGGGCGCCGGCAACGGCACCGCCTTCAGCATCGAGCCCCTCTACCACGCGAATGTGCAGATCGCGACGGTCATCAGCGCGGCGACGATCGTCTGCTTCTCGTTCATCGGCTTCGACGCGATCACGATGTACACCGAGGAGGCGAAGGACGCGCACACGGTGCCGAAGGCGATCGTGCTCTCGCTCGTCATCGGCGGCGTCATCTTCTTCACCGCCGGATGGTTCGCGCAGTCGCTGTTCCCGGTGACGGAGGGCTTCACCGAGGGCACCGCACTGCCCGAGATCGCGTTCTCGGTCGGCGGCATGCTCTTCCAGATCTTCTTCGTCTCGGCGGCGATCGCCGCGGCGGCGGCCTCGAGCCTCTCGTCGCACGCCAGCGTGTCCCGCATGATCTACGTCATGGGCCGCAACGGCGACGGGCCGATCGCGCGCCGCCTGTCGTACGTGCACCCGAAGTTCCGCACCCCGGCCGTCGCGGTCGTGCTCGTCGGCGTCGTCTCGCTCGGCGCGGCCGTGGCCGACCTCGACTTCGTGTTCTCGATGATCAACTTCGGCGCGCTCATCGCCTTCACGGTCGTGAACCTCGCGGTCATCCTGCACTTCGCGATCCGCCGTCGCGAGGTGAAGACCGCGTGGCAGGTCTTCCGCAACGTGGTGCTGCCCGCGATCGGCGTCGTGCTGACGGTCGTGCTCTGGCTCAACGTGAGCAGCGAGGCGATGACCTACGGCCTGATCTGGCTCGCGGTCGGGTTCGTGGCCCTGCTCGTGATGACGCGCGTCTTCCGCCGCAAGCTCCGCATGTCGCTGCAGGAGGACGAGGTCATCACCGAGGGCGACGAGGGCGCGGAGGCGCTGCTCGACGACGACCGGGAACGGCTCGCCGCGCGCGACTAGCGCCCGCGCCGCCATCGAGGGCGCCGCCTGGACTCGCGTCCGGGCGGCGCCTTCGTCGTCTCGGCCATCGCGGGCCGATGTCGATCGCCGCCCTCTCCGTTCGACGTACCAGTGAGAGCACGTTGCCGAGAGAGGAGCACATCATGGGCATCGTCATCTTCGACATCAGCATGTCGCTCGACGGCTACATCGCGGCGAGCGGCATGACGCCCGAGACCGGCATGGGCGTCGGCGGCGAGGTGCTGCACGACTGGGCCTTCGCCGGCGGCGAGCGCGACCGCGAACTGCTCGACCAGGCCGGCGCACGCCTCGGCGCCGTCATCGCGGGGCGTCGCACGTACGACAACTCGATCAGGTGGTGGGGAGCGGATGGCCCGACGGGATCCGCGCGAGTCCCCCTATTCGTCGTGAGCCACGGCGAGCCCGCCGACGTACCGGAGGGCGGCGTCTACACGTTCGTCGGCGACATCCGCTCGGCCCTCGACGCCGCCCGCGCGACCGCCGGCGACGCCGACGTGGGCATCATGGGCGGCGCCGACATCGCACGGCAGTTCCTGCGCGAGGGCCTCGTCGACGAGATCTCGATCCACCTCGTGCCGGTGGTCTTCGGCAGCGGCACGCTCCTCTTCGGCGACGGCTGGATCGACCGGCACGTGCGCCTCGAACGCCCGGAGGTGGTCGATACGGATGCCGCGACGCATCTGAGGTACCGCGTCGTCAGGTGATCGTGGACCCCTGGACGCCGCGGCGCGCTCAGCGCCGCGGCGTCCAGCCGGACGGCAGCGGCCCGTCGATCGACGCGCGCTCGAGATCGGCCTGCGCCGACCACCCCTGCGCGGCATCCGTCGCGTCGAAGCCCCCGCGCGCGACGCGGAACCCGACGTCGTCGTGGTGCATGCGCGGGGCGCCGCCGCGGCGCGTCGACGCGCGAACGCTCCACGCGTCATCCGCGTACCCGCCGCCGCGGAACACGCGGTACTCGTCGTAGCGTGCGGGGTCGAGCAGGTCCCAGCACCACTCCCAGACGTTGCCGAGCGTGTCGAAGAGTCCGTTGAGGTTCGGCAGCTTGCCGCCCACGGGCTGCGGCGAGGCCACGCCGTCGGCGCTCGTCCAGGCGATCTCGGCGAGCGGCCCGTAGTGCGGACCGGTCGACCCGGCGCGGCAGGCGAACTCCCACTCCGCCTCGGTCGGAAGCCGGAACCCGTCGGCGTCGACGTGCCAGGTGACGTCCTCGCCGTCGAACGCGTACGCCGGGTCGAGCCCTTCCCACTCCGAGGCGGCGTTGCAGAATCGGATGGCGCGCAGCCAGCTCACCTCGGTCGCCGGTCGACGTGGGTGGTTCGCCGTCTCCCCCAGCAGCTCGCCGAGCTGGGCCTGCGTCACCGGATACACGCCGATCTCGAACGGCTCGAGTTCGACGCTCCACCGCACCTTGCGGCGCGCGTCGTGGAGAGCGACGGTGCCGCCGTCGATCCGCGCCATCTCGATCTCGGTCACCGGGGCAGTCTCGCACGCGGCGATGACCCGTGGCAGCCGGTCAGTTGACGGCGGCCGCGTACTCGTTCGCGATGCGCGCGACCTTGTCGACGTAGGCGTCGTCGTGGTTGTACGAGAACACGGCGCCGCGCCATCCCTCGGCACTCGTCATCGGCCCGGAAGCGCAGAGGTACATGGCGGCGGCGTGCGCGGCGTCGTCGATCTGGTTCGGGTCGGCGACCCCGTCGCCGTTGGCGTCGATGCCCCACATGTCCCACGTGGACGGAATGAACTGCATCGGCCCGACCGCGCGATCCCATTCGGTGTCGCCGTCGAGGACGCCGTCGTCGGTGTCATGGATGGCGGCGAAGCCGTTGCCGTCGAGCGCCGGACCGCGGATCGCCGGCCGGACCGTGCCGTCCGCGTCGAGCGTCGAATCGCCGTGGCTGCCGTGCCCGGACTCGATCGAGCCGATGGCCGCGATCGTGGTCCAGTCGAGGCCGCACTCGGGCTCGGACTGCGCGATCGAGACGTGGGCGAGTGCGTACGCCGACAGGGCCCGCGCGGGGATGCCCGTCGCCTCGGCGATGCGCGAGACCCAGCTCTCCTCGACCTCGGCGCTGGTGTCGACCTCGGGCTCGACCATCGGGGCCACCTCGGAGCTGGTGACGCCGGTCGGCGCCTCGGTCGACTCGCCTGGGCCGGCCGCCACGTCGCCGTCGTCGAGGGGCTCGCTCACGGGCGGCAGCGCGACGCCCTGCCCGCGCGCCGAGTCGGCGGCGAATCCGCCCGGGTTCACGGCGACGCCGACCGCGGTGACCGCGTAGACGGTCCCGACGATCAGGGCGATGACGGCCACGACGAGCCCGACGTACCCCGCCACCTGCGCGAGGATCTGCCGACCCGAACGCGGCTCGGTGCGGCGACGCACAGGATCGCCGTACGAATCGTCATCCCAGGTCATCGGTGAGCAGCTCCGTTTCGGGCGTGGTTCCTCGGGTGCCCGACGGGTCGATGCGTGCCGCGTCACCGCGGAGCCTCGAAACCCGCCCGTTCAGCCTAACCGCGAACCGGGACGCGCGGACAGTCCGGGGCCAGACGTCCCGCGTCAGGCCGTGGTCGCGACGGGCGGCTGATCGGGCTCGGGGTAGAGCACGACGCCGCCGTCGACGGCCACGCGCACGGGGCAACCGGGCACGAACCGCGCCGCCTCGTGCAACGGGATCCGATGGCTCACCTCGACAGGGAACTCGGTCGCGCCGAGCCGCAGCTTGAGCTCCGCGGACGCTCCCGTGCGGCGCACCCCCACCACGGTCGCGTTCCCGTCGAGCTCGGCGGGTTCGAGCCGCAGCTGCTCGGGGCGCAGCATGGCGCACACCCGCTCGGCGCCGCCGCTGCGGTCATGGCGCACCGCGAGGCATCCGAATGCGCAATCGGCGAGCGCGGCACCCGCCGGCTTCGCGGGAACGACGACCACGTCGCCGAGGAACTCGGCCACGCCGGCGTCGACGGGCGCGTCGAACACGGCCGCGGGGTCGCCGGCCTGCACCAGCCGCCCGCCCGCGAGCACGCCGACCTGCTGGCCGAACGAGAGCGCCTCTTCTTGGTCGTGCGTGACCAGCACGGCGGTGACGCCGCTGCGCTCGAGCACCTCGACGACCGCGCGGCGGGTCTGCGCACGCAGGCCCGTGTCGAGCGCGCTGAACGGCTCGTCGAGCAGGATCACCTTCGGGCGAAGGGCGAGCGCCCGGGCGAGTGCGACGCGCTGCTGCTGGCCGCCCGAGAGCTCGTGCGGCATGCGGTCCGCCAGCGCCGGGTCGAGCGAGGCGAGCTCCATGAGCTCGGCGACCCGCGCGGGCCGACGCTCGCTGCGCGGCAGCCCGAACGCGATGTTGCGGGCGACCGAGAGGTGCGGGAACAGCGCGCCGTCCTGCGCGACGTACCCGATCCCGCGACGGTGCGCCGGCACGGATGTCGCGGGGCCGGCGAGCTCACGGTCGTCGAGCGAGATCGTCCCGGCGTCGGGCCGCTCGAAGCCGGCGACGAGGCGGAGCAGCGTGCTCTTGCCGCTGCCGGACGACCCGACGAGCGCGAGCCGCGTGCCGTCGGGCACCTCGAGGCTCACGTCGCGCAGCACCTCGGTGCTGCCGAACGACTTCGAGATGCCGCTGAGGCGAAGGGTCATCGAAGGCTCCGTCCGGTGGCGTTGGAGAACATGAGGGCGACCGCGGGCACCGAGAGCAGCACCAGCAGCACCGCGTAGGGCGCGGCGGCCGGGTAGTCGAGCGAGGATGCCGCCGACCAGAAGCTCGTGGCGACGGTGCGCGTGCCGGTGGGCGCGAGCAGGAGGGTCGCGGTGAGCTCGTTCGCCGCGCCGAGGGCGACCAGCGCGCCGCCCGCGACCACCGAGGGCAGCAGCATCGGCGCCGTGACCCGCAGCCGGGCTGCCCACGGCGGAACGCTCAGCGAGCGCGCCGCCTCCTCGAGCGACTCGGGCACCTGCGAGAGGCCGGCGCGCAACGGCACGAGCGCCCGGGGCAGGAAGATCACGACGTAGGCCGCGATGACCGTGAACGCCGTCTGGTACAGGGCCGGGGCGAAGGCGAGGGTCGTGGCGACGAGCGCGAGCGCGACGATGATCGCCGGCAGGCTGCTCGCGAGGTACGCCGCGCCCTCGAGCAGTCGCGACATCCGGCTCGGGTATCGCACGGCGAGCCACGCGAACGGCAGGGCGACGAGGATGGCGCAGACCGCGCCGCCGATCGACAGCCCCAGCGTCTGGATCGTCGCCGGCACGAGCCCGCCGAGGTCGGCCGAGTCGGCGCGGAACAGCCAGCGCACCACGCTCGCGAGCGGGACGACGATCGCCGCGACGACGAGGAGCGACGCGCCGACGACGGTCGGCACGGTGAGCCGGCCGAGCTCGAGTCGCACCGGCGGATGCGGCGAGCCGCTTCCGATGCGGGCGTACCGCGCGCGACCGCGCGCGAGCGACTCGAGTCCGAGCAGCACGAGGCAGAGCACCGCGAGCACGAGTCCGAGTGCGGCGGCGTTGGGTCCGGCGAACGTAGCCTGGTACGCGGTGACGATGGCGGTCGTGAACGTGTCGAAGCGCAGGAACGCGAACGCGCCGTATTCGGCGAGGAGGTGCAGGCCCACGACGAGCGCGCCGCCGAGGATCGCCAGGCGCAGCTGCGGCATCACGACCCGGGCGAAGACCGACCACGAGCCCATGCCGAGCGCGCGTGCCGATTCCTCGAGCGCGGGGTCGAGTCCGCGGATCGCGGCGAGCGCGGGCAGGTACACGAGCGGGAAGTACGCGAGCACCGAGACGAGCACGCCGCCCCAGAGCCCGCTGATCGATGGGATGGCGCTGGCCCAGCCGTAGCTCGCGACGAACGCGGGGATCGCGAGCGGCGCCGCGAAGGCCACGGCGAACGTGCGGCGCGCAGGCAGCCCGGTGCGCTCGACGAGCCAGGCGCCGCCGACGCCGAGCACGACGGTCGCGGGCACGCCGATCACGACGAGCAGGACGGTGTTGACCAGCAGCTCGCCCACCTTCGGCCGGAAGACGAGCGCCGACAGCTCGTCCCAGCCCATCGCGACCGCGGCCTGCACGACGTACGCGATCGGTACGAGCGCGCCGGCCGCGAGCACCGCGACGAGTGCGACCAATCCGACCGGCGGTCGACGCCCGTGCGTCTGGACCGTCGGTGAACGGGTCGCAGTGGTGGTCAGAGCAAGCCGGCTTCCGTCATGAGGTCGATGACCTCGGGTCCGTTGAGGGTGGACGGGTCGATCACGGGCGCGTCGAGGCTGTCGAGCGGCGGCAGCTCGGGCTTCGCGGGCACGTCGGAGGCGACCGGGTACTCGAAGCTGTAGCCCTCGCCGAGGATCTGCTGGCCGCGCTCGCCCGCGATGAAGGCGAGGAACTGCTGGGCCTCGTCGGGGTGCGGCGCGTTCTTCAGCACGCCACCGCCCGAGACGCTCACGAACGCACCGGGGTCCTGGTTGCCGAAGTAGTGCAGCTCGGTGTCACCGCTGTCCTCGGCTGCGGCATCCTGATCGCGGTACCAGTAGTAGTGGTAGATCACGCCGACGGGAACTTCGCCGGCGTTGACCGCCTTCATGGTGACGATGTTGTTGCGGTACTCGGTGGCGTTCTCGGCCATGCCCTCGAGCCAGTCGCGCGTGGCGTCCTCGCCCTGCGTCGCGAGGACGGCGGAGACGATGGCCTGGAAGTCGGCCTTCGCGGGAGCGGCGCCCCAGCGTCCCTTCCACTCGGGCTCGGCGAGGTCCATGAGCGACGCGGGCAGCTCGTCCTCGGAGATGAGGTCGGGGTTGTAGACGAGCACGGTGGAGCGGGCGGCGATGCCGGTCCAGGCTCCCGAGGCCGGGCGGTACTGCTCGGGCACGAGCGCGAGCGTGGCCTCGTCGACCGGGGCGAAGAGGTCGGCCTGCTCGACGAGCGACATCGCCGGCGAGTTCTCGGTGAGGAAGACGTCGGCCTTCGAGGCGGCGCCCTCCTGCACGAGCTGGTTGCCGAGCTCGCTGTCGTCGCCGTTGCGGAGCACGACGTCGATGCCCGTCTCCTCGGTGAACGCGTCGGCCCACTCCTGCGTGAGCTCCTCGTGCTGCGCGTTGTACACGACGAGCGCGTCAGGGTCGGCGGCGGGCTCCGCGGTGCCGGAGCCGCCGGCGGCGCAGCCGGCGAGCATCAGGGTGGAGACGGCGGCGGTCGCGACGAGCGCGCGGCGCAGGCGAGAAGACATCGAAAAGAGGACCTTCCAGTCCGAGCGGGGAGGTAAGGCTATCCTAAAGCACTGCGGATGCCCCGCCGTCACGATGCGTCGCGGGAGCGAGCCCCGCCCGCCGTCAGGGCGTCCACCACGGGCGCAGCGGCAGGTCGCCGACTCCGCCGTGCCCGTCGTCCTTCACGGCGAGCACCTGGTGCAGCTGGATGCCGCCGCGCTCGAACTGGAGTCGCGACCCAGCCATGTAGACGCCCCACACCTTGGCCTTCTCGAGCCCGACCTCGGCGACGGCCTCGTCCCAGTGGGCGACGAGGTTGGCGCACCAGTCCCGCAAGGTGAGCGCGTAGTGCGGACGCAGGTTCTCCTCGTGCAGCACCTCGAGTCCGGCATCCTGCGCCTCGGTGATGATGCGCCCCGAGCCGGTGAGCTCGCCATCGGGGAAGACGTAGCGGTCGATGAACCCGTGCGTCGACGGTTCAGCCTTGTTGTCGGGCCGGGTGATGCAGTGGTTGAGCAGCAGCCCGCCCGGGCGCAGCCTGGACCGCAGGAATCGGAAGTACGACCGGTAGTTGCGCACGCCGATGTGCTCGAGCAGGCCGATCGACGACACCGCATCGAAGCCCGATTCGCGGATGTCGCGGTAGTCGCCGAAGCGCACCTCGGCGAGGTCGTCGAGTCCCTCCTCGGCGATCGCCCGCTGGGCCCACGTCGCCTGCTCCTGCGACAGGGTCACGCCGACCGCGCGGACTCCGCGGCGAGCGGCGTAGCGCACCATGCCGCCCCAGCCGCATCCGACGTCGAGCAGCCGGTCGCCCGCCCCGAGCCGGAGCTTCTCGAACACGAGGCGGTACTTGTTCTCCTGCGCCTCGTCGAGCGATGCCTCGGCCCTGGGGTAGCACGCGCACGTGTACGTCATCGATGGGCCGAGCACCCACTCGTAGAAGGTGTTGGAGACGTCGTAGTGGTAGTGGATCACCTCGGCGTCGCGCGCCTTGCTGTGCCGCCGTCCGGTCCCCAACCGGCGCCAGCGCGGCGGCACCTCCTGCGGCGGCGGCGCGATCGGTCGCAGGTGCTCGACCCCGATCGAGCGGACGATCCTGGCCATCGTCTTCGGCGGCGGCATCCGGAACACCAGCTCGTCGGCGAGCGCCTTGAGCAGCTCGTAGGGGTCGCCCGGGTGCACGCCGTGGACCTCGATGTCGCCGGCGATGTACGCGCGCGCGAGGCCGAGGTCGCCGCGAGCGGTCGCGAGGTAGGTGGTGCCGCGTGGCGAGGTGAGCTCGAGCCCGAAGGGGGCGTCCTCGGGGCCGGCCGAGCTGCCGTCGTAGGCGGTGAACCGCAGGGGCAGCCGCCCGCCGGCGAGCAGTTCGAGGATCTCGGCGAGGGTCAGCTTGCGATCGCCTTCGGTCGTCGCCGTGGCCGTGCCGGATGTCGCGGCCTCGGCCGCGCCATCCGCCCCGGGTACCTGGCTCTTGAACGTCGTCATCGTCGTTGCACCGCCTTCGCGTAGAGGTCGAGGAGTCGTCCGTCGGGGTCGTAGCGTTCCTTCACCGCGCGGTAGGCGTCGCCGCCGTACCTCGCGTCGAACTCCTCGCGGGAGTAGAAGGCCTCGGAGTAGAGGGACTTGTGCCCGTCGAGATCGCCGACCTCCCGCTCGATGGCGCGGTTGGTCTCGCCGGGGGTCGCCCCGACCGGGACCGTCGACCAGAACCCGACGTTGACGTAGGTCTCACGCGGGCGCAGCGGGTAGAGCGACCAGCCCTCGTCGTCGCGCATCCGCACCGGGCACAGCCAGATCGGCTCGATCGGCACGTTCGCGAGGAACCACTCGAGGAACTCGACGGTCCGCCCGATGGGGACCTCGATGTCCTGGATGACCCACTCCCGCGGCGGCCTGCGCTTGAGACGCTCGAGCCCGTCGGCGATGCCGTACCGCCGCGCGAGGCGCATGAGCTTCCAGTACGAGCTGCTGCGGCGGTACCGCCGCGGCCAGAACCGGCGGATGAGCGGATGCTGCGCGCCGAACCCCTCCGAGCACCAGAACCAGTCGGTGTCCCACCGCCACAGGTAGTCGTGGATCGTGAGGCGATCGTGGAGGGCGCCGTCGTCATGCTGGATCGAGCGGTAGAAGATGCGCTGCCGCGTGTAGTCGCTGGTCGGGCCGGGAGCCGCTGTCTGCGCGCCGAGGCACAGGTAGCTCTCGTCGGCGCTGAACACGACGCCGTCGAGGTAGTCGACGCGCTCGCCGTCGTGCATGCCGGTCTCGACGATCCGGTCCATCGCGGCGACGAGGTTGTCGAGCGTGTGGAACCGCACGTGCGTGAGCGCGACGAATGGCAGCACGGGCTCGAGCTCGATGCGCAGGCGCACCGCGTAGCCGAGCGTGCCGTACGAGTTGGGGAAAGCGCGGAACAGGTCGGCATGCTCGTCGGGCGACGCCGTGACCACCTCGCCCGCGCCCGTGAGGATGTCGAGCTCGAGCACGGACTCGTGCGGCATCCCGTTGCGGAACGAGGCCGACTCGATGCCCAGGCCGGTGACGGCGCCGCCGAGCGTGATCGTCTTCAGTTGCGGAACCACGAGCGGGGTGAGTCCGTACGCGAGGGTCGCGGCGACGAGGTGCTCGTAGGTGCACATGCCGGCGACCTCCGCCGTGCGCGCCTCGGGGTCGACCGCGATGACGTGCGTCAGTCCCGACGTGTCGAGCCCCGGGGCATCCGCCTTCGCACGCGGCCGAAAGAGGTTCGACGTGGGCTTCGCGAGCCGAACCCCGGATGACTCGGGCACGGCCCGGTAGCTCGCGAGGAGCCGCTCCACGCCGTCGGCGTGGGCGTTGCGTGCGTCGGTCTCGCGAACGGACACGCCTTCACGGTAGTCCGCGCCGTCGGCGCCCGCACTCCCCCGATCCGCTAGATGAAGCCGTCGAGGGTGCGCCGCACCACGCTCGAATGGATCCAGTCGATGAGCGTGACGTAGTCCCACACCGGCAACCCGGTGGCGTCCTGGATCTGCTTCGCATACGGCGGCATGTCGCTGCACTCGAGCAGCAGCGCGCCGAGGTCGGGGTGGTCCTCAACCAGCCGCACGGCCGCGCCGACCACCTCGTCTCGCACCTGCTCGAGGTCCATCCAGCCCTGGTCCTCCAGGATCGCGCCGCGGAAGCCGGGGCTGTCCTCCATGCCGGCCACGACGATCGGCGCGTCCTCGCGGATGCCCACCGCACTCAGCATCCGCTGGTCGAGGCTGCTCCGCTTCGCGCACAGGATGCCGAGCCGCTGCTCGGGCTGGAGCGCGCCGAGCACCATCGGCACCTGGCAGAGGCTCGACAGGAAGACGGGAACCGGCAGCGCCTCGGCGAGCTCGCGTTGGAAGCGTGCGAAGTATCCGCACGCACCGACGATGGCGCGGCACCCGTCGCGGACGAGCTCTCGAGCGGCGGCGAGGATCGGTTCGAGCAGCGTCGGATCACCACCGATCAATCGAGGACTGTCGGCGCCCTCGACGACCGTGAACCTGACCGGGTAGTCGTACGTCGAGGCGTTCGCGACGTTGCCCGGGATGATCGGGTATCCCGTGTTCAGCAGCAGGATCCCGATGGCGTGCCCGGCCATCATCTGGTCGGCGGGCTGGTGGATGATCGTGCCCAAGGTTCCCCTCACCTCACGCCTCCATCGGCGATCGGACCCCTGTTCACCGTACAAGGGGATCGGCGGCGCACGCGGGTACCGTGTCGACCATGACAGCTGAACCTCAGTGGGTCGAGCGATTCGTGCTCTTCTACTTCTCGGGGCCTGACGGCCGCAGCCGCGTCCCCGAGGTGTTCCCTCGGCATCACGCGTACACGATGGACTTCATGGCGAAGCGACCGGGCGAGCTCCTGCTCACGGGTCCGCTCGCGGAGCCGGTCGACGGCCAACCCGGGGCGATGAACGTCTTCACGAATCGCGCGGCCGCCGAGGAGTTCGCGCCCGCCGACCCGTTCGTGGTGGAGGGCGTCGTCCAGTCCTGGAGCGTCCGCACCTGGCTCACCAGCCCGGTGTAGCCCGCGGCGGTAGACGGTGAGCCGGTGACGCGGTGAGACCCGTCAGGGTGCGCGGAGCGCCTCGAACGGCGCGATCGGGACGATGCCCTCGACGCGGCGAGCAAGGTCGGCGTCGAGCGTGATGAATGCGTCGGCCTGCAGCTGGGCGACGGCCACGTACTCGGCCGTCGTCGTGTCATCCCAGTCGAGTTCCTCGGCGATCTTCCACGCCACCGCGCGTGAGACGCGGTCGCCGAGGAGCCGCACTCGCAGGGAGGCGAGGCGGTCGAGTCGGGTGCGCGCGTCGTCGCGCGGCAACTCACCCGCGCGGACGGCGCGATAGAGATGCGACAGCACCTGCGAGCGGAGCACGTTCGGCGCGACCAGCTGGTGGCTCTCGGCGACGGGCAGGTCGTCCTCGGTGAGGCGTAGCGCGGTGAGGGCGTCGATCCCGAATCGTCTCATGGCCCGTCGCCCCCGTGAATTCCGTGTGCGGACCACGCTATTGCCGAAACGTGTCGGAGCGCGATGTCAGAGCAGCGACGCGGCGCGCCGCAGTCGAGGATCGGGGTCGACCGCCCAGCGCGCGACGACCTGCTGCGCTCGCGTCGCTTCGACCCCGCCCAACCCGGCCAGCAGGGGGCGGACGACGTCGGTTGTCAGCGGATCCACGAGTTCGGCGACTCGCGCATCGCGAAGGAACTGCTCGACGCGAGTGAGGTCGCTGCCCCGCAGCATCCGCGCGTGACGTTGGAGGAGGACGATGGCGGCGAGCCGGCGTTCGAACACCGGCTGCGACCACAATTCGGCGGCGAGCGCGGTGATCTCGTCGTGCGTCATGTCGGGATGCCGCCGACCGGCATCGCGTACGGTGCCCCGGATGGCGCCCACCGAGGCGCCGTAGAACCGCAGTCCCCCGCCGATCCGCTCGGCGTCTGCGTCGGCCCGCCACTCCGAAGCCTCGGCCTGGAGCGTGCGGTCGATGAACTCTGCGGCCGGCGACGTCACGGTTCGATTCTGCGCGACACGGCCTCGTCAGCGGGCCGCGTCGTCCCCGCCGACGCCCGCACCCGCGAGGCGCATGGTCTCCCCCGCCCTCGACGCGAAGGCCGTCGCGGTCGTCGCGATGGTGCGCTGCATCACGTCGACCGCGGCGGTGGTCGCGACATCCGCCGGCTTGGCGAGGCTGATGGTTCGCGTGAGCGTCGGCGCGTCGAGGCGGACCGAACGCAGGCCCGGGCGGTCGATGAGCACCATGGCGGGCACGATCGCGACGCCGAGCCCGCGCTCGACGAACCGCAGCACCGCGTCCATCTCGGCACCCTCGAGCACGATGTCGGGCGTGAGTTCGGCCGCTCGGAACGCGGCATCCGTCGTCGTGCGCAGGTCGTAGGTCGAGCTGAACACGATCTGCGGCAGGCGCGCGACCTCGGCGAGCCCGATGCGGTCGCGTGTGGTGACCGGCGGTGCGGCCGCGGATGACACGACCACGAGCTCCTCGACGAGCAGCGGCGTCACCGTGAACCGCTCGGCCGTCGCGGCATCCGACGTGGTGATCAGGGCGAGATCGAGCTCGCCGCTGCCGAGCTCGTCGAGCAGCCGCCGCGAGCCCTGTTCCGAGAGGTGCAGCTCGATGGCCGGATGGTCGGCGTGGAAGGCGCTGAGCACCTCGGCGACGAGGCTGATGCAGAGGGTCGGCGTGGCGCCGAGCCGCACGCGTCCGCGCTCGAGGCCGGCCAGCTCGGCGAGCTCGCGGCGCACCGACTCGGCGTCGGCCAGCATGCGGCGCGCGAGCGGCAGCAGTGCCTCGCCGGCGACCGTGAGCGTCGAGCCGCCGCGCGCCCGCTGGAAGAGTTCGGCCCCGAGGTCCTTCTCGAGGGCGGCGATCTGCCGGCTCAGCGACGGCTGCGCCAGGTAGAGCTCTTCAGCGGCCCGCGTGAAGTTGCCGAACCGGGCCACCTCGACGAACGATCGCAGCTGCTCGAGGTTCACGTCGATAGGCTACGCGCATCATCGCCGCCGACACGATGCGCTCGGCGCAAACAACGCCATGGCGGCGGCGCTGAGCGCCGACCCAGGCCCCGCCTTCAGCGCGCCGGCCGCGACCTGGGCCGGGTCGACGCGCGCTCGTGATACTCGAGCCCGAACGTCTCGATCAGGATTCCACCCTCCGGTGACGGGTCGTCGTCGTCGCCGCCTCCTCCATCGAGCATCGACACGAGCAGCTGGCCGGCCCGCAGGCCCGCTTCGCGCGGGCGGAGATCGAGCGCGCTGATCGGCGGCTGCACGATCCGCAGCGTGGCGCTGTCGACGTACGAGACGAGCTGCACGTCATCGGGCACGGTGCGCCCGAGCTCCTGGAGCGTCGAGAGGATGCCCACGCCGAGCCCGTCGGGCACGCAGACGATGGCGTCGACGTCGGGCCGGGCTGCGAGCAGGCCGTCGACGGTGCGGCGGAGTTCGATCGCAGCCGGCACCCCGACGAGCGGCAGGAACGAGAGCCCCACCGACTCCTGCGCGGACCAGGCCGCTGCGGCCTCGTGCACGGCCCGCACCCACATCTGGTCGATGTCGGGGATGAGGACGACGATGGAGGCCGCGCCCCCTTCGCGGAGGCGGTCGAGGAGCAATCGCGTGGCCGCGGCATGGTCGGCGGTGACGGATGCGGTGGGTTCCGGCACGCCGGGTGGCACCAGTTCGGAGGTGACGACGGGCCGGCCCGAATCGAGGATGGCCCGGGCGAGCGGGTCGTGCCCGTCGACGTCGGCCATGACGAACCCGTCGACATGGAGGCCGCGCGCCTTCCCGGGCGGGTAGTCGCCGGGGATGAGCGAGACCGTGAGCTCGCGATCGTTGGTCGCCTCGACGAGGCCGAAGGTGAAGTTCATGTAGTAGTCCATGGACGCCAAGCCCTGCGGCAACCAGAGGCCGATCGATCCCGCCCGGGCGCGGCGGAGGTTCCTGGCGCCGCTGTTCGTCGTGAAATCGAGCTCGGCGGCCGCGGCGGCGACCCGCGCTCGCGTCTCGGCCGAGACCCGCCCGCTGCCGGAGAGCGCCCGCGATGCGGTTCCCCGGGAGACACCGGACCGGTCGGCGACGTCCTGCAGCGTCGGCGGGCGTGTGGCGACCATCGGATGCCTCCCCTCGGGCTCTGATCCTACTGACCGGCGTCGGGCTCGGGACCAGTTTTGCACAATCGATTGCGCAATCACTCGAAATGAGGCAGACTCAGGCGGGTCACCCCGCTGCCGACGTCGTCCCACGGCTCGGCATTCAACGAAGGAGTTGCTCGTGACGCTCGATTCCACCTTGCTCGACGACGCACCGAAGACCGGAACGCTCAAGACGGCGGCACTCGGCACGTGGGGCGTCGTGTTCCTCGTGGTGTCGGCGGCGGCGCCGCTGAGCGTACTTGCCGGCATCGGTCCGCTCGCCGTGCTCATCGGCGGCGTCTCGGCGCCACTCGTCTACGCCATCGCGGGCGTGGTGCTCGCGATCTTCTCCATCGGCTTCCTCTTCACGGCCCGAAACCTCAAGCCCATGGGCGGCTTCTACACGTACATCGCGGTGGGGCTGGGCAAGGTGGTGGGCCTCGGCGCGGGCTTCCTCGCCTGGGCGTCGTACAACCTGCTGCAGATCGGCCTGTGGGGCCTCTTCGGCGTGATGGCCGAGGGCATGCTCGCGCAGGTCTTCGGCATCCAACTGCCCTGGTGGGTGCTCGCGGTGGTCGGCGCGGTCCTGGTCTTCGCGCTCGCGGCCGCCGGCGTCGACGTCGGGGCCCGCGTGCTCGGAGTGCTGCTCGTGCTCGAGACGGCGCTGCTCGTCGTGCTCGCCGCGTCCATCCTGAGCCAGCGCGCCGGCGACCTCGGCTTCGGGACGTTCGCGCCCGAGAACGTCTTCACGCCGAGCATGTTCGCCGTCCTGGGCTTCGGATTCGCGGCGTTCATGGGGTTCGAGTCGACCGTGCTGTACCGCAACGAAACGCGCGACCCGGTTCGCTCCATCCCGCGAGCGACGTACATCGCGGTGGCGTTCCTCGCCATCTTCTACACGGGCACGCTCTGGCTCGTCATCCAGGCCTTCGGCGACGCGGCGGTGCAGGGCGTGATCGCCGAGGATCCCGCCGCATTCTTCTTCACCGCCATGGGGCAGTACGTGGGCGAGTGGGGCGTCGCGGCCATGTTCATCCTGATCGTGTCGAGCATCTTCGCCGGACAGCTGGCCTTCCACAACGCCATCAACCGCTACAGCTTCGCGCTCTCCCGCGACGGCATCCTGCCGGCCTTCTTCAGCCGCACGAACAGCACCGGCGCCCCGTGGCAGGCGGGCCTCCTGCAGACGGTCGTCGCGATCGCGGTCGTGCTCGCCTTCGGCATCGCGGGCCTCGATCCGCTCACGCAGCTCGTGATCCTCGTCAACTCGCCGGGCGTGTACGGCATCATCACGCTCCAGCTGCTCGCCTCGATCGCCGTGCTCGTCTTCATCCTCCGCAACCGGCAGCTCGAACGGAAGTGGTACGTGCTGCCGGCGGCCGTCTTCTCGATCGTGGCGATGACCGTGCTCCTGGCGATCCTGGTCTCGACGATCGACTACCTCACTGCGGCCGGGCCGGCCATCAACGCGGTGATCCTCGCCGTGGTCCCCATCGTGCTCGTCGCGGGCATCGTCTACGCGCTCGTGCTGCGCTCGACACGGCCCGACCGGTTCGCCCTGATCGGCGGCCAGGAGGCCGAGCAGGCATGACCACCACGCACTTCGCCGAGACCGTCGTCCTCGGCAGCCGCGTCATCACGATGGCCGAGCCGGATGTCGCGCCCGACGCGGCCACGGGCATCGCCGTGGCCGGCGGCCGAGTCGTCGCCATCGGCGACGCGGACTCGCTCGAGGCATGCATCGGGCCCGGCACGACGGTGATCGACCTGCCGGATGCCACCATCCTGCCCGGCTTCGTCGACAGCCACATCCACCCGGTGTTCGGTCTCGCGCTCACGCGCGGCGCAGACCTCAGCGGGTGCCGCGACCTCGCCGAGATCCAGCGCAGGCTCCGAGCCGAGGTCGCCGACCTCGACGACGACGACTGGCTCCTCGGCTGGGGCCTCGACCCGAACGCCTTCGAGGGCACCGAGGTCACCAACCGGATCCTCGACGAGATCGCGCCGGGGCGGCCGGCCTTCATCCGGCTCTTCGACGCGCACGCCGCGCTCGCCTCGTCGCGGGCGCTCGAGATCGCCGGATGCCGCGGCGACGAGCAGTTCACCGACGGCTCACGCGTCGTGACCGACGACCGGGGCCGGCCCACCGGCTACCTCCTCGAGCTGCAGGCGATGGCGATCGTGGAACCGTTCGTCCCCGAGTTCAGCTTCGAGGAGCGTGTCGACGGCCTCTACGACGTGCTGCTCCACATGGCCCGCGCGGGCTTCACGGGCGGACAGGTGCAGGACCTCGCACCCGGCACGATCGAGCTCCTGCGCGCCATCGAGCAGACCCGCGACCTGCCCATCCGACTCCGGATGTCGCCGTGGTTCGAGCCCGGAACCGCCGTCGGGGAGGTCGACCGGCTGGCGGAGCTGCAGGGCACGGCCGGACGTCGCTGGATCGTGGGCGGCGTCAAGCTCATGATCGACGGAACGGTCGACAACGGCACGGCTTGGCTGCACGAGCCCGATTGCCTCGGCGAGTCGACGAAGTCGCTCTGGCTCGACCCCGAGCAGTACCGTGCCGCACTGACCGAGCTCGATCGTCGCGGCATCCCGACCACCACGCACGCCATCGGTGATGCGGGGATCGACTTCGTGGTGCGCGCCATCGCCGGCTTGCCGCACCGCAACGCCACCCACCGCGTCGAGCACATCGAGACCATGACGGATGCCGCGCTGGAGCTGTTCGCATCATCCGGCATCACCGCCAGCATGCAGCCGACGCACTGCACGCTCTTCACGAAGGCCGACGGGAGCGACAACTGGTCGACTCGCCTCGGCGAGGAGCGCGCCGGCCGCGGCTTCCGCATGGGCGACCTCGTCCGTGCCGGCGTTCCGCTGGCGCTCGGCTCGGACTGGCCGGTCGCGCCGAGCGATGCAGTCGGCATCCTCGCCGACGCCCGGTTGCGGCGCCCGCACGACGATCCCGACGCCACGCCCGTGACGCCCGACCAGGCGCTCAGCGCGTCGGATGCGCTGCGTGGGTTCACGACCCGCCCGTTCACCACGATCGGGCAGCAGGGCGGGGTGCTCGAGGTGGGCTCCGTCGCCGACGTCACGGTGCTCGACCGCGACCCGCTGACGGCGGACGCCGAGGAGCTCGGGCGGGCCACGGTGCTCCTCACGCTCGTCGACGGGCGGATCGTGGCGGGTGACGCCTCCGAGGCACGGGCGATGGCCGAATCGACACGTCGCTAGTCGGAAGCAGCGCGCCCACACGGTGAACTTCCTCGTCGTTCCGATAGTCAATTCGTATGGTCAACAGTCGAATGATGCATTGGACTCATGTCTCGCTCGAACCTACCGTGGTTCGCATGAGTACCTCAGGCACCGCTTCCGAGCGTCAGCTCGCCACGACCGTGCTCGTGATCGGCACCGGCGGATCGGGCCTGCGCGCCGCCATCGAGCTCGCCGAGGCGGGCGTCGACGTGCTCGCCCTCGGCAAGCGACCCAAGTCCGACGCACACACCTCGCTCGCGGCCGGCGGCATCAACGCCGCGCTCGCCACGATGGACCCCGACGACAGCTGGCAGCAGCACGCCGCCGACACGCTGAAGGAGAGCTACCTCCTCGCGAACCCGCACACGGTCGAGATCGTCACGTCGGGGGCGGCCCGCGGCATCCAGGACCTCGAGCGCTACGGCATGCCGTTCGCGCGCGAAGACGACGGCCGGATCTCGCAGCGCTTCTTCGGCGCCCACACCTACCGCCGCACCGCGTTCGCGGGCGACTACACCGGCCTCGAGATCCAGCGCACGCTCGTCAACCGGGCCGCGCAGCTCGGCGTGCCCATCCTCGACACGGTCTACGTGACGCGCATCCTCGTGAACGACGACGGGGCGGTCTTCGGCGCCTACGGCTTCGACCTCGAGGACGGCACGCGCTACCTCATCCACGCCGACGCGGTGATCCTCGCCGCCGGCGGCCACAACCGCATCTGGCGCCGAACCTCGTCGCGCCGCGACGAGAACACGGGCGACTCGTGGCGCCTCGCCGTCGAGGCGGGCGGGCGCGTGCGCGACCCGGAGCTCGTGCAGTTCCATCCGTCGGGCATCATCGAGCCCGAGAGCGCGGCCGGCACCCTCATCTCCGAGGCGGCACGCGGCGAGGGCGGCATCCTCACCAACGGCCTCGGCGAGCGCTTCATGTCTCGCTATGACCCCGAGCGGATGGAGCTGTCGACCCGAGACCGCGTCGCCCTCGCGGCCTACACCGAGATCAAGGAGGGCCGCGGCACCCCCAATGGCGGTGTCTGGCTGGATGTCTCGCACCTCCCACGCGAGACGATCATGCAGCGCCTCCCCCGCGTGTACCAGACGATGCTCGAGCTCCAGATGCTCGACATCACGAAGGAACCGATCGAGATCGCGCCCACCGCGCATTACTCGATGGGCGGCGTCTGGGTGCGGCCCGAGGACCATGGAACCGACGTCCCGGGCCTCTATGCCATCGGCGAGGCATCCTCGGGGCTGCACGGCGCCAATCGGCTTGGAGGCAACTCGCTCATCGAGCTGCTCGTCTTCGGGCGCATCGTCGGTCAGGCCGCGGCGGCATACTCTACCTCGCTGCCGGCGCAGAAGCGCTCGGCCGCCGCGGTCGATGGGGCCCGCGCCGAGATCGCCGGGCTGCTGGCGTCGGATGGCTCGGAGAACGTGCGAGCCCTGCAGCGCGCCATCCGCAACACCATGACCGAGCACGCCGGAGTCGTGCGCGACGAAGCCGGCCTGCTCGCCGGCCTCGCGGAGCTCGACGCGATCGAGGCGCGCATCGCCGACATCGGCGTGCATCCCGACATTGCCGGGTACCAGGACCTCGCGCACGCGTTCGACCTCAAGTCGGCCGCGCTGGCCGCGCGGGCCACCCTCGAGGCCGCGCTCGAACGGCGCGAGACCCGCGGATGCCACAACCGCAGCGACTACCCGTCGATCGACGAGTCGCTGCAAGTGAACCTGGTGTGGTCGCCGTCGACGGGCGTGACCCGCGAGGAGATCCCGCCGATCCCCGACGAGATCGCGGCGCTCATGCGCGAGGTGTCGACGGTCGGCAAGCTCGTCGAGTGACGCCGAGGCGGGCCTACGGTCCCTAGTGGCTTCGGAACGTCGGTGTCACAATGTCGTCCGCCTCGACCGTCCTGAGGGGACGCGTGCCCGCGTCTCCCGAATGCGGCCGAGAGCCGGAAGGGCAGGACCGCCCATGTCGAGAACGCGTGACGCGCGATGAGCCGGCGCCGCGTGCTCACCGGACTCCTTCCGATTCTGGACTGGGCCCGCTCGTACGACCGGCGCTGGCTCCGCGGCGACCTGATCGCGGGCGTCACGGTCGCAGCGCTGATCGTGCCGAAGAACCTGGGGTATGCGGGCATCGCGGGCATCCCGCTGCAGAACGGCCTGTACGCCGCAGCTGCGGGCGCGATCCTGTACGGGATCTTCGGTACCAGCCGCCAAATCTCGATGGGGCCGAGCTCGGCGTTGGCCGCGGTGGCCGCCAGCGCGGTACTGGTCTCCGGCCTGACCGATCAGGCGGATGTCGCCTCGTTCGTCGCGGGCATCACGCTGGCGTCCGGGGTGCTCTTCCTGATTCTCTTCCTGCTTCGGATGGGCTGGATCGCGCAGTTCCTCTCGCGGGCGGTCGTCACGGGGTTCCTGTTCGGGGCGGCGATCGACGTGGTCATCTCCGAGCTGCCGAAGCTCACCGGCACCGAGGCGAGCGGCGCCAACTCGTTCCAGGAGTTGTGGTCGTGGTTCGGGAGCCTGGACGACACGCACGGGGCGACCCTCATCGTCGGCGTCGTGTCGCTGGTCGTCGTCTTCGGGGTGAGGGTCGTCGCGCCGCGGGTGCCCGGCGCGCTGGTCCTCGTGGTGGGTGGATTGATCGCCTCGTGGCTCCTGGCTCTCGGCGATCGCGGCGTGGCGCTCGTCGGCGAGGTGCCCCGCGGGCTGCCGGCCTTCGCCGTCCCCGATCTCGGCCTGATGTGGGAGAACGCGTCCACCGTGGCGATCGCCGCGGTCGCGCTGGTGCTCATCGGCTTCTCGCAGACCGCCGGCGACGCGAGGACGTTCGCAGCGAAGCACCGCTACCAGGTCGACATCGACCAGGAGTCGGTCGCGCAGGGCATGGCGAACGTCGGGGCAGGGCTCTTCCAGGGCATGCCGGTCTCGACCAGCCTGTCGGCGAGCTCGCTCAACGACCACTCCGGCGCCCGCACCGGGCTGGCGTCGCTCACGTCGGGGGCGACCGTCCTGCTCACGCTCCTCGTGCTGGCCCCGCTGTTCTCCCTGCTGCCGAAGCCCGTCCTCGCCGCGCTCATCATCGAGGCCGTCGTGATGGGCATGATCAACATCCCCGAGATGCGGCGCTTGGCTCGGGTGCAGCCGTTCGACTTCTGGATCGCGGTCGCCGCGATCGTCGCGACCCTGGCCTTCGGCGTGCTGGCCGGGGTCATGATCGGCATCGGCCTGTCGCTCCTCTGGCTCATCGGCGTCGCGACGCACCCCAGCATCCCGACCCTCGCCCGGGAGGCCGGCACGGATGTCTTCCGCGACGTGAGCGAGTTCCCGGAAGACCGACTGACCCCCGGCGTCGTCGTCATCCGGATGGACGGAGGCCTGTTCTTCGCGACCGCCGACGCGCTCGAAGACCGGATCCGCGAGATCATCCACTCGACCCCCGAGCTCACCGGCGTCGTCCTCGACTGCGCCGGCATCAACTTCATCGACTCCCAGGGCTCCGCCAAGATGAACGACGTCGTCACCCTCGCTGAGGACTCCGGCATCACCCTTCGGCTCGCCCGCCTCAAGAAGGCCGTCCGGGCCACGCTTCAACGGGACGGCGTGCTGCCGCGCGTCGGGACGGGGAACATCCACGGCAACGTCGCCCGCGCCGTGCAGGCGCAACTCGACGCGTCACCACCGGCTTCCGGCGGTTCGAGATCCGGGGAGGATTGACGCCATGCCCATCGCCGATGACCTGCGAGGTGAGCTCGACGACCTCGATTCGTAGCGGATGGCGCGGATAGGCTGGCGCCCATGTCGGACGGTTCCGTACGTCTCGCCGCTCGGCGCGCCGGTCCCGACGACGCCCAGACGGTGGCGCGACTGCTGCACGACTTCAACACCGAGTTCGAAACCCCGACGCCGGGCGTCGCAGTCTTGACCACGCGCCTGCAGTCGCTGCTCGCCGGACCCGGCACGATCGCATACCTGGCCGGTGAGCCGGCGACGGGAGTCGCGCTCGTGACGCTGCGGAGCAACGTCTGGTACGACGGACCGGTCGCGCTGCTCGACGAACTGTACGTCGCGCCGGCTGACCGAGGGCGCGGTCTCGGTTCGGCGATGATCGAACGGCTCGTCGCCGATGCCGAAGCGAGCGGCGTGTCGGCGATCGAGATCAACGTCGACGCCGTCGACGTCGACGCGCAGCGCTTCTACGAACGGCATGGCTTCAGCGGCGTCGACCCCGACACCGGGGAGCGCGCGTTCTTCTACTCGCTCGAGCTGTAAGGGTGGGCGCAGTGGCGATCCGGCTGCCTACGCGAGTGTCACTGAGAACAGCGGTGCCACCACGAGCAGCGAGTCCGCCCGGTCCAACAGCCCGCCGAACCCCGGAAGCCATGTCCCGGCATCCTTCACTCCGGCGTGGCGTTTCACCATGGAGGCGACCACATCACCGAGCGGGGCGCCGACCGCCGCTGCGAGGAGCAGCACCCAGCTGAACTCCCCGGTGACCGCCAAGACGAACGCGGCGGCAAGGGCGCCGCCCAGGAGTCCGGCGACCGTCTTGTTCGGCGACACCGCGAAAGGCCGGACTCTCACGCCGGGAAGCCGCCCGAGCGCCTTTCCGACCGCCCAGCTGGCCACGTCGGTGAGCGCGACGGTCAACACGAGCAAGGTCAGGTCCTGATGGATGATCACCAACTGCGCGGGCGCCCACACCAGCCACAGCATCCCGAACACGGCAGCAGTGGCGCGAGGAAGGGCCGACTCCGGATCACGGCTGAGCACGGGAAGGACCGCGGCGGCCAGCAACGCGAACGGCAGCCACGCGTTGATCGCGGCCGGCTGCACGGCCGCCAACACCGGCGCGCCGACTCCCGCAGCGATCAGCACCGCGAGATCAGCGGGTCGGAGACCGGCCAATCGCACGTACTCGAGGAGGCACACGACGCTGACCGCGACGGCCACGATGACCGCACCGGCGACACCGATCTTCTCCGCTGCGCCGACGATCACCCCGATGACCGCCCAGGTCAGCCACCTGCTTCGGATGGTCGAGTCGCCGAAGATCAACACCGGCACCGCCGTGGCGAGCAGCACGATGAGCCCGACGGTCGCGGGAGCGCTCAAGCTGAGCCAGGTCATGCGTCCACCAGCTGCAGGTGGCGATGGGCTGCTCGCGTCCGTGTCGCCGCAGTGACGGTGGAACCGGCGATGATCACCACCGAACCGACGCCGATCACCGCATCCGCGGGGAACCAGCTGAACGCCATCGACATGAGGAACACGGCGAGCGCGCTCTCCGTCTTCCCGAACGGTCCGCCATTGATCCGCGGCGCCCCCGCCGCGGCAGCCGCCAACGAGACGAAGGTCGGCAAGGACGCGGCGGTGATCGCGACCAGGGCCAGCACCAGAGCGGCCAGCGACCCGGTCTGCCACGCGACGATGCTGAGGGCCGCCGATGGCAGGAGGTCGGAGGCGCGGTCGCCGATCTCGTTGAGCACGAACCCGAACGGGCGGCTGACACCTCTGGCGCGAGCGACTGCGCCATCCAGGTTCGCACCGGCGAGCCTTCCGACGAGTCCGATGAGCACCAGTGGCCACCATCCGGCCAGCAGGCCGCCCGCGGCCACCGCGGCGAAGGCGACACCGGCGGCGGTGAAGGCATCGGGTGACCATCCGCGGTCGACGGCGACGGTCACGATCCTCCCGAGTTGACGGGTGAACCACGGCTTCGCCGCGTACAGCCCGCGCATCACGACCACCACCAGATGACGAGGCCGAGCCCGAGCGGGAACAACGTGAGGAAGGTGGCCTGGATGGTGCCGAGGCAGGGTTTGAGGTACCGGGACAGGAGGCCACCGGCGACCCATCCGATGACGCCGACGATGCCGATGCGAGCGAGCCTCGGGAGCATCGAGAACGCGACGTCGAAGAAATCCATGCCGAGTTGACCCGCGCTGTGGGCGTACACCTTCACGGGGATCCCGTTGAACATCTGGTTCGCGAACGCGCTCGACGGGTCGGTCCTGAGCTCGTCCACCGCGGTGTCGTGCATCCGCGCTGTGGTCAACGGGGTGGGGGTGTCGACTCCGTGGGACACCAGCCACCAGGTCGTGAGGATCCCGGCGGCGGATGCGATCGCCGTCGCTGCGATCAGCATCGGGCCACGCCAGGATCGTCCGACCGTGCAGACGAGCAGGAGGAGCGGCATCTCCGCGACCAGCGGCCAGAAGATGCCTTCGGCGAACGCCCAGGCGGTGACCAGTGCCAACCCGGCCGTGGCGAACGCCATGCGACGCACGCGGATCCAGGCGCGGCCGGGACGCTGGGAAGCGGGCGCTTCGATGAGCCTGTCGATGGCTCCGAATGCTGCGGCGGCCGCGTCATCCGCATGCCCTGTCTCGACGGTGAACGGCTCGCCCCAGCGCATCTCGACCGGCCGGCGACGGATGAGCTTGCGGTCGACCGGAAGCAGGTCGCCGGCACCGACCAAGCCCACCGGCAGGACCTTGGCACCCGATGCGGCGGCGAGTTCGAAGGCACCGCGCTTGAACCCGGCGAGTCCCGGTGCGTGGCGGCGGCTGCCCTCGGGAAACACGACGACGACGACGCCCGCTGCGACGGTCGGAGCGGCGGCGAGCAGGTCCTTCATCCCGTTGCGATCTCGCCGGATGGGCCAGATGCCGACCAGCCATCGCGCGATGAGCTTGTTGCGCCGCCTCCCGAACCAGTAGTCGGCCGCGGCGACGAATCGCACCGGCCGGGACCGACCGATGGTCGCGAGCAGGACGGCCGTGTCGGCATGGGATGCATGGTTGGCGATGACGACGAGCGGCCCGTCGGGCACCGGTGGCTTGCGGGCGAGCGGGACTGGTTCGCCACCGACGGCCGGGATGGTCGTCACCCCATCGGTGACGATCGAGAGGAGCAGGCCCCAGAGCTTCGATCGCCAGTAGGACACGAGACCCGAACGACGGACCTGGCGTGCAGTCGGCGGCGCGGGCAGGTGGAGCGAAGCGGTGCCGAGCACGGTGGTGACTCCCGTCATGAGCTGATCCGGGGCGCCGACGCTTCCCGATTCGAATCGAAAGGCGGCGGCGCCCCAGCGCACGTGGCGCTCAGACCGCGAGGCGACCGATCTGCGGAGGCGGCGGCGCGTCGTGGTGCGAGGCGTGCCGCTCACGAGCCCGGCCGATGCCGATGATGGCGACACCGAGCAGCACGAACGCGACCAGGATGCCGCCGATGTAGCTGAAGGCCGATCCGTACCCGGCAAGGTGCGGGTCGAGGAACCCGTACGGGTACCACCACGGCGCAGTGCCGTCGGGGTTGGCCACGCGCTCGCCGCGGATCATCGTGTAGATCGTCCATGCCAGCGGGTAGCTGACGATGACGAGGAGCGACGACCAGGGCAGTCCACGGCGTCGGTCGGCGAACAGCAGGTCGAACACGAAGTAGACCGGCAGGACGACGTGCAGGGTTTCGGTCGCCCACGAGTCCATGAACGCGACCCAGCCCGGGTCGGTCGCGGCGATCGCCGGTGGGTCGCCTCGCAGCAGCACGTTGAACACGATGCCGAGCAAAATCACCGGCCCGGTGACCGCGGCGATCGCCATCGCGATGACGACCGGTTCGGTCGAAGTGCCCGGATGCCGCTGCATCCATCGCGCTGCCATCGTCAATGCGACCACGGCGAGGATCGACGACACGATCGTGAACATGCTGAAGTAGTTCGCCAGCACGTCGCTGCGATCCTGTCCCTCGCGCATCGCGCGATCGATGTTGACCAGGAGTCCGGCGATGACACCCGAACTCGCGATGACTGCGGCTGCGATTCTGAGCCAAACCCAACGCATGAGAATCCCCCAATTTCACTGCGGGTTCGGGTTGGGGAAGTTGTAGTCCTCTCGCCGCGTGGCCGCTCGAAGTCTGGCAGGAAGATTGAGGAAAACTCGACGCAAGACGCCGATCCTTGTGGAATAGCTCTAACGGGTCCGCACAAGGGAGGACACGTTCTCCGGCAGCTGCCTAGAGCGGCGTAATGGCGCGCTCGATCCCGGCGGCGTCCACGAGCACGGACCCGAACGGCCCGTCGCCGGCGGCCAGCGCTTCGCGCGCGAGTTCGACGGCCCGGCCGAGGTGGACGAGGTCGGCATCGGAGATCGTCATGGTTCAAGCATGGCGCGACGGATGCGTCGACCGGTGGGTCCATAGGATGTCGTGGTGCGCCTGTTCGACCACATCGGAATCACCGTCGAGGACCTTCCGCGTTCCATCGCCCAGTTCGACCCGGTGATGCAGGCGCTCGGCTGCACGCGCCAGGACGCCGACAACGGAGTGTCGTGGTACCGCGAGGAGGACGAACTGATCCTCTTCCCGGCGCGCGAACCGGGCAGTGGGCCGCATCGGCACGGCCGGGTCGGATGGCAGCATCTCGCCTTCCCCGTCGATTCGCGCGAAGAGGTCGATCGCCTGCACGCCATCGCACTCGGCGCCGGGTGGACGGCGGTGAGCGGACCCAAGTCGTTCCCGCGGTTCAACGACCGCTACTACGCCTCGTTCGTCGAGGACGACAACGGCATCCGGCTCGAGTTCATGCACAACCCGCCGCGAGAGCCCGGTGCATAGGCTGTCGGCGTGACCCAACCGTTGGACGAGGGGCCGTTCTACCACGGCACGAAGGCCGACCTGCGGCCCGGTGATCTCCTCACGCCCGGGTTCCGCTCGAACTACCGGCCCGAGATCGTGATGAACCACATCTACTTCACCGCGACGCGCGACGGCGCCGGCCTGGCGGCGGAACTCGCGGCCGGCGACGCTCCTCCACGCGTGTACCTCGTCGAGCCGACCGGGCCGTTCGAGGACGACCCGAACGTGACCGACAAGAAGTTCCCTGGCAATCCCACTCGCTCGTACCGCAGCACCGCGCCGATCAGGGTCGTGGGTGAGGTCGCGGACTGGACGCGGCTGACCTCCGAGGCGCTGCAGGAATGGCGGGATCGGATCGCGAAGATCAACGCCGAGCGCGGCGAGATCATCAACTAAGCGGGCTTCCCCTCGGCGTCATGTGCGGCCGGCAGTCCGACCCTCGCGCTGAGCCCGCCGCCCGCGCGTGGCGCGAGCATGAGCGTGCCGTCGTGCGCCTCCGCGATGCTCTTGGCGATCGCCAGGCCGAGGCCGACGCCCGCGCCATCCGTATGGATGCGTTCGGTGCCGCGCTGGAACGGCTCGGTCAGCGTCGCGACGAGTCCCGCGCTCAGCTCGGTGCCGGTGTTCTCGACGGTGAGCACGGCCCGCGAATCGCGGACGCCGGTGTCGATCCACACCGTGCCGCCTTGGATGAGGTTGTGCACGATGGCGTTGTGCACCAGGTTCGTGGTCAGCTGCAGCAGCAGCGCTCGCGAGCCGACGGTCGGGGCGGGGTCGCCGGTGGTCTGGATGGCGACGCGCCGCCGTTCCGCGAGGGGCAGGAGGGTCTCGCCGGCCTCCTCGGCCAGTAGCGAGAGGTCGACGTCCTCGCGCGTGAAGGAGCGCTGGTCGGCACGGCTCAGGGTGAGGAGCGCCTCGGTGAGGCTGATCGCCCGGGCGTTGACGGCGTGGAGGCGCTCGATGAGCTCGGGCGTGACGCTGCCGGGGTCGTTCCGGGCGACCTCGAGCAGCGTCTGCGTGATCGCCAGCGGGGTGCGCAGCTCGTGGGAGGCGTTGGCCGCGAAGCGCTGCTGCTCGGCGACCTGCGCCTCGAGTCGCGCGAGCATCGAGTCGAAGCTGTCGGCGAGCTCACGGAACTCGTCGTCGCGGCCCTCCAGCCGGATGCGATACGAGAGCGATCCGTCCGCGGCCCGGCGCGTGGCATCCGTGATGCTCGTCAACGGAGCGAGCATCCGGCCGGCGAGGAGCCATCCGCCCAGGAGGCCGAACAGCAGCAGGAAGAACAGCACCCATGCCGCCGGCGGCGCGAACGCCCGGATGAGGTCGTCGCGGCCGGGGATGAACCCGTCGATGGTCTCGATGGCGCGCGGGGGCACATATCGGAGGAGGAACAGCCACACCACGGCGAGCAGCAGCACCCCCGCGACCATGAGGAAGCCCGCGTAGCTCAGGGTGAGCCGGAGGCGGACGCTCATGCCGGGAGCCCTATCCATGCTCGTCGCCCGCCGCCCCGCCGCTCGGCCCGGTGTCGATGCGATATCCGACGCCGGGCACCGTCGCGATCACCCAGGGTTCGCCGAGTCGCTTGCGCAGGGCCGAGACCGTGATGCGCACCGCGTTCGTGAACGGGTCGGCGTTCTCGTCCCACGCGCGCTCGAGCAGCTCCTCGGCGCTGACCACCCCGCCCTCGGCCGCGACGAGCACCTCGAGCACGGCGAACTGCTTGCGAGTCAGGGCGACGTAGCGGCCGTCGCGGTACACCTCGCGGCGGAACGGATCCAGCCGCAGGCCGGCGATCTCGCGAACCGGCGGCCGGCTGTGCGCCCGGCGACGGTCGAGTGCCCTGAGCCGCAGCACGAGCTCGCGCAGCTCGAACGGCTTCGTGAGGTAGTCGTCGGCGCCGAGCTCGAACCCCGACGCCTTGTCGTCGATCCGGTCCGCGGCGGTCAGCATGAGGATCGGCATGCCGCTGCCGGACGCCACGATCTGCCCAGCGACCTCGTCGCCGGATGGCCCGGGGATGTCGCGGTCGAGCACCGCGATGTCGTAGGCATTGGTGCCGAGCAGTTCCAGGGCGGTGTCTCCGTCGCCGGCGATGTCGGCCGCGATCGCCTCGAGTCGGAGCCCGTCGCGGATCGCCTCCGCCATGTACGGCTCGTCCTCGACGATCAGCACCCGCATGGTGTCATGCTACGAACCCCCGCATATCGCGGGCATATGCAAACCCGCATACGTGCTCGCAACACGCCCGCGCGTTGACTGGCAGCATGAATCGCAACCGACCGGCGCGGGCGTCGACGCGCGCACGTCCCAGACTGTTCGTGGTCGGCCTGGTGGTCGTCATCGCGGCGAGCATCGCTGCCTTCGTCAGCACGCTGCCCGATTCCCCGTCGGCGTCGCCGTCCTGGTCCCTCTCGGATGCCCCTGCGCAGCCCTCACGCGAGGAGAATCGACCGGGTCTCGACGAGACCGGCCGAATCGCCGACGGCGTCACGGTCTTCGATGACGAGGAGCCGGCGGTCGCCAACCTCGATCCCGAGCTGCGCCAGGCGCTTCGTCAGGCTGCAGCGCACGCGGCCGGCGCCGGCGTCGAGTTCGTCATCAACAGCGGATGGCGCTCCGCGGAATACCAGGATCAGCTCTTCCAGGAGGCCGTCTCCGAGTACGGCTCCCGCGAAGCGGCCGCCCGCTGGGTCGCCACCGCGGCGACGTCTCCGCACGTGTCGGGTGATGCGGTCGACATCGGGCAGGAGGATGCCACGGCGTGGCTGTTCGAGCACGGTGCCCAGTTCGGGCTCTGCCAGATCTACGACAACGAGCCGTGGCACTACGAGCTCCGCCCCGAGGCGATCGAGCACGGTTGCCCCGCCACGTATGCCGACCCCAGCCACGACCCGAGGATGCAGTGGTGACGGGGAGTCCAGAACTTCGGATGTCGCGGTCGACTCCCCGGGACATTCGGACGGCAGATACCTCGCCGTCGGGCGGGCACACATGGCTGGTCTTGCTGTTCGCGGTCTACCTCGTGCTGCTCGCCTGGGTCGTCCTCTGGAAGCTCGAGCTGCCCTATTTCGGCCAGGGCGGGCTGCGGCATGTCAAGCTCGTGCCGTTCGCGCCCACCGCCCAGGACGGTGCCAGCGACCCGGTCGAGGTCGTCGCCAACGTGCTCCTCTTCGTTCCCTTCGGGTTCTATCTGGGACTCCTCGCCCCGTCGTGGCGCTGGCCGAAGGTCGCGGGCGTGCTCGCCGCATCGAGCCTCGCTCTCGAGGTCGTCCAATACGCCCTGACGATCGGCAGCGCGGATGTCACCGATGTCGTCGTCAACACCGCCGGGGGCTTGGCCGGTCTCGGCCTGATCGTCCTGGCGCGCCGCAGACTGCGGCAACGCACCAGCGTCGTGGTCGCGCGCGTCTGCTCGATCGTGACCGTCGTCCTCATCCTCGCGGTCGGCGCGTTCATCGCCTCGCCCGTGCGCTACGCGCCGATGCGGGACGTCCATGTCCCCGCCGTCTCCCCGCCCTACGGTCTTGGTCCCGACTGAGGTTGCCGCCGCATTCCCGCCGCGACATGCCGGGCGTCGCGCGCGTGACATGCTTGACGCCGTGATTCACGGATTCGCGAAGCGCGCGTCAACTGCGCAGGTCGTCAGTAGGTTGATGGCGCTTCCCGTATGGACGCGCGTGGCGGCCGTCGCGGGCGCCGCGGTCATCGTCCTCGGCGGCGTGTCGATCCCGGTCGCCGCGGTCGCCGCCGGTGAGCGCGATCGGCAGCTGGCCCTCGAGATCGCGGTGCAGGAGGCGGCAGCCGCGAGGGACGCCGCAGCGAAGGCGGCGGAAGCGCTCGCCGAGGCGAAGGACGACGCGGCCCGACTCAACGCCGAATACGCCGGACTCACCGTCTCACTCGGTGCAGCAGTGCATCCGGATACCGCCGCCGCCTTCGAAGCCGCGCGCGTGAAGCTCGCCTTCGCCATCTCGGATGGGGAACTCGAGGAGTTGTCGGCGGCCGTCGCTGAGGTCACCGAAGCCTTCACGCAGCTCGCCGCCAGCGCCGACGGACAGGCTGAGGCGCTCATAAGTGCGAGCCCGCTCGCCGGGGCATCGCGAGACGCGCTCACCCAGGCCGTCGCCGAGCTCGCCACCGCCGACGACGTCGCCGCAGCGCTCGCGCTCGTGAAGAACGCCTCCGACGCCGTCGTCGCGGCTCAGAAGGCCGGCGTCGCCGCGGCCAAGGCCGCCGCGAAGCAGGAGGCGGCGGAGGCGGACGCGGACACGGGTGCCTGGGACGGCGGTGTTTCATCCGGCGGAGGCCCTTCCAGCGGGAGCGGCTGGGCCGGGCATCTGGAGGACCCCGGAATCATCGGGATGGAGCCGGGCCCGCGTGGGAGCTGCGGTGAGAACCCGACGGGCCAGGTCGTCACGCTTCCCTTCAGCTGGCAGGCCCGCGAGGGCAACACCGTCGCCATCTCCTACGCGTACACCGATGGTGATTACCGGGCGACGGGCGGCTTCATCCTCCTCGCGTCCGGCCTCGGATCATCCGGAACGGTCAGCATCCCGGTGACCTGCCCGGTCGGGCCCGGGCCGATCTCCTTGGTCACCGTCGAGGCCGTCGCGAGCAACTCGAACGGGTCGGCGGCGGCGTACTACTGGGGCCTCTGATGGTCACCGGCGTCAGCCCGGCGGGCATCGCGTTCGATCACGTCGCGACATCCGGCATACCCGTCGTGCTCATCCACGCGGGCATCGCCGACCGGCGGATGTGGAACCCGCAGTGGGCTCAGCTCAGCTCGGCAGGCCCGGCGCTCCGGCTCGACCTGCGTGGTTACGGCGACTCGACGATCGAGCCGGACGGCGCGTGGTCGCACGTCGCCGATGTGCTCGAGACGCTGCGCCACGTCGGCATCGACCGCTGCCACCTCGTCGGCGCGTCGTTCGGCGCCGGCGTCGCGGTCGAGGTCGCGCTGACGGCGCCCGAGCTCGTCGAGTCGATGCTGCTGTGCCCGCCCGGCGGGAGCCTGCTCGCGGAGCTGACCCCTGACCTCAAGGCCTTCTTCGACGCCGAGCGAGACGCCCTCGCCCGCGACGACCTCGATGCGGCGGTGGAGGCGAACATCGACGCCTGGGTGGTGGGGCCGCGCCGCAGCCCGAACGATCCCGGCCCGGAGCTCATCGCGGCGGTGCGGATCATGCAGCGGCGCGCGTTCGACGTGGCCGCTTCCTGGCGGTCGGACGCGCCCGAGACCGAGCTCGATCCGCCGGCGCTCGACCGGCTGACCGAGATCGCCGCTCGCACGCTCGTGATCACCGGCGGTCATGATCTCGACACGACGCACGACGCGGCCTCGCGAGTGGTCGCGGGCATCCCGGGCGCCCGACGCATCGACTGGCCGGATGTCGCGCACCTGCCTTCGCTCGAGAACCCTGAGGCCTTCCTCGACATCCTGCTGGACTGGACCGCACCGGATCCCGGCGTTCCCGCGGTCGATCGGACCGCGTTCAGCAGCTAGCGTGCCGGAGCGCGCGGTCGATAGCGCCACACCTGCGACTACGCGATCCCGCCCCCGTCGACGACGAGCGCCGACCCGGTGACGTAGCTCGACTCGTCGCTCGCAAGCCAGACGACCGCCGCGGCGATCTCTCGCGGCTCGCCCATGCGCCGCAGCGGGCGGTCGGCGGCCTCGGCCAGGAACGCGGCCGTGTCCTCGCCGAGCTGCTGCGCCTCGTCACGAAGCATGCCGGTGTTCACGTCGCCAGGGTTCACGGAGTTCACGCGGATGCCCTGCGGCCCGTGGTCGATGGCGAGCGCGCGCGTCATGTTGACGACCGCGCCCTTGGAGGCGCAGTACGAGATCGCCCGGCCTCCGCCCTTGAGGCCCCATCCGGAACCGGTGTTGACGATCGAGCCGCCGCCGGCGGCGGCCATGATCGGGACGACGTGCTTGCACATCAGGAAGATGGAACGGACGTTGACGCCGAACACGCGGTCCCACTCGTCGGCCGTCGTCTCGACGGCGGTCGTCCGGCGGATGATGCCGGCGTTGTTGAAGACGACGTTCACCCCGCCGAACTCGGCCACCGTCGTGGCGATCACGCGTTCGATGTCGGACTCGCTCGACACGTCGGCCTCGATGGCGATCGCGGCGAAGCCCGCGTCGCGGATCTCGGCGGCGACGGCCTCCGCGGCGCGGCCGTCCAGGTCCACGACGGCGACCTCCGCGCCCTCTGCTGCGAGGGCCATGGCGGTGGCACGGCCGATACCGCCCGCCCCTCCGGTGATGATGGCCTGCTTCTGCTCAAGCCGCATGGTCTGCTGCTCCTTCGTTCTCTGGTGCTTGGACTGGGTAGACGCTGGTGGTCGACGGCCCGGTGACGACGCGCACGAAGCCGGCGAGCCGGGCATCCACGCGGGCGTCGCCCGTGTCGACGAGAAGGGGACGCCCCTCGAGGTCGATCAGCTTCTGCTCCGGCGCGACCGCCAGCACGGGATCGTCGCCGATGGCGTCGAGCACGCGCGCCGAGAGCTGCTGGTTGCCGCGGCCAAGCAGGAAGCCCTGGCCGCCGATGATCGACACGATCGCCTGGGCGGGCCCGCTCCCGACCTGGTCGAGCAGCTCCTGCTCGGAGGCGCCCGCGACGACGACGCGGCCGTCGAGCACGACGTCGACGCCGAGCAGGGTCTTGTCGACGCCGAGCTCACGGGCCACCTCGGCCATCGTGCCGCCGGGACCGAGCAGGTACCTGACCCCTGGCTGCAAGCGCGAGACCGCCCCTCGCGCGGCGAGTCGCATGGCAGCCCGCTCGTCGGCCGGCGTCGCGGCCTTGCGCGCCTGCGTGCGCCCGGCCCGATAGGGCACCCGGATGGTGGCGTACAGTCGCGGCTCGACGCGCGCCCGGCGCAGCTGCGCCTCGTCGACGTCGAGCACCTCGCGATCCACGGTCGGGAGGCCGCCCTCGTCGATCCACGCGGCGGCGAGTGCTCCGGCGGCGCTGGGGCCGACCGCGAAGACCGGCGAGTACATCTTGACGCCGGCCGGGATGCCGAGCGCGACCGCCGACGACGGCAGGCCGGCCGCGACATCCCGCGCCGTGCCGTCGCCGCCGGCGAAGAGCACCAGCTCGACGCCCACATCGGCGAGCGCGCGAGCGGCGGCAGTCGTGTCGGTCGGGAACGTCGGCGATCGCGGATGCCACACGACGATGGCCTCCAGCCCCGCGGCGCGGACCGCGTCGGCTCCCATCGCGCCGGCGGCCGTCACGATCCGCTCATGACGGCGAGCGGATGCCACGACGGCGAGCGCGGCCGCGGCGCGTTCGGTCGCGCGGGGTCGCGCCCCGCGCTCGCCAGCCCGACGCTGCACGTCGCCCCCGTCGCTTCCGCCGAGCCCGGCCGGGCCGCCGACGCCCGCGACCGGGTTCACGATGAGTCCGATCACGTCACGCTCCGACGGCGTCCGGGTACTTGCGGCGATACGCCCGCCAGGTGACGGCCCAGCGCTCGGGGTCGTCGAGATCGTCGTGGTGCGTGTGGTGCACGGTCTGGCGGTGCGGGGCGGTGCGCACGACCTCCGGCGTCTCGCGCGCCTCGCGGGCGACTTCGGCAAGCACGTCGGCGTACTCGTCGAGCTCGGCCTTCGAGTACGACTCGGTCGGTTCGAGCGTGAACGGCTGCGGCACGACGTACGGATGGTGGCTCGTCCAATAGTGCATGCCGAAGTCGCTGGCTCGGATGCCGATCTCCTCAGACGTGACGCCGGTGTCCTCGAAGAGCTCCTGCCACGAATAGCGCACCTGCTCGATGCGTCGGCGGCCCGTCGCGTACGGCGCGGACGCACCGGGGATGTCGAGGATCCGCTTCATCAGGTAGTTGTTGTTCAGCACCGCGGTCTCGGCGACGGCCCGCAGACCGTCGGCGCCGAGCGCCATCATCCACGCGTAGGCGCGCACGATGTTCGGGACCACCCCATGGAACGGTCCGATGGCCCCGATCGACTGCGGCCCGGCCTCGCGCACCTCGAAGCGCTCGCCCTCGCGCACCACGCGGGGTCCGGGCAGGAACGGCGCGAGTGCGGCGCTCACGCCGTTCGCACCCGTGCCGGGTCCGCCCGAACCGTGCGGCGTGCCGAACGTCTTGTGCACGTTGAAGTGGCAGACGTCGAAGCCGGCATCTCGCGCGCGGGTGATGCCGAGGATGCCGTTCGCGTTGGCCTGGTCGTACGAGGCGAGCGCACCGACGGCGTGGGCCGCGTCGACCCACTCCTTGATGGCCGGGTTGTAGATGCCCGTGTCCTCGGGGTTGGTGACCATGATCGCCGCGGTGCGCGGCGACAGCGCCCGCTTGAGCGCCTCGAGATCGGGGTAGCCGTCGGCATCGGGGTGCAGCGTGATCACGTCGTACCCGGCCGCCTTCGCGGCGGCAGCGTTCGACGGGTGGCTGAAGATCGTCGTGACGACCTCGCGCCGCTGCTCGCCCTCGCCTTTCGCCTCGTGGTAGGCGCGGATCATCGCGATGTTCGCCCAAATCGCGGCGGAGCCGCCCTGCGTGTGCAGCGACACCTCGTCCATGCCCGAAATCTCGGCGAGCATCCGCTCGGTGCGCCAGATGATCTCGAGCGCGCCCTGGGCGTCGGCGGGGTCCTGCAGCGGATGCATCGCCGAGAGCTTCGGCGTCGCGATCAGCTGCTCGTTGACCTTCGGCGCGTACTTCATCGTGCACGTGCCCTGGCCCACGTCGACGTTCAGGTCGGCGCCGAGGTTCTCCTGCGAGAGCCGCAGGTAGTGCTTCAGCACGCGCATCTGCCCCATCTCGGGCAGGCCGGGCGCGGTCTTCCGGGCGAGCCCCTCGGGCAGCGCAGCGGTGACGTCGCCGACGACGTCGCGCACGCCGGGCTCGACCTGAGTGACCAGCACCCCGCGCTCGCCGGGCGTGGAGAGGGCGAAGATGAGCGGTTCGTCCCACCGCGCCTGGTGGAACCGGCGGTGGGCGGGCTTGGGTGCGATGGGCAGGCTCATGCGCGGTGCTCCTCGGATTCGGTGATGGGGTCGAGGGTGGATGCGGCCTCGGCGGCGGATGCCGCGACGAGCCCGGTGACGGCCGCGGCGAGCCGGTCGATGTCTCGCTGGGAGGTCATCTCGGTGACGCACACGACGAGCTCGTGCTCGCCGGCGGGGACGCCGGGTTCGATGCCGTCGGCGCGGAGTGCGGTGACGACGCCCGAGGCGGTCAGGCCGGCTCCCGAGACGTCGATCGCGAACTCGCGCAGGTGCACGGCCCGGTCGGTGAGGCGGATGCCGGGGATGGCGGCGAGCACGCGCTGCGCGTAGGCGGTGCGGGCGAGGAGCACCTCGCCGAGCTCCCGCATGCCCTGCGGCCCCATGAGCGCGAGGTGCACGCCGGCAGCGATGCCCCAGAGGGCGGCCGCCGTGCCGACCCACTCCTTCCCTTCCTCGCGGTGCGCGAACGAGGTGCGGTCGTACGCGACGTCGCCGAAGCCGATCTCACCGGGCACGTCGGTCGTCGCGAGCCCGAACAGGCGCGACGGCATCTCCATGACGAAGCGCGGGTCGTCGTGCACGGCGATGAACCCGCCGTGGGCGCCGCCGTACCACTGGTGCAGGCCGAGCGATTGAATGTCGCCGCAGACGATGTCGGCACCCTGCTCGGCCGGGGGCGTCAGCACGCCGTATCCGACCGGGTCGGTCCCGACGACGAGGATCGCGCCGACCGCGTGAGCGGCGTCGGCGAGCGCCTGCAGCCGGTGCTCGATCGCGCCGGTGCGGCTCGGCGTCTCGACCCAGACCGCGGCGACGTCGTCGCCGATCCGCTCGGCGATGGCAGCGACATCCGCCGTTCCGTCGACCGGGTCGACCAGCTCGAGGTCGAGGTTCACCCGCACGTAGTCACGGACCTTCGAGAGCTTCCCGGGCAGCACGTCGCTCGCGACGAGCACGCGGCGCCGGCCGGTCATGCGCCCGGCCATCGACAGGCCGGTCGCGGTCGCCTGGAACCCGTCGTAGGTGGGCACGTTCACGACGTCCATCGAGAGCAGTTCGCCCATGAGCGACTGGTACTGCCAGAGCGCCTGGAAGCGGCCGTGGTCCTCGTAGGGCTCGCCCGCGTACGCGGTGAGGAACTCGCTGCGGCCGATGACCTCGTCGACGACGGCGGGCACGTGGTGGTGGTAGGTGCCCTGGCCGAGGAAGCTCAGTCGCTCGGTCGTGGGCACGTTGGCAGCGAGCAGCCCGGAGACGTGGCGGACGAGGTCCTGCTCGGCGATGAGCGGTTCCGGCAGGTCGAGCGCACGACCGAGCCGGAGGTCGGCGGGCACGTCGGCGTAGAAGTCCTCGACGGATGCCGCGCCGACGGCGACGAGCATCTCGGCGCGCACCTCGGGCGCCGTGTTCGGAATGTACGGATGCACGAATGGTCGGTTCATGGGTGGTGCCTCACTCGGTGGTGTCGGACAGGGTGATGAACGGGGGCTTGCTCGCGCGCGGCGAGGCGAGCACGGCGACGCCGAGGGGCGGGAGCACGAGTCGCGCGGCGACGACCCCGTCGGCGAGCAGGTCGGTCGCGCCCTCGGGCACGTCGAGCGTGAGCTCGCGAGGGCCGTGATTGAGGACGAACGTGTAGTCGGTGCGGTCGTCGGCACGGGTGACGGCCTCGAGATGCGGGTCGGTGCGGTCGCGGGCGGGCAGCCCGGCGTGGGCGAGGGCGCGTCGCATGACGGCGACGAGCCCGTCGATTTCGAGCACCGCGCCGAGGTACCAGGCAGTGCCTGCGCCGTGCGAGCGGCGGGTGATCGCGGGTCGTCCATCGAGCACCCCACCGGCGAAGCCGGCGACGACGGATGCCTCGTGGCCGGCCTCGATCCACTCGGTCCACACCGGCGCGTCGTACCGGGCGCCGTCGAGGGCGATCCGCTCGACCGAGCCGTCGGCGACCGGCCACGGCTCGTCCACCTCGATGTCGAGGAGCGCGCGGAGCGGACCGGGGGCACCCCCGGGGTGGACCTTCTCGGTGGTGTCGACGACGCCCGAGAACGGACCGACGACGACCGTTCCGCCGCCGACGGCGTACGCCTCGAGCGCTGCGGCCTGCGCGGCATCCGTCACGTAGAGGTTGGGCACGACGACGAGGTCGTACCCCTCGAACGGGCCCGTCGCCCGCACGGTGTCGACCGGGTGACCGAGCGCGTGAAGGGCCGCGTGCCAGTCGCGGGTCTGCTGCAGCCAGCTCAGGCGCTGGGACGGGAGCGACTCGGTGGCGCTCGTGGCCCACCACGAATCCCAGTCGACGACGAGCGCGACTCTGCTGCGCACGCGCGTGCCGCGGACCGCCGCGAGACGCTGGAGCTCGCGCCCGAGGGCCGCCGTCTCTTGGAAGGAGCGTGATGACTCGCCGCGGTGCCCGAGCATCGCCGAGTGGAACTTCTCCTGGCCGTAGCGAGCCTGCCGCCACTGGAAGAACATGGCGCCGTCCGAACCGTGCGCGATCGCCTGCAGGCTGTCGACGCGCATCCGGCCGGGCGCCTTGGGCACGTTGACGTCGCGCCAGCTGACGGCGCTAGCGGCCTGCTCGAGCAGCAGCCACGGCTGACCACCCTTGAGCGAGCGCATCAGGCCGTAATTGAGCGCCGCGGGCACGTGAGCGTGCGGGTCGGCCGGGTCGGGATACGCGTCGTCGGTGACGAGGTCCTCGTGCTCGGCGAAGCGCCAGTAGTCGAGCTCGCGGAAGAGGCTCATGAAGTTCGTCGTGACCGGCAGTTCGGGCGTGACCTCGCGCAGCACGTCGACCTCGATGCGGAAGAGCTCGAGCAGCGCATCGGAGCCGAAGCGCTCGAAGTCGAGCAGCTGGGTCGGGTTGACGGGGCCGGTCGCGCGGCGGGGCGGCTCGATCTGCGTCCACGCCGTGTAGCGCTGGCCCCAGACGTTCACGCCCCACGCCTCGTTGAGCCCGTCGAGGTCGCCGTAGCGGGCCTCGAGCCAACGCCGGAAGTGCGCCGCCGACTCGGGGCACCAGCAGCGCGCGACGTGGTCGCCGTACTCATTGGAGATATGCCAGAGCGCGACCGCCGGGTGCTGCCCGTAGCGCTCGGCCATCGCCCGGGCCATCCGCCCGACGTGCTCGCGCCACACGGGCGAGCTCGGGCAGTACGCCTGGCGCGAGCCGAACTCGAGGCGACGACCGTCGGCATCCCACGGCAGCATCTCGGGGTGGGCGCGCACGAGCCAGGCGGGCGGCGTGGCCGTCGCGGTCGCGAGGTCGATGCGGATGCCGCCGGCCCAGAGCACCTCGATGACCCGGTCGAGCCACTCCCAGTCGTAGACGCCCGGGCTGGTCTCGAGCTGGGGCCATGAGAACACGGGCAGGCTCACGAGGTTCACGCCCGCTTCGCGCATGAGGCGCACGTCCTCGTGCCAGACCTCTTCGGGCCACTGGTCGGGGTTGTAGTCGCCGCCGAAGGCGAGGGCATCGAGGCGGATGCGGCGCGGTGTCGCGTCGGTCACGCGGGTCCTCTCGGTCGGATATCTGTACAGGTCGTTCTGCGCACTGTATTCTGTATACAGACACGCTATGGCGCAAGTCGCCGGGGGTCAAGCCCTAGGCTTACGGCGTCGGCCCGACCGGCTGGAGGATTGGATGGCGATCGAACGCAAGAACCTGCGTTCCCAAGTGCGCGACGAGCTGCTCGCCCGGATGCGGGCCGGGCAGGTCAGCCCGGGCGAGGGCATCAACGAGGTGCAGCTCGCCGCCGAGCTCGGCGTCAGCCGGACCCCCCTCCGCGAGGCGCTCATCGCACTCGAGAGCGAGGGGCAGATCACCAGCGAGAACGGGAAGGGCTTCCGGTTCGTCCCGCTCTCCGCGACGGAGTTCGAGGAACTCGCGCCGGTGATGGCCGCGCTCGAGTCCCTCGCGCTCGAGCTGAGCCCCCGCGACGAGCTGAGGTCGATCGGCCGCCGGCTCGAGGAACTGAGTGCCGACTTCCAGCAGGAGGTCGTCGAGCACGCCCTCGTCGTCACCAAGGACGACGAGTGGCACGCGATCATGCTCTCGGCCTGTCCGAACCGACGCCTGCTCGAGGTCATCGAGAGCACGCGCGGCGCCTTCCACCGGTACGAGTCGCTGCTCGTGCCCAACGACGTCATGATCGAGCGCGTCGCGGCCGAGCACGCCGAGATCGCCCGGCATCTCGCGAAGGGCGACGTGGCCGCGGCATCCGTCGCCCTCAAGGCGAACTGGATGAACGGCATGCGCCGCATCGTCGAGAACGCCTCGAGCGCGTACTTCAGCGCCTGACCGGCTCATCTCACCCCTTCACGGCTCCGCCGAGCAGCCCCGCCACGAACTGCCGCTGGAAGACCAGGAACAGCAGCATGAGCGGGAGCGTCGCGAGCAGCGACCCGAGCATGAGCCCCGAGTAATCGACGCGCGAAAGCCCGATCATCGTGTTGAGGGCCACGGGCACCGTGTAGTTCGACTCGGTGTTCAGCATGAGCAGCGGCCAGATGAACGCGTTCCATTGGCTGATGAACGTGTAGATGATCAGGGCCGCGACCTGCGGGCGTGCGACCGGCAGCACGATCCGGTAGAACGTGCGGAGCTCGTCGGCGCCGTCGATGCGGGCGGCCTCGACGAGCGAGACCGGGAAGTCCAGGAACGCCTGCCGCATGAGGAAGATGCCGAACGCGTTGGCGAGGAACGGCAGGATCACGGCCTGGTAGCTGTCGATCCATCCGGCGCTCGCCATCATCTGGAACAGCGGCACGAGCAGCACCTGCATCGGGATCATCATCGTCACGAGCACGACGCCGAGCAGCACGCCGCGGCCCCGGAACCGGTAGGTCGCGAGCCCGTAGCCGCACATGACGCTCACGATCGAGCTGAACACCGTGTAGATCACGGCGATGAGCGCGCTGTTCAGCATCACGCGGCCGAACTGCACCGACTCCTCGAGGCGGGCGAGGTTCGTCCACAGCTCGCCGCCCGGCAGCACCGGCAGGGGCGTGGCGAAGAGCTCGGACGTGGTGTGCGTCGAGGCCACGACCATCCAGGCGAACGGGAGCACCGAGACGGCGGCGGCCACGGCGAGCGCGAGGTAGACGGGCGAGCGGAGCAGCGCGCGGCGCAGGCGTGATCGCGGGGCGGCCGTTGGCCGCGGTGGCGCGGACGGGGCGAGCGCCGCTCGCGCGGTCGGACGGGTCGAGACGACGGTCATGGCTTCTCCCTCATGAGCCGGAACTGGACGAACGCGATGACGGCGGTGATCCCGACGAGCAGCCACGCGATCGCCGAGGCGTAGCCGAAGTCGAACTGCCGGAAGCCGACCTTGTAGAGGTAGAGCACCGGTGTGAGGGTCGCGTCGTTCGGGCCGCCCTCGGTGAGGATCCAGTTCTCGTCGAAGAGCTGGAGCGCGCCGATCGTCGAGGTCACCGTCGTGAAGATCAGGACGGGGCGCAGCTGCGGCAGCACGACCCTGGTGAACGTCTGCCATCGCCCGGCGCCGTCGATCCGCGCGGCCTCGTAGAGCTCGCCGGGGATGGACTGGAGTCCGGCGAGGATGATCACCATGTTGTAGCCCGTCCAGCGCCAGGTGATCGCCGCGATGAGCGCGACCCGGGCCCACCACTCGTTATTGAGCCAGTCGACCGGCGCGATGCCGACCAGGCCGATGAGCTGGTTGATCGCGCCGCCGTCGGTGGCGAGCATCACCCGGAACACGACCGCGTAGGCGACCAGTGTGGTGACCGCGGGAAGGAACACCAGCAGCCGGAATCCCCCCTTGAACCGCAGCCACGCCTGGTTCAGGAGGTAGGCGAGCCCCACCGCGAGGCCGATCATGAGCGGCACCTGGACCACGAGGATCAGGCCGGCGTTCAGCATGCTCTTGGCGACGAGCGGGTCCTCGAGCAGCCGGGCGTACTGGTCGAGGCCGACCCAGGTCGTGACCCCGCCGGATGTCGCGTGGAAGCTCTGCCAGAGCGAGGTCGCCAGCGGGTAGGCGAAGAAGACGACGAGCAGCAGCGCGGCCGGAAGCGCGAACCACGCCCCCGGGCGCTGGAGCCTGCGCCCCAGCGCCCGACGGCGTGTCGTCTCGGCCCCGCCTCGCCCGCGCAGCGCGAGGGAGGTGGCGGCCATGGCTACTCGGCGATCTCGCGGCCGGTCGCCGTGGCGATCTGCTCCGCGGCATCCTGCAGCACGGTCGCCGGGTCGGCGCCGTTCAGCACGGCGGCGACGACGGCGTTCGCCACGATGTCGCTCGCCTCGGCGTTGTCGGTCGTGAACGGGATGCTCGGGATCTGCGACGTCTGCTCGGCGAAGAGCTCATAGACCGGCTGGCCGCCGAAGTAGTCCTGTGGCGCCGAGAAGTACTCGTCGTCGAGCGCGGGCAGGTAGGAGGGGAACAGCCCCTCCTCGGCCATCATCGAGACCTGTCGGTCGGCGTCGGCGAGCGCGTACTCGATGAACGAGGCGGCCAGGTCGGGGTTCTCCGCCTGCGCCGGGATGGCGAGTCCGGAGCCGCCCGAGTTCGAGGTGCGCGCGCCGCCCTCCTCGAAGGCCGGCAGCTCGGTGACGCCGTAGGTCCCGGCCAGTTCGGGTGCGTCCCCGAGCAGTGTGCCGATCCACCAGACCGCCTCGGGCGTGACGGCGGAATCGCCGTTCTTCGCCGAGGTGACGCGGCCGTCCCATCCCTTCACGTTCTTCAGCAGCCCGCGCTCGTTCAACGTCTGCAGGAGGGTGAGGGCCTCGACCGCCTCGGGCGAGGAAACGGTGATGTCGCCGTTCTCGTCGAAGAGCCCCTGGCCCTGCTGCTGGAGCAGCATCTGGAACCCGGCACCCGTGGCGACGTCGAGCGAGAGCAGGGTGTGGCCGGTCTCGGCCTTGATCCGCTCGCCCGCCTCGACGAGGTCGCTCCACGTCTCGACGTCGGCGGGGTCGACCCCGGCCGCCTCGAAGTAGTCGGCGCGGTAGAACAGGGCGACCGTGCCCGAGTCCCACGGCACGACCTTCAGCGCGCCGTCGTCGTCGCTGTGCGCCGACCACTTGAACGGGTCGAACTCGGCCTCGTGCTCGGCGAAGACCGGCGTGAGGTCGACGAGCCCGGCCGGGAACTCGGCGATGTAGCCCGGCGCCCGATCGGTCTCGATGGTGACCACGTCGGGCAGACCGCTTCCCGCCTGCAGGCCGACGGACAGCTTGTCGTAGGCGTTGTCGTAGCCGACGTCGACGACGTCGATCGACGTGCCGGGGTGCTCGGCCTCGAACTCGTCGGCGAGGCGCGAGAGCGCGGTCGCCGCGACATCCCACGACCACACCGTGATCTCGCCGCTCGGCGTCGCGTCGGGGTCGAGCTCGACCGGTGCGGCCGCACCCGTGCCGCCCATCGCACAGCCCGAGAGCAGGGCGAGCGCGGCGACGGGGGCGAGCAGGCTGAGGCGTTTCATGGGACTCCTTCGTCGGTGGGGGATGCGCCGGCGGATGCCGGCGCCATGCGATCGCTCAGTCGCCGTGCGACAGCGCGACCGCGAGGTCGATGAACAGGGCGGCGGACCATCCGAACGCCGTCGTGGCGCCCGCGGCGCGCTCGCCGGTGTTCGGGTCGAAGTACTCGTGGGGACCGCCGGCGTGCCTGACGAGCTCGACGGTGCGTTCGGCGAGCGTGCGTGCGCGGTCCGCGTGGCCCGATCGCTCGAGGCCGTCCGCGACCAGCGCATTGGTGTTCACCCACACGGGGCCGCGCCACATCCGCTGGGGTGCGTGATCGGGGTCGCCGACGGCCACCGTCGGGATGGGCCAGGGCGTCGCGAACCGGAGCGGGTCGTCGAGCGCGGCGACGAGGCGGTCGACGATCGCCTCGGGCAGTCCGCCGGTCATCAGCGGCATGAGGCCGACGATGGTGTCGCTGTCGACGGGCCGGCCTGCGGCGAGCGACCGGAATCGGCCTCTCGGCTCGTCCCACAGGGTGAGCAGGCGCTCGAGCGTGCGGGTCGCGCGCTCACGATGAGCGGATGCCGCGTCCGCGCGTCCCGCGGCCGGCTCGGGCTCGGCGCTCCATTGCTCGACGAGCTCGGCGAGCTCGAGGTCCTGGCGCACAAGGTAGGCAGCGAGGTCGGGCGTCGTCGTCGGCAGCGGACCGTCGAACACGGGGCTGTCGTCGAGGCCCGACGAATAGGGGTGTCCGTACTCGGGCAGGCCGTCGCTGTCGAGGTCGGAGTGGGCGAACCACCAGTCCTGCGAGCGGCGGATGGTGCCGATCATGCGGCGTGCCCAGTCGTCGTCGACGCCGCTCACGTCCTCGGCGCTGTCGGCCTCGAGCACTTTCCGGAGCGCCCACGCGGCGAGCGGCGGCTTGGTGAGCGGCACCGGGGCCGCCGGATCCGCGACGGCGGAGCCGGCGCGACGCAGCGTCTCGCGGTCGGCGGCGGGCAGGTCGTCGCTGCTCGCGAGGATCCCCTCCTCGTGCATCACGTCGGGTAGCTGCCCGTCCGCGGTCGGGAAGCGCAGGGCGACGTCGAGTTGCTCGCGCGCGAGCTCGGGGTGGCCATGGCGCAGGCCGACGGCGATGAAGTAGGCGTCCCACTGCCAGAGGCCGACGTAGCCGATCTTCGACGGGACGACGGCGCGCGCGTCGCCGAGGTGCGGCAGCTCGACGGTGTTGGCCCCCAGCACCCACCAGCAGAACGCGGCCATGTCCTGCAGGTCGGGTCGCACGACCGGGCAGCTCGCGAACCAGTCGAGCCACACCCGCCGAGTCGCCTCGAGGTGCTCGCCGTGGTCCTCCGACGGTGCGACCTCGAGATTGCGCGACCGGTCGAGCCGGAAGACGACGGATGCCGCGTGCGGCTCGCCGATCCGGATCTCCTCCGCCTCGTCGCCGGACCTCCGCGTCCATCGCACGAGAGCGTCGCCGCCCCGCCGCAGGCCGACGGACCACGCCGACGCGCCGGCGAACGTGAGCGTGACGCCGTCGCCGAACTCGATCACGTGCGGCAGCACCCGCGTGATCGGCATCGGCACGCCGCCGGCGTCGCACACCTCGAGCGCCTCCAGTGCGACGCACTCGGACAGCGATCGCTCGTACTCCGACGTGTGCACGCGCAGCCGATCGCCGTCGCGCAGCATGAGGATGCGCGAACGCGGCAGCGTGAAGGGCGCCCGCACGAGGTCGAGGTGCGCGCCCGCGCGTGCGGCGGCGGATGCGGCATCCGCTCGCCCCACGACGCGCCGCGTCGACACCGGCATGACGCTCATCGGCCGCCCAGCCCCGACGCGGCCATGCTGTTCAGGATGCGACGCTGCCCGATCACGAACGCCACGAGCATGGGGATCGTGGCGAGCGCCGACGCCGCCATGACGAGCCCGTAGTCGACCGAGCCGAACTGGCCGCGGAAGCTGGCGAGGAGCAGCGGGACCGTGAACAGGTCGGGCGAGTTCAGCAGTACGAGCGGGAACAGGAAGCTGTTCCACACGTCGAGCGCGACGATGATGCTGAGCGCGCCGAGACCGGGCTTGAGGTTCGGCAGGATGATGCTCCAGAAGATGCGCCAGCGGCCGGCCCCGTCGACGAGCGCCGCCTCCTCGAGCTCCTTGGGGAGGCTGAGCACGAACTGGCGCATCAGGAACACCGCGAACGGGTTCACGAGCATCGCCGGCACGATCAGCGAGAGGTGGGAGTCGACCCATCCGAACTTCGCCATCAGCAGGTAGAACGGGATGAGTGTGACCTGCTTCGGGATCATCTGCGTCGCCAGGAACACGATGAAGAGCACGCGGCTGCCGCGGAACCGGATCCTGGCGAACGCGTACCCCGCCATCGACGCGGTGAGCAGGGAGCCGACGACCGCCAGGACGCAGATGTAGATGCTGTTGAGGTACGCCTGTCCGAACGGCACGGCGTTCCACGCGTCGACGTACTTGTCGAGCGTCCACGGGTCGGGCCAGAAGCTCAGCGGGTCCTGCAACAGCTGCGGGAGCGTCTTGAACGAGGTCAGCAGCATCCAGACGAACGGGAAGACCATCGCGAGGCCCGCGACGATGAGCGCTGCGTGGATGAATACGCTGCCGAGGGTGCGGCGGCTGCGGGGCCGTCCGGGGCGAGGTGCGGCCCGGCCGCGGTCGCGGCGCTCGAGGTCGGGATCGCCGACGAGCGGCTGGGTCAGGTCTGCGGCGGTCATGCGGCGTCGTCCTCGTAGTGCACGAACTTCTTCTGTGCGCCGAACTGGATCGCGGTGATGACGAGGGTCAGCAGCAGCAGGATCACGGAGGCGGCGCTGGAGGGTCCGAACTCGAACCGCCCGAAGCCCAGGTCGTAGATGTGGTAGACGATCGTGCGGGTCGCGTTGTCGGGGCCGGCGTTCGCGGTGAGCACGAACACCGTGTCGAACGTCTGCAGTGACGAGATGAACGCGACGATCGACGAGAAGAACACGATCGGCGAGAGCAGGGGCAGGCGGATGTTGCGGAAGAGCCGCCACGCGCCGGCGCCGTCGATGCGCGCGGCCTCGATCACCGACGGCGAGATGTTCTGCAGTCCGGCGAGGAAGATGATCACGTTCAGGCCGAGCGACGACCAGATCGACACGATGCAGACCGCGAGGAGCGCGAGGCTCGGGTCGTTGAGCCAGTCGGGCGGGGCGACGCCGAACACGTTCGCGATCGTGGTGCTGAGCACGCCGTCGGCGCGGAAGAGCTGCTGCCAGATCATGGCCACGGCGACGGTGCTCGTGACGACCGGGGCGAAGAAGAGGATGAGGTAGAGGGTGCGCGTGCGCAGCCGCTCGAGTGCCACGGCGATCACGACCGCGAGGCCGAGGCCGACGGGCACCGTTATGACCGCGATGAGCAGGGTGTTCACGATCGACCGCAGGAGCAGCTCGTCCTGCAGCTGGGCCGTGAAGTTCTCGAAGCCGACCCATTCGAGCTCGGTGAGGCCGTTCCACGACGCGAACGCGAGCACGAGGCTCGCCACGAACGGCAGCAGCACGAACAGCGCCATGCCGACGAGCTGCGGCGCGACGAAGACGTAGCCCCAGCGGCGGTCGCGGCGGCGCCAGGCGGCCTCGCGGCGCGGGCCCGTCGCGCCCGGGCGCGGCTCGCGCACCCGGCTCGTTGCGCGAGGTGCGGGCGGTGTTGCGGTCGCGGGCGGCGCGACCGGGGTCCCGGTCGCGCCGCCCGTCGTGATCGCCATGGGTCGACTCACTCCCCCGACTTCTCGGCGACGAGGTCGGCGACGGCGTCGAGCGTCGCCTGCGCGTCGGCCTTGCCCTCGTAGAGCGCGAGGAACAGCTCGCTGATGTCGCCCGACAAGCCGGGCACGCGTGCCTCGGTCGGGTGGTTCGCGAAGCCGATGTCGCGCATGTCGAGGAAGCTCTGCGCGTGGGCCGGGTAGCCGTCCTCGAGCACGACGTCGTCGGCACCGGCGATGGAGGGCACCGCGTTGCCGCCGCCCTGGAGACGGAAGGTCTGGCCCTCGGCCGAGAGGAATTCGGTCCAGAAGGTGAACGCGGCATCCTTCGCGTCGGTGCGGCCGTTGATCGCCAGGTACGACGCGGCCACGCCAGTGGGCGCCTCGGCGCCGTCGGGCGTGGGCCAGCGGACGATGTCGTAGTCGTCCTCGACGCCCGCGCTCGTCACGGTGCCGATCGTGTAGCGGCCCTGCACGAAGAACCCGGCGCCGTGGGTGACGAAGACGCTGTCTGCGCCAGCGCCCTCGGGCATCGTGTCGGCGACGACGAAGGTGCCGTCCTGGAACTCGTCACCGAGCGTGGTGACGGCGTCGACCGTGGCGGGGTCGGTGTTGCCGACGAACGCGCCGGAGTCGTCATAGGCGGTGCCGCCCTGCGCCGAGATCCAGCTGTAGTGCGTCGCCCAGTAGTTCCAGAACATCGAGCCGATGAGCCCGGCGTCGGCGAGCTTGTGGTTCATCTCGAGGTACTTCTCCGTGGTCCATTCGCCCTGCTCGGCGAGCGTGGCCGGGTCCTCGGTGATGCCGGCGGCAGCGAGCGCGCTCTTGTCGTACCAGAGCACGTCGGGGTTGGAGTCGTTGGGGGCGGCGTAGTACTCGCCGTCGCGCTCGGCGACCCCGAACAGGCCGGGGAAGAAGTCGTCGGGCTGCGTCTGGCTCTCGTCCGACTCCATCAGGTCGCGCAGCGGCAGGAGCACGTCGGCATCCACGAACTGGCCGAGCATGTCGTCGCCGATGTAGAAGACGTCGGGCGCGGTGCCGCTCGTGAGCTGCGCGAGGAGCTTGGAGTGGTAGTCGCCATAGCTGGCGACCGGCTGCAGCTCGACCTTGATGTCGGGATGGCGCTCCATGAAGTCCTCGTTGAACTCCTCGAAGCGCGTGAGCTCCTCGGGGGTCCCCCACGTGGACCAGACCACGGTGTTCTCATCGGATGCGCCGCCGCCTCCGCTGCACGCCGCCAGGCCGATCGTCATCACGCTGATCGCGCCGGCCGCGAGCAGACGCCTCGTCATTGAGTTCGCACGGCGCATCGCGCCCCACCTCTTCCGTCGTTGGTCGTTCGCCGGCACATCCGGCACTCAGTATTTTGTATACAGAACGCAGGAAGGTCAAGCCCGGGTGCAGGAGCTGGTCGAGCGCGTGCCTCAGAACGCGGTCGCACCTTGAGTCGCTCGGCAGGCAGCTGGACGCTCAGCGCGCCGTGTTCGCCTCGACGTACTCGGCTATGCGCTGCGTCCAGAGCTCGAGCCACCCGGGCCACTGGTCCTCGTTGACCGCCAGTTCGTCCGACCCGAGGAACGCCAGGTCGTCGGGGTGAGTGGCCTCGAGCCACGTCCAGACCGCGCCGAGATGTTCCCCGAAGCCGTTGGTGTCGTACGGGATCTCCCGGTGCGCCGAGAGGACCTTCCCGTCGGCGACGCGAACCGTCAGCGCGTTGTCGGTGAACGGGCCCGATCCGACCTCACGAGACCAATTCGCGTTCATATCGAACGGGCAACTGAACTCCGTCGCCCAGGATGTGGGGGGCACGACGACGCACGGCTCCATCAGCACCTCGACGCCCCAGGCGGCGTCGCGTTCCCAGTGCCGAATCCAGCCGTCCCACAGCTCCCGATCTGGCGCAATGTACTGGGTGGCGGTTCCAACGTCGTGGGCGGCGAACGCCGCTGCCACTGCTTCCGCCGCAGCCAGATCCGCTGGCGACGCCGACTCAGCCGGCTCGGGACTCGGGCTGGTGAGGTCGGGGACCGGATCGGAGGCCACGGGCGTGCATCCCGCAGCTGCCGCCATCACCACCGTGGCCGCTACCAGACCGATCGGCCACCGCACGCCCCTCCCTCGGGCGGGAACGGATGCGCGAAGCTGGCGTCCTCGTTCTCCCGCGTGAGTCCTGCTGCCGTTCATGACATCCTCCCGCTATCGACCTCGCATGCTCCGGGGCGACCGCGGATTCGCCGAGCGGCCCGGCAATGACGGCGTACGCTCTCGAGAGATTGCCGTCACGAGCGTAGAGATATACTGTTATATATCACTAATACAGTTGCGACGCACGACTTGGAGGACGACCTGTCAACCTTCGAGCTCGACCCGCGTTCCGGCCTGAGCCTCGCGACGCAGATCGCCACTCGCATCGCGCTGCAGATCGCGGACGGCGAGTACACGCCGGGTGATCTCCTTCCCTCCGTCCGGTCTCTCGCGGGTGAGTTGGGCGTCAACGTCAACACGGTCCGCGCCGCCTATGCCCGGCTCGAGGCAGACGGGTTGCTGCAGACCAGACACGGCGTCGGGTCCGTCGTGCTGGCCACATCCACCGGCGGCCCGGCGAGCGGCGCCCTCACCTTCGGTGTCAACACGATCGCCGTGCTCATCGCCGGTCTCAATGCCTTCTACCTCCCGCTGCTCAAGGGAATTCAGGATGTCGCAAGTGACCGGGGGGCGTTGGTGCTCATTGCAGACGCCCGCGATTCACCGCGTCTTGCCGACACCATGACCCGGCGTCTGATTGCGCGCGGCGTCGACGGCATCATCGCCGTCTCGGTCGGCCGGATGCCCGACCAACTCGACGAGGACCTCAGTCGGCTGCCGATCGTGCACGTCGACCAGCCCGACCGCAAGGGATACAGCCTGCTCTTCGACGGGGAGGGCGCGGGATATTCCGCCACGCGTCACCTGGCCGAACACGGACACGACCGGATCGGCCTCCTCACTGCTCCGTTGAACTGGCCGACCGTCGGCGAGGTCCACGCCGGATACCGACGAGCCATCGAAGAGGCCGGCGCCGACCGGTCCCCGGCACTCGTGTCCGAAGTACCCGAGTTCACCATCGAGGCGGGCCGGGTCGGTCTCGCGCGCTTGCTCGAGCTCCCCGATCCACCGTCCGCGGTCTTCGCGTCCGGCTCACCCCTTGCACTCGGAGCCGTGTCCGAAGCAAGGTCGCGTGGACTGCGGGTCCCGGACGATCTCGCGGTCGTCGGGTACAACGACACGCCGATGGCTGAACTCGTCGACCCACCGCTCACCGTGGTCGAAGTCCCGGCGTACGAGATCGGCCATCGCGCAATGCGCCTCCTGTCCGACCTGATCGACGGCAAGAAGCCGACCCGGCGGCGCACGACGCTTCGTTCCGAGCTCATCCTGCGCGACAGCTGCGGAACACACGATCCGATGTGACGGCCGTCCGCCGCACTGAGCACCCGGCGCCGCCGCCGGAATGCCGCACGGCGCTCAGCGTTGGAGCTTTGTATGAAGCGCATCGGTTTCCTTTCGTTCGGTCACTGGTCGAACTCGCCCGGCTCGCAGACCCGATCGGCGTCCGACGTGCTGCTGCAGTCGATCGACCTGGCGGTCGCGGCCGAGGAGGTCGGCGCAGACGGCGCCTACTTCCGCGTGCACCACTACGCGAACCAGCTCGCGAGCCCGTTCCCCCTGCTCGCGGCGGCGGGCGCCAAGACGAGTCGCATCGAGCTCGGCACGGGCGTGATCGACATGCGCTACGAGAACCCGATGTACATGGCCGAGGATGCCGCCGCCGCCGACCTCATCGCCGGCGGCCGCCTGCAGCTCGGCGTCTCGCGCGGATCACCCGAGTCGGTGATCGACGGCTCCCGCTACTTCGGCTACGAGGCGCCAGAGGGTTCGACGATGGCGGATGTCGCCCGCAACAACACCACGGTGTTCCTGAAGGTCATCGATGGAGCGCGGTTCGCCGAGCCGAACCCGCGTCCGATGTTCCCGAACCCCCACCTGGGGCCGCTCGGCATCCAGCCGCAGTCCCCGGGCCTGCGCGACCGCATCTGGTGGGGCGCCGGCTCCGACGCGACGGCCGTGTGGGCGGCCGAGCAGGGCATGAACCTCATGAGTTCGACGCTCAAGGAGGATGAGTCGGGCGAGCCCTTCCACGTGCAGCAGCGCAAGCAGATCGAGGCGTTCCGCGCAGCCTGGGCCGAGGCCGGGCACGAGCGCGAGCCGCGCGTCTCGGTGAGCCGGTCGATCTTCGCCATCGTGAACGACATGGACCGGCGGTACTTCATCGGCGGCGGCGACCGCTCCGACCAGTTCGGCGTGATCGACGACTTCCGCGCCGTCTTCGGCCGCAGCTACGCCGCCGAACCCGACGTGCTCATCGAACAGTTGCGTGAAGACGAGGCCATCGCCGCCGCCGACACCCTGCTGCTCACCGTGCCCAACCAGTTGGGTGTCGACTACAACGCTCACGTCCTCGAGTCGATCCTGACCCACGTCGCGCCGGCGCTGGGGTGGCGGTAGGCGGCGCTCGACCCACTGAGAGACCGAGCTCTCCGTCGACCGGGGTCGGCTCCCTTCCTGTGAGCGGACCGACCCCGGAGCTCGGCGACGACGTCAGCGCGTCGCGCTGCGCTCAGCCGCTGTGGCGATGACGTCGGCGACCGCCTCGGCCTGGCTGATGAACAGCGCGTGGCTGCCCGGGACGTTGGTGATGTCGGCGCCGATGCGCGTGGCCATGTGCTGCAGCATGGCCTGGTCGAACGCCTTGTCCTCGGTCGCGATGACGGCCCAGCTCGGCCTCTCCCGCCACGCGGCCACGGTCACCGGAGTGCCGAACACGCTCATGTCGATGGGGACTTGGCTCTCAGCGAGGAAGGCCGCGTCGGCGTCGCTGAGGTCGGCGCCGAATCCGGCCTGGAAGGCGTCGCGATTGAGGTAGCCGTACCCGTCGTCGCCGACGTCGATGACGAACTCGGGCGTGGGTGCGAAACCCTCGTACTGCTGGGCGGTCGTCTCGCCGGCGTCGGGCGCCAGGGCGGAGACGTACACCAGTCCGGCGACGTTGGGGTGGACGCCCGCCTCGGTGATGACCGTGCCGCCCCACGAGTGGGCGACGAGGATCGTCGGCCCATCCTGGAGGTCGAGCACCCGCTTGGTGGCCGCTACGTCGGCCTCGAGCGAGGTGAGCGGATTCTGCACGATCGAGACCCGGTAACCACGCGCGGTCAGCAGGTCGTGGACGCGGCGCCATCCGGATCCATCGGCGAACGCCCCGTGCACGAGGACGACGTTGGTGATGTCGTGTGCGGTGTTCATGTCTCTTCCTTCCGTAGCGGCCGTTCGGCCGGTGGATTGCGGTCATGTGATGTAACACCGGCGATGTGCAATATATTGCATGTCGGTTGCCACGGCATCGAAGCGCGGCGAGTCGACTAGCATCCGTGGGCTCGAGTGTGGGCAATATATTGCATGCCCATCCCCCGCAGCCTCCCCGGTGTTGACCGGTCCCTGCTCCGCGACGATGTCTACCGCCGACTGCGGGACTCGATCGTCGACGGCACGTTCTTGCCCGGGGAGCAGCTGAAGGATGCGGACCTGGCGGAGTGGCTCGGCGTCAGCCGGACCCCGGTTCGCGAAGCACTCCTTCGTCTCGGCGCGAGCGGGCTCGTGGTCGCCGTGCCCGGACGTTCGACGACGGTCAGCACCATCGACCCGAAGGCCGTCAAGGACGCTCGCGACGTGGTCGCCGCCATGCACGTCCTGGTTGCTCGAGAGATGGCGGGCAACCTGTCCGGGGCCGAGGTGGCGCGGATGCGTGAAGCGAACGACCGCTTCGCACGGGCCGTGAGCGCTGGCGAGACCGCCGCCGCGCTCGACGCCGACGAGGAGCTGCACGCGATTCCGGTGTCCATCCTCGGGAACCGCGCCATCGAGTCGGTACTCGACCAGTTCGGCCCTGTCGTGCGTCGAGCAGAACGCGAACGCTTCGCAACGGACGGGCAGGCGGCGGTCGAACGGCATGAACGGCTGATCCATCTCCTGGAGAGCGCCGACGCCGAGCGGGCATCGGAGCTCACCTTCGAGATCTGGCACAGCCTGCCGGCAGAGGGCACCACTGGCTCGGGCTGACGACCCGGCCGAATAGGGCCAGGTCGACCGCGACCTGACCGACGCTGACTACCGGCAGCAGGCCACTTGCCGCGGGAGATCACAGGTGGACGACCTCGACGCCGCCCCAGGCAGCCGCGAGGTACTCGGCAGCCAGTCGGCGGTGGCAGTGGTCCGGTGTCGGCTCGGAGCAGAGCAGAACGGCGTTGTCGAACTCCTCGGGCCGGAGCGTTGCTTCGACGCGACGCACTCGGATGAGCTCGAGGTACGCTCCCGCATACGTCTCCCAGGGCATCCTGCCCTTCTTGTACGCAGCCAGGAGTTCGTCACTCGGCGCCAGGCGGAGCTCGTGACGGTAGGACATGTCGCACAGCTCGCTCGCGAAGAACTGCAGGTCGTCGCGCTTCGTGAAGCCGGCGAGTTGCGAGACGTTGTTCAGGCGGGTGTCGACGAGCGTCGTCGCGCCATTGCCACGAAGCAGGCCGAAGAACTGCGCCGCGGACTTCTTCGTGAACCCGATCGTGAACAGCTTCACGAGGCGACGACCCTTTCCAGGGCGGCGCACCCGATCTGCTGTTCCCGAATGCGGCGCGCAGCGCGATCGGCCTTGACGAATCGCTGAACCCGGTCGAGAGTTCCGACGCAGGGCGGGATGAAGCGTACGCCCAGAGTGGCGCGTGCGAACCCGGCCGCCCCGTGCAAGTGGACGACGTCGGCCTCGGAGATCGTCATGCGTCCAAGCTTGGCGCGTGCCCGCGGCGACGGCACGGTCTGAACGCGCTTTCGCAACCCGTCACGGCTCACTCACGCTCGACCGGCAACCACAGCTCCGTCGTGCCGTACTGAAGGCCTCGGTCCGCTCCAGCACCGCGACCATCGACGGTCCCGGCCGCGGTCGCCACGGATTCGACGGGAACCAGTCCGCGGCCGTCGCCGCCCACGTCGCCTGCAGCTCGTCCGGGTACGCCCCCGACGACCGGAACACCGCCCACGCGCCATCCGGCACCTCGATCACGTCGAGATCCTCCGGCACCGAGGCATCCGACGCGACTGCGACCCCGTGCAGGTACGTCAGCTCACTCCCCTGGGCGTAGTCGGGGTCGACGTCGGCGCTCACCTGCAGCAGTCCGGCTGGTTCGGTGTCGCCCAACGCCTTCAGGCGCTGGTGCTCCTCGGGCGGCAACGAGGCGAGGTGCGCCTGGATGTGCGGGTTCGGCCCCTGGTGAATGAGCGGCACACGCCAGGCGTGGCCGACGAGAAGGAAGGCGGGTCGATCGGTGATGCGAGTGTCCATCGTGGTGTTCCCTTCAACGGTCAAGCGGAACCTGAGCTGCGATTGCGTGCGAAGGGGCCCGCCGTCTCGCCGAACGTCGCTTGGCACGACACCGTGCACCGCTCGGAACGCGCGAGTGAACGCCTCGGTCGAGCCGTACCCGAATCGCACCGCGGTACCCAGCAGGTCCCGACCCGCGAGCACGTCGGCCGCGGCGACGGTCATGCGCCGGCGCCGGATGTACTCCGACAGCGGCATGCCCGCGAGCGACGAGAACATCCGTCGCAGGTGGTACTCCGTCGTGCCGAGGTCGCTCGCCAGTTCGGCGAGGTCGATCTCGTCGGCGAGGTGCTGCTCGACGAACTCGACGAGCCGGTTCAGTGCTGCGATCACGGAACCCCCTTCGACATCCAGCCTGCGCATCGGTTCCGATGCCCACCCGACAATCGCGGTCCGATCGAGTCGGATCCGGTCCGGCGATGGGGGGAACGCTGGACACCATCCTGCAGCAGCGGCTATCGGGACCCGCCGGCACGCTCGATGAGCCGCTGCACCTCGGCCACCAGCTCCTCGACCGGCAGTCCCGGCGCGACCGCCGTGATCGGCAAGACGGCGACAGCGGATGGCGCCGCGCCGGCGTCCGCGCGCCATCCGCTGATCTGCTCAGCCGACGCGACGTACACGATCCGCTACTCGCCGATGCGTGACGTCCCATCGCGGCCATCTCCTTGCCGTGAGGAGGCATGGGGGTCGGCGACTGTCGACCCCGCGGCCGGGCTCGCCTACGCGTCGGCCTTGCGGGTGCCCGCCTCGAGCACGTCGCCGGCGGGCAGCTCCCGGTGGCCGCCGAACTGCAGGCGCATGGCCGACAGTAGTTGGTTGGCGTACTCGTCCTCGTCGCGCGACGCAAATCGTTCGAAGAGGGATGCCGCGAGCACTGGGGCAGGCACGCCGATGTCGACCGCAGCCTTCACCGTCCACCGCCCCTCACCCGAGTCCGACACGCGGCCCGCCAGGCCATCGAGCGCCGGATTCTCCTGCAGAGCGGCGGCGGTGAGGTCGAGCAGCCAAGAGGAGATCACCGACCCGCGGCGCCACAGCTCGGTGACCTTGGGCGTGTCGATGGTGAACTGGTAGAACTCGGGCTCTTCGAGGGGTGCGACCTCGGCGGAGTGCTCCGCCTCGCGAGTACCGGCATCCGCGTTCTCGAGGATGTTCATGCCCTCGGCGAGCGCCGCCATGATGCCGTACTCGATGCCGTTGTGCACCATCTTCACGAAGTGGCCGGCGCCTGAGGGCCCGCAATGCAGGTAGCCGAGCTCCTCCGGCGCGTAGTCACCAGTGCGGCCGGGGGTCCGCTCGATGGTGCCCTCGCCGGGCGCGATGGTGCGGAAAATCGGCTCCAGACGTGTGAACGCCTCGTCGGGCCCGCCGATCATGAGGCAGTACCCGCGTTCGAGCCCGAAGACGCCGCCGCTCGTGCCTGCGTCGACGTAATGGATGCCTCGGGGCTTGAGCTTCGCCGCACGCCGGACGTCATCGCGGTAGTTCGAGTTGCCTCCATCGATGATCGTGTCGCCGGCCTCTAACGTCGCGGCGACCTGGTCGACCAGTTGTCCGGTGATCCCGGCCGGCACCATGAGCCAGACGGCACGGGGCGCATCCAGCTTCGCCGCCAGGTCCTCGATGCTGTCGGCACCCGTGGCGCCCTCCGCGACCAGGGCCGCGACGGCATCCGGATTCACGTCGAACACCACGCACTCGTGGCCGTCGCGCATCAGTCGCCGCACGATGTTGGCGCCCATCCGGCCCAGTCCCACCATTCCCAGCTGCATTACGAGCTCCCCATCTGATGGCGTCGCGCCGGCGGCGCGGTTCACACGGAGTCTAGGAAGGGCTGCGGTCCAAGCGCACGGGGTTGCGACAGTCGACGGCCAGGGCCTCTTCCCGGGCGGCACCGACGTCGCCCGTCGACAGCCGTGCGGCGCCCGTACGACGACGCGCCGCATATCGCCGGCGTGTGGAAGCCCGCATACGACCTGGCAACACGCCCGCGCGCGGCAGCCGCGAGAAAATGATATTGAACTTTTCGGTTCAGTGTTTTACACTGAACCACATGGTTCAACATGAGGTGCTCGACCGGGCGTTCGCCGCCCTCGCCGACACCACCCGGCGCGACATCCTGGTGCGACTCGGCGACGGGCCGGCCACGATCAGCGAACTGGCCGAGTCCGCGGGGATGACCCTCACCGGCATCCGCAAGCACGTCGACGTGCTCGTCGACGCGGGGCTCGCCACCACCGAGAAGGTCGGACGCACCCGGCAATGCCGGCTGGGCGCCGAGCGATTGGACGACGCCATGGCGTGGATCTCGTTCTACCAGCGCCTCTGGGAGCGCCGTCTCGACGGTCTCGAGGCCTACTTCACCCTCCGCGACGGCACGCGGAACGACACCGACAAGGATGCATCATGACCGAGCACGCGGGCGGCACCGCCGCCGACACCACCACCGAGACCCTCGAGCTGCGCGCCTCGCGCACGCTCCCCGCGACGCCGGACGAGGTCTTCGACGCCTACACCGACGCCGAGAAGCAGAAGATCTGGTTCTCGATCCTCGACGAGGAGCCGGGCGTCGTCGAGATCGAGGTCGACCTGCGCGTCGGCGGCCGGCAGGTCGCCGTGTGGGGACCCGACCGCGACACGCTCTTCCGCGAGGAGCAGGTCTTCCTCGAGATCGACCGTCCGCACCGGCTCGTGACCGAGTCGACGGGCAGCGACCCGAGCGGCGAGACCATGACCACGCACATCGTTGTCACGTTCGAGCCCGTCAAGGGCGGCACGCTCATGAGCCTCGTGCAGTCGGGCTTCCCGACGCCCGAGATCCGCGACTTCTTCGCCTCTCAGGCCTGGGTCGGCGCGTTCGACCGCATCGAGGCGTACCTCCGCAGTCTTTGAGCCCTCCAGCGTCAACCAGGGCCGCACCGGCGGGTCGCCACCGCCGCGATCGTCTGGCTTCACCGCGAGAACCTGGTGCAGTTGGATACGCAAGAGGGCGGATGCCGAAACATCCGCCCTCTTGTGCTGTCCGAGCACACCCGGACTCTCGTCCCCGGTGGATCAGAAGTCCCAGTCCTCGTCCTCGGTCACGACCGCCTTGCCGATCACGTACGACGAGCCGGAACCCGAGAAGAAGTCGTGGTTCTCGTCGGCGTTCGGTGAGAGGGCCGCGAGGATGGCGGGGTTCACGTCGGTGACGGTCTTCGGGAACATCGGCTCGTAGCCGAGGTTCATGAGGGCCTTGTTGGCGTTGTAGTGCAGGAACTTCTTCACGTCTTCGGTGAGGCCGACGCCGTCGTAGAGGTCCTGCGTGTACTGGGCCTCGTTGTCGTAGAGCTCGTAGAGCAGCGAGAACGTGTAGTCCTTGATCTCGTCGCGGGTCGCGTCATCCACCCGCTCGAGGCCCTTCTGGAACTTGTAGCCGATGTAGTAGCCGTGCACGGCCTCGTCGCGGATGATCAGGCGAATGAGATCAGCCGTGTTCGTCAGCTTCGCGCGCGACGACCAGTGCATCGGCAGGTAGAAGCCCGAGTAGAACAGGAAGCTCTCGAGCAGCGTCGAAGCCACCTTGCGCTTCAGCGGGGAGTCGCCCTGGTAGTACTCCATGACGATCGCGGCCTTCTTCTGCAGGTTCTCGTTCTCGACCGACCAGCGGAAGGCGTCGTCGATGTCCTTCGTCGAGCACAGCGTTGAGAAGATCGACGAGTAGCTCTTCGCGTGCACCGACTCCATGAACGCGATGTTCGTGTACACCGCCTCTTCGTGCGGGGTGATCGCGTCGGGGATGAGCGAGACCGCGCCGACCGTGCCCTGGATGGTGTCGAGCAGCGTCAGGCCCGTGAACACCCGCATCGTGAGCTGCTGCTCCTCGGGCGTTAGCGTGTTCCACGACTGGATGTCGTTCGACAGCGGCACCTTCTCGGGCAGCCAGAAGTTGCCGACCAGGCGGTTCCAGACCTCGAGGTCCTTGTCGTCCTGGATGCGGTTCCAGTTGATCGCGTTGACGTGGTCGACCAGCTTCACCTTGCCGTGGTGGGCGGGGTCGTTGGCGGCCGCGTTGACCGGGTCGGTGAGGGTCATGTCAGTTCCTTAGAGGCGGATGTCGCGAAGCGGACGGGTCATCAAACGTGAGGATTACTCACTACAGCGTGCAGCTGACGCACATGTCCAGCTCGGTGCCCTCGAGGGCCTGCTGCCGCAGCCGGATGTAGTAGATGGTCTTGATGCCCTTCTTCCACGCGTAGATCTGGGCCTTGTTGATGTCGCGGGTCGTCGCGGTGTCCTTGAAGAACAGCGTGAGCGACAGGCCCTGGTCGACGTGCTGCGTCGCCGCGGCGTACGTGTCGATGACCTTCTCGTAGCCGATCTCGTACGCGTCCTCGTAGTACTCGAGGTTGTCGTTCGTCATGAACGGCGCCGGGTAGTAGACGCGGCCGAGCTTGCCTTCCTTGCGGATCTCGATCTTCGCCGCGATCGGGTGGATCGACGACGTCGCGTTGTTGATGTACGAGATCGAGCCGGTGGGCGGCACCGCCTGGAGGTTCTGGTTGTAGATGCCGTGCTCCCGGATGGAGGCCTTCAGCTCCTGCCAGTCGTGCTGCGTGGGGATGTGCACGCCGGCGTCGGCGAAGAGCTCGATGACCCGCGGGGTCTGCGGCACCCACGCGGCATCCGTGTACTTGTCGAAGAACTCGCCTGAGGCGTACTTCGACTCGGCGAACCCGTCGAACGTCTCACCCCGCTCGATCGCGATCTGGTTCGACGCCCGCAGCGCGTGGAACAGCACCGTGTAGAAGTAGATGTTCGTGAAGTCGATGCCCTCTTCGCTGCCGTAGAAGATGCGCTCACGGGCGAGGTAGCCGTGCAGGTTCATCTGCCCGAGCCCGATGGCGTGCGACTTGTCGTTGCCGTCTTCGACCGAACGCACCGACGAGATGTGCGACATGTTCGACACGGCGGTCAGGCCCCGGATGGCGGTCTCGACCGTCTTGCCGAAGTCGGGCGAGTCCATCGCCAGCGCGATGTTCAGCGAGCCCAGGTTGCAGGAGATGTCCTTGCCGATCTGGGCGTAGCTGAGGTCTTCGTTGTAGGTCGTGGGCGTGTTGACCTGCAGGATCTCGGAGCACAGGTTCGACATGTTGATCCGGCCCTTGATCGGGTTGGCCTTGTTCACCGTGTCCTCGAACACGATGTACGGGTAACCCGACTCGAACTGGATCTCGGCGATCGTCTGGAAGAACTCGCGCGCGTTGATCTTGGTCTTCTTGATGCGCGGGTCGTCGACCATCTCGCGGTAGTGCTCGCTGATCGGCACGTCGCCGAACGGCTTGCCGTAGACGCGCTCGACGTCGTACGGCGAGAACAGGTACATGTCCTCGTTGTTCTTCGCGAGCTCGAATGTGATGTCGGGGATGACGACACCGAGCGAGAGCGTCTTGATGCGGATCTTCTCGTCGGCGTTCTCGCGCTTGGTGTCGAGGAATCGCATGATGTCGGGGTGGTGCGCCGACAGGTACACCGCGCCCGCGCCCTGGCGTGCGCCGAGCTGGTTGGCGTAGCTGAACGAGTCCTCGAGCAGCTTCATGACGGGGATGATGCCGCTCGACTGGTTCTCGATCTGCTTGATCGGTGCACCCGACTCGCGGATGTTGCTGAGCAGCAGGGCCACGCCGCCGCCGCGCTTCGACAGCTGCAGCGACGAGTTGATGCCGCGGGAGATGGACTCCATGTTGTCTTCGATGCGGAGCAGGAAGCACGAGACGAGCTCGCCGCGCTGCGCCTTGCCCGTGTTGAGGAACGTGGGCGTCGCGGGCTGGAAGCGGCCGGCGATGATCTCTTCGACGAGGTCGATCGCGAGCTGCTCGTCGCCGCCGGCGAGGCCGAGCGCGGTCATCACGACGCGGTCTTCGAAGCGCTCGAGGTACCGCTTGCCGTCGAACGTCTTCAGCGTGTAGCTCGTGTAGTACTTGAACGCGCCGAGGAAGGTCTCGAAGCGGAACTTCTTCGAGTACGCCAGGTCGTTGAGCTTCTGGATGAACTCGAACGAGTACTGCTCGAGCACCTCGGGCTCGTAGTACTCCTTTTCGACGAGGTAGTCGAGGCGCTCCTTGAGGGAGTGGAAGAAGACCGTGTTCTGGTTGACGTGCTGCAGGAAGTACTCGCGCGCCGCCTCACGGTCTTTCTCGAACTGGATCTTTCCGTCGGCGCCGTACAGGTTCAGCATCGCGTTGAGCGCGTGGTAGTCCATTCCCGCGTTGCTCGTGCGCGGTGCGTCGATGACGCTCACGCCACTGTCGCGGCCGGATGCTGCTGCGTTGACCAAAATGCGTCCAATCCCTCGTCGACGGCGCGAACGTCGTCTGGTGTTCCGAACAGTTCGAAGCGATACAGGTGCGGCACGTGGCACTTCGCGGCGATGATGTCGCCGGCGAGGCCGTAGGCCGTTCCGAAGTTGGTGTTGCCCGCGGCGATGACGCCGCGGATGAGGGCGCGGTTGCGCGGGTCGTTCAGGAACCTGATGACCTGCTTGGGCACCGCGCCATGACCGTCGCCGCCGCCATAGGTCGGCACGATCAGCACGTAGGGCTCGTCGGCGACGAGCGGGGCATCCTTCGCATGCAGCGGGATGCGCTCTGCCGGCCGGCCGAGCTTCTCGACGAACCGGGCGGTGTAGCCCGAGACGCTCGAGAAGTAGATGAGGTTCGTCATTGCTGCTCCAGGTTCCGCATCACGACCCCCGGTCGCTGCTCCCGGGAGCCGTTACGCGAGCCGGCTCGCCAGCTCGTCGATCTTGTCGGGGCGGAAGCCCGACCAGTGGTCCTCGTCGGTGATGACGACCGGGGCCTGCAGGTAGCCGAGCTCCTTGACGGCGGCGAGCGCCTGCTCGTCCTGTGAGAGGTCGAGCACCTCGTAGTCGATGCCCTTGCTGTCGAGGGCTCGATACGTCGCGTTGCACTGCACGCAGGAAGGCTTGGTGTAGACCGTGACCGTCATGTCGAAACCCCTCGTCTCTGGCCCCTGAAGGAGCCGTCTCCCCCGGTGTTGCTGGTGTCCTTCAATACTACATCTAGTGGCTGAGCAAATGCACGACCACAAGATGATGTAGTTACATCCGTGTAGTTTTCCACCGCGTTCTCCACCGTCCATCCCCAGCCCGAAGACCCCGTGACCGGCGGATTTCCGCGGTTCCGCTGCCGGTTCTCCACAGGCCCGCTCGTTCGAGCGGATTCTGCCTGTGAACAGATGCCGGGCGTGTCGCGGCGTGTCGCGCCATCCCGATATCTGGGCCTTCATGGCCCGCCGACCCCAACATGTGGTGTTGTCCGCATTCATGCTCGCACCACCCACCGACATTCGAGCGGCAGATGCCACGGCGCGTCGCGGCGGCAACGCGACATCCGCTCGCTCTCGCCCCGTCGCGGTCGCACAAGCGAGGTTTCTGGGCCGAAGGCGGTTCGCCTGCGTGCCTCAGGCCCACAAACCTCACTTGAGCGGATGTCGCGACGCCGCGTGGCGCGGGCGCGCGGGCGCGTGGGAGCGCGGAGGCGCAGGCACGGAGGTGGGAAAGCCCTGTCGGATCGACGCGCACCCCGGTAGCGTGGCCCGCGGACCGAACCCCCGCAGCCCGGACCTGCGAAGGAGGACCGCATGGCCCCGTCCCACACCGTGATCTCGCGCGACGGCACGTCGATCGCCTACGACCGGGAGGGTGACGGCCCGCCCGTCATCCTCATCGGCGGCGCGTTCCAGTTCCGCGCGTTCGACCCGACCACGAAGCAGCTCGCGAAGCTGCTCGCCGGGCGCGGCTACTCGGTGATCAACTACGACCGGCGGGGGCGCGGCGAGAGCACGCACGAGGGCAGCATGACCCTGGCCGACAGCATCGCCGACCTCTACGCCATCGTCACCGAGCTCGAGCGCACGGGCGATGCGCCCCAGGGCGTCGCGCTGTTCGGCAATTCGTCGGGCGGCGCGATCGCGCTCGCGGCCGCCGCGGGCGGGCTGCCCGTGAGCGCGCTGGTCATGTTCGAGGTGCCGCTCGACCGCGAGGGCGGCTCCGAGGGCGAGGAGTTCCTCGCCGGCCTGCGCGATCGCATCGCCGGCGACGACCCCGACGCGGTCGTCGAGTACTTCATGAAGGACATGCCGCCCGAGTGGCTCGAGCAGGCGAAGTCGAGCCCGTCGTGGCCGATCATGGTGCGCATCGGGCCGAGCCTCGAGGCGGATGCCGAGTCTCTCGCCTGGTCGCAGTCGGCACCGCATTCCGAACTGCTCGGCGGCATCCAGGCGCCCACGCTCGTGCTCGTCGGCGAGGAGACGCTCGACGCGATGGGACCCTCGGCCGACGCGATCGCCGCCGCCCTGCCGAACGCCGAGCGCCGCGCCATCCCGGCCGCCCAGCACCAGTGGCAGCCCGAGCAGATGGCTGAGACCATCGCGGAGTTCCTCGACGCGCACGTCGAGCGCTGACTCGCTCGCGCACGGGGCCCAACCGCCCTACGGCCGGACGAACACCTCGACGACGACGATCATCAGCACGGTCGCGGCGGCGATCCCAAGCCCGCCGATTCCGAACCACAGGCCGATCCGCTGGTCGCGACTCAGGGTCCTGTTCAGGCCGAGGCGCGAAGCCGCCTCGTGGATCTTCTTCTTCACGGCGGCGGAGTCGAACGCGATGTCGACGACGGGCTCCACCGCACCCCGGTCCGAGATCCCGATCTCGATCTTCCGCTGGTACGTGGTGATCGAGCCCGACCGTCTCGACACTCCGGCCCCGAACGACGGGATCATCTCTTGACCGCCCACGCCGACCTTCCACTCGATGGTGCGGCTCACGTCGTTCACGCTGTAGTTTCGCGCGGCCTCGTCGACGGCGACCTGGTAGGCGAAGGTCTGCTCGAGTCCGTTGCGGCTGAGGGGCATCCACCACTTCGCGTCTGCGAGGTCGAGCAGGACCTCGAACCCGCGCTCGGTGCGGCTGATCGTGTACGCCGTGTCCGCGAGGTGCGGCTCGAGTTCGGCGATGAGGGACTCGGTCAGGTCTCGGGTGGAGTTCACTCGACGATCGTATTGGCCTCCCGCTCGGCTCACTCGGCGGGCTGCGTCTCGAGCAATCGCTTGAGCGCCTGGGCGGTCGGTGAGCGGATGGCCGCACGCGCGACGCACGGAAGCCGGGCGAAGGTCGCGCGGAGGACGGACGCGTGACGGGCGACACCGGGGTGGAAAACACCCGATGCCGCCCGTTTCTCGCGTGCCGGCCGGTTACGCGGCCCGGGCCACCTCGACAGGCTCGCGCACCGAGCGGAGGGCGGTCGCCCACGTCACGAGCTGGTCGAGCTGCGCGGCGAGCATGCCGGCGTGGTTGTCGGCCGGCTTGAACGTCGTGAACGCCTCGAAGTCGGTGAGCAGCGAGAACGACACTTGCTGGCGCACGTCGGCGATCTGGATCTCGCCGAGGATGAGCCGCAGATGCTCGGCGGCACGCGTGCCGCCGGCCGAGCCGTAGCTGACCAGGCCCGCAGCCTTGTTGTTCCACTCGCGGTAGACGAAGTCGATCGCGTTCTTCAGCGCGCCGGACGTCGAGTGGTTGTACTCGGGCGTCACGAAGATGTAGCCGTCGAACGAGTCGACCTTCTCGGCCCACGCCTTCGTGTGCTCGTGCGCGTACTGGCCTGCCGCGGCCGGGATCGCCTCGTCGAGGTGCGGAAGTGCGAAGTCGGCGAGGTCGACGAGCTCGAACTCCGCGTTGGTGCGCGACTGCGCCCGCTCGAGCACCCAACGCGCGACCTGGTCGCCGACCCGACCGGGCCGGGTGCTGCCGATGATGATGCCGATCTTGACTCGGGACATCTTCCATCCTCTCTTGAAGTTGTTGACACGTCAACCAAATTCACGTAAGATGGGTTCATGTCATCTGCCGAGGAGCCACTGCTCGAGGCGGATGACTGGACCTTCTTCGACGGGTTCGTGGGGATGCACTTCGAGCTCGCCCGCGAACTCGACCGCCGACTGCAGGACGACGTCGGCATCTCGCAGCCCGACTACGGCGTGCTGCTCACGCTCTTCCGCACGCCCGAGCGCCGCCTGCGCCCGGGCGCGCTCGGCGAGATGATGGGCTGGGAGAAGAGCCGGGTCTCCCATCACCTCACGCGCATGGCCTCGCGCGGGCTAATCGAGCGCATCGAGTGCGACACCGACGGTCGCGGATCGCTCATCGTGATGACACGCCTCGGCCGTCTCGCGTTCCTTCGCGCGACGCGCGAGCACGGGCGCGACATCCGCACCCTGTTCCTCGACGTGCTCGAGCCCGACGAGCGGCGAGCGATCGCCGACGCGTCCGCCCGCGTGCGGGCGCGGATCCGCGAGCTGCGCGAGGCCGCCGCTGGCTGAGCGAGTCGTTCCAGCGATTCGGCGAGGTGACGCGAACGGCGCGATATCGCGCTGAATGGAGCGCTTCGCGTCACCTCGAGGCTGAGCCCGGACCGCGCCCCCGGTCGCAATGACCCCGAGGTGACCCGATCTGCGCGTGATCCCGCGGGATGGAGCGCTTCGCGTCACCTCATGCGTTGGGCCGGGCGCTCGCCCCGGGATGGACCGGGACGTGAGGCCCGGCCGGCGGACGGGCGGGCGACGACGGCGACGGCAGCGACGTCAGGACGTGACGGCCGCCCGGTCGCGCGACGGCGCGGCCGTGCTCGTGCGCACCACGAGGTCGGGCACGCGCGGGGCCGGCATGCGATCGTCGTCGCCGAGCACGGTGAGCACGCCGGCCATCGCGTCGCGACCGAGCGCGTCGAAGTCCTGGCGGATCGTCGTGAGGGGCGGCGCGAAGAACGCCGCCTCGGGGATGTCGTCGAAGCCCACCACGCTCACGTCGCCCGGCACCGAGCGGCCCGCCTCGGCGAGCGCGTGCATCACGCCGAGCGCCATCTGGTCGTTCGAGACGAACACCGCGGTCATGTCGGGGTCGGCCGCAAGCGCGCGGCCGTGCACGTACCCGCTGCCGGGCGACCAGTCCCCCACGAGCGGCTCGCGCGCCGGCAGGCCGTGGTCGCCGAGCGCGGCGGCCCATCCGCGGACGCGCTCCGCGGCATCCATCGCGTTCAGGGGTCCGGCGACATGGCGTATGGCTCGGTGCCCGAGTCCGATGAGGTGCTCGACCGCGAGGCGTGCGCCGGCGTACTGGTCGAGCCAGACGCGGTGCATGGCACCTCGCTCCTCGGACGCGACCGCCACGATCGGCACCCCGAGCTCGATGCCGTCGAGCGCGTCGAGCGCGGCGCGCTGCGCGGCGATGAGCACGATCGCCTCGACGTTCTGGCGCACGAGCAGCTCGGCGGTCGAGCGCATGCTCGCGGCATCCGTCTCGAGCATGCTGGCGGTGATCACCGCGTACCGGGCGTCGCGCGCCGCTTCGTTGAAGTGCAGCGCGGTCGAGGATGGCCCGTAGTCGGGCGCCCCTGTGACGATCAGCCCGAGGGTGCGCGTGCGACGCGTGACGAGGGCGCGCGCCGCGGGCGACGGCACGTACCGCAGCTGCGTGATCGCCTGCTCGACGCGGGCCCGCGTGGCCGGGCGCACGTTCGGCAGGTCGTTGAGCACACGCGACACCGTCTGGTGCGACACGCCCGCGAGCCGAGCGACGTCGAAGATCGTCGCCGCCCGGGTCTTGTCGTCGTGCTCGGCCACTCGCTGCCTGGCTCCCTGCCCCGCGCCGCCGGCGCGCTCGTCCATGTCGATTATCCCGCCCGGGGAAGCCCCGGTCGGGGAGGCGGAGCGCCCGGTCCGCGGTGGGAACGGGCGCTGCGCCATCCGCTCTCGCTCACCGCCGCCGTGCCGTGAGCACCTTCTGCAGGATGATGAACACCAGCAGCAGCGCGCCGATGAAGATCTTGGTCCACCACGACGAGAGCGTGCCCTCGAACGTGATGATGGTCTGGATCACCCCGAGCACCAGCACGCCGAGCACCGAGCCGAGCACGAAGCCGTACCCGCCGGTGAGCAGCGTGCCGCCGATGACGACCGCGGCGATGGCGTCGAGTTCGGTGCCGATCGCCGTCAGCGGGTAGCCCGAGAGCGTGTAGAAGGTGAAGAGCACGCCCGCCAGGCCCGAGCAGAAGCCCGAGATCACGTAGACGAGCACCTTGGTGCGCGCGACCGGCAGGCCCATGAGCAGACCGGATGTCTCGCTGCCGCCGATCGCGTAGACCGTGCGGCCGAAGCGTGTGGCGTGCAGCACCCACACCGCGATCGCGACCACGACGAGCGCGATGATCACGCTCGGCGTGATGGACATGCCGCCGCCGAGCGGGATGCGCGAGACCGCGAGCTGCACGAACGTCGGCTCGGTGATCGAGATCGAGCTCTGGCTGATCACGTAGCAGAGGCCGCGCGCCAGGAACATCGCGGCCAGCGTCGCGATGAACGGCTGCACCTTGAACACGTGGATCATGAGGCCAACGAGAAGCCCGAGCACGCTCGTCAGCACGAGGATGAGCGGGATCACGACCGCGGGCGACCAGCCCGTCTGCAGGGTGTTCGCGGCGATCATGCCGCTGAGGGCGACCACCGCGCCGACCGACAGGTCGATGCCGCCGGTCAGGATCACGAACGTCATGCCGACCGCGAGCACGATCAGGTACGCGTTGTCGACCAGCAGGTTGAGGAACACCTGTCCCGAGAAGAACCCGCGGTAGCGGATCCCGCCGACGACGAACACGGCGACGAACAGGATGGCGGTGACCGTGACGGGCCCGTACTTCGGACTGGTCAGCAGTGCGGCGGCGGCGCGGCCCGCGCGTGCGATCGGGCTGCCGCCGGATGGCGCTGGGCCGGTGCCCCGGCCGCGTCCGGCGGCCCCGCGGCCGGCGCCGCGGGTCGGGCGCGCCGCGCGCCGGGCGCTGCCACGCGAGGGGCGATCAGGGGCGTCGAGCAGCTTGGTCATGATGCGGCGAGCCCCTTCCCGGCTCGGACGGCGAGGCGCCTGCGGAACCCGCTGAGCGCCTGTGCCGTGGTGGGCGACTGGAGGAGGCAGACGACGGTCACGACCGCCGCCTTGAACACCATGGTCGCGATCGGCGGGATGCCGACCGTGTAGACCGTGGTCACGAGGGTCTGGATGACGAGCGCCCCGACCAGCGTGCCGAGCAGCGTGTACCGGCCGCCGGCGAGTGATGTGCCGCCGATGACGACCGCGAGGATCGCGTCGAGCTCGATGAACAGGCCCGTGTTGTTGGCATCCGCCGCGGCGGTGTTGGCGGTGAGGATGAGGCCGGCGATCGCCGCGCAGAACGCGCTGAACGTGTAGACGGCGAACAGCAGCCCGCGTGCGCGCACGCCCGCCTGGCGGCTGGCCTCGGGGTTGATGCCGACCGACTCGATGAACATGCCGAGCGCGGTGCGCCGCGTGATGAGCGCCGCGGCGCCGAACACGACGGCCGCGATGATGGCCGCGATCGGGAGCCCGAGCCAGAAGCCCGAACCGAGCGCCTTGAACGGCGGGCTGTTCACGGTGATGATCTGGCCCTCGGTGATGAGCATCGCGACGCCGCGGCCCGCGGTCATGAGGATCAGCGTGGCGATGATCGGCTGGATGCCGAGCACGGCGACGAGGAACCCGTTCCACACCCCGAGCACGAGCGAGATCAGCAGCGCGACGGTGACCGCGACCGCGACGGTCGCCGAGCTCGCCGGCTCGGGCGAGCCGAGGATGATCGAGCACGCGACCGCGCCCGAGATCGCGGCGACCGCGCCGACCGAGAGGTCGATGCCCCGGGTCGCGATGACGAGCGTCATGCCCACCGCGATGATGAGCGTCGGCGCCCCGTTGCGCAGGATGTCGATGAGGCTGCCGAACAGGTGCCCGTCGCGCACCGTGATCGTGAAGAAGCCGGGGAACGCGATGAGGTTGATCGCGAACAGGACGAGCAGCATCACGACCGGCCAGAACAGCCGGCTGGCGACGATGCGGGCGAGCAGGGCGCTCATCGGGTGCCTCCTGCGGCGGGGTCGGTGGGTTCAGGGGTGACGGATGTCGCGCGGGCGCCGGCCGTGACGGGCGCGGGCGCTGCCGCGGCACCGGATGTCGCAGGCGCCGGCGCCGCGCCATCCGCCAGCTCGTCGAGCGCCTCGTCGTCGGACGCGACCCGCCCGTCGGCGATGAGCCCGAGCAGCGAGTCGACCGTGAGCCCGTCGTTCTCGAGGTCGGCGACGACGTGCCGGTCGCGGAGCACCACGACGCGGTGGCTGAGCCGCAGCACCTCCTCGAGCTCGGCCGAGATGAAGAGCACGCTCATGCCGTTCTCGGCGAGGTTGAACACGAGCTTCTGGATCTCGGCCTTGGCCCCGATGTCGATGCCGCGCGTCGGCTCGTCGAGGATCAGGAGGCGCGGCGCGATGGCGAGCCAGCGCGCGAGCAGCACCTTCTGCTGGTTGCCGCCCGACAGGTTGCGCACGAGCGCGTCGGCGTTGCCGGGCCGGATGTTGAGCGCCTGGATGTAGGACTGCGCGAGCTCGTCCTGCTTCTTCTTCGGGATGGGGCGGAACCAGCCGCGGTCGGCCTGCAGCGCGAGCACGATGTTGTCGCGCACGGTGAGGTCGCCGACGATGCCCTCGTCGCGCCGGTTCTCGGACGAGAACGCGATGCGCTTCGAGATCGCCTGGCGCGGCGTGCGCAGTTTCACGGTCTCGCCGCGGATGGTCAGCTCGCCCGTGTCGGCGCGGTCGATGCCGCCGAGGAGGCGCGCGAACTCCGTCCGGCCGGAGCCGAGCAGGCCGGCCAGGCCCACGACCTCGCCTGCCGCGATCGGCAGATCGGCCGGGTTGATCGCGCCGCGGCGGCCGAGCCCCTCGGCCGAGACGAACGTCGCGGCATCCGAATCGCCGGCGACCACCGTGTGGACGCGCTGCTCGAGCTCGTCGAGCGCGGTGAGCTCCTTGCCGATCATCTTCTGCACGAGGTCGATGCGCAGCAGCTCGTCGACGAGGTACTCCCCCACCAACTTGCCGTTGCGCAGCACCGTGAGGCGGTCGCAGATCTCGTACACCTGGTCGAGGAAGTGCGAGACGAACAGGATGGCGACGCCCTGGTCCTTCAGCGAGCGGATGACGCGGAACAGCTCGGCGACCTCGTCGGTGTCGAGCGACGACGTCGGCTCGTCGAGGATCAGGACCTTCGCGTTCACGTCGATCGCGCGCGCGATCGCGACGAGCTGCTGCACCGCGAGCGAGTGGTCGCCGAGGAGCGAGCCGGGGTCGATCTCGAGGCCGAGGCCGGCGAGGATGGCGCGCGAGCGTCGGCGCATCTCTCGCCAGTCGACCGAGCCGAACCGCCGGGGCTCGAGCCCGAGCAGGATGTTCTCGGCGACCGACAGGTTCGGCAGGAGGTTCACCTCCTGGTACACGGTCGCGATGCCCGCCGCCTGGGCCTGGGCCGGACCGCTGAACGAGACCTGGTCGCCCGCGAGCGTGATCGTGCCGGAGTCGATGCCGTAGACGCCCGTGAGCGCCTTGATGAGCGTCGACTTCCCGGCGCCGTTCTCGCCCATGAGCGAGTGCACCTCGCCCGGGAACATGCGGAAGTCGACGCCGTCGAGCGCCTTGACGCCCGGGAAGGTGATCGAGATGTCGCGCATCTCGACGACCGGCGCCGGCGTGGCGGGTGCCTGGGTCACGTGTCTCTCCATCGAGGTGTGGTGGCGGCATCCGCTCGTGCGTTGCCGTGGGTCGAGAGTAGGGGACGGCGGGTGCGCGCATGGACGCCGCGCACCCGCCGGGTCCGAGAGGCGGATGCCGCGACATCCGCCCCTCGGGGCTCAGTACTGCCGGTCGGGCAGGGCCTCGATGGCCTGCTCCTGGTTGAAGGTCGTCTCCTCGGTGATGATGCGCTTCTCGACCTCGCCACCGTCGTTGAGGGTCTTGATGATGTCGACCAGCTGGCCGCCGAGCAGCGGCGAGCACTCCACGATGAAGTTGATCTTGCCGTCGGCGAGCGCCTGCATGCCGTCCTTGACCGCGTCGACCGTGACGATCTTGATGTCCTCGCCGGGCTTCAGGCCCGCCGCCTCGATCGCCTCGATCGCGCCCAGGCCCATGTCGTCGTTGTGGGCGTAGACGAGGTCGATGTCGGGGTTGGACTTCAGCAGCGCCTCCATGACCTGCTTGCCGCCGGCACGCGTGAAGTCGCCGGTCTGGCTCGCGACGACCTCGAGGTTGGAGTTCTGGCGGATGACGTCGGCGAAGCCCTCGGCACGGTCGATCGCCGGTGCGGCGCCCGTCGTGCCCTCGAGCTGCACGATGTTGACCGGCTCGGTCGCGTCCTTGTACTCGTCGAGCACCCAGAGGCCGGCCTTCTTGCCCTCCTCGATGAAGTCGGAGCCGAGGAAGCTCACGTAGAGCGACTCGTCCTGCGAGTCGACGGCGCGGTCGGTGAGCACCACGGGGATGCCGGCGGCCTTGGCCTCGTTGAGCACCGCGTCCCATCCGGTCTCGACGACGGGCGAGAAGGCGATGTAGTCGACGCCCTGTTGGATGTACGACCGGATCGCCTTGATCTGGTTCTCCTGCTTCTGCTGCGCGTCGGAGAACTTCAGCTCGATGCCGGCCTCCTCGAAGGCGGCCTGGATGTCCTTGGTGTTGGCGGTGCGCCATCCCGACTCGGCGCCGACCTGGGCGAACCCGACCACGAGCTCGTCGAGCGGCTTGGGGCCCTCGGCGGTGGCGTCGCCCGAGCTGGCGCATCCCGAGAGGGCGAGGAGCATCGCGCCGGCGGCGGCGATGCCGATGAGCTGCTTCTTCATCAGCTGGAACCTCCTTGTTCACTGGCCGGCGGCGGGGGTGCTGCGAAGTCTCGGTGCGCCGGGCGGCCAGTCCATTCCGGCCGCAGTCGAGATGTTAGCGCTCACTTGTGAGCGCTCACAAGTGGGAATTTCGTCACGGTTGGGTCACGGGCGCCCCGCAGGCGTTCCCGCCGCGGGCGCGGGGTACTCAGCCACTCGTTCGGTGGGCGAATCGTCTCCCGTCTCCGCGGCCCGTGGGTGGAATGTGAGCGCTCAACTGGTCGGTGTCGGGCACGTTCGTTCATCGGCAGGACATACCGGTGCGGCAGGATGCTCGACATGACCGAGCCGTTCCAGCTGATCGTCGGCGCGGGACCCGTCGGGACCGCCCTCGCCCTGCGGCTCGCCGACGGCGGCTCGCGCGTGCGAGTGGTCACGCGCTCGGGCGGAGGCGCGAGTCATCCGCTCGTCGAACGGGTCGCGCTCGATGCGAGCGACGCCCGATCGCTGGCCGACGCGGCGCACGGCGCGAGCGTGGTCTACAACTGCGCGAACCCCGGTTCGTACCCGCTCTGGGAGCAGGTGTGGCCGCCGCTCGCGGCGTCGATCCTGCATGCGGCCGAGTCAGCCGGTGCCGTGCTCGTCACGATGGGCAACCTCTACGGCTACGGTCCGGTCGACGGGCCGATGCGCCGCGAGACGCCGCTGCGGCCGTCCGACCACAAGGGCGCGCTCCGGGCGCGAATGTGGGAGGAGGCGCTCGCCGCCCACCAGGCCGGGCGCGTACGCGTGACCGAGGCACGCGCCTCGGACTACCTCGGGCCGACCGCGCCCGTGTCGAGCGGGCTGCTGCCGAGGTATGCGGAGCGCACCCTCACCGGACGCCCGGCGACGGTGTTCGGCGACCCCGACGCGCCGCACTCGTGGACGGCGGTCGACGACATCGCCGCGACGCTCGCGGTGCTCGGCCGTGACGAGCGGGCGTGGGGATCGGCGTGGCTCGTGCCCTCGAACCCGCCGGTGAGCGTGCGCGAAGTGCTGCGAGCGCTCGGGTCTCGGGTCGGCGCGGGCGAGCCGCGACTGCGACGGATGCCGCGCTGGGCGGCGGCTTCCCTCGGCGCCGTCGTCCCCGTGGTGCGCGAGGTGCGCGGAGTCCACTACCAGTTCGACCGGCCGTTCGTCGTGGACGCTTCAGAGACGACCGAGGTGTTCGGCATCACGCCGACAGACTGGGACGCGCTGCTCGACGCGACGGCGGCTTCATGGCGCGACCGAATCGGGCGCTGAGCCGCCCGACGGTCGAGTCGCGCCGGTCTCGACCCGTCCCGGGACCGTCGTTGACATCCGGCGCGGTCCGGAGGACCGTGGGAGTGAACATACGCGGTGGGAGGGGGCCGCGATATGGCGCACTCCAGTTCGTCTCGCCTTCGTGCGGCGGCGGCGATGGTGCTGCTCGCCGTCGGCACGATGTTCGGCGTCGCGACCACCGCAACCGGCGCGTCGGCCGCGCCGCCCGTGCCGGACGCGCCGGCAGCTCCTGCGCCGGACGCGCCACCGGCCACCGCGCCTCAGCTCCAGCTCGATCCCGTCGAGGGAGAGCCCGGCTCGACGGTCGCGGCCGTCGCGACGGGCTTCGTCGACTGTCCGCTCGAGGGCAACGACGACGTCGGGGACCCGGAGGTGGTCTTCACGTGGATCGAGCAGGGCGTCTCGGTCGACCTCGGGACCGTCGTCGCGTCGGGCGGCGTCGCGTCCACCTCCTTCGAGGTGCCGACGGAGACGAGTCCTGACACGCACGCGGTGGTCGCTCGCTGCACCGGCGACGCGAAGATGACCGCGGAGGCGAGTTTCCTGGTCACTCCCCCACCAGCCCAGATGACGGAGGTCCCCGACCTGCTCGGCCTCACGCTCGAGGACGCGGACGCACGACTCGATGCCGCCCAGCTGGTTCGGGGCGCCGTCTCGGGCACGGGCGACCTGGTCGGCGAGCAGTCGCTTCCCGCCGGCACCGAGGTGACCGTCGGGACGGCGGTGGACGTGACGCTGCAGCCCCTTCCTCCGGAGACCGTCCCGGTACCCGATCTCGTCGGCATGTCGACGGGGGAGGCCGCCGCGGCGTTGAGCGCGGTCGGCCTGCGGCTCGCGATCTCGGGCTCGTCCGACGGCGACGTCATCGACGCCCAGGACCCCGCGCCCGGCACCGCCGTGCCGGTGGCATCCGAGGTCACGGTCCACACCACGACGGCGCCGTCCCTCTCGCTGTCGACGGCGATCCTGGTCGTGGCCGCCGTGCTCCTCGCCCTGGCGATCATCGCCGCCATGGCGGTGCTCCTCCGCGTCCAGCACGTCGCGCGCCAGCGCGCGTGGGTCGCCGCGCACGTGCGCGCGACGCCGGTGACGCCCGTCGACGTGCGCAGTGCGATCGACGCGCTGCCCGACGAACGCGATGCCCGCCGGCACGTGGTGCGGATCGAGGCTCATTCCGGCGACCGACGCCACGAGATCGAGGAGGTCCGATCGTGACCATGCTGGCACCGTCGCACGAGGATCGCCTCACCGTGCTCGACCTGCTCGGAGACCCGGGGCGCGCGCACGTTCTCTCCGATGAGATCGCCGCTGCGCTCGTCGCGGCCGACCGCGAGGGGACGGCGTCCGGCGGCGTCGACCACCTGTCGACGGTGGCCCGAAACGCCGTCTACGGCCAGGTGGCCGCCGCGGCCCAGCGACTGCTCGACTTCGACGTGACCGACGCGCTCATCGAAGGCTGGCTCAAGTACCGGGCCCTCGCAGACGCCGGCCGCCGGACGCTCGGCTCCCCCGCGCGCGAGGTGGTGGAGCTCGCCTCGCACCGCGTCACCTCGACCTACACGCCGGTCATCGAGGTCTCCGTCGACGACGTCCCGGTCGGAAGGGTCGAGTTCCAGCTCGACCTCGTCTTCCAGGTCATCGGTTGCGCCGCGATCGTCGCGGCCGGCGACCTCGTCGCGGTCGAAGGCGGAGACGTGAAGGTCACCGGGACGTTGAGCGTGCGCGGGAAGGCGCTCGTCACGAAGCAGAAGCAGTTCGACTCGCACCTGATCGTGAACCTGCGGCGCCCGGTGCACCTGACGCCCCGGGGGCCGTGATCGACGGGTCAGGCCTTCGAGGATTTCGCCGCGGCCTTCGCCGCCTGCTTCGTGGCGCGCACCTTGGCGAGGGACTCGGCGTCGGTGATGTCGGCGACGGAGGCGAAGCACCCCTCCTCGCCGTAGTGGCCGACGGCCTCGCGCCATCCGGACGCCTCGACGCCCAGCTGCTTGCCGAGCAGGGCGAGGAAGATCTTCGCCTTCTGGTCGCCGAAGCCCGGCAACGCCTTCAGGCGCCGGAGCACCTCGGGACCGTCGGGGTCGCCCTGCGTCCAGATCGCCGCGGCGTCGCTCCCCCAGTCGTCGCGCACGGCGCCGGCCAGCGCCTGGACGCGCCCGGCCATCGAGCCGGGATAGCGGTGCACCGCGGGCGTCTGCTTGAAGACGTCGACCAGGTGATCGGGGTCGACGGCCGCGATCGTGTCGGGCTTGATCGAGCCGACGCGCTGCTGGATCTTCAACGGCCCGGCGAACGCGGTCTCCATCGCGACCTGCTGGTCGAGCAGCATGCCCACGAGCAGCGCAAACGCGTCGGTGCTGAGCAGCTCGTCGGCCGCGGCATCCCCGGTGATGTTGAGCGTCGTCATGCGTTCCATCCTCCCACCGGATGCGGCGGACGGACCGGGCCGGTCCGGTCGCGGCGGGCCGCGACATCCGGCACCCATGCGTCGCGGTCGTGCGACCGGTCTTGCGGCGTCGACCGGGTCCGCGACATGGTGGAGCGCGGAGCCCCGTCCGGATGGCGGCCTTACCCCGTGCCATTCCGGACAGGAACTGTCCACATCGGCGAGCAGACTCGTCGGTGAAACGAGACGCCGTGCCTACCCGCCCGGCCCGACCCGGAGGACCACCATGGACTGGAAGATCGAGCTCATCCACGTGCCCGTCAGCGACGTCGACCGCGCGAAGGAGTTCTACGTCGAGAAGCTCGGCTTCAACGCCGACCACGACCGCACCGTGTACGAGGGGCTGCGCTTCGTGCAGCTCACGCCGCCCGGATCGGCGTGCTCGATCGCGATCGGGGAGGGCCTGGGCGCGACGCTCGAGCCCGGCTCGCTCGACGTGATCCAGGTCGTGATCCCCGACGCCGACGCCGTGCTCGCCGACCTGCGCGCCAAGGGCGTGGAGGCCGAGGGCATCGACGAGCAGGAGTGGGGCCGCTTCATCACCCTGCGCGACCCCGACGGCAACCGCTGGACCCTGCAGCAGCTGCCCGACTACTCGGCATCCTGACCGTGAGGTGACGCGAAACGCGGTTCGCCGCCGCCGGAACAGCAATTCGCGTCCCGTCCCGGCAGGTAGCACGCAGCCCCGCGCCAACTGGTTCGCGACCGAGGCGCGCCGCTGGCCGTGAGGTGACGCGCAACGCGGTTCGCCGCCGCCGGAACGGCAGTTCGCGTCACATCCCGGCGAGGTCAGCCGCGCGGGGCGGGGCGGCTGTGCTCGCGCGCACGACGAGCTCGGGCACACGCGTCGTGCGGTCGGGCGCCGACGGCTCGTCGCGCAGGACGTCGAGCACCGTCGCCATGATGTCGAGGCCGAGGGTGTGGAAGTCCTGCCGCATCGTCGTGAGCGCCGGCGTGAAGAAGGCCGCCTCGGGGATGTCGTCGAACCCGACGACGCTGAGGTCATCGGGCACCGCGACGCCCGCGGCGTGGCACGCGGCGAGCAGCCCGAGCGACATCTGGTCGTTGCCGACGAACACGGCGGTGGCCCATCCGTCCTCGAGCACGCGAACCCCCGCGGCGTGTCCAGATGCCGCGAGCCAGTCGCCCTCGATGGGCTCGCGGTGCTCGAGGCCGTGCGCCTCGAGCGCGGCGGCGAACCCGCGGCGGCGCTCCGCGGCATCCATCGAATCGGCCGGACCGGCCACATGCGCGATGCGCCGATGCCCGAGACCGATCAGATGCTCGGTCGCGAGGCGCGCGCCGGCGGCCTGATCGAACGACACGCGATGCGTCCCGGGCGACCGCTCGGAGGCGACCGCGACGACCGGCACGCCCGCGTCGATCCCGCGCAGCACGTCGACGCCCTCGCGTTCGCCCGAGATGAGCACGATCGCCTCGACGCGCTGCAGCACGAGCCGGTGCACCGCTTGGGTGAGCTCGTCGGCGTCGAGCGCGCGCATGCTCGCCTGGCTCACGGCGTATCCGGCCTCGCGCGCGGCCTCGTTGAAGCCGAGCGCCGCGCTCGACGGGCCGTAGTCGGGTCGGCCAGCCTGGATCAGCCCGATCGAGCCCGACCGGCGACGCGCCATCGCCCGCGCGGTCGGCGACGGCGCGTAGTTGAGCTCGGCCATCGCCTGCCGCACGCGCTCGCGCGTCGCGGCGGCGACCCCGGGCAGGTCGTTCAGCACGCGCGACACCGTCTGGTGCGAGACACCGGCGTGCCGGGCCACGTCGAACATGGTCGGCACCCCGGCGAAGGTCGCCGCCGCCGCCGGATCGGGCGCCTTCAGGTCGGCCGCAGGCCCCGCGCCAAGCCCCGCGGCCGGGTCGGACACGGCAGCCGGGTCCACCGCCCGCCCCGCCGCATCCGCCCCGCTCATCGCGCCCGGCCTCAGAGGCCCTGCGCCAGCCGGTAGTACGCCTGGTTCCAGCGCACCTCGCGCTCGAACCCGCGCTGCGTCGTCTCGTCGTCGATCACGAGCAGCTCGACGCGCGCCATCTCGGCGAAGTCGCGGAACACCTCGACGCCGACCGCGGTCGACATGACGGTGTGGTGCGCGGCGCCGGCGGTGAGCCACGCGGCGGCCGACGTCTGGAAGTCGGGCGCGGGCTTCCAGATCGCACGGCCGACCGGCAGCTTGGGCAGCGGATGGCGCGGGGCGACGTTCTCGACGACGTTCGCCGTGAGGCGGAACCGGTCGCGCAGGTCGCTCATCGCGACCACGACGGCCGGACCGGGGTCGGCCGTGAAGACCAGGCGCACCGGGTCCTCCTTGCCGCCGATGCCGAGCGGGTGGATCTCGAGCGACGGCTTGGCCGTCGTGATCGACGGGGCGACCTCGAGCATGTGCGCGCCGAGAATGAGCTCGTCGCCGGGCGTGAGGTCGTACGTGTAGTCCTCCATGAGGGTCGCGCCGCCGGGCAGGCCCGCGCCCATCACGTTGGCGATGCGCACGAGCACGGCGGTCTTCCAGTCGCCCTCGGCGCCGAAGCCGTAACCCTCGGCCTGCAGGCGCTGCACCGCGAGGCCGGGCAGCTGCCGCAGCGCGCCGAGGTCCTCGAAGCTCGTGGTGAACGCGCCGAAGCCGCCCTCTTCGAGGAACGAGCGCAGGCCGAGCTCGATGGCCGCGCCGTAGCGCAGCGAGTCGTGGCGGTCGCCGCCCTTCCGTAGTTCGGCGGCCACGTCGTACTCGTCCTCGTAGAGCGCGACGAGCTGGTCGATCTCGGCGTCGGACGCCGCGTGCACCGCGTCGGCGAGCTCGTTCACGCCCCACGTGTTGACCTGCACCCCGAAGCGCAGCTCGGCCTCGGTCTTGTCGCCCTCGGTCACGGCGACGAAGCGCATATTGTCGCCGAAGCGCGCGAGCTTGAGGTCGCGGGATGCCGCGAGGCCGGCCGCCGCACGCTGCCAGGTCGCGAGCTCGCCCTGCACGCGCGGGTCGGTCGCGTGTCCGACGATCGTCTTGCGCGGCACGCCGAGGCGCGTCTGGATGTACCCGAACTCGCGGTCGCCGTGCGCGGCCTGGTTGAGGTTCATGAAGTCGAAGTCGATCTCGGCGTACGGCAGCTCGACGTTCGCCTGCGTGTGCAGGTGCGCGAGCGGCTTCTGCAGCGCGTCGAGGCCGGCGATCCACATCTTCGCGGGGCTGAAGGTGTGCATCCACGCGACGACGCCGATCACGTTGGGCGCGGCGTTCGCCTCGAGCACGAGCTTCTTGATCGCGGCCGAGTCGGTGAGCACCGGCTGCCAGACCACCTCCACGGGCACGGCGGATGCCGCGTCGAGCGTCTCCGCGATCGTGCGCGACTGGTCGGCGACCTGCCGCAGGGTCTCGGGGCCGTAGAGGTGCTGGCTTCCGGTGAGGAACCAGACCTCGTACCCGTCGAGCGAGGTGGTGAGCGGAGTGCGGGTCATGGGATGTCCTTACTGCGAGGTTCGTCTGCGTGTGAGTTGCGAGTGGTGATGGCCGTGAGGCGAGCCGCGCCGGAAGCGGATGTCGCGCCTCAGAGCGCCGCGACCGCGGCGGCCTCGACGGCGAGGCCGGCGCGGTAGCGATCGAGGTAGGCGGCGAAGCCGGCGACATCCGCCGGGTCGGGATCGATGGTGTCGATGTCGGCGCCGGCGAAGACGCGCTGGTCGAGGTAGGCGCCGAGGTCGAGTTCGTCGGCGGCACCGAGGTAGGCGGCGAGCACCGCGATGCCCCACGCGCCGCCCTCGGACGCGGTCTCGCCGACCGCGACCGGCGCGTCGAGCGCCCCGGCGAGGAACCGCTGGGCGACGCCCGCCGTGCGGAAGATGCCGCCGTGCGCGAACATCCGGTCGATCTCGACGCCCTCGCCCGCGAGCACGCGCATGCCGAGCGCGAGCGTGCCGTACACGCCGTAGAGCTGCGCGCGCATGAAGTTGCCGAGCGTGAACCGGCTGTCGGGCGTGCGGACGAACAGCGGGCGCCCCTCGTCGAGGCCCGCGATGGGCTCGCCCGCGAGGTGGTTGTACGCGAGCAGTCCGCCCGCGTCGGCGTCGCCCTCGAGCGCCTCGCGGAAGAGCGCCCCGAAGGCGGCGTCGGACCCGATCGGGGTACCCGCAGCGGCGGCGAACCGGCCGAACAGGCCCGTCCATGCGGCGAGCTCGCTCGCCCCGTTGTTGCAGTGCACCATCGCGACCGGGTCGCCGGCCGGCGTCGTGACGAGGTCGAGTTCGTGGTGGGCGTGCGACAGGGCTCGCTCGAGCACGACCATCGCGAAGATGCTCGTGCCCGCGCTCACGTTGCCGGTGCGCGGGGCGACCGAGTTCGTCGCGACCATGCCGGTGCCGGCGTCGCCCTCGGGCGGGCACAGCGGCACGCCGGGCTGCAGGCCCCCACTCGGATCGAGGTACGCCGCGCCCTCGGCAGTGAGCCGCCCGACCTCGCGACCGGCGGGCAGCACCTCGGGCAGCAGGTCGGCGACGTGGAGCCCGGGCGCCCGGTCGGCGACGAGCCCGTCGTAGACGCCGAGGAGCCGTGCGTCGTAGTCGTGCGTGTCGGGGTCGATCGGGAACATGCCCGAGGCGTCGCCGACGCCGAGCACCATGCGGCCCGTGAGGCGCCAATGCACGTACCCGGCGAGCGTCGTGAAGCTCCGGATGTCGCGGACGTGGGCCTCGTCGTCGAGCACCGCCTGGTGCAGGTGGGCGATCGACCAGCGCAGCGGGATGTTGAGCCCGAACCGCTCACTGAGCTCGGCGGCCGCCGCGCCCGTCGAGGTGTTGCGCCAGGTGCGGAACGGTACGAGCAGCTCGCCGTCGCCGTCGAGCGGAAGGTAGCCGTGCATCATCGCGGAGACGCCGATCGCGCCGAACGTCGTCGGCTGCACGCCGTAGCGGCGCTGCACGTCGGCGACGAGGTCGGCGTAGGCGGCCTGCAGGCCGGCCTCGACGTACTCGAGCGAGTACGTCCAGCGGCGGTCGACGAACTCGTTCTCCCACTCGTGGCTGCCCACGGCGAGCACCTCGGTGGGGTCGGGCCCGACGAGGCAGGCCTTGATGCGCGTGGAGCCGAGCTCGATCCCGAGCGACGTGCGCCCCTCGAGGATCGCGGCGCGCGCGCCATCCGTCGTGTTCTCGGTGTCGCTCATCGGCGAGCGCCCTCCTTCTGCATCGCGGCGGCTTCGTTAGCGCTAACAGTCGTCGATGTTAGCGCTAACGAAGCCGCCTGCCAACCCCATCCGAGTCGCCGAGGGTATGCCGAACGTCGCCGTGCCGGGGCCGGAAGCGCTGTTCGGCATACTCTCGCGGAGGATGGTGCCGACGCCCCGACGCCGCAGCATGCGACGAGGGGCGGATGCCGCAGCATCCGCCCCTCGTTCGCCAGGAGGTCGCGCGGCCTAGCTGCCGCCCGACCGCCGCTTGTTGTACACGTCGAACGCGACCGCGAGCAGCAGCACGAGGCCCTTCACGGCCTGCTGCCACTCGATGCCGATGCCCATGATCGACATGCCGTTGTTCAGCACACCGATGATCAGACCACCGATGATCGCGCCGCCGATCGTGCCGACGCCGCCCTGCACGGCCGCGCCGCCGATGAACGCAGCCGAGATCGCCTCGAGCTCGAAGCCGTCACCGGCCTTCGGGCCGGCGAGGTTCAGGCGCGCCGTGAAGATGAGCCCGGCGAGCGCCGCGAGGAAGCCCATGTTCACGAACAGCCAGAAGTCGACCCGGCGCGTCTTGATGCCCGACAGCTCGGCCGCGTGGCGGTTGCCGCCGATCGCGTAGATGTGCCGGCCGAAGACCGTGCGGTTCATGATGACGCTGTACACCAGCACGAGCACGCCCAGGATGATCAGCGTGATCGGGATGCCCTTGTACGACGCGAGCGCGTAGGCGAAGAAGCCGATCGCGGCCGAGATCAGCACCAGCTTGGTGATGAACCACGGCATGGGCTCGACGTCCTGGCCGTACTTCTGGCGGCCGCGGCGCGTGCGCACCTGCTGCACGATGAGGATGACGATCGCGAGCGCGCCGACGCCGAGCGTGAGCGGATCGAGCTCGAACTCGCCGAACACGTTCGAGAGGAAGCCGTTGCCGAGAGCGCGGTACTCGGTCGGGAAGTTGCCGATGTTCGCGTTGCCGAGCACCACGAGCGCAAGACCACGGAAGATGAGCATGCCGGCCAACGTCACGATGAACGCCGGGATGCCGACGAACGCGATCCACCAGCCCTGCCAGACGCCCACGAGCGCGCCGATGCCGAGCGACAGCAGCACCGAGAGCCACCATGGCAGCCCCCAGTTCACCGCGAAGACGCCCGAACAGGCTCCCACGAATGCGGCGACGGACCCCACCGAGAGGTCGATGTGGCCGGCGATGATGACCATGACCATGCCGATCGCGAGGACGAGGATGTACCCGTTCTGCACGACGAGGTTGGAGATGTTCTGCGGACGCAGCAGGATCCCGTCCGTCAGGATCGCGAACAGGACCACGACCAGGACCAGCGCGATGAAGATGCCGTTGCGACCGAGGTCGCTGAGCATGTGCGTCAGCCGGTCGGTGAACTTGTTCTCGACGGGATGGGGGCTCGCTGCCGCGGGAGTCGTGTCTTCGAGGAGGGGTGGATTCGGATTCGACATTGGTGTCTCCTGGTGTGATCCGTCAGCCGGCGGCTAGCGGGGCTTCTCCATGGTCATGAGCTTGAGCATCGCTTCGGGCGTGGCGTCCTCGATGGGGAGTTCACCCGTGATGCGACCCTCGGAGAGGGCGTAGACGCGGTCGCAGATGCCGAGCAGCTCGGGCAGCTCGGACGAGATGACGATGATGCCCTTGCCCTGGGCGGCCAGCCTGTTGATGATCGTGTAGATCTCGTACTTCGCGCCGACATCGATGCCGCGAGTGGGCTCGTCGAGGATGAGCACGTCGGGGTCGGAGTAGATCCACTTCGACAGCACGACCTTCTGCTGGTTGCCGCCCGAGAGCTTGCCCGTCTTCACCAGCACGTTCGGTGCCTTGATGTTCATCGACTTGCGGTACTCGTTGGCGACCGCGTACTCCTCGTTGTCGTGCACGAGGCCGTACTTCTCGAGCTTCCTCAGCGAGGCCATCGAGATGTTGCGCTTGATGTCCTCGATCAGGTTGAGGCCGAAGGTCTTGCGGTCCTCGGTGGCGTAGGCGATGCCGTTCTCGATCGCCTCGGCGACCGTGCGCGTCCTGATCTCCTTGCCGCGCAGGAAGACCTTGCCCGAGATCCTCGATCCGTAGGACTGGCCGAACACGCTCATGGCGAACTCGGTGCGGCCCGCGCCCATGAGGCCGGCGATGCCGACGATCTCGCCGGCGCGGACATTGAGGTTCACGTTGTCGACGATCACGCGCGACGTGTCCTGCGGGTGGTGCGCGGTCCAGTCCTCGACACGGAACAGTTCCTCGCCGATGTTCGGCGTGTGGTCGGGGTACCGGTGCTCGAGGTCGCGACCCACCATGTCCTTGATGATGCGGTCCTCGGTGACATCGGCCTTCGCGATCGTCTCGATCGTCTTGCCGTCGCGGATGACCGTGACGGTGTCGGCGACCTTCTTGATCTCGTTGAGCTTGTGGCTGATGATGATCGACGTGATGCCCTGCCCCTTCAGGTGCAGGATCAGGTCGAGCAGGTGATCCGAGTCCTCGTCGTTCAGGGCCGCGGTCGGCTCGTCGAGGATCAGCAGCTTCACGCGCTTCGACAGCGCCTTGGCGATCTCGACGAGTTGCTGCTTGCCGACGCCGATCTCCCGGATCTTCGTCGTCGGGTTCTCCTTCAGGCCGACGCGCGCGAGCAGCTTCGCGGCCTCGAAGTTGGTCTTGTTCCAATCGATGAGACCGCCGGCTCCCTTCTGCTCGTTGTTCAGGAAGATGTTCTCGGCGATCGACAGGTACGGGCTGAGCGCGAGCTCCTGGTGGATGATCACGATGCCCTTGGCCTCGGAATCGGTGAGGTCGCGGAACTCGACGGTCTCGCCCTCGAAGACGATCTCGCCGTCGTACGTGCCGTGCGGGTACACGCCCGAGAGCACCTTCATGAGGGTCGACTTGCCGGCGCCGTTCTCGCCGCAGATGGCGTGCACCTCGCCGCGCTCGACCTCGAAGTTGACGTTCGAGAGGGCCTTCACGCCGGGGAACGTCTTGGTGATGCCGCGCATCTCGAGAATGTGGGTGGTCATCCTTGCTCCTGCTCCATTGCCGGTGCGCCGTCCGGTGCCACGGATGCCGCGGCCGGGACCTGAGGCGAGAGTACTCCCGCCGCAGGTCCCGACACGCGGTGTCGCGTCATCCGATTCGGCTCAACGGCGAATCAGCCGTTGATTTCCTCTTCGGTCCAGTACCCGCTGTCGACCAGGACCTCGGTGATGTTGTCCTTGACGACGATCTGCGACTCGAGGAGGTACGACGGCACGACCTTCACGCCGTTGTCGTAGTCCTCGGTGTTGTTGACCTCGGGCTCCTCGCCGTTCAGCAGCGCGGTCGCCATGTCCACGGCCACGGTCGCGAGTTCGCGGGTGTCCTTGAAGATGGTCGAGTACTGCTCACCGGCGTTGATCGCCTGCACCGAGTTGAGCTCGGCGTCCTGGCCGGAGATGATCGGCCATTCGTCGCCGACGGTGTAGCCGGCGTCGGTGAGGGCCGAGATGATGCCGCGCGAGAGGCCATCGTACGGCGAGAGCACCGCGTTGACCTTCGAGCCGTCGGAGTAGGTCGACGTGAGGATGTCCTCCATGCGGCTCTGGGCGACCTCGCCGTCCCAGCGCAGGATGGCGGCCTGCTCGAAGTCGGTCTGGCCCGACTTCACGACGAGGGTGCCCTCGTCGATGTAGGGCTGGAGCGTGTCGATCGCGCCGTTCCAGAAGAAGGTCGCGTTGTTGTCGTCGGGCGAACCGGCGAACAGCTCGAGGTTGAACGGGCCGGCGGGTGCGCCGTCGACCTCTGCGCCCTCGAGGTCGGTCAGGCCGAGGCCTGCCAGCAGCGACGTCGCCTGCTGCACGCCGACCTTGTAGTTGTCGAAAGAGGCGTAGTAGTCGACGTTCTCGGAGTCGCGGATGAGGCGGTCGTACGCGATGACCGGGATGTCCGAGTCGGCGGCGGTCTGCAGCACCTCCGACAGCGTGGTGCCGTCGATCGCGGCGATGATCAGGGCCTCTGCGCCCTTGGTGATCATGTTCTCGACCTGCGAGACCTGCGTGGGGATGTCGTCCTCGGCGTACTGGAGGTCGACCTTGAACCCCTGCTCCTCGAGCTGCTCCTTGACGGAGTCGCCGTCCTGGATCCAGCGCTCGGAGCTCTTGGTCGGCATCGCGACGCCGATGAGGCCGCCGTCGCCGCCGCCCTCGCCGCCGCCTCCGCCGCCGCCCGAGCACGCGGCGAGCGCGAGCATCGAACCGGCCGCCAGCGTGGCGAGGAGCACCTTCTTCGTGCTGTTCACGGTGTGTCCTTTCACTGTGTGGTCATGGACGTCGTCGTCTTGGTGACGTTTCGG